>CAVRTC010000014.1:0-236356 GCA_963723985.1 uncultured Actinomycetes bacterium
GAAGGACATGCTCATCCACTGATCGAGAGTCAGTGGATGAGCCCGCTCGCGCCTGCGACGATGCGTACGACGGCGGAAGGGAAGGCTTATCAATGGAACGGCCGCTGGAACCGAGCCTCGTTGGGCGATTTCCTGCGTGCCCGGCGGGAGGCGTTGCAGCCGGGGAGGACGTCGGGCTGCGCCGCGGAACACGTCGGGCGCGCCCGCGGGCTGCGAAGGGAGGAAGTGGCCGAGCTGTGCGACATGTCGGCCGACTACGTCGCCCGCCTGGAACGCGGCAGCGGGCCGCAGCCCTCGCAGCAGATGTCGGCGGCCATCGCCCGCGGGCTGCGCCTCACCCCGGACGAGCGCGATCACCTGTTCCTGTTGTGCGGGCACCGCGCACCCCGGCGGCTGCCGCGCAGCGAGCGCGTCGACCCCGGACTGATGCGAATCCTCGACCGGCTTCAGGACACCCCGGCACAGGTCATGGGCCCCCTCGGCGAGACACTGCTGCAGACGCCTCCCGCCGTGGCCCTGCTCGGCGAACAGACCCACTGCACCGGGGACGCGCGCAGCGCCGCCTACCGTTGGTTCACCGATCCGGTCAGCGCGTGAGCGGTATCTCCGCCGACGACCACGAACTCAACAGCCGGTGAACGTCGTGCTGCTGCGGGCGGCGTCCACGAAGGAGGGACCCGGTCGCGGCCACCCGTCTCGTGGCGAGTCTGCTGCGGCTCAGCACGGAGTTCGCGTCGCTGTGGGACCGGCAGGAGGTCGGTCTGCGCTGGAACGCGCCAAACGGTTCGTCCACCCGGAGGTCGGGCCGCATCGACCTGTTCTGCCAGAACCTGCAGGACCCCAACCAGTCGCAGTCCCTGCTCATCCTCACCGCGATGCCCGGCACCGAGAGCTACGACAAGCTGGCCCTGCTGAACGTCCTCGGCGCGGACAGCCTCCCTGCCGGCTGACGCCCCCTCGATGCCCCTGCCCGCCGGCGCCGCACTTTCGACCCCTCACAGCTAGCTACCCTTGCGGCGAGTCGCGACCAGCGGCAGGTGCTTGATCCCCGCGATGAAGTTCGAGTGCAGGTGTCTGGTTCACCCGCCGGCTCGAAGTGCTCGAACTGGGCGAAGAGTTCCTGGAAGAACTCCTCCAACGTGATCCTGACCAGGGCGTGGCCGAGGCAGAAGTGCGGGCCGACACCAAGGCCAGATGGCGTTGAGCGTTGCGGCGTACGTCGAAGGTGTACGGGTCCGGGAACACGCTCGCGTCCCGGTTCGCCGAGCCGATCCACGCGGCGACCGCCTCACCCGCGCGGACCGTGACCTTGCCGAGTTGGACTCGTGCGTGGCGTAGCGGATGAAGTGGCTGGTCGGTGAGGACCAGCGCAGGGCTTCCTCGATCCCGCTGTCCAGCAGCTCCGGATGGCCGGCCCAGTCCGCGTACATGCCGGTGGCGGTCAGCTCGGCCAGGGCCGCGTTCGGTACGTGCGGTGTCGTGACGTTCGCGCCGAGCAGCAGGCTGTAGCAGTTGGAGACGATCTCGCCCGCGGTCAGCGGTCCTCCGCCGTCCTCGAACTCCATTGTGGACAGTACGTCGATGAGGTCGCCGGTGCCGCCGCCCCTGCGCTTCTCCATGGCGTCCTGAAGGCAGGCGAACAACTCCCGGTGTGCCCGGTGCAGCGTGGCTTGCGCGCCCTCCGGTCGGACGAACTCGGGATCGTCCGGCGCGACGGCCTGGGTGGTGAGGAACGTCAGGTGGGACCAGTCGTCGCGATCGAGGCCCATGAGTGTCCCGATCACCGCCATCGGCAACTGGTCGGTCAGCGCGGCGAAGTCGAACGGCTCACCGTCGACGATCCTGTCGAAGAGGCGCCGGACCTCGTCGCGGATCACGCCGCGATGTCCCTCCACCGCACGGCCGTTGAGCGCCCGCTGGATCGGTGAGCGCATACGTGTGTGCCGTGGCGGATCGGTCGCGGGAAGTTGCTTCCCACCGGCCGGATCCTTCCTCCCCAACAGGTTCAGCAGCGTGCCGTGTTCGGAGGTGAACGCCGTGTGGTCCCGCAACACCCTCGCGACGTCGTCGAAGGCCGTCGCCGACCAGAAGCCCAGGTCCGGACGTAACTGTTGCCAGTGCACGGGGTCGTGGGTGCGCATGGCGAGCCAGATCGCATGCGGGTCGCCCTCCGCGTGCACGACGGGATCGAACAGGTCCACCTTGTCCAGGTCGATCGCTTCGTCTCCGGTCGGGTGTGTCAGTCGCATGCCCTGTCTCCCTCGTGGTCCTCGTCGGATGATTCGGCGGACGCTTCGGTGTGCGCGGCGACCGTTTCGGCCAGCCCGGCCACCGTGGGGTTCTCGAAGAACAGGCGGGCCGCCGGTACGTCGACCGCCAGTTCGCCGCGGAGCCGGGCGAGGACGTCCGCGGCGATGAGTGAGTTGCCTCCGATGGCGAAGAAGTCGTCGTGGATGCCGACCTGTTCGACCGCCAGAGCATCGGCGAAGACATCGGCCAGCTTCGTCTCGACCGGCGTCCTCGGGGACTCGTACGCGGTGTCAATGGCGCGCGGCACGAGCTTCGGCGCCGGTAGCGCCGTACGGTCGGTCTTGCCTGCCCGGGTCAACGGGAACTCGGGGATCATCGTGATCGCGGCGGGGACCATGTGCCGCGGCAACCGGTGGCGGAGCGCTCGGCGCAGTTCGGTGGCCAACTCGGCCAGGTTCTCGTCCGGGAGTTCCGGAGTTCCGCGACGACATAGGCGACGAGAACCTTCTCGCCCGGCGTGACGTCCTCCCGGGCGATCACGACAGCCTCCGACACACCAGGCTGGTCGGTCAGCGCGGCCACGATCTCGCCGGGCTCGATCCGGTGACCGGCGATCTTCACCTGGTCGTCGACGCGGCCGCGGAACTCCATCACGCCGCTCCAGCCGCGGCGGACCACATCCCCGACCCTGTACATCCGTTCGCCCGGCACGAACGGATCGGGCAGGAATCGCTGCTCGGTCAACTCCGGACGGTGCAGGTAGCCGCGCGCGAGGCCCGGCGCCGCCGGTGTACAGCTCGCCCCACTCCCCCTCGGGCAACCGGCCGCAGGCCCTCGTCCAGGATGTACACGCGTGTACCGGCGATCGGCGTCCCGATCGGAACCGTGCCCCGATCCGGCGTGTGACCGTGTGGGACGTGGTGAAGCAGGTGTTCTCCGTCGGGCCGTAACCGTTGACCATCCGGACCTTCGGATGGGCACTCCGTACGCGGTTGACGTGGGCCGGTAGAGCACGTCGCCGCCTGCGACGAGTTGGCGAAGCCCGCCGAGGCTGTCCAGGTGGCGGTCCACCATGCGGTGGAACAGCCCGGCGGTGAGCCAGAGCGTCGTGATCTTCTCGCGCCGGAGGCACTCCGCCAGTTCGTGCAGCGACAAGTGGCCGGGCGGGTGGATGACCAGGCAGCCACCGTTCAGCAGGGCTCCCCAGATCTCGAACTCGGACGGGTCGAACGTCAGCGCACACAGCTGGAGAAAGGTCTGGTCAGGGCCGAACTCGATCCACTCGGTGTCGTGCACGAGCCGGACCACGCCACGGTGCGGCACGGCCACTGCCTTCGGATGACCGGTCGAGCCCGAGGTGTAGCGCACGTAGGCCAGCCCATCGGCCGACCCACTGGGCGGAAGTGGCGTGGCACCAGGGGCCTCGGGGCCGTCCACATCGAGCACGGTCACATCGAGATCGGGCAGTTGTCCGAGGACGGGCCGGTGGGTGAGCAGGACACGGGCGTCCGCATGGTCGAGCATGAACCGCAGCCGCAGGGCGGGCTCGTCCGGATGCAGCGGCAGATACGCCGCGCCTGCTTTCAGCACGCCGAGCAGGGCCACGATCATCTCGAAGGAGCGCTCGACGCATACGCCGACGATGTCCTCCGGACCGACGCCGATGTCCCGCAGCCGGTGTGCCAGGTGTTCGGCCCGCAGGTCCAACTGCCGATAGGTCATCTCCTCACCGCGGAAGCGCAGCGCCGTCGCCGCGGGTACGCACCGCACGCGATCGGCGAACAGCTCGGTGATCGTGACGTCCTTCATCGGCATCCCCCGCTTCATCGGTGTCCCTGCCCTCACGGACGAAGTCGGCGCCGCCGGTCGGATGACGGACCGGAGCCGCCAGTGGGCGCGGAGGCGACCTTCGAGGCGGTGGCCGACACCCGGGTCGAGGAGAAGAATCCCACCGCGAACTTCGGTAACCCGTCCTCCCTGGCGGCCGACGCCGGGTCCGGCACCAACATCTGGTCGTTCGTCCGCTTCACCGTGACCGGCCTGAGCGGCGCCGTCTCGCGGGCCTCGTTGCGCCTGTACGTGACCGACGCCGCCGTCGACGGGCCGGCGGTCTTCTCCACCAGCGGGGGCTGGTCGGAGGCCGCGCTCACCTGGGCTGACCGACCCGGCCCGGCCGGCGGAGCGCTGGCCGACCCCGGCGCGGTGTCGAAGGGCTGGGCCACGTTCGATGTCACCCCGGCGGTGGCCGGCAACGGCGACGTCGACCTCGTGATTGTCGGCACCCATGTCGACGGGCTGTGGTTCCGGTCCCGGGAGGCGTCGCAGACCGCTCGACCGCAGCTGGTCGTCGAGACCGCCTCGTCGCCCACCACCGCGTCGACGACCACGACCCTGCCGCCCGCGCCGACGACCACGACCGTGCCGCCGGCGACGGTGCCGACCGCCCCGTCGACGACGACGTCGGCACCGACGACCACCTCGTCGACCGTCCCGGCTCCGACCACCACCACGATCCCCGCCTCCGCCATGCAGTGTGCGCCCCGGTGGAGCCCGGCCGAGCCGATGGCGAAGCTGGGCCACGACCTCGGCGAGATGTCGGGGTTCGTGGCCAGCCCCAACCACCCGGACTGGGGCTGGGGCATCCGGGACAGCGGCAGGCCGCCCTCCCTGTACGCCGTCCGGCCGACGAGCCGCGGCCCCGTCCCTACCCAGGAGCTCCGCGCCTACCAGCTCAACAACCGCGACTGGGAGGACATCACCTACACCCCGGGCTTCGCGGCGGGTACCGGCCACCTCTGGGTCCTGGAGAACGTCGGCAACGGCTGGACGGGGAACCGCTGGATCTACCAGTTCGAAGAGCTCGATCCCGAGAACCCGCCGCCGGCCCCGTCGACCACCACGACCACCACGACGACGACCACCACGACGACGACCACCACGACGACGACCACGACCACGGTTCCGCCGGGAACCGGCCCGGGGCAGGGCCCTCTGACCGACCCGACGCTGCCGCCGACGTCATCCTCCACCACCGCCCCGACGGTGCCGCCGCCTCCGTCCTCCACCACCACAACGACGGCGCCACCGCCCCCGCCGCCCCCGGCCACCCTGGTCGGCGCCTATCAGTGGGCCTATCCCGACGTGCAGGTCAACACGGAGACGATGTTCGTCTTCGACGGCGACCTCGTGGTGGTGTCCAAGACCGAGCCCAGCCGGGTGTACCGGTTCAACGGGCCGCTGCAGCCCTTCACCGTCAACGTCCCCACCTACGTCGGGACCCTGCCGTCCGGGAAGCTCCTGTCGATCGCCGCCCTGTCAGTCGACCAGCGGACCCTCGTCGTCTCCAGCCACGGCAAGGTCGACGTGTACGAGAACCGCGGCGAGACCAGTGACCTGGGGGCGCTGATCGCCAACCACGTCCTGCGCGTCGACATGCCTTCCGACAACCGAGAAGGAGGCTCGTTCTTCCCCTACGGCAGCTGCGACGTCCTGCTGGTGGCCGAGAGCAAGACCCTTTGGAGGCTCCAACACCGCTGACCTCTAGCATTCCGGCGATGAAGCCCCTCGACGAGCTCGTCGCCCTGCTGGACCTCGAGCAACTGGAGGTCAACCTCTTCCGCGGCGTGAGCTGGAAGGACTCTCGGCCCCGCGTCTTCGGCGGCCAGGTGGCCGGCCAGGCGCTGGTGGCGGCCGGGCGGACGGTGGAGAGCCGCCCCGTCCACTCGCTGCACGCCTACTTCCTCCGGCCGGGCGATCCACAGGTTCCGATCGTCTACGAGGTCGACCGGATTCGCGACGGCAAGTCGTTCACCACCCGCCGGGTCAAGGCCGTTCAGCACGGCGAGGCGATCTTCAACCTCTCGGCGTCGTTCCACGTGGACGAGACGGGCTTGGACCACGGCCTCCCGATGCCGGAGTCCCCGGATCCCGAGACGCTGCCCCGGGCCGACGAGCTGGAGCCGCCGTCTCCCGGGAGGCTGTGGGCTCGTCAGCCGATCGACATCCGCTATGTGGACGGCCCGCCGTGGGCCCGGCCGCTGTCGCCCAGCGGCCGCCAGCTGGTGTGGATCCGGGCCGACGGCACGCTGCCCGATGACCCCGTCCTGCACACCTGCGTGGTGGCCTACGCCTCCGACTACACCCTGCTCGGCTCGGCGCTGCTGCCCCACGGCAAGTCGTACTTCCGAGACGACATGATGATGGCCAGCCTCGACCACGCCATGTGGTTCCACCGGCCGTTCCGGGCCGACGAATGGCTGCTCTACAGCCAGTCGAGCCCGTCGGCGTCCGGAGGGCGGGGTCTGGCCATCGGCGGGATCTTCCGCCGGGACGGCGTTCACGCCGTCTCCGTCGTCCAGGAAGGGCTCATCCGCCCGGCCGACCCCGCCCGCCTCCCGTCGATCTACAAGGGCTGAGGGGCTCCGGGCATGCCTTCGACCGACGGACGGGTCGACCTGCGCTCCGACACCGTGACCACGCCGACGCCGGCCATGCGGCGGGCCATGGCCGACGCCGAGGTCGGCGACGACGTGTACGGCGAGGACCCGACCGTCAACCGCCTCGAGGAGCTGGCGGCCGGCCTGGTGGGCAAGGAGGCGGCGCTCTACGTGCCCTCCGGCACGATGGGCAACCAGATCGCGCTGCGGCTCCTGACCCGGCCGGGGACGGAGGTGCTCTGCCCGGCCCGGGCCCACATCCGCCAGTACGAGGCGGCGGCCGCGGCCCGCAACGCCGGCGTCCAGATCCGGCCGCTCCACGACCGGGACGGGATCATCGAGCCGGCGGCGGTCGACACCGCCGCCGAGGGGCCGGCCCACCACCTCCCGCCGCTCAGCCTCGTGGCCATCGAGAACACCCACATGCCGGCCGGGGGCGTGCCGTGGACGGCGGCCCAGGTGGAGGCGCTGTCCGCCGCCGCCCGCCGCCACGGCCTCCCCGTCCACTGCGACGGCGCCCGGCTGTTCAACGCCGCCGTGGCCCTCGGGGTCTCCGCCGCCCAGCTGGCGGCGCCCGTCGACACGGTCATGTTCTGTCTGTCCAAGGGCCTGGCCGCCCCGGTCGGCTCGCTCCTGGCCGGGTCGGCTGACGTCATGGCCGGCGCCCGCCTGGAGCGGGCCCGCCTCGGCGGAGGGATGCGCCAGGCGGGGATCATCGCCGCCGCCGGGATCGTCGCCCTGACCGCCATGGTGGACCGGCTGGCCGACGACCACGCCCGGGCCCGCCGGCTGGCCGAAGCCCTGGCCGACCGCTTCCCCGGCTCGGTCGACCCGGCGGAGGTCCTGACCAACATTGTCTGCGCCCGGGCTGAGGCCCTGCCGGCGTCGTTCCTCGACGACCTGGCCGCCCAGGGCGTGAGGGCGGGCACGATCGATCAGATGACCGTGCGCCTCGTGACCCACAAGGACGTCGACGACTCGGACCTGGACCGGGTGATCGACGCCATCGGCAAGGCGGGGCGGAGCTGAACCTCACCCTCCTCGTCGACGCCTCCAGCCTGCTCTACCGGGCCTTCTTCTCCACACCCGATTCGGTGCGCGGTCCCGACGGGGCACCGATCAACGCCGCCCACGGCTTCCTCGGGATGCTGGCCCGCCTCGTCAGCGACCACGACCCGGCCCGGCTGGCCTGCGCCGTCGACGAGGACTGGCGGCCGACCTGGCGAGTCGACCTCGTCCCCGAGTACAAGGCGGCCCGGGTGGCCGGCGTGGCCACCAGCGAGCAGACGGCGGCCGACGACGATGTGGGCCGCCAGTCCGTGTACGTCTTCAAGCTTCTCGAAGGCCTCGGGGTGCCCGTCGTCGGCCTCGAATCCTGCGAGGCGGAGGACGTCATCGGCACGCTGGCCGAGCGGGACGCCGCCCGCCCCGGCGCCCGGGTGGCCATCGTCTCCGGCGACCGGGACCTCTACCAACTGGTGCGAGACCCCGAGATCTTCGTCCTGTACCCGGTCAAGGGCGTGACCGAGATGCTCCGGGTCGACGAAGCGGAGATCACCCGGCGGTACAACATCCCCGGCCGGGCCTACGCCGACTTCGCCGTCCTCCGGGGCGATCCGTCGGACGGCCTGCCGGGCGTCAAGGGCGTCGGCGAGAAGACCGCCGCGTCGCTGGTGAACACCTACGGAGGCCTGGACGAGATCATCAAGGCGGCCCAGGCCAACCCCGGCGCCGGCGCTCTGTCCCGGGTGGCCGCCCACCTCGACTACGTCGAGCGGGCCCGGAAGGTCGTGGCCATCCCCCGGGACCTGCCGCTGCCCGACGTCGACCTCACCCGGCCCCGCCGGCCGCCGATCCCCGAGGTCACCGCCCTGGCCGACGCCCTCGGCCTGACCGGCGCCGTCGGCCGCCTGGCCACTGCCCTAGCGGGCTGACGCCCGCTACGGGCTTGTTTCTGGCGCCTTCGGCGCCCCGGGCGGGGCCCCAACCCCGCCCTCCTCCAGAGCATGGGGCCCCTGCCCCATGCCCGGCCGTCCTTCGTTAGCCTCCTGCATGATGCCTCCCAGCCCCAACCTGGTGGACGAGATCCCGGGGAGCGCGCTGGCCGTCTACGGCCACCCGGACGACCCGGAGATCTCCGCCGGCGGCACCCTGGCCCGCTGGGCCCGGGGTGGCGCCACGGTCTGGGCAGTCATCTGCACCAAGGGCGAGAAGGGCTCGCAGGACCCGAACCAGGACCGCGACGCCCTGGCCGCCGTCCGGGTCGAGGAGACCGAGAAGGCCGCCACCGTGCTGGGCCTGGCCGGCCACTTCCATCTCGACTACGGCGACGGGGAACTGCGCGACGACCTCGAGATCCGCAGCCGGATCGTGGAGCTGGTCCGCCGGCTCAAGCCGGAGGTGGTCGTGTGCCCCGACCCCACCGCCGTGTTCTTCGGCGACCGGTACTTCAACCACTCCGACCACCGGGTGACGGGGTGGGCGACGCTCGACGCCGTCGCCCCCGGCGCCGGCAACCCGCACTACTTCCCCGAGCAGCTGGCGACCGGCCTCACCGTCCACAACGTGTCGGCGGTGTACCTGTCGGGCACGCTCGAGCCCAACTGCTGGGTCGACATCGGCGACGACATCGAGACGAAGATCGACGCCCTCTTCTGCCACGAGAGCCAGCTCACCGAGACGGGGGAGTGGTTCCGGGAGTTCCTCCGGGAGCGGGCCGAGGAAGGCGGCCGCGCCGCCGGAGTCCGCTACGCCGAAGGCTTCCGACGCCTCACCTTCGCGGTCTGATCCGCTCAGGCGAAGCCGAACGAGGGTGGAAGGATGACCACGACCGCCGCGGCCCAGAGGGCGAAGATCGGCAGGTAGGCGGTCTGCCAGCGCTCGAGTCGGTGGAAGCTGCCCTGCCCGGTGAGGAACCGGGTCGACAGCCAGGCGGTCACGGCCAGGTTCACCAGGAGCACGAGATTGAGTCCCAGGGCCGCGACCCGGTTCGGGGTGAACCCGAGGTCGCCGATCCGGGCGGCCATCGAAGCCAGCACCATCAGGTCGAGCATCAGGGCGGGGACGACGGCGACCAGCTGGATGCGGTCCATCCATCCCGGCGCCCGCCAGGGCTCCCGGGCGGAGATCCCGTAGAGGACGAGACCGAGAACCACCACCATGAGGACGTCGAAGACCCCGAGAAGTTCGCGGTCGAACGCGCTGCCCGGCCCGGTCACGCCATAGACGACGGCGGCAACGGTCAGCATCACGGCGAACAGCGGCGTGAAGAGCATGGTGAGCACCGGCGCCATGTTCTCCACGACCCGCTGCTTCGACTCCACCAGCCATGCGGCCACGATGACGGCACCCGCCGCCCCTGAGGGCAACACCCACTCCGTCACCCGTTCGGGATCGACCCCGGCCGGTTCGAGGATGGCCACGGTCAGTCCCATGAGCACGCCACCGCCGAGACCGATCAGCACGTAGTAGATGCACCACTCGCCGGTGAAGCGGACGAAGTCCATGCGTCGCTCGTGTGACCCCACGATGCCGCTCATGTACGGGTAGGCGGCCACAAACCACAGAACAACCACCAGGTGGGCGACGGAGAGGCCTTCGGTCGCCGCATCCTGGCGAAACGGGTCGGCTCCTCGCCCGGGAACCCCGCCACTAGGCGGGCGATCTGGATCGTGACGGCGGCGGCAACGGCGAACAGCAGCACCTCGGGCCACCGGCTGGCAACGGCCTGCTCCTCCTCGCCGTCCGAGAGGACGAGTTGCCGCCACAGCCGGCCGCTGTGCTCCCGGGCGAACTCCCGGGACAGATCATCGAGCCTTCCCATCCGCTTTACCGCGATCAGGAACGCCTCGTCAGCGGCGAGACCAGCCGCGCTCAGATCGGCGATCTGATCACGCAGATGGGCCTCCAACTCCTCCACGTCGCGGCCGTCGACCGCCGGTCTCTGCCCGACGAAGGACCGCCACTCCGCGATCTCCAGCTCCAACGACTCCATGGTTCAGGCACCCCCGACGACGAGGGGCAGGAGGTCGCCGCCTCCCCAGACATCACCCAACGCCCGGGTCACGGCCACCCACTGCCGCTTGTGCTCGGCCAGCGCCGCACGCCCCTCGTCGGTGATCGCGTAGTACTTGCGGCGCCGACCCTCCGGGGGCGATTGCCACTCCGTGGTCACGAACTCGAGTCGGTCCAGACGGTGGAGCAGCGGGTAGAGCATCCCGTCGGTCCACTCGAGCTCACCGTCAGAGAGTTCCCGAACGCGCTTGAGGATGGCGTACCCGTAACTCTCGCCCTCGGCCAGGATGGCCAGCACCAGCGGCGTCGCCGATGCCGCAACGAGGTCCTTGTCGATCTGCACCGGGGCCTCCCACACCTTGAGCCACAATGCGTAGAACTACAAGGTATCGGATCGATCCCGACCCGCCAAGGGGTGGGGCGACACTCGACGCCGTCGCCCCCGGCGCCGGCAACCCGCACTACTTCCCCGAGCAGCTGGCCGCCGGCCTCACCGTCCACACCGTGTCGGCGGTGTACCTGTCGGGCAGGCTCGAGCCCAACTGCTGGGTCGACATCGGCGACGACATCGAGACGAAGATCGACGCCCTCTTCTGCCACGAGAGCCAGCTGACCGAGACGGGGGAGTGGTTCCGGGAGTTCCTCCGGGAGCGGGCCGAGGAAGGCGGCGGCGCCGCCGGAGTCCGCTACGCCGAAGGCTTCCCCCGCCTCACCTTCGTCGTCTGACCTCCTCTGAACCGGACCAGTCCGCTCGCGTAACCGGCGGTACCGAGCGGTCCCGGGCGGCCACCGACCACCTGCGTTCATTTTCGACAGACGGGTGTCGCAAATGAACGCCAGATCGTGCCGAGAGCCCACCGGCTACCGCAACCGGTTGCGCCGCAGCGGCATTGACGGCCGTCTTTACTCGTCGAGCGCAACCGGTTGCACCCAATGGGTGGCTTCTCCAGCCAACCGGCGTTCCTCCGCAACAGACGTCCGTTGCGCAGGAACGCCGGTCTGTGCGGACCGCCCATCCGTGTAGATACGGCTCGGGTTGTGGAGCTGAGCTTGCCGGGGTGAGCGACGAGCGCGGCGATGGGTCCGATGGGCGGCCGGCTCCCGGCAAACCCCGAGCGGGCGTTCTGTCGTCACGAAACGGCGATATACGCCGTCTGGTGACCACAAAACCGCCGAGGACTGGCACGGAGAACCGCCGATAGCCAGCACGCCCGGCTCGGTAAGTCCCGCCCGGGGAGCGGAGGCGCTGACCGGAACGGCGCGGTGATTCAGCTGAATCATCCCAGCTGGCTTGGCGTCCCCCCACCCGGCTGCTAGATCAGCGGCGGCGGATGCCGCCGGCTTTCCACTCCGCCATCGACCGCAGCAACAGCACCGCCACGATGGCGACGCCCCCCGCCGCCACCAGTCCCCCGAACAGCGCCCCCAACCCCGCCAGAGTTCCGCAGTCGCCGGAGCAGCTGATATCCACCAACCCAAACCCAATGGCCGCCCCCGCCAACCCCGAAATCACCACCGCCAAAAAAGCGCCGACCAACGCCCCCCGGCTCGCCGCGTAGGGATGCTCATCGTCCTTGTCGGCCGGCGATTGGTCCACGAACGCATGCTACGGCGAGCCCTCAGGGAGTAACTGAAAGGAGGGGGGCGGACCGGTCTCCGCGACGACTGGCAGTTGTGGAGGAGCGGAGACCGGTCCGGCCCCCCGACGGCACCGCTCCGGCCCCTCGACGGCACCGGTCCGGCCCCCCGACGGCACGACGCTTGTAGCCTCGGGCGCAACCATGAAGACGCTGGTCGTGCTCCCGACCTACAACGAATCGGCAACCATCGCCGAGGTGCTCCGGCGCATCCGCGCCTCCGCCACGCACATGATCGACGTGCTGGTGGTCGACGACAACAGCCCCGACGGCACGGCCGATCTGGCCGACGCCCTGGCCGCCGAGCTGGGTGGCATCGAGGTGCTGCGCCGGCCGGCCAAGGCGGGCCTCGGCAGCGCCTACCGGGAGGGCTTCAAGATCGGCCTGGCCCTCGGTTATGAGGCCCTGGTGGAAATGGACGCCGACCTCTCGCACGACCCGTCGCTCCTCGGTGATCTCCTGGCCGAGGTCGAGGGCGGTGCCGACATCGTCATCGGCACGAGGTACATGCCGGGCGGCCAGATCCCCGACTGGGCCTGGCACCGCCGGGCGATCTCCCGGGCCGGTAACGGCTACGCCCGGTTCATGCTCGATCTCCCGGCCCGCGACGCCACCTCCGGGTACCGCGCCTACCACCGCCGGGCCCTGGAGCGCATCAACCTCACCGCCGTGCGGGCCGACGGCTACGGCTTCCAGATCGAGATGGCCTACAAGGTCACCCGGGCCGGCGGCATCCTGGCCGAGGTGCCGATCGAATTCCGCGATCGCACGCTGGGCCGGTCGAAGATGTCCTCCCGGATCGTCGTCGAGGCGCTTGTCCTCGTCACCTGGTGGGGGGTCCAGCGCCGTCTCCGGGAACGGCGCAAGCAGCGCGGGCTCGCCCGGGCCTGAGGCCGGGAGCGGTGCCGGCGACGGGCGATCAGCGGCGGACGATCCTCCACGTCGACCTCGACGCCTTCTACGCCTCGGTCGAGGTGCTCGACAACCCCGCCCTGGCCGGGAAGCCCGTCCTCGTCGGCGGGACGGGGCCCCGGGGGGTGGTGGCGGCCGCCTCCTACGAGGCCCGCCGCTTCGGCGTCCACTCAGCCATGCCGATGGCCCGGGCCCGGCGGCTCTGTCCCCACGCCGTGGTCCTCCCGCCCCGCTTCGAGGTGTACGGGGCCAAGAGCCGGGCCGTCCACCAGATCTTCGCCGCCTTCACCCCCGTCATCGAACCGATCGCCCTCGACGAGGCGTTCCTCGACGTCACCGGCGCCCTTCACCTCCTCGGCGCAGGCGCCGAGATCGGCGCCGCCATCCGGGCCCGGGTCCGGGCCGAGACGGGCCTGGTGGCCTCCGTCGGCGTGGCGGCCAACAAGCTGCTGGCCAAGCTGGCCAGCGACGACGCCAAGCCGGACGGGATGCTGGTCGTCGAGTCGGGTACCGAGCTCGCCTTCCTCCATCCCCATCCCGTCCAGCGGCTGTGGGGCGTCGGGCCGGCCACCCTCGGCCGGCTGGAGCGCTTCGGCGTCGAGACGATCGGCGACCTGGCTGCCCTGCCCGAGGCCACCCTCGTCGACGCCCTCGGCCGGGCCCATGGCCACCAGCTCCATGAGCTCGCCCAGGGCCGCGACAACCGGGCCGTCGAGCCCGACCGGGAGACGAAGTCGATCGGCCAGGAGGAGACCTTCCCCCACGACGTCGCCGACCGGGAGGCGCTGCGGAGGGAGGTGTTCCGCATGGCCGAACGGGTCGGGGACCGGCTGCGGGACCACGGTTTCGCCGGCCGCACCGTCACCCTCAAGGTGCGCTTCCCCGACTTCCGCACGATCACCCGCTCCGCCACGCTGCCCGAGCCGTTCTCGGAGTCGTCCGAGATCGTCCGGCTGGCGCCGCCCTCCTGGAGAAGATCGACGTCAGCGGCGGCATCCGGCTCCTCGGCGTGACGGTCA
Organism: uncultured Actinomycetes bacterium; assembly: GCA_963723985.1. GTDB lineage: Bacteria > Actinomycetota > Acidimicrobiia > IMCC26256 > BP-133 > BP-133. The sequence goes on from CAVRTC010000014.1 coordinate 14,269, forward strand.
GCAACCTGACCCAGTTGGTTGCCCGCCAGGAGTCCCTCTTCGGGAGAGGCAAGCTCGGCGGTGAATCCGATGCAGACAGTGATCGATGCCGTTCGGGAGCGATTCGGGTCCGAGGCCCTCGGAACGGCCGCCAGGCTGGAGCCACCATCCGACTAATCCCAAATGTCCGATTTGTACATCCAGTGCAATGTTGCACCGAATGTCAGGTTCTGGTTACGCTCCGCTCAACCCAAACTGCTAGTCCACAGGGCCGACATTGGGCAGTGCAGTCGGGGTGAGCGGTCACCCCGGCCACAGGGAGATTGGGGGAACGCGGTGCGAAAGCTGGGTGTTCTAGTCGCGTCTGGAATCGCGCTCGGGAGCATGGTGCTGGCCGCGCCGGCGGCCTCAGCCGATGACGACCGGCGCCAGGGCAACCGGTACGACCGTCACGACAACGACCGGTACCGGCGCTACGACGACGACCGGTACCGTCGACACGACCGGCGCTTCACGCTGGGTGTGAAGATCGTCGACCACGACGCCGACGATCGGGGCCGGCGGGGCGTCAGCCGGGGCGACCGCTGGTCGTTGGAGTTCAACCTGCTCGACTACCGGCAGCGGGTTGGGGACGGGGCTCCGCCGACTGCCGGGTGACCTCGGCGCCCGACCGGCAGCTGGCGCGACTCCAAGTCGCATTGCGACGTCCTGTTCCGGCTGCCCGACGGTGACCTCCGCATGGCCGGCACGATCGACGGCGACGACTTCGACGACGGCCACGCCACCCTGCCGATCCGGGGAGGGAGCGGCGAGTTCCGGGGTGCCGACGGCGACACGGTGTTCCGGCCCGCCGGCAGCTACTACCGCCACGACCGGGGCCGGGGCCGCGACCTCGTCGCCGACGTCCATCTTCGGTGACCTGAGCGCAGGCTGGGGACAGCGCAGGGAGGGGGCACCGGAACGGTGCCCCCTCCCCGCGTCAGCGATCAGGCAAACCGGCGCCGCCTTCCGGCGGTTCTTCCGCGCGCAGCTCACCCAGCATCACGTCGAGCTGCAGGGACTGGCGGTGACGCCACAGCATCCCCACGTACAGCAACCCGGCCACCACCTGGTAGGCGAGGAAGACGACGAACGACGTCCCGAGCGCCACCCGCATGACGAGACCGAGCGCCCCGTAGGCGGCGCCGGCGGCCAGAGCGACCTTGGGGAAGCCGGGACCGAAGGGGTGCATCCCGAGGAACTTCCACACCTGCACGAGCGGCAGCAGGTTGGTGAAGAGGATGCTCGACGACCAGGCGATGGCGGCGCCCGTCCCGCCGTAGCGGGGGATGAGGATCAGGTTCAGGGCGATGTTCGACGACAGGGCCACCACGGTGTTGAACAGGTTCCAGGAGCTCTTGCCGCCCATCAGGAGGACGATGTCGACGGTGCCCGACCGCCGTGGCGGCCAGCATGGTGAACCCGAGCACCGTGAGGGCGTCGGCGCCGCCGGCGAAGCCGTTGCCGAAGAGCTGCAGCAGCGTGGGCGAGAAGAAGGCGAAGGTCAGGTACATCGGCCAGGTGGCGACCATGAGCCAGGACGTCGTCGTCTGGTAGACGCCCCGGGCCCGGTCCCAGTTGCGCTGGGCCATCAGCTCCGAGAGCTTCGGCCCGGCCACCTGCTGAACGGCCACACCGACCATCAGGCCGGCCGTGACCCAGCGGGTGGCGGCGTTGAAGATTCCGGCCGACCGGGTCGAGTCGAGCCGCCCGACCAGCAGGGTGTTGAGCCACAGCACGACGATCTGGAAGACCCCGGCCAGGCCCCGGGGAGCGGTGAAGCGCCAGAACTTCGTCGGCCAGAACGGGCGTCGACCGGCTCCGGCGCCGCCCGTTGGCCCGCCGGTCGCGGCGCTCGGCCTTGAGAAGCGAGCCCCCACAGCCACCACAGGCTCGGCCACGGCTCCGAGGGCGAAGGGCAGGGCCCACGACAGGGCGATGAGGCCGTGGTTGGCCTGCCCGTTCCCGGCGGCCACGAGGAGCGCCAGCGCCACCGCCACCTGGAGGAAGGGGCGGCCGAGCTTGTCGACCACCACGCTCGGCATCATGGTGCCGAAGCCCCGGGTGCCGGACAGGATCACCCGGATGAGGCCGGCGGCGGGCAGCAGCGGCGCCATCCACCGGGCGAAGTCGACGATCTGCTCGCGGCCTTCGCCCTTCCCGAAGATTTCGGCCAGCTGGGGGGCCCACATCCACAGCGCCAACCCGAACAGCGTGGACACCGCCAGCGGCGGGAGGAGCGCGATGTAGACGGTCTTGCGGATGTCGCGGACGCGGTCGAGGGCCCGGAGCCGTGAGATCGACCGGACGAGGCCCGGTGTCGGCGCCGAGCTCGGCGGTGTTCGACAGGATGGTGAACAGACCCATGGCCGAGACGAAGGCGCCGTAGCTGGCCGCCCCGAGGCCCCGGGTGAGGACGGTGACGAGGGCGAAGGTCAACAGACCCGTGCCGGCCGCCCCCACGAGGTTGAGGAGGCCGCCGCGGGCCATCGCCGCGGTGTCGTCTCGGGCCTTCCGCTCCTCCTCGGCGGCCCCCTCCGGGCCTGGGAACGTCTCCGGCTCGGTGGTGGCCAGGGCCATCAGTCCGTCCAGCTGAAGCGCGGCCCCAGCAGCTTCTCCAGGCGGGCGTTGGAGTCGGCGAAGTGCTCCTCCAGCCGGGCCCGGGTCTCGGCGGCCATCGGCGTGCGCTTGTACCCGTTGTGCTTCTTGTAGTCGCCCAGGCTGTGAGGCTTCACGCCCAGGAACTCGAGGACCTTGGCGTACTCCTCACCGGGGTCGCCGAAGAAGTCCTCCGCCCGGATGAAGTGCAGCTGCTCCCGGGGGAAGAGCGAGAAGTACACCTCGACCTGGTCGGCGTAACGGCTGCGGGCCATGTAGGAGTGGTGCTGGTGGGAGAGGCTCTTGTAGTCGGGGTCGGCGTTCATCTTCTCGACCTCGCCGGCCAGGCGGCCGGGCTCGGCGTCGAGGGCGTCCTCGAAGCGGTCGAGGTGCTCGAAGCCCCGGGACAGCTCGTGCTGCCACTGCGAGTACGTCCGCTCGATCGGGTCGCGCAGCATGGCGATGAGCTTCACGTCCGGCAGGTGCTGGTGCAGCCGGAACGGGACGTGGGGGTGGAAGAGGTAGTACGGGGCGGCCTCGCCGGTGATGAGGTCGGCGCCGTGGCGGGCCCGGAACATGACCCGGAAGGCGGTGGTGGGGAAGTGGGCCCGGTACCAGGCCATGCCCTTGTCGTAGCGGGTGTCGAAGAAGTGCACGCCCTTGGTCTTGAGCGTCGCCGAGCGGAACTGGGGGTGCTCCGACAGGTACTTGTAGAGCGACGTCGTCCCGGTGCGCTGGGCGCCGATGATGAGGAACTCGGGCAGCGGGCGGAGGGGGCTGGTGGGCACGGTATAGGCGCGGGCGGCCTGCTTGAGGCGGGACTTCCAGGTCGTCGGGCTCTCCGAGCGCACACTCGCGCCAGCTAGCGCCATGTCCTTGTCGGTCATCATCGAACGGTCTCCGGGGGAGTCAGGGGGCGGTCAGGGGCGGCGGAAGGACCGGTCAGGGCTGTTGGCCCGATTCCGGCAGGAATACGCCGATTCCGGGCTGCGGACGGCGGTTGATCCGGGAGAAGTTTCCTCCATAGATCACCATCTGATGAGGTACGACCTCGACGTGGAAAACTCCTTCACTCGTGTCGAACTCCGGGTCCCAGTTCTGAGCAATGTTCCCGTTGAAGTCGAATGCGGCGGCGTGCTTGCGGCGGTAGGCGCCGCCGTCGACGAAGTCGTAGTGGCCACCCCAGTAGCCGATGGTGTCGGACACGTCGACCGCCACCGCATCGCCGTCGAAAAGGTGCATCCAGGTCGGGTCGTGGTAGTTGATGTCGCCGGAGCCGATCTGCGGGTCCCACCGGAGGGCCCGGCCGCCGGCGCCGCCGCCGGCACCGAACAGCAGACCGGTCCTGGGCTCGACCTTGGCGTCGAAGATCGGGATGCCGGTGGGGGCCTGCGGCTGCCAGGGGGTGAGCTTCCCCCGGTTGGGGCCGTCGGCGTAGATGGCCATGATCGTGTTCTTGTGGCCGCTGTTGTCCATCTCGGAGAAGCTGCCTGAGGCGAACATCTGGCGCTTGTCGGGGGAGAGTTGGATCGAGAGGACCGCGCCGGTGCCGCAGGAGTCGGGGCCGGAGGAGCAGGTCTTCCCGCTCTGGCCGACCAGCCCTGCACCGGTCGACGTCGGACCCTGGAATCCCTTGTCGATGTATCCGGTGCCGGCGTCGACGGCCACCAGCTTCGAGCGCTTCCAGACGCAGCGGTTCTGTGGGGTCAGGACGGAGTCCTTGTGCTGCGCTGCCCCGCAGCTGTCGTCGTTGTCGGGTCGCCGTAGGCGATGGCCGGACGGGATCTGGAACGAGTCGAAGTCGCCGCCGGCGTAGAGAAGATTGGGGCCCGGATCGTGGAGCAGGGAGCGCACCGTTCCCTGCGGTTCGCCCGGATCGAAGTTGGGGTCGACCTCGCCGTTCGGCAGGAGGAGGGCGGCCAGGTTCTTGCGCACGACGCCGTTCACGTGGTCGAAGTTGCCGCCGATCCACATCCGGGACCCGTCGGGGGCGATGGCGATGGCCTGGACGACCGGGGGCAACCCGGCCTTGGCTCCGTCGCCGAGGTTCTCGATCTTGGGGGCGAGCGGGAGGGCGGCACCGAAGCCCGCTCCCGGGGTCAGATCGATGGCGCCCAGGTAGGTCCGGGCGGTAGCGCCGAGCCGGGAGAAGGTCCCGCCGGCGTACACCAGGGAACCGGATGCCGTCAGTGACGACACCGGCCCGGTGGCGTTGGGGTCCCAGCCGCTCAGCTCGCCGGTCCGGGCGTCGACGGCGGCCAGGTTGTTGCGGACCTCTTCCCTCACCTTGTCGAAGGTGCCGCCGAAATAGACCCTGGCGTTGTCCTCGGACAGGGTGAGGGTGGAGACCACGGCTTTGGGCGCGTCGGGTGGGTTGAAGGTCGGATCGACCGAGCCATCGAGGTGGAGGGCGGCCAGCTTGGTGCGGGGCTGCCCGCCGATACTGCTGAACTCGCCGCCGACCCAGATCGTGCTGCCGTCCCGGCCCACGGCCAGCGTGTGGACGCCGCCGCCGCCGCTCTGGGCGTTCCAGATCACGCCACCATTCGGGTCGACCGCCGCGAGGCCGTTCTTTCCGCCGACGTAGACGCGACCGTCGGGCGCCATCCCCAGCGCCTCGACGGGACCGACCGCCGGTGCCCACGGCGAGAGGCGGTTCCCGGCGCCGTCGCTGACGAAGGCGGCGATGCCCGCCCGGGGCTGGCCGGCGACGGTGGTGAAGTCGCCGGCGAAGTAGACGGTGGCGCCGTCGGGGGAGACGGCGATCGACCGCACCGGGTTGGGGGTCGTGTTGTTGCCGGTGTCGGGGTTCCACTCCGGGTCGATCGTCCCGGTGGTACTGCTGACCCGGGCGATGTGGTTGCGGGTCTGGGCCTTCGTGTTGCCCCGGGCGCCGAACTTGGTGAACTCCCCGCCGACGTACAGCCAGGAGCCAGAAAGCGCCAGGGCCGTCACGGTGAACGACTTGGAGGGCTGGTTCTGGGGGCCGACGATGTTCGGGGAGAAGTTCGTGTCGATGGTGCCGTCGGCGAGGATGTGGGCCAGACCGTTGACCTGGTTGTCGTTCAGGCTGGGGAAGCTGCCGCCGACATACCAGCCGCCGTTGCCGTCGGGCGTGGCCACGATGACCTGGCCGCTGTCGACCTTGGGGAAGCCCGACTTGGGGGCACCGCTCTGGCCGTCGATGGCCCCGGCCAGCGCGGTGGTGGGGGCCAGGGAGGTGAACTCGCCGCCGATGTAGGCGGTATTGCCCACGGTCGCCGTCGTCCAGACGCGGGCCGAGTAGGGGCTCGGGCTGGGAAGGCGTTCCGTGCCGTAGGTCGGCGTCGGCTGCTTCGAGATGGGGATGGTGAACTGATCGGCCGAGGCGGGGGACGGCACCACCATGTCGGCCAGGACACCGAGGGTTGTGAGAACTCCGACCACCCGGCCCCGCCGATGACCACAGCGGCGACACGAGAAGCGGACCTTCGGCATCAGGCATCCTCCATGTCACGGGCGAACATCTCGAGGAGTCCCTCGTGGATCTTCGACTGCCGTGCCAGCACCCCAGCCATGCGGGCCTCGTCGTAGCGGAGCAGGAGCTCCAGGCGGTACAGCCACCACAGGGCGCGTTCCGACTCGAGCGGAACGTCGAGCGACCCAAGATGGGTCGGCATGCGCTCCGAGCAGGTCTCGACGGCCTGCGCCGGAGCCTGGCCCTCGAAGCGGCACACGGATTGGAACAGGAAGTGGAACAGGTCGAGCCCGACCGGCGCCGGCGCCGCCCGCTCCCAGTCCCAGAGGTACGTGGTGTCGGCGAGCCGGGCCATGTTCCACGGCGTGAAGTCGCCGTGCCAGACGCCGAAGGCGATCTCGGTGGCGCCGTGGCGCCGCTCGATCCACTTCACCGCCCGCGCCAGCAGCTCGGAGGGAGACTGGGCGGCCAGGCGCTCCCGGACGCCGGCCCAGTAGGGACTCTCGGCCAGCCGGGCGGTGCTGCGGCCCCACAGCCCGGCGATCTCGCCGATCACCGCCATCGGCGGGTCGAAGATCTGGGCCTGGTCGGGTCGGGCGGCGTTGGGCAGGGCGGAGGCGGCGAGCAGCTCCAGTTCACCCCAGGGCCCGGCGGCGACCAGCGCCGGCGGGACGAACGTCGCCGGCTTGGCGGCGGCGAGGTCGGTCAGCACCCGGGCCTCGTTGCGGACGAGGCCGGCCGTGAGGTCGTTCCAGGCCGCCTTCACGTAGCCCACCACGGTGCCGTCGGAGGCCAGCACCTGGAGGACCGGCTTGCGGTTGAGGCGCGGCACCCCGAGGATCACCGCCATCTCGAGGTCCGGGCGCCCGAAGACGACCCGCAGGTGCTCCGTGAGGAGGTGGCCGGGACGCTCATTGGCAGGCAGGGCGGGGTCCACGAAGATGTCGATGCGGTCGCCCACCCGCTGCGTGAGGCCCACGCTCAGGCCGGCGCCGAGGGCGGCCCGGGCCAGGCGGGCCTTGGTGGACGTGGCGTCGTGGTTGCGGGCCAGAGCGGCCTTGGCCGCCCGGGGTGACCCCAGCGGCACCAGCAGCCGGGGGTTGGCCGCCCGGGGGAGCGCCAGGTAGGCCTCGGCCCGGACGAAACCGGCCGGGGCGGGCTGCCCCCGACGGCGCGTCTCCACCCTTCCGCCGCTGCCGAACAGCAGTCGACAAGCCCAGTCGAGCCCCGCTGTAGGTGGTGACACCTCAGCCATTGGGCCCGCCTGGGCTGCGGTCATGACCAGCCTTCTGGGGCGTCGCCGGCCCGCCCCCAGGTGGTCAGGCCGCTGCCCTTGACCGGGCCGTTGCCGTTGCCGTTCCCGTTGCCATGGCCGTTCCCGCCGTTCAGTGCCGGCGCGGCCACCCGTTCGGCCAGGGAGGCGCTCACCACGTAGGTGCGCGGCTTCGGAGCCGGAGCGGGCGCGAGGGCGTCATCGGGGTCGACGATCTCCCGGGAGGCCAGCGCGAAGGCGATCAGGACGATGTGCACCTGCATGTGCAGCCAGCCGTAGAACGGCATCATGATGATGCCCACCAGCAGGGAGATGTGGCACCAGAGGGCGGCACTCGTCCGGGCTCGGCGGGTGCGCATCACGGCGTAGCCCACGAAGCTGACGAAGAAGATCGCCCCCGGGAAACCGTGGGAGAAGAACACCAGCCAGAACTGGCCCTGCGTGCCCACCGGCGGCAGGTTGGGGTTCCGCTGCGAGGGGCGGGGCGCGCCGTAGCCGAGGAGCGGCGACTTCTCGACCGAGTCCTTGGCCTCGTTGTAGAGGAGCGCCCGGCCGGAGTTGGAGTGGGCCACCTTGGCCCGGTCGGAAATCAGTTTGCCGGTGGGCCCGAAGTTGAACATGACGTAGGCCACGATGGCCACGGCGCAGACGACCTGGAACCCTCCCCTCTTGCCCCGGATGGCGAAGCGGGCCCCCCCGTAGACCAGGATCACGATCAGGCACAGCCACAGCGTCCGGTTGAGGGAGAAGACCACCGGGATCATCGAGGCCACGGCCACCAGCCGGAGCATGTTCCGGCGGGTGAGCGTGCGCATCTGGCCCCAGAAGGCGCAGACGAACGGCAGGAGCAGGGCGAAGTTGGCGCCCCAGTTGTTGGAGAAGTCGAACGGCGCCTGGGGCCGCGGCACCTCGTAGCCGAGGAACGTCTGGACCTCCGCCACCTTGGGGTGGATCAGGGTGTAGACGAGCTCGTTGTTCTGCAGCCCGCCGGGGATGATCTTCTCGGCCAGGGTGGTGAACTCCATCGTGGGGCTGAGGATGCCGAGCCAGCCGCCGGCCACCACCACGATCCACATGAAGGTCATGATCTTGAGGACCGTGCGGGTGGGCAGGAGTCGCTTGGGCGCGTTGTAGATGTACAGACACCAGATGCCGGCCGAGTAGTAGAGGCCGGCCCGGTAGGCGAAGCCGAACATGCGGTCGATGCTGTTCCCCTGGAGCTGGATGAATGTGGCCAGCATCCAGATGAAGAACAGCAGGAAGAGACCGAACCCGCGGGGGATCTTGATCTTCGACCGGGCCACCAGGTGGAACGTCATGGGGATGGCCAGGAAGAACCAGATGAGCGCGCCGAAGCCCGTCACGTACCAGAGCGGGAACAACCCGAAGGCGGCGTAGAGCGGCCACCCGTAGGGCAGCCGGGCCGTTCTCGCTCGGACGCGGGTGATGGGCGGCTGGAGGGCGGCCGCAGTGGCGGACATCAGGACTCCTTCGATCGAGACATGATCCTCGAAACTCGCGTATCGGTGCAATACCGGACCAACATCCGAAACTCTCGCTACAGACCTTTACCGGAGGCGTGGGCCAGCTTCTGGACCGTCTCGACCTTCACCAGGCGGGCGGAGACGGCCATGGCCACGTAGGCCCGGCGCTCCCTCCAGTTGAGCCGCATCGTCCGGCGGGCCCAGCGGCGGGCCAGGGCCGGCTCGCCGGAGGCGGCGTGGGCCAGGGCGATCTGGCCGGTGATGCGGGCCAGGCCGGCCGGCTCCCGCTCGAACTCGGGGACCTTCTCGAGCAGGTAGGTGAGGGCGTCGACGATCATCTTCCAGCGGGCGGTGAAGAACGACGACTGGTGCCAGTGGACGTTGACCAGCGGCTCCTGGATGGCCAGGATCCCGGTCTCCCGGGCGCCCCGGAGGAGCCACTCGTAGTCCTCGGCGTAGCTGCCGGGGATGTACTCGTCGACGAAGCCGATCCGGTCGAAGGCCGCCCGGCTGACGATCACCGTGGAGGGGTGGGCCTCCATGACCCGGGACTTGAGCAGGTCGGTCAGCGTCACCCGGTCTTTGGGGAAGACCCGGGAGATCGTCTTGTCCTCGTAGACGACCCAGATGCCGCTGGTGGCGATCTCGCAGTCGGGGTTGGCCTGGAGGGCCGTCATTTGGCGGCTGAGCTTCTCCGGCAGCCACTCGTCGTCGTCGTCGCAGAAGGCCACGTACTGGCCGGAGGTGGCCAGGACGCCGCTGTTGCGGGCGCCGGCCAGGCCCGGGTTGCGCTCGGTGTTGCGGATGACCGTGAGCGTCCGCCCGGCGGGGACGTCGACTTCGATGGGGTGGGGCTCCGACTGGTCGAAGACGATCACCACCTCGATCTCGCCGGAGTACGTCTGCTCCATGACCCGGCGGATGGCCCGGCGCAGGAGCACCGGCCGCTCGCGGGTGGCGATGACGACACTGACCTTGGGGAGGGAGCCCGGGGTGCGGGGTGTCCCCGCAATATCGGTAGACATTTAGGGGTTCCTCTTCTTCGAGTAGCCGTAGCGGAGTTGGAGGGGCCAGGTGATGGCGGTGACGACCTTGCGGTCCCGTTCGGGGAGCTTCGTGGTCCACGCCTGGTCGAGGCGCAGGTCGAGGCGGCCCTGGTGGAAGCGCATGGGGTTCCCGGCCACGGTGTGGTCGCAGCCGAGGTCGACCCAGCCGTCGCCGAGGAAGGCGAAGCTCTCGGGGGTGACGGGCTCGTCGGCGTGGGCCAGGATGCGCTCGAGCCCCTGGCGGGGCTCGGCCATCAGGGCCTCGTAGCGGAGGATCATGGTTTTGTCGATGACCCCGAGGGCGTCGAACATCAGGTTGTAGGCGACCCACTGGCGGCCTGAACTGGACGGGCTGTACTGCGGCATGAAGGCGTCGTCGCCCGTCACCTCAGGCTTGCGGACCTCCTTGGTCCACGAGTACGCCACCCCTCGGCTGTCGCGGACGAGGTGGACGACCCGCAGGTCGATCCCCGGCACCCGGCGGAGCAGAAAAGCGGTCGAGGCGTGCTTGGAGGCGTCGATCACGACGCGGGCGCCGGCCACCTCGCCGATGCCCCGGTAGAGGCGGGAGAGGACGTCGGTATAGCGGTCGAGGTCGGCCTGCGCCGCCGGCCGGAGCCGGGGGGCGACCATCGACGGGATGTAGCGGTTCCGGTCGACCCGCTTCTGGAGGGCCAGCATCTCGTGGGCGTCGATCTCGTCCCACCCACCGAAAGCGGTCTTGCCGACCCGGGTCCAGAAGTCGCACTCGGGGACGGGCGTGCCGCAGCCGCACAGCTGCCCGTCGATCAGGCCCCGCTGCCAGAGGAAGACGATCTCGCCCGCCGAGCAGAAGCCGGGCAGCTGTCCGAGGATGCGCTCGACCAGCGTGCTCCCGCTGCGGCCGAAGCCGCCGATGTAGAGGACCTTCTGGTCGAGGCCACTCATCGGCGCGATCGCTTCCGATCGAACAGCCCGTCCACCAGTTCTTCGAACTTCGCCACGGCGGCGGCGATGGCCGCACCGTCGGTGCTGGTGGCGAAGGCGTTCGGGTCGGCGATGGCCATCTCGACCAGCTCGAACATCTCCTCCTGGCTCGAGGCCAGGTGGATCTCGCCCAGCTCGGCCATCCGGCGGGCGAAGCGCTGCTGGTGGTTGTCGACGTGCTCGCCGAGGTCGGCCGAGCGGGGTACGACGATCGGGACCCGGCCGAGCTTGCGGGCGTCCATGATCGTGGCCGGCCCGCCGTGGCAGACCACGGCTACGGCCCGGCTCATGTAGTCGCACATCTCGTCGTAGCCGATGTAGTCGCGGCAGGGCGCGGTGGAGGGGGCCTGCGAGGTGCCCGACTGGACGAACCAGGGGATCTCGGGATGGCGTCCCGCCGAGACCCAGGCGTCGGCCCAGGCGCAGAGGCGGTCGAAGGGGTGGTGGTCGGTGCCGACCGTCACGAAGACGAGGTCTCGCTCCACGTTGGCGGTCATTAGAACAGCCTCCCGATGACCTGGCTCTTGGGGTAGAGCTTCTGCTGCTCGTCCCACTGGACGAGGAAGAGGTCGGTGAACGGGTAGCAGAGCTTGCTGGTCAGCGGCTTCGAGTCGATGCGGTCGTAGACCTCGATGTAGACGGTCTGCATCCGCAGGGCCTTGGCCATCACGAAGAAGGGGAAGGCGCAGCCGGCCCCGGTCGAGACGACGACGTCGGGGCGGTAGCGGCGCAGGACCTGCCAGGAGAGCCGCAGGTTGCGCAGCAGATTGGGGATGTTCCGGGTGGTCGGCTGGTACGCCCACTCGGTGTCCTCGCCGGCCAGGAGCGAGATCGCGTCGGGTTTCTCGAAGGTCACCCACTTGCGGTCGTGGCGCTCCCACCACGGCTTGAGCTGATGCAACTGGGCGAGGTGGCCGCCCGACGATCCGACGAGCAAGGTTCTCATCGGGTTCATCATCGCTGGGATCTCCTGGGGGACGCGGCTTTCAGGGGGGTGAGGCGCGCGCTACTGCCTGTCCCGAGCGGCTCACGGCACCTGTTCGCCACTCGTTACGAGGTGTTCATTCGCCATCGGGCGGGACGAGCCCTTCCCCGGGACGTCCCGGGCGTGAGGTATCCCCCACTTCGGTCCCCCGCTGCGCCAACATCGGACTCAGAGGCCACAGGGGTGGCGAGGAGTGTTGGGGAGGGGCCGATGCACGATCGCACCGATCGGGGTTGGGTCCGTGCCGGGTTGGCGGTTGTCGTGACCGGCGTCCTGGGGGGCGGGGTGCTGGCCGTCGCCTCGGGCACGAAGGACTCCCGCAAGGTGACGGCGGAAGGGGTGGCGGCTACGAAGGCGTCGCAGCCGGTCACCGCGGCGCCGGTGGCTCCATCGGGGGCTCCGATGGAGAGCGCGGCCGCCGAGCCCCCGAAAGCCGACCCGACGGTCGGCGACAAGGTCGTGATGGGCGGCGACGGCGGGAGCGTCACCGTATCGGCCGTGGAGGACGGCGTCAGCGCCGGCCGCCTCTTCGGCGCCGGGGAGGGGTTCAAGTTCATCGCCGCCGAGGTGAAGGGCTGCTCCGGCCCGAACGAGAAGAAGATCACCTTCGAGCCCGCCTACTTCCTCCTCCGGCTCGACGACGGGACGGTCCGCGACCCCGGCCCCGGCGCCAAGAAGCCGTCGCTCGAAGGCGGGATGGTCCCGGCCGGCAAGTGCCTCTCCGGCTGGGTGACCTTCACGGCCCCCGAAGGAGCCCTGGCCACCGGGGTCGTCTACGACGGGTCCGTCCGCACGACCTGGACGGTGCCGCTCCCCAAGAACGCCAAGCAGACCACCACCACGACCCTGAAGCCCGGTGCGACGACCTCCACCACCGCCGAGAAGGCCTCGACGACCACGTCGACCGCCAAGGCCTCCGCCTCGACCAGCACCACGAAGCCCAAGTCGTCGACCGCCGGTCAGTCGTCGGGCTCGACGACGACCACGGCGAAGTCCGGCACCACGGCGTCGACCGGCAAGTCGACGCCCACGACCGCCAAGTCGGGGTCCACGACGTCGACCACGACCAAGTCCGGCAGTGCCACGCCGACCACCGAGAAGCGGGACCCGGCTGGCCGTCGACCACGTCTACGACCGCCAAGCCGGCCAAGACCACCCCGGCCGACGACACACCCGCCGCCGACGGATAGGCCTCAGCTCTCGGTCATGCCGAGATCAACCGAGAGGGATACGGCCTGGTACCAGGCCTCCTGCAGCGGGTCGGGGCCCTGCCCGGCGTCGGGCGCCACGGTTTGGCCGGCCATCGCCGCGTCGAGGACCCAGCGCCAGGAGATGTCTCCGGCTCGCCAGTGCTCCCCCGCCGCGCCGCACCATGCAAGGTGGGTGGCGGCGGCCTTGGCCAGGTCGGGTGCCCTCCGGGCGAGCCGGCGCTGCTGGTCGCACACCTGCCGGACGTTGCCGCCCAGCCCGCCCAGTTCTACAGGTACGGCTAGCAGCAGGTAGCCGGACAGCCGGAGTTGCTCCAGGGTCAAGGGCGGGTCGGAGTCGTCAAGGACGTGTAGGTCGGGAGCGAGGGTCATGGTCACATCTCGTTGATGACCCACTCATCGCAGCGCAGTCGGACCTTGGTGAGGGGCTCGGTGATGCAGTCGCCTTCGATGGGGGTGACGGTGAATTTTCCGTACATCCGCTCGCCAGTGAACGTCCCGCCGTAGACACCGCCGCCCTGCAGCGGGCCGTATTTGGCAACGAAGGTGCTGACGACGCGTTCGGCCCCGTCGGCGGTTGGCATGGTGAAGGAGAAGGTGACGTCCGCCTCTCCGCCCGAGCATGTGCCGGCGTCACGGACGCCGTAGCTGGCGTCCTCGCCCCTCGTGCCGGTTCCCATGACCTGCTTGCCGTTGATGGGCCCGTCGCACCTGTTCGTTCCGGTTTCTCCGTGGCTCGTTGCTGTCCCGGAACTCGGAGACATCGTGATCCCGGGCGAGAATGTGAGGTCGAACTCGGCCAGACAGTGGGTGTCCTTGGGATTGGGCTTCTCTGGCGTTCCCTGGGCCGCTCCGGCTTGGGCTGGATGCAGCGGGGCGAGCCCGATGACAGTGAGCACGACAGCGACGATGACAACAACGGTTCGGCGCCTCATGGCGACTCCCTTCCGGGTCCGGCTCCCTCTCTCGCGGACCCTCGGTAAGGCAGATGGTACGGAAGGGTCGCTGAGCGAACCTCCGGGGCGGTACGTAATTTCGGTACGGAGTTCCCGGGCGACCTCGGGTCAGAGGTCGAGGTCGGGGGCGAGGCGGGCCAGGTCGCGGCGGGAGCTGATGCCGAGCTTGGCGTAGGCCCCGGACAGGTGGGTCTCGACGGTGCGCTCGCCGATGAAGAGCTGCTGGGCGATCTCCCGGGCGGAATGACCGGCGACGGCCAGCCGGACCACCTCCCGTTCCCGCTTGGTCAGGGCCGCCGGTCCGGCCACGGCTGCGCTGGCCCTACGGCCCCGGGCTCCGAGACGGCGAAGGTCCTCGAGGGCCCAGTCCCGGCGGACGACCGCCCCACACGCCTCGAACCGCTCCGCCGCCCGAGGGAACACCTCGAGCGCCACGTCCCGCTGGCCAGCCGAGGCGGCAGCTCGTCCGAGCAAGGCCAGCGCCCGGCCGTGGGCCAGCCGCCACCCGGCCCCTTCCAGCGCCTCGGCCGAGGCTCGGAGTGGCTCGATGGCCCCGACGGTGGCGCCGCGACCCACTTGCAGGCCTGCGAAGGTGAGGCCGCGAAGAGCGTCGAGGGCAGCGCCGGCCGGCGATCGAGATGATTCAGCTGAATCACGGGCACGATCACCTGGCGTGGTCCGGGACCCGATGCCGGCCGCTGCCTCGTCAGCTCCGGCGAGGAAGCCGTCAAGCACCGTCAGGGCCCCCAAGTCGCCGGTGTGGGCGGCGATCTCGGCCAGGTCGGCGGCGATGAACCGGGCGAACGGGCCAGCCCCCCAGCCCCCGTCCTGCTGGCGGCACAGGGCGGCGCCGAGGTGATCGATCGCCCGGGAGGCGTCGCCGAGCAGCCAGGCGGCGACGCCGGCCGCCCACCGCATCTGGTCGCTCTGGGGCTCCTCGTCCCGGCCGGCGGTCACCGCCGTCGCCCCAGTCACGATGGACCGGGCCTCCTCGTGGTCGCCGAGTTCGGCGGCGGCGATGACCGCCGCGCTGCTGCCGAGGGCGCGCCGGCGGCTGTGCCCGCCCGTCCAGCCCAGCTGCTCCCGAAAGAGGGCGAGGCAGCCGGCGAGATCCCCGGCCAGCCAGCCGACCTGCATCCCGTAGTCGAGGAGCACGGTCGTCCGGAAGGCGGGGTTGGCGGCCCGGCCTTCGTCCAGCCGGTCTCCGGCCTCGCCGAGGCGGCCGAGCAGTGCCAGGGAGAAGGCGGTCTGGGCCTGGAGGTAGCTGGTCCGGTAGAGCTTCCCGTCCTCCTGGGCGAGGGCCACGGCCCGCTCGAGGACCGGCAGCGAACCGGTGACGTCGCCGCCGAGCTGGGTGGTGTGGGCCAGGCCGCACAGGCCCTGGAGGATCACGAACCGGTCGCCGGCAGCCTCGCCGCCGCCGAGCACCGCCCGAGCGGCGTCGTCGAAGCGCCGCATGTCGCCGGCGATCCAGTGGAGGTAGCCGATCTCGTTGCGGGCCAGGAGCGCACCGCGGTGATCGCCTCCGGCGGCGAAGAGCCGCTCGGCGTCCTCGGCGAGGCGGAGAGCGGAGCCGGTGTCACCCCGGCCCCAGCCCACGAACACGGCCAGGTTGAGTTTCACCGGAGCCCGTCGGCCGGCGTCGCCCGAGGTGGCCAGCACCTGGTCGATCCGCCGCATGGCCTCGACGCCCACGGCGATCTCCACGTCTGCCCGGTGGTCGACGATCCACTCCGGTTGGCGGCCCATTGCGTCATGAACCTGGGCCCAACGCTGATCGCCGGCCGGGAGCAGTTCGAGGAGGGCCTCGAGGAGGGCCAACGCCTCCCGGTGCAGCTCCCGGGCCTCCGCTTGGGCGAGGGCGTCGCGCAGGGCGTCGACCGCCTCGGGATCGCCTTCGTCGGCGGAGCGGAGGAAGTGGGCGGCGGCGGCGCCGGGCCGGCCCGCCGCCACCAGGGCCCGGGCCACATGACGGTGGAGAGCCCGCCGGCGGGCGGCGCCGATGCTCTGGTACACGGCCTCCTGGTAGAGCGGATGGCCGAGTTCGTAGGCGAGGTCGCGGGGCTGTTCGAGCTGGTTCACGAGGTGGGTGCGGACCAGGCCGTCGAGCAGCTCCGCCAGTTGGTCGAGCGGCTGACCGCACAACGGCAACAGCTGGCCGAAGGTCACCCGGGAGCCGACCACCGTCAATATCTCGAGGACGGCCCGGCTGGCGGGGTCGAGGTCCCGCAACCGCACGACGATCCGCTCCGTCAGGTCCTCGGGCAGGACCTGCAGGGCCGGTCGGCTGAAGTCCGCCCCCTCGTCCATCAGCGACCGGAGCAGGCCGGTGGCGAACAGCGGCGTACCCCGGGACCGCTCCAGGAGCCACCCGACGAGGGCGTCGCCCACACGCTCCTCCCCGGCGTAGGCCCGCGCCAGTTCGGCCACCTCGTCGGTGGCGAAGGGTGCCAGCTCCAGGCGCGTGAGGTAGCCCTCCTGCTCCAGCCCCAGCAGGACCTCGGTGGCGACCTCGTGCGCGGCAAGCTCTACGGGCCGGGCGGCCAGCACCAGGAGCACCCGGCAACCGGTCAGGTTGTGGGCCACGTAGCTGAGCGCCTCCCAGGAGGAGCCGTCCGCCCAGTGGATGTCGTCGAGGATGGCGACGGCCGGTGCGTCGGCGCTCAAGCCGGCCAGGAGGTTGGTCACGCCACCCAGGAGGCGGACACGAGGCGGCTCGGTGGGCGGCAGAGGTACGCCCGTGGCGGCCACCGCCGGCAGCAGGCCGGCGAGGTCGGACAGCGCCGCCCCGCACAGCTCGGCGACCTCCTCCGGACCGAGCGACCGGAGGTGCCCGTCGAGGGCCTCGACCCAGAGCCCAAGCGAGGCCGTGGCGCCCAGGGGATAGGCCCGGGCCGAAAGGCCGACCAGCTTATCGGCGTGACGGGCCAGCAACTCGGCGGTCAGCCTGGTCTTCCCCATTCCCGGCTCACCGACCAGCAGCACAACCCGGAGGGAGCCGGCCCCGGCCCGGGCGAGTTCGGCCTCGAGCACCGCCAACTCGCGGGCCCGGCCGACGAACCGGCCCCTGGACGCCTCCTCCCCGGACGGTCGGGCCTCGGGGAGGTCGACGTGCACCGCATGGGCGGTCAGCGGCTCGGCGAGGCCCTTGAGCGCCACCGGCCCGACCGGCTCGAAGCGGAACCGGCTTCGTGACCCCACCAGCCCCCGCACCAGATCGGAAGCGAGGATCTGCCCGCCGGCGGCGGCGTCGCACAGCCGTTTGGCCACCACCACCGTGTGGCCGAAGTAGTCGTCCTCGTCGCGGATGGGCTCACCCACGTGGAGGCCGACCCGGACATCGAGCCGGCGGCCTGGATGGCTGCGGTTGTGGCGTTCGACCGCCCGTTGGATCGCCACCGCGCAGTCGACGCCGGCCACCGCGCTCTCGAACGCCACCATGAGCCCGTCCCCGAGGTTCTTGACCTCCTCGCCGCCGGCGGCGGCCACCGCCTCCCGCAAGATCCGGAAGTGTGTGCGGCGCAGGCTTTCGGCGGCGTCGTCGCCCAAACGCTCCAAGAGCTCGGTAGAGCCGACCAGGTCGGTGAAGAGAAAGGTGATGACGGCGCTCACTGGCGGAGTGGCGGGTAGCGGCTGATGCCTTTCACTTCGTCTTCGTAGTCCCCGAAGAAGTCGAGCTCGTTCTCCGGCCCCGGACAGTCAAATTCGTTGGGCCGTGGCACCCAGCACACGTACACCTGCTCGTGGAAGGCCTGCTTGCGCAGCCTGCCCTTCTGCTGGTAGGTCACTTCGACGCCGACCGCCTTCCCGGCGCCCTGGGGCTTCACCCGCAGTCCGAACATGACCATCGCCTGAATTTCGTCGTCCGGCGTCGGGGGGATCGGTGGGTACTCCGGGAGAGGAACCTGTCCCGGCAGCGGATACTCCAGCCAGGTGAGCGGCGGATTGTTCCCATAGGGGCCGGGTCCCATCGACAACACGCCGAACCCGAGCAGCTCCAGATCCGGATCGAGCCGCAACAGCCGGGCGCTGACCAGCTCGATGACGTCGTCGCTCCGGTTCTCGATGGGGACGATGCCGAGGGCCAATGGTGTGTCCGGGGGGAGGGGCTGGAGAATCCCGCCTCCTCCCCGGTCGTCGAGCGCATCAACTATGGCTCGATCGTCGAGGATGGTCTGGAGGCCGACGGCGAGGCCGACCGCCACCAGGAGCACAGAGACGGTCACCGCCAGCCGGCGCATCGACAGGCGGCGCTCGGCCGGCGGGAGGGGGCTGCCTGCGGTCACAGGGGAGTTGTACCTCACGCCCGGCCGGTAGGCTCGGCGTCCATGAGCAACGATCCTTTCGCCGCCGTTTCCGCCGTCGATCCTGAGCTCGCCGACGTGCTCCGCCGGGAGGTCATCCGGCAGAACACGACCATCCAGTTGATCGCCTCGGAGAACTTCACCTCCCCGGCGGTGCTGGCCGCCCAGGGATCGGTCCTCACCAACAAGTACTCCGAGGGGTACCCCGGGAAGCGGTACTACGGCGGGAACTACGTCGTCGACGACGCTGAGGAGCTGGCCCGGCAGCGGGCCTGCGCCCTCTTCGGGGCGGACCACGCCAACGTGCAGCCTCACTCCGGCGCCAACGCCAACATGGGCGTCTACCTCGCTCTCCTCGAGCCGGGCGACAAGGTCATGGGCATGCGCCTCGACCAGGGCGGCCACCTGACCCACGGCTCACCGGTCAACTTCTCCGGCCGCCTCTACCAGTTCGTGGCCTACGGCGTCGACGATGAGACCGAATGTCTCAACTACGACGCCATCGCCCACCTGGCCCGGACGGAGCGGCCCAAGGCGATCATCGCCGGCGCCACCGCCTACCCCCGGGAGATCAACTTCATGGCCTTCCGGCAGATCGCCGACGATGTCGGCGCCCTGCTGATCGTCGACGCCGCCCACATCGCCGGGCTCATCGCCGGCGGGGCCCACCCGTCACCGCTGCCCGACGCCGACGTGGTGACCTTCACCACCCACAAGACGATGCGGGGCCCCCGGGGCGGGGCGATCCTCTGCAAGGAGGAGTACGCCAAGGCCATCGACAAGGCCGTCTTCCCCGGGATGCAGGGCGGCCCGCTGATGCACGTGATCGCGGCCAAGGCGGTGTGCTTCCACGAGGCGGCCCAACCGGAGTTCCGGGCCTACGCCGAGGGCATCGTGCGCAACGCCAAGGCCCTGGCCGCCGCCCTGGACGGGGAGGGCTTCCGGATCGTCTCCGGCGGCACCGACAACCACCTGATGCTGGTCGATCTCCGCCCCTTCGGCGTGACCGGCAAGGTGGCCCAGGAGGCCCTCGACCGGGCCGGGATCACCCTCAACAAGAACACGATCCCCAACGACCCGGAGTCGCCGTTCGTGACCAGCGGACTGCGGATCGGGACGGCGGCGGTGACGACCGCCGGCATGGGGGAGGGGGAGATGGCCGAGATCGCCTCGCTGATCGCCCGGGTGCTCCGG
This sequence comes from uncultured Actinomycetes bacterium, assembly GCA_963723985.1. Lineage (GTDB taxonomy): Bacteria > Actinomycetota > Acidimicrobiia > IMCC26256 > BP-133 > BP-133. The sequence goes on from CAVRTC010000014.1 coordinate 33,758, forward strand.
GCCACCGACGACGAGCAGGTGGCCACCGAGGTTCGCGACGCCGCCAACCAGCTCTGCAGCAAGTTCGTGCCCTACCCTTGAGCGAATGACGTCGCTCGCCCTCCGCGACGCGCGATCCTGAACGGCTGGCATGGCGCAGTATCTCCTCATCCTGGTGGTGGCGGCTCTCGTCACCTGGCTCCTCACGCCGCCCGTCCGGCACGTGGCGATCCGCCTCGGCGCGGTGGTGTCCCCCGACGCCCGGCGCGTCCACGAGCGGCCCACGCCCACCCTGGGTGGGGCTGCCATGTACGGCGGGTTCCTGGCCGCCATGGCGGTGGCGTCCGTGCTGCCCCAGTTCCGGTCGGTGTTCCGGGGCACCTCGGAGCCGCTCGGGCTCCTCATCGGCGCCACCACCATGTTCGCCGTCGGCGCCCTCGATGACCTCCGGGAGGTCTCGCCCCCGGCCAAGCTGGCCGGCCAGGTGTTCTCCGGCAGCCTCCTCTCGCTGCTCGGGGTCACCCTGCTGTTCTTCCGGGTGCCGTTCGCCGGGTTCGTGGTGCTCTCGGCCGACCTGTCGCCGCTGCTGACGGTCATCTGGGTGGCGCTCATGGCCAACGCCGTGAACCTGATCGACGGGCTCGATGGCCTGGCCGCCGGCGTCGTCGGCATCGCCGGTGTGGCGTTCTTCCTCTACTCGCTCCGCCTGTCCGACTCCGGCCTTCTGGCCGGGTCCAACCTGGCGCCGTTGGTGGCGATCATCGCCGTCGGCGTCTGCGTCGGCTTCCTGCCCCACAACGCCCACCCCGCCCGCATCTTCATGGGCGACGCCGGCGCGCTGTTCCTGGGCCTGCTGCTGGCGACCAGCACGATCCTGGTCGGGGGCCGCACCGCCGACCAGTTCAGCGGCCAGACGTTCTTCTTCTTCGCCCCGCTGGTGATCCCGTTCGTGATCCTCGGGGTGCCGATGCTCGACACCGCCCTGGCCGTCGTTCGCCGGGCCGCCCGGCGGACCTCGATCGCCATGCCCGACAAGGAGCACCTCCACCACCGGCTGATGCGGCTGGGGCACGGCCAGCGGCGGACGGTCTTCATCCTCTGGGCCTGGACGGCGGTGCTGGCCGGCTTCGTTCTCGCCCCGACCTACACCAATGAGGGCAACGCGCTGGTGCCGTTCGGGATCGCCGCCCTCGCCCTCATCCTCTACGCCATCTTCCACCCGACGGCCCGGGAGGCCCGTCGGGTGGCGGGGGACGCCGAGGCCGACCTCGAGCCCGGCGAGGAGGAGGTCGCGCTGGAACCTCCCGAGTTCGTCGTGATCGTCGACTCCGACGGCGGCGAGGAGATCGAGGACGACCCCGGCCTCCTCGGCGGGCTACGTCGTGGCCGGCTTGATCCTGGGCAGTGACGAGACCTACTTGCTGGCCAGCTTGATTCGGGCCTCGGACCACGTCCTGCGGTCGAGGAGCTCGGCGAATTCCTCGTCGCTCTTCGGGTGCTGCAGCTCGGCCAGGGTCTCCTCGAGATCCCGCTGCGCCTCGCCGGCGTTGACGTCCTTCTCGCTCACCGCCCGGTCGACGAGGATGGTGACCCGGTCGTCGCCGACCTTGAGGAACCCGCCGCTGACCGCGAACCGGGCGACCTGGCCGCCTTCGAGCCCGATGCGGAGGATGCCGCTGCCCAGTGCTGCGACCAGCGGTGCGTGCCGGGGGAGGATCCCGAGCTGGCCGACGGTCAACCGGTCCTGCGAATCGCCGCCGTAGAGCGATCGGCCGCCTTCGAGGCGATCCCACGCCGGCGCGGTCACGAACCGGGCCTCGCCATCGTAGAGCTGGCGCGCCGGGCTGACGACGGTGACGTCGAGCGTGCCGGAGCTGCTTCCCTCGGCCACCGGCTAGCTCTTCGACTGCTCGACGGAGGCGATGACCTCGTCGATGTCGCCCTTCATGTAGAAGGACTGCTCGGGCAGGTGGTCGTACTCGCCGGCGACCAGCCCCTTGAACGAGCGGATGGTGTCGGACAGTTTCACGTAGCGGCCTTCGAAGCCGGTGAACTGGGTGGCCACGAAGAACGGCTGGGAGAGGAACTTCTGGATCTTCCGGGCCCGCTGGACGATGAGCTTGTCCTCCTCGGACAGCTCGTCCATACCGAGGATGGCGATGATGTCCTGGAGGTCCTTGTAGCGCTGCAGGATCTGCTGCACGTCCCGGGCCACCTTGTAGTGCTCCTCACCGACGTATTGCGGCGCCAGCACGCGGCTCGTCGAGTCGAGCGGGTCGACCGCCGGGTAGATCCCGAGCTCGGCGATCTGGCGGGACAGCACCGTCTTGGCGTCGAGGTGGGCGAAGGCCGTGGCCGGCGCCGGGTCGGTCAGGTCGTCGGCGGGGACGTAGATGGCCTGCACCGATGTGACCGAGCCGTGGTCGGTGGAGGTGATCCGCTCCTGGAGGGCACCCATCTCGGAGGCCAGCGTCGGCTGGTACCCCACGGCGGAGGGCATCCGGCCGAGGAGGGCCGACACCTCGGAGCCGGCCTGGCTGAACCGGAAGATGTTGTCCACGAACATGAGGACGTCGCGGCCGCCCTCGTCGCGCAGGTACTCGGCCATGGTCAGGCCCGACAGGGCGACCCGAAGACGGGCGCCGGGCGGCTCGTTCATCTGGCCGTAGCAGAGGACGGCCTTGTCGATGACGCCCGACTCCTGCATCTCCAGCCAGAGGTCGTTGCCTTCCCGGGTCCGTTCACCCACGCCGCAGAACACGGAGTAGCCACCGTGCTGCTGGGCGACGTTGTTGATCAGCTCCATGATGACGACGGTCTTCCCCACGCCGGCGCCGCCGAACAGGCCGGTCTTGCCTCCCTTGGCGTAGGGGGCGAGGAGATCGACGACCTTGATGCCGGTCTCGAAGATCTCCGTGTTGGTGGAGAGCCGCTGGAACTGCGGCGACGGGGCATGGATGGGCCGGCGCTGCTTCACGTCCACCGGACCCCGGAAGTCGACCGGCTCCCCGAGGAGGTTGAACACCCGCCCGAGGCACTCCTCGCCGACCGGCACCGTGATCGGCCCGCCGGTGTTGAGGACGGGAGTGCCGCGCACGACGCCGTCGGTTGACGACATGGCCACCGCCCGCACCTGGTCCCGCCCGATGTGCTGCTGGACCTCGGCCACCAGCGTGGTCTGGTCGTCGCCCTCGCCCTGCTCGATGGTCAGAGCGGTGTAGATCTCGGGCAGCGACTCCTCGGAGTCGAACTCCACGTCAAGGACGGGCCCGATGACCTGGACGACCCGGCCGTAGCGGGAGTCGCCCTTGGTGGCGCCGTTGGTGGTGCCCGTGCTCACAGTGCTCGTCATCTCAAAAGCTCCTTGTGCCCTTAATCCTTGAGGGCCTCTGCACCGCCGATGATCTCGGAGATCTCCTTCGTGATCAGCGCCTGGCGGGCCCGGTTGTACTCCCGTGTCAGCAGGTTCACCATGTCCGTGGCGTTGTCGCTGGCCAGCTTCATGGCCAGCCGCCGGGCGACCTGCTCCGAGGCCACCGCCTCGGCCAAAACCGAATACATGATCTGGCGCCCATAGAGCGGCAGGAGCCGGTCGAGGATCTCCTCCGCCGACGGCTCGAACAACGGCGGCGGGCCGCTCGACCCGGCGTCGTCTTCGGGGGCGATGGGGAGGAACCGCAGCAGCGTCGGTGGCTGGCGCCCCAGGGTCTCCCAGTGGGGGTAGACGATCAGGACCTCGTCGACTTCCTTCTCGAGGAACGGCGTGGCCAGCTCGTTGAGGAAGTACTCGGCGTCATCCACCTCCGGGCGGTCCGACAGCTGGTCGATGTAGACCCGCTCCGGCTCGAAGCCCTGGAACCGCAGGGCGCTGTTGCCCTTCTTGCCGGCCACGAACAGCCGCACGTCGCGGCCTTCCTTCACCTTGGCCCGGTAGGTCTCCCGGGCCAGGCGGACCAGGTTGGAGTTGAAGGCGCCGCACAGGCCGCGGTTGGCGGTGATGACGAACAGCAGGGTCCGGTTGCCCGGGCGGTTCTCGAAGTGCGGCCACTTCGACACGTCGACGCCGCTGGCGCCGATCTCGGACATGAGCGCTCGGAGGCTGTCCAGGTACGGCCCCGACGACTGCACCCGCTGCTGGGCGGACTTCAGCTTCGCCGTGGCCACCATCTCCATGGTGCGCGTGATCTTCTTCGTCGAGGCGACGCTCTTGATCCGTTTACGGATGACCTTCGGCTGCTCGGGCATGTCCGGCCTCTGTTACTCCGCAGCCTCTGTTGGCTTCCACTGGTTGGACTTGAAGGCCTCGATCTCTTCCTTGAGCTTGGCGGCGGTGTCGTCGTCGAGCGCCTTGGTCTCCTTGATCGCCTTGAGGGCGGCGCTGTCGGTGGCCCGCAGGTGATCGATCATCTCGGACTCGAAGCGCTTGATGTCCTCGACCGGGACGTCGTCCATGAGGCCGTTGCTCACGGCGAAAAGCGTGGCGACCTGCTCCTCCATCGGCCACGTGGCGGCGGTCGTCTGCTTGAGCACTTCGACGGTGCGCTCACCCCGGGCCAGCTGGGCCCGGGTGCCGGCGTCGAGGTCGGAGGCGAACTGGGCGAAGGCCTCCAGCTCCCGGTACTGGGCGAGGTCGAGGCGGAGCTTGCCGGCCACCTTCTTCATGGCCTTCGTCTGGGCGTTCCCGCCCACCCGGCTGACCGAGATGCCGACGTTGATGGCCGGCCGCACACCGGCGTAGAAGAGGTCGGGCTCCAGGTAGATCTGGCCGTCGGTGATGGAGATCACGTTGGTCGGGATGTAGGCCGACACGTCACCGGCCTGCGTCTCGATGATCGGCAGGGCGGTGAGCGACCCGCCGCCCCGCTCGTCGGACAGCTTGGCCGAACGCTCCAGCAGCCGGCTGTGGGCGTAGAAAACGTCGCCGGGGTAGGCCTCGCGGCCCGGCGGGCGGCGGAGCAGCAGCGACAGCTGCCGGTAGGAGGCGGCCTGCTTCGACAGGTCGTCGTAGACGACGAGCGTGTGCTTGCTCTGCTCGTACATGAAGTACTCGGCCATGGCGCAGCCGGCGTAGGGGGCGATGTACTGCATCGGCGCCGGGTCGTTGGCCGTGGCGCTGACCACGATCGTGTAGTCCATGGCGCCGTTCTCCCGGAGGAGCTCGACGACGCCGGCCACGGTCGAGGCCTTGAGGCCGATGGCGATGTAGACACAGATGACGCCGGTGTCCTTCTGGTTGAGGATGGCGTCGATGGCGACCGACGACTTGCCCGTCTCCCGGTCGCCGATGATCAGCTCCCGCTGGCCGCGCCCGATCGGGATCATGCCGTCGACCGCCTTGATGCCCGTCATCATCGGTTCCTTGACGGGCTGGCGCTCGGCGATGCCCGGCGCCCGGCCCTCGACCGGCATGAGGTGGGTCGTCTCGACCGGGCCCTTCCCGTCGAGCGGCTGCGACAGGGGGTTCACCACCCGCCCGATCAGGGCCTCGCCGGCCGGCACCGAAAGGACCCGGCCCGTGCGCTTCACCGTCTGGCCCTCGCGGATGTCGAAGTAGTCGCCGAGGATGACGACACCGACCGAGTCCTCCTCGAGGTTCAGCGCCAGGCCGAAGGCCCCGTTCTCGAACTCCACCATCTCCGAGGCCATGACCTTCTCGAGGCCGTGGACCCGGGCGATACCGTCACCGACTTCGAGGACGGTGCCGACCTCGTCGACGTGGAGGTCGACGTCGAAGGACTCGATCTGCTGGCGGATGATCGAGCTGATCTCGTCGGTCCTGATCTGCGCCATGGCTTCCTATCCCTGTAGCTGGGTGGCGGCGAAGCTGCGCCGCATGTCCTGGAGGCTCCGGCGGAGGGTCCCGTCGAGGACCCGGTCGCCGACGTTCACCCGGAGGCCACCGATGACCTCCGGGTCGATGGTTTCGGTCAGGTCGACCGACCTCTGCGTGCGCTGTTCGATGGCCGAACGCAACGCGTTGAGGAGATCGTCGTCGAGCTTGCGGGCCGAGACCACCCGGGCCCGGACCCGCCCCTCGTGCTGGTCGCGGTAGCGGTCGAACTCCTCGACGACGTTGTCGAGGAGTGGCTCCCGCCGCTTCTCGACCAGGATGTGCAGGAGGCCGAGAACCGGCCGGCCCACCTTGCCCTCGAAGGCCAGGCTGATGATCCGCCGCTTGGCGTCCCGGCGGAACTGCGGCAGGTTGAAGAAGGTCAGCAGGTCGGCGTCGAGCCCGTTCAGCGCGTCGTAGGCGGCGTGTAGATCGTCGTAGATCTCTCCGACGGTGCCCGTCTCGAGACCGATGTCGAACAGCGCTTGGGCGTAGACCCGGGCCGCCGCCTGCGAGACGTTCTTCATAGCCTGGTCGCGACCTCCTCCACGACCTCCCGGGCGAGGCGCTGGTGGTCCTCGTCGCGGAGTTCCCGCTTGAGGAGCAGGGCCGACGCCTGGAGGGTGAGCTCGATCGTGACCTGCTTCAGCTCGTCGATCGCCTTGGCGCGTTCGAGGTTGATCTCCTTCTTGGCCCTCTCCCGCTCCGCCCCGATCTCCTCCTGCGCATGCTGCATGAGGTCGTTCTTCACGTGGTCGGCGGCGGCGCGGGCGTCGGCGAGGAGCTTCTGCGCCTCCGCCCGCGCCTCGGCCAGGACCTGCTCCTGCTTCTCCGCCAGCTCGCGGGCCCGCTGCTCGGCCTCTTCGGCCTTGCGGAGCCCCTCGGCGATGCGGATCTCACGTTCCTCCAGCTTGTTGGCCAGGCCGGGCCAGGCGACCTTCCGGAGGATCAGGAAGGTGACGATGAACGCCACCCAGACCCAGGCGGCCGTCACGAAGTTGAGGTCGGTGAATGAGGGTTCCTTCCCGCCTTCGCCGGCTTCGGTGGCGAGCAGAAGCGCCCAGTGCATGGGGATTTACGCCGGGCCGCCGGCCGTGCCCTGAACGAGCAGGCAGACGACGACGGCGAAGAGGCAGACGCCTTCGATGAAGGCGGCGGTGATGATCGTCACGCCGCGGATGTCGTTGGCCGCTTCCGGCTGACGGGCGATCGACTCGGTGGCGCTCGACGCGATCCGGCCGATACCCACTCCGGCGCCGATGGCCGCGACTCCGGCCCCGATGCCCGCGCCCATGAGGCCCACGCCCCAGTTCTGTTCGGCTTGGGCGGCCTCGGCCGCGAGGATCATGGGGAGGGCGAGAAGGTCACTCATGGGGTTCTCCTGTTTTCCTTTCTAGTGTTCCTCGGCCACAGCCAGGCTGGTGAAGATGGCCGTGAGCACGGTGAAGATGTAGGCCTGGATGAGGGCCACCAGGACCTCGAACAACATGATGAAGAGGATGAAGCCGAACGAAGCGATGGTCGACGGAACACCGAGGAGCCCCGAGTTGGCGTCCTTGACTCCGTAGAGGAAGCCGAACAGCACCAGCAGGATGGCGTGGCCGCCCGTCATGTTGGCGAAGAGACGGACGGTCAGGGCGAAGGGCTTGGTGAAGAGCCCGATGAGCTCGATGACGAACACGAGCGGAACCAGGAACGCCGGCGTGCCGGGGGGCACGAGGTGGACCCAGTAGCCGATCGGGCCCTTGGCCATCATCCCCGCCCCCTGGATGACGATGAAGGCCATGATCGCCAGGGCCATGGTCACCGCCAGATTGCCGGTGGCGGTTCGCTCCCAGGGGTTGAAGGGGAAGGGGAACAGGCCGATGGCGTTGGAGAACAGGATGAAGAAGAACAGCGTCCAGAAGAAGGGCAGGAACTGCCGGCCCCGCTCGTGGCCGAGCCAGGGGTAGACGATCTCGTCCCGGATCCACACCAGGGTGAGCTCGATCAGTGCCACGACGCCCGTCCGCTTGGGCTGCGTCTGGATCCGCTTCGCCGCCACCGTGAAGACCACGATCGTGAACACGGCGATGGAGGCGATGAGGATCTGGTGGGCGGTGATCCCACCGGGCAGCTCGTAGTCGAGCAGGTGGTGCACGACGTCGACCGCGCCGAGGAATGTCATACGGCCTCCCGCACAGTGCCCTGGCTGGAGCCGCTGGCCAACGACCGTTCTACGAGGATCATCTCGAGACCGAGGTAGGCGAAGAAGAAGATGAGGAACGTGAGGGCGAAGGCGGCCGGGTCGATCGAGTCCGTCCGCCGGAAGAGCAGCATCAGTCCGACCACCACGAAGAGCCGGGCGAGGAACCCGCCCGCCAGGGTGGCCATGGCCGACTTCATCCCGCGGCGGAGCGCCCGCCGGGTCACGAGGTAGCCGACGCCGAGGTTCACGAGACCGAGGCCGCCGCCGACCGCCGCCCCCCGGGCCCCGTCGCCGTCGGGCTCGACGAAAGCCAGCGTGGCCATCACGAGCAGGCCGATGAAGGCGCCCACCATGAGCAGCCCCTGGGAGGCGGTGCGGCTCACTGCTGCTTGCCCCCCCGTTTGTCGCTGGGGCCGAGGACCTGCTGGATGAGGCTCCACGTTGCGCCGATGAACCCGACGAGCAGGAACACCAGGAGGAAGAGCGGGGCGGTGCCGGCCTTGCCGTCGACCCAGATGCCGAGCAGCGTCAGCACCAGGATCGTGAGCGCGTACTGGACCCCGACTCCGGCGAACCGGAGGTACTGTCGCTCGACGCGCTTCCGCTCATCTCCGGAATACGTCGTGGGGATCCTTTCGAGGGGGAGCTGGCCTACGGCCGCTTGCATCCGGCGCACCCTAGTTCCTCGCGCTTCGGTGGGGTAAAAGCACGGACTGCGCTGCTTGTGAATTTCTTCACGTAGTCTAGCAGGGGCTCTCGCCGGAGCGTCAAACCGCCCGCCCGATCGTCATGAGCGCCTCGACCGGCGGCGTTCGGCGGGTCCAGGCCGGCCAGGGCCGCCGCTGCCTGCGTCCTCCTCCTCGACGTAGTCCCCGCTACGCCTCGTCGTGCGTCCTTGGCAGCGACGCCCCTGACTCGCCCTGGACCGCACCAACGCCACCGGCCGAGGCGCTGCAACCTGGGTGGAGGCTGTGCGGCCAACAGTCGAGGGTGCTTTCCCTCGACCGTTGGCTGTGATGTGCTAACGCCACGATGCCTGCTCTGCGTGCGCTTTGGGCCCACAGCACCCGACCGGTCGTGAAGCCGTTCCTCGCCGCGGCACTCGTCGGCGCATCCACGTGGGCCGGCGCCTCGCCCGCCGGCCTGGCTCCCCGGCCGGACGTGATGCAGGTGGCGGCGACCGACCTGCCGGTGGCGGCGTCGTCGACCACGACGTCGGCCACCACGACGACCACGGCCGCCCCCACGACGACCACGGCGGCGCCGACGACGACGGCTCCCCGGCCGGTGACGACCACCGCCCGGCGGGCGCCGGCGTCCACGACGACGACGGCACAGTCCATCACGCGGGCGCCGGCGGCACCGGCGGCGCTGCCCTTGCCGCCGGGGACGCCCCCGCCGCCCCGTGACACGTCGGTGTACCGAGGGCTCGGCACGTGGATCGACGCCTACGACTTCAGTCCCCAGTTCCAGCCCAACGGCGCGCCGCCGCCCGTGACGCCGCAGTCGATGGACGACCTGGCCGCAGCCGGCGTGAAAACGCTCTACCTGCAGGCGGCCAAGGACGACATCCGGTCCCCGGGCGACCTGGTCAACCCGGAGATCCTCGGCCCGATGCTCAACCGGGCCCACGCCCGGGGCATCAAGGTTGTGGCCTGGTATCTCCCGAAGTTCTACGACCTCGACTCCGACATGCGCCGCTTCCTGGCCATGCGGGACTTTCGGGCCGGCGACGAAGGGTTCGACGGGATCGGCAACGACATCGAGTGGACCAGGGACGTCCCCAACCACGCCGAGCGGAGCGTCCGGCTGGTCGAGCTCTCCCGGCGACTGCGGGTGGCGATGGGTTCGGCGGCGCTGTCGGCCATCCCGCTGCCGCCCGTCCTCATCGAGACGATCAACCCGCGGTACTGGCCGGGGTTCCCCTGGCGGGAGCTGGCGCCCCTCTATGACGTGTGGATGCCGATGGCCTACTGGAGCTTCCGGACGCAGAGCTCCGGCTACCGCGACGCCTACCGCTACACCGAGGAGAACGTCCGGCGGACGCGGCTCAACCTCGGGCTGCCCGGGGCGCCCGTCCACCCCGTCGGGGGGACCGACAACAAGTCGAACGACGACGACTACCGGAACTTCGTGCGGGCCTGCGCCGACAGCAGCTCGATCGGCGGGTCCATCTACGACTGGCGGACCACGCCAATGGCCAGCTTCAACATCCTGCGGGGCGTCCCCCGCTAGCTATTCGCCAGCCACGGCGAGCGGTGTTACCAGTTCCGGGGGTGCTCGCGATGCTCGTCGTAGCCGCCGCTGGCGTGAGCGCCGTCACCGTGGTGATGGTGATGACCGTGGCCATGGCCGTGGTGATGGCCGTGGTGATGGCCGTGGTCGTGCTTGGACTTCTTGTCCTTCTCGTGGTCGCCCTTCTTCCCATGGTCGTGCCCGGAGTGCTGGGGGGTGTAGAAGCCCGGCAGCGCCCCGGACGGCTCCGCCGTAGCGGCCAGGGCCGCTGGCCCCACCATGGGCGATCCGGTGACAGCGAGCGCGACAACGAAACCCTTGCGCATGGAATCCCCCTCAGTGGTGGTGGCGATCGTGACGGCCGCAGCGAGCCCGGTACCAGCCGTGCGGGCCGTAGTACCAGCACTTGCGGTGCTTGTCGTGTTGGTACCGGTGCTTGTGCTTGTGGTAGCGGTCGTCGCACCGGTACATGCACCGGTAATGGTCGTCGTCGCGATCCTTGTGGAAGAGGTCGTAACCCGCGGCGGCCTCAGAGCCGACTTGCGTCACCTCTGCTGGAGCAGCCGGAGTTGCCGGGGCGGCCTGGGCGGCGGCGGGGACGAGACCGAGCAGCCCTCCGAACAGGAGGACCGTCGTGATCCGCTTGAACATGGTGCTCCTCCGTCCTTGGCCCGGAGGCGCACGCTAACCCGGAATTGGCACCCAGTGCACGAAGGTAAGCGGCAGGCGATTTAAGCGTAAGCCGACGACTGCAGCGTGTAGAGCTCGGCGTAGAGGCCGCCCCTCGCCATCAGCTCGTCGTGGCTGCCGACTTCGAGAACGCGGCCGCCGTCGATCACGACGATCACGTCGGCCATGCGGACGGTGGAGAACCGGTGCGACACCAGCATCGTCACCGCGCCACGGTTCCGGGCCCGGCGGGTCGTCCGGGCGATCGTCTCGAACAGGGCGAACTCGGCCTCGGCGTCGAGGTTGGCGGTGGGCTCGTCGAGGAGCAACAGGAGCGGGTCACGCATCGAGGCCCGGGCCAGGGAGATGCGCTGCCATTGCCCGCCCGACAGCTCGACACCGTCGAAGCGTCGCCCGAGCTGGGTGTTGAGGCCGGCGGGGAGCGATTCAAGCACCGGGCCAGCGCCGGCCCGTTCCGTGGCCATGAGGATCTGGTAGGCGTCGTCGAGCCGGTCGATGTCGCCGATGCCGATCGTCTCGCCGAGCAGGAACTCGAAGCGGCAGGAGTCCTGGAAGGCGGCCGACAGGCGGCGCCGCCAGGCGGCCGGGTCGAGTTCGGCCAGGTCGGCCCCGTCGACGGAGATGCGGCCGGAAGTCGGCTCGTACATCCGGGACAGCAGCTTGACCAGCGTGCTCTTGCCGGCACCGTTGTCACCCACGACCGCTACCACCGAGCCGGGTGGCAGCCACAGGTTGACGTCGGACAGGACCTTGACGTCGGTGCCCGGGTAGCTGAAGGAGACGTCCTCGAAGTTGATGCCGCCGCGGAGTTGCTCGGGGGCGTCCGCTCGGCCCGAGCGATCGGAGTGCTGCTGGCGGGCGTAGTCGAGGAGCCAGATGTGGCGGACGGCGACCTGGAGGGTCTGGACAAGCATGCCGGTGGAGTTGGCGATGGCGGCGATCTGGCCGCTGAGCATCGACGTGAGCCGCAGGATCAGCACGACCTCGCCGATACTCGCCTGCCCCTGCTGGGCCTGGTGCACCACCAGGGCCAGGGCGCCCACGTTGGCGACGACGGCGACGAACCCGCCGCAGGCTTCCCAGGCGGCCCCCCGGAAGGCGGCCCGGACCATCTTCGAGCGGGCGGCCTCCGAGGCCCGGCGGTGGCGGCCCAGCATCTCCTCGGCCAGGCCGAAGACCCGGACCTCCTTGGAGAAGCTGTAGGTCGTGGCCGTCTGGAAATGCTCCCGGGCGAGGCGGGAGTCGGCGGCGCTGTCCTCCGCCGCCTCCACCATGATCGAGCCGCCTCGGGCGTCGGTGATGAACGAGAAGAGGTTGAGGACGGGCAGGACGAGCAGCATCGGATGCACCTGGAACAGCAGGTAACCCGTCCCGGCCGCCTGGATCAGGACGCCGATGCTCTGGGTGACGGCGTACACCGCCTGGGCGAAGGCGGCCCGCTCGTCGCGGAGGAGCTCCAGCTTGTCGAGGTATTCGGGCCGCTCGTGGTGCTCGACGCCCGGGAGGGCGGCGACCATGGCCATCAGCTCGCGTTCGAAGTGAAGGCTGGTGCGCTCCTGGAGCGTGAAGCGGATCTTGGCCATGACCACGGTGCTGAGGTGAGCAACCACCAGCGAGGCGGCCACGAGGGCGGCGGCCAATCCGGCCGCGCCGGCGTCGTTCTTGACGATGCCGTCGAAGAGCATCTTCAGCCACAAGGCGCCGAGCACCGGCGACAGGTCGAGGAGGGGCGAGCCGACGAAAACGACGGTCGCCCGCCCCGGGTCGGCGGCAAAGGCGGTGCGGATGACTCGGCCGACGGCCCGGAACCAGATCACGAGACCTCCCCGGCTTCCACGTATTCGGATTCTGGGTACTCGAGCTCCCAGTCGTCCCAGTCGGTGGAGTTCAGATCCTCGACGACGGGGGCGGCCTTGACCGGAGCGGGCGGCTTGACGGGAGCGGCCGGCTTGACCGCAGCGGCGGGCTTGATCGGAGCGGCCGGCTTGACCCGCACGGCGGGCGGGGCCTCGATGGCGGCGAGGGCAGCGGCCCTGGCCTCCTGGACGGCGGCAGCCTTGGCGCGCTTGGCCGCGTCCCTGGCCTCCCGGTCGGCGGCGGCCTCGGCGCGCTTGGCCGCGTCCCTGGCCTCCCGGTCGGCGGCGGCCTCGGCCCGCCTGGCGGCGGCCGCGTTGGTGGTCCCGGCGGCCGTGGCGGCCTTGGGGACCGCGGGGGCCTTTGCCTGCTTGGCGGTCCTGGGTGCCTCGGCGGTCTTCGGCACCTCGGCGGTCCGGGACACCTCGGCAGTCCTGCGCACCTCGGCGGCCTTCGGCACCTCGGCGGTCCCGGTCGACTTGGCGGTCCTTCCAACCTCGGCCGTGACCGGCTGGGCGGCCCTGGCGGCCCTGGCGGCCCTGGCGGCGCGGGCCGGGGCGGAGCGGGAGGACCTGACCGGCGTGCTGGGGGCCTCGGAGTAGTAGCGGGCCTGGAGGTCGAACATCCGGGCGTAGCGCCCATTGAGGGTCATGAGCTCGTCGTGGGAGCCGGCCTCGACGATGCGCCCACCCTCGAGGACAACGATCTTGTCGGCCCGGCGGACGGTCGAGAACCGGTGCGACACCACGATCGTGGTCAGCCCGGCCGTGAGGTCGAGGAACCGCTCGTAGAGCGCCGACTCGGCTCGCACGTCGAGGTTGGCGGTCGGCTCGTCGAGCACCAGGACCCCGGCGCCGCACTCCAGGGCGAACATCGCCCGGGCCAGGGCCACTCGCTGCCACTGCCCGCCGGACAGGTCGGTGCCGCCCTCGAACTTCTTCGACAGCACGGTGTTCCAGTTGGCCGGCAGCGACTCGACCAGCTCCATGATTCCGGCCCGCTGGCCGGCCCGGAGGCGGGTCTCGTAGTCGGCCGCCCGGCTCGGATAGCCGAGCACGACGTTCTCCCGCAAGGTCAGGGGGTACTTGGCGAAGTCCTGGAAGACGGCGGCGATGCGCCGCTGCCAGGCCCGCTTGTCGATCTCGCCCAGGTCGACCCCGTCGACGGTGACCCAGCCGTCGGTGGGCTCGTAGAAGCCGCACAGCAGGTTCACCAGCGTGGTCTTGCCCGCGCCGTTCTCGCCCACGATGGCCAGCGACTGCCCGGCCTGGATCGTGAGGTCGAGCTGGCGCAAAACGGGTTCGTCGGCGCTGGGATAGGCGAAGGTGACGCCCTCGAACCGGATGGCCTCGACGGGGGCCCGGCCAGGGTTACGGCCGCCCCGGGTGAAGAGGTTCTCCGCCAGTTCAACACGGCGCTCGATGGCGGCCACGTGCGGCATGGGGGCGGCGGCCATGTGGAGCACGTACTCCATCTCGGGGTTGAACCCGAAGCCGGACAGCGCCAGCGCCACCATCAGGTAGATGAAGACCTGGCCCACGGTGAACTCGCCGGCCAGCGTCGCCTTCACGAGGGCGCCGAGGACGACGACGTGGGCGGCGAAGAGGACGACACCGGCGATCAGGGTGCCGAGACGACCCCGGCGGCGACCGGCCCAGACGTCCTGCATGCCGCTGACCCACTGGCGTTCGAACCGCCCGACCATCCACGGGCCGAGCCCGAAGATGCGGGACTCCTTGGCGGCCGTGCCGCCGAGGATCAGCTCGCCGACGTACTCCGCCCTCCGCAGCGCCGGAGTGTCGCGCTCCATGGAGGTGACGAGCGTCGCCATCTGGATCCGGTACCAGAGCCGGGAGAGCAGCCAGGCGCCGAGGAGGACCAGGGGGGCCCACCAGCGCCAGGTGAAGAGGATGGCACCGGCCGCGGTGGACGCCAGGCGGGTGCTGAACAGGTCGTTGAGGGCACCGAGGGCCTGCTGGGCGGAGAAGTTCTCCGAGCCGACCTGCTGGGCCAACCGGAGTTGGTCGGCGACCTCGGGGTCTTCCAGGTGGCCGATGGTCACCGGCCGCAGGAGCGGAGCCATGACCCACTGCTGGACGAGGATCGTCAGCCGGTGCTCCAGGCTTTCGATCGCCGGCCCGAGGAAGGGGAAGGCCACCCGCTGGACGAGGAAGATGGCGGAGACGGCGCCGAGGGCGACCCAGGGAGTGGACCCGATGGCGCCGCCGTCTTTGACGATCGCATCGACCAGCAGGCCGATCGTCACGGTGGCGCCGATGGTGGCCGCGGCTTTGAAGATGCTGGCCAGGAAGATGGCGGCCACACCGCCGCGGTCCGCCCGCCAGGCCATCCGAATCAGGGCAGGCACTGGCCGGCGCGCCAGCGCGGCGCGCACGCCTCGGGGGGGTGCGTCCATAGACGACTCAGTTCTAGGAGGGGGACCTTCAGTCCTGCCCTCGGCGGCAGGAGTGCGAGAGATACCCGAAACGTCGGGTTTGCGAAAAAAAAAGAACCGGCCGGCGCAGGGCCCGGAGGCCCGGCGCTGGCCGGCAGTGAAGTGGCCTAGAAACCGCCGAATCCGTTAAGGATGTTCAGGATGCTCAGGCCGTTGAGAGAGCCGTTGAGGGTGATGAGGCAGACGTTCTTGCCGCCTCCGCCGCTACGACGGCTGCTGCTGCTACGCCGCTTCAGCTGCGCGGTCTCAGCAACCGACTGCAGACCGAGGGTGTCGGCACCGGTGGTGAGTTCAAACATTGGTGGATCCCCTTTCGCATATGCGAGTGAAGTCGCCCGGCGTCCCGAGCGGTGTTTCGATCGGGGGGCACGGGTCCCTCCTATGGGGACCCGTTGCCACCCGTCGAAATTTGGTGAGTCGGTTGGCGGACTTAGAAACCGCCGAACCCGTTAAGGATGTTCAGGATGCCGAGACCGTTGAGCGTGCCGTTAAGCGTGATGAGGCACACGTTCTTGCGGGCGCTGCTCCGACGGTGAGAACGGCGGTTCAGCTCCGCCATCTCGGCGACCGACTGCAGACCCAGAGAGTCCGCACCGGTGGTGAGTTCGAACATATTGTTCACCTCCTTTCGGGTTGGTCTTCCCGAGGCCGCCTGCTCAACGCCCCTGCTGCTGGTGTTCTCGTTGGGCAGGCGTTCTCGAATCCGGGAGACCCGCCACGAATGTGGCGACCTCCCGATACCAGCGCTCGAGAACAGGACGACCGGACAGGTCGTGTCCTTGGCCATCCATTGCGACGAATTGCACGTCGTGTTCCCCAGCTCCATCTCTGCCGCGCAGGGCCTGGACCAGAGCCCGGGACTCTGCTGCGGGAATCCGAATATCCGCGGTGCCATGAGAAATGAGCACCTTGCCCCGTATGGTTCGGCAGCCCGCGAGCAGATTCCTCCCGTTTGCCAGGTGATTTCCCTCGCTGAGCAGGTCGAGGAGATCACGCACTTCGGGTGACCCTGTACGGCTAAGGCTCTCGAAGGAGGCGAAGGGGGCGAAAGCGATCACGCCGGCACAGGGCCGCACGGCGGCCACCGACAGGGCCAGGAAGGCCCCGTAGCTCTCGCCGTAGAGGACGACCCGGCGGCCTTCGGCCATCAGGCCGTCGACCACAGAGGCGACCGCCTCCACGTCGATGGCGCCGGCTCGGCCGAACAGCGAGCGCGTGTACTCATGGCCCGAGCCGGTGCTGCCCGGGTAGTTCAGGGCCACCGTGGGCAGACCGAGGCGGGCGAAAAGCTGGAACTCCGGCACCAGTTCGGCGCCGTAGCGGGCGATGGGCCCTCCGTGGAGAGCCACCACCGCCAGGTCCGACCCCGAGAGCGGCCCGCCGTCGGGCCCGGGGGGATAGACCAGCGCCGGCATCGGCCCGGCCCCGGAGGGGAAAGACGCCACCCGGGCGGTCACGAGCGGCTCGTGAGCAGGCTCAGGCAACGGATCGATGGAGAAGGCGCCCGTCCACAGATCGAAGGACGCCGGGCGCCACGGTTCGTCAGGCGCCGAGAAGGGGAAGCGGAGCCGGCGACCGACCAGGACGACGGGCGTGCCGACCTCGCCCGTCGGCAATGGGATCGGGCGCGCCACTTCCAGGCCTTCGGCGTCGGCCAGCCGGAAGTGGCTCGTGACGCCGTCTTCGTGGCGCAGGACCAGCGTGCGGCCGTCGGGCAGGAGGGCACAGGGATCGCCCGCCTCTTCGCCTTCCTCCAGCGCCGGCAGGAAGCGGATCCCGGCTGCGGCTTTCGGCTCGGCGATGCCTACGGCCGGGTAGCCGAAGGAGTCGGTGGTGAGCACCACCCGGCCGGTGGCCGGATCGGCCAGCACGATGCGGTCCTCGCTCTCGGGGGACGCCTCGAACAGCCGGGAGAACTTCTTCTCGGCGAACTCGACGACGAAGACACTCGACCGGCCCGATTCGCCGGCCAGGTTGACGCCCAGCCGGTTGCCGGTGTCGTCGAGCCACACGCCACCGGTTATGGGGGCGGGGAGGCGGCCGGCCTCCGACATCGAGCCGTCGCGCCAGCCGAGCCGCCACACGGTGGTGGTGTCGTCGAAGCCGACCACACCCAGGAGCTGCCACTCCGTACCCGGCAGGCGGGGGAGGAGGTACGTCTGCGGGGTGGCCAGGTCAGCGATGGTGCGGTAGGAGCCGGCCGCGGTGCCGTCCGCCCGGGGATCGCCGGCGAGGTCGAGAGCCAGGACCTCGAGGCCGGCCGCGGTGGGCCGGCACAGGCCCATCAGGTCGCGGGCGACGATCTCGAGCTGAATGGGGGACGGGAGGGGCTCGGGGAACACCAGCCGGCCGATGCGGCCGGGGGTTTCGTCGTCGAACCACTCAACGGCGGTTTCGTCGATCCAGGCGGCCCGACCGATCTCGGCCGAGAAGGCGAAGTCGCGGCGGTCGGGGAGGGCGGTCAAGGCGGCGGCGAAGGCTTGGGCGTCGAAAGGCCGATCGTTCATCGGCTCTCCCCGATGGGCGTCTGCAGAAGGTGGTCGAGCAGGAGCGGCCGCGGGGCGCCGGACACCAGCCGGAGGAGGAAAGCGCCGGTGCCGGCCACGCCGGTGCCGAAGCCGGCGCTGACGGTGGCCCCGGAGTCGTCGGCGAAGACGGTGCCGCGGCCGCCACTGGCGGAAGTGCGGCGCTGGAGGAGGAGCGCCTCGGCGGCGTCGAGGGCCGCCCGCCGGTACGGGTCGCCGGCCTCGAGCCGGCGCACCGGGAGAGCGGAGAGATCGAGGAGCAGCTCGGCGTCGCCGGCCAGACCGTGGCACTGCACGGCCGAGCTGCGCCACCGCTCCCGCAGGCCGGCTCGGGCCGCGGCCTCGGCCGCGGCCCGGAAGGCGGGCTGGCCGGTGGCCAGGTGGGCCCGGAGGAAGGCGGTGCCCATCCCCGATGAGCCGTTGCACCAGGAGGGCCAGTAGCCGGCTTCCGACGAGTCGCCGGCGTCGGCGGGGCTGGCCGGCCAGTAGGCGGCGCCGTCGACGACCGCCGCCTGGGGCAGCACGGTGACGAGCGCTTCGGTGGCGACGGCGGAGAACTCGGCCTCGCCGGCGGCGGCGGCCACGGTATAGAGGAAGGTGGCGATGCCGGCGTTGCCGTGGGCGTAGCCGTAGGACACCGTGCCGGCCAGCCGGGTCGGCGCGCCGTGAGGAACGGGCCATGTGATGCCGCCGTCCCGGCGGACCGCGGCCCGGAGGAGCTGCTCGGCGGCGACGACGGCCCGGGCCAGGAACCGCTCGTCGCCGGTGGCCACCCACTGGCGGAGCTGATCGAGGCCGATGCCGGCGGTGCCGTGGGTGATGTCGCTGTTGGGCATCCGGACGGGCAGGGCGAGGGCCAGCTCGTTGGCCCGGCGGAGCAGGTCGTCGCGGCCCAGTGCCTCGCCGGCGTCGGCCAGGAACCAGGCGACGCCGGAGGTGCCGAAGTAGAGGCCGGGCGGCCGCTCGGGGTTGCGGGCCAGCTGGTCGGCCACCCAGCCGGCGATCTGGCTCAGGGCATCCCGGATACGGATCTTGTCGAGCCGTCGCTGGGTGGGGCCGGGCAGGTCGCCGTACGCCCGGACCAGCTGGGCCAGGAACAGGCCCACGCCGCTGGCGCCGGCCTGCACGGCGATGGGGTCGAGGGAGGCGGCGGCGGCCCCGGCCGGCCAGAGGTGGCCGTTGGGGCCCGCGCCCATGGTGTCGAGGAGCCAGCCGGCGAGGTCGACGACGGCGTCGGCGGCCTGCTCATCGATGGCGGTTAGGGGAGGCTGGTGAAGCCCCCGAGTCGGGGAGGTCATCCCCGTCGTTTCGGGGGTGTCCCCCGGAATGAACAAGCCCCCGCGGCCCGGCGCCATCCTGGTCCCCTCCCCCCGGAGGGTGGTCAGAACGGCAGCCGGGCCCAAGCGGTCTGTTGGCCGGGGCGCCATGGCCCCGAGGGCGACGCCGGCCAGGGCGGCGTCGACGGCGCCCGCCGCCACCTGGGCACCGAGCCAGTCGGCCAGGCGGGCGGGGTCGCTCCACGTGTCGTCGGCGCCGGCCGGCACGAACGGATCGGCGCCGGTGGCGAGAAAGGCGATGGTGGCGCCGAGGCTCCAGAAGTCGTCGGCCTCGCCCGAGGTCGACTCCCCCCGGAGCTGCTCCGGGGAGGCGTAGCCGGGCGTGCCGGCCGGTCCGCCCAGGGGCTCGCCGGTGGGCCGGGCGTGCTCGAGGTCGATGAGGACCACCTGGCCCGTCGTCGGTCACCAGGATGTTGTTGGGGTTGAAGTCACCGATCACGACGCCGGCGGCGTGGAAGGCGGCCATGGTCTCGGCCAGGGCCACGGCCAGACCGAACATCTCCTCGGCCGGCAGGGGAGTGGCCGGGCGCGTCCTCGCCCTCGACGACGTCCCGCAGGGACGGGGCGTCGAAGTACTCCTCGACGAGGAAGACGTGGCCGCTCTGCTCGAAGACGTCGACGAGGGCGGGGCGCGGCCGAGTGCCCTCGAGCCAGCGCCAGCATGCGGGCCTCGTGGCGGACCCGGGCCCGGGCGTCGCCCCGGTCGTCGTCGCCCACGTGGGGGCGGCCCTCCTTGAGGACGACGAGGGCGCCGGTGGTGGAGTCTTCCGCCAGGTAGGTGCCGCCCTTGTTGGCGTGGCTGAGTGCGCCCTGGATGCGGTAGCGGTCGTTGAGGACCACGGTGCCGCCGTTCGCCCGGCCGGTGCCCGCCGTTGTGGCCGGGGCGGGCTGGAACGGGTCGGTCCAGCCAGGACGGCGCCCGGTAGGAGGCGGTGCGCTCGTCGGCCAGCGGCTTGCCGTCGGGCCCCTTGATCAGGTGGACGACGAGTCCGTCGGCGTCGATCGCCGGCAAGGCCGAGAAGCCGCCGTAGCGGTAGTGGACCAGGCTGCCCGGCCGGTAGGCCCGGTCGGAGAGGATGACCGGCCCGGTCAGGCCCTGGGTGGCCTGGTGGCAGGCCTCGGCCAGGCGGACGGCCTGGGCGTCGTCGGCCGGGTAGACGGTGAGGAACTTCCCGCCCGAGGCCCGATCGGCGTGGGTGGAGTTGAGGAGCCGGACGACGTGATGACCGGCGGCGAACTTGAACGGAACGCCTTCGCCCACCAGGACGGGGACGGTGGCGGCCAGCACATCGACCGCCGACGTCTCGGTGGCTGAGATGTGCAGCTTCCACCCTTGCTCCGGAGAGCTGACCCCGACCGGGGTGGCGAAGGCCCAAGGCCCCTCGACCGCGAACCTCCACTCGGCACCGGACGTCGCCATGAGGGCGCGAGCGGTGTCGCTGAGATCGCCGGCCAGCGCCGGCACGTCGAGCGGGACCACTTCCATGGACAGCCGGTTCGCTTCCTCAATGGGGAAGGCAAGGGGGGAACCGGGTGAGCTCCCCAGTGCTCACCGGCCCGCAAACGGCCCGTCGGGTGCCGAAACACCGCGACGAGCACAACCCTTCTACGGATCTTCCCCTGATTCCTGCTCGAATGCCCCGAAGTTGATGCCGGCGCCGAGCGCAAGTCTTGCGCTTTCGGATTTTCCTTTTTGAGGCCGCGAAAGGGACTTAGTCGAAGTTGATCGACGAGTAGCGCATCAGCTTTGTCCACCGATGGGTGGCATCCATCTTTCTGATCGTCCCCGACTTCGACCGCATGACCAGCGACTGCGTGTTGGCCCCGTCCCCCCGGAAGCGGACGCCCCGCAGCAGGTCGCCGTCGGTGATGCCGGTGGCGGCGAAGAACACGTCCTCGCCCGATACGAGGTCGTCGAGGCTCAAGACCTGGTCGAGGTCGTAGCCGGCGTCGATGGCCTTCTGGCGTTCGTCGTCGTTCCGGGGCCACAGGCGGCCCTGGATGACGCCGCCGAGGGCCTTGAGGGCGCAGGCGGCGATGACGCCCTCCGGGGTGCCGCCCACGCCGAACAGGATGTCGGCGCCCGACTCCGGCCAGGCGGTGGAGATGGCGCCGGCCACGTCGCCGTCGGGAATCAGCCGGATCCGGGCTCCGGCCTCCCGGCACTCCTTGATGATCGTGGAGTGGCGGTCACGGTCGAGGATCACGGCCGTGACGTCGGCCACGTCCTTGCGGAGCGCCTTCGCCACCCACTTGAGGTTGGCCTTGACGGAGGCGGTGAGGTCGATGGCGTCGGCGGCTTCGGGTCCGGTGGCGATCTTCTCCATATAGACACAGGGGCCCGGGTTGAACATCGTGCCCCGCTCGGAGAGGGCGATGACGGCGATGGCGTTGGGCCGGCCCAGCGAGGTGAGCGTCGTGCCGTCGATGGGGTCGACGGCGATGTCGACGGCCGGGGGGTGACCGTCGCCGATGCTCTCGCCGTTGTAGAGCATGGGGGCTTCGTCCTTCTCCCCCTCGCCGATGACGACGATCCCGTCCATCGACACGCCGTTGAGGACAGCCCGCATGGCGTCGACGGCGGCCCCGTCCGCCGCCTCCTTGTTGCCCCGGCCCATCCAGCGGGCGGCGGCCATGGCGGCCGCTTCGGTCACGCGGACGAGCTCCATGCCGAGGTTGCGGTCGGGAAGCTCCTGAGCCTTGGCCATCGTCGACGTCCTCCTCGTCGGCTCGGGGCTGGGGAGGGCCGACACTACCCTCGCCCGGCGATAACGTCCCCCACGATGGAGGGATCCCGGGAACCGTCCGCCGTCACGGCTGCCATGGTGGCCCGGTCCCGGGGGCTGTCCGCCACCCGGTTCTCGCCCGACGGGCGCCGCCTGGCCTGGATCGAGACCGCGGCCGGCCGCGCCGACGTCGTGGTGGCGCCCAGCGACGGGTCGGGGCCTCCGATCGTGGTGACGGCCGACGCCCCCGCCGCCCCCTACGGGGGGTTCGCCTGGGCCGGTACTGACTTGATCTACGGCGCCGCCGGCGGCCGGTTGGTGGCCGTGCCCGCCACCGGTGGGCCGCTCCGGGTTCTGTCGCGGGACGGCGAGGCGTCCGCCCCGGCCGCCACCGCCGACGGCCGGCGGGTCGCCTTCGTGCTCGAACGGGACGACAGCTGCGACATCGCCGTCGTGCCCACCGACGGGTCCGCCTGGCCGGCCCGCCTGTCGAGCGGCGCCGACTGGTCGTTCGACCCGGCCTGGTCGACCGACGGCCGGTTGATCGCCTGGCACGAATGGGACTTCCCCGACATGCCGTGGGACTCGTCCCGGATCGTGGTCCGGCCGGTGGACGGGTTGGCGCCGGCCGGTCCGCCCCGGGTCGTGGCCGGCAACGGCCCAGATAGCGGGGGCACAGTCGCCTGCGGGCAGCCCCGCTTCTCGCCTACCGGCGGCGCCCTGGCCTTCGTCTGCGACGCCACCGGCTGGATGAACCTGTGGGTCGGCGGCCCGGAGGGGGAGGACGCCAAACCCCTGCTCGACGAGCCGTTCGAGCATGCCGAGCCCACCTGGGGGGCCGGACAGCGGTCCTATGTCTGGGGGCCCGACGGGGCGGCGGTGGCGCTCTGCCGCAACGAGGGTGGCTTCGGCCGGCTGGTGGTGGTGTCCCTGGCGGGCGACGCCCGTCCGGTCGGCAAGGCTTGGCACCACTTCCTCGACTGGAGCAGCGCGGGAATCGCCGCCGTCCGGTCCGGCGGGGTGACTCCGCCGTCGATCGTCATCGCCGACCCCGGCGCCGAGGGCGCCCGCCGGGTTCTGGCTTCCGGGGCGCCCGGGGCGCTGGTGGCCGCCGGTCCGGTCGAACCGGAGCCGGTCAGCTGGACGGGCGAGGACGGCGGCACCGTCCACGGCCTCCTCTACCGGCCGGCGACGTCGGCGCTGGGACCGGGGACGTTGCCGCCGATGATCGTGTACGTCCACGGCGGGCCGACCGGCTCCTCGGCGGTGACCTGGTGGCCCCGCCACCAGTTCTGGGTGTCGCGGGGCTGGGCGGTGCTGGCCCCGAACTACCGCGGGTCCACCGGCTACGGACGGGCCTATACGCAGGCGCTGACGGGGCGCTGGGGCGACCTCGACGTGGCCGACGTGGCCGCCGGCATCCGCCACGCCGGCGCCTCCGGATGGTGCGACGCCTCCCGGGTGGCGATCGACGGCGGCAGCGCCGGCGGGTTCACGCTGCTGCTCCTCTGCGTCCGGTACCCCGGTCTCGTCCGGGCGGCCGTCGACCGTTACGGCGTGGCCGATCTGTTCCACCTGGCCGAGACGACGCACCGCTACGAGTCCCGCTACCTCGACCGGATCGTGGGCCCGCTGCCCGAGGCCGCCGAGCTCTACCGGGAACGCTCCCCGGTCAACCACGCTAAGGAGATCACCGTGCCCCTGCTCGTCCTCCAGGGCGACCGGGACAACACCGTCCCCAGGGCCCAGGCCGACGCGCTCGTCGACGCCCTCCGCCGCCACGGATCGACGGTCGAGTACCACGTCTACGAAGGTGAGGGCCACGGCTGGTCCAAACCCGAAACGGTGGCCGACGAGCTGGAGCGGTCCGAACAGTTCCTGACCCGCTGGGTACTCAAGCGGTGATGGTTGATCGCGCCGTCCTCCTGGCTCATGGCGCGGGGTCCGATCGGAACGCTCCGGCGCTCGTGGCGGTGGCCGAGTCTCTGGAGACGGCCGGGATCCCTTCCTTGCGCTTTGACTTTCCGTATCGCGCCGCCGGGCGGAAGGCACCGGACCGCCCACCCGTGCTGCTGGCGGCGGTCCGGGAGGCGGCCGCCGAGCTGGCCGCCGAGACCGGGCTCCCGCCCGAGCGGTTGGTGCTCGGGGGACGGTCGATGGGCGGGCGGTACTGCTCGCTGGCCGTCGGCGACCCGGACGATCCGCTTCCGGCCCTCGGCCTGCTGATGCTCGGGTATCCGCTCCACCCGGCGGGGAAGCCCGACGACCTCAGGGTCGAGCACTTTCCCCGGCTTGAACGTTCCGGTGCTGTTCGTCAGCGGAGATCGCGACGCCCTGGCCGGAAAGGAGAACCTCGAGAAGTGGGCGGGCACGATCCCGGGTCCGGTCACGTTCCACTGGCTGACCGGCGGCGATCACGGCTTCCGGGTGCCGAAGTCGCTGGGCGGACAAGGGGAAGCGGCGGTCATGGCCGAGGTGGCCGAGGCGTCGGCGAGTTGGGTGGCGGACCTGCCCGTCCGACCCTAACCTCCGAAGCCATGCAGACGATCTCGTACGAGCAGGTTGGCGCCGTGGGGTGGTTGCGGCTCAACCGACCCGAGCGGCTCAACGCCATGACGATCGAGATGTGGGAGGAGCTGGCCAAGCTCGGGGAGTCGCTGGGCGACGACGCCAGCCTCCGGTGCCTGGTGGTGATGGGGGAGGGTCGGGCCTTCTCCAGCGGGATCGACGTGGAGTTCCTCCTATCGGGCGGCGGCGGCGGTCTCTTCTCCGAGGCCGGCAAGGGTTCCGCCGCGCCGGCCGAGAGCCTGTCCTCGGGGCGCGCCATCGAGGACAAGCTGGTCACCCGGATCGGCGAGCTTCAGGACGCCTACACCTGGCTGGCCGACGCCCCCTACCCGACGATCGCCGCCATGCGCGGCTACGCCCTCGGCGGCGGCCTCCAATTGGCGCTGGCCTGCGACCTGCGCCTCGCCGCCCGGGGCACGAAGCTCGGGCTGCTGGAGCACAAGTACGGAATGCTGCCCGACCTCGGCGGGACGTACTGGCTGCCGCAGATCGTCGGCCCGGCCAAGGCCAAGGAGCTGATCTTCACCGCCGAGACGTTCGACGCCGAGGAGGGGTATCGGATCGGGCTCGTCAACCGACTGGTCGACGACGCCGACCTCGAGCCCGCCGTCACCGCCCTGGCGACCCGGATCGCCGGGCAGCCGCCGATCGCGGTGCGGGGCGCCAAGCGGGCGATCGACCAGGCGTACCGGCAGTCGCTCGGCGAAGGGCTCCGGGAGGCCGCCGTCGGCCAGGCCGAGTGCATTCGCTCGGCCGACTTCCTGGAGGCCATGAAGGCGAACATGGAGAAGCGAGCGCCGGCCTACAAGAACGCTTAGGCCGGACAAGTAGGGGCCTCCCACGGGGGTTCCCAGGGGAACCTTGCCTGCCGTCCAGACGTTGCGCCGCACAACTCCGGGTCAGTCAGAAGACGGCGGAGAACATGCCCTTGGTCACGTGCAAAGCCCGGTCGCCGAGCAGGTCCGGGATGCCGCAGACGAAGGCGTAGCGTGAGCCGGCCTCGAGTTCAAGGGTGGTGGAGATTTCGTGCCCGGGGCTGATGGAGCCGCCACCGAGGGACTTCATGGGCGAAGCGCCGGCTGGCCGCTTGAACCACGCCACGACATCGTCGATCGTGCTGCCTTCGTTGACCTCGACAAGGTTGATCTCGTGGAACTGGCGGCCTTCGTTGCGCAGCCGCACGATGTTGGTCCCTCGCTTCAGGGCCGGCACCGCGCCATAGGCGAAGTCGACTCCGACGATCGTGCCTGCCGCCTCGGGCAGCTCGCCGCCCGGTGCGTCGGTGACCGTCACCTCGGAGATCATGCCCTTGGCCACGTGGCGTATCCCGTCCGGTGAGGGAAGCCGGCAGAAGAACGCGTACCGGCCGGCCGGAAGGTTCACGGTGACCTTGCCGGTCCGACCCGGGTCCATCGTCGAGACACCGGCGAATCGTTCGAAGAGGGCCGGGCCGGGGCTGCCGGCAGGCACAGGCGAGCCCGGTGGAGGCGAGAGCGCGGCCTTCACCTCGGGCAGGGTCGCCTGCGGCGTCATCGTGGCGATGTCCACGAAGTGCGGCTCGCCCCCGGCATTCCTGAGCGACATTTCCACCAGTCCGCCCCGGATCGAAGCCGGCACGTCGAAGCTGTAATCGCGGGCGACAACGGTGACCTCGGCCGCCGACGCCTTCTCCGGGTTCGGCTCATCGCCGCCGCAGGCCACGAGACCGACCACTAGCACCAGAGCTGACATGCGCCCGGAGAACACATGCATCACGTTCCCTCTCCGTCGGCAAAGGTAAAGCGCAGGGAGCCGAGTGACAAGACCGTGAGCGTGGAGCCGCGTCGCTCCCCTAATCCCCTAAGAAAGGCCGGGCTCCGGGTGACGAGCCGAACCGGTGTTCGTCATGTCTTGGGGCACGACTTCTTGGTTGAGCGGCCCGATCATGGCTCGGCCGACAGCAGCTGCTCGCGAATGGCATCGGCGTCCAGCCACACGTTCTCCCGAGAGATCCGACCGTCGCGGACCTCGATTACGTGGAGGATTCGGAAGCTGACACGGCCGCGCTTGCCCTCGGCGCCGACGAGAACGCCGTCGAACGTGCCGGTCCAGACAGCCTCCTCAACCAAGTGATCGTCGCCGTAGTAACGGCGCACAGTTCGCAGCTCTTCTTGCTCGATGAGCTGGAAGAGCTGGTCGTAGAAGCCTCGGATCTGCTCCTTCCCCCGGAGGGGGTGGACGGGTGAGCCCACGAGATCCTGCTCGGCGTCGTCGGTGATCGTCGCCATGACGGCTTCCATGTCGTGGGCGGCTTCTGCGGTCCAGTGCTCGTCCATCACGCGGTCGAGCAGGTCACGTGTCTGTGTGCTCATGGCACCTCCATCTCCGTTGCCTGATGGTCAGTACTGTGACCCTGGAAGCTCCCCTCTCTAGTCCCTAGGCCGACCGGTCGCGATTGGCGAACGATACATCTCCCCCTGAGGGAGATTCAGACCCTCGCGGGCAGGTGAGCCGCTCCCGAGCCGCGCCCCGGAATCGGCATTCGGTGTGACTTCAAGCTGGGCAGCACAATCCGAGATCTCACCCTCCGTGTTGGCCGTGACTTGGCACCCGATGGCCGTGTGCGGACAGTTCGTACTCGGTCACCAACAGTGCAACGAGACCTCCGTGTGCGAGGAGCCGAGGAGGCTTGATCTACATCGCCCGCCTCTCAGCGAGCCGGTCTTACAGTGGGCGACACTATGAGCGAGTCGTCCAACACTGAGTACTTCAGGGTCCGCCCCGGGGGACCCCTCGAAGGCGAGATCAAGGTTTCGGGCGCGACCAAGAACTCCGGGCTGAAGCAGTTGGCGGCGGCGATCCTGGCGCCGGGCGTCTCGGTGTTCCACAACATGCCGCCGGTCCTCGACTCTCACGTGATGATCGAGGTGATGCGGGCCCTCGGCGCCCGTGTCGAGTGGACCGGCCCCGAGACGCTCGAGGTCGACACCAGCGCCGACCTCGTCCCCGAAGCTCCCTACGAGCTGGTCTCCCGGATGCGGGCCTCGGTCAACGTGCTCGGCCCGCTCCTCGGCCGGTGCGGGGCGGCCCGGGTGGCGCTGCCCGGCGGCGACGCCATCGGCAGCCGCCGGCTCGACATGCACCTCCGGGGCCTCGAGGCGATGGGGGCCGAGGCCCGCATCGAACACGGATTCATCGAGGCCCGGGCGTCGGTGCTCAAGGGCGCCCGGATCGTCCTGGAGTTCCCCAGCGTCGGGGCGACCGAGAACCTCATGACCGCGGCCGTCCTGGCCAAGGGGCGCACCTTCATCGACAACGCCGCCCGGGAACCGGAGATCACGGCGCTGTCCTCCTACCTCACCCGCATGGGCGCCCGGATCACCGGTGCCGGCACCTCCACCATCGAGGTGGAGGGCGTCGACGAGCTCGTCCCGGTCGAGGCGGAGCTCATGGCCGACCGCATCGAGGCCGGCACCCTGCTCATGGCCTGCGGCATCGCCGGCGGGGAGATCTCGCTCATCGGCCCCCGGCTGGAGCACATCGAGATGCTGACCCTCAAGCTGGGGGCCATGGGCATGAAGGTCTCGCCCACCGCCGACGGGATCTGGGCCTTCTCCCGGGGGCGGCTCAAGGCCGTCGACATCGCCACGCTGCCCCATCCGGGCTTCGCCACCGACTTCATGCCGACGGCCTTGTCGCTGGCCGCGGTGAGCTGCGGCAGCGCCATCATCACCGAGAACCTCTTCGACGGCCGCTTCGGGTTCGTGCCCGAACTGTGCCGGATGGGCGCCGACATCCGCACCGAAGGCCGCCACGCCGTGGTGCGGGGTGTCGAGCGGCTGTCGGGCTGCCCGGTGCGGGCCACCGACGTGCGGGCCGGAGCAGCCCTGGTGCTGGCCGGGCTGGCCGCCGACGGCGAGACCGAGGTCCACGACGTCGTCCACGTCGACCGGGGCTACCGCGACCTCCCCGGGGCCCTCGCCGCCCTCGGCGCCGACGTCACCCGGGTGACGGTCTGAGGGCCTTCGGCGGTACGCTGGGGTCATGGAAACAGCCATCGTCGAGGCCATTGACGCCATCAGGCCCGCCCTGCAGATGGACGGGGGCGACATCGAGCTCGTCGGCGTCAACGAGGACGGCGTCGTCCAGGTGAAGCTGACGGGAGCCTGCGACTCCTGCTCGATCTCCTGGCTCACCCTGAAGGGCGGCGTGGAGCGGATCCTGAAGGAACGCGTCCCCGGCGTCACCTCGGTCGAAGCCGTCTAACCCCGGGTCTGACTTTTGGCCAGGACGTACGACCCGGAGACGCTCGTCGCGGGCGCGCTGGCCGGGGAGCGGGCCTCGATCGCCCGGCTCATCTCGATGGTCGAGCGCGGCGGCGACGCCGCCCACGCCGCCATCGCCTCGCTCTATCCCCACACCGGCTCGGCCTATACCGTCGGGATCACCGGCGCGCCGGGGTCGGGCAAGTCGACACTGACCGACAAGCTCATCGCCCGGATCCGCAAGGAAGGCGTCGAGGTCGGGGTGCTGGCCATCGACCCGTCGAGCCCGTTCTCCGGCGGCGCCATCCTCGGCGACCGGGTCCGGATGCAGGACCACGCCACCGACACCGCCGTGTTCATCCGGTCGATGGCCACCCGGGGTCACCTCGGCGGGCTGTCGCTGGCCACGCCGCAGGCGGTGCGGGTGCTCGACGCCGCCGGCAAGCCGTGGGTGCTGATCGAGACGGTCGGCGTCGGCCAGGTCGAGATCGAGGTGGCCGGGGCCGCCGACACGACGCTGGTGGTGGTCAACCCCGGCTGGGGCGACGCCGTGCAGGCGGCCAAAGCCGGCCTGCTGGAGATCGCCGATGTGTTCGTGGTCAACAAGGCCGACCGCGACGGCGCCGGGGAGACGGTGCGTGACCTGGAGTTCATGCTCGACCTGTCCCTCCAGTCCGACTGGCGACCCCCCGTCGTCAAGACCGTCGCCTCCCGGGGCGAGGGCCTCGAGGAGCTGTGGGAGGCGATCGGCGCCCACCGGGCCTTCCTGGACGGCGACGGCCGGCTCGCCGCCCGCCGCACGAAGCGGATCCGCGAGGAGCTGAAGTCCATCGTGGTGCAGCGCCTCTACGACCGGGCCGGCCGGGTCTGCACCGGTGAGAGGTTCGACGAGCTGGCCGCCAGGGTCGAGGCCCGCGAGGTCGACCCCTACACCGCCGCCGACTCGCTGCTGTCGGAGACGCTCTCGTAGCGTCTCCGCCCATGGCTGAATTCATCACCACCGAACGCCACGGCAACGGCGTCGAGCTCATCCGGTTCAACCGCCCGCCCATGAACGCCCTCTCGGTCGAGCTGCTCGGCGAGCTGGCCGGCCATGTCGAGGCGCTGGCCACCGACGCCGACCTCAAGGCGGTGGTGGTGACCGGCAACGAAAAGGCCTTCGCCGCCGGGGCCGAGATCAGCCAGATCCAGACCGACACCGACCGACTGCTCGACAGCTTCCGGCGGGCCTTCGACGGGTTCGAAGCCCTCCCCCGCCCGGTCATCGCCGCCGTCTCCGGCATCGCCCTCGGCGGCGGGCTGCGAAGCGGCGCTGGCCTGCGACCTGCGCCTGGCGGCGGAGAACGCCCGCCTCGGTGTGCCCGAGATGCTCCTCGGCGTCTTCCCCGGGGCCGGCGGCACCCAGCGGCTATCCCGACTCGATCGGCCCATCCCGGGCCAAGGAGATGATCTGGACGGGCCGGCCAGGTGCGGGCGGCCGAGGCCCTGGCCATGGGGCTGGTCGACCGGGTCGTGCCGGTGCGAGGGCTACCTCGACGCCGCCCTGGAGTGGGCCGGCTCGTTCGCCTCCGGAGCGGTGGTGTCATGGGCCTGGCCAAGCAGGCCGTCAACGGCGGCCTCGACGGTCCCCTGGCCGACGGGCTCACCTGGAACGCACGCTGTTCCGCCAGGTGCTCCAGACCGAGGACGCCGCCACCGGCATCACGAGCTTCTTCGAGAACGGCCCCGGGAAGGCGACCTTCTCGGGGCGTTAGCGCCGCAGGCGGCGCTAACGGTTGCCTCTGGCGGCTTCGCCGCCCCGGGCGGGGCCCCACCCCGCCCTCCTCCGGAGCATGGGGCCCCTGCCCCATGCCGGCCGTTTAGGGTTTCAGGCCATGAGTGTCAGGTTCGTGATCGTCGGCGGAGGTCCGGGGGGCAACACCGCCGCCACCGTCGCCGCCCGTCTCGGGGCCGAGGTCACCCTCATCGAGCGCGACCTCGTCGGCGGGGCCGCCCACCTGTGGGACTGCGTCCCCTCCAAGGCGATGATCGCCACCGGCGGCTTCCTGTCGGAGCTGGAGCGGGCGGAGGTGATGGGCGTGGCCGCCGACGGCCGCCTCGACCTCGACGCCCTCCGGGCCCGCATCGCCGGCATCGAGGCCCGGCTGCATCATTCGGTCTGCGACCTGCTGGGGTCGCAGGGCGTCCGCATGATCCGCGGGACGGGCCGGTTGAAGGGCCCCCACGAGGTCATCGCCGAGACGGCCGACGGCGTGGAGGAGATCGAGGCCGACGCCATCCTCCTGGCCACCGGCTCCCGGCCCCGCGTCCCCGACTGGGCCGACGTCGACGGCCAGCGGGTGCTCACCACCCGCCAGGCCTACCCGCCGGCCGAGATCCCCGGCCATCTCATCGTCATCGGGTCGGGTGTCACCGGCGTGGAGTTCACCCACATGTTCCGGTCGCTGGGCTCCGAAGTGACCCTCATCGTCTCCCGCCAGCAGGTGCTCCCCGGGAAGGACCCGGAGGTGGCGGCGGCGCTGGAGGCGGAGTTCCTCCGCCGGGGTGTGCGGCTCTACAAGGGCGCCCGGGCGGCCGGCATCGAGGTCGACGGCCCAGCTTCCGATGGTGGCGGCCTGCGGGTCCGGTGCGACGACGGGCGGGTGGCCACCGGCACCCACGCCGTACTGGCCATCGGGTCGGTCCCCAACAGCGACGGGCTCGGCCTCGACGCCGCCGGGGTCAACGCCGACGACGGCGGCTACATCCCCGTCAACCACCATCTTCAGTCCAACGTGGGTCACATCTACGCCGCCGGCGACCTGTCGGGGAAGCTGCCGCTGTCATCGGTGGCGGCCATGCAGGGCCGCAAGATCGCCGAGCACGTCATGGGGCTGCACACCCGCAGCCACCGCCACCTCGACTACGAGAAGGCGGCGTCGGCCATCTTCACCGAACCGGAGATCGCCGACGTCGGCCTGGCCGAAGCGGAGGCCTTCGCCGAGGGCCGCAAGCTGCGGGTCACCAAGGTGCCCTTTTCGGCCAACGCCAAGGCCCTCATCGAGGGCGACTCCCGGGGCTTCGTGAAGATCATCTCCGACCCGGCCACCGGCGTCGTCCTCGGCGGCTCCATCGTCGGCCGGGGCGCCGCCGAGCTCATCTCGGTGATCGCCCTGGCGGTGACCTCCAACCTGAAAGTGGCCGACCTGGTCGACTCCGTCCTGGTTCACCCCGCCCTGTCGGAATCCCTGGCCGACGCCGCCGAGTAGCCAACCGGCGTTCGTTTACCGAGATACAGCGGAAATCGAACGCCGGTTCGCGTGGGGGTCAGCTGATCACGACGAGGACGTCGCCGGTGCCGACCGTGTCGCCGGCGGAGACGCGCACCTCGGAGACCGTGCCGGCCTTCTCGGCGGTGATGTGGTTCTCCATCTTCATGGCTTCGAGGACGACGACGCCCTGACCGAGCTCCACGGCGTCGCCGACCGACACCAGCGTCTTGACGATCGTGCCCTGCATCGGGTGAGACCACCTCGCCGCTGCCGGCCGCTCCGCCTCCGCCGGCGGCGGCCGAGCGGGCCCGGCCGGCCCGCCCGCCCTTGGGTCCGGCGGCCGCACCCGCCGGCGGGGAGCTCCGGCGACTCGGGCAGCCAGACCTTGACCTCGAAGCGGCGACCGTCCACCTCGACGGGAACCGTCCGGGCGATGAGCGGCTCGCCGCCGTCCTCGGCCGGGGACGCGGCGCCGGCGCGGCCGCCGCCGACGCCGCCGTCAGCAGCGCGGGGTCGACCTCTTCCTCCAGCCACTTGGTGGAGTGCTTCGCCCTCGATGAAGGCCGGCTCGGCCAGCAGCGCCACCTGGGCGGGGATCGTGGTGCGGACGCCCTCGATCTCGAACTCGGCCAGCGCCCGCAGCATCCGCCGCCGGGCGGCTTCCCGGTCCGGGCCCCAGGTGACGAGCTTGGCCGTGAGGTTGTCGTAGTACTGCGACACCTCGAGGCCGGCGTCGTAGCCGGCGTCGACCCGCACGCCGAAGCCGTCGGGCCGGTTGAACTTCGTGATCAGACCGGGGGAGGGGCGGAACCCGTTGGCCGGGTCCTCGGCGTTGATCCGACACTCGATGGCGTGGCCGCGCCGCTCGATCGAGTCCTGGGTGAACGACAGCTTCCCGCCGGCCGCCACCCGCAGCTGCTCCTCGACGAGGTCGAGGCCGGTCACCAGCTCGGTCACGCAGTGCTCCACCTGGAGGCGGGTGTTCATCTCCAGGAAGAAGAACTCGCCGTCCTGGTAGAGGAACTCGACCGTGCCGGCGTTGACGTAGCCGCAGGCGGCGGCCACCTTGAGGGACGGCCTCGCCCATGGCCCGGCGGGTCTCTTCGGACAAGCCGGGGGCCGGGCTCTCCTCGATCAGCTTCTGGTGGCGGCGCTGCACCGAGCAGTCACGCTCGCCGAGGTACACGCCGTTGCCGTGGCGTGTCGCAGAAGATCTGGACCTCGACGTGGCGGGGCCGCTCGAGGTAGCGCTCGACGTAGATCTCGTCCCGGCCGAAGTACGCCTTGGCCTCCCGCTGGGCCGACTCCATGGCGTCGGGCACCGAGGCGGCGTCGCGCACGACCTTCATGCCTCGGCCGCCGCCGCCGAAGGCGGCCTTGATGGCGATCGGGTAGCCGTGCTCCTCGGCGAAGGCCAGCACCTCCTCGGGCTTCGTCACCGGGTCGAGCGTGCCGGGCACGCCCGCCACGCTCGGCGGCGGTGGCCGTGCGGCGGGAGGTGACCTTGTCGCCCATCAGCTCGATGGCCTTGGGCGGCGGGCCGATCCAGGTGACGCCGGCCTCGGTCACCGCCCGGGCGAAGTCGGCGTTCTCCGAGAAGAAGCCGTAGCCGGGGTGGACGGCCGTCGCCCCCGACCGGCTGATGGCGTCGAGGATGGCCTCGGTGTTGAGGTAGCTCTCGGCCGCCGTCTGGCCGCCGAGGGCGTAGGCCTCGTCGGCGTGGCGGACGTGGAGGGCGTCGCGGTCGACATCGGAGTACACGGCCACCGTCGGGATGCCGAGCTCCCGGCACGTCCGCATGACCCGCACCGCGATCTCGCCGCGGTTGGCGATGAGCACCTTCTCGGGTCGAAGTTCAGGCATAGGCGGCCGTATCCTACGGGCCATGCCTGCCGGATCGCCTACTTGGCGACTCTCGACCGCGACCGCCTCGCCGGCACCCGCTTCGCCACCGTGCGGTTCTACGACGAGCTCGGCTCGACGAACACCGAGCTGGTCGAGGACGCCCGCGCCGGGGCCCCCGAAGGGCTCGTGCGTCGTGGCCGACCACCAGACCGCCGGCCGGGGCCGGCTGGGCCGCTCGTGGTCGGCGGAGCCCGGCACTCGCTCTCTGGTGTCGGTGCTGCTGCGGCCCGCCGCTGCCGATCGGCGAGGTCCCCGTCGTGCTGATGGCCGCCGGTCTGGCCGCCTGCGACGGCGTGGAGGCGGCCGCCGGTTTCCGGCCCCGGCTCAAGTGGCCCAACGACCTCGTCGTCGACGACCGCAAGCTGGCCGGGCTCCTGACCGAGGTCGACGCGCGGCGAGGATCCCGGCGTCATCCTCGGGCTCGGCATCAACGTCACCGCCGGCGCCTATCCGGCCGGAACTGGCCGGCGACGGCGACCAGCTGCGAGGAGGAGGCCACGGCGCCCGGTCGACCGGGCCGAGCTCCTCGTCGCCTTCCTGGCCGCCCTCGAGTCCCGCTACTCCGCCGTCCTGGCTGGAGGCGGCCGGGAGGCGACGCTGGCGGCCTACCGGGCGGACTCGGCCACATCGGCCGCCGGGTCCGGGTCGAGCTACCGCCGCCGCGTCGCTGGAGGGCACGGCCACCGGGTGGCCTGGAGACGGCCAGCTGGTCGTCGTCGACGACGCCGGCGGCCGAGCACGTCGTCAACGCCGGCGACGTGAAGCACCTGCGGAGCTCGATCGGCGAAGCCGCCAGAAGCAACGTAGGCGCGAAGCAGCCGCCTAGGGGTCGAGGTCGTCGGCGACCATCCGGCGGAAGGCGTCGGCCAGCAGCGTCGTCACCGGGCCGGGGGCGGCCGGCAGGAGCGGTTGCCGTCGACGGCCGAGATGGCCTGGAGCTCCCGGGTGCTGGAGCTGAGGAAGGCCTCGTCGGCGGTGGCGAGGCCGTGAGCGGCAGCGTCATCTCCTCGGCGGCGATGCCCAGCCGGTCGGCCAGATCCAGGATCAGCGCCCGGGTGACGCCGAGGAGGCAGCCGGACATCTCGGGCGGGGTACGCAGCACGCCGCCGGTGACGACGAACACGTTGGTGCCCGTGCCCTCGCACAGGTCTCCCCGGGTGTTGGCGAAGATCGCCTCGCCGGCCCCGGCTTCCTTGGCCACGGCCAGCGCCCGGACGTTCTCGCCGTAGGAGATCGTCTTCAGCCCGGCCAGCGCGCCCCGCTCGTTGCGGGGCCACGGCACGGTGACCACCGGCGACCGGTGCCGCCGGGCCCGGGGGCGGCAGCTCGCTGGCGGCCAGGATCAGGGTCGGGGTGGCCCTTCCCCGTTCCGAGCCCAGCGGCGACGGCCCGCCGGTCACGGTGATGCGCAGGCGGGCGTCGGTCAGCCCGTTGGCATCGATCACGTCGAGCGCCGCCCGCCGCAGCGCCGCGTCCGGGCGGGATGGCCAGGCCCATCCCCGAAGCGCTGCGGGTCAGGCGCTCGTAGTGCCGGCGCCAGCAGTACGGCTCGCCCCGGTAGACCCGCAGCGTCTCGAAGACACCGTCGCCGGTGAGGAGGCCGTGGTCGAAGGGGGAGATGCGGGCCTCGTGCTCGTCGACCAGCGCGCCGTCGACCCACACCACCAGGCGGCCGGGGTTGATCATGCCGGTACCCCGAACCCCGCGTCCCACGCCGGCCGGCTTCGGAGCCGCCGGCCACGGCCAGCAGGCGGGCGGCCTTGAGCTCGGTCTCCCGCCACTCGGCGGCCGGGTCGGAGTCGACGGTGATCCCCCCGCCGACCCCGAGGTGGGTCCGTCCGCCGACGATCTGGAACGTCCGGATGGCCACGTTGAGCTCCAGCGCGCCGCGCCGCTCGGGGACTGGTCGATCCCAGCCGCACCGCCCCGCAGTAGACGCCCCGCGTGACCGGCTCGAGGTCCTCGATGGCCTGGAGCACCCGGGGCTTCGGCGCCCCGGTGACCGACGCCGGGGGGAACGTGGCCCGCACCAGCGCCGCCGTCCCCACGCCGGGCCGGAGCCGGCCGGTCACCGTCGACACCAGGTGCCAGAGGCCGGGATGGGCCTCGGGGGCGCACAGGGCCGGCACCGCCACCGATCCCGGCACGCACACCCGGCCGAGGTCGTTGCGGGCCAGGTCGGTGATCATCACGTTCTCGGCCCGGTCCTTGGCGCTGCGCTACGAGCACCGCCCGCTGCCCGGCCGTGCCCTTGATCGGCCGGGTCTCGACGGCGTCGCCCCGGCGGCGGAGGAACCGTTCCGGCGAGGCCGACACCACCGCCCGGTCACCGAAGCGGAGCAGGGCGGCGTGGGGGGCCGGGTGGTGCCGGACAAGGGCGGCGAACAGGGCCAGCGGATCGGCGGCGTCATCCGACGTCAGCCGCCGGGTGAGGTTGACCTGGTAGCACTCGCCGGCCCGGATCAACTCGATGATCTCGTGCGACCCGGGCCTCGAAGGCGTCCCGGTCGAGGCTGGAGATGAACGGCGCCGGCCGGGATCGGGCGAGACCGCCCCCGGGCCGACCGACCGGGCCTCCGGGGCGGGCCCGCCGGACGGCGGCCGCCAGCAGCGGCGGCGTCGGGCCGTCTCCCTCCAGCCGCAGACCGGCCGGGACCCACGACCAGGCGGGCGTCGAAGCGGGCCAGGCACACGTCGGGCAGGCCGAGGTCGTCGGGCAGCCGGCGCTCGACGCGCTCCGACGGCCCGGCCCAGGTCGTAGGCCAGCCAACCGGCCCACCAGCCGCCGCGGTCGAGGCGGTCGAGGCAGGCGAGGGCCTCGGCCCCGACGCCTCCACCCGGGCGTCGGGCGCCACCCCGACCACCCACTCGCCCGAAGATCGGGACCCGGGCGGCCCGGGCGCTCCCGGCGGACCACGGCCACATCGGCGTCGCGGGGGAGCGCGCCGAGGACGGCGAGGAGGAGGTCGGCGGGGGAGGCGGCCACTGCCCGCCAACCTACCGTCGTTGCCTCGGGTCAGGGCTCGCTACCTGCAAGGACCGGCGGCCAGGCATTAGAATCACGTCGCAGTGACCACGCACCCCCCCAACCCCACTCCCGTCGCCCGGGCGCGTCTTCCTCTGGCGCCTGGCGCTGGCCTTCGTGCTCACCAGCCTCGCGGCCGCCGTCGGGCTCGGCGGCGGCAGCGTCGCTCGCTCGAGCACAAGTTCGCCCAGGCGAGGTCGGTCCGGGTCGACCTCGACCGGGCTCTCCCGGCTCCATGAACATCCTCGCTGCTCGGGTCCGACTCCCGGGCCTTCGTCGAGCCCGCCGACGAGAAGCGCGCTTCGGCGACACCAAGGACGTCGGCGGCCAGCGGGCCGACGTGATCATCATCGCCCGGATCGAGCCAAAGGCCCGGCGGGGCAGTCCTCGTCTCGATCCCCCGCGACACGCTCGTGCGGCTGCCCGGGTACAAGGGCCAGGTCCTCATCAACCAGTCGTTCGAGGACGGGCCCCAGGGCGTGATCAACGCCATCAAGTCGAACTTCGGCGTCCCCATCCACCACTACGCCCAGATCGACTTCGCCGGCTTCCGGTCGATGGTCGACGCCATCGGCGGCGTCCGGATGTACGTCCCGGCGCCGTCCCGGGACCGTCCCGAACGACCCGAAGAACCGGGGCACGGGCCTCGACATCAAGACGGCCGGCTGCCAGACGTTCGACGGCACGACGGCCCTGGCCTGGGTCCGGTCCCGCTACTTCCAGTACTACGAGGCGGGCGGTGGCGGTCCGACCCGACCTCCGACATCGGCCGCATCAGCCGCCAGCAGGACTTCATCCGCCGGCTCATGGCCCAGGCCGTCGAGAAGGGCGCGTTCAACCCCCTCCGGGCCAGCCGCCTGGCCGACGCCGCCATGGCCAACCTGACGGTCGACTCCACGTTCGACGTGAAGGACGGGCTGCGGATCGTGCAGGCCTTCCGGCCCGTCGGGCCGGCCGGGATCGAGATGGTGGCCCTGCCGACCCGACCGGCCGGATTGCCA
Organism: uncultured Actinomycetes bacterium; assembly: GCA_963723985.1. Lineage (GTDB taxonomy): Bacteria > Actinomycetota > Acidimicrobiia > IMCC26256 > BP-133 > BP-133. Next base: position 71,571 of record CAVRTC010000014.1, read on the forward strand.
GCTGGCGGTCTCGAACGACGCCCAGCCGCTTCTGGCCCGGCTGCGGGGAGAGGCCGACCCGGCGGGGAGGCCAACGGCGCCAAGGCGCCCAAGGTGGCGCCGTCCGAGGTGCAGGGTCCGGGTACTCAACGGGTCGGGCGCCCCCGGCGTGGCCGGCGACACCGCCGCCGACCTCGGCGCAGCCGGCTTCTCGCCCGGCCGGCCTGGGCGACGCTGACAACTTCGGCTACGCCCGGACGGAGATCCGCTACGGCCCGACCGCCCAGCCCAAGGCCGCCTTGCTGGCCCGCTACATCGGCGGCGTCGGCAAGCAGGTCGCCGACTCGACCATCCGGGGCACCGACCTCGTGCTGGTCATCGGCGCCGACTGGAAGGGTGTGACCGCGCCGGCCGACGCCGGCCAGTCCGCCGCTCCGGCGCCACCACGTCCACCACCGCGGCTCCGACGACCACGACGGCCAAGGCGGTCGGCTCCGACCTCACCGCCCCGGCGCCGGCCGGCGGCTCGGGCCAGGCCTGCTGATGCGGTGCCGGCCCCGTCCACGCGCATCCTGGTGACCGGCGCCGGCGGACAGGTCGGCTCCGAGGTCGCCGCCCACCTTCCCCACCACGAGGTCGTGGCCCTCGACCGGGCCGGCTGCGACCTGGCCGACCGCCATTCGGTCGAGCAGGCGGTGGCCGCCGCCCGCCCCGGCGGCGGTGATCAACTGCGCCGCCTGGACCGACGTCGACGGCTGCGAGGCCGACCCGGAACGAGCGGTGCTCGTCAACGCCCTGGGGGTGCGGCACCTCGCCGTGGCCTGCGCCCGGGTCGGGCGCCCACCTCGTTCACGTCTCCACCGACTACGTCTTCCCGGGCGACAAGGACGGCCCCTACGACGAGTGGGACGAGCCGGGCCCCCGGTCGGTCTACGGCCGGTCCAAGCTCGGCGGGGAGCGGGAGGTGCACCGCCCACGCCGGGTCGTGGGCCATCGCCCGCACGTCCTGGGTCTTCGGCCGGCGGGGCCGCAACTTCGTCGACACCATCGTCGCCCGGGCCCGGGAGGGTGCGTCCGCTGCGGGTCGTCGACGACCAGCGGGGTTGCCCGACCTACGCCCCCGACCTGGCCGCGGCGCTGGCCCGCCTGGCCGTCGGCGCGCCTGCCCGGCATCTACCACGTCACCAACGCCGGGGCCTGCACCTGGCACGACCTGGCCGCCGCCGCCGTCGAGCTGGCCGGGCTCGACCCGAGCGGTGGTGGGCACGATGACCACGGCCGAGCTCGGGCGGCCCGGCCCCTCGGCCGGCCAACAGCGTCCTGTCGGGGGCCGCCTGGGCGGCGGCCGGCCTGCCGCCGCTGCGGGCGTGGCGGGAGGCGCTGACCGAGCGCCTGGCCGAGACCGCTGGCGCGGTGCCGGTGTCCGCCGGACAGGAGTCCTGACATGCGCGTCGGGTTGAACGCCGAGCCACTTTTCCAACGGATCCCGACCGGGGTCGGGTGTCTACGCCCTGGACCTGTTCCGCGGTCTGGTCGAGATCGGTCACGCCGAGGACCTCGTGTTCTTCCACGCCGACCACGACGAGGCTCCGCCGGAGATCGACGACCTGCCCGTCGACCGGGTCGCCTACACGCTCAGCCGGGACCGGCTCTACGACGCCTGGATGGCCGACCGCCGCCCGGCGCCGCAGTCGATCGTCGGCGACCTCGACATCGTCCACTCCACCGGCCCGGCCATCCCGCCGGCCGGCGGGGCCGCCGCTGGTCGTGACGGTCCACGACCTGGCCCCGATCCGCTTCGCCGACCGGTACCCCCGGCGGGCCCGGGCGCTCCACAAGCGGGGCGCCCACATCGCCGCCGCCGAGGCGGCCCGCATCATCTGCCCCTCCCGCTCGACCGCCCTCGACGTCGAGGAGTTCTACGGCGTCGAGCGGGAGCGGATCCGGGTGGTGCCCCACGGCGTCGACGTCGCCGACCTCGGCGCCGGATCTCATGATGTCGGCGACGCCGCCGCCCGTTGGGAGCGCCGGGGCATCGCCGAGCCCTACGTCCTGTGGGTCGGTACGCAGGAGCAGCGCAAGAACGTGGTGGGGGTGCTCGACGCCTTCAGCCACCTCGCCGCCCGGCACCCCGAGCTCTCGCTCGTGCTCCACGGCCCCAACGGCTGGCTGGGCGACGAGGTCGGCGAGGGGCTCCAGCAACGGGGTCTCCACGGCCGGACGATCGTCAGCGAGGGGTCGCTGCCCCGCAGCGAACTGGCCGCTCTCTACGCCCGGGCTTCGGTGTTCGTCTACCCGTCCCTCTACGAAGGCTTCGGGATGCCGGTGCTGGAGGCCATGGCCTGCGGCACACCGGTGGTGACCTCCAACATCTCGGCCCTTCCGGAGACGGCCGGCGACGCCGCCCTGCTGGTCGACCCGCTCGACGACCGGGCCCTGGCCGAGGCGATCGCCCGCATCGTGGAGGATCCCGGTCCTGGCCGAGGACCTGGCGCAGCGGGGGCAGAAGCGGGCCCAGGCCTTCACCTGGGGCGAGAGCGCCCGGCGGACCTGGGCCGTGTACGAAGAGGCCCGTGACGTCTAGTGCCTCGACCGGCAACGTTCGGCGGGTTCACGCCGGCCAGAATCGCCCCTGGCTTCGTCCTCCTCCTCGACGTAGGGCTCACTACGTCTCGTCGTCGATCCTCGCCAGGAACGATTCTGACTCACCGTGACCCTCGCCAACGTTCCCGGCCAAGGCACTAGTGCCTCGGCGGACGCCCGCTGGGCGGCCGTCGTCGTCAACTACAACGCCGGTGCCGGCGCTCGGCGACTGCGTCGTCTCCGTCCTGGCCCAGGACCCGCCGCCCGGATCTGGTCGTGGTCGACAACGCCTCGACCGACGGGTCCGTCGACGGACTCCTCCGGGCGCATCCCGGCGTGCGGGTCGTACGGTCGGGCGGGAACCTCGGCTACGCCCGGGCCGCCAACCTGGGCATCGCCGCCACCGGCGCCCCGGTGGTGGCCGTCCTGAACCCCGACACGGTGCTGGCGCCCGGGGTCGGCGCGGCGCTGACGGCCCGCTTCGCCGCCGAGGCCGACCTCGGCGCCGCCGGGCCCCCGGCTCCACAACCCGGACGGCAGCGTCTACCCGTCGGCCCGGCGGATCCCCACCGTGGTCGACGCCGTCGGCCACGGCCTGCTGTTCTTCGTCTGGCGCGGACAACCCGTTCACCCGCCGGTACCGGGAGACGGAGGCCGATCCGGCCCGTCCCCGCGACGTCGACTGGGTGTCGGGCGCCGCCGTCTGGCTCCGCCGGGGCGCCCTCGACGACGTCGGCGGCTGGGACGAGCGCTACTTCATGTACGTGGAGGACGTCGACCTCTGCTGGCGCCTCCGCCGGGCGGGCTGGCGGGTGGCCTACGAGCCGGCCGGCGACCGTCGAGCACCTCCTCGGGGTGAGCACCGCCAGCCGGCCCGTACCGGATGATCGCCGAGCACCACCGGTCGCTCCTGCGCTTCGCCTCGGTCCGCTTCACCGGCCCCCGGCGGGCGCTGCTCGGCCCGGCGGCCGCCTTCCTCGCCGCCCGCGGTGCCCTGGCCATGGCCCACCACCGTTTCGCCGGGGGCACCCCCGGACGGCTCGATCCGACACGCCTCAGAGGTGCAATTCGGTCACGCTGCGGTCAGCCCTCCGTGAGGGCCGCTAGCCTGAGAAGCCATGGGCAAGGCCTCCCGCAAGAAGCGTCCCGTCAAGGCCAAGGCCCGCAAGAGCAGCCTGGGCTTCACCATCGTCGTCGTGCGCATCGTCGTGCTCGGCGTGGCGGGCATCGCCCTCAGCCGCGGCGGTGGCGAGCGACGCCGCCGACGGGCCCGGCGTCAAGATCGGCGACCACTGGCACGCCACGCTCGGGCGTGAACCTGTGCGGCACGTGGCAGGGCAACACCCCGCCCTACGAGGCGGCCACCGGGGTCCACTCCCACGGCGACGGGTTCATGCACATCCACCCGTTCTCCGCCGCCGGCGCCGGCAGCAACGCCAAGGTCGGCGCTGTTCTACTCCCAGGCCGACGAGAAGGTCTCCGTCCACCGAGCTCAACGTCGGCGGCGAGAAGCGCAAGAACGGCGACGTCTGCGAGAACCTCGACAAGAAGCCGGGCGCAGGTGCGCTGGAGCGTCAACGGGGAGGAGAAGACCGGGCAACCCGGCGACTACGTCCCCAACGACCGTGACGTCGTCGCCATCGCCTTCCTGCCCGAGGGCGTCGACATCGGCACGCCGCCCGGCCGCGGCGTCCGGCTCCAACCCCAGCGACGTGAGACCGAGTAGGGCCCAGACGGCGGGTAGTAGCTTCGGCCGTCCATGAAGGCGATCGTTCTGGCCGGCGGCGAGGGCACGCGGCTCCGGCCCCTCACCTGGACGACGCCGAAGCCGCTGCTGCCCGATCGTCAACCGGCCGTTCCTCGAGCATCAGCTGAGCTGGCTGGCCGGCCACGGCGTGACCGAGGTCGTGCTGTCGCTCGGCTACCGGTCGGACGCCTTCGCCGGGCGGTCGTTCTCCGACCTGCCGCTCCAGGTGGCGGCCGAGCCGGAGCCGCTCGGGACGGCCGGGGCCATCCGCTTCGCCGCCGAGGCCGGCGGGGTCACGAGCCGGTTCCTGGTCTGCAACGGCGACGTCCTCACCGACCTCGACGTGTCGGCCCTGGTGCGCTTCCACGAGGAACGGGACGCCGAGGCCACCATCGCCCTCACCCGGGTCGACGACCCGTCGGCCTTCGGGGTGGTGCCCACCGACGACGACGGGCGGGTGCTGCGGTTCGTGGAGAAGCCGCCGCCGGGCGAGGCGCCCGACCGACTGGATCAACGCCGGCACCTACGTCCTCGAGCCGTCGGTGCTCGACGACATCCCGTCCGGCCGGGCGGTGTCGATCGAGCGGGAGACGTTCCCCGGGCTCCTGGCCCGGGACGGGCGCCTGTTCGCCCTCCCGTCCCCCGCCTACTGGCTCGACATCGGCACCCCGGCCAAGTACCTCGAGGCCAACGCCGACCGGCTCGAGCGCAGCGGCGCGCGCCTCCCTCCTCGGGCCGGGCGCCACGTGGCGCCGGGGGCGGCGGTCGACGGGTCGGTGCTCGGCGCCGGGGCCGTGGTCGAGGCGGGGGCCAAGGTGCTCCGCTCGGTCGCTCTTCGACGGCGCCCGGGTCGGCGCCGGCGCCGAGGTGACCGACTCGGTCCTGGCCGCCGGGGCGGTGGTCGAGGCCGGGGCGGCCGTGTCCGGGCGTGACGATCGTCGGCCCCGGCGCCGTCGTGGCCCCCGGCGAGCGCCTGGCCGGGGCCCGGGTCGAAGCGAGGCCCGGGCGACCACGGTGGCGGCGCCGTTGAGGGTCCTCGTCACCGGCGGCGCCGGGCTTCATCGGCGCCGGCCTCGTCGAGCGGCTCCTGGCCGAGGGGGAGGAGGTCGACGTGATCGACGACCTCTCGACCGGCTCGCTGGCCAACCTCGGCCCGGCCCGGGCCGCGGCCGACGGGCGGCTCTCCTTCCACCGCCTCGACATCCGCCACCCCGGCCTGGCCGAGCTCGTCGGCGCTCGCGCCGGCCGGAGATGATCTTCCACCTCGCCGCCCAGGCCGACGTCCGGGTGTCGGTCGAGAACCCCGCCCTCGACGCCGAGGTCAACATCCTCGGCTCGCTGCACCTCTGCCAGGCCGCCGTGGCCGCCGGCACCCGCAAGGTCGTCTTCGCCGGGTCGGGCGGCACGCTCTACGGCGTCCCCGAGGCCCTGCCCGTCGCCGAGGGCCACAGCCGCCGGCCGGTCTCGCCCTACGGCGTGGCCAAGAAGGCGGTGGGCGACTACCTCCACTACTACCAGGAGATCCAGGGCCTGGACTACACCGTCCTGGCCCTGGCCAACGTCTACGGCCCCCGGCAGGACCCCCACGGCGAGGCCGGCGTCGTGGCCATCTTCGCCGGCAAGCTGCTGGCCGGGGAGACGCCGACGATCTTCGGCGACGGCGACCAGACCCGCGACTTCGTCTTCGTCGACGACGTCGTCGACGCCTTCGCCCGGGCCCGCCACGGCGGCAGCGGCCTGCTGGCCAACGTCGGCACCGGCACCGAGACGAGCGTCAACGAGCTGTTCGCCACCATGGCCCGCCTGACCGGCTTCACCGAGCCGGCCGCCTACGCCCCGGCCCGCCCCGGCGAACTGGCCCGCTCCGCCCTCGACCCGACCCTGCTGTCGGCCGAGCTGGGCTGGAAGCCGTCCTACACCCTGGAGGACGGCCTGGACCGCACCCTGGCCTGGTTCAAGGCCCGGGAGGGCTAGACGGTCGTTCTAGGCGGTGGCGGCCGTCTGGGTCGGGACGTAGCCCCGCTCCAGCGCCCAGGCCACCAGCTGCACCCGGGAGGTGACCCGGAGCTTGGCCATCACGTGGCGGACGTGGTTCTTGGCCGTCTGGTGGGCGATCCCCAGCGCCGCGGCCAGCGCCTTGTTGGAGTGCCCGTCGACGATGAGCTGGACGATGTCGCGTTCCCGCTGCGTCAGGGTCACCGGGTCGGCCAGGCGGTGCCCCGGGGGGCGGTGCCCGTCGAGCCGGCTGACCAGCAGCCGCTCCCAGCCGGGGGGGAAGGCGGTGCGGCCGGCGGCCACGGCCTCGATGGCCCGCAGCAGCTCGTCGGGCTCGATCTCCTTGTGGAGGAACCCGGTGGCCCCGGCCCGGAGGGCGTCCAGCAGGTCGTCCTCCCGGCGGGACCAGGTCAGGACGAGGACGGGCACGTCGGGGATCACCCGGGCCAGCGCCAGCGAGGCCGGCGGCGGCTCGAAGCTGACCAGCACGACGTCGGGCTGCGTCCGGCTCACCAGGGCCGGGACGTCCTCCGGGGTCTGCGTCGTCCCGATGATCGTCGCCACCGGGCTCTGGCGGAGGATCGCCCGGAGGCCCTCGGTGAAGAACACCGAGCGGTCCCCGAGGACACAGCGGATTCGGCCCATCCGGTCACCTCCTCACCCTCACGCTCGGTCACTGTCCGAGACGGACCGCGGTCGGGGCCGGCCCGCCCGGCCGGTCGACTCGACCGGTCCGGCGGTTCTGTACAGGGTAGCCAAGTCACCCCACATGTGCCACTTGAGTGAACAACTCCCCCTCAAGAGGACTCCGGTACCGGTACCGGGACCGGTACTCGGCGGGTACCGATGAGCCATTTGCACGGTTCGTCCGGTCTGGCACTCTCCCGATGTGGGGCCCGTCTGTGAACACGGATCGTGGTGAGCGAAATGATCTCGGAGGTATGCGTGATGAAGGTCAGAGACATGAGACTGCGGCGCCACGGAGTCGTGGCCATCGCCGTCCTGGGGCTCATGGCTACGGCCGTGGTGCCAGCCAGTGCCGAACGGGGCGGCGGAGGGCTGGGAGGCGCGGCCAAGGCGGCGGCCTTCGCCCTCGACGTCGACGTCGACGTGCTCGGCGCGCTGCCCCTCGACGTCGGCCCCCTGGCCCGGCTGCGCCTCTCGGGCGACGCCGGCCCCCGGTACGCGAACGTGCTCAAGGTCGAGGTGCCGCCGCTGCTCGAGGCCCTCGTGCTGGCCACCGGCGCCCAGACCAAGGTCGCCAAGGACGTCTACTCCAAGGCCTCGGCCCGGGTGGCGACGATCAAGCTCCAGCTCCTCGGCGACCTGCTGATCAAGCTGGTCAAGTCGGAGTGCGAGGTCTCGAGCGACACGGTCAACGTCGCCAGCGACATCGTCTTCGCCGACGGGTCGGTCCTCGGCGGGCTCGTCGGGGCCGACATGCTGGCCCTGGCCGCCCGGCCCAACAGCCGGATCTCGATCCCGCTGGTCGGCGACCTGATCCTCAACGAGCAGAAGATCGAGAAGACCCAGAGCGCCAAGGGCAACCAGGTCGACCGTGACCGTCAACGCCCTCCACCTGGCCCTCGACGGCATCCTCGGCAAGGGCGACGTGACCGTCTCCCAGTCGGTGTGCCGGGCCAGCGGCAAGGGCGTGGGCAAGGACCTGAAGGTCGTGTCCACCACCAACGGCAACGACACCAGCGACCAGCTCGGGACGACGACGGCGAGACCGACGGGCTCCTCGACGGGGTCCTCGGCGACGGCAGCCTCCTCGGCGTGAACAACCTGCTCGGCGGCGGCCTGCTGAACGGCGGCCTGTAGCAGGGCAGGCAGCTAGGGCAAGTCCCACCAGCGCGAGGGGGAGGTCCACGAACCTCCCCCTCGCCGCGTCTGCCTGCCTACCGGAAGAGGTCGTCGCCCGGCGGGCGGATCAGCTCCCGCACCGAGGAGTCCCGGAGCCAGGCGGCGTCGAGGCCCCGGACGAGGGCGGCGGGGATCCCCCGGGCCTTGCCCATCACCAGCTCGGCGGCGGAGGCGACCTCGTCGGCGACGGCCACCTCGGTCACCTGGAGGGCCCGGCCCCGGTCGTCCTCCGTCCCCCGCAGGTCGACCACGGCGGCCAGGCCGGCCACGCCGATGGCGACGTCGACGAGGCCGTGGCGCCACGGCCGGCCGAAGGTGTCGGAGATCACCACCGCCACCTCGACACCGGCGGCGGCCCGGATCCCGTCCCGGATGCGCCGGGCCGAGCGGTCCCCGTCGACCGGCAGCAGGGCCGCCCACCCGTCGTCGACGTTGGACAGGTCGACGCCGGCGTTGGCGCAGACGAAGCCGTGGCGGGGTCTCGGAGATGATGAGGTCGCCCCGCCGGCGCAGGATCCGGACGGACTCCGCCTCCACCAGCCGGCGGCGGGCGTCGAGGTCGGCCGGGTCGAGCGGCACCAGCCGGCCCTCGGCCTTCGACACCACCTTCTGGGTCACCACCAGGCAGTCGCCCGGCGGCGAGCGGCCGGCCGGCGGCGGCCGCCGCCTCCACCAGCAGCGGGGCGAGCACGCACGCCGGGCCGGATCTCGGGGAGCCCCGGGAGCGGGATGAGCTCGATCACGAGCGGTCACGGCCGATTCGGGCGGCCGTCAGGGGACCAGGTCGAGCGCCCGGCGGGCCAGGTCGGCGGCGCCGTCGGCGTCGCGCATGAGGATCGGGGCCACCGCCGCCCGGACGCCGTGGCGCTCGACGTCGCCGGCCCGGTCGGCGTCGCTCTCGTCGACCAGCAGCGTGCCGCAGATGTCGGCGTAGATGGAGGCCACGCCGGCGCAGGAGACCTCGATGCCCGCCGCCGCCATCAGCCGGTCGGCCGGGCCCTTCACCGTCGCCCCCCGGATGATCGGGCTCACGCCCACCACCTCGGCCCGCCGGGCCCGGAGCGCGTCGCGGATCCCGGGCAGGGCCAGGATCGGCCCGATGGAGATCACCGGGTTCGACGGGCAGAGGAGGATGGCGTCGGCCTCGGCCAGGGCGTCGAGGACCGCCGGCCCGGGCCGGGCGTCGGCCGCCCCCTCGAAGCGGACGGCGGCCACCGGCGGCTGGGCCCGCTCCCGGACGAACCACTCCTGCATGGCCATGCGCACCGGTGGCGCCGCCGTCGGGCGCGACGACGTCGATGACGGTCGCCACCCGGTCGTCGGACATGGGCAGGAGCTTGGACTTCACGTCCCAGGCCAGGGTGATCTCGGCCGTCACCTCGGTCAGCGTGGCGCCCTCCGCGCAGGCGGCTGGTGCGGTAGAGGTGGGTGGCCAGGTCGGCGTCGCCGAGGCGGAACCAGGTCGGCTCGCCGTAGCGCTCGTAGGCCTCCAGGGTCCGGAAGGTGTCGTCGGCCAGGCCCCAGCCGGCCGGCCCCGACGGCCCCGGCCAGGGTGTAGGTGACCGTGTCGAGGTCGGGCGAGACGTGCAGGCCGTGGAAGACCTCGTCGTCGCCGGTGTTGCCCACGACCACGACGTCCTCGGCCGGCATCGCCCGCACCAGCCCCCGGAGGAAGCGGGCTGCCCCGACACCGCCGGCGAGGGCCGCGATCGTCCCCATCGCCGACTGACTAGCGCATCGGACCCCGGCGGTGTCGACGCCGCTACTCGAGGCCCGCTTCGCCTTGCGGGAGGTCTGCGACGGCGCTTACACTCGGGCCGATGACCAGCGCCGAGAACTCTGACGTGCCGGAGGTGCCGCGGGTCGACGAGCTCTTCAGCCGGGCGGTGGTCGCCCAGCTGGCCGAGCAGCGGGCCCAGCGGGAGACCTTCTCCGAGGTGGAGCGGAAGCTGGAGGGGCTCGAGCGCCTGGTGACCGAGCGGCTGGGGGAGCTCTCCCGCCAGCTCGGCACCGACGGCCAGCTGGAGGGCCGGATCGAGCTGCTGGAGGAGACGCTGGCACCCGGCTGGCCGGCGTCGAGCGGGTGGTGCGGGCCGAGCTCGACAACCGGCTCGGGGCGATGGCCGAGCGGCTCAGCCAGGTCGAGCAGTCGCTCGGCGGCGACGAGACCGGCGCCCGAGCTGGTGGCCCTGGAGGCCACGGTGCAGCGGCGCCTCGGCAACCTCGAAGAGGCCGATCAAGGCCGAGGAGCTGCCCGACCGGCTCGGCCGCCTCGAGCGCGCGCTGACCGAAGGGCTGGCCGGCGGTCGACGGCTCGGTGGTGCTCGACCCGGCCTGGGGTCGCGGCTCGAAGCGCTGGAGCGGTCGGTGTCCGACCGGCTGGCCGGCGTGGAGGAGTCGCTGCAGAGCAGCGACGTCGTCCGCGCGCCTCGACGCCCTGGAGACGTCGGTGGCCGACCGCCTCGGGCACCTGGAGGAGACCGTGCGGTCGGAGGAGATCGGCCGGCGGCTCAAGTCGCTGGAGCTGGCGCTCGACGAGCGCTCCGGCCGGATCGAGGAGTTCGTGAAGGCCGCCGATCTCGAGCACCGCATCGAGGCCCTGGGCCACGGCCGTCGACGACCGGCTGGCCGAGCTGCGCACCTCGCTGGTCGGCGTCGGCGCGCCGATCGCTCCGGCGGCGCCGGGCGAGTCCGCGGCGGTCGTCCACGCCGCCGATGGACGAGAGCCGTCAGCGAGCGCCTGGCCGGGCTGGAGGGGACGCTGCGCCAGCTCCAGGAGGACACCGCCACCCGGCTCGACGACCTGCAGGACGCCAGCCTCGCCTCCGAGGCCGGGATCCTGGAGCGGATCATCGCCGAGTCGCAGGTCGTCGGCGCCCACTTCCAGGCCGTCCGCCCGGTGGTCGAGGCGGCGGTGGCCGCCCGGCCCGAGATCGAGCAGGCGCTGGCCGACGTGCGCAGCCTGGCCGAGGCGGCCCGGGAGGCGGCGGCCGACCTGATGTCCGGCGTGGCCGGCCCGCCGGCGCCGCCGACCGACGGCGAACCGTCCGGCCCCTACCGGGTCGAGGAGCTGCAGGAGGCGGCCGACCGGCCGCGGACGAAGCCGGCGGAGGAACCCGCCGACTCGGTCTTCCAGCCCCCGGAGGAGACGCCGATCCCCGAGCGCCGCTTCGGGATCCTTCCCCGCCGCGACCGCTAGTACCGCTACGGGCGAGGTCGCCGGGCGCCGGTCGGGCGCAGCGCCGTTGCAGAGGCGGGCCCGCCCGCCCTCGATGAGCTGACCCACCGGGCCCGGGAGGCGAGGCGGGCTTCGAGCCCGCTCGCCAGCGGCGCGGTCACGGCTCGCACCTGGCGGTGACTCCCGCCGCTGGGTCTGCACCTGCTGGAGGGCCAGAACCCCGAGGCCGACGGCGGTGTACCCGGCATCCTGAACGGCCTTGGGCACCATGACTGTGCTGTCCTTCCCGGCAGCCGGCCTCTGCTACAGTCGCGGCCGGATACGGTGCTCGGCGTGGCCAGCCGACTCGTCGTGGCACTGGTGGTGGTGGTGGCGGCCGTCGTGGTCGCCCGCCTGCTGGAGCGGCGCCGGCCGGCGCCGCCGACCCGCGACGCCTACCCCGTTCCGGCCCAGCTCGACCGGCTCGACTTCCCCCGCCCCGACGCCCCCTGGCTGTTCGTGCTGTTCTCGTCCCGCACCTGCGACTCGTGCGGGCCGATGGTCGCCCGGGTGTGCGGCCTGGAGTCGGAGGCGGTGGCCACGGTGCAGGTCGAGGCCAAGGCCGACAAGGCGCTCCACGACCGCTACCGGATCGAGGGCGTCCCCATGGTGGTGCTGGCCGACGCCGAGGGCGTCGTCCGGGCCGGCTTCGTCGGCTCCGTCGACACCTGGGAGCTCGAGGACGCCCTGGCCAAGGCCCAAGCCGACCCGGCCTGACCAAACTGGCGTTCCTTTTCCGCTCGATCCCGGAAACGAACGCCGGAACGGGTGGCGGGCCCTAGGTGGATTCGGTGGCGGGGCGGGGGCGCGGCGTGGCGGGGCGGCGGACGGCCGGGCGGCCTCGCCGTTGGGCTCGCTGGCGGCAGCGGCGGGGCGCGGCGGCTGCACGGCGGCCGCGCTCGGCGTCGGGCTCGGCCCGGGCGACCCGGCGGGAGCCGCCGACCCGGCGGCCGGCGGCCTCGTCGACCAGGCGGCCGACCTCGGCGCCGTCGATCGTCTCGTGCTCCAGCAGGGCGGCGGCCACGGCGTCGAGGCCCTGGCGGTGCTGGCGCAGCACCCGCGCGGCCCCGCTCCTCCTGCTCCCGGAGGATCCGCTCGACCTCCTCGTCGATCACCCGGGCGGTGTCGTCGGAGTAGTCGCGGGTGTGCATGAGGTCCTCGCCGAGGAACACCGCCCCCTGCGAGCCCCAGGCCATCGGGCCGATGCGGTCGGACATGCCCCACTCCCGGACCATCTTCCGGGCCAGCTCGGTGCAGCCGACGAGGTCGTTGTTGGCGCCCGTCGAGAGCTGCTCGTAGACGGCCTCCTCGGCCAGGCGGCCGCCGAGGCGCACGACCAGCGAGTCCTCGATGTAGTCCTGCCGGTAGATGTGCTTCTCCTCCACGGGCAGCTGCTGGGTCACGCCCAGGGCCATGCCGCTGGGGAGGATCGTCACCTTGTGGACGGGGTCGGCGTTGGGGAGCACATAGGCCAGGACGGCGTGGCCGCCCTCGTGGTAGGCGATGACCTCCTTCTCCTCGTCGGAGAGGGCCATCGACTCCCGCCGCTGGCCCATGAGGACCCGGTCGCGGGCGTCTTCGAAGTCGCGGGCGGCGACCTTGTCGGCGCCCCGGCGGACGGCGAACAGCGCCGCCTCGTTGACCAGGTTGGCCAGGTCGGCGCCGCTCATGCCGGGCGTGCCCCGGGCGACGACGTCGAGGTCGACGTCGGAGCCCGATGCGCTTGTCCTTGCAGTGGACCTCGAGGATGTCGCGCCGCTCCGACTGCGTCGGCAGGGGCACGACGACCTGGCGGTCGAACCGGCCGGGCCGCAGCAGGGCGGAGTCGAGGATGTCGGGCCGGTTGGTGGCCCCCATCATCACGATGCCCTCGGTGGTCTCGAACCCGTCCATCTCCGAGAGCATCTGGTTGAGGGTCTGCTCCCGCTCGTCGTGGCCGCCGCCGAGGCCGGCGCCCCGCTTGCGGCCGATGGAGTCGATCTCGTCGACGAAGATGATGGCCGGGGCCTGCTTGCGGGCGGTCTGGAACAGGTCGCGGACCCGGGCCGCGCCCGACGCCCGACGAACATCTCCATGAAGTCGGAGCCGGTGACCGAGATGAAGGGCACGCCGGCCTCGCCGGCCACGGCCCGGGCGATGAGCGTCTTGCCGGTGCCCGGGGGGCCGACCAGGAGCACGCCCTTGGGGATGCGGGCGCCGATCTCCTTGAACTTGCCGGCGTTCTTGAGGAAGTCGACCACCTCGGTGATCTCTTCCTTCACGCCGCTGTAGCCGGCGACGTCGGCGAAGGTCGTCTTGGGCTTCTCGGTCGTGTAGACCTTCGCCTTGCTGCGGCCGATGTTCATGATCCCGGCCATCTGGCCCTGGGCCCGGCGGCCCATCCACACCCACAGGCCGATGAGCAGGCCGAACGGCAGCAGCCAGACGAGCATCGAGCCGATGAAGTCGGACGAGCGGGGCTTGTAGTCGCGGGCCACCTTGTGCTCGTCGAGGAGGGCGATGTCCTCGTCGGGGATCGTGTTCTGCGGCCCGTTGGCGTGGAACTCCGTGCCGTTCTTGAGGACGCCGTCGATCTTGCCGGTGACCTGGTCGATCTTGACCCGCTCGACCTGGTCGGCCCGCACGTTGTTGAGGAACTCGGAGTAGCGGAGGTCGTCCTTGCTGCTGCCGCGGCCGAGGTTGCCGAGGAGGAGGGCGGAGACCACCAGCACCGGCCACCAGCCAGGGCACCCAGCGGGGCCAGCTCGTCTCGGAGGCGCCCGGCGGGCGGGGCGGCCCGGCGCCCGGCTGGCGGGGATCGGAGGGGCGTCGGGGAGTCACGCGCCCATCGTAGGACCGGGGTCTGGCCCGGGGGGACCGACGCCGGGCTGCGGGCCGGCCGGGGCGGCCGGGTGGCGCCAGAATCTCCTTGACGACGACTTCGAATCTGTGGTATGTTGGTCTTTGTCTTCCGCAGGGGCTGGAACCGCAAGGTTCGGGTCACTGCGGAAGACATTTTTTGCGTTCCACGTTTGGCGGCGACCGGGTGAATCCCTGGTCGCCGCCGCTTTTTGTGCCGGCGGCAGGCTGCCTCCCCGGCCCGGGTCCGACCCCCGGGCGGGCGCAGTCCGGGCCGCCGATGAGGCCAGAATCTTATGTAACAGCTTGTTACCTAAGACAGGTCCCGGGCGCAAGGCGGACCATTCGTCGGCGAGGAAGAGGATCGTGGTCGTCAGGTTGAAGCCGGCGTGGATGAAGATCGCCGTCGAGAGGTCGCCCGTCCGCAGGGTGACGACGGCCAGCACGGCGCCGAGCCCGGCCAGGGCGGGCAGGAACGGCAGCGTGTTGGGGTCGCCGATGAAGTGGACGAGGGCGAAGATGACCGACGAGATCAGCACGGCGGTGACCGGGTCGGACCTTCCGGAGCAGCGCCCGGAGCAGAACTCCCCGGAACAGCAGCTCCTCGACGATGGGGGCGAGGATCACCGCCCCGACGACGAAGAGGACGATGGTGCACGGCGTCCCGGTGCTCCTTGAGGTCGCTCAGCAGCTGCTGGTTCTGGGCGTCGGGGTCGAGCTGGAGGATCGGGAGGAGGGCCAGGGTGAGGAGCGATCTCGAAGGTGGCCCCGACGACCAGCGCCTTGGCGTCGGCGAGGCGGATGCCGGAAGCCGAAGTCGGCCCCCAGCGACCTCTGGCCCTTGAGGCGGCTGACGTAGACGCACCGCCAGGACGACGGTGAGCTGCTGGGCGGGGAGGATGACCCCGAAGACCAGCTTGGTGTCGATGTCGGTGCCGCCCTGCGCTGGCGTAGAGCGGGAAGCTGGCCAGGATGGCGCCGAGGTAGCCGGCCAGCCAGCACAGCAGGGCGTCGGGGAGGCCCCAGGCGATGCGGGCCGGCCTGGTGACCGGCCGCTGGGGCGGCGGCGGTCAATGTTCGGCGTCGGCGCCGGCGTCGTCGCTCATCGCCGGCGGCCGAGCCGCTTTGGCGGAGCCGAGGTAGCGGGAGCGGAGCTTGCCCGTCCTCCCGCCAGTAGGCGTACCAGTAGGGGCCGTGGGGGCAGCGGGTGCAGTTGGCCTTGCCGCAGCGCACTTCTTCCCGCCGGTAGGTGACCTTGGCGCCGTCGGGGACGCGGCCCGCGCCCCGCCGCTCGAGCAGGTCCTGCGCCAGGATCACGAGTCGGCGGAGCTCGGGGTCCGACAGCGACCGCACGTCGGCGATCAGCGACCGGTCGAGGCTCACCGCACGAGCGTATAGGGCGTCCCGAGAAAGACGGCGGCCCGGCCCCCCGAAGGGGACCGGGCCACTGCAAGCTTCCCAGCGGGGGAGCTCTGTTACCCCTCGGCCGGGACGCGGCGGCCGGTGAAGCGGGTCAGGCCACCGAGGGCGAGGGCGATGCCGCCGAAGCCGGCGAGCAGGTCGATGCCCTCGCCGGTCCGGGGCAGCTCGACGGCATGGGGGCGGGTGTTGACGGCCGGAGCCATCTCGAGGACAGGGGCGGGGTCGCCGGCCTCGATGACCTGAGGCTCGACTTCGACCGGGACGGTCGTCGTGGTGGTCGTCGTCTCCTCGACCTTGGGCTGGACGGCGGCGGCCGTCCGGTAGCAGACGCTCCTCGCTGACCATCATCTGGCTCTGGTCGCCGCCCGTGTATGGCCCTCGAGCGCGGCGACGAAGCAGACCTCCGAGCCCGGCTCCGCGTCGGCGGGCACGGTGGCGGCGGCCGAGAGCTCGCCGTCGTTGTCGAGGCTCTTGGTGCTGCGAGGAGGCGGCGTCGTCGAACTCGCCGTCGACCGTGACGCAGAGCACGAGCCGGTCCGTCTCCTTGAAGTCCCCGTCGTCCCACGACGCGTCGACGGCTGACTCGTCGCCGGCGTCGACGTCGGAACCGTCGTCCGGGGTGGTGGTGATCTCGAGGGAGCCGCTCTGGCGGCCTCCCCGAGATAGTCGGGGCACGTCAGTCGAGGGCGGAGGCGCTGACAGGGCCGGCTGCGAGGCCGAGACCCAGTGTCGTGAGCCCGCCGATCAGGGTCACGGCCGCGAGTCGCTGGCGCATGCTGCGCATTTCCGTACTCCTTCAAGGTTGGGGACTCTCCGGTCGTGGCCCGCCGAGTCCCCGGCACGTGCTCGTGCCCGGCGGATCGGCGACCGGAAAGGGTGGTGGGGGGTTTCCAGCTGTATGCCGACTGCGCACAGGGTTTCGGGGTACGGAGGCGGCCGATCCCTCGGGTCCTGCCGGCGGCGGCGAAAGGATTGGGCGCACTGTCCGGCTCGCCGCGGTCGGCCGGTCTGAGAGAAACGGCCTGAGAAAAAAGGCGGAGTCGCCTCAGACGAGGCAAGTTCGTTAGCTTGTGCAACGGTAAGGAACCGGTTTCAATGGAGGGCAAGCTGGGGATAGCGGGGGTGCACGATGCGACGCGCGTTGGGCAGGGTGGTGTTGCTGGCGGCCGTTGGAGCCGTCGGTCTGTTGGCGAGCGGGAGCGCGGTGCTGGCGCAGCAGCTCCGCCGAGAATCAGACGCCGGGCCCGGAGCCGGGCAGCCCCGAGCAGATGGAGTACTTCGCCGACACCTGCCGTCACGAGCTGCAGCGGCCGCCCATCGGGCCGGGTCGAGAACGTCACGACGCCCGGGCCGGGCACGATCGTCGCCGGCGACGTCGTCGACATCAACCTGCGTGGGACCCGGCCGACTGGACCGACACCTGGGTCGAGAAGGTCCTCAACTGCGTGTCGATCGACGGCAGGCCGTTCCCGAGCTGAGCGACGAGGAGCGGCCGGCGCCCAACGACGGCGCCTACAGCCGGCGAGCTGCTTCGTGCCCGAGGACATCGAGGGCGGGCATCTGCTCTGCCAGCAGGGCTTCGTCTACGGGATGTTCGCCCGGGGCGGCTACACGCTGACCTCGAGCCCCCGGGTGTGCTTCACGACCGAGGCGGCCCCGCCGCCGCAGACGACCACCACCACGCGAGCCGCCCACCACCACGACGACCGAGGCGCCGACCACCACGACCACCGCGCCTCCGGCGGTCGAACGGGTGGCGGCCGGGAGCCGGTCCGCCGCCCCCCCGGCGCCGGTGCCGGTCAAGGACGCTGCCGAAGACCGGCCTCCACGACCGCCTGCTGCTGCTCGGCGCCGGTGGGGCGCTGGCCCTGGGCGGCCTGGCGGTGGCGGCCGGCGCCCGCCGCAAGGGCACTCTGCTGGGCTGACCACCGCGGGGCCGGTGCCTGCCGCGGCGGGGTCCGCGGCGGCCGCCAAAAGGGCCAAGCGTTAGCAAATGCCGACAAATGGGAAGGGCTTCCACCCGGAGGGCGTATCGCGCCCCGGGGAGGAGGAACGGAGATGCGGGGTCGAATCATTGGCCGGCGCGGTTGGGCTGGGGTGCGCCGGTTTGGCGGTGCTGGCTGTGGTGACACCGGCGGCGGGGGCGAACCAGGACACCGACGGTCCCAGGCCGCCCAGGACGTCGCCGCCGACTGCGAGGAGGCGACGATGGACGCCCGCCAGGGCGGGCCCGACGATCACGCTGACCGCCGACGTCGTCCGACGGGGCGACCGTGGCGCCCGGGCGAGGACATCCGCTTCCGCCTGACCTGGGATCCCAGCCGTGGTCGGGCGCCGAGCTCGACATGGGCGCTGGCCTGCGTCCGGGTGAAGGGGGGCTTGAACCCCGACACTGTCCGCCGAGGAGCAGCCGACGGCCAACGACGGCTGGTTCGAGTACCGCCTCCACGTCCCGGACGACATCCGGCCCGGCTGCGACATCTGCGTCGAGGGCTTCCTCGCCGGGATCGGCCGCCGGCGGCGGGCCCGGAGCTGGTGCGGCAGCGAGCGGCGCTGCTTCATGTCCGGCCCGCCGAGCCGCCGGCCACCGAGCCACCGGCCCCCCGGTGACTTCGCCGCCGATCCACGGCGCGCCCACCACCCCGACGACCGGGTGCCGGCCCAGGTGCCGACCGAGGTCGGCGGCGTCACCGCCGGACCGGTGCGGACCCCGGCGGCGCCCGATCCGGCGGCCGACCGACGGCTGAGCTGCCCCGCACCGGACCGGCCGCCGCCAGGCTGGCGCCGCCGGCGGCGGCCTGGCGCTGGCTCTCGGGGGCCTGGCCGTGATCGGCGGCGCAGGCCGCCGGACGCGCCGGCGACCGCCACCTGAGCCGCCGATGCCGGGCGATCCGGCTCTCGGTGGAGCGCCCGCCCCTGGCCGGTTCGTCCCAAAAGAGGGCAAATCGGGCCGGGGCGAACCCGGTGGGCGGATCGCGGCTGGCATGCTAAAGGGGTGCGCCTGTCCCCTCGCGAGCGCTGGATCGGATTCGTCACGACCGCGGTGGCGTCGCTCTACGTCTGGTTCACGCTCCAACCGGATCTGCTGCTGGCCAACACGACCGCCAACGGCGGCGATACCGGCGCGCACGTCTGGTGGCCGGCCTACCTGCGGGACCACATCCTGCCCAAGTGGCGCCTGACCGGCTGGGCGCCGGACTGGTACGCCGGCTTCCCCGCCGGCGTCTTCTACTTCCCGCTGCCGTCGCTGCTGATCGTCGCCCTCGACGTCTTCCTGCCCTACAACGTCGCCTTCAAGCTGGTGACGGTGCTCGGGCCGGTGCATGCTGCCGGTGGCGGCCTACTCCTTCGCCCGGGGCATCGGCGCCCGCTGGCCGGGGCCGCCGCTGTTCGCCGTGGCCACGCTGCCGTTCCTCTTCTACACCGGCTACACGATCTGGGGCGGCAACCTGGCCAGCAACCTGGCCGGCGAGTTCTCCTTCACCATCGCCCTGGCCCTGGGGCTGTTCTTCCTCGGGGCCCTGGCCCGGGCGCTCGACGACCGGAAGGGCCTGGCCCTGCCGGCGGCGCTGCTGGCCGCCACCGTCATGAGCCACCTGATCGTGGCGGTGTTCGTCGCCGTCGGGGCCATCGTGATCTGGCTGCAGCGGCGGCCGCTGCGCAACCTGCCGGTGGCGCTCGGCCGTGGCCGGCGGTGGCCTTCCTCCTGACGGCCATCTGGACGGTGCCGCTCGTCCTCCGCCTCGGCTACACGACCGACATGGGGTGGACGAAGGAGCCGCCCTGCGGGCCCCGAACACCAACCTGCTGCCCGACGACCTCCGCTGGGCCTTCGTCCTGGCGGCGGTCGGGGCGATCGCCGGGCTCGTCGCTGCGCCGCCGGGCCAGCAACGGCCTGCTGGCCATGGCCGTCGTCTTCGGCGCGGCCTTCGTGGTGATGCCCGAGGCCCGGCTGTGGAACGCCCGGCTGATGCCCTTCTACTACCTGGTGGTGCTGTTCCTGGCCGCCTGCGGCGGTGGCCGAGCTGGCCGTCCTGCTGACCCGGGCCGCCCCCGGAATCGGCTGGGCGCTGTGGCGGGCCGTGTCGACGCCCGAACCCGAGGCCCAGGAGCTGCCGGCGGCCGACGCCGCGCTCGGTCGGGAGGCCGCCCGCGCCTTCGGCGCGCCGGTGTTCGGCCCCCCGGAGCCCGTTGCCCCCGCCTGAGCCCGCACCCGCTCCGGCCGGGCGCCGGTGGGCGGCCTACTCCTGGGTCGTGCCGCGCCCTGGTCGTGGCCATCGCCCTCGGCGGCGCCATGCAGTACACCCACAAGACGCGGAGCTTCCTGCCGGCCTGGATCCGGTGGAACTACAGCGGCTACGAGGCCAAGCCGGCCTACGCCGAGTTCCGCGAGGTCATCACCACGATGGGTGACCTGCCGCCCGGCCGGGCGCTGTGGGAGCCGTCGTCGGGCATCGACAAGTACGGCACCACCCTGGCCCTCGAGCTGCTGCCGCACTTCACCGACGGGAAGATCGGCTCGATGGAGGGGCTGTACTTCGAGTCGGCGGCCACCACGCCCGTACCACTTCATGGTGGTCTCGGCCCTGGCCAAGAGCCCGTCCAACCCGGTGCGGGGGCTCCAGTACCGCACGCTGGCCGACTTCGATCTCGGCGTGGCCCAGATGCGGCTCATGGGCGTGCGCTACTACATGGCCCAGTCCGACGAGGCCAAGGCCCAGGCCGACGCCAGGCCCGAGCAGCTGAAGCTGGTGACCGAGACCGGGTCGCCGAGCGTCACGCCCTCGGTCGCCCGCTGGAAGATCTACGAGGTGCTCGACTCGCCCCTCGTCGAGCCGCTCCGCAACGAGCCCGTCGTCCTCGACGGGCGTGTCCCACAAGCACTGGCTGGCGCCGTCGAGGCCTGGTTCGACGACGCCTCGGCCCTCGACCGGCCCCTGGTCGACGGCGGCCCGGAGGAGTGGGTCCGCGCCGGCGAGACCGAGGCCCGCTTCACGCCGAAGAAGCCGCTCAAGGCCGTGACCGTCAGCAACATCGAAAGCGGCGACGACACGGTGAGCTTCGACGTCTCCGAGCCCGGCGTCCCGGTGCTGGTCAAGACGTCGTACTTCCCCAACTGGCAGGTCAAGGGGGCCAAGGGCCCCTGGCGGGCGAGCCCCAACCTCATGGTCGTGGTGCCCACCGGCACCCACGTCTCGCTGCACTACGGCCGCACCGGCGTCGACTGGGCCGGCATGCGTCCTCACCCTGTTCGGCCTGGTCGGACTGGCCGGCCTGGCCCGCTGGAAGCTCGAGCCGCTGCCGCCCCGGCCGCCGTGGCCGGACACGGCGGAGACGGCGGCTGCGCCGCCCCGGCCGGCCCGGGCCCCGGCGGTGGCCCGCGAGCCCCACTCCGAAGACGAACCCGCCCCACTGCTCCTGGCCTGAGGCCTACCGGCCTGGCCGTGGGCGTCCAAGATACGATCCGGCCCTCTATGGGCAACGGGCTCGACACCATCTTCAAGGCCTACGACGTGCGGGGCCTCTACCCGGACGAGATCGACGAGGACGTCGCCCGCCGCGTCGGGAACGCATTCGCCGTCTTCACCGGCGCGGAGCGGATCGTGGTGGCCCGCGACATGCGGCCGTCGTCGGTGCCGCTGTCGGCGGCCTTCATCGAGGGGGCCACCCTGGCCGGCGCCTCGGTGGTCGACGCCGGGCTGGCCTCCACCGACCTCATCTACTTCGCCGCCGGCCGGCTCGACGCTCCCGGCGCCATGTTCACCGCCAGCCACAACCCCGCCCAGTACAACGGGATCAAGCTGTGCAAGGCCGGGGCGGCGCCCGTCGGGCAGGACACCGGCCTCGGCCAGATCAAGGCGGCGGTGGCCGAAGGCCGCCTCGAGCGGGCGGACACCCCCGGCACCGTCACGCAGCAGGACCTGGTCGGACGAGTTCGCCGACCACGTCCGCGAGCTTCGTCGACGTCGACGCCGGCTGTCGCCCATGACGATCGTGGCCGACACCGCCAACGGGATGGGGGGCCTCGTCGTCCCCCGGGTCTTCGAGGGCCTGCCCTTCGACCTCACCGTCCTCTTCCCGGAGCTCGACGGGACGTTCCCCAACCACCCCGCCGATCCGATCCAGCCCGAGAACCTGCGCGACCTCCAGGCGGCCATCCGGGAGAAGTCGGGCCGACGTCGGGCTGGCCTTCGACGGCGACGCCGACCGGGTGTTCCTGGTCGACGACCGGGCCGAGCCGCTGTCGGGCTCGCTGACGACGTCGATCGTGGCCAAGGGGATCCTGGCCGCCAACCCAGGCGAGACGGTGGTCCACAACCTGATCTGCTCCGGTCCGTGCCCGACATCATCCGGGAGACGGGCGGCACGCCCGTCCGCACCCGGGTGGGCCACAGCTTCATCAAGGCGGTCATGGCCGAGACCGGCGCCATCTTCGGCGGGGAGCACTCCGGCCACTACTACTTCCGGGACAACTGGCGGGCCGACTCCGGCATCATCGCCGCCCTGGTCGTGCTGGCCCAGCTGTCGAAGGCCGGCGTGCCGCTGTCGGAGCTGCGCACGCCGTTCGAGCGCTACGCCGCCTCGGGGGAGATCAACACCAAGGTCGCCGACCAGAAGGCGGCCATGGAGACGGTGGCCGCCGCCTACCCCGACGCCCCGAAGGACGACCTCGACGGGCTGTCGGTCGACGCCGGGGACTTCTGGTTCAACGTCCGCCCGTCGAACACCGAGCCGCTGCTGCGCCTCAACCTCGAGGCCGCCGACGCGGCCACCTGCGCCCGGGCCACCGACGAGGTCCTGGCCCTGATCCGCGAGGAGGCTAGCCATGCCGCTCGACGCCCGCCTGCTGGAGATCCTGGCCTGCCCCGACGAGAAGGGCCCGCTGTACTACTTCGACGGCCGACTGGCTTCCTGCTCTGCCCGGCCTGCCGGCGCCGCTACGAGATCCGGGACGACATCCCGGTCATGCTGCTCGACGAGGCGACCGTCCTCTCCCGCCGAGCGACGCCGAGGCGCTCCTCGCCCGGGCCAAGGACCGAGGGCATCGCCCCGACCTTCACGCCGCTGACGCGAAAGGCCCGTCGTGATCGACACCCTGCGGTTTCGCCGAGGCCGTCGCCACCCTGCCCGAGCAGTTCACCGAGGCGCTGTCGACGGCCGCGTCGGTCGACCTGGGCGGCCTCTCCGGGGCCGGGGATCACCAACGTGGCCGTCTGCGGGATGGGCGGCTCGGGCATCTCCGGCGACGTGCTGGCCACCGCCGGCTCCCACGACCTCGCCGTTCCGGTCACGGTCCTCAAGCAGTACCGGGCACCCCGGTTCGTCGGCCCGCAGACCCTGTTCTTCGCCGTGTCGTACTCGGGCGGGACGGAGGAGACGCTGGAGGCCACGGCGGCCGCCATCGCCGCCGGGGCCCAGGTGGTGGCCGTGTGCTCCGGCGGGGAGCTGGCCCGGCTGGCCGGCAAGGCGGCGGCGCCGGTGATCGGCTGCCCGGGCGGGTTCATGCCCCGGGCCGCGCTCGGTCACCTGGCCACGCCGCTGTTCGTCGTGTGCGAGCGCCTCGGCCTGCTCCCCGGCGGGACGGCGGCGGTGGAGGCGGCCCGGGCCCAGGCCGCCCGGCGGCGGGACGCCTGCCGTCCGGAGGTCGAGGGCGCAGGCCAACCCGGCCCGGGAGCTGGCCCGCCGCATCGGCCGGACGTTCCCGCTGGTGTGGGGGACCGGGGCGCTGGGGGCGGTGGCCGCCTACCGGTGGAAGGCGGACGTCAACGAGAACGCCAAGGCGCCGGCCTTCTGGAACGCCTTCCCCGAGCTCGACCACAACGAGATCTGCGCCTTCGGCCAGCACGGCGACGTCACCCGCCAGGTCGTCACCCTGGTGGAGCTGCGCCACGACTACGAGCACGACCAGCTGGGCCGGCGGGTGGAGGCGACCCGGGCGATCGTGGAGGAGACGGTGGCCTCCGTGCTCGAGGTGCGGGCCGAGGGGGACGGCCGCCTCGCGCAGCTCGTCGACCTCATGTACCTCGGCGACTGGGTGAGCGTCTACATGGCCCTCGACGCCGGCGTCGACCCCGGCCCGATCGACGCCATCGCCCGCCTGAAGGACGAGCTCGCCCGCTAGGCCTCGGTCGATGGTCCGGCCGCCCGGCGCACTTGGCAGCACCGACATAGGTTGTCTCTCAGTGCCGCACAACTCCTCCTCCCGCCCTCATCACATGGTGGCGACCTTCGAGCTGGAGCCGGCCGGGGTCGGCCCGGGCGCTGGCGGTGGAGGAGTCGACCGGGACGGAGGCGATCCCGGCCGAGATGTGGGCCCGGGTGGGCGGCGAGGTGCTGTCGGAGGAGGGCGGGCGGGCGGTCATCGCCTGGCCGTGGCGGAACTGGGGGCGCCAACCTGCCGCAGCTGATGGCCTCGATCCTCGTCGGCGAGGGGTGCGAGACGGCCCGGTTCACCCGCTGCCGGCTGGTGGCCCTGGAATGGCCCGACGAGCTGGTGGCGGCCCTGGGCGGCGGGCCCCGGTTCGGACTGGACGGGTTCGGGCCGCTCGGGCCCGGCTCGGCGCCGGACGCCGGCAAGCCCGGCCGCTGCTGGGCGGGATCGTCAAGCCGTCGCTGGGCCTGGGCCCGGCCGAGGTGGCGGCGACGGCGGCGGCGCTGGCCCGGGGCGGGTGCGACTTCGTGAAGGACGACGAGCTGCTGGCCGACCCGGACTGGTGCCCGCTGGCCGAGCGGGTCCGGCGGTGGCCGCCGCTCTGGCCGAGGTGGGCCGGCCGGTGCTCTACGCCGCCAACGTCTCCGGGCCCGTCGACACGCTGCGTGGACCGGGCGGCGGCGGCGGTCGCCGCCGGGGCGGCGGCGATCATGGTCAACGCCTTCGCCACCGGGATCGACGCCGTCCGGGCGGTGGCGGCCGCCGGGCTCGGCGTGCCGGTCCTGGCCCACCGGGTCGGGGCCGGGCCGATCGTCCGGAACCCCGAGGTCGGCGTGGACGGCGCCGGTGCTGTGCGAGCTGACCCGCATCGCCGGCGCCGACCTCGTCCAGATCGGCGGGTTCGGCGGGAAGCTGTTCGACACCACCGACGAGGTGGCCCGCAACCTGGCCGCCTGCCGCCGACCCCTCGGCGGGGCCCGGGTGCCCGTCCCCGTCAACGGCGGCGGGGTGTGGGCCGGGTCGACGCCCGACGGTCCTGGCCGCCGCCGGCAACGACGTCATGCTCCTGCTCGGCATGGGCGCCTACGAGCACCCCGGCGGCCCGGAAGCCGGCGCCCGCAGCGTGAAACAGGCCATCGACGCCGTCACCGCCGGCCGGTCCCTCGAGGCGGCCGCCGCCTCGGCCCCCGACCTGGCCGCTGCGCTGGCGCACTTCGGCGACTGCCCTGATCGGCGCCTCCGGCCAGAACCGGCGTTCCTGGATTCCGTCCGCGGCACATGCCGCGGTGAACGAAGCCAGAATGCGGGGGTGGCGACGCGGAAGATCCGATTCCGAGGACGGTCGAGTGGCGGGACGGGGCCGTCCGGCTCATCGACCAGCGGGTGCTGCCGGGCCGGCTGCAGTTCCTCGACTGCCGGACGGTCGACGAGGTGTGCGAGGCGATCTCTCGCTGGCCGTGCGGGGGGCGCCGGCGCTGGGGCTTCCGGCGGCTACGGCGTGGCCCTGGCCTGCGCCATCGCCACCGGCGGCTCCGACGTCGGGGCCGGGGCGGTGGTCCGGGCGGCGACGGCGGCGGCCGACCGCCTGATCGCCACCCGGCCCACCGCCGTCAACCTGGCCTGGGGGGTGGACCGGGTCCTCGCGGCCGCCCGGACGGCGGCCCGCACCGGCGCCGGGGCGGAGGGCGGTGGGGCGGGCGGCGCTGGAGGAGGCGGACCGGACTGGCGGAGCAGGACGTGGCCGACAACCGGGCGCTGGGGCGCCACGGCGCCGCCCTCGTTCCGGAGGGCGCCCAGGTGCTGACCCACTGCAACGCCGGGGCGCTGGCCTGCGTCGGGCTACGGCACGGCCCTCGGGGTGATCCGGGCCGCCGCCGAAGCGGGCAAGGCCGCCGCGGGTCTGGGTCGACGAGACCCGGCCCGTCCTCCAGGGGGCCCGCCTCACCGCCTGGGAGCTCGACCGGCTGGGCATCCCCGCCACCCTGGTCGCCGACGTCATGGCCGGGTCGCTCATGGCGTCCGAGCGACGTCGACCTGGTGGTGGTCGGCGCCGACCGGGTGGCGGCCAACGGCGACGTGGCCAACAAGATCGGGACGTACTCCCTGGCCGTGCTGGCCGCCACCACGGCTTCCCGTTCTACGTGGCCGCCCCCACCTCGACGATCGACCTGGCCACCCCGACCGGCGCCGAGATCCCGGTCGAGGAGCGCTCCCCCGAGGAGGTCCGCAGCGTCGGCCGGTACCCGCCTCGCCCGCCGGGAGTGGCCGCCCTGAACCGGGCTTTCGACGTCACCCCGGCCGGCCTGGTCACGGCCATCATCACCGAGCTCGGCGTCGCCCGCCCGCCCTACGACAAGAGCCTCCGCCGCCTCGTGGAGGCCGCCCCCCACCGCCTCCCGCTCAGACCGGTTCGGCCGTGCCGTCTCGGGACCGTGGGCCTACCCCGCCAGGATCTGACCAACTCGACCGTGTTGTCGGACAGGGTGGGGATGGCCGCCACCCGGTCGCCCCGGCGGAGCCCGAGGTCGGCGGCGTGGGGATCCGGGCCGAGCTCGGTGGGCTTGCCGTCGGGGTGACCCGCCAGATGCGGTCGCTGCCGGTCACGATCCAGTCGGTATCGAGCTTCTCGATGCCGTCCAGGTTGCCCGAGCGGCGCCATGTCGCCGAGGGGATTGATCGCCTTCGTGGCCAGGTCGACGACCAGGATGCGGCCGGGACTGCGGGCGGCGGGGCCGTCCCCGTCGGGGTCCCGGCCGTAGGCGGCCACCATCAGCGAGTGCCGCCGTCGAGGTACAGCCCGTTGGGAGCTTCGAGCGTTTCCGACTCCAGCCAGACCTCGGCTTCGGAGCCGCCGGCCGGGAGGCGGTAGATGGTGTTGCGGCCGGTGTCGGAGACGTAGGCGTCGCCGGTGCGGTCGTCGACGGTGACGTCGTTGGGGAACTGGGCGCCGAGCGGCGTCGAGGTCGACGGTCTCGCGGATCCCGGCCTCGGCCACGTCGATCACCACCAGCTGGCCGACGTCGGCCACCAGGAGGTCGTCGCCCCGGCGGTGGATCCCCTTCGGGGAGCGCAGGCCGGTGACCCACTTGGCCGCCACCAGGCGGCCTCGCCGCCGAGAGCTTGCTGATGTAGCCGTCGGGCTCCCGGCCGAGCGGGTTGATCGGCCCGGGCCCGATGTTGGAGACGTAGAACGACCCGGTGGCGCCGTCCCAGGGGGCGCTCTCCGGGTTCTCGAACCCGGTGACCGTCCCCCGGCGTGGGCCTCGGCCGGCAGCCGCCGGCCGACCAGCCCGACCGTCAGCCGACAGCATGAACATGCGGCGCATGACACCCTCCGGTCCCCGGCTGGCCCCAGCGCCGGAGCCCAAGTCTCACATGCGGAGCGCTGCCGTCACACCTCCTCGGTAGGTTCGGGTCATGGAGGTCTGGACCGGCTGCTCGAGTTGCTGTTCCCGGCCTGCTGCGTCGGCTGCGGCCGGCCGCCGGCGGCGCTGTGCCCGGCCTGCCTCGGGCGGGCCCGCCGGCGGCAGCCGCTCGACAGACGACGCCCCACCGCCGCCGGGAGTCGACTGGTGGGTGGCCGTCTTCGCCTACGAAGGGGCGGTGCGCGAGGCGCTGGCCCGGCTCAAGTACCGCAACGCCCGCTCCGCCCTGCCCGTCCTGGCCGCCGTCCTGGTGGAACGAGCTGCGGGAGCAGGCCGATGGGCCCGATCGACGTCGTGACCTGGCCGCCGACCACCGCCGTCCGACGCCGGCGGCCGGGGCTTCGACCAGGCCGAGCACCTCGCCCGGGCCGTCGGCCGGGGGCTCGGCGTGCCGGTCCGCCCCTGTCTCACCCGCCGGGCGGGGCCCTCCCAGACGGGCCGGTCGGCCCGGGACCGTCGCCGGGGGCCGGTCTTCGGGTCCGCGCCGGTGACGGGGCTCTGGGTGCTCGTCGTCGACGACGTGGCCACCACCGGCGCCACCCTGGCGGCGGCGGCCCGGGCCCTCCGGTCGGCCGGCGCCCGGTGGGTCGGGGCCGCCACCGTGGCCCGCACGCCCCGCCGCCGCGGGCCGTCGCCGTCGAGCGGTGCGGATCGGTCGCCGGCTGGCTCAAGGCGGTCACCCGGCGGAGCGCCGAGATCCACGGTGAGCCGAGGTTCGGCCTCCGGGCGGAGGTCGCCTTCGGAAGGAGCGAAAGAAGTCTGCGATGGAACGCACGAACCCCATCGACCGCGAACCGCCAGGATGTCATCGTGCGCCTGCGCCAGCAGGTGGCCGAGGGCGCCTACCAGCCCCCGGTCGACGAGCTCGTCAATCGCCTGGTCAGCGTCGTCATGGCCCGACGGCCGCCGAAGGGAGAACCCCGAGGTCACACCGCTAGCATCCCAGGCATAGTGCCGTTGTTGTCACCGTCGGCGGGACTCGGGGGCTTCACCTGCCTCCCCTGAAGGCACACGGGGGTTACCCATGGACGTCGTGATCCGGGGCAAGAACGTGAAGGTCTCCGAGTCGCTGCGGAACGGCGGCCACGGAGCATCTGGCCAAGCTCGACCGCTTCGCCAACGGCTTCGCCCGGGCGGAGGTGGACTTCTCCGAGGAGCGGAACCCCCGCATCGCCGACAACCAGCAGTGCGAGGTGCTCGTCCACGTGAAGGGGCCATCTGCTCAAGGCCCACGCCTCGGCGCAGCGAGCCCTTCGCCGCCCTCTACGCGGTGTGCGACAAGGTCGAGCACCAGGTCAAGCGGCTGAAGGACAAGCGCGTCGCCCGGGCCCACCCCCGCGTGTTCGCACGCAGCGGGTCGAGATCCCGGCCCTCGACGACGACGAGGAGGATCACGAAGGGACCCAGACGGCCCGGATCGTGAAGACGAAGGAGTTCACGATCAAGCCGATGACCGCCGAGGAGGCCGTCCTGCAGATGGATCTGCTGGGCCACGACTTCTTCCTCTTCACCAGCTCCGAGACCGGCCGGGCGGCCGTGATCTACCGCCGGAACGACGGAAACTTCGGCCTCATCGAGACCGCGGGGTAACCTGATCCGGGTCGCACGCCAGGAGGTTTCGTGACGGACATGCCAGCGGCCGGGACCGACCGGATCCGTGTCCTCATCGCCGACGACCACGCGCTGTTCCGTCGCGGCCTGATCATGGTGCTCGAGGCCGAGCCCGACATCGAGGTGGTGGCCGAGGCGCAGGACGGCACCGAGGTCATCGGCAAGGCCGAGGAGTTCGTGCCCGACGTCCTGCTGATGGACGTGCGCATGCCCAAGCTCAACGGCATCGAGGCCGCCCGGGCCATCCGGGAGTCGGTGCCGTCGGCCAAGATCGTCATGCTCACGGTGTCCGACGAGGAGGACGACCTCTTCGACGCCATCAAGGCCGGGGCCAACGGCTACCTGCTGAAGGAGATCTCCATCGAGGAGGTGGCCGACGCCATCCGCTCGGTGGTGCAGGGCCAGAGCCTCATCTCGCCGTCGATGGCCTCGAAGCTCCTCAACGAGTTCAACACCCTGGCCAAGCAGGCCGACGAGAAGCCCCGGCTCCAGGCCCCCCGGCTCACCACCCGGGAGCTCGAGGTCCTCAAGCTGGTGGCCCAGGGCATGAGCAACCGCGACGTGGCCGAGGCCCTGTTCATCGCCGAGAACACGGTGAAGAACCACGTCCGGAACATCCTGGAGAAGCTCCAGCTCCA
This sequence comes from uncultured Actinomycetes bacterium, assembly GCA_963723985.1. GTDB lineage: Bacteria > Actinomycetota > Acidimicrobiia > IMCC26256 > BP-133 > BP-133. Next base: position 101,044 of record CAVRTC010000014.1, read on the forward strand.
CTCCCGCATGGAGGCGGTCGTCTACGCCGTGCGGGAGAAGATCCTCGACATCAACTAGGCATCCCAGACGCGCGAGGCGGCGGCATCCCGGGCGTCGTCGGTAGACTCACCGCTCTATGGGAGTTTTCAACAAGATCCTCCACCTGGGCGAAGGTCGGAAGCTCAAGGCGCTGGAGGGGATCGTCCCCGATATCGGGGCCTTCGAGCCCGAGATCCAGAAGCTGTCGGACGATCAGCTGGCGGCCAAGACCGTCGGAGTTCCGCGGCCGCCTCGACCAGGGGGAGGATCTCGACGACCTCCTGCCCGAGGCGTTCGCCACCGTCCGGGAAGCGGCCCGGCGGGTGCTCGGCCAGCGCCACTACGACGTCCAGGTGATGGGCGGGGCGGCCCTCCACTTCGGGTGGGTGGCCGAGATGAAGACCGGCGAGGGCAAGACCCTCGTCTCCACCCTGCCCGCCTACCTCAACGGCCTGACGGGCAAGGGCGTCCACCTGGTCACGGTCAACGACTACCTGGCCAAGCGCGACGCCGAGTGGATGGGCCGGGTCCACAAGTTCCTCGGCCTCACCGTCGGGCTCGTCATCCCCGACGAGTTCGACGAGCCCGAGGAGAAGCGCGGCCTCGTACGCCTGCGACATCACCTACGGCACCAACAACGAGTTCGGGTTCGACTACCTGCGCGACAACATGGCCTCGGCCCGGGAGTACATGGTCCAGCGGGGCCACAACTTCGCCATCGTCGACGAGGTCGACTCGATCCTCATCGACGAGGCCCGCACGCCGCTCATCATCTCCGGGCCGGTCGACGACGCCGCCGTCCTCTACACCCAGTTCGCCCGCATCGTGTCCGCGCCTCCAGCAGGAGCGGGACTACGAGGTCGACGAGAAGAAGAAGACGGTCGCCCCCACCGAGGAGGGCATCACCCGGGTCGAGGAGGCCCTCGGCGTCGAGAACCTCTACGACAACATCAACCAGAACTTCGTCCACCAGCTCCAGGCCGCCCTGCGGGCCAAGGAGCTGTTCAAGCGCGACGTCGACTACGTCGTGGCCGACGGCGAGGTCAAGATCGTCGACGAGTTCACCGGCCGCATCCTGGAGGGCCGGCGGTGGAGCGAGGGTCTCCACCAGGCCGTCGAGGCCAAGGAGAACGTGAAGATCAAGGAGGAGAACCAGACCCTCGCCACCATCACGCTCCAGAACTACTTCCGCCTCTACGACAAGCTGTCCGGCATGACCGGCACGGCGTCACCGAGGCCGGCGAGTTCGCCCACACCTACAACATCGAGGTCGTCCCGATCCCGACCAACAAGCCGATGATCCGGGACGACCAGGGCGACCTCATCTACAAGACCGAAGAGGCCAAGTTCAACGCCGTCGTCGAAGACCTCGTCGAGCGGCACGAGAAGGGCCAGCCCGTCCTCGTCGGCACGATCTCGGTGGAGAAGTCGGAGTACCTGTCCCGCCAGCTGGAGAAGCGGGGCATCCCCCACGCCGTCCTCAACGCCAAGCAGCACGAGAAGGAGGCCCTGATCGTCACCCAGGCCGGCCGCATCGGGTGCGGTCACGGTGGCCACCAACATGGCCGGCCGGGGCGTCGACATCCTCCTCGGCGGCAACCCCGAGGGCCTGGCCGACGAGGAGATCATGCGGGAGGGCTCGTCGAAGGCCGAGAACCCCGAGCGCTGGAACGAGCTCGCTCGAGCGGTTCAAGCCGGAGTGCAAGGAGGAGGGCGAGGAGGTCCTCGAGCCTCGGCGGCCTCTACGTGCTCGGCACCGAGCGTCACGAGTCCCGCCGGATCGACAACCAGCTGCGGGGCCGCTCCGGCCGCCAGGGCGACCCGGGGGAGAGCCGCTTCTATCTCTCCCTCGAAGACGACCTCATGCGGATCTTCGCCACCGGGGCCATGAACTGGGTGATGGGCAAGGCCCTGCCCGACGACGTCCCCATCGAGGCGAAGATGGTCTCCAAGGCCATCGAGCGGGCCCAGCGGACGGTGGAGGACCGCAACTTCGAGATCCGCAAGGACGTCCTCAAGTACGACGAGGTCATGAACGAGCAGCGCAAGGTGGTCTACAAGCGCCGCCAGCAGGTGCTCGACGGGGAAGACCTGCAAGGACCAGGCGCTCGAGGCCATCCAGGCCGCCATCACCCGGGCCGTCGACACGTTCCTCCCCGGCGACTACGAGGAGGAGTGGGACTTCGCCGAGCTGCTCCGCTACGTCGCCGCAGTACTACCCGACGGACACGACCGAGGCGCAGCTCACCGAGATCGGCAACCGCGCTCAACATCACCGACCACCTCACCGACGAGGCCCTGGCCAAGTACGAGGAGAAAGAGGCGACCGTCAGCGCCGAGAACCTCCGGGAGATCGAGCGCCGGGTGATGCTCTCGGTCATCGACCAGAAGTGGCGCGAGCACCTCTACGAGATGGACTACCTGCAGGAGGGCATCAACCTGCGGGCCATGGGCCAGAAGGACCCGCTGGTCGAGTGGCAGCGGGAGGGCTTCGACATGTTCGAGGCCATGATGGGCGCCGTGGAGGACGACTTCGTCCGCTACGTCTTCCACCTCCAGGTCGTGAAGGAGGAGCCCGCCGCCGCAGCGTCCCCGCCGCCTCCAGTACTCGGCCCCCGAAGGCCCGGTGCAGGGCTCCGAGGCGCTGCGGTCAGCCGGCGGTGGCCGAAGCGGCCGCCGGCGGCGAGGTCGACCACGAGATGGTGGCCGGCAAGCCGAGGCGGCGGTGCCAGGACCCCGTCCGGGTCGAGAAGACCCCGGGCCGCAACGACCCCTGCTACTGCGGGAGCGGCAAGAAGTACAAGTTCTGCCACGGACGCTGCCGTGACCAGCACCTTTACTTGCCTAGGCAAGAAGTACAAGTTCTGCCACGGGCGCTGAGAGGGCGGGGTCCCGGGCCAGGGTCTTCGGGAGCAGTTCCTGCAGGAGCGAGGTGGGGCTTGCGTGCGGGAGGAGCCGGCGTTGCGCTGTGACGTGGGCGAACGGTTGCCCGTCAATGGCACACTGTCACCGTTCGCGAGAGGGGGAGGATGGGCGAGCAGCTCCCCGAGGGCCCGGTCACGATTCTGTTCAGTGACGTCGAGGGTTCCACCGACCTGCGCACCGAAAGGGGCGACGCGGTGGCCCACCGGATCCTTCGGGCCCACGAGGAGGTCGTGCGGAGCTGCGTGGCCGCCCACGACGGCCGGGAGGTCAAGTCCCTCGGCGACGGGTTCATGATCGCTTTCGCCTCTCCCCGCAAGGCGCTGGCCTGCGCGGTGGCCATCCAGGTTGGCCTGGCGGAGCGCAACGCCGCCTCGTCGGGCGACGAGGTGAAGGTCCGCATCGGCGTCAACACCGGCGAGGTCACCGTCGAAGGCGACGACCTCTACGGCCAGGCCGTGAACGCCGCGGCACGGATCGCCAGCCGGGCCAAGGGCGGCGAGGTCCTCGTCTCCGAGATCGTGCGACAGTTGGCCGGCTCCGGGCCCGAGTTCACGTTCGTCGATCGGGGCCGGTACCGGCTCAAGGGCTTCCCCGACCGCTGGCACCTCTACGGGGTCGTCTACGACGCCGCCCGCCCGGCCGAGCCCGGTGCCGCCTTCGCCGAACGGACACCCTTCGTGGGCCGGGAGGCGGAGCGGGCGGAGCTGCGCCGGCTCATGGCCCAGGTGCAGGCGGGCACGGGGGCGCTGGTCATGGTGGGCGGCGAACCCGGGGTGGGCAAGTCCCGCCTGGCCGAAGAGCTCGCCATCCGCTGTGCCCGGGAGGGCTTCCAGACCTTCTTCGGAGCGTCGTACGAGATGGCCGGCGCCCAGCCCTACATCCCCTTCGTCGAAGCCTACGAGCAGGCCCTGGCCCAGGCGCCCAGCCCCCAGGCCTTCCGCCAGTTCCTGGGCGACGAAGCCGCCGAGATCGCCCGGCTGGTGCCCAAGCTGCGCCAGCTCTGCCCGGACATCCCCCCGCCGCTCGACCTACCCGCCGAGCAGGAGCGGCGCTACCTCTTCAACAGCATCTGGGAGGTCCTGGCCCGTACCGGCCGGGCCCAGCCGACCCTCCTGGTGCTGGACGATATCCATTGGGCCGACGAGCCGACCATGCTCCTGATCCAGCACCTCGCCGAACGGATCGCCGAGGTGCCCGTCCTCATGGTGGGCCTCTACCGCGACAGCGAGCTCGACGTCGGCCGCCCGCTGTCGCGGACCTTCGAGGAGCTGACCCGCCGACGCCTGGCCCGGCGCATGCCCCTCGGGCGCCTGCCCCAGGAGGGGGTGGCCGAGATGGCAGCGGGAATGGCCGGCCAGGAACCGCCGCCCCGCCTCGTCGAGGTCCTCTACGCCGAGACCGAGGGCAATCCGTTCTTCACCGAGGAGGTGTTCAAGCACCTGGCCGAGGAGGGCCGGCTCTTCGACGCCGACGGCCGCTTCCGCGCCGACCTGTCGGTCGAGGACCTCGACGTCCCCGAGGGGGTGCGGCTGGTGGTCGGTGCCCGTCTCCGGCGGCTGGGGGAGGAGGGGCCGAAGATCCTGGCCAGCGCGGCTGTGCTCGGGCGGGTGTTCTCCTTCGACCTCCTCCAGTACCTGGAGGAGCTTCCCGAGGACCGCCTGCTCGACATCGTGGAGGAGGCGGAGCGGGCCCGGCTCATCTTCGCCGTCGACGACAGCCCCGGCGAGGACCGCTTCATCTTCGCCCACGAACTCATCCGCCAGACGGTGCTGAGCGAGTTGTCCGCCCCCCGCCGCCGCCGGCTCCATGCCCGGGCGGCGGAGGCACTCGAGCGCCACTACGCCGCCGCGCTGGCGCCCCAGGCGGCGGCCATCGCCAACCACCTGCTGGAGGCCGGCCCCGCCGCCGAGCCCAAGCGGACCTTCCGAGCCCTGATCATGGCCGGACGCTTCGCGCTCGAGACGTCCGCCTTCGAAGAGGCGCTGCGCCACCTGGAGCGAGCCGCCGAACTGGTCGACGCCGCCACGGCGGTGGAGCGGGCCGAGCTCCTCGACCTCCGCGGGAGCGCCGAGCGCAACGCCGGCCACTGGCAGCAGGCCATCGCCCATGTGGCACCAGGCGCTCGACGCCTACGAGGCCTTGGGCGACGAAGAGGCGGTCGGGCGGATTGGCCTCCAGGCCGGCTACGTACTGCTGTGGGCGTCCCTCTCGGGCGAGTCCTTCGAGATGGCGGAGCGGGCGCTGGCCGTGCTCGGAGACGGGATCACCGCCGACCGGGCCCGCCTCCTGGCCCACACGGGCTGCGCCCTCGGTTGGACCGAAAAGCCCTTCGAGCTCGGCGACGAGCTGCTCACCCAGGCGCTGGCCATCGCCGACCAGCTGGGCGACACGACGGTACGGGGGCATTGCCTGCTCGGGCGGTCGCTCCACCGGTGGGCCTGGATGCACCAAGCCGAGTCCGCCGAGGCGGGCCTGGAATCGGCCGAGCTGCTTCGGGCCGCCGGTGACCTGTGGGAGGTGGCCAGCGTGCTGGGTTTCAACGCCATCGCACTGGTCGACGTCGGCCGCTTTGCCGAAGCCCTCAGCATCCAAGGCGAGCTCGAGCCCCTGGCCGAACGGCTCGGAAATCACGGGGCGCTGATGCAGGCCCGCAGGGTCCGGGCCATGGTCGACTTCTGCACCGCTCCCGATCTCGCCGCCCTGGAGGCGTTCGCCCGTGCCGACTTCGAGTTCGTAGAGGGCGCCGGCCTGCCCTGGTTCGTCCACGACCTCGCCTGGATCGGCTTGGCCCGCTTCCTCGCCGGCGACTGGGACGCCGCCCGGGCCCCCTTCGAGGAGGCGGTCGCCCGCGACCCCGTCAGTTGCGCCTTCACCCTCGGCTGGCCCCGGGCGCAGCTCTTCGAGTACCTGGCCTACGTCGGTGATCGCGAGGCGGCCCTGGCCCTGCTCGACAAGGCGGAGGACAACCGCCTTCCGAAGAGGGGGCAGCCCAACGTGTGGGGACGGTGGATCATGCTGCTGTCGGCCGTGGAAGGCTTGTACGTGCTGGGCGAGCTCGACCGGGCCGCGGGCTTCTATGACCTCGTCGTCGAGTGCATCGAGCGGACCGGCGGCATTTGCCCCAGCTATATCGACATGCGCCTCCCCGAGCGCGCCGCCGGCATCGCCGCGGCCGCCGGCCGCTGCTGGGACGACGCCGAGGAGCACTTCCGCACCGCTCTGCGCCAGGCCGCCGAGCTCCCCCACCTGCCCGAGGCCGCCCACACCCGACGATTCCTCGCCACCATGCTGATGGAGCGGGATGGCCCCGGCGACCGAGCCGAGGCCGCGGCCCTCCTCGAGGAGGCCCGCGACCTGTACCGAAGTATGGGTATGCCCAAGCACGCGGCCTTGATTGACGCCCTCGGCAACTGAAAGGCCGGCCGCCCGCTTCTCGGCTGATGTTGTGCGGTCGGCGGCCACTACCGTGTCGTCGTGGAGCGGCCCATCGAACTCACCGCCTTGGACCTTGACCAGGCGCAGGCCGAGATCCAGCGACGGTGGTTCGTGTGGACCGCGGCCGGGCTCACGGTCCATCCCGTCACCTGGACCGACCACGACGCCGGGCAGCCCGCCCCGCTGGTGGAACGATCCGACGTCACGACGCCACGGTCGCTCGGGCTGCGCGTCTCCCGACCGAACGCCCACGCCGACATCGTCCTCTACGTGGACGGGTGGACCGACATCGCCGTCCGGAGGCCTGACGCCGGCACCGTCCTCCACGAGACCGCTCAACTCGAGTCGGTCGATGGGTTCGCTCCGCTGCTCGATCGGGTCATCGAACTGATCACATGGAGCGGTATAGGCGGAGACCACCGGCGCTCAGCCCCGGGCCTTCTTCCACGCCCAGAGCGGGCGGCTCACTGGGTCCTCGGCTTCGACGGCCTCCGCCCGCCGACCGGCTAACCCTCGGCTCACCCCTGTAGCGGTAGATCTATCGACGAGCCGCCGACGCCCAAGGCGATCGTCACCGTCCCAGGAGGCGCATTGGGCTCGATGCTGGCCAGGTCTCCACTGCTGAGAGAGACACGCAGTCGGTGTCCGGCGGCCAGCCTCCAATGCGTCGGCCACAGGCGGACATCGACGTGGTAGGGCTGGCCGGGAAACAGCCGCGCCGGCGTCTCGTGGGAGAGGCGGTGGCTGGCTCGGAGCCACCCGCTGGTGATCACCGATGATGTGCCGTCGGGGGCAAGGTCGGCGAGGTGCACGACCAGGTTGCCGTCCGAGGCGGAGAGCGTGACACGGAGATGGGCAACCGCGGTGCCGGCGAGGGTGAGGGGATGTTCGAGGGGTTCCGAGTCGAAATGTGGCCGCCCTTGGTCGGCCACCCGCTGGTCGTTGACGGCGTTGTCGGGCGCCGGCGGTGCGTAACCACGGTCGGAGCACACGCAGCTGGTGTCGGCCGGGTTGACCTTGTAGGCGATCGTGGACGCCGACCCGGGCGTCGCGGCGAGCGATCTCCCGGCCTCGAGGTGGTAGCGGCGGTGGGCGGGTGACGATGGCCAGTCGGCGAGCTCCCTCCACCCACCAGCCGGGCGGGGCAGCTCCCAGCTGGTGACTCTGGCGGCCGGGCGCGGCGCCTCGGGAAGGTCGAGGAGCCACCGGTCGAACCAGGCCAGACGGGCGGCGTCGACCTCGGGGGGGTATCCCGGGGGGTTGGGGGAGAGTTCCCTGTGGGTCAGGGGGAACATCAGGAGCCAGCTCTGATCCCTGGCGGCCTCGTAGTTGGCGACCATGCCCCGGGCGAAGACGTCGTGCCAGCCGCCGATGCCGAGCACCGGGATGTCGCTGGCATCGAGGGCGGCGGCATCGACGTCCCGCTCGCGCCAATAGGCGTCGTAGGTCGGATGGGCGGCCGCATCCTGCTCCCAGGCGACGGCGTGCGCCGTCAGAGCGGCTTGGGCGGCCGGAGCCTGGCCGACAACGGCGAGAGCCCAGACGACGGCGGGCCACCAGCGCAGGACGTTGGCGCGGATGCCGCCGCGGTATTGCCAGTCGAAGTACGGGCTGGCGTACGAGGCGATGGGAGCGATGGCGACGAGGTGGGGGGGCTTGGCCGTCGCCGCCCGGAACGACGTGATGCCGCCATAACTCATACCCGTCTGGCCCACCTTTCCCGTACTCCAGGGCTGGGCGGCGAGCCATTCGATCAGGTCGTAGTTGTCCTGGCGTTCCTGGTTGGTGAACGGCTGCCAAGTTCCCGGTGACCCACCCGTTCCCGCGGCGAGCACAACAAGACGGCGTACCCTCGCTCGGCGAACCAACGGGCATCCTCTTGCAGCGAGGTGTCCTGCGAAGCCCTGTAGGCCACGAAGTCCATCACGAGCCCGGGGAACCGACCCGGCGCCGCCGATCCTGCTTGGCCTGGGCGGACAAGGGTGCAGTGCAGTTCGGTGCCGTCTCGCACCGGGACACCGACGTCGGTGACGACGGCCTCGAAGGCCGCCGGACGCGCATACCTCAGCCATGCCGGCGGGGCGGACCGCGCCCCGCCCAGGGGGAACTCGTTGATCGTATGGGGCGCGCCCGGTGAGATCCGGCCGATCTTGTGGCCGCCGAACTCGGTGAACCAGAGGTTGCCGTCGGGCCCGACGGTGATCCCGACCGGGCCGGCACCGGGGGTGGGGAGGGCGAACTCGGTGATGGTGTGGGGCGGATCGGGTGTGATCCGTCCGATCGTGTTGTCGCCATAGCCCGTGAACCACACGCTGCCATCCGGCCCCGGGCTATGCCGCGCGGTGCGTCATGAACGGCGCCAGGGAACTCGGCGACCGGTATCGAGGGTCTCCCCGCCGAGGCGTTGCTGACGGCCGGCGTGAGCAGCACGAGGCCGACGATGAGGGCCGCCCCCCGGAGCGGCCTGGGTCTCGTCTTGAAGGAACACGACGGCACCCTGGAATTCTGGGCCAGGGCCATGGTGGGCTCGGCCTCACCGTTCACAGATCCAGCGTGATGGCCGTGACACTCAGCCGTCGGCGGATTTCAATTCTGGAGGCGTCGGGCGTGTCCGGCCGCACCGATTGCCGTGAAGAGTCGGAGAGCCTCTTGGAGTTCCGACTCAGCGCCTCGGAGACGCCCCAACTCCTCGCGAATGAACGGCTCCAGTGTGGTCGCCCCGGTGGAGTTGACCAGAGCAAGTGCCCTTCGGACCTCGTTCTCGGCCTGCGCCGTCCTATCCACTTCTCCGCGCTTGCCGGATGGCCCGGCCCAGCGCGAGCCGGGCCGCGGACTCGAACACACCGGCTCCCTGCGCGACGGCGATGGCCACCGCCTCGGTCGCAGCTCGAACGGCCGCCCCGCCCTGGCCCGTCCAAGTTCGGCGAGAGCAAGTTGGGTCAGGAGGTCGGCGTCCTGCCATGGCAGCCCCCACCGGCGACCCTGCTCGAGCGCTCGATGGATGGCATCGGCCGCGGCGTCCCACCGTTCGCCCGCCAGTTCGGCGATCGCCACGGCGGTGAGAGCCATCCCGCCAACGAGATGCTCGTCCACGAGATCGTCGGCAAGTTCTCCCTCGGAATTGACCTCGACGACCCCCAGCGCTGGGGCTGACCAAACGATCAGCCGAGGCGCTGGTCGATGTAGCACCAGCGCCAGGCTTCGCCGGGTTCGACGCTGCGCATGACGGGGTGGTGGGTGGCTTCGTAGTGGGCGGTGGCGTGGCGGCCGACGGACGAGTCGCAGCAGCCGACTTCGCCGCAGGCGAGGCACATGCGGAGGTGGACGGGAAGCGTGCCCTCCTCGATGCAGCGTTGGCAGACCGGTTCCGCCGGCGCCTCGTCGAAGGGCCAGTCTCTGCCGGAGGTGACCGCAGGCGCCGCCGGTGGCGGCGACGAGCGGTGCGCCGCTCGAGGTGTCGACCAGCCCGCAGCGGCCGGTCGAGCTGTGACTCCTCCACGTCGAGGACGTGGCGGACGTCGAGCAGCAGGTCGGCTTCGAGGAGGCCGGCGGCGCGGCGTTCGGCCACCGCGGCCCGCTCGGCGGCGAGCATCTCCAGTCGCAGGCGGCGGTAGGCGTCGCTCGGGGTCTCGTCGGCGACGGCGCCGAGCCGCTCCCACGAGTGGTTGGCCCGGTCCAGCGTGCGTTCCCGCAGGCGGGTGACGACCTCGGGCGGCGCCCCGGCCGCCAGCTCGTCGAGGCGGGCCAGGCCGGCACGGGCGGCTTCCTGCAGAGCTCCGGCCTCGGCCAGGGCGTCCTCGGCGGGGTCGGGGCCGCGCAGGCCGAGCCGGCGGATGACCATCGGGAGCGTGGCGCCCTGGACCAGCAGCGTGCCGGCCACCACCGTGAAGGCGGCCAGCACCAGGACCGGCCGGTGCGGTGTCGACTCCGGGAGGGCGAACACCGCCGCCAGCGTGACGACGCCCCGCATACCGGCCCACGACACGCCGGCCGGGACCTGCCAGGGCGGCGGCGGGTCGACCCGGCCGATGGCGGGGATCAGGCGCGGCAGGTACGTGGCGGGGAACACCCACACGAAGCGGCTCACGATGGTGGCGAGCAGGACGCCGCCGCAGATGAGCAGGAGCCGCCCCCCGCCGAGCGACGACTTCGACACGTCGTCGAGCACGTCGCGGACCTGGAGCCCGATGAGGAGGAAGACCGAGTTCTCGAGGACGAACTGGATGGTCTCCCAGTTGAGCCGCTCGGAGATGCGGGCCCGGGCCGACTGCAGCTGATCGGTGCAGTGGCCGAGCATGGCGCCGGTGATGACGACCGCCAGCACGCCGGACGGGTGGGTGCCGCTGATCGACAGCTCCTCGGCGGCGACGAAGGCCACGAACGGCGCCAGCAGCGACAGGGTGGTGTCGAGGACGACGTCGTCGATGCGGCGACGGACGGCGATGAGCAGCGGCGCCGACCGCCAGGCCGACCACCGTTCCGCCCACGGCGGCCACCGTGGCCTCGACCCCGATCCGCCAGGCGGTGATCGAGCCGGCCAGCGCGGCCACCGACGTCCGCAGGGCCACGAGGGCGATGGCGTCGTTGAGGAGGCTCTCGCCTTCGAGGATGCTGGTCATCCGGCGGGGCAGGCCGACCCGGCGGCCGACGGCGGTGGTCGCCACGGCGTCGGGCGGGGCGACTACCGCACCGAGGGCGAACCCGGCGGCGAGCGGCAGGCCGGGGATGATCAGCCAGCTGACGAATCCGACCACCACACAGGTGAAGGCGACGAGCCCGACCGACAGCAGGGCGATGGCCCGCCGGTCGCGGCGGACGTCGATCAGCGACGTGCGGATGGCGGCGGCGTAGAGCAGCGGCGGCAGGATGCCGACGAGCACCATCTCGGGGTCGAGCTCGTAGTCGGGCACGCCGGGGATGAACGACGCCGCGATCCCGACCGCCACCAGCAGGAGCGGCGCCGGGACCCCGACCCGGCGGGCCACCGCCGACAGCACGGCCACGGCCGACACGAGCAGGACGATCTTGCCGGTGAGATCCACCGCCCGATCTTGCCATCAGCTCCCTGCCACCCACGGTCTGGCGTGGTGGCAGGCGACGGCCTAGGAGCCGGCGCCCGTCATAGCGGCGATGAATCCGATGACTGTCCAGACGGCAACGAGGGCAAGGAGCATGCGGTTTCTCCCGGGTGAGGACGCCGGGCGGCGCCGCGGCACTGCGACGTCATTCACTCAGCGTGGTGGATTTGAGGTTTTTGGCCTCGGATAGAGAGATTCGACCCTTTTCGCGCCATTCCTGCCGGCGCGGGCCGACTTGGCCCTTTTATCGCTTGTCAGCGCCGGAGCAGTCGTAGAGGCCGCTGCCGGCGCCGACAGTCTGGAACTGGTGGATCGCGTCGTCACCCCAGTCGATCCGGAGGCCGTCCTCGCTCTTCCCGGCGTTCACCTTCACGTCCCGACCGGTGTTCTTGTAGGAGTGGCCGAACATCGCCGTGACCGACAGGATCCCTTCGCAGGGTGCACCGGCGACCGGTCGCACGATCGCCTCCACCTCCCCGGAGGCCATGTTGAAGTCCCGGCCTGACCCGCCGCGCCGGCAGCTGCCCTCCTTCCCCGTCTGCTCCTGCACGAGGAAGAAGGCGCCGGCCTCGCCGGTCAGCGCAGCGTCCCTGCCCAGAGTCGTCTCCCCGCCGCAGCTGGTCCGCAGGGTCAACCTCGCCGACTCGACGTTGATCGGTGGCCGGCTGAGGTACACACCGAACACGTCGGGCCCCCCGTGCTGGCGCTCGTCGAAGGTCCAGCAGGCTCGTTCGCCGCAGTTCCGCCAGGCGAAACTCGCCGACAGAACCCACGCGCCAGTCGGCGCGACCTTGAGCTTGGGCAGGGAGAGATCGACGTCGTTGGCGCTGTAGGCGACCGAGACGTCCTCCGAGTCCTCCGAGTCCTCCGACTTCTCGTCTGTGCACGCTCCCGCACCGAGGAGCAACACCGCCGCCAGCGCCATGGCCCGCCTGCCCTGGTCGCGCATCAGAGCGGGGCCTCGGCCCAGTCCGGGAGGCGGAGCCGTTCGTCGGAGTGGAGCACGTCCCGGGCCGCCTGGGCGGCCGGCATCCCCTCGGCCACGACCCAGCTGAGGGTGCAGCGCACCCCGTCGACCGGATGCTTGGCCACCACGGCGTCGAGCACCTGGCGGAGATCGTCGAACGACGGGTTCTCGAAGCGGTCCCCGAGCTCGGCCTGGAACGTGTCGAGGATCCCCATGGACAGGTGTTCCACCACGGGAGCCAGACGTTCTGCCGGCCGCTTGCGCAGCGTCCCGACCAGCAGGGGCCCGAGGTTCTTCAAGCGCCGGGGATCGAGCTTGTTGCCGATAAGCGCCTTGACGAGATCCGTGGCGACGTGTGACGGCAGGCCCCGCAGGAGCCGGTCGACGTCCTCCGCCGACAGCTGTTGCACGGCGTCCACCAGCAGCTTGGCGCCCTCGGCCAGCAGCTCTTCGTCCACCTCAGCATGCAGCTCTTCGTCACCATGGGCATGCAGCTCTTCGTCACCCACGCCTTCCCTCCTGGTCGACGGGGAGACTACCGGTCGGGCGGGCGCGGCCCTGCGCTTCGAAGCGGCCGAAGACGGCGATGAGGGCGACGAGGAGCACGCCGGGGACGGCGATCCAGACGGGCCGTTCGAGCCACCAGCGGGCGGTTGGTTCGTGCTCCTGGCCGAAGCCCAGCGGCCACAGCAGCAGGATGGCGCCAGGTAGGCGGTCATGTGCCACAGGAACAGGGTCATGATCCAGGCGTTGCCGAGGATCGTGGCCCGCCACGGCCCCGGGAGCTGCAGCCAGCGGCTGACCGCCGGGCGCAGCAGGAGCGACCAACCCGATCAGCCAGAAGCCGACGAGCATGAAGCACACCGTCGGGGGATAGGTGTTGGCCACCTTCTCGACGTCGGTGCCGAGCATGCTGCGGGGGTAGTGGCCGATGCCGGGGAACCAGTCGAAGCGCCGGTCGCCGGCCAAGCTCGAACAGCCAGGGGTTGGTCATCAGCACGAGCCCGCCGAGCCCGACGGCGGCCAGGGCGGCCAGCGCCGCCCGGGGCCAGCGGTCGACGCTGCCGTCGCCGTAGAAGTGGCCGAGCTGGTGGGGGAGCAGGAACACGAAGACGGCGTTGAGGTAGCGGATTCCGGCGTGGCCGCCGATGAAGCCGAGGGCGTCGACGACGACCGTGCCGGCCACCATGACCGCCGGGATCCACCACCGGAAGCGGCGGTGGAGGGCGACCGTGAGCGGGCTGATGCAGACGACCACGAGGTACACGCCGAGGAACCACAGCGGCCCGAAGGGGATCGTCTGGCCCGGCGGGCGGACGCCCCGCAGCAGCACCAGGTCGCCGATGCGGGGGCCGGTGGGGGCGCCGGTGCCGGTGAGGTGCAGCACGACCTGGACGACGGCCCACACCGCCAGGAGCACGCGGACGGCACGAGCAGCCGCCGCAACCGGCTGCGGATGAAGGCCAGCGGCGGAGTCGCCCCGCCGCCGGGCCGACTCGTAGGCGACGAAGTTGGCGTAGCCGCCGACGAAGAAGAACACCGGCATGACCTGGAACAGCCAGGTGGCCAGCCACAGACCCGGGGCCTTCCCGATGGCGCTGGTGGAGCGGATCACCCCGCCGTCCCAGAAGATGAGGGCGATCGTCCAGTGGCCGACCACGACGACGAGGATGCTCACGGCCCGGAGGAAGTCGACGTAGCGGTCCCGCGACGCCGGCGTGGCGGCGGCGAGGTCCCCGATTCCGGCCGCCGCACCCCTGGCCCCCATGCGTCGAATCATCGCATCACCCGCTCCCCTGGCCGGCGTCCGGCCCGCCGCGGCCCGCCGTGTACCCTCACCCGTTCGTGCGGGATTTCTCCGATGACCTGGCCGACCTGCGCCGCCGCCTGAAGGATGCCCGCGGCTACCTCCGCATCGACGCCGCCCGGGCCCGCCTGGTCGAACTCGAGAAGGAGGCCAGCGACCCGTCCTTGTGGGACGACCCTGAGGCGGCCCGGAAGGTGACCCAGGAGCTGTCCCGGGTGAAGGACGACGTCGACCTCGTGGACGGGTTGGAGGCCCGCCTGTCCGACCTGGAGACCCTCGACGAACTGGCTCGGGAGGAGGGTGACGAGTCGCTGGAGGAGGAGATCGCCGGCGGCATCGGCGGCCTCGGCCGCGACCTGGCCGCCCTCGACCTCCAAGCCCTCTTCACGGGAGAGCACGACGAGCGCGACGCCATCTGCGAGATCCACTCCGGCGCCGGCGGTACCGACGCCGCCGACTGGGCCGACATGATGCTGCGGATGTACCGCCGGTGGGCCGAGCGCCGGGGTTTCGCCATCGAGATCGACGAGCTCTCCCCGGGGGAGGAGGCCGGCATCAGCTCGGTGACCTTCATGATCAAGGGCCGACACGCCTACGGGATGCTGTCGGCCGAGAAGGGCGTGCACCGCCTCGTCCGGATCTCGCCGTTCGACTCCCAGTCCCGCCGGCACACGGCCTTCGCCTCGTTCGACGCCGTTCCCGCCCTCGAGGAGGCCGAGGAGCCGGAGATCAACCCGGAGGACCTCCGCATCGACACCTACCGGTCCCAGGGCGCCGGCGGCCAGCACGTGAACGTCACCGACTCGGCCGTCCGGATCACCCACCTGCCCACCGGCGTCGTGGTGTCGTGCCAGAACGAGCGGTCCCAGCACCAGAACCGGGCCAAGGCCATGCAGATCCTCGGTGCCCGCCTGGCCGACCGGGCCCGGGAGGAGCGCCGCAAGGAGCTCGAGAGCCTCTCAGGGGAGAAGCGGGAGGTGACCTGGGGAAGCCAGATCCGCTCCTACGTGCTCGCCCCCTACCAGCTGGTGAAGGACCTCCGCAGCGACTACGAGACCGGCAACATCACCGCCGTGCTCGACGGCGAGATCGACGCCTTCATGGAGGCCTACCTCCAGTGGCGGCGTCGGCAGAGCTGACCTCCGGTCATCTCCGCCGACTCACGCTTCTATTCCTGCGGCTTCGCCGCCCCGGGGCGGGAGGTCTCGGACACCTGAACGGGGCGCCGCGCCAGCGTCGCCGCGGTGCACGCCGCGCCGACCAGCAGACCGAGGGCGGCGGCGAAGAGGATGGGCAGCACCGGCCGGCCGGATTCCGGCAGCGGCGTCGTGGCCGAGGCGGGCACCACGGGGTCCGAGAAGTTGGCGGCCAGGAAGTCGGGGTTGGTGAAGATCGGCCGGGGGGCCGTGGTCGTGGTGGTCTCGACCGGCGGCAGCTCAACCGGCGGGGCCGCCACCGGCTCGACCGGCGGCGGGGGCGGAGCGGCCATGGTGGTCGTCGTGGGGGCCGCCGTCGTGGTGGTCGGGGCCTGGGTTGTCGTCGTCGGCTTCGGCTTCGGGGCCGACGCCGCCCGGGTGGTCGGCGGCGTCGCCCGGCGAGGCGCGGTGGTCGGAGGCGGAGCGCTGGCGGCGGCGGCGCCCGACGGCGTGCGGAAGATCACCGCCACGTACAGGTACTCCTTGCCGTCGAAGGTGACGCCCACGCCGAGCTGGCTGAACTCGGGGTCGAGAATGTTCTCCCGGTGGCTGGGCGACGCCATGAACGCCGCCTGGATGTCAGGGAGGTCCGGCCCCCGCCCGACGTTCTCTCCCAGACGTTTCCAGCCCGACACCTTCGAACCGAGGTTGGTGGTGTGGGCCAGCTTGCCGTTGCGGGCCATCTCGTCGGCCCGCTTCTGGGCCACCGACTGCAGGTCAGCGGCCGTCGACAGCGCCCTCAGGCCCTTGGCCGCCCGGTCGGCGTTGGTCATGGCCGCGAGGTCGGCAGACTGGCCCGCCAGGGCGCGCGGCACCATGAGCGGCCCGCCGACAAAAGCGAGCGAAGCCACGGCAACCACGGCGAATCGTCTGAGCAAGCCTGTCTCCCTGACCGGTCTGATCTAGCTCATTCGAGCTATCGGCCGCCTGGTCCTGCCACGTTGAGTGGCTAGGCAGGGATCTGTCCCCTCTGGCGGTGAGATTGGCGTTTCGCCCCCGGCAGATGCTCCGGTTGCCCCGCTTCCGGTTGGTACCCTCGCCCGAGTCATGATCCGGTTCGAATCGGTCACCAAGAGCTATAAGGGCGGGGTCACCGCCGTCAAGGATCTGACCCTCGAGATCGGGAAGGGCGAGTTCGTCTTCCTCGTCGGCCCGTCCGGGTCGGGCAAGTCGACGTGCTTCCGCCTCCTCATGAAGGAGGAGGCGGCCGAGTCCGGGAAGATCTGGGTCGGCGACCGGGAGCTCTCGTCGCTGCCGTCGTGGAAGGTCCCGTATCTGCGCCGCAACATGGGCTGCGTCTTCCAGGACTTCAAGCTCCTGAACTACAAGACGGTCTACGAGAACGTGGCCTTCGCCCTCGAGGTGATCGGCAAGCCCCGCTCGGTCGTCAAGCAGCAGGTGCCGCAGATCCTCGATCTCGTCGGCCTGTCGAAGAAGGCCGACAACCTCCCCAACGAGCTCTCGGGCGGGGAGCAGCAGCGGGTGTCGATCGCCCGGGCGTTCGCCAACCGGCCACTGATCCTCCTGGCCGACGAGCCGACCGGGAACCTCGACCCGGCCAACTCGGCCGGCATCATGCGGCTCCTCGACCGGATCAACCGGACGGGCACCACCGTGGTCATGTGCACCCACGACTACGGCATCGTCGACCTCATGCGCCGCCGCGTCGTCGAGCTCAACCGGGGTGTCCTGGTCCGCGACGAGGCCCAGGGGGCCTACGCCACCGGGCCGCTCCCGGTGATCCAGGAGGTCCAGGAGAACCCCGTCTGATGGCGCTGCACCTTGGTTACGTCACCCGGGAGACGGCTGTGTCGCTCCGGCGCAACCTCCTCATGACGCTGGCCGGCATCCTCACGGTCGCCGTCTCGCTCTTCCTCTTCGGCGGGGTGCTCCTGCTGTCCCGGATGGTCGACCACGGCACCGCCCGGTGGAAGAACGGCGTGGAACTGGAGATCTTCCTCTGCTCCAAGTCGACCGCCGAGCCCGACTCGGCCAAGCCCGCCTGCCGGTCCGAGGCCAGCGAAGGCCAGATCGCCGCCGTGCGGGCCGAACTGGAGCAGTCGCCCGACGTGCGGCGGTTCCGGTTCTTCTCCAAGGAGGACGCCTTCAACGAAGCCAAGCGGATCTTCGCCGGCGACCCCGAGCTGCTGTCGAACATCGACCCCGACGGGCTACCGGTCTCCTTCCGCGTCGCGCCGGCCAAGGCCGAGCTGACCGAAAAGGTGGCGGCCCGCTTCCAGAGCCGGTTCAACGACGGCATCGACACCGTCCTGACGGCCAAGGAACAGGTGCGCCGGCTCCTGGCCGGCATCCGCTGGATCCGCGGCCTGTTCTTCGCCATCGCCGGCGTGCTGCTGGCCTCCTCGCTCTTCCTCATCGTCAACACGATCCGCCTGGCCACCTTCGCCCGCCGCCGGGAGATCCAGGTCATGAAGCTGGTGGGGGCGACGAACTGGTTCATCCGGGTGCCCTTCATGTTCGAGGGCCTCATCCAGGGGGCCATCGGCGCCGCCCTGGCCTTCGCCGGGGTCTACACGCTCCGCGTGATCCTCTCCGACCTCGTCGACCGGTCGAAGAACCTCTTCTCGGCCTTCTACGTGACCGGAGGCGACGCCGTGGCCATCGGCCTGCTGATCGTCGCCGTCGGCGCCACCGTCGGCGCCATGGGCTCCGCAATCGGACTTCGCCGCTTCCTTGACGCGTAAGTAACGGCTGCCACTGTTACGGTCGTTGTAACCGTTGCTGCTGTTGCTTAAGATTCGTGGAATGCCACATCGTCCGTTTGCGTCCCTCCTCGCCGTGATGGTCATCACGGCCGGATCGGGTTCCGTCGCTTGGGCGGCCAAGAAGCCATCGACCACGACGACCACGCTGTCCCCTCGGGAGACGCGGGTCCGGGAGCTGCGGGATCTGGTCGGCGAGGCGTCGGCCCAGGAGGCCGTCCTCCTGAGCGAGGTCGCCGACATCGAGGCCCGCCTCCACGACCTCGACGAGGCGGTGTGGGACCTCTCCCGGCAGACCACGGGCGCCCAGCGCCGCCTCGACACCGCCGAGCGGACCCTCAAGAAGGCGGAGGCCGACCAGGACCTCGCCGTCCGCCGGCTCGGGGCCGCCCAGGCCGAGGTCGACGCCTCCCGCCAGCAGATGAACCAGACCGTGGCGGCCATGTACCAGAAGGGCACGTCAGAGGAGCAGGCCGTCTACGTGGCCCTGGTGCAGGGGGCGGCCAACGCCAACGACCTCTTCTCCGCTCAGCGCTACGTGACCGGCACGATCAAGCGCAACCGCCGGGAGCTCGACCACTTCGTCGCCCTCAAGGAGGAGGCCGACCGGCTGCGGCACCAGGTCGAGGCCCGGGCCGAGGAGATCCGGGTGACCCGCGACCAGCAGGCCGCCGAGCGGGACCGACTCAAGGGTCTCAAGGACCAGGCGGTGGCCAACCGGGCGGCGGCCCGGTCGGAGGAGGACCGCCAGCAGGAGCTGCTGCGGCAGGTCCGGGACAAGAAGTCCGACTTCCAGGCCGAGCTGAACGCCCTCCAGGTCGAGTCGGGAGCGGTCGGCGAGTTTCTCCGCCAGGTGCAGGCCGGTCAGCGGCTGGCTCCCCGGAAGAAGCGGACATTCCGGGCGCCGGTGGCCGCCCCGATGAGCAGCGGTTTCGGCACCCGGGTCCACCCCATCCTCGGTGAAGTCCGCATGCACACCGGTATCGACTATGCCGCCGGTACGGGGCTGCCGATCAAGGCCGCCGGCGGCGGCATCGTCGTGTGGGCCGGGCCCCGGGGCGGGTACGGCAACGCCGTCATCATCGACCATCGCAACGGACTGGCCACCCTCTACGCCCACCAGTCGCGGGTCAGCGCCAGGGTCGGCCAGAAGGTCGGCACCGGCCAGGTGGTGGGCTTCGTCGGCCAGACGGGCATGTCCACCGGGCCCCACCTCCACTTCGAGGTGCGGGAGCTCGGCGCCCCGGTCGACCCGAGGCACTACTTATAGCGAGCGAGGCCGGGTGCTACCCGGTCTCCCACACGAGGATCTCGGCGCCGCCCGGCGACTCGGCGGTGAAGACCGGTGATCCGGCTGCCGTCAGGCGGACGGAGTCGCCCTCCTCCAGCGGCCCCGTCCCGGCCAGGCCCCCGGTGTCGAGGACACCCCCGCCGAGGGCCACGAAGAGGTGGACGTGCGGGGCGTCGGGGAACATCACCGCTTCCCCTGGCGCCAGCCGGCCCGCCCATAGCGCCGCCTGGGCCTGGTGGAGCCTGACCGCACTGTCTGTTCCGGCACCCGCCGCCTCGGTCAGGGGGACGCCTCCGGCCCCCCGGGATCGGTCCTGGCCGGCCGCCACTGCCACGAGGCCGCCACCGGCCAGGGCGGCGGTGACGTCGGCCACCTCGACGCTCGGTGCGAGCCCCTCCCGGTCGGGCGGCACCCACATCTCGATGGCGCGGGCCGGCGCCCACCCGGCCGGGTTCATCTCGCTGTGGCGGAGGCCGGCGCCGGCCGAGAGCCGCCGGACCAGCCCGGGCCGCAGGACGTGGACCTGGCCGTGGCTGTCCCGGTGCTCGAGCTCGCCCTCGATCATCCAGGTGACGATCTCGACCTCTTCGTGGACGTGCTCGCCGAAGCCCGTGCTGCCCCGCAGGCGGTCGTCGTTGCACACCAGCAGCAGGCCGTGATGGGTGTTGTGGGGCTCGTAGTGTCGGCCGTAGCTGAAGCAGTGCCGGGAGTCGAGCCAGCTCGTCTCCGTTCGCAACCGGGCCGCGGCCCGCACCACCCGGATGCTCGGGGCGAGGGTCGCGACACGCATGCTCCATTTCTCGACCAGCCGGCTGCGGCTGAAACCCCGGAGGGCGCGCGCCATTTGCCACCTTCGGCAGGAAGCGCCCCGAACTGCGCCGAACGGAAGGCCATGCGGATAGCCGCTTTCCCCCTTTGGTGCCGCTCGTCCAAAACGCGGCGGGCCCTCTCGAAAGTCGTTCCGATCGTGGTACTGCTGACGGTGGCCGCCGCGCCGCTGGCGCGGGCGGAGGACACGCCGACGTCCACGCCGCCGGAGAGCACTTGTACCCCGTCCGAGAGTTCGACCAGTTCGACCAGTTCGACCAGTTCGACCAGTTCGACCAGTTCGACCACGACTGCCACGGCGACCCCGCCGGACACGTCCACCCCGCCGCCACCGTGTCCACCGGCATGCCCGGCGCCGACGCCGACGGAAACGGTGGCGCCGGCCGTCGAAGAGGTCACGGCGGAGCCGGCGTTCCCGGCCACGCCCGCCATCCGGAGCGCCGGGACCCCGAAGGCCAGCGGCAAGACCAGGGCCCAGAAGGTGAGCGCCATCGTCGCCGTCGGCGACAACGCCTACCTCGGGGGCGAGTTCACCAAGATGGTGTCTTCGTCGGGCAGCAGCTCGTCACGGGGCTACCTGGCGGCCATCGAGGGCCCCACCGGCCGGCTGAAGTCCTGGAACCCCAAGGCCAACGGCAAGGTCTGGGCCATGGAGCTGTCGGCCGACAAGCAGTGGGTCTATGTGGGGGGCGACTTCTCGTCCATCGGGGGCGTGTCCGTCTCCAAGCTGGCCAAGGTCAGCATCGCCACCGGCAAGGTCGACAAGACCTTCAAGCCGAAGTCGGTGAAGGGTCGGGTGCGGGCCCTGGCCCTGGCCGGCGACCGCCTCTACCTCGGCGGCGAGTTCAAATCGGTCGCCGGGCAGGTCCGGCCCAAGCTGGCTGCCGTCGATCCGATCACCGGCGCCCTCATCGACTGGACTCCGCCCCCGCTGGGCCCCGGTCGCTACATCGGTCAAACCGGCATCGCCACACCCGAGTACGACCCGGGCCACGTCTACGCCGTGGAGGTCCTCGGCGGGACGGTCTTCGCCGGCGGCACGTTCCTGGACATCGGCTGCAAGCCGGCTCTGGTGGCGATCGACGCCGTGACCGGGGGGCTGGCGGCGCTCCAGTACGAGCCGGAACGCCCAGTCTTTGGCCTCGAGGCCGCCGGAGGGGTCCTCTACGCCGCCGCCGGCGGCCCGGGAGGCCGGCTCTACGCCTACGGGCCCGAGGATGACGACCCGGTGTGGAAGGCCAAGGTCGATGGCGACGCCGTGGGCGTGGCGGTGTCCGCCACCACCGTGTACCTGGCGGGCCACTACGACTACCTCGTCTCCGAGGAGTCGAACTGCTACCAGTTCTGCCCGGGCGGCCCAGGTCGTCGCCACCTGGCGGCCTTCGCCCGCGCCGACGGCGCCCTCCTTGCCTGGAACCCCCACGCCGACACGTCGACCGGCCCGTTCGCCGCCGCCGTCGGCGACAACGCCCTCTTCGTCGGGGGTGAGTTCCTGAAGATCAACGGAACCACCCAATCGGGCTTCGCCGTCTTCCCCGGCACACCCTGACGCTTTCGACGCCGGGTGGTTTGAATTTCACCCGGAGTGGGCATTTTGCGGCATAATTGAAACAATTGCGGCTGCTGGGGTCGTACGGATCGAGCGGGGGCAAACGTGGAGAGTCGTGTGCTGGCGGCGGTCGCCGTGCTCTCGGCCATGCTCAGCGCCGCGGGTTTCGCCGTGCTGGGCTCCCCGGCGGAGAGCAAGCCCGAGTACCTGTCGTCGTTCAACTCGAAGTACAACACCCGGGGCTCGAAGCTCGACTCCTGCAAGACGTGCCACCAGAGCGACACCGGGAACGCCGAGAACCTCAACCCCTACGGCAAGGACTTCGGCGCCGCCAACCACGACTTCGCCGCCGTCGAGGGGAAGGACTCCGACGGCGACGGGTTCAGCAACGTCGACGAGATCAACGCCAAGACGTATCCCGGCGACCCGAACGACAACCCCAACACCAAGCCGAAAGAGGAGCCGAAGCCCGCTCCAACTTCGACCACGACGACCGTCCCTTCCCCTTCTCGCTACTACCCGACAACCTGCCCTTACCGTAGGTATCCTTGGCGCTTCACCGTGAGCGCAAGGGGGGGCCGGAATGGGGGGACGGCGCGCTACCAGCGGGCTGGGCGCTGGGCGTGTACTCGGGTTGGTGGCTGTTCTGACGGCGGTGATCAGTGCCGTCAGCTTCGCGGTGGTGAGCCCACCAGCGGAGAGCACGCCGGAGTACAGCAGCCAGTTCAACGCCAAGTACAAGACCCGGGGAACGAAGCTCGAGGGGTGCACCACGTGCCACACCTCGCCGTCGCCGTCGAAGGAGAACATCAACCCCTACGCCACCGACTTCGCCGCAGCGAACCACGACTTCACCGCCATCGAACCGAAGGACTCCGACGGCGACGGTGTCACCAACATCGACGAGATCAACGGCAAGTCCTTCCCCGGCGATCCGAACGACAAGCCGAAGTGAGCTAGCGCCAGCGCAGGGCGGGCGGGCTGAGGGAGGATTCCTCCGTGAGGTGCCCGTCCTGCGGGCGGAACAACCCGGCCGACGCCGCCTTCTGCGCCGGCTGCGGGGCGTCCCTGGCCGGGGCGTGCCCTGACTGCGGCCGTCCGGCGCCGGCTGACGCCCGCTTCTGCGCGGGCTGCGGCCGGCGCCTGAATGGTCCTCCGCCGGCTGAGCAGCGCTCGCCGTCGGGGCCGCCCGCCCCACCTGAGCATCTGGCCGAGAAGGCCCGGGCGTCCCGGGCCGCCCTCGAGGGCGAGCGCAAGCAGGTGACCGTCCTCTTCGCCGACGTGAAGGGATCGATGGAGATCCAGGAGGATCTCGATCCCGAGGACTGGCACGGGCTGATGGACCGGTTCATGAGGATCCTGGCCGACGGCGTCCACCGCTTCGAGGGGACGGTGGACAAGTTCACCGGCGACGGGATCATGGCGCTCTTCGGCGCTCCGGTGGCCCACGAGGATCATGCCCGCCGGGCCTGCTACTCCGCCCTGCATCTCGTCGAGACGATCGGCCACTACGCCGACGAGCTACGGCGCGCCAGAGGTCTGAGCTTCCACGCCCGGATCGGGCTCAACTCCGGCGAGGTCATCGTCGGCACGATCGGTGACGACTCCCATATGGAGTACACGGCCGTGGGGCACACGGTGGGGCTGGCCCAGCGGATGGAGGCGCTCGCCGAGCCCGGCCGGGCCTACCTCACCGAACACACCGCCCGGCTCGTCGCCGGCTACTTCCGGCTGCGGGACCTCGGTCCCTTCACCGTCAAGGGCGCTCGGGAACCGGTCGGCGTCTCCGTGGTCGAGGGGGTGGGCGCGCTCCGGAGCGCCTATGACGTCGCCCGGTCGCGGGGACTGTCCCGCCTCGTCGGGCGAGCGGAGGAGATGGCCGCCCTCGAGTCGGCTCTGGCCAGGGCGGCCGCCGGCCAGGGCCAGGTGGTCGGCGTCGTCGGCGAGGCCGGGGTCGGCAAGAGCCGCCTGTGCGGCGAGTTCACGCAGTCGTGCCAGGCCCGGGGAATGACCGTGTGGCGGGCCCACGGCGTGTCCCACGGCAGGGGCCTCCCGCTCCTGCCGGCGATCGAGTTCCTCCGCCAGGTGTTCGGGATCACCGACGCCGACTCCCCGCAGGCCGCCCGGGAGAAAGTGGCGGGGCGGCTCCTCCTCTACGACCTCCTCGACCCCGACTCGGAGGAGCTGCCGGTCCTCTTCGACTTCCTCGAGATCCCCGACCCCGCCCGGCGGGCGCCGCAGATGACGCCCGAGGCCCGCCTGCGGCGCCTCTTCTCGCTCCTGCGCCGCATCGCCCAGCGACGGAGCGAGCGGGAGATGGCGGTCGTCATCCTGCTGGAGGACCTCCACTGGTTCGACCCCGCCAGCCTGGAGTTCCTCGAGTTCCTGGTCGAGTCGTATCCCGCCACCAGGACGTTGCTTCTGACGAACTTCCGCCCGGAGTTCCACGCCGACTGGATGCGCCATTCGTATTACCGGCAGCTGCCGCTGGCCACGCTCGACTCCGGGGCGGTCCGGGAGCTTCTGCGGGAGCTGCTCGGCACGGACGGCTCCCTGCGCGAGCTGTCGGATCACATTCTGCGGCGGACGGGCGGCAACCCGTTCTTCGTCGAGGAGGTCGTCCGCAATCTCCTCGAGGAGCACATGCTCGAAGGGGCCCCCGGGGCCTACCGCCTCACGCGCCCGCTCCAGGACCTGCGGGTGCCGCCGACGGTGCAGTCGCTGCTGTCGGCCCGGATCGACCGGCTGTCCGCCGCCGACAAGGAGGCGCTCCAGACGGCGGCGGTGATCGGGCGGACGTTCTCGGAGCCGGTGCTCCGGCGGGTCACCGGCCGGGCGGCCGACGATTTCGCTGCCTCGGTCCGGGCCCTGGGAGCGGCCGAGTTCATCCACGAGGAGGCGCTCTTCCCGGTGGCCGAGTACCGGTTCTGGCATCCCCTCACCCAGGAGGTCGCCTACGGTTCGCTCCTCGGTGAGCGACGAGCGCGGCTGCACGCTGCGGTGGCCGGCGCCATCGCCGAGGTCGATCCGGACCGGGCTGACGAGCGGGCGGCGCTGTTGGCGCAGCACTGGGAGTCGGCCGGGGAGCCGCTCGAGGCCGCCCGGTGGCACGCACGGGCGGCGCAAAGGGCCGGGTTCCGCGACATGGTGGAAGCCGAACGACACTGGCAGGCCACCGTCCGGCTGCTGGAGGACGTTCCGACATCGGACGAGACCCGGGCGCTGGGAATGAACGCCCGGGCCGTCCTGGCCCGGATCGCCTTCCGGTTCGGCGGCGACCCTGCCGAATCCGTGGCGCTGCTGGACCAGGCCCGGGCCCTCGCCGAGGAGCGGCGCGACACCTTCGGGATCGGGCTGGCGCTGGTGGCCAAAGGATTCGTGGTCTTCGGCCACGGGCATATCGACGACTGCATCGAGCTCATGACCGAGTCCGTCCGGCGGCTGGAAGCGTCCGGCGAGCCAGAGGCGATGGCCGCCCGGGCGCTCTTGGCCTATCCGCTCTCGATCCGGGGGCCCCTGCCGGCGGTCCTGCGCCACGCCGACGAGACCGCCGAACAAGCCTTGCGTTATCCCGAGATGGGCCAACGCCTCTTCGCCCTGAGCGTGCCTCACTACAACCTGTTCTGGCGGGCCTGGCCCCTGGCCCGCATGGGCCGGTTCGCCGAGGCGGCCCGGTCCGCCGAGCAGGCCGAGGCGGCCGGGCGGGAGGCTTCGATGTGGGAACTGGTGGCCTGGGCGCGGCCGGTGCAGGCCCTCGTGGCCTTCCTGTCGGGTGATGCCGGCGGGGTGGACCACGCCCTGGAGACGGTCCGGATCGCCGACGAACTCGGCAGCGCTTTTCACTCCGTCCTGGCGCTGGAGGGATTGGGGGCGGCCTATCTGGCGGCCGGCCAGGCGGCGGCGGCCCGACCACCACTGACCGACGCCCTGGCTCTGGCTCGCGACCGGCATGTGGGCCTCTTCGAGGAGGCCAGCCTGCTGGCCTACCTGGCCGACGCCCACCGGTCCGCCGGAGACGAGGGCGCCGCCGTCGAGGCGGCCGAGGCGGCGGTGGGCGTGGCCCGCCGACAGAACGCCGGGGTCCACGAGTGTCATGCGCTGGTGGCGCAGGCCCGGGCGCTGCGGGCCGCCGGCGGCGGTGCCGCCCGTGAGGCGATCGGTGAGGTGGTCGCCGCCGCCCACCGCACGATCGAGCGGGTCGGCGCCGACGCCTGGTCCCCGTTCCTGGCCGAGGAGGAGACATGGCTGGCCGAGGTCGCCCGGTGACCGCCTCCGAGCCCTAGCCCAGAGCTGCGGCCACGCTCTGGTGGAAATGGATGAGGGCGGGTTCGTTGCGGCCGTAGTGGACCTCGGGCAGCATCCCACTGCTCAGGTTGGCGTGGATGACAGCCTGTTGGGGGAAGTCCTCGTTGAAGACGACGTTGGTGGTGTACTCCACGTTGCGGGCCCAGAAGGCCAGTTCCTTGTCGGAGCCCACCTCGCCCGGGGTGTAGAACCGCATGCTCACCCGGCAACGGTGGGGTGAATCGCCGTCGGGGAAGAACTCCCACAGCTCGGCGTGACCGGTCATGGGCAGGTTGAGGATCACGTTGGGCAGGAAGCGGTAGGCCACCGAGGCGTGGGCCCGCAGGTTCCAGTCGTCCTCGTGGACTCCGACCAGCTCGAGCACGCTGCGCCGGAAGGGCACCAGCCGGCTGTGGGGGCCGAAGCTCTCGTACAGGAACGGGGCGGACAGGAAGTCGGGAGCGATCGAGGTCCGGTGGAGCGAGAAGATGTGGTACGTCTCGAGGAAGGTGTCCAGGGCGAGCTTCCAGTTCATGTCCCAGGTGCCGGACAGCTCCCGGAACAGCCGGTAGTCGGCCAGGTGGAAGTCCGCGACTTCGGCTCCCAGGCCGTACAGCTCCGTCTCGACGTCGATCGGTGCGCCGCCGCCCGGGCGGACCAGCACGAGGCCGAAGCCTTCGGCCGCTGGGAGGGCGATCAACCCGGTGGCCTCGCGATCCAGTTCGTCGAAGGCCTGCTGGGCCAGCGGCTGGCCCACCAGCCGGCCGTGGATGTCGTAGCACCAGGCGTGGTACGGGCAGTTGAAGGTCCGGCCGCAGTGGCCCCGGTCCTCGGCCACCCGGCCGCCGCGGTGCCGGCAGGCATTGACGAAGGCCCGCACGGCGCCGTCCTCGCCCCGGACCACGAGCAACGGGACGCCGGCCGCGTCGGTGGTGAAGTACTCGCCCACCGCCGGCAGGTCGGCGGTCAGGCCGACGATCAGCGCCCCGCGCCGGAAGAGGAGGTCCCGCTCGGCAGCGCCGCGGGCGGGATCGGTGTAGTTGGAGGCGGGGTTGCGGTACAGGTGCTCCGCCATCGGCACCGTGCGGGCCTGATGATGCTCGAAGAACTGCCGCAGCAGCTTGACCTGAAGATCGTGTCGCACGGCCCTTCTCTACCTCACCGCGGCGATGCAGGCGATGCCCTGCCCGCTGTGGCCAGACGGTACCCCAGGGCGGCCCCCGACAGAAAGGAGCACGACCGGTGATGGCGTGAACGGAGTGTCCTTCCTAGGATCGCGCCGTGGCGGAGGACAGCGCGGTGGGGGCGGGTCGGTCGACCGCCATTGTCTTGTTCACTGACTTGGTCGGGTCGACCGAACTGCGTTCGCGACTCGGGGAGCGGGCCGCCGAGGAGCTCCGCCGGAAACACGACCGCCTTCTCGGCGAAGCGGTGGAAGCCAATTCAGGTCGAGTTGTGAAGGGCCTGGGCGACGGGATCATGGCCACCTTCACCAGCGCGTCGGACGGGGTGTGCGCTGCCGTGGCGATCCAGCGGACCATCGACCGGTTCAACCGTGCGGGCAAATCTCCTTGCCTTCTGGCCGTACGGGTGGGGCTGTCGGCCGGGGACGTCCGCTTCGATGAAGGAGATGTGCACGGCGTCGCGGTGATCGAAGCGGCACGACTGTGCGACCACGCCGAGGGGGGAGTGATCCTTGCTGCTGACGTCGTTCGGGTCCTAGCGGCGAGCGAAGAGCATCGGTACGTCTCGGTCGGGCCGTTGGAGCTGAAGGGCCTCCCGAACCACGTGCCGGCGGTGCGTTGCGAGTGGGAACGGGTCTCAGCCGCTTCCATTCCCCTACCTGCCGCGCTGGCGCGCGCCGGGGTGTTCTCGTTCGTCGGCCGACAGGCCGAGTTCGAGGTGTTGGTCCGATCGTGGAAGGAAGCCGTGGCGGGCGAACGCCGGGTCGTTCTCCTGGGCGGGGAGGCGGGGATCGGGAAGACGCGGCTTTCCGCGGAGATCGCTCGGGCCGTCCACGAGGACGGCGCCCTCGTGCTGTACGGACGTTGCGATGAGGAGCTGGGCGTGCCGTACCAGCCCTTTGTGGAAGCGCTCCATGCGTACGTGGGCGCTGGCCCCGCTGACGATCTGGCCGTGGCCGTCGGGACGCTCGGAGGCGAGCTGGCCCGGCTGCTCCCATCGCTGCGGGACCGCCTTCCCGACCTCCCCGCCCCTCTCGAAACTGAGCCCACTACTGCCCGGTATCGGCTGCTCGAGGCTGTGCGGGACGTGATCTCGGGCATGTCGGCCTTCTACCCAGTCCTGCTCGTGCTCGACGATCTCCACTGGGCGACGGGGCCGACTCTCGTGCTGCTCCGGCACCTGCTCGGTGTGGGCGCAAGCACGCGGCTTCTCGTGGTGGGTACCTACCGAGACACCGAACTCGTACCGGGGGATCTCCTGTCGGGAACGCTCGCAGAGCTGTGGCGAGAGTCCGGCGTGCAGCGCGTGTCCCTATCTGGACTCAACCAGGACGACGTCGTGCGACTGGTGGAGGGAGCGGCCGGGCATCAGCTCGATCCCGACGACGTCGCCTTCGCCTCGGTCGTTCATGCCGAGACCGAAGGCAACCCCTTCTTCGTGGCCGAGATCCTCCGGCATCTGGCCGAAACCGGCGACCTGGTGCAGCACGCCGGCCGTTGGAAAACCGCCCGGCCACTGAATGAACTTGGCATTCCACAGAGCGTCCGGGAGGTGATCGGACAGCGACTGGCGCGTCTTCGACAGCCGACGAAGGAACTCTTGGCCCTGGCTGCGATCATCGGTCGGGAATTCGACGTCACCGTGTGCACCGCCGAATCGGCGAAACACTGGAGAGGCGACCCGACGCCGATGCCCGCGTGGCCGAGCTGGCGCACCATTTCACCGAGTCCGCCGTGCTCGGAGACATCGACCGGGCTGTCGAGTACGCCCGTCAGGCGGCGCAACGAGCTCGGGAAAGCTTCGCTTTCGAAGAGGCTGCCATGCACTACGAGCGCGGCTTGGCGGCGCTGGAGATTTCAGCGTCCGGTGACCCGGCGGTGCGCTGCGATCTCCTCAGCGCCCTCGGGGATGTCCTTCACCGGTCGGGCGACCCCCGGCATCGGGAGCTTCTCCTCCGAGCTGCCGACCTGGCTCGCACTCTCAACGATCCGACCCGACTCTCGGAGGTGGTGCTCGCCCTCGGTTCACCGGGAGTGGCCCCGGTCGGGAAGGTCGACGCCGAGGTCGTGGCGCTGGCCGAGGAGGCGTTGGTCGGCCTGGATGAGCAGCAGTCGGCAGGGCGCGCCCGACTCCTCGCCGTCCTGGCCGTCGAGTTGACCTTCTCGCCTGACGCCGACCGGCGGATGACCGCCAGTCGTGAGGCGATGGTCCTCGCTCGCCGCCTGGGGGACCACCGGACCCTGGCCCGGGTATTGGCCCGTCACCACCGAGGGATCCAAGAACCCGGCACGCTCGACGACCGTCTCCGCGTGGCCGACGAACTCATCGCGCTCGGCCGGGAGACCAGAGATCTCGAGGCGAGATTCCAGGGTCACCTCTGGCGCTGCGCCGACTGGATCGAGGAGGCGCGCTCTCCCATCGCCTCGACGACGACCTGATCGCCGCCGAGAATCTGGCCAGCGAACTTCGCCAGCCGTTCTTCGTGTGGTGGGCAACGATCCTGCGGGCGGCGAGGACGCTGCTCGCCGGGCGCCTCGACGAGGGAGAAGCCCTGGTCCTAGCGGCTGCATCCATGGGTCGAGCTGGTGCCGCCCCCGAAACGAACGTCGAGGCGTGCTACGCCAACGCAAGGTTCCTCGCCCACTACGAGCGAGGCAACACCATCCATGTCGAGCCCATGATCGCCGAGATGGTCGCGTCGCAACCGGCGGCAAGGTTCTGGCAGCTGGTTCTCGCCTGGATTCAAACGGACAACGGTCGTGGCGACGACGCGCTCGCCGGTCTCGATGCTTCCGGTTGCGCCGACCCCTCGGAGTTTCCTCGTGACCTGTTGCTGTCGTCGCGTCTGATCGTCCTCGGTAACGTCGCCCACAGGTTGGGCGAGAGGGCCCGGGCGGGCAAGGTCTACGAGCGGCTGGTGCCCTACGCCCGTCAATTCGATTGGAACGGAAGCGTCTCGTACGGGCCCATCGACCTGACCCTCGGGCTCCTCGCCGACACCTGCCGGCACCGCGCGACGGCCGAGGTGCACTTCGCCGACTCCGCGGCGGCCTCGGAAAGGATCGGGGCTCCTACCTGGCTGGCCCGCACCCGGCTTGAGTGGGCCCGGATGCTCCTCACCCGCGCCGGGCGTGGGGACGGCGAGCGAGCCCATGACCTCCTCCGCCAGGCTCTCGACACCGCCCACGAGCTAGGGCTCGCCAACGTGGAGCGGGATGCCGCAGCCCTCCTGGCCTGAGATCTGGCAATTGGGGTGCGAAGTGCCGGCGCTATCGGCTGCGAGCCGAGGAGACGGCAGATAGCAGCGCCGCTGCCCAGTCCCTGCATCTGGAAGGGTGAGCCGGTTCAGTCTGCCGTCTGACGGTACGTGGTCGGGCGGCCCCGACCGCCTTGTTGTTCGACCAGACCGTCGGTCCGCAGTGCCCGCAGTGCCTTGCGAATGTTGGGAGCGGAGAGCCCGAGCGTGACCTCGAGGGCGGCGACAGTGGTCGGCCCCGGAGCGAGAGCGTCGAAGACGCGCAGCTCGGTCGGGCCGAGCTTTTTGGCCGCCGGCTCGGCGGCCGATCGGTGCAGCACGGCCGTGAAACGGATGCCACTGTCCACGAAGAGAGCCGGGGGAAGGCCGGCGGCGGCCAGCGCTGCGGAGACTGTCGGGATGCCGGTGGCGAGCGCCTCGATGACGCGGGCGCCGCTGTCGGGTGAGCGGGCGTCCTGGCAGATGCTGACCAGGCGGGCGTTGCGGGCCGAGGTCACCGCTTCGCGCCCGAGCCGATCGACCGTGATTCCGTACAGGCCGCCGGGGCTGCTGATGACCAGCCGATCGCGCTGTAGCCGGACCTCGACCGCCAAGCCCTCCGACCAGTGGTCGAGGTCGCGGTGCACCAATGCGTTGGCGACGAGCTCCCGGAACGCCTCGAGGGGATACTCGGGCCGGTCCACGACGGCGCCGTCAGGCTGACCGACGATGACCGACTCGAACGTCCGTCGGGCCCACTCCAGGGCCTCGTCGAGCATCCGGGGAATGGGCCCGCTGATGGTCGCCTGGTTGCGCGCCCGGGCGCCGGGAGGGTCGCCCCCTCGCGTCTCGGCTGCCGCCTGGATGACGAAGCGGGGGAACCACTCCTGGGGGTGCGAGCCCAGGGCCAGGAGCCCAGCGACCGAGGGCTGGCCGTCCCCGCCGACGACACCTCCTCGCCGCAGCAGCTCGGAGTCGTCCCGAAACCGGCCGAGGCCGGCTGGGTTCCGTTGTCGGGCCCCAGCCATCCAGGCTTCGACCAGGTCCGGATCGAGGTCCGCGACTGTGGCCCCCTCCACCGGACGCCGGTCGAAATGGGGTGGCCCCCGCTGGGCGAGGAACGCCTGCTCCTCGAGGCCGGACAGCTCGTAGTCCCCGTCGTGGCTGCGGAGGTACGCCTTGCCGGTCGCCGCCACCCGGCACGGCTTCGCCGACCGATCGCACTCGTGGACGGTGGCCACCACGACCGGTGCGCCGTCCACGACGGCATCTCCGATGGAGAGCCGCACCGGCGGGGTGTAGCTCCGGGCCTTGGACGCCAAACCCTGCTTGAGTGCCTGCGGGTCGGACAGCGGAACGGGGCGGAACCCCACCCGCTCGTCGAGGCCCAGGATGAGGGTCCCTCCGCCCGGGAGGTTGGCCAGGGCGCTCAACGTCGGGGTGATGGAGGCGGGGAGTCCGCCACCGGCGGACTTGGCCTCGATCGCCGCGGTGTCCCCGCCGGCCGTCCGAAGGATCGCCACCAGCTCACTCAAATCCACTTCCACCAGCCAAATGTAACCCTCCGCCGGTTACATTTCAGGCCACCGGAGTTACATTTCGCACGGGTTAGTGGCGGTCGTCCGCGCCCACGACGAAGCCGCAGGCTGCGACGACGGATCCACCTCCAGGCCTCCAGTGGGCGACACGGCAGTCGGTAGCACCTCAGGCGGGCGCCTCCTGGCCCTCCTGCCGGCCCTCCCGACGCCCGTCCTCACGGGCGAAGCTAATGGCCTGCTGGATCGTGCCCATGACTAGGTCGAGGCGGTCTGCGGGGGCGGAGAAGGTCTGAGTCTGTTGGTCGCTGCCGGTGTGACCGTGGCCGGTGGGCGAGTCGACGTTGAGCCGGAACTGGCCGCGCACGGTGCCGTCGGCATCCCTCCAGTCAGGGTCAATGAATCCCCAGCAGCCGAATTCGCGGTTCTCGTCGGAGAAGACCGTGGCGGTGGATTCAGGGCCGTGGGGCCAGGCTGGGGCGCTGCCGCCGTAGGGCCGGGATTCGTCGTCGGACATGTCTGCGGGTCGGTAGATCATTTTGGTTCCTCCTCAGCGGGGCTCGGCGCCCAAGCAGGTCTATCTACATGGTGGATTACATGGTAGGTTCGACAAGAGAGAGCCCGAACCTTCTGTGGGCGGCAATTCCGCAACTCTGACGAGGACGCTGACAACACACACGCACACCAGAACCCATGGTATATTGTAAGGGAGGCGCCATGGCCACCCCGCCTGCCGACCTGGGGCCATCCATTTCCACGGGCTGGAGCCTGTTGGCGGCGCCAACAGAGCTGCTACCCCGCTTCTACCGCCAGATCGAGGAGCACCTCGGTTTGGCGTGGTCGGGCGATCGTCCGCCGGCAGATCGCGCGGCCGTCCACCGGGACCCACCAGCCTCGGTCGAAGAACCGGGAGGCGACGGCTGGACAGTGAGCCGGCTCAAGACGTTCGCCGCGACCGGCGAGCAACTCACCGCCATCGGGATCGTGGTGCTGGTCATGGACATCTGCGCTGAGCGGCCCGGCCATTGGATCCCCACCGATGAACTGGCGGAGAAGCTGTCGGAGAAGTTGGCAGACCCGGACGTCCGCGACAAGGTGGCGACGAAGCTGTCAGTGGCAGGCGTTGGCATCAAGCAACTGCAACGGGCCTGGACCCATCTCACGCGCCACCTGAAAGCCCAGTATCACGACCCCACGTGGCCGCTCGAGCCGAAGTGGGGGCCCGAAATCCCACGTCACGAGGTTCCTGAGCCCAACAACCGGGTCTACTACCGCGTGACACCCGACCGCGCCGGCGAGTGGAAGGCGGTCCGATCCCAGCCCGAGATCGAACAGTGAGCGCCAACGACCTCACCGTCATGGCCTACAACGTGGAGCAGAACCGCCGGGGCGGCCTTAACCACGTCCCCAGCCTGGCGGCGGCACATGCCGTGGACATAGCCCTGGTGCAGGAGACGCCCCGGCCGGACCGGCTGCCGGACGGGTGGACCTGCTATCCCTCGCCGGTGTTCACCGAAGACTGGAGGATCTCGGTACCGCCGTGGTACCGATCGGTCGACGGCGCCCCGAAGCCGACGCAGCGCCGCTTCCTGTCGGCCATCATGGCCACCGGTACCCGGCCCATAACGCCCCTCCAGCCCACACCGCTGCACGAGGTGTTCGACGGCGAGTTCGGCTGCTGCCATCCCGGCCAGTTCGCCGTGGCGGTCATGCCCCTCGGGTTTGGCGGCAGGCTGATCCTGGTCAGTCTCTACGGCCTGTGGGAGCGCATGCTCGACAGCCGCAGCTTGTACTCGGAGGCCACGCTGCACCGGGCCATCTCGGACCTGGCGTTCGTGTTTCAGGCCGTCGACGCCCGCTACGTCCTGGTCGGAGGCGACCTCAACATCAACTCGTACTCCGACGGGTCGGAGTGGGGAGACCGGGCCATGACGGTGCTCGCCCGGCTCCGGACCTACGGCCTGGAGATCTGCGGGCCGTTCCGCCAGTCCGGGCTGAGCCGCCTTGAACGGTGCCCGTGCCCGGCCTCTGACTGCCGCCACGAGGTCACCTACTACCACCAGGCGAATCCGGCGAACCGCCAGTACCAGCTCGACTGGTTCGTGTGCTCTCCCGCCTTGCGGGAACGGCTGGTCGCGTGCTGGGCCGACCCCGACACCGAGTGGTACCGCCACAGCGACCACCGGGCCATATTCGCCCGCTTCAGGGTGTAGCCCCCAGGCGGGGCGCGCCGGACGGGCGGTCGTGGAGGTCAGGTGCCGCCTGTGGGCGTCCACTGCGTGGGGAATCTGTTGGGATCACGCGCCGCAGGTCAGAGGTACATGACCTCTGACCTGCGGTTTTACTGCTCTGATGCTGGTGGAGGTGGCGGGAGTCGAACCCGCGTCGACGGCTTCCTGAGCAGGCTGCTCAGGGGCCCAAAAGCGGCTTTGACGTGGGCGAACACCATGCCTGTCAGTATCCGCTGGTGACCTCTGGTGACCCCGATTTTGTGTCTTTTTCGTGTCTCGCGTGTCCTCCGCGTGTCGCGGCGGGCCGCTCGATGAGCCGTACGGACGGATCGCCGAACTCGACGGAGAGTGGCCGTCGTCACCCGGCTGCCGGTTATGCCGACGTCGGCAGCAGGTGCCGGTGCAGGTCGACGGGCCCGGGAAGCACTTGGAGCTCTAAGGAGCCCTCGGCGGTGACGGTGAGGACACGGGCGACGGCGGGTCGGGCGTCCCCTCCCGGGCATGCCACTCCGGACCCCTCAGCCTATGGCGGGGTGCAGGATCCGGTCGATCAAGGGAGCGAAGGTGTCGCGGTCGGCCATGGCAGCGATGGAGAGCGCATCGTTCTCTGATCGATCGACGCTGGCCCAGTCAAGTTGCCAGCCGGCGGCATTGGCGAGGAGCTGCAGAAAGACTCTCTGGACACGGCCGTTTCCCTCTCGGAACGGGTGCAGGGCGTTGAGGTCGGAGAGGAGGCGACCCGCGGCCGTGACGAAGTCCGCCCGGTTGAGGTCGCGCAGCTGACCGTCGGAGCGGAGACGGTCGAGCAGTAGCCGTGCCTGGGGTTCGACCCATTCGGCGAGGGCGAAGAGTGTCCCGCCCTTGGTCATGTTGACTGTCCGCAGGTCGCCCGCCCAGTCGTACACCTCGCCGAACAGATGACGATGCAGGGCGCGGAGGTGGTCGAGGTCGAAAGTGCCGAGGACTAGGCGCTCGGCGAACAGCACCCGCTCGGCAGCGGCGGCCATTCGGGCCCCTCGACGGGCCGAAGCACCTGCTACTCCGATTCGGAGTAGCGTGCTGAAATCTACTCCGGATCGGAGTAATGTCAAGGGGTGCGCGATCTGACCTCCACGTCCTACGCGATCCTGGGCCTGCTCTCGGTGCGGTCATGGTCCGCGTACCGAGCTCGCCAAGCAGATGAACCGCAGCCTGACGTTCTTCTGGCCCCGAGCCGAGAGCGTCGTCTACCAGGAGCCCAAGAACCTGGTAGAGCACGGGCTGGCCCGAGTCAGCGTCGAACCCCGAGGTCTCCGAAGGACCCGCGCCGTCTACTCGATCACCCCCAAGGGGCGGCGCATTTTCCAGCGGTGGCTGGCCGAGCCCTCCGGGCCGCCTCTGTTCGAGTCCGAGGCCCTGCTGCGGGCTATGTTCGCCGAGCAGGGGACCAAGGAGGATCTGCTCAGGACGCTCGCCGGCCTCCGTGACCATTCCCAGACACTCCGCTGCCAGCAGGCAGCGCAGGGCGCGGAATACCTGCGCTCCGGGGGGCCGTTTCCCCAGCGCTTGCACGTCATCGCCCTCACCGGGCGCTTCATCCTTGACTATCTGGCGCTCCTCGAACGTTGGGCTACCTGGGCCGAACACGAAGTTCGGCAATGGCCCGACGTCAAACCTGTGGAACTGGTACCAGTCGCAACCGAGGTCTTTCGCGTGGCCCTCGAGGGTGACGGTGCTAGGTCGCGCCCGGTTCGGGCGACGGAGCATACGGAGGGCGTATGACCCCGATCGAGTTGACCGCAGACGACGAAGCGAAAGTCGAAGAGCTCGCCGGCAAGCTGTTCATGGCCTGCCTCGCGACCATGGAGCTCGCCAACGTTGAACTGGGGGTCCGGCTCGGGCTCTACGAGGCCTTGGCCGGGGCGGGGGCGATGACACCGGGCGCGCTGGCGGCGAAGGCCGGGATCGCCGAGCGGTATGCCCAGGAATGGCTCGAGCAGCAGGCGGTGGCGGGCATCGTCGACGTCGAAGACACAGCCAAGGCTGCGCTCGAGCGGCGCTTCACACTCTCGAACGCCCACGCTCACGTGCTGCTCGATGACGACAGCGAGGCCTGTATGAAGCCGTGCGCCGCGGTCGTGCCTTGGGTGGGCAAGGCGATCGACATCATGGTGGAGGAGTTCCGGCGTGGTGACGGTGCTGCGTTCGGATTGTTCGACCTGCACGACATCCAAGCCGCCTTCACCCGGCCCGTGTTCGCCAATCACCTGACGCAGACGTGGCTTCCGGCGCTGTCCGACGTGCAGGCGAAGCTCAACGCCGGTGGCCGGGTCCGGATCGCCGAGGTCGGTTGTGGCGAGGGCGTCGCGGCGATCACGATCGCCCGCGCCTACCCGAACGCAGAGATCGACGGCTTCGACCTCGACGACGCATCGATCGCCTCCGCCCGCAAGGCCGCGGCTGATGCCGGCGTCGGCGACCGCGCCCGGTTCGAGGTGCGCGACGCCGCCGATCCGACGATCGTGGGCGACTACGACCTGGTGCTGGCGATCGAGATGCTGCACGACGTGCCCGACCCGGTCGGCATCCTGCGGACCATGAAGACGCTGGCTGGCGCGTCGGGCGCGGTCCTGGTGGTCGACGAGCGGACGGAGGACACCTTCACCGTGCCGACCAACGAGATGGAGCGCTTCTTCTACTCGTTCAGCACGCTGCACTGCCTGGCCGTGAGCATGCAGGATGGCGGCGCCGGCACGGGCACCGTGATTCGTGGCGGCACCGTGCGCGACTACGCCCGCGCGGCCGGCTTCGGCGACATCGAGGTGCTCCCGGTCGAACATCCGCAGTTCGTGCTGTACCGGATGACATGACCACCTTCGGAGTCGCGATCGACCCCGATGCGCCGATGCCCGAGCTGGTCGAGCGAGCGCGCGTCGCTGAGCGCCTCGGCTTTGACACCATCTACGTGCCCGACCACGCCCGCCCCTGGCGTACCGATCCGCGTCCCGGCGGCGTCTGGTTCGACGGGTGGACTGTGCTCGCCGCCATAGCCATGGCGACGACCACGGCGCGCGTCGGCTCGCTGGTGTCGAACCCCGTGCTGCGACCGCCGGACCTGCTCGCCCGCGAGGCGCTCAGCATGGATCACCTCTCGGGTGGGCGGCTCCAGCTCGGCATCGGAACCGGCATCGCACCGTTCGACCACCAGGCGACGGGCACCCCGTACTGGTCCGTGCCCGAGCGCCTCGCTCGGTTCCGCGAGTACGTCGAGGTGGTCGACAGGGCCATGCGATCGGCGGGCGAACCGTTCGGCCACGACGGCGAGTTCCACCGGTGCGACCTCGTCGGCTTGCCGGCGCCGGTGCAGTGTCCGCGTCCGCCGATCACGGTGGCGGGGGCCTCGAAGACCGTGCGGGCCGTCGCCGTCGAACGGGCAGAGGGCTGGAACACCCACGGCGCGTTCGGGGTTTCGGCCGACGACCTGCCCGCCCATCTGGCCGACCTCAACGCCGACGTGACGGCGCGGTGCGAGGCCGCGGGACGCGACCCGGAGTCACTCGGCCGGTCGGTGCTGCTTCTTGGGTCGCTCGACCCGTGGTCTGGGCCCGGACGGTTGACTAGCGCAGTCGAACAAGCCCTCGAGATGGGCTACGAAGAGATCGTTGTCTTCTGGCCGTGGGACGCCCGCAGCCGCACCGTGTTCGAGTCCGACGCCGCGCAGATCGCGACACTGCGCGGCTGAATGGTTCGCGACGTTCGTGCCCCCCGCGTGCCCCTTCCAGCGGAAAAATGCGGCGAATCGGGGTTCATGGCGGTCACTGGTGGGCCAACGAGTCACGGTCATTCATCGCCGATCGCCGGCAGCGCTGAGTGGCCGGACACGGGCGGCTCCACAGAGCAGCAGATCCGCCCGGAGGCGGATCTGCTGTGTCCAATCTGTGTCGCGGGCGCCACTCCGGAGAGGTGGTTACCCGCTCTGACCTGCGGTGATACTGCGGAAATCGAGTGGAGGTGGCGGGAGTCGAACCCGCGTCTTCCAAGCTCTCAGCAGGGCTTCTCCGAGCGCAGCCGGCGAGAGAATCTCGGGCGGTCACCGATCACCGGCCCTCGGTGACCACCCCAGCCCGGAAAAGTTTCCCATCGGGGACCCGGGCAGGCCCCTCAGGTAAGTCGCTCAAGATGACGCCCGTGTACCGGTCGAGCGACTGGACCGGAAGTGGACGTCGCTGTTTGTCCTAGAAACTAGGCAGCGAGAGCAAAGTTGTCAGTTGGCGTTTATCTTTTTTCCCGGATTTTTAACGAGGACCCCGGGGTCCCTCGGCTCGCTTCACCTGCCTCGAATCCTCAGAATCGAAACCAAGCACCCCCTCGTGGCGTTGCCCTTCAGGTGAAGCCCTCCATGTTACCGGGTCACTCTCCGCCCCGGTTCCGGCTCCGGAGGGCCCGGTCGGCCTCCCGCTTGGCGTCGCGCTCGGCCATGGCCTGGCGCTTGTCCCACTGGCGCTTGCCCCGGGCGATGGCCAGCTCGATCTTGGCCAGGCCGTGCTGGAAGTAGACCTTGAGCGGGCACCAGCGTGAGGCCGGCCTCGTTGAGCTTCCCGACGAGCCGGTCGATCTCGCTCCGGTGGAGGAGGAGCTTGCGCCGGCGGGTCGGGGTCGTGGCCGATGCGGGAGAAGGGGTAGGGCGAGACGTGCATGCCGTAGAGCCAGACCTCGCCGTTCTCGATGCGGGCGTAGGCGTCGCCGAGGTTGGCCCGGCCGTCCCGGATCGACTTCACCTCCGAGCCGACCAGGACGATGCCGCACTCGTAGCTGTCGAGGATGAAGTACTCGTGCCGGGCGCGGCGGTTGGAGATGGCCACCCGGTCCCGGGACTTCCCGACGGCACCGCCGGCGTCCGCTGGAGGACTTCGGCATAGGAAGCAAGGTAGCCCCGCCGGTAGATAGCCTGCCCGGCTGTGACAGGCACCTCGATCCTCGGAAACCCCGTCCGGCGCCTCGAGGACCCCCGCATCCTCCTGGGCGGCGCCCGCTACGTCGCCGACCTCGACCTGCCCGGGCGTCCTGACCGCCGTCTTCGTGCGGTCGACCATGGCCCACGCCCGCCTCGGAGTCGGTCGACACCGGGACGGCGGCCAAGATGCCCGGCGTCGTGGCGGTCTACACCGCCGACGACCTCGGCCTCCCCGACATCCCGGCCTTCGCCATGGCCCCGCCGGTCATGAGCCGGCCGCCGCTGGCCAGGGCACGGTCCGCTTCGTCGGGGAGACCATCGCCGTGGTGGTGGCCGAGACGGCCGAGCAGGCGGTCGACGCCGCCGGCGAGGTCATCGTCGACTACGACCCCCTGCCGGCCGTGGCCGACGCCGAGGCGGCGCTGGCCGACGGGGCGCCCGTCCTCTTCCCCGAGGCACGGCAGCAACCTTGTCGTGGAGTTCGACTTCGGCCGCATCCCCGACGTCTTCGACGGTGCCGACACGGTCGTCTCCGGCCGGATCCGCAACCAGCGGCTGGCGCCCGTCCCGCTCGAGGTCAACGCCGCCGCGGCGGTGCCGGAACCTGGACCCGACGGCACAGACGACCACCTCACGCTCTGGGTGTCGAACCAGCACCCCTTCGCCGTCGAGGACCCGCTGGCCGGGACCTCGGCCTGCCACGCGGAGAAGGTGCGGGTCGCCTGCCCGGCGGTCGGCGGGGGTTCGGGGCCAAGATCGGCATCTACGCCGAGTACGCCGTGATCGCCGCCGCCGCCCGGCGGCTCGGCCGGCCGGTGCGGTGGGTGGAGACCCGGTCGGAGTCGATGATCTCCATGACCCACGGCCGGGCCCAGATCCAGGACGTCGAGATCGGCGCCAAGGCCGACGGCACGATCGTCGGCCTGCGGGGCCACATCATCGCCGACGTCGGCGCCTACCCGGCGATCGGCGTGATCCTCCCCACCTTCACCCGGATGATGGCCGCCGGCGTCTACGCCATCCCCAAGATCGACGTGCGGGTGTCGGTGGCGGTGACCAACACCACCACCGTCGGCGCCTACCGGGGCGCCGGCCGGCCGGAGGCCGCCGCCCTGCGTCGAGCGGGCCGTCGACATGGTGGCGGCCGAGCTGGGCCTCGACCCCGTCGAGGTCCGGCGCAAGAACCTCATCCCGCCCTTCGACACCCCCCACACCACCGTCGTCGGCGCCACCTACGACGTCGGCGACTACGCCGCGCGCCCTCGACGAAGCCGTCCGCCTGGCCGGCTACGACGAGCTGCGGGCCGAGCAGAAGGCCCGCCGGGAGCGGGGCGACCGCCTGGCGCTGGGGATCGGCGTGAGCGTCTACGTCGAGATCACCGGAGGCCCCGGCCCGGTGCCGGAGTTCGGCTCCGTCGAGGTCCACGCCGACGGGACCGTCACCGCCCAGACCGGCACCTCTCCCCACGGGCAGGGCCACGAGACGGCCTTCGCCCAGATCATCTCCGCCACCCTCGGCGTGCCGATGGAGACGGTGCGGCTCGCTCCACTCCGACACCGCCGCCGTCCCCGAGGGGCAGGGCACCTACGGCTCCCGCTCCCTCCAGCTCGGCGGCAGCTCGATCCTCCTGGCCGCCGAGACGGTGCTGGCGATGGCCAAGGAGCGGGCCGCCAACCTCCTGGAGGCCAATCCCGACGACGTCGTCGTCTTCGACGACGGCCGCTTCGGCGTGGCCGGCACGCCGGCCCGATCCCTCGGCTGGGAGGAGCTGGCCGCCGGCGGCGACGAGCCGCTGCGGGCCGAGGCCAAGCACCCGCAGGGGGCCAACACCTACCCGTTCGGCGCCCACATCGCCGTGGTCGAGGTCGACACCGAGACCGGGGCGCGTGGATCTGCAGCGCATCGTCGCCGTCGACGACTGCGGCCGGATCCTCAACCCGTTGCTGGCCGAGGGGCAGGTCCACGGCGGGCTGGCCCAGGGCATCGCCCAGGCGCTGTTCGAGGAGTTCGCCTACGACGCCGACGGCACGCCGCTGACCGCCACGCTGGCCGACTACCTCGTCCCCAGCGCCGCCGAGCTGCCCAGCTACGAGACGGCCCACACCGAGACGCCCACCCCCCTCAACCCCCTGGGAGCCAAAGGGATCGGCGAGTCGGGCACGATCGGGTCGACGCCGGCCGTGCAGAACGCCGTCGTCGACGCCGTGGCCCACCTCGGGGTCCGCCACATCGACATGCCCCTCACGCCGGAGCGGGTGTGGCGGGCGATCCAGGAGGCGCCGGCGCTGACGATCGTCGACGGCTTCGCGGAGCCGACCCTGCGGCTGCCCCGGGCCGAGTACCTCAAGATCATCGGCCACTGCTACGACGGCCTGCCCGACGAGGCCTGCGGGCTGCTGGCCGGCCGGCTCCAGCCCGGCTCGCTGCGTCCCCGACGGGCGGGTCGAGGTCGTCTACCCGACGGCCAACGCCGACGCCTCGGCCCGCACCTACTCGGTCGACTCCCGCGACCTCATCCGCAGCCTCCGGGCCGCCGAGGCCCAGGGACTGGAGCTGGTGGGCGTCTTCCACTCCCACACCCACACCGAGGCCTGGCCGTCGCCGACCGACGTCCGCCAGGCCATGGAGCCGTCCTGGCTCTACGTGATCGTCAGCCTGAAGGACGGCGACCCGGTCCTGCGGTCGTTCCGGATCACCGACGGGAAGATTCAGGAGACCCCAGTCGTTCTCGAAAGCTGACTGAATCGTCGAGTGTTTGTGGCCGCTTTGGTAGACTGGAAGTCGCGGAGGTTCACACTGATGCCCGTCGAAGTCCGTTTGCCCACCATCCTGCGCCCGCACGTCGGCGGCGCGCCGACGGTCACGGCCGAGGGGGCGACCGTGGGCGAGCTGTTCAGCGGCCTCGTGTCGCAGTACCCGAGCCTCAAGGGCCAGCTCGTCACCGAGACCGGCGACCTGCACAAGTTCGTCAACGTGTACCGCAACGACGACGACATCCGGTACACCGGCCGGCTCGACACGCCCGTCGCCGAGAACGACGTGGTCTCGATCATCCCCGCCGTCGCCGGCGGCTGATCCACTACACGCGGCCCCGCGGCCGCTCCGGAGGCTCCTGACATGCGCGTCGACTCCGTCCTCGACCTGATCGGCAACACGCCGCTGGTCGCGGCCCACCAGCTCTCGCCCAATCCCGCCGTCCGGCTCTTCGTGAAGCTGGAAGGCCACAACCCCGGCGGCTCGGTCAAGGACCGCATCGCCAAGTCGATGATCGAGGACGCCGAGGCGGACGGGACGCCTGCGGCCGGGCGACACCATCCTCGAGCCGAGCTCGGGCAACACCGGCATCGGCCTGGCCCTGGTGTGCCGGGTGAAGGGGTACAAGCTGCGGGTGGTCCTGCCCGGAGAACGTGTCGGTCGAGCGCCGCCAGCTGCTGGAGATCTTCGGCGCCGAGGTCATCCCTCGCCGGCCGACGAGGGCAGCAACGGCGCCATCCGGGTGGCCCAGGAGCTGGCCAAGGAGGGCGGCGTCGTCTTCCTCTACCAGTACGGCAACGCCGCCAACCCCAAGGCCCACTACGAAGGGACGGGCCCCGAGATCTGGGCCGACTGCCCCGAGGTCGACGCCTTCGTGGCCGGCCTCGGCACCAGCGGCACCCTGATGGGGGTCGGCCGGTACCTGAAGGAGCGCAAGCCGGAGGTCAAGATCGTGGCCGTCGAGCCGCCGGCGGGGGAGGACGTGCAGGGCCTGCGCTCCCTGGACGAGGGCTACATCCCGCCGATCTTCGACCCCGACGTCCTCGACCGGCGGTTCATCGTCCGGCCTCAAGGAGTCGATCGAGTGGACCCGGCGCCTGGCCGAGCTCGGCATCTTCGCCGGGCTGTCGTCGGGGGCGGTCGTGGCCGGGGCGGCCAAGGTGGCGGCCACCATGGACGAGGGCACGATCGTCGCCCTCCTGCCCGACGGCGGCTGGAAGTACCTCTCCACCGGCGCCTGGACCGACGACATCGACGTCGTGCGTCGAACGGGCCCGGCGGATCATCTACTTCTAAGGCCGGGCCCTTGGCCTTCTCTCGACATCGTCGCCGCCGTCGAAGTCCTCCGCCGGGGCGGACTGGTGGCCTTCCCGACCGAGACCGTCTACGGGCTCGGCGCCGACGCCGCCAACCCCGAGGCCGTGGGCCGCATCTTCGCCGTCAAGGGCCGGCCCCGCGGCCACCCGGTGATCGTCCACCTGGCGGAGGCGGCGGCCATCAAGGAGTGGGCGGCCGAAGTGCCGCCGACGCCTGGACGCTGGCCGAGGCGTTCTGGCCCGGGCCCCTCACGCTCATCCTGCCCCGGGCCGCCCACGTGCCCGACGCCGTCACCGGCGGGCGTGCGACCGTCGGCCTCCGGGTGCCCGAACCAGCCGCTGGCCCTGGAGCTGCTCGAGGCGTTCGGCGGGGGGGTCGCCGCCCCGTCGGCCAACCGCTTCGGCCGGGTGAGCCCCACCACCGCCGCCCACGTCCGCGCCGACCTCGGCACCGACGTCGACCTCATCCTCGACGGCGGGCCCTGCGCCGTCGGTGTCGAGTCC
Organism: uncultured Actinomycetes bacterium; assembly: GCA_963723985.1. GTDB lineage: Bacteria > Actinomycetota > Acidimicrobiia > IMCC26256 > BP-133 > BP-133. The sequence continues at coordinate 144,840 of CAVRTC010000014.1, forward strand.
ACCATCGTCGACCTGAGCCGGGGCAGCCCCCGGATCCTCCGCCTGGGCGGCCTGTCGCTCGGCGACCTTTCGCAGGCGCTGGGGCATCCGGTGGAGGTGGCCGAGGGTTCCGACGGGAGCGACGCCCGCTCCGGGCACGCTGCCGTCGCACTACGCCCCGGCGGCCCGGGTCGAGGTCGTCGCGGCCGACCGAGGTGGCCGAGCGGGCCCGGGCGCTGCTCGGCTGAGGGACGCCGGGTCGGGCGTCCTCGCCCCCCGGCGGATCGACGACCTGCCCGGCCGGCGTCGAGGCCCTGCCGCCGGCGGGCGGGCGCCGCGGCCTACGCCCAGTGCCTCTACCAGCGGCTCCGGGAAGCCGACCGGCGCGGCCTCGACGTCCTGCTGGCCGTCCCGCCGCCGGAGCAGGGGATCGGCGCCGCCGTGGCCGACCGGCTCCGCCGGGCGGCGGCCACCCGCTGACTACCCTGGGCCGCACATGGACGGGCGGCCGATCGGGGTGTTCGACAGCGGGCTCGGGGGGCTCACGGTCGTCCGGGCGCTCATCGACCTGCTCCCCGACGAGCACCTCGTCTACTTCGGTGACACCGGCCGCTTCCCGTACGGGCCCAAGCCCCGGGAGGAGGTCCTCAAGTACGCCTTCCAGATCACCGAGCTGCTCATGGGCCACGACGTCAAGCTGGTCGTGGTCGGCTGCAACTCGGCCGCCGCCGCCGCCCTCACCGAGCTGCGGGCCCGCTACGAGGTGCCCCTCACCGGCGTGATCGAGCCGGGGCTGCGGGCCGCGGCCAAGGCCACCCGCACGGGCCGCATCGGCGTCATCGGCACCGTCGGGACGATCGCCTCCGGCGCCTACCAGCGGGCGGCCGACAGCCCTGTTCCCCGACGTCGAGCTGACCTGCGCCGCCTGCCCGGGCTTCGTCGAGTTCGTCGAGGCGGGCGACGTCGACTCCGACCAGGTCTTCGTTCTGGCCGAGCGGCTCCTGGCCCCGGTCATGGCCGCCGGGGTCGACACCCTGGTGCTGGGCTGCACCCACTACCCGCTGCTGGCCCGCACCATCGGCGAGGTGATGGGCCCCAGTCCCGATGGAGACAGGGTCGTCCTCGTCTCCTCCGGCGAGGAGACGGCCTTCGAGGTGCGGGCCGTCCTCGACGCCGCCGGCGCCCGCCGCCTCCCGGGGCGCGCCCCCGCAGCCGGCCGGCGCCGGTTCCTCACCAGCGGCGACCCGGCCACCTTCCGGCCCCTCGGCTCCCGGTTCCTCGGCCCCGAGGTCGACGCGGTGGAGGCGCTGGCGGTGGAGCTGACCGTCCTCGGCTGCAGCGGCTCCTACGGCGCGCCGGCCGGCGGCGCCTGCAGCGGCTACCTCGTCCGCACCGCCGGCGCCACCCTGTGGCTCGACTGCGGCAACGGCACCTTCGCCAACCTGCAGCGGCACGGGCGCCGTCGCCGACCTCACCGCCGTCGTGATCACCCACTGGCATCCCGACCACTGCGTCGACCTCTACGGCCTGCACGTGCTGCTCCGGTACGGCCCGGGAGCGCCGATGGGCCGCCCGTTCCCCGTCTACGCCCCGGCCGGCATCGAGCGCCCGGCTCGGCGCCCTGGTCGACGGCGACTGGGGCGGCGCCTTCGCCTGGACGGCGGTGGCCGACGGCGACGCCGTCACCGTGGCCGACTGCGGGCTGCGCTTCTCCCGCACGGCCCATCCGCCGCCCACGCTGGCCGTCGAGGTCACCGCCGACGGCAAGCGTCTCGTCTACACCGCCGACACCGGCCCCGACTGGTCGCCGGAGGTGTTCGGCCCCGGCGCCGACCTCGTCCTCTCCGAGGCCACCTTCCAGCGGGACTTCGACAGCAGCGGCATCCACCTGTCGGCCCGGCAGGCGGGGCAAGCGGCCCGGGCGGCCGGCGCCCGCCGCCTGATGCTCACCCATCTCTGGCCGGGACTCGACCCGACCGCCTCGGTCGTGGAAGGCTCGGAAGCCTTCGGACGGGAGGTCCTGCTGGCCGCCCCCCACCAACGACCAGGATCTGAAGGGGCCCAATGACGACGCGTGCCGACGGTCGCGGTCCGGAGGACCTCCGCCCCCTCAGCTTCACCCGGGACTTCACCGAGTTCGCCGCCGGGTCGGTCCTCGTCGAGATGGGCCGCACCAAGGTGCTCTGCACCGCCTCGGTCGAGGAGCGGATCCCGCCCTGGCTGCGGGGCAAGGGCGGGGGTGGGTGACGGCCGAGTACTCGATGCTGCCCGGCTCCACCACCGAGCGGACCGAGCGGGAGGCGGCCCGGGGCAAGCTCTCCGGCCGAACCCAGGAGATCCAGCGGCTCATCGGCCGGTCGCTGCGGGCGGTGTGCGACCTGCCCGTCCTCGGCGAGACGCAGATCACCGTCGACTGCGACGTCATCCAGGCCGACGGCGGCACCCGCACGGCCTCGATCTCCGGCGCCTACGTCGCCCTCCACGACGCCTGCTCCCGGCTGGTGGCGGCCAAGCGGATCCCGGCCCATCCGCTCACCGAGGGGGTGGCGGCCGTGTCGGTCGGCATCGTCGACGCCGTCGCGCTCCTCGACCTGCCCTACGTGGAGGACGTCAAGGCCGAGGTCGACATGAACGTGGTCATGACCACCTCCGGCCGGTTCGTCGAGGTGCAGGGCACCGCCGAAGGCAAGGCCTTCTCCAAGGCCGAGCTCGACGACCTCCTCTCGCTGGCCGAGCACGGCATCGCCGAGATCCTCGACGCCCAGGCCAAGGTGCTGGCCACACCGCCGCCGGCCCGAACCAAGTAGCGCCCGCCCCCGGAGTGCGCCTCGTCCTGGCCTCCGCCAACCCCGACAAGGCGGCCGAGATCTCCGCCATCCTGCAGGCGGCGTCCCGGGGCTCGACCTCGCGCCCCGCCCGGCCGGTCTGCCCGACGTCGACGAGACCGGCGACCACGCTGGTCGACAACGCCCGGCTGAAGGCGGCGGCCATCGCCGCGGCCACCGGCGAGGCGGCGGTGGCCGACGACACCGGCCTCGCCGTCGACGCCCTCGGCGGAGCCCCCGGCGTGTGGTCGGCCCGCTTCGCCGGCGAGGGCGCCACCTACGCCGACAACGTGGCCAAGCTGCTCCGGGAGCTGGCCGGCGTGGCCCCCGAGCGGCGCACCGCCCGGTTCGAGACCGTCGCCCTGGTCCGCTGGCCCGACGGTCGGGAGGTGACCGCCACCGGCGCCGTCGAGGGCGTCATCGCCACCGCCGCCCGGGGCCAGGGGCGGGTTCGGCTACGACCCGGTCTTCGTGCCCCGCGAGGGGGACGGGCGGACGTTCGCCGAGCTCGCCGGCGGGGAGAAACACGCCCTCTCCCACCGGGGACGGGCGTTTCGGGCGCTGGCGGCGAAATTGGCGAAGTTGCCCTAAGAAAACCTCAAGCCGACGGCCGTTCGGTCCGAAAGGACTCCGGGGCACGGTGAGGCGCCGGCCCACGGACCGGAGGGCACGGATGCGCGACAGCTTCTTCCAAATCCTGCACGACGAGACCCTGCGCACCGAGCTTGGCGCCCTCGTCGTCGCCGGCCTGGCGGCCGAGAACCTCTTGCTGTCGAGCCCGGCGGCGTCGCAGGCGGTGCGCCGTACCATCATCGAGCGTCGCATCTAGCTTCCCCCGCTCGGTGTGCCAGGCTGACCCCATGGGCCAGCCGTTCCACACCGCACTGGAAGTACCCGTTGCCGGCGGAGCGCTGCACGTCGGCGTGGCCGGGGCGCCACCGGGCACACCGGGAGTCCCCGTCGTCCTGGCCGTCCACGGCATCACCGGCTCGCACGCCACCTGGGCGCCGGTCGCCCGCCACCTCGGCGACCGCGTCACGCTGCTCGCTCCCGACCTCCGGGGGCGGGGACAGAGCGGGGGGCTCGGCCGCCCCTACGGTCTGGCGGCCCACGTCGAGGATGTCGTGGCGGTGCTCGACCACGTCGGCTGCGCCCGGGCGGTCGTCGTCGGCCACTCCATGGGCGGCGCGGTCGCCACCCGCTTTTCAGCCGACGCCCCCGACCGGCTGAGTGCCGTTGTGATGGTCGACGGCGGGCCACCGCTGCCGGTTCCGCCCGACGTCGACGCCGACGTGCTCCTGGCCGCCGTCCTCGGCCCCAGCCTGGCCCGGCTGCAGATGACCTTCCCGTCGGTCGAGGCCTACCGCGACTTCTGGCGAGCTCATCCGGCCTTCGCCGCCAAGCTGCCGTTGACCGATGACGTCGCCGGCTTCATCGACTACGACCTCGGCCCGCCCGAGACCGGACCGTCGGGAGAGCCCCTCTACCGCTCGCGGGTCTCCGAGGACGCCGTGCGGTCCGACGGGCGGGACATGCTCGACGTCGACGCCGCCAGCAAGACGTTTTCGTCGTTGCCGGAACTCTGCGCCCTCCTGGTGGCGCCCCGGGGGCTCCAGAACGAGGAACGGCCGTTGCTCCCGGCCGAGATCGTGGCCAATGCCCGCTCTCTCGTGCGGCACCTCACCGTGACCGAGGTGCCGGACACCAACCACTACTTCGTCCTGCTCGGTGACCGGGAGGCGGGTGTGGTGGCCGGAGAGATCAGGCGACTCGCGGGGCGCGCGTCCAGCTGAAGCGGGGTTCCACCTCGGATCGGATCTCCTCCCGGAGGGGTGCCGGGCCGAGGCGCAGCGCCAGCGCGCCGGGGGCGTAGAACGCCCGCTCCATCCGGGTCAGGCTGACCGTGGACGGGTCGAGCCCGGCGTCGGTGATCGCCTGCAGGCAGGCCCGGCCGAGCCCGTTGCCCAGGAGCTCGGCCACGATCGACCGGAGCGTCTCCGGATCCTCCAGCAGCCAGGAGTGCGCCGCGCCGTGGACCAGCACCAACTCCCCGCCCGACCGCCGGGCGGCGTCGCGGGCGGCGGCCACCGGTACGACCTGGTCCCGCTCGCCGTGGAGGACGAAGACCGGAAGCCGCTCCGCTTTGAGCCGGGCCAGCGTCAGGGCGCTGCGGGCCGACAGGAGCACCGACAGGGCGGGGCCGACCAGCCGCCAGGGGGCGAGGGTGTTGGCCATCGCCTGGGGGATGGCCAGGCCCTGCAGCTTGACGCCCTGGTCGCCCGTCCAGAACAGGGTCTGGAGGGTGTCGGCGGCCAGCGTGGCCCCCACGACCCCGAGCAGCGCCGGGTTCCAGCAGGCGAAGGCGGCGAGGTCGTCCCACGCCTCGCCGACGGCGGCGTCGACGAGGATCAGCGCCATCGCCCGGTTGGGTTCGGCGGCAGCCAGCTCGGCCATCAGGCGGCCGCCGAGCGAATGGCCGCAGAGCACCGCCCGGCCGACCCCGAGCTCGTCGAGCACCCGGCCCAGGAACCGGCGGTAGGCGGTCAGCCCCCACCCCTGGACCCCGAGGCCGGGGCTGTTGCCATGGCCGGCGAGGTCGACCGCCAGCACCCGGAAGCCCATCGACGCCAGCCGGGACAGCGACTGCACGTACAGCCCGCCGGCGAAGGAGAAGCCGTGGGCCACCACCAGCGGGATCCCCCGCCCGCCGACGGTCACGCCGACGCGTTGGCCGTCGGACAAGTACAACGAGTGGGAGCTGAGCCGCGGCAGCCCAAGGGTGGAGGACGCCATCGACGCCGCGCCCGGCCACAGCCGCGGTACGACCTCGTCGGAGACGGGCCTAGGATCGGGCGGGCTGGTCACTGGAAGGGCTCCTACCCGGTCAGCGTAAGCGGTCGGGTACCCCGACCTGGGGAAGGAGGGGGATGGCGGGCACACCCACACCCCCGACATCGAGGGGAAGACCCGACCTCGACGCCGCCCGGGCGCTCTACTCCCGTCACGCCGACGACTACGACCTCCAGACCGACTGGGCCGGGCCCGACCGGGGCAAGGCGTCGAGCTGCTCGACCTGGGGCCGGGCGACACCGTCCTCGACGTCGGCTGCGGAACGGGGCTGTGCTTCGCCACCATCCTGGAGCGGATCGGCCCGGCGGGCCGGCTGGTGGGCATCGAGCCGAGCGTCGACATGCTGGGCCGGGCCTCCGAACGGGTGGCCCGGGCCGGGTGGGGCAACGTCGAACTGCGCCTCGGCCTGGCCGAGGAGCAGTTGGGGCAGGACGACAACCTCGACGCCGCCCTGTTCTGCTTCACCCACGACGTCGTGCGGTCCCGGCCGGCGCTGGAGGCGGTCGTCGGCCGCCTGCGTCCCGGCGGGCGGGTGGCCGCCGTCGGGCCGATGTGGGCGCCGTGGTGGGCGCCGGCCATGAACCTCCTGGTCTGGTACGTGACCAGCGATTACGTCACCACGTTCGAGGGGTTTTCCAAACCCTGGAGCCATCTCGAGGCGCTGATCCCCGGACTCGAGGTCGAGCGCCACGACCTCGCCGGTGAGTACTTCTGCTGGGGCTCCATTTGACCCATTGAGACCCTGAAGAACTTTTCATCCCGCCCTCACCACCCCTTCAGGCGGCCGGAAAGGAGAAGAGGCACCGGGTCAACGCGGACCCTTGAGAACGGGAGGACACTCATGACCGCACGCCGCACCACTCGGATCGCCGCTCTCGGCGCCGGCGCCCTGCTGACCCTGGGCATCCTCAGCGCCGCCCCGGCGGGTGCCACCGATGGCGCGCAGGCCGACGCCACCGCCAAGGTGGGCACGGCCGATGTGATCAACCAGTCGCTCGACATCCTCAACCGGGCGTGCATCGACGCCAACAATGTCGTCGGCCAGGCCGGTGACGCCGCCACCTCGGCGCTCGCCTCGAGCCACGGCATCACGGTGGCGTCCCAGCAGGCGGGGACGGGCCTGAACCTGCAGGTGGCGCTGCCGGCGCTGACCGACGCCCTGCCGCTCGATTCGCTGCTGGGCTCGCTGCCGCTGCTCGGCTCCGTCACCGGTCAGGTCGACGCCGAGCCCCTGCAGATCAGCTGCGCCACCGCCGCCGACGGCGCCGGCCTCGGCCTCTCGGCCGCCGGCGTCGACGCCCTGGTCCAGGCCGTCGCCCCGGGCGTCGACCTGTCCCAGCTCAACATCGACGTCCCGTCGGTCGACGTCAGCGGATCGACCACGGCCGGCTCGGCCATTCCCGGTCCCGCCTCGGTGAGCGCCAGCGTCGCCGGGTCCATCCCGGTTCCGGAGCTGTCCCTGGCGACGACCGCCCCGACGCCGTCGGCCCGGGTCACGGCCAGCGCTCCGGCCGCCCCGACATCCACGGCCACGGCGGCGGAGGCCGCCCCGGCGGAGGCCACGCCGGTCTCGACGTCGACTTCCGGCGGCACCCTGGCCCGCACCGGCGCCGGCCTCGGGGTCCTCGGTCTCCTCGGCACCGCCCTGATCGGCTCCGGTCGGCTCCTCGGCTTCGGCCGCAAGCTGCTGCGGATCGGCTAACGGCCCCGCCGTCCGCGCCAACGGACACGCCGGGTGGAGCATCGCGCTCCGCCCGGCGACCACACCGGCGTCGCCTCCTCGCTGCGGTTGGCCGCCACCGCCCGGTCGACGGCGCAGGCCTGCGACCGGTGACCTCCGGCCCGGGCCCGGGTATAGGCGCCGGACTGGGTACATCGGGGTCAGATGGTGATCACCTGGTAAGCGATCACTCCGGCGGCGAGGACCGCTACCGAAGCCAGCGGCCGCCTCGGACGCGAGAGCCGCGGATATAACAAGAATGAGTAGCGGCCGGAATTCTTTTGTTTCCTTCGGCGATTTAACTTGTTAAGAACTGGAGGTTTTCGACAATTTAGATTGCGCAATTACGCACATCTGTTTACAGTAATGTTGTGACCGTTCCCACGGGTTTGGTCGAGGAGGTGGCCCGCTGGCTCGCCCTGCTGGCCGATCCGACGATCCGCCCCTTGGGCGACCTCGTCTGCAAGGCGATCGGGGCCCGGCGGGGGGCATGATCCGGAATGGCGCCGGCCGGTCGGAGGAGTGCATCTTCTGTATGCCCCGGGCCGAGCCAGACCTGCTGGGCAGCAACGCCCTGGCGATCGCCTTCCCGGCCGGCTACCCGGTGAGCCCGGGACACGCGCTCGATCGTTCCCCGCCGCCACGAGCCCGACTTCTTCTCCCTGACGGCCGACGAGCAGGCGGCTCTGGTGGCGCTGGTGAACCCGGTCTGTGCCGCGCTGGCTGAGCGACACCACCCGGACGCCTACAACCTGGGCGTCAATGCCGGGAAGGCGGCCGGTCAGACGATCCTGCACACGCATCTCCACGTCATTCCCCGGTACGCCGGCGACGTGGCGGAACCCCGCGGCGGTGTCCGCTGGGTCCTGCCGGAGACGGCCCGCTACTGGTGATCGGGTTCCGAGTCACTTGGTCCGGCCGATCTGGCGGGCGAAGGTCATCGCCGCCGTCCGGTACATGAGGTGCGAGAACTTGGAGAACGGGAAGTAGGCGAAGAGCCCGAAGATGAAGACGAGGTGCACGACGTACGCGACGTAGGCGGCGGTACGTGCCTGGGCATAGCGGAGGATCTCGGTGATGAAGCCGGTGACGGCGGTCAGGCCGAGGAGGGCGGAGAAGAACCAGTCGGAATAGGCGGACTTGCCGGACTGCTGGGGGCGCTTCAGGCGGACCCACATCGTCTGCGCCAGTCCGGCCAGGAGGGCCACGCCGCCGACGTTGCCGACGATCTTGACCGGGTCCCAGATCGGTAAGGACAGCACTCCGCCGTGGTGGTCGATGCCCAGGCGGGGGAGGACCTGGGTGTAGAGAAAGGCGCCGGAGGTGGCGGCCGTCAGCCCGAGAAAGCCGTAGAACAGTCCGAGGTGGGCCCACATGCGGGGGTGGGCGGTCTTGCAGTCGCCGAAGTCCTTGTGGCTGAAGACGTCGGCCAGGGTGCCGCGCAGGGCCGTCGACAGCGGGGACCGCGGGGTCTCGGCCGGGACGGTGCTCTGCAGCGCGGCCCAGAAACGCCGGAGGCTCACGTACGAGAGCGCCGCCACCACCGTCACCACCGATAGCACGAAGACGTCGACCCACCCTTCGCCGAGGAAGTGGCCGAAGAGGACGTCGCCGGGCGGGACGACGCCGTCGCCGTCGGCGAAGCTCTTCGCCCCGAGGACCATCAGCCCGACGAGGACGGCGGGGATGGCGACGGCCAGCGGCAGGGCCTTCGGGTCGCGGGTGACGCGGGTCATGAACCGGGGGACGGCGTACTCCTCCATCTGGAGGTCGCGGGTGGCGGCCATGACGTCGCCGGGCCGGGCGTCGACCGGGCAGTGGGTGATGCAGTCGTTGCACTGGTAGCAGAGCCAGGCGTCGGCGTCGGTGAGCAGCTTGTCCTCGAGCCCCCATTGGGCCCAGACCATCTCCTTGCGGGGAAAGGCCTCCTCGAGGGGCGTGCGGGGGCAGACGACCGAGCACGTGCCGCACTGGTAGCAGCGCCGCAGCATCTCGGCGCCGTAGCCGAGCATCCGGTCGACGGCGGCCGGGTCGGCGACGACGACGTCGGGCGGGGCGGCGTTGCGTTCGGCTTCGAGGGTCATGACGTCGGGAATCCCCTTAGAACTTGTAGGGGTTGGGGCCGAGCTTGCGGACGGCGTCGGCGAAGTCGCCGACGATGGCGGGGATCTGGTCGTACTCGCTGATCTCGATCTCGACGGGTAGGACGCGCTCCGGTTCGATCGTCAGGCGCTGCAGCGTCTCCTTCACGTTCTCGAGCCGTTTCGAGGCCAGAGCCGAGCCCTGGATGAAGTGGCACTGGTAGTCGTCGCCTGACCGGCAGCCCATCAGCATGATCCCGTCGATGCCCGACGACAGGGCGTCGGCGACGACGGCGACGTTGAGGGATCCGAGGCAGCGCAGCGGGACGACCCGCACGGCGGCGTCGAAGGCGAGCCGGTTGATGCCGGCCAGGTCAAACGCCGGATACGCGTCGTTCTCGCAGGCCAGGGCCACGATGCGGGGTTGGGTGTTGTCGGGCCCGAAATCGATGGCCTTCACGGTGGCCGAGAGCTGCTCGACGCTGTAGTCCTCGAAGGAGATGACCCGGACGGGACAGGCTCCCATGCAGATGCCGCACCGCCGGCAGCGTTCGGGGTTGAGGGCGGGGAAGCCCTTGACGTCGAGCTCGATGGCCGAGAACGGGCACTCCTGGGAGCAGCGGCCGCACTGGGTACAGCCGGAGTAGCGGGTGGCGGGCAGCGACAGGTCCCCGGACCGGGGGTGGGTGGCCCGGCCGCTGCCGATGAGCTGGAGGCTCTGCAGGGCTTTGAGGGCGGCGCCGGTGGCGTCCTCGGCGGCGAAGGTCACGTCCATCGGTTCCCGCACCGTCCCGGCGGCGTAGATGCCGGTGCGGCGGGTCTCGTAGGGGAAGCAGATGAAGTTCGAGTCGGAGAACCCGAACTTGGCGGTAGGGAGGCCCGGCCCCTGGAGGTACATGAGGTGCAACACGTCGGAGTCGGCGGTGGACGGGACCATGCCCGTGGCCAGCACGACAAGGTCGACGGGGAGGGCCACGTCGTCGCCGAGGAGCGACCGCCCGAGCCGCACGTGAAGCCCGCCGTCGTCGGCGGCGTCGACGCCGGTGACCCGGCCCTTGGTGAAGTACACGCCGGGCTGTTCCGACACCCGCCGGTAGAACGCCTCGTAGAGGCCGGGCGTGACCATGTCCTCGTAGATGACGTAGGCCCGGGCGCCGGCCTCAGTGGCGTAGAGGGCGTGCTTGAGCGACGCCATGTCCAGGACGTTGGTGCCGAAGGAAAAGTCGTCGTCGGCGTGGGAGCCGTTGCCGCCGGCCGAACCGTTGGCGGACGGGCCGAGGCCGGCCCGGGGGCGGGTGACGATCGCCACCCGTTGGACCGGCCGACCGTCGGACGGGCGGACCAGAGCGCCGGAGCGGGCCATCTCCTCGAAGGCGACGTTGCTGACGACGTCGGGGAGTTCGCCGACGCCGAGGCGGTCGATGACCGACAGGTCGGGCTGCCATCCGGTGGCCATGACGACGGCTCCGGCGGGGAAGACGCTGCGCCGGCCGCTCTGGTCCAGTGTGACCTCGAGCCCGCCGGGCTCGCCGGCCACGGCGGCGACCTCCGCGCCCGTGTGGACGGTGATCCGGGGATGGGCGACGACCGCGTCGATCAGTTCCGAGATCCGGACGGGTTCGAGTTCCCGGTACGGGGTTCGGGTGGGAAACAGCTGGGCGAAGCGGGCCGTCCAGCCGCCGAGCTCGTCCTGGCGCTCGACGAGGTGGACATCGTGGCCGGCGTTGGCCGCTTCCAGGGCGGCGGTGAGGCCGGAGATCCCGCCGCCGACGACGAGGAGCGCCGTCTCGATGTCCCGCTCCTGGCGGCCGGGCTTTCGGGCCCACAACAGGCGCTGGGTGCCCATGCGGACATAGTCCTCGGCCAGGAGCTGGGTCTCGGGCTCGCCGGGCGGCTTGCTCCAGGCGACCAGTTCCCGGATGTTGACTCGGCCGACCATGTCGACCCCGAGGGACGCCGGCGAGAACACGTCGTGGTTGACCCGTTCGGAACAGGCGGCGATGACGACGCGCGCCGCCTCCGCCTCGGTGAGCTGCTCTCGGAGGGCGGTGAGTCCCTCGGGGATGCACAGCGGACCGTGCACCACACCGGGATGCTTCAGCTCGGTATTCCCGACGGCGGCGACCTTCTCGGTGTCGACGGCTTCGCCGATCCCACACCCGGTACAGACAACGAGCTCGGTCCGCTCCGCTGTCGGCTTGGGCGTGACCGCCACCGGGACGCCGGCCTTGGAGGTCGGCGCGATCCAGGCTGCGGCGGCCGGTTCCACCGGCGGCGCCTCCCACACGGGAGCCGCCGGCGCAGCGCCCCCGGACGTTCCCGGTGGCGCCGGTGGCGCCCACCCACCGGCGGCCGGTGGTGCGGCGGCGGCCGCGGCGGCGGCTTGGCCGGGTGGGGCGGGTGGGGCCCATCCCCCCGCGGCGGGTGGCGCGGCGCCCTTGCCCGGAGGCGGCGGCGGCGACCAGCCTCCTGCCGCGGGGGCGCCGGTCGAAGGAGGCGTCGCGGTCGGGGCGGCCGGGGCTTGAGCGGCCGCGGGGGCGCCCGGTGGAGTCCAGGCCGGCTGGGCCGGGGCGGGGGGTTGGCCGGCCGCGGGGGCGCCCGGTGGAGTCCAGGCCGGCTGGACCGGGGCGGGGGGCTGATCGGCGCCGGGTGGAGTCCAGGCCGGCGGTGCGGACGGGCCCGACGGAGGAGTGGCCGTTCCGCCCTTGCCCGGGGGTGGCGGCGGAGCCCAGTTCCCGGCCTCCACGGGGCGGGAGGCGGACTCGTTGGTCGGTGCGCCTTTGCCGGGGGGAGGGGGAGGCCGCCAGCCCGTGTCCGGCTGGTCCTCGCCTTGGCCTTCCCGGGGCGGCTGCTCTCCGCTCATCGCAGCCACCCCCGGCCCGCGCCCCTCAAACCCTTCGGTCCGGTGTACCTGCGATGAGCGGTCATGCCTGCACCGTGGTGTGGATCGCTTTGAGGGCGGCGCCGGTGGCGTCGCGGACGGTGGTGACGACATCGGCCGGCCGGTGGGCGACGCCGGCCACGAAGATGCCGGCGGCCCGGTTCTCGAGGGCGAAGCCGTGCTCGTCGAACTCCAGCGGCAGGCCGGGGATCGGCTCGGCGCCGGACAGCGACGGCTGCATCCCGGTCGCCAGGACCACAAGGTCGACAGGAACTTGCCGCTTGGCGCCCGACAGCATGTCGTCGGCCTCGACGATAAGGTCACCGGTACCGGCGGGGTCGGCGAACACCTTGCCCACCTTGCCCTTGATGAAGTGCACGCCTTCGTCGGCCCGGATCCGGTGGTAGAAGTCCTCGTTCCGGCCCGGCGCCCGGATGTCGATGTAGAAGACGAACACTTCCGAGTCCGGATACTGCGTCCGGACGTACGTCGCCTCCTTGATCGAGCTGAGGCAGCAGATCGACGAGCAGTACGGCAGGTGGTTGACGTCCCGGGAGCCGGCGCACTGCACGAAGGCCACCCGCTTCGCCTCCCGCCCGTCACTCGGCCGGACGACGCGGCCGCAGGTGGGCCCGTCCACCGCCGCCAGCCGCTCGAACTGGACGTTGCTCACGACGTCGCGGTGTTCGGCGTAGCCGAGAAGCGTGAGCCGGTTGGCGTCGTAGGGCCGCCACCCGGTGGCCAGCACGATCGACCCGACCTTGACCGTTACGGTCTTCGGCTGCATCTGGAGGTCGATGGCGTCGGTGGGGCAGGCGTCGACGCAGGCAGAGCACGCCACCCCGACACAGGCCGCGTCGTCGATGACGTACTTCATCGGGAAGGCCATCGGGTTTGGCAGGTAGGCCGCCTTCGTCGTGTCGAGCCCGTAGTTGAAGGCATTGGGCCGCTCGACCGGGCAGACCTCGGCGCAGCGATTGCAGGCGATGCAGCGGTCGGCGATGACGTAGCGGGGGGAGACCCGGATGGTGACCTCGTAGTCTCCGGCCGACCCCGACACCCGTTCGACGGTGGCCAGGGTGAAGACCTTGAAGTGGCGGTGATCCGACCGGATCCGCTGGAAGTTGATCTCCAGCCCGCAGTACGGCGGGCACAGCTTCGGGAAGTACTGGTGAAGCATCGCTACCCGTCCACCGAGCGATGGCCCCTGCTCGACGACGTAGACGTCGCTGCCCGCCTCGGCCGCCTCGATGGCGGCGCTGATGCCGGCCATCCCGCCGCCGACCACGAGGATCCCCCGTTCCCGGCCTGGGGCCGGGGTGATCCCCGTGGATCCGTTGGCGGCGGCCGCCTGCCCCTTCCCGTTCCCGAACGTGTCCGCCATGCCCCTAGGAAATCTTGGTGGCGAAAGGCACCTTCTCCAGCTCCCACTCCCCGCTCTTCGGGTCGCGGCGGGAGTTCACGAACACCTTCCAGTTCGCCTCGTCGAGCTTGGGGAAGTCGCCCCGGTAGTAGTAGCCCGGCCAGCGGGTCTCCTCCCGGAAGAGCATGTGCCGCAGGCAGGCCTCGGCGGAGTCGATCCGGTCCCACACCTCCCAGCAGCGGAGCAGGTCGTGGAGGTCCCGGGCGGCGAGGTGGTCGGCGTCCTCCCGGAACATCTGCATGAGCTCGAGGCCCCGCTCCAGGGTCGGGCCGTTGGTCATGTAGTAGTTGCCCGGTCCGCCGGCGTACTCGTCCATGATCTTCTGGATCCGGTGCAACGCCATCTTCGGCAGCAGATAGTTGGCGTTGAGCTCCGGCCGGCTGGTCTCATGCTGGTGCTCGCCGTACTCGTTGAACGGGCGGTAGATCTGCCGGATCGTGTCGTCCACCGCCCCCTGGTCGTGGCGGACGTCAGTGCTGTCGATCACGTACTGCACCGCCGCCTTGCCGGCCAGGCGGCCCTCGGTGTAGCTCCCGGAGGAGAACTTGTGGGCCGAGGCGCCGCAGGCGTCGCCGGCGGCGAACAGCCCCTTGACCGTGGTCATCCGGTTGTAGCCCCAGAAGTACCCCTCGGGGGCGGCGTCCTCCGGCCCCGAGCACCAGGCGCCGGTGGCCGAGGCGTGTGACCCCATCAGGTAGGGCTCGGTCAGGATGAGCTCCGACGGTGTCTTGGCCGGGTCGATGTTCTGGGACGCCCAGATGTGCGCCTGGGACATCGTCATGTCCAGGAAGTCCTCCCAGGCGTCGGCCTCGATCTCGGCGATCTTCTTCGGGTCGTTCTGGGCCTCGGCGAACATCCGCTGCAGCGCCTCGTCGGTCATCATGTAGTGCGGCCCTCGGCCGTCCTTGATGTCGTTGAGCATCAGGTGGTTCCGCAGCGGCGTCGGCACCGGCTTGGCCGTCCCGTACGGCGCCCACTCCTCGAGCTCGGCGGCCCGGGTCTCTTCGACGATCTCGCCGAAGGCGTTCTTGGCCTGCGACTTGAACAGCAGGAACCACATGCCGACCGGGCCGTAGCCGTCCTTGAAGCGCGCCACCACCAGGCGGTGCTCCATCTGGGTCATCTTCGCCCCGGACCGGATCTCCAGCGCATACGACGACCCGGTATTCCAGGGGGCGTACCAGATACGGCCCAGGCCCTCGCCCTGGGCCCGGGGCCGGTAGACACCGGTGGCGCCGCCGCCACAGCTGATGACGGCCTTGGCCTTGAAGACGATGACCTTGTAGTCCCGCACCGAGAAGCCGACCACCCCGGCGATGCGGGTCGGGTCGTCGGCGTCGAGCAGCGGGTGGGCGACGAAGATGCGCTCGTAGAGGTTGTCCTCGCCGATGGCGTTGCGGGCCGCTTCGGCCACGATCGGCTTGTAGGACTCGCCGTGGATCATGATCTGCCAGCGACCCTCACGCTTGTAGCGCCCCTCCGGCGTCTTGAAGATCGGCAGTCCCCATTCCTCGAACATGTGGACGGAGGAGTCGACGTGCCGGGCCAGGTCGTAGACCAGGTCCTCCCGGGAGAGGCCCATGAGGTCCTGACGCACGTAGCGGACGAAGTCCTCCGGCTGGTTCTCTCCCCACTGCATTCCCATGTACATGTTGATGGCCGACAGGCCCATGGCCACGGCGCCGGAACGTTCGATGGCGGCCTTTTCCACCAGGCAGACGCGCAGGTTCCGGCCGCGGGCCCAGTTGGCGGCCTCGAAGGCGGCGCCGCAACCGGCCATGCCCCCGCCGACGATGAGGACGTCGCACTCGACGGTTTCGACCGCAGGTTCGAATGGCATCGCGGCTCCTTTCGGGTCAGGCGGAGAGCGCCGGCAGCTGGTCGATGTGCAGCGTCCTGGGCTCGCCGAAGAGCTCCTGATTGCGGAGCCCGTCATCGGTCGGCGGCGCCTCGCCGAGCGTCGGATCGATGGACCCCCACGGCGTATCGCGGATCGGGTACTTGAACCGCTTGACATCGCCGTTGCGGTACTGGATGGCCCACATGATCGAATCGGTGCCCCGCAGCGGGGTGACCCGGGAGCCCATCGGCATCACGTCGGCGTAGCCCCGCATCTCGATGGCCCCCTGGGGGCAGGTCTTGACGCAGGAGTAGCACTCCCAGCAGAGGTCAGGCTCCTGGTTGAAGCCCTTGCCGATGCTGACGTCGAGCGCCATCAGGTCGTTGGGGCAGATGTACATGCAGGCGGGCTGGGCCAGCGCCCGACACCCGTCGCACTTGTCGACATGGACGAAGGTCGGCACTGCGTTCCCCCTCAGGTAGCCGCCAGCGGCGGTACGACCAGAACCGGGTTGCGGTTCGTCAGGTACTCCTCGGACACGAACGGGGAGCCGTCGCCGTAGGTGCGGCCCGCCTCGATCATCGTGTCGAACACCTCGGTGCGGAACTTCTGCTGGTCGGGTTGCTTGCCCTCGGCGATGAGGCTCCGGATCCACGTCCCGCTGATCGGGTCCTTCTGGTCCTGGTGGCCACAGAGCCGCTCGTAGCCAGGGCCGCAGCGGGGGCAGTAGAACCACTCCAGTGTGAGGACCGGCTTGATCCCGATGTCGGGGATCTCCTCGAAGATCCGGTGGGCGGCGTAGGGGTCGTAGTAATTCCCGACGCCGGCGTGGTCCCGGCCGAACATGTGGTGAGTGCAGCCGAGGTTCTTGCGCACCAGGGCGTGGAAGACGGCTTCCCGGGGCCCGGCGTAGCGCATGTCCCACAAGAGGATCGAGGTCTTGTGGACGTCGGGCAGGAAGTACCCCGCCTCCCGCAACATGTCCTGGCCGAGGATCACGGCCTCGTCGATCGAGTCGCCGACCTTCTTCTCGCCGATGACGGCGCTGACCAGGACGGCGTCGGCGTTGGCGGCGAACCAGGCCGACTTCATGAGCCACTCGTGCCCGACGTGGGGGACGTTGCGGGACTGGTAGGCGACGACCTTGCTCCAGCCGTTCTCGGCGAAGGAGGCCCGCATCTGGGCCGGGGTGAGGAAGAACCGGCTGAAGGGCTCCGACAGTTGCGGCGGGTTGACCAGCGTGATCGACCCGCCGAGGAAGCGGTCCTGGTAGGCGAAGGTCCGCCGGACGCCGGGGTGGGCGTCGTCGGTGGTGCCGTAGATCTGGGCGGCGAGGAACGACTTGTCGTAGTCGTAGATCTCCTCGACGTCGAGCGTCGCCAGGGGTTGTCCCTGGTAGGTGAGGAGAACGGTCTGGCCTTCACCGATCCCCTGCTCGGCGATCTGCTCCGGGGAGAGATCGAACAGGATCGGGACGCTCCAGACGTAGCCGCCGGCCAGGCGCATCTCCTTGGCCACGCCGTCGACGTCGGCCGATGTCATGAAGCCGGTCAGCGGGGCGAAGAACCCGTAGGCCAACCCCATGCATTCCGTGGCGATCTGGTCCCGGACCGGAACCGCCGTCAGGCCCTTGATGGCCTTGGCCCCCTCGGCCGGGTCGAGAACCCGCTCCGTGAACGGCCCGCCGTGGGGCGCGAGACTGTTGTCGACGCCCGTCGTTCCCATACGCCCCCCTTTTCCTGAACCCTCTCTCGCCGGCAGGGGTGGGTCAAATAAGGGTTTGGGAGGCTCAACCTTCGATTTACTTATTCACTTGCGTATCCGCTTGATCGTCGCGTCAGCCTCGGGGAGGAGGACCGGCGGCGTCAGGTGGCGGTCGTCAGCCACATGCTCCTGGGCGAAGGATAGGAACCGGCGGGCCAGCGGCGACAGGTGCTTCCCCTTCCGGTGGAGGATGTGGATGGGCCGCTCGAGCACGAGGCCGTCGATCGGCACCCGGGCGAGGGCGCCGAGGGCCAGCTCGCGGGGGACGGAGTAGCGGGAGACCATGGCCACCGCCAGATTGGCCTCGACCGCCTTCTTGACCGCTTCGGTGCCCGGCAACTGCATCGTCACCCGCAGGCGGTGGCCCCGCTCGAGGAACGCCTGCTCGATCAGCGTCCGGGTGCGGGACCCCGGCTCCGGAACGGCGAAGTCCTCACCCGCCACCTCGGCCGGCGTGACCCCGGACCGGCCGGCGAAAGGGTGCGACGGCGAGACGATCAGATAGACCTCGTCGTCGCAGAGGTCGCGGATGGCGAAGCGCCCGTCCTCGACGGGACCGGTCACGATGGCCACGTCGATCATGTTCTGCATCACCCGGTCGAGAATCCGGGTGGTCGTCTCGATCTGCAGCGTGGCCTCGACCTCCGGGGAGACGTCCCGGAAGGCCCGGACGATGCCCGGGGCGACATACATGCCACCGGTGGTGTTGGCCCCCAGCGCCAGGCGGCCCCGGCTCGAACCCCGCAGCATGGCCAGGGTCTGCTCCATCTCCGCCCGGGCGGTCAGCATGGCCTGGCAGTGGGTCAGCACGGCCTCGCCGGCTTCGGTCAGGAACAGCTTGTGGCCGACCCGCTCGAACAGCTTGACGTTGAGTTGGCGCTCCAGGCCTTTGACCTGTTGGCTGACCGCCGGCTGGGTGATGAACAGCTCCTCGGCGGCCATCGAAAAGCTGAGGTGCTTGGCCACCGCACAGAAGATCTGCACCTGGTTCAGATTCATTGCCAGTCGCCGGCCAGGGAAAGGGTCTCGACCGAGAGCTTCGGCTCCACCGTGCGGAGGTGGTTCAGGAACTCCACTGCGTGCTCCCGGCAGAGCTGCCAGCCTTCGGCGTCGCCGCTGCGGAGGAGGTGCAGGCTGCGGGAAGGCTCGACGGCCATCTCGCAGCGGGCGCAGACGTTGGGCTGCTGCTCCACGCCCAGCCAACCGAGGGCCGCCCGCCAGCACGAGCGGCACAGCAGGCCGGAGTCGTCCTTCATGACCATGTCGCCGGGGTGGTAGAGGAACCGGATCGCACCATGGGGGCTGGTCAGCTCCCTCCCGCAGCGGTCACAACGCACGTCGAACACGCTCATGGGCCACCCCCATTCTCGCCTAGTGTCGATTCGATGCACGTCGAGCTGGGCTCGGGGGTAGCGGACCTGCTGTGGCGGATGGGGGAGACGGCCGTCACGGTCGAGCTGACGATCGACTTCGAGCACGATGCCACGAAGGAGGCGGTCGCCTTCGTGGGCGCCGGTGAACCGTCGCTCGGGTACCGCTGCGAGCGGGTGGGCGGCATCGACGTGTGGTGGCGCCAGCGGCTGGTGCTGGCGACCCGGGCACCCAGGGTGGCGGCTGAGATCCGGCCACGGCGCCTTCTCGTCGATCGGGTAGGCAAATCTCTCTCCGCCCGGGCCGACTACGCCTGAGGGCTTGACCCACCGCCGACAATATGAGAGTTTGCGCATATAGGCAAGAGGGGGGTGCCGATGCCCATTACCGAGACTCCGGCGCAGGTTCTCGACTGCAAGGGCCTGCAGTGTCCCATGCCGGTTATCAAGACGGCCCAGGCGATCAAGACCATCGAGCCCGGTCAGGTGCTCGAGCTGCTGGCCACCGATCCGGGTGTCGAACCCGACATGAAGGCCTGGTCCTCCCGGACGGGCAACGAGCTCCTCGCCATCGACCGCGAGGGCGACGTCTTCCACGTCTTCCTCCGACGAAACGGGTAGGGCCTTCTCATGTGGACCGACGAAGGTGAGGGGAAGGTCCTCTACGTCCAGACCCATGGCGTGAGCGACCCCGGCCGCTGCGCCACTCCGTTCTTCCTGGCTGCCTCGGCGGCGGCCATGGAGGTGGAGGTCGGCATCTACTTCACGATGTACGGCCCCACGCTCCTCCAGAGGGACGTCGTCGACAAGATCGGCCCCAAGGGCGACCAGGGGATGCCGCTGTCGCACTTCATCAAGCAGGCCACCGACCTCGGAGTGAAGCTCTACGTGTGCCAACCCTCGCTGGAGCTGAACGACCTGGTCCTCGATGACCTGATCGACGGCGTGGAGATGATCGGCGGCGCTGCCTTCAACGACATGGCCATGCGGGCCGACGCCGTGGTGTCGTTCTGATGACGGCCGTCGAGGATCGGACCGGGGACCGGAGCGCGTTTTACAAGAACAGCGCCGTCGCCGGGTTCGACAGCGTTCCCTTCGAGGAGAAGGAGCGCCTGTTCGACCTGGTGAAGGCCGACATGCGGTTCCCCGACTACCTCTACGGCTGCTACGAGTGCGGGATCTGCGTGGCCGCCTGCCCGTCGGCCCGCTTCTACGACTTCAGCCCCCGGCGCATCGCCCAGGCCGCCGCCCGGGAGGACGTCGAGCTCGTCTACCAGCAGATGCAGGAAGACGTCTGGGAGTGCTCCCAGTGCTTCTCCTGCGTCCGCTGTCCCCGGGGCAACAACCCCGGCGGCATCATCACCATCATGCGCGAGGTGGCGGTCAACAACGGTCTCGCCTCGGCTCGGGAGGCGCTCGAGGGCTACTCCCGAATCATCTACAAGATCATGTCGACGGGCACGCAGGTCTCGCCCGACATGCTCCAGCCCGACGCCTTTCCCGACTGGGGCCCCGAGGTGAAGGACGTGTCCGACAACCTCGCCCTGTGGCGGCGGGCCCTACCTCCCGAGACCCACCACACCACATCGACGGGTTGGGACGTCGACGAGAAGACGCTGCTCGAGCTGTATCTCATCTGGTTCCACACCGGTGCCCTCGACATGATCAGGGAAGTCGACGAGGGGCTGCACATGATCCTCCAGGAAGTGATGGAAGAGCGTCTGGAGGACGCCGGCGTCGAGGTGTAGCAGCCGGTCAGGAGCCCCGAAGGAGGCAGTCATGCCCATCCCCGTGGAAGCCCTACTGAAGAAGAAGGAGCACTTCGACCGCGGGCCCCACGACCCACGTTCGGAGGACTTCCACCACGAGCTCTTCGAGCTCGAGGAGCAGGGCGAGTGGATCGTGCATCGCGCCCCGGAGCCCTGGGTCGGAGTCAACACGAAGTTCGGGAACGTCAAGAAGATCCCCAAGGCCCACCTCTGGCACCACAAGTCGTGCGGCCAGTGCGGCCACATCCCGGGCTACTCCACCTCGATCTTCTGGGTGATGCGCAAGCTGGGCTACGACTACAACGACCCCCGCGACCAGACGTCGTGCACCGCCTGGAACTACTACGCCTCGGCCACCTCCAACGCCGCCGCCCAGGCCGCCGTCGCCATTCGCAACTTCGCCGCCGCCTACGAGACGGGCTACTTCCCGCTCATCCACTGCGGGACGTCCTACGGGCACTACAAGGAGGTCCGGGAGGAGCTGATGCACCACCCGCAGCTGCGGGCCCAGGTGCGCGACATCATGACCAGGCTGGGCAAGCCGATGGTCATGCCCGAGGAGATCGTCCACTACTCCGAGTGGTTCTACGCCATGCGCCACGAGATCGCCGCGCTGCAGACGCGGGACTTCTCGGGCATCGCCGCCACCGTCCACCCCGCCTGCCACTACTACAAGCTGGTGGAAGGCGACGCCATCTACGACGCCGACGTCTACGGCGGGCAGCGCACGGCCATCGTCACCGGGGTGGCCGAGGCGCTCGGCGCCGAGGTCCGCAACTACTCGACCTGGTTCGACTGCTGCGGCTTCGGCTTCCGGCACATCCTCGTCCAGCGCGACTTCACCCGCAGTTTCGCCACGCTGCGCAAGATCGAGCGGATGAAGGAGGAGGCCGACCCCGACGTCGTCCTCACCCACGACACCGGCTGCGTCACCACGCTCGACAAGAGCCAGTTCGCTGCCATGGCCCACGGCAAGAACGTCGGCGTGCCGGTCATGTCGGAGGCGCAGTTCGCCGCCCTGGCCATGGGGGCGCACCCCTACCGGGTGTGCCAGCTCCACTGGCACTCGGCCGACTACCGCCCTCTGCTCGAGAAGATGGGCATCGACTGGCAGGCGGCCTGGGCCGAATTCCAGGAGGACCTGAAGAAGCTCGAGTCCGGCGAGAGGAAGTTCTCCACCTGGGAGGACGTCGGCTAGCGCCGTCGCTCCACGGCAGCAACATGAACGGGGGGAAGGATGTCTGAGACCATCGCGGTCATCGGAGGGGGTCCGGCCGGCCTCGAGGCGGCCCGCGGGGTGGCCGAGCTCGGTGGCTCGGTCGTGCTGATCGAGAAGGAGAGCTTCCTCGGCGGTACGCCGATCCGGGAGCACTACGCCGCCCTCACGCCGCACTTCCAGTCGGCCGAGGAGGCCATGGGCGTCCTCATCGAGGGCGTGACCTCCCAGCCGACGGCCGAGGTCCTCCTCGAGCACGAGGTGACCGCCTGCGAGGGCGAGGCGCCCGACTTCCGGCTCACGGTCACCGGCCCCGGCGGCGAGCGGGTGATCGAGTGCGGCGGGCATCATCGTCGCCACCGGGTTCGAGCACTTCGACCCGGGCCGCGAGACGCAGATGTACGGGTACTACGAGCACCCCGACGTCCTCGCCCTCCAGGACCTCGAAGCCATGCTGAAGGACCACAACGTGGTCCGCCCCTCGAACGGGCTGCCCCCGGAGCGCATCTGCTTCGTGCAGTGCGTGGGCAGCCGCGACCGCCACATCGGCAACGAGTACTGCTCCAAGGTGTGCTGCGGCGTGGCTTCCAAGGAGGCCATCGAGGTGCGCCAGCAGCTGCCCGACTGCAAGGTGTTCATCTTCTACATCGACATGCGGATGTACGGCTACTGGGAGAACCAGATCTACTGGCCGGCCCAGGAAGAGCACCACGTGCAGTACATCAAGGGCATCATCACCGAAGTCCTCAAGAAGGGCGACAAGCTCCTCGTCCGGGGCGAGGACACCACCATGGGCCGGCCGATGGAGGTGGCCATGGACATGGTGATCCTCTCCGTCGGCATGGAGCCGTCGAAGGGCACCCGGGCCATGGCCGGGATCCTCGGCATCGAGCCCAACAAGTACGGCTTCATCAACGCCGCCAACCCGCCGCTCGACACGGTCAGCACCAGCCGCCAGGGGATCTTGGCCTGCGGCGCGTCGCTCGGGCCCGGCCGACCTCGAGGACTGCGCCTCGTCGGGCGGGGCGGCGGCCATGAAGGCGATGGCCTTCCTGCGGCGCAAGCCGGTCGCGGTGGCCTAGGAATCGCCCATGGGCGGCCAGGTCGTCGACACGCAGAGCGCCGAGGAGTTCATGCGGGAGACGCTGGAAAAGGTCTCCCGCGACGAGCTCACTTCGGTGGCGGCGCTGCTCGACGCCAAGGCGGCCGGCTTCGCCGCCCTGCTCGGGTCGCCCGGCCAGGCCCGCGACACTCGACCGGGCCGACCTCCGCCGGGTCCTGCGGAGCATCTTCGCCACCCGGCGCAAGGCCGACGCCATCCTCGACGACGTCGGCCCCGAGCGGCTCGGGGCGGCCATCGACGACCTGCTCCACGGCCCGGGCCTGGTGACCGACCGCTTCGCCGCCTTCGACGCCGTGATGGCCGACCATCCCGAGCCCGGCTTCGACCTGCCGTCGGAGCTGCTCCACTTCACCGTCCCCGACCGCTGGTGGCTCTGGACCCGATGGATGTGGGACCCCCGGGCCGGGACGGGCGCCCTGCCGCTTGGTGACCGTGGAGGACTTCGACTGCGACGCCCCCAACCGGGGCGAGGGCTACCTGCGGGTGGGCGAGGCCATGGCCTTCGTCAACGAGACGGGCAAGGCGGTCGGGTTCACCGACCTCGGCTCGGGCCTGTTCGGAGCCGACGTCTTCCTCGCCTGCGTCTATTCCGTCTACATGTACACGGTGCTCCGGCTGCGGATGACCCAGGAGTTCAACCGCATCGTGCCCGAGCTCCCCGACCTGGTGCGGCGCCTGCTCGGCGTCTATCGACCGGAGGTCTGAAGGCCATGCCCGTCGGAGGCCACAAGCAGTTTCCCGCTCCCATCGAGCACGAGATGGCGATCGTCGCAGTCCACGATCTCCGGCCGCGACTGGGAGCTCCCGGCGATGTGGAACCGGATGTTCGAGCAGCGGGTCATCTGGGACTACGACACCGCCGGCTTCGAGAAGATCTGCGCCCTGCCCGGCGGGCGAGTCGCTCGAGTGGTGCTACGGGTGCGGGAAGTGCGTCCCCGTCTGCCCGGTCGACCTCGTCGGCGACTACGGCCCCCGCAAGATCCACCGCAAGGTCCAGATGGGCATGGATCTCCAGAACGACCCGGACCTGTGGCTCTGCACGACGTGCATGAACTGCCTCCGGGTCTGCCCGAAGGAGGTCGACATGATCAAGATCATGCCGGCCGTCCGGGAGGCGGCGGTGGGCGAGGGCGCCGTGCCCTCCGAGCTGCAGGACGTGTTCGAGAAGACCTTCCGCTACGGCAACTGCCTCGGCGAGAACGCCCGCAAGCGCCACGCCTGGACCAAGACGGCCGGCGTGCCGGTGCGGGTGCTGTCGGCGTCGGACCCCGGCCCGGTCGACGTGCTGGTGTGGGTCGAGGACTACTGGAGCTACCACCCCCGCGGCCAGGAGGCGGCCCAGGCCTTCGCCCGGGTGGCGACGGCGCTGGGCGTCGACTGGGCCATCGTCGGCCCGGAGGAGAAGACCACGGCCGACTCGCAGCGGCTGGCGGGGGAGAAGGGCCTCTTCGAGGCGATGATGGAAGACGTCGTGGCCACGCTGGCCAAGTACCAGTTCAACCGGATCGTGACGCCCGACCCCCACGCCTACAACGCCTTCACCAAGGTCTACCCGAAGTACGGGCACGAGTACGAGGTGCTGCACTACACCCAGCTGCTGGCCCCGCTGATGGACCGGGCGGAGTTCGCCGAACGAGCTCAACCTCGACGTCACCTTCCACGACCCCTGCTACCTCGGACGCCACGGCGGCGAGTACGACGCCCCCCGGGTCCTGCTCAAGTCGATCCCCGGCGTGAACCTGGTCGAGATGGAGCGGTCCCGGGAGAACGGGTACTGCTGCGGCGGTGGCGGCGGCGGGATGTGGCTCGACGGGTTCACCGCCAACCACACCACCGAGCGGCTGTCGGAGCGGCGGGTGCGGGAGGCGGCCCAGACCGGGGCGACGGCCCTGGCGGTGTGCTGCCCCTACGAGGTGTCCCGCTTCGAGGACGGCGCCAAGTCGACCGGTAACGAGAGCTGCGGGTGCCAGACATCATCGAACTGCTCGACGAGGCCATGGGCCTCGCTCCCGCGAGTGCCTGAGCTTCGCGTCATCGATTTCGGGCGGGTCTCCGCCCTGCGCTCCCAGACGCTCTGGCACGCGCTGGCCTACGGGGTCTCCGCCGGCGGGCCGCCCACGCTCTCGTTCATGCGCCCGTCGCGGCCCTACGTGGGCCTCGGCTACCACCGCCGGCTGGAGGAGGCCGACATCGACGCCTGCCGGGAGGCGGGGCTGCCGGTCTTCCGCCGGATGGTGGGCGGCGGGGTCGTCTACCTCGACGAGCACCAGCAGTTCTTCCAGATCTGCGTGCCGGTCCCGCGATGTCCCCGCGGTCGCGGGAGCAGGCGCTGCGCCGGCTGCTCGTCGCCGGCGGTGGCCGCCTTCCGGGCCGCCGGAGTGCCGGCCGAACTCGACGACGACCTCGAGATCGTCGTCGGCGAGGCCAAGATCTGCGGCCACGGCGCGGCCCAGATCGAAGACGCGGTGGTCGTGGTCGGGAACCTGATCGAGCGCTTCGACCACGCCGCCGCCGCCCGGGTCCTGGCCCTGCCCGACGAGGTGCGGGCCGAGGTGGTCCGGCTCATGGAGCGGTTCGTGACCGCCACCCCGGCCGACTCCGCCGCCTTCCGCGGCCGCGGCCGATCACCGCCTACGGCGAGGCCCTGGGCCTCGAACCGGTGCCGGGCGGGCTGTCGGACCTGGGAGCGGGAGCGCCTCCACGAGATCGACGGCCGATTCCTGTCGCCGGCCTGGTTGCGGGGCCCGACGAGCGGCCCGAAGCCCGGAGTGCTGTCCCAGGTGAAGGTGCGGGCCGGGGTGTTCGTCGTCTGCGCCGAGCACGAGCGGAGCCGGGCGGTGGCCACGCGTGGTCGGCGGGAGGATCGAGCGGGCGACGGTCTCCGACCCGGAGTTGAACGGCGCCGCCGCCGCTGGTGGCCGGAGAAGCTGGCCGGGGTGGCCATGGCCGACGTCGGTGCGCGTGCTGGAGGCGTTCGGGGCGCCCGGGCCGGCGGCTGGCGGCGGCGTTCGCCAAGGCTCCGACTGGCTGCTGATAGAGTGAGGAGAGGGAGGACGGGCGCATGAGCGAGATCACCGAGGTCGCCGGGTTCGGCGTGGCGCTCGACCGGGCCTACGACCCGGCCGGCCACTTCTGGGTCTCGATGGTCCGGCCCGACCGCGGCCCGCATCGGGATGGACGCCCTCGGCGTCGAGACCAGCGGGACGCATCGCCCAGCTTGCCTTCCTGCCCGTCGGCGAGAACCTGAAGCGGGGCGAGGCGTTCGGCAGCCTGGAGGCGGCCAAGTTCGTCGGCCCGCTGACCAGCCCGCTGTCGGGCACGGTGACCGCCACCAACGACGCCGTCGTCGTCGACCCCGCCCTGGTGGAGCGCGATCCCTACGGCGCCGGCTGGCTGGTCGAGCTCGACGCTGGCCGACCCGGCCGAGCTCGGCGAGCTGATCTCCGGCAGCCGACGCCATCCCGGCCTGGTTCGCGCGCCGAGGTGGAGGACTACCGCCTGAAGGGGGTGCTGGCCGAATGACGACCAGCGAGCTGAGCCTGGGCCGGACGGCGCCCACCGCCGGGTTCGCCCTCCGGCAGGCCAACTTCGCCGACACCATCGAGTTCTACGCCCCCGGCCTGAAGCGCTGGGAGACACCGGAGTGGAAGCCGACCAACCCCAAGCGGTTCCTGCCCGTCTCGGTCACCGGCTCGGCCTGCGCCCTGTCCTGCGACCACTGCCAGGCCAAGGTGCTGGAGGGGATGATCTCGGTCAAGGCCGGCGAGGACCTCTTCGACCTGGCCGCCCAGCTCAAGAGCCAGGGCAGCGAAGGGCTGCTCGTCTCCGGCGGTTCGACCCGGGCCGGCGGCGTGCCGATGCTCGGCCACCTCCAGCACGTCCCCCGGATCAAGGACGAGCTGGGCATGAAGGTCATCGCCCACTCCGGCGTCGTCTCCCCGGCGCTGGCCGAGGGCCTGGCCGACGCCGGCGTCGACGGCGTGATGCTCGACATCATCGGCGCCGACGAGACG
This sequence comes from uncultured Actinomycetes bacterium, assembly GCA_963723985.1. Taxonomy (GTDB): domain Bacteria; phylum Actinomycetota; class Acidimicrobiia; order IMCC26256; family BP-133; genus BP-133. Next base: position 171,694 of record CAVRTC010000014.1, read on the forward strand.
ATCCACGACGTCTACCACCTCGACCTCACCACCGCCGACTTCGAACGGTCGCTGGCGCTGCTGGCCGACCGGGGCCTGCGGATCATCCCCCACATCGTCTGCGGGCTCCACTACGGCACGTTCCTCGGCGAGCACCGGGCGCTGGAGATGATCAGCCGCTACCCGGTGTCGACGCTCATCATCGTGGTGCTCGTCCCGCTGGTGGGTACGCCGATGGCCGACCTGCCGCCGCCGCCGGTGGACGACGTCGTCGACTTCTTCGCCGCGGCCCGGGCGGCCATGCCCACCACCAAGGTCAACCTCGGCTGCGCCCGCCCCCTCGGCTCGATGAAGCGAGGAGCTCGACCAGGCGGCCATCGACCACGGCCTGAACGGCATCGCCTACCCGGCCGACGGCGCCATCGCCTACGCCCGGAGCCGGGGGCTCGAACCGAAGCTCTACGAGTACTGCTGCTCGCTCACGTGGACGGGCGACGAGGGCGAAGCCTGGTCCGAGGTCAAGCTCTGGAGAGGTGGCCTGCATGAGCGAGACATGGCGGCTCCTGACCTACGACGGCGTCGAGGCCGCGGCCGGCCTGGCCCTCGACGAGGCCATGCTGGCCGGCTACGCCCGCGACGCCGACCCGGACTGGGCGCCGACGCTGCGGCTCTACACCTACCGGAGCCACTGCGCCCTCGTCGGGCGCTACCAGCACCTCGACGCCGAGGTCGACCTCGACGCCTGCCGGCGCACCGGGACGGGCTTCTCCCGCCGGCCGACCGGTGGCGGCGCCATCGTCATGGGTGCCGGCCAGCTCGGCGTGGCGGTGGCCACCCGGGCCCCGGCCGACCGGAACCCCCGGGACGCTGCTGGCCCTCTACGCCGAGGGGATCGTGGCCGGCCTGGCCGAGCTGGGCATCGAGGCCACCTTCGCCGGCAAGAACGACCTCTCGGTGCGAGCGGCGCAAGATCGCCGGCCTCGGCCTGTACCTGGAGCCCGGCGGCGGGCTCCTGTTCCACTCCAGCATCCTGGCCGACCTCGACATCCCGTTCATGCTCGAGGTGCTCAACATCCCGGCCGCCAAGCTGGGCGACAAGGCGGTGGCGGCGGTGTCGGACCGCATCACCACCGTCAGCCGGGAGACCGGCCGCACGGTCGGCGGCGCCGACATCCGCGACGTCATCGCCACCGGGATTCGCCAAGGCCCTCGGCGTCGAACTCCGGCCGGGCACCACGACCCCGGCCGAGGAGGCCCGGGCGGCCGTGCTCGAAACGGAGCGCTACGGCCAGCGAGGCGTGGTGCTACGAGTCCAGCCCCCAGCCCGACGCCACGGCCACCTCGGTGTTCAAGACCCCCGAAGGGCTGGTGCGGTGCTACCTGGCCCTGCACGGCCCGACGATCAAGAGCGCCCTGTTCACCGGCGACTTCAACGCCGTCCCCGAGCCGCTGGCCCGCTTCGAGGCGTCGCTGCGCTGGGCCCGCCTCGAGGAGGCGACGCTGGAGAAGCTGGCCGCGACGTCGCTGCCCCGACGGCACCGGCCTCGGCGTGCCGCCGTCGGAACTCGTCAAGGCCGTGCTGGCCGCCGGGGAACGGGCGCGTGGCGCCGGCCGCCGCGCCGGTCCGCCCGTCCGGCTCCTGCTACTTCCCGGAGGACCGGTCATGACCGTCGCCCTGTGAACCCTGTCGTCGAGCCGGCCGCGCCCGGCCGGCGTCAACGAGAGCCCCGAGTGGGTGCGGATCTCGATGGCGTCGGCCATCGCCCTGCGGTTCCGGTCGGGCCGCTTCACCCGGGACTTCGAGTTCGGCGGCATGAACCTGCTCCTCAACTACGAGGACGGGTGCCGGTCCGACTGCGGATACTGCGGTCTGGCCCGGACCCGCCCCGGCACCTACGAGGACAAGTCGTTCATCCGGGTGGAGTGGCCGCTGGTGCGGACCGACGAACTCGTCGACCGTATGGCCGCCCGGCAGGACACGATGACCCGGCTGTGCATCTCGATGGTGACCCACCCCCACGCCTACCGGGACACCCTCGACATCGCCGCCCGCATCACGGCCAAGGTGCGGGCGCCGCTGTCGATCCTCGTGGCGCCGCCGACGCTCAACCGCACCAAGATGGAGCGCTTCAAGGCGGCCGGCGTCGACATGATCGGCATCGGGCTCGACGCCGTGACCGAGGACCTGTTCCGGCAGCATCCGCACCGACGTCCCGGCCGGTGGCGCCGGCCTGTCGTGGGCCAAGTACTGGGAGGTCGTCAACGACGCCCGGGAGATCTTCGGGCCCTGGAAGGTCAACGTCCACACGCTCGTCGGCCTCGGCGAGACCGACCGGGACCTGATCGACATCTTCTGCCGGATGCGGGACCGCAGATCTTCTCCTACCTCTTCTGCTTCAACCCCGAGCCGGACTCCCGGATGGCCGACCACCCCAAGTCGGAGCTGCGCCGTTGGCGGCGCATCCAGCTGGCCAAGCACCTGATCGAGACCGACGGGTTCCGGCGCCGACCAGTTCGACTTCGACGCCGACGACAACCTGAGTGTCCTCGACGGGGACGCCGACGTCGTCGAACGCAGCATCGAGAGCGGCATCCCGTTCATGACCAACGGCTGCCCGGGGGCCGGAGGGGAGCCCGGCTGCACCCGGCCCTACGGCTCCTACCGCCCGTCGGAGCCCATCCGTGACTTCCCCTTCGTGCCCGATCCCGACGACCTCGCCGGTATCCGTTCCGACCTCGCTCTTCACGAGCTGACGAGCTGACCCGGGGGAGGGGGGTGCCCCCCGACAAGGGGCGGCGTGAGCGCCAAGGAGAGACCGCCATGCGCATCGTGGTTCCCGCTCAAGCAGGTACCGGACCTCGTCGAGGAGCTCGAGCTCAACGACGACGGGACCGACGTCGACCGGGAGTTCTTGAAGTTCGTCCTGTCGGAGTGGGACGACCAGGCGCTGGAGGAGGCCCTCCTGGTCAAGGAGGCCATCGGCGGCGAGGTCGTCGTCGTCGGCTTCGGCGACCCCGACGTGGAGCTCAGCCTCTACACCGCGCTGGCCAAGGGCGCCGACCGGGCCGTGAACCTGACCGGCCTCGGCGAGGGCTGGATCGACAGCCACACCCGGGCGGCGACGCTGGCGGAGTGGCTCTCAGGCCAGGAGGTCGACCTCGTGCTGGCCGGCGTGCAGGCGGTCGACGACCTCGACGGCCAGCTGCCGGCGCTGCTCGGCCCGATGCTCGGGCTGGCCCCACGTCGGCGTGGTCATCTCCGTCGAGGGCAAGGACAACACCATCCAGGTCAGCCAGGAGTTCGGCGGCGGCAAGTCGGCCCGCCTCGAGGTGAAGCTGCCGGCCGTGATCGGGGTGCAGGCCGCCCGGGCTCCGGCCCGCTACGCCTCCATCACCCGCATCCGCCAGGCCCAGCAGGCGGGCGGGATCGAGGAGGTGGCGGTCAGCAGGGCCGGCACCGGCGCCGGGATCGAGGTCCGGCGCCTCTTCGCCCCGGAGAAGGCGGGGCACGCCGAGATGCTGACCGGCAGCCCGGAGGACGTGGCCGACCGCATCCTGGACCTCATCCGGTCCAAGGGCCTGCTCAAGTAAGGGAGTCTCCGATGGCGAACGACATCCTCGTACTGGCCGACCATGTCGGCGGCCAGCTCTCCGATGCGACGCTCGAACTGGTGGGCAAGGCCAAGGAACTGGCCGGCGCCACCGGCGGCCAGGCCGTGGTGGCCCTCCTCGGCGCCTCCGGGCTGGCCGAACCAGGTGGGCGGGGCCGACGCCGTGCTGACGGTCGACCATCCGGCGCTGGCCGACTACAACCCCGAGGCGTGGGAGAAGGCGCTCCTGGGCATCGTGCACCGAGCGCCAGCCCCGGCTGGTGCTGATCGCCAACTCGACCATCGGGATGGACATCGGCGCCGGCCTGTCGGCCGCTTGGAAGGCCCCGCTGGTCGCTTACGCGGTGGGTCTCGAGGTCGACGGGGGCGATATCGTCGCCACGGCCCAGGTCTACGGCGGCAAGCTGCTGGCCGAGGTCGCCCTCACCGGCGACCACGGCGTCTGCACGGTGGTGGCGGGCTCCTTCCCGGCGGCTGCCGCCGGCACCGGCAGCCCCGCAGTCGAGGCGCTTGCGCCTCCCGCCGGACTCGACGACCTCAAGACGTCGTTCCTCACGATGGTGGAGCCGGAAGGCGGCGACGTCGACATCACCGCCGCCGACCTCCTCGTCTCGGTGGGGCGGGGGATCGGCAGCCAGGACAACCTGGAAGAGGTGCAGGAACTGGCCGACGCCCTCGGGGCGCCGCTGTCGGCCTCCCGGCCCATCACCGACTGCCGGCTGGCTGCCGAAGACCCGCCAGGTCGGCAAGTCGGGCCTCAAGGTGAAACCCAAGGTGTACCTGACGTTCGGCATCTCCGGCGCCCCGGAGCACCTGGAGGGGATGCGCGACGCCGAGCTGATCATCGCCTGTAACACCGACGCCGCCGCGCCGATCTTCGACGTCGCCCACTACGGCACGACCATCGATCTCTTCGACCTCGTCCCGGCCCTGTCCGACAAGGTCGGCTAGCCCAGGGGGCCCCGGAGTGCACTGCCCGTTCTGCCCCTTCGAAGCACCGCCCCGGATGCTGCACGCCCACCTCGGCGAGCAGCATCCGGAGGCGATCCGCTTCGAGGAGCAGGGCGGGCGCTCGTTCTACGCCCTCACCTGCCCGATCTGCGGCGACGGGTACGAGCGGGAGATCAAGCCCCGGGGCCGGGATCCGGGTTTCGTCGACGAGTTCTCGGCCCAGATCCGCCTCGTCGCCTTCGACATGCTTGTCAACCACCTGCTGGGCGAGCACACGATCCTTCCGGGGGACACCCCCGAACCCCCGGGCCTCGAACTTCCGGGCGACGACGAGACCGAGGCCGAGCAGGAACGACCCGCTCCCCTCGGGGATGCCCCCGTGCCCGCCTGGCTGGCGGAAGCCCGTCGGGCGAAACAAGAGAACGGCAAGTAGGAGGACAGCGTGGCCACGGTCAGCAATTGCGATCTCCCCGAGGACCTCTACTACGTCGTCGAGAAACACGTCTGGGCCCGCCACGACGACGGTGTCGTGACCGTGGGGCTCACCGACGTGGCCCAGAACCTGGCCAAGGGCATCATCTCCGTCAGCCCGAAGAAGGTCGGCCGGAGGGTCGAGGCGGGCAAGAGCGTGGCCACGGTGGAGAGCTCGAAGTGGGTCGGGCCGGTGCCCTGCCCGGTCAAGGGCGAGATCATCGAGGTCAACGAGGCGGCGGTGGCCGACCCGGGCGTCGTCAACCGCGAGCCGTACGGTGCCGGCTGGATCGCCAAGGTCCGGCCCGACGACTGGGCGGCCGACTCGGCCGGGCTGGCCACCGGCGAGGCGGGCATCGCCGCCTACGCCGCCTTCCTCGAAAAGGAAGGGATCAGCTGCGGCGGCTGAGATGGGAGACCAGAACTGGTTCGGCTGCGTCATCCCCGAGGACCTCCTCTACGACCTCGAGCGCGACGTGTGGGTGCGCCGCCTCGAGAACGGGGAGGTGGAGTGCGGCATGACCGACGTCGCCCAGACCCGCTGCGGTCGCTTCGTCGGCGTCTCCTGGAAGCATCCCGGCAGGAACGTGAAGCAGGGCCGGCCGATGGCCGTCATCGAGAGCGCCAAGTGGGTGGGGCCCTTCCCGGCCCCGCTGTCGGGCCAGATCACGGCCGACAACCGGCTGGCCTTCGAGGCGGACATCGCCGTGGCCAACCGCGATCCCTACGGCGCCGGATGGCTCATCCGCCTGCGGCCGAGCGACTTCGACGGCGAGAGCGGGCACCTCGTCGACGGTGCCACCGCCTTCGAGCACTACCGGAAGATCATCGAGGAAGAAGGGATCCGATGTTTCCGTTGTGAGGACTGACGATGCGTAGCACGGCATTCAGATTCCAACATGTAGGAGGAGAGGGGTAAGGCCCATGGATGAGAACGGCCGTGGCAACGGCAACCGGCAGAAGCGCATGGCGATGGTGTGTTGGAGCGGCGACCTCGACCGGGTGTGGCCGGTCATGATCCTGGCTACCACGGCGCTGCCTCCGGCCTTCACGTCGATGTGTTCTTCACCTTCTGGGGCCTGCGGGTCCTCCAGAAGCAACGACAAGCGGATGACCGGTCAGAACTGGATGCAGAAGGGCGAGTCGATCGTCGACCGCGGCGGCACGGACCACCTCAAGCTGGGCAAGATCCACTTCGGCGGCGCCGGCACCATGATGATCAAGAAGCTGGCGAAGCGTACAACGTGGCCAGCCCGACCGAACTGCTCGAGATGGCCAAGGACCTCGGCGTGAACCTCTACCCCTGCCAGATGACGATGGACCTCTATGGCCTGACGAAGGACGATTTCATCGACGGCCTCGAGACCCCCCTCGGCGCGGCCAGCTTCATCGACATGGCGGCCGACGCCGACATCACCCTGTTCATCTGATCAGTCGTAGGTAGCGGTCGCTTTCGAGGAAGGCGCCGGCCGACAGCTGGAGTTCCAGCCGTGCCGGCGCCTCGCCGCGGAAGAACACCTGGATACCCTCGGCCCGCCAGGTGACGAACGCCTCGGGGTCAAACGGGCTGCCCAGCACGGCGACCAGCTCCCGGTCGGGGCCGCCGGCCACCGTCACCGCCCGCTCGCCGTGGTGGCAGAGCGTGGCCAGGTCGGGGGAGAAGGTGGTCTCCGGCGTCGGGCCGGCCAGCGGCTCGGCCCGGGCCGCCGGGCGGCGCTTCCGTTCGGGCGGCGTCGCCGAGGGGCAAGTGCTCAAGATCCCCAGGAAGGCCTTGCCCTCGGCCGAGATCTGGTCGGGCGACCACGGCGGCTGGAAGACCAGCTCGGTGCGGCACGTCGTCGAACGGCAGGGAACTCGGCGACCTCCTTGATTCCCGACTCGATGAGGGGCCCGAGGCCGCAGGCCATCGTCGTCAGGGTGTAGCGGACGATGACCGTCCGCTCGTCGACGGCGACGTCGTAGATCAGGCCCAGGTCGACGATGTTGAGTCCGAGCTCAGGATCGATGACCGCCTTGAGGGCGTCGCGTACCTCGATGGGAGAGGGCGGGGCGGCGGGCTCGTTCAGCGGACCGGGGCCCGCAGCGCCGTCTGGCGCTCGAGCTCGTCGGACATGACGCTCCGCAGGATGTCGATGGCGTCGATCACCTTGGGGTGGCGGAGCGAGTACACGACGTTGTTGCCCTGCCGTTCCGCCTCCACCAGACCCCGGTCGCGCAGCACGGCGAGGTGCTGGGACGTGTTCGACTGGGGCGCCTCGATGAGCTCGCACAGCTCGCTGACGGTGTAGCGGCCGTAGCTCAGGGCGTAGAGGAGGAGCAGGCGCTTCGGGTCGTTGAGAGCCTTGCACATGCTGGCCACCAACTCGTCGAGCTCCTGCCGGAGCAGCGAATCGATCGGTGCCACCACGGAAGCAACCTCCGCCCCCAGGGGAGGAACTGAGGGAATTTCACTATAAGCCGGTCAGCGACGATTTACCCATAGCTAGGTCATATTTTTTCACACATACATACGAGGATTCCAATACACAGATTTGCGTACACAGATTCTCCCCCGTCAGGGGGCCGCCTCGCCGGCGGCGGCCACGGCCCCCTCGACCAGTTCGACGAGCGTCGATCCGGCCGGGGTGAGGCCGGCGCTGTCGTCCTCGTGGCGCCGGCCGGCCAGGCCGCCGGCGACCAGCCCGTTGACGCGCTCCCAGACGGCCAGCCGGGGGAGGCCGGTCGCCCGGCCAGAGCTCGGCGAGGGAGGTGTCGCCGCCGGCCATGCGGCGGAGCATGGCGTAGGACAGCGGATCGCCGGCGGCCCGCAGGGCGGCCAGGGCGAGGTCCCGGGCCGCGCTCGGCCGGGTCGCCGGAGTCGGTTGTCCGCCGCGGTGGGCGCCGGTCGTTCGCTGAAGGCGAAGGAGTCGTACCGGTCGATGGCGGCCGCGATGTCGGCCAGGCGGGCGGCCAGCACCTTCCCGAGCACTGCCGGGTCGACGCCCATGACGGTCAACCCTCCGGCGGCGGTTCGGCGCTCGGCCGCCACCTCGACCGGAGTCGGGATCGGCCACCGCTGACCTCGCCGGCCGGCGGGCGGCGGGCGGCGAGGGCGTCGCGGTCGAGGGCGGCGTCGAGGAGTTGGACCACGTCGAGGACGGCCATGGTCTCCTCGTTGCCGGTGGTCTTGGCGGCGTCGGTGTACATCGTCATGTCCTTGGGGCAGGCCACGACGAACGTGTCGACTCCGATGGAGACCGCTTCCTTGATCCGGTTCTCGCTGGGACGCTCGGTGAGGCTGGAGTCGTCCATCCAGATCCGGCCGCCGCCGGCGCCGCAGCAGAACGTGTTGTCCTTGTTGCGGGGCATCTCCTTCACCTGGCAACCCAGCGCGGAGAGCAGCCGGCGGGGAGCGTCGGTCACCCGGTTGTAGCGGGCCAGGTAGCAGGGGTCGTGGTAGGTGACCGTGCGGCCGAGGGGCTTGACCGGGATCGTCCCGTCCTCGATCAGCGAGGCCAGCAGCTCGGTGTAGTGGCGGACGGGCTTGTCGAGGCCGAACTCGGGGTACTCGTTGCGCAGCGTGTTGAGCGAGTGCGGGTCGGTGGTGACGATCTCGTCGAACTGGCCTTCTCGAACGCGGCCATGTTCTGCTCGACGAGCATCTCGAACAGGCCTTCCTCGCCGATGCGGCGGACGTCGTTGCCGGAGTTGCGCTCGTCCTCGTAGAGGATGCCGAAGTCGACGCCGGCCTCGGTGAGGATGGTGGCCAGCGTGCGGGACAGGCCGGCCACCCGCTCGTCGAAGCTGGCGAAGTCACCGACGAACCACAGGTACCGGACGGGCTCCTTGCGGGCGTCCTTGATCTTGAACTCGAGCCCCTTGGTCCACCGGGACCGCTGCCGGGACGACTTCCCGAAGCTGTTGCCCTGGGTGGCGAAGTTCTGGAGCGTGTCCTGGAGGGTGGCCTCCATGCGGCCCTCGTCGACCAGGGACCGGCGCATCTGGACGATGGTCGAGACGTGCTCGATGCCGACCGGGCAGGCCTCGACGCAGGCCATGCAGGTCGTGCAGGCCCACAGCGTCTTCTCCTTGACGACGTCGCCGGCCACCGGGTCTGCTTCTCGGGAGGCTGGTGAAGCCCCCGAGTGTCGCCGTTGCCGGACAGCGGGCCGGTGGCCGCCGGGCGGTCCTCCCAGTCGAGCAGCGTGCGGAGTGCCCGACTGCTGATCGACCCACTGGCGCAGGTCGAGGACGAGGTCGCGGGGCGACAGCGGGCCGCCGGCCACCTGGGCCGGGCAGGCCACGTGGCAGCGGCCGCACTTGGTGCAGGCGTCGAGGTCGACGAGCTCCTTCCAGGTGAAGTCGGCCAGCGTCCGGTAGCCGACGTGGTCGGCGTCGGCGGCCGGCTTCGGGCAGATGCCGGGCCGACGCCGGGTCGTGGACGGCGAGGTTGGCGGCGTCGACGACCATGTGCATGGCCTTGGAGATCGGGATGTAGACCACGAACGCCAGGGCCAGGACGGCGTGCACCCACCAGGTGCCCGAGGCGGAGGTCCTCGGCTGTGGCCGCGCCGAGCCCGAGGCCGGAGAACGCCTTGGCCAGCACCCAGCCGACCGGCGACCAGGTCTCGAACGACGGGAACCGGGTGGCGTCGATCCGGAAGCCCTCCTGGAGGAACCCGGTCACCAGCACGGACCATGAGGAACCAGGCGAAGAGGGCGTCGCCCTTCTTCAGCGCCGAGCGGGAGTAGCCCTCCTCGGGCTTCTCGGCCCGGGTGTAGTCGAGCTGGGGCGGATGGGTGGCCCGGCGGCCGATGAGGTAGGCCAGGCCGACGATCGCCCCGAGGCCCATCACGTCGAGGACGATCGAGTAGCCGAGGTAGAAGGGCCCGTGGAAGAAGTGGATCTCGTGGCCGACGACCAGGTTGGCGATCGGGGCCAGGATGTCTTCGTCGATCGTGAGGATGACGGTCCCGACGAAGAGGGTGATGAAGCCCCAGAACACGAAGAAGTGGGCCAGGCCGGCCTTGCGGTCCCGCTTGGCGACCGTGGAGTTGGAGGCGATGGCGGCCAGCGACGACTGCAGCGGCCGGGACCGGGCCAGCTGCCGGCCGGCGGCGACGAGCTCCGGTTTGCGGGCCGCGGGTCTGCTCCCACAGCTCCCGCCACCGGCCGATGGCCCGGCCGCGCCGGTACTTCTTGATGCGCTTCCAGGCGTAGTCGGCGAAGGCCAAGGTGGCCGCGGCGGCCAGGACGTAGAAGAGGAACTTGGCCGGCGCCGTGGACCCCCGAGAAGACCTCGCGGGTCTGTTCGACCGCCAGCGCCGATGCCCCCCTCATGCGCTTCCTTTCGAACGGCGGCCCCGGAGCCGCGTCGCGATCTCGTGGCCTCAGCCCGCTCTGGCCTGGGACGGCTGGACCGAGAGTCGTTCTGCCTGCTCCACCAGCGAGGTGCACATCAGCTCGCACAGTGCGGCGCAGGCTCGGGTCGATGGTGCGGTAGTGCACGGTGCGCCCCTGCTTCTCCCGCCCCACCAGGCGCCCGGCGCTGAGCCGGGAGAGGTGCTGGGAGACGTTCGGCGTGGCGATGCCGAGCGCGTCGGACAGTTCGGTGACCGTCATGGGCTCCCGCTCGAGCAGGAGCGGCCAGGATCCGCAACCTGGTCGGGTCGGACAGCAGGGCGAACCGACGGGCCGCGTCGTCGATCAGAGAATCGGGCACCGTCACGACCCGAGCCTATCCGAATACTTGCGCATCTGCGCAAGGACTCATCTACTCCTGGAAATGGGGCTGTATGCGTAAATTCTAGATTGCGTAGATGCGCAATCATCCAGTAGATTTCGGCGATGCCGCTCTCCGACCTGCTTCTCGACGAGGCGGCCGGGTGACGGCGCTCGACGCCTGGACAGGCACGCCCGCCCCGGCCCAGTGGGCCAAGGTCATCGACCAGACCGCCTGCATCGGCTGCCACGCCTGCACGACGGCCTGCAAGTCCGAGAACGACGTTCCCCTCGGCGTCACCCGCACGTACGTGAAGTACGTCGACGTGGGCACGTTCCCCCAGGCCCGGCGGGCCTTCCAGGTGACCCGCTGCAACCAGTGCGAGGACGCTCCCTGCGTGGCCGCCTGCCCGACGGCGGCCATGTACCGGCGCCCCGACGGGATCGTCGACTTCGACAAGCGCATCTGCATCGGCTGCAAGGCCTGCATGGCCGCCTGCCCCTACGACGCCATCTTCATCAACCCCGACGACCACTCGGCCGAGAAGTGCAACTTCTGCGCCCACCGCCTCGACATCGGCCTGGAACCGGCCTGCGTCGTGGTCTGCCCCACCCAGGCGATCATGGTCGGGCGACCTGGACGACCCCACCTCGGCCGTGGCCCGCAGATCGTCGGCCGGCAGCCGGTGGCGGTGCGCCGGCCCGGAGAAGGAGACCCGGCCCAAGGTCTTCTACCGGGGCGCCCATCAGGCCACGCTCGATCCCCTGGCCGCCCGCCGCCCCGACGGCGGTCTGTACATGTGGAGCGAGCAGGCCGAGCGGGCCCGGCCAGGTCGGCGTCGGGCATCCGGGCGGGCGGGGCAACTCGTCGGCCGCCGCCGTCCTGGCCTACGACGTCTCCCACCGGGCGCCCTGGGACTGGCGGGTCAGCCTCTACACGTGGACCAAGGGCATCGCCGCCGGGGCCTGGCTGGTGGCCGTGGCGCTGGCGCTGACCGGCACCCTCGACTGGTCCGGCACGCTGGTGCCTGGGCCGCTCCGCTCCTGGCGGTCGCCTTCCTCGGCCGTCACCGGCGGGCTGCTGATCTGGGACCTGGAGCACCCTGGGCGGTTCTGCTCATCTTCGCCCGGCCCCAGTGGCGGTCGTGGCTCGTCCGGGGCGGCTTCGTCTCGGCGCCTACGCCGCCGTCCTCGGCCTCCACCTCCTCGGTGCGTGCTCGATGCCCACGGCCTGGCGCGGGCGGCGGCCGTTCCCGGCGTGCCCCTGGCCACGCATGGCCGCCGTCTACACCGCCTACCTGTTCGCCCAGGCCAAGGGCCGCGACCTCTGGCAGAGCCCGCTCCTGGCTCCCCACATGGCCGTCCAGGCCGTCCTGGCCGGCGCCGCCGCGCTCCTGCCGGTCGACGCCGCCCTCGACGCCGGCGCCGCCGACGCACTGGCCTGGGTCCTGGCCGGGGCCGGCGCTGGCCCATCTGCTGATGGTGGCCGGCGAGGTGACGCTCGCCCATCCCACCGCCCACGCCCACCTGGCCGCCTGGGAGATGACCGGCGGCCGGTACGCCGCCTGGTTCCGGTCCGGGGTGGCTGCTGGCCGCCTGCGGCCTGGCCGCACCGTTGATCGGGGCCTGGGCCGCCGCCGCCTGGCCCTGGCCGGGCTCCTGGCCCACGAGCACGCCTACGTCCAGGCCGGCCAGTCCGTTCCGCTGGCCTGACGGAAGAACGACGAGACGACGGAGACCTCGATGAGCGAAGCGACACCGGTTGCCCGACGTGCGGGTCAGTGCCGCCCGCGCCGCAGGTCGAGGCGCGGGGCGAGACCTTCTACCCCGGTGCCGAGCCGCATCCACCTGGCCGCCTTCCCGCCCAAGGAGCGCTGGGACGACTGGGTGGAGCTCGACTCCCGGGCGTGGCCGGAGCGGGTCGAGCGCCGGTCGATGCTGGTGCCCACCACCTGCTTCAACTGCGAGTCGGCCTGCGGGTTGCTGGCCTACGTCGACCCGGACACCCTGCAGCGTCCGCAAGTTCGAGGGGAACCCCGAGCACCCCGGCTCCCGGGGCCGCAACTGCGCCAAGGGGCCGGCCACCCTCAACCAGGTGACCGACCCCGACCGGGTGCTCGACCCGCTGCGCCGGGTCGGGGCCCGGGGCGGGCCGGTTGGGAGCCGGTGTCGCTGGGACGAGGCCCTCGACGACATCGCCGGCCGCATCCGGCGGGCCATCCTGGACGGACCGGCCGAACGAGATCATGTACCACGTCGGCCGGCCGGGCGAGGACGGCTTCACCGAGCGGGTACTGGCCTCCTGGGGGGTCGACGGGCACAACTCGCACACCAACGTCTGCTCCAGCGGGGCGCGCACCGGCTACGCCTTCTGGATGGGGATCGACCGGCCCAGCCCCGACCACGCCAACGCCGTCGGTGATCTTCCTCATCAGCGCCCACCTGGAGTCCGGCCACTACTTCAACCCCCACGCCCAGCGGGTCATGGAGGCCAAGGCCGCGAGGCGCCAAGCTCGTCGTGCGTCGACACCCGCCTGTCCAACACCGCCACCCACGCCGACTGGTGGCTGTCGCCCTAGCCCGGGTCAGCGAGGCGGCCATCAACCTGGCCATCGCCCGCCACGTCATCGCCGACCGGCCGCTACCACCGCGAGTTCGTCCGCCGGTGGTGGAACTGGGAGGAGTACCTGGCCGCCGAGCATCCCGAGCGCCGCCCGGACGCTTCGAGGCCTTCGAGGAGATTCTGGCCGCGCTCTACGCCGAGTTCACCTTCGAGTTCGCCGCCGCCGAGATCGGGCGTGGCCGCCGCACGCTGATCGCCGAGGTGGCCGAGGCGGTGGCCGGCGCCGGCACCCGGCTGTCGACCCACAACTGGCGCTCGGCGGCGGCCGGGAACCTGGGCGGCTGGCAGGTGTCCCGCACCCTGTTCCTGCTCAACGCCCTCCTCGGGGCGGTGGCCACGCCGGGCGGCACCTTCCCCAACGCCTGGAACAAGTTCGTTCCCCGCCCGATCCACACGCCCGCCCCACCGCCAGACGTGGAACGAGCTGACCTGGCCCCTCGAATACCCCTTGGCCTACAACGAGCTGTCGTTCCTCCTGCCCGCACTTCCTGAAGGAGGGGCGGGGCCGCCTCGAGGTGTACTTCACCCGGGTCTACAACCCGGTGTGGACCAACCCCGACGGGTTCTCCTGGATCGAGGCGCTCACCGACGAGGCCAAGGTCGGCCTGCACGTCGCCCTCACCCCGACCTGGAGCGAGACGGCCTTCTTCGCCGACTACGTGCTGCCCATGGGCCACGGCTCGGAACGCCACGACCTCCACTCGCTACGAGACGTACGACGGCCAGTGGGTCGGGTTCCGCCAGCCCGTCGCTCCGGGAGGCCCGCCGGCGGCAGGGGAAGCCGGTGGCCGACACCCGCGCAGGCGAATCCCGGCGAGGTGTGGGAGGAGAACGAGTTCTGGATCGAGCTGTCGTGGCGGATCGACCCCGACGGCTCGCTGGGGATCCGCCGGTTCCACGAGTCCAAGCAGCACCCCGGCGAGAAGCTCACCGTCGACGAGTACTACGGCTGGATCTTCGAGCACTCGGTGCCCGGCCTGCCCGGAGGCGGCCGCCGACGAGGGCGTCGCACCGCTGGACTACATGCGCCGCTACGGGGCCTTCGAGATCACCCGCGACGTCGGCGCTCGCCCACGAGGACGAGGTTCCCGAGCCCGAACTCGTCGACGTCGCCGAGGGTCGCTTCGGCCGGGTCTACGCCCGGTCGGAGCGGCCGGCGCCGGCCAACGCCGTGCCCCTCCCCACCCCCGACCCCGACCCCGACGGTCGCCGGCCGGTGGGCGTCGCCGGTCGACGGCCGGATCCTGCGGGGTTTCCCCACTCCCTCGGGGCGCCTGGAGTTCTGGTCCTCCACCCTGGCCGAGTGGGGCTGGGCCGAGCACGCCCTGCCGGGCTACATCCGAGTCCCACATCCATCCCGACCACCTCGAGGAGGGCCAGGTGCCCCTCATCTCCACGTTCCGCCTACCCGTCCAGATCCACACCCGCTCGGCCAACTCCAAGTGGCTGGACGAGATCGCCCACACCAACCCCCTCTGGATCCATCCGGCGCAACGGGCCCGCTCGGGATCGCCACCGGTGACCTGGTGCGGGTCGAGACCGAGATCGGGCACTTCGTGGTGCGGGCGTGGGTCACCGAGGGGATCCGGCCCGGGGTCGTGGCCTGCAGCCACCACATGGGCCGCTGGAAGCCGTCCGGCCCGGTGCCGGGAGCCGACCCCGGCGCCGGTGCAGCCGGTCGCGGCGGCGCCCGGGTCACCGGGCAGCGGGCGATGATGGCCACCGTCGACCTCGCCCGGGGCCCCGAGGGGTGGTCGATGCGACGGCGGGACGGTGTCCGCCCCTACGGATCCTCGGACCCGGACACCCTGCCGGATCTGGTGGACCGACGCCGGCGTCCACCAGAACCTCACCTTCGCCGTCCATCCCGACCCGATCTCCGGGCAGCACTGCTGGCACCAGGCCGTCCGGGTGCGCCGGGCGGAGGCCGGTGATCGCCCCGGCGACATCGGCGTCGACACCGCCAAGGCCCATGCCGCCTACCGCCGCTGGCTGGAGCTCACCCGTCCCGCCGGTGGCGTGTCCCCGGACGGGACCCGGCGGCCCTACTGGCTCCTCCGCCCGCTCAAACCCGCCCGGGAGGCCTACCGGTTACCGACCGCCGCCGAAGCTCCGGTGCGGGCCTGACCGCGTCAGTAGGTGGCGTGGGCCGTGAGCGCCCGGCCTAGACGGCCGATGACGAGCCGGCGGGGCCGGGGGCTGCTCGTCACCCGGGGGGCGATACTGGCCAGGACGACGCGCTGGCGCCACCAGACGTCCAGGGAACCGACACGGATCCGCCGAAACCCGAGCGACGGCTCGCCGGGCCCGAGAAAGGCGACGGCCTGCTTCAGGACCGGGCCCTCGAAATCGAGGGTCAGTTCGACCGTGACGGCCTCGGCGCCCATGCGCCAGACGAGGTCTTCGACGCCCGCCTCGAGGTCAACCCGCAGCGGAACGGACGCCGGCTCCTCGGAGCGCAGCGGAAGGCCCATGCCCGTAACCTAACGCAACCGGGGCCGTCAGGACTTCGGCTCGAACGTTCCCTCGAAGTGCCACACGCCCGTGAAGTTGTTGAATGGGCCCCCGACGATCTGGCTGGACCACTCCAGGGTGAACGTCTTCGTCGAGGGGTCGTAGGTCCCCGTCGGCAGTGCGGTCAGGCCGGGCATCGACCCGTCGGGCTTGGGCGCGCCCTGGTTGAAGTGTTGGTTGTTCCAGGAGGCGGCGAAGGCCGACAGGTTCCCCGACAGCTTCCCGTCCTCGACTTCGAGGGTCGGGAGGGGGGCGTCGCCGCCGGTCTGGGGGTCCTTCTGGTTGGTGGCCACGGCGAAGCGGACGGCGAAGAAGGGCGTTCCCTTGGCGATGAACTCCGTCGCGCCGTTGCCGCCCCCGTCGAAGGGCGGCGACACTTCGGACTGGTACGCCGCGGTCCGCAGGCCCCCGTCGCTGCCCGGGAACATTGGGCTGTAGGTCTTGTCGCCGCAGGGGGAGTCACCGTTGGAGATGAACGGACCCTCGCCGAGCTTGCCGCCGGGATTGATCATGCGGAACGAACTGCCGGACGTCACCCCGCCGGTGGCGCACTCACCGCCGTTGATCTTGAACAGTCCCACCAGCTGCTCCGCCGCCGAGCCGGCCTGCTCCTTGTCCCCGTCGTCACCGCCACAGGCCCCGGCCACGAGCACGACCGTAGTTAGCACGGAACCGAGGATCCTCCGGTGCTTCATCACGCGCTCCTTGTCTGTGGCCGACCACCGCGTCGAAGGGCGGCCAGGCTCAACCCGGCCACGAGCAATCCCGGCAGGATGAAGAAAAAGGGGAACAACGCAAACGGCGGAAGGGCCTTGACGGCGGCGAAGTTGTCGAGGTTGTCGCTCATGACGCCGAGGAACTGGGCGAACTCGCTCGAGATGTTGGGCCACTGCTGGCTGAAGTCGTCGATGACCGGGTAGCTGGCGCTCGGCGCCTCGGCCTTGGCCAGCGGCAACAGCTGGTTGCGGATCTGGCCTTCGCCGAGGGCGATCACCGGGAAGTAGTTCTGGACCGTGGTCACCCTCTGGTCGGTCATGATCGGTTTGAAGTCCTCGATCATGTCGTTGCCCTGGAAGGCCCGGTTTTCGCCGCCCATCATCTGGAAGATGAAGGGGGCGGCGATGAGCCCCACGCCCATCACGATCAGTGCCTTGCCCGCCCCGCCGGCACCGGCGCCCTGGCGCATCCGCCGCAACGCGCTGCGGGCCAGCCAGGCGATGATCAACCCGGGCATGAGGAAGAAGAACGGGAACAGCTTGAACGGCGGCAGGTTGTCGACCGCCTTGTAGTTGTCCAGGTTCCGCCGCACGTCGGCCAGGATCCCGGTCATGTCCTGGTGGATGCCCCGGTCGCCCTCCCACTTCGACATCCAGTCCTCGACCGAGGCGAAGGCGCCCTGCTGGCCGGGACTTTTCTGGGCGGCCGCCACTACCGGGCGGAGATCGGCCCGGTAGGACTGCTCCGCCCGGTTGATCAGGTCCATGAAGCCGTCAAACTTCGTGATCCGGGCCTCGGTCATGTACGGGCGGAACTCGTTGATCATCTCGCCCCCTTTCGGGGCGCGGTTGTCGAAGGCCAGCATCTGGAAGATGAACGGCGCGGCGATGAGGCCGACTCCGATGACGAGCACGGCGATCATCGGCTTGCGTCCGGCGGAGGCGGCCGCATTCCGGGCGGTGACGGCCGAGCGGGCCGCCTCCAGCCGCTGCTGGGCCAGCCTGTCGAGGTCGCCCGGTGTCGCGCTCGGGGTGGTGGTCATGGCCGCCTCTCCGTCGCCCCCTGACGTTTCGGGGCGGGAACGGGCCAACGGCCGAGTGTCAGGCCGACCAGGCCGAGCCCGAGCAGCCCGAACGGCAGCCACAACGGGGTCCGGAGACCGGTGCTGGCGATCGTGGTTCCCGGCGCCGATGTCTGGGCGGCCGCACCCGAAGGCGCCTTGGTACCGGCCGCGGTCGCCTTGGTCGTCGCGGCGCCGCCAGAACCTGTCGACCCGGTCGTACCCGACGCCGGCGTCGTGACCCCCGCCGGAGCGGTCGTCGCCGTGGTCACCGGCGAGGCACCGACCACCGGCTCGAAGGTCCCTTCGAAGTGCCACTTGCCGGTGAAGTTGTTGAACGGGCCGCCCACGATGGTGCTCGCCCACTCGATGGAGAACTTCTTCGTCCCGGCGTTGTACGTGCCACTCGCCAGCGTGGTGGCCCCGGGCGTGGAGCCGTCGGGCTTCGGTGCCCCCTGGTTGAAGTGCTGGCCCTGGTAGGCGGCGGCGAAGGCCCGGAGGTCACCCGACAGCTTCCCGTTCCCGTCGTGGGTGACGACGGGCAGCGTCGTAGCGAGGTTGGTCTGCGGGTCGGTCTGGTTGGTGGCGGTGGCGAACCTGGCCCCGAAGAACTCCTTCGGCATGGTGATCTTGTCGTTGGCGCCCCCGTTGCCCGCGTCGAACGGGGGGTTCGGTTGCGGTTGGTAGGCCGCCGTCGACAACCCGCCGTCCTGGCCCGGAGTCAGATCCGTGTAGCTCTTGTCGGCACAGGCCGACGAGTTGTTCTGCAGAAAGGGGCCCGAGGCCGCCGACCCGCCGGGTTGGATCATGCGGAAGTAGGAACCGGTCACCTCAGCCCCCGAGCAGGCGGCGGCGGTGAGACGGAACAACCCCTTCAGCTGCTCACCGGCGGCCTGGGCGGTGATCACCGCGGGAGAACCGGCCGCGGCCGCCGTCTTGACGCCGGGGTGGAAGACACCTTCGAAGTGCCACACGCCGGTGAAGTTGTTGAACGGGCCGCCCACGATGGTGCTCTTCCACTCGATGGCGAAGCGCTTGGTGGCCGCGTCGTAGGTGCCGGCCGGTCCGGCGGTCAGCCCCGGCGTCGACCCGTCGGGCTTTGGTGCCCCCTGGTTGAAGTGCTGGCCCTGGTAGGCGGCGGCGAAGGCCCGCAGGTCACCAGAGAGCTTCCCCCGTCGTTGACGATCGACGGAACCGGCGCGTCCTGGCCGGTCTGCGGGTCCTTGGGGTTGGTGGCGGTGGCGAACCTCTGCCCGAAGAACTCCTTGGGCACGGTGATCTTGTCGTTGGCGCCGGCGCCGCTGGCGTCGAACGGCGGGTCGGGCTGCGGCTGGTAGCCCATGGTGGAGAGGCCGCCGTCCCTGCCGGGCGCGAGATCGGTGTAGGTCTTGTCGCCGCAGGCGGACGTGTTGTTCTCGATGAACGGTCCGTTCGGCCCGCCGCCGGGCTGGATCATCCGGAAGTGCGAGCCCTTCGCCGCCCCCGACGCGCAAGATGCCGGGTCCAGCTTGAACAGCCCCTTCAGGGCCTGTCCCGCCGCCACCGGGATTGTGCCGCCGGGTATGGCCTCCGGTGGCGCCGCCGCCCCGGTGGTGACGAGGATCGTCAGGGCACCGGCTGCGAGCAATCCGACTCTCTCGATGGGTCGTCGACTCTGACACGGGCGCGTGGCAGCGCGTGGTGTGGACATTGCCGAGGCCTCCCCCCCATGTAGACCTTCGGGCACGAAAGGACCCGTCCTCGTCGAGCCGGGCCCTTCCTGTGCAATTGCGTCTGTCTCTAGGTTAGATGAAGAGCGTGATGTCCGAGTCGGCGGCCATGTCGATGAAGCTGGCCGCGCCGAGCGGCGTCTCGAGGCCGTCGATGAAGTCGTCCTTGGTCAGCCCGTAGAGATCCATGGTCATCTGGCAGGGGTACAGGTTGACGCCGAGATCCTTGGCCATGTCGAGGAGCTCGGTCGGGCTGGCCACGTTGTACTGCTTGGCGAGCTTCTTGATCATCATGGTGCCCGCCCCACCGAAGTGGATCTTGCCCAGCTTGAGATGGTCGGTTCCGCCGTGGTCGACGACCGATTCGCCTTTCTGCATCCAGTTCTGCCCGGTGATCCGCTTGTCGTTGCGCTGGAGGACCCGCAGGCCCCAGAAGGTGAAGAAGACATTCACCTCCAGGCCTGACGCCGCTCCGGTTGTGGAGAGGATCAGGACCGGCCACACGCGATCCAGATCGCCGCTCCAGCACACGATCGACATTCTCTTCTGTCGGTTCCCGTTCTCTGCCATCTGCCCCCCACGTCATTCCGCAGTCGCATGCATCTGTATGCGCACGCACGAATGCGGGCACCTTCTGGTGTAGCCTTCGATTCAGGCCCCGTCAAGAAGAAATTGGCTGTGATCACCTACGACGCCACTCCCGAGGGTTACCGGCACTGGACGCTCTCGATCGCTCCGCCGGTCGCCACCCTCACTCTCGTCGCCGGGGAAGGGACCGGCCACGACAGCGGTGGCAGCGACGAATTCGAGGCGCTGCTTTCCTCGCTGCTGCGGGTCGACATCGAGCTCTCCGATGTCGTGCGGCGCCTACGCTTCGAATATCCGGACGTCAGCGCCGTCGTGGTGACCGGCCGCGGGAACAACGCCTTCACCACTGGAATTGCGGAGATCCCGCCGGAAGCGGCGGCTGACGTCACTGCCGCCGTCAGGACCTTCCGCGACGAAGTTCGTTGTGCGATCGAGGACGCCAGCGCCTCTTCGGGGCAGTACTGGCTGGCCGCGCTCAACGGGCCCGCCTCGGGGCCGGGATACGAACTGGCCCTCGCCACGGATGAGATCGTGCTGGTCGAGGACGGCCGGAGCGCCATCTCTCTCCCGGCGATCATCCGGTGCCGCGATCTCACGTCGACCGGTGGGCTCACCCGGCTCGTCGACAAGCGCCACGTCCGCCCCGACCTCATCGACGCCTTCTGCTCCTCCCCCGAAGGGATCCGCGCTCCACAGGCCGTGGACTGGGGCCTCGTCGACCTCAGCGTGCCCGAGCGTTGCTTCGCCGACGTTGTGGCCGAGCGGGCCCTGACCTCGGCGGGCAATGCCCGCCGGGGCCCCGCATCGGAGGCGGTCGAGCTCGGGCCCCTGTGGCTGGAAGAGTTCGACGGCGGTTTCGCGTATCCCAACCTGCGCGTCGAACTCGACCGGGATGCCGGTGAGGCGGCCTTGACCGTCGTCGGCCCGTCCGACCACGAGTGCTTCGCTCCCGAACCCGGCCCCAAGCGGCTGCGATCCCGCTGGTGGCCACTGGCCGTCTGCCGGGAGCTCGACGACGCGCTCCTCCGGCTACGCAGCTATCGGCCCCGGGTCGAGTCCCTCGTCCTCCGAACCGAGGGGGACCCTCTCGCCGTCGCCTCGGCCGATGTGGCCCTGACCAGCGGCTACGAGCACGACTGGTTCGTCCGCGAGGTCGTCCTCTACTGGCAGCGCACGCTGAAGCGCCTCGACCTCGCCTGGCCGTCGGTGATCGCGCTGGTCGAGCCCGGGAGCTGCTTCGTGGGGACCCTGTTGGAAATGGCCTTCGCCGCCGACCGGGTGTACATGGTCGACGGCGAGGACCTCGGCGATTCCGAGAGCGCATTGGACGGGGTGTTTCTCACCGGCATGAACTTCGGCCCCCTTCCCCAGGCCAACGGCGTCACCCGGCTGCAGTCACGGTTCCGCTCTCGGGAGGACCACGTCGCGGCCCTCGCCCAGCGGGTCGGCGATGCCATCAGCGCCAAGGAAGCGGCGGAGCTGGGCCTCGTCACCGCGGCCATCGGCCAGTCGGAATGGGAGGCCATGACCCGCCGGGCCATCGCCGAACGGGCTCACCTCAGCTTCGACAGCCGCGTCGGGCTCACCGTCGCCCTGCACACCGCCGGGCCGGCGACCCTCGAAACAAAGATTCTCGGCCGTCACGGCCGGGGGGCGTCGGGCACCAGCAGGTAGAGCTGCCCGCCGTCGGAGACGGTGGGGTAGGTGGCGATGTCGGTATCGGCCGGGCCGCGGAGGCGCTGGCCGGTCGACACGTCGAACTGGCTGCCATGGCGGGGGCAGGTCACGACGCCCCGCTCGAGCTCGCCCTCCGACAGTGTCGCCCCGGCGTGGGGGCAGCGGTCGGCGCAGGCATGGAACCGGGCGCCGACGTGGTACACGGCGAAGGGTTCGTCGCCGACGGCCTCGGCGGTCTCGCGATGGACGCAGCCGAGGCGGCCGGCGGCGTCGGCCAGCGCGAGCAGCGGGACCCGCCGGCCGCGGCGGGGCGCACCGGCCGCCAGTCGCTTGCGCAGGGCGGCGCTGAGGGCGCCCCGGTTGGCCACCAGGTCACACCCGGCCCGCTCGGCAGCCAGCCACCGCTCCCGGTCGGGCAGGCCGAGATGGCCGACCACCAACGCCTCCGGCCACCGCTGACGCAGGTCGGCCAGGGCGTCGAGGGCCCCCGGGGCGTCCAGGTCCATCAGCACAACGGCCGGCGCCTCGGCCGGATCGGTGGCGTCGGGCCGCTGGGCGGCCAGGCCGTGCTCCGCGGCCAGCGTCTCCACCGACCGGAGCACCTTTGGGTCGGCCGTCCACAACAGCAGGACCGGCGGGGAAGCCATGGCCGGGGAACCCTAGCCTCAGCCCCGAGCGCAGGAGGCGCCGAGGCTCCGGTCGTCGGCCGTCCATCCCCGGGCCGTGCCCTCGGGCCAGTAGTCGCCGGTCGACGGGTCCTGGACGTAAGGCACGGGGGCGGGCTTCCCGCCGGCGATCTCGGCTACCGCGGCCAGGAATCTCTCGATGTCGGCCCGCGACGTCGACAGCCCGGCACTGGCCCGCACCGCCCCGGGCATTTCCCGCCGGTCGTGGCGGAGGACGGCGGACCGGTACTCCGCCACCTCCTCCGGGGTGAGGTCGAGGAGCCGCAACAGGTAGGGGTGAGCGCAGAAGCAGCCGTGGCGCACGCCGATGCCGTACTCGGCCGACAGCCGGGCGGCGACCAGCGCGTGGTGTACGCCGTCGACGGTGAAGGTGGCGAGCGGCAGCGTCACCTCGGGCGGTTTCGGGCCGAGCAAGCGTACGCCGGGGATGCCGGCGAGCCCCGACCGCAACGGCCCGAGGAGGGCGTCGTCGTGTTCGATGATCGCTTTCCACCCGAGCCGGTCGAACTCGGCGAAGGCGGTCCCGAGCGCCACCGCCCCGATGACGTTGGGAGAGCCGGCTTCCTCCCGCTCGGGCGGGTCGGTCCACGACACCTCGTCGAGGTCGACGAGGTCGACGGCGCCGCCCCCGGCCAGGAACGGGTCGCCCTCGCTGAAGGTCGCCCGGGGCCCGATCAGCACCCCGGCGCCGAACGGCGCGTACATCTTGTGGCCGCTCCAGGCGATGTAGTCCGCCGCCGGGGGGAGCGGCCGGTGGGGGGCGAGCTGGGCGGCGTCGACCACCACCGGGATCTCACGCTCGTGGGCGGCGTTCAGGATGGCGTCGAGGGGCGGCAGCCAGCCCGTGACGTTCGAGGCGCCCGTCACCGCCAGCAGCTTCGGACGGGGCAACGCGTCGATGACGGCGGTGACGTCGTCGACGGAGAACGTGCCCTCGGGGCCGCACTCGACGAAGCGGCGCTGGCACCGCCTGCCCCACGGCAACAGCATGGCATGGTGTTCGACCACCGTCGTCACGACGACGTCGTCGGGGTCGAGCGGCAACCGGTACGCGAGGTGGTTGATGGCCTCGGTGGTGTTGCGGACGATCACGGCGATGTCGTCGCCGTTCTCGGCCCGGCCGGCGAAGCGTATGGCGGCGAGACGGGCCTCTTCGTAGGCGTTGGTGGCCAGGCGCGACTTGTAGCCCGCCCCGCGGTGGACGCTGGAGTACCACGGCAGGAACTCCTCCACCCGCCGGGCGACCGCCGGAAGCGCGTTGGCCGAGGCGGCCGAATCGAGGTTGAGGTACGGCTGCTCCTGCCCGTCGACACAGGGGACGGGCAGGTTGTCCCCGACCAGCGGGGAGGGAACTTGGGGCCAGCTGGGGTCCATACCGCCATCATCCCATCGCCGGGCCGCCTCCCACTGGTTGCGCATGTGCGTCAGTGGCGATGTAATGAGGTCCCGGGGGGCGCAGATGGAGGAACATCGCCGCGACGGCCAGACCGGCAGCCCGGTCGGGTCCAGCCGCGGCCGGCGCCACTGGCCGGTCTTCGAATGGATCCCGGGGTACTCGCGGGCGTACCTCCGCGGCGACGTCGTGGCCGGTCTGACCGTGGGCGCCATGCTCATCCCCCAGGGCATGGCCTACGCCCTCCTCGCCGGCCTTCCGCCGCAGCTGGGGCTGTACGCCTCCGTACTGCCTCTCTTGGCTTATGCCGCCATCGGGGGTTCGCGGGAACTTGGCGTCGGGCCGACGGCGATCAGCTCCCTTCTCACCGCCGCCGCGGTGGGCAGTCTCTCCGGTGGCGACCAGGCGACGGCCGTCGGCCTGGCGGCCACGCTCGCCGTGCTGGTCGGGCTGATGAGGATCGGCCTCGGAGTCGGTCGACTTGGCTTCCTGGTCAGTTTCCTCTCCCGGCCCGTCCTCAGCGGGTTCACGGCGGCGGCGGCCCTGCTCATCGGCGCCAGCCAGTTGAAGTATCTCCTCGGGGTCAAGCTGAAGCACACCGAGCGGGTACACGAGATCGCCTGGGAGGCCCTTGGGCGCCTCGACGAGATCCAGGGCCCGACGGTGGTCGTCGGCCTGTCCGGAATCGTCCTGCTGGTCGGGCTGAAGCGCTGGTGCCCGACGTTGCCCGCAGCGCTGATCGTCGTGGGGCTCGCCACCGCCGCCGTGACCCTGTTGAGCCTCGAGGACCACAACGTCAGCGTGGTCGGCGCGATCCCCGGCCGGCTGCCGACGCCGGACATCCCGGCGGAAGGGTTCGATCGGGTTGGCGAGATGCTGCCCACCGCCATGGCCATCACGCTGCTGGGATTCGTCGAATCGATCGCCATCTCCAAGGTCTTCGCCCAGCAGAAGCGGTACGCCATCAAGCCCAACCGAGAGCTGGTGGCGCTCGGGGTCTCCACCATGACGGCGGGGCTGTCCGGAGCCTTTCCGGTGAGCGGCTCCTTCTCCCGCACGGCGGTCAACGCCGCCACCGGCGCCCGGACCCAGGCGGCGGGGGTCATCAGCGCCGGTGTCGTGGCCCTCACCCTGGTGGTCCTGACGCCCTTGTTCCGGCCGCTTCCCCACGCGGTACTGGCGTCGGTGGTGATCATGGCGGTCGCAGGCCTGGTCGACCTCCGGGAGGCCCGCCGCCTGTGGGACGTAAAGCGCAGCGACTTCTGGCTCCTGGCCTTGGCCTTCGCCAGCACCCTGGCCTTCGGGGTCGAGTTCGGGCTCGGGATCAGCGTCGCCGCCTCCCTCGTCGTGGTGCTGCGCCAGACGACCCGCCCTCCGGTCGTCGTCGTGGGCCGGATCCCGGGCACGACCGAGTTCCGCAACGTCGAGCGGTCGCCGGCGGCGGAGACGACCGACGGCGTCGTGGTCCTGCGGGTCGACGCCCCGCTGTACTTCGCCAACGTGGACTATCTGCGGGAGAAGCTGGCCAAGGTGGAAGAGGACCAGGACGGCCGGCTCCGGGTGCTCGTCCTCGACGCCACCAGTGTGACCGATCTCGACTCGTCGGCCGATACGGCGCTCGCTGAGATCGCCGAGGATTTCGCCCGGCGGGGCGTCGCGCTGTACCTGGCCGGCATGAAGGGCCGACTCCTCGACGTGATGCGGCGGTCCGGTTCCTACGAGCGTGTCGGGCCCGCGCACTTCTTCCTGTCCGACGACGACGCCATCCGCCACGCCGAGGCCGTCCTTCGAGGCCGCCCGGGCACTGAGTTGGACCTCACCCAGTGGAAGGAGATCCCTACCACCCCCGAAACCCCCTCCTGACTGGACCAGACACGAACCCTCGGGGTACCCGAAGGGTCCCCCCCCGGAACGTCGACTCCAGCCAGAATGGCGACACCATGGCCAGGTCCTTTCGTCCCCGGGCGATCGCCGCCGTCTCGATCGCCGCTCTCGCCGCCCTCGCCGTCCTCGCCGTCGTGCGACTCGCCGACGCCGCGCCCTCCGGAGGTTACGCCCCCAACGAAGGCGGGCCGGGCACGATCGTGACGGTGGCCGGCCAGAGCCCGTCCGGCTATTCCGGCGACGGCGGCCAGGCCCGCGACGCCTACATGAACGAACCCCGGATGCTGACCTTCGACGGCCCCGGGACGATGTACATCGTCGACACGTTCAACCAGGTGATCCGCCGGGTGGGCGCCGACGGCGTCATCACCACCATCGCCGGCAAGGCCTCCGGCTACGTGCCCCGCAAGGACGCCGACTGCAAGGAGAACTTCTCCGGCGAAGGCGTCCCGGCCCGGGAGGCCACGATGAGCTGCCCTCACAGCGCGGCGGTGGCCCCCGACGGTGACCTCTACATCGCCGACAGCGCCAACCACGTGGTCCGCAAGGTCGACTCGGAAACGGGGATCATCACCACCGCCGTCGGTGAGGGCGGCCGGAACGGTGACGACGGTGACGGCGGCCCGGCCACCGCGGCCCACATCGACGGGCCCAAGGGCATCGTCTTCGACGCCAGCTGGAGCCTGCTGATCGCTGACTCCGGCAACGCCAAGATCCGCCGGGTCGACGCCACCACCGGCGTCATCTCCACCATCGCCGGGACGGGCAAGACCGGTCAGGGCGGCGACGGCGGCCCGGCCACCGCCGCCGAGCTCAACGAGCCCCGCACGATCGCCGTGGCCCCCGACGGATCGATCTTCTTCACCGAGCCACAGATCCACAGGGTCCGCAAGATCGACCCCGGCGGCATCATCTCCACCTTCGCCGGAACCGGCAAAGCCGGTTTCTCCGGCGACGGCGGCCCGGCCAGCAAGGCGCAGCTCAACATGAACCGCGGCGTCAACGTCGACGGCGCCGGCGTCGTGTGGATCGTCGACTCGCTCAACCAGCGGATCCGCAAGGTCGACGCCGACGGCATCATCACCACGGTCGCCGGCCACGGGAAGGCCTGCTACTACTCCAGCAACAACACCTGCGGTGACGGCGGGCCGGCAGCGCAGGCGGGCTTCGCCGTGCCCCGGGCGGTGGAGTTCGACGGCGCCGGCAACCTCTTCGTGGCCGACACGTTCAACGAGCGGATCCGCCGGATCGACGCCTTCGCCGCCGGGATCCGCCGCAGCACCGCTCCCGGCCCGAAGTAGCCGGCACTAGCCCGGCGGGACGCGGCGGGCCGGTTCCCGGCCGCGGGGTTGCCGGGGCCGTGGCCGCTCAGGCGGCGGCGGGATCGGCAGCTTCACCGGCGCACCGCCGGCCACCACCCCGGCTCTCCGTAGTGGCGGACGTTGATGGGCTCACCTTCGTGCAGCTCGTACTGGGCCTGTTCCGGGGTGGCCGTCACGCACAGGTTCCGCCGCCGGTACCAGAGGTTGAAGCAGAACCGGGAGATCCCGTTGGGCACCCGGGGGGAGAACGCCGGCCGGCCGTTCCGGGCCCGCAGGCCGCCGAAGCCGGCCACGAGCACCGTCCAGGCGCCGGCCAGTGACGCCATGTGCAGCCCGCTCCCGGTGTTGTGGTGGAGGTCGCCGAGGTCCATGAGGGCGATCTCGCCGAGGTAGTCGTAGGCCAGGTCGAGATGGCCGAGCTCGGCGGCCAGCACCGCCTGGGAGATGGCCGACAGCGACGAGTCCCGCACGGTGAGCGCCTCGTAGTAGTCGAAGTTGCGGGCCTTCTCCTCCGTCGGAGAAGGCGTCGTCGCGGAGGTGCATGGCCAGCACGAGGTCGGCCTGTTTCACCACCTGCCGGCGGTAGAGATCGAAGTAGGGGAAGTGCAGGAACAGCGGGTAGTGCTCGGGCCGCATACCCTCGAAGTCCCACACGTCGTAGGCCGTGAACAGCTCGGCCTGCGGATGCACCCCGAGCTCGGCGTCGTAGGCGATGTACATGGTCTCGGCGGCTTGCGCCCAGCCCGCCCGCTCGCCGGCGGTGACGGCCAGCCGGCTCGCCGCCTCGCGGGTACCGCCCGGCGACGTCGGCGGCGGCCCGCAGGTTCTGCTGCGCCATCACGTTCGTGTACACGTTGTCGTCGCCGAGCGCCGAGTACTCGTCGGGGCCGGTCACGCCGGGGAGGCGGAAGCGGCCGTGGCCGTCGTGATGACCGAGCGAGCGCCACAGCCGGGCCGTCTCCACCAGCAGCTCGAGGCCTTCGTGGCCTTCGAAGGCCGTGTCGTCGGTGGCGTCGACGTAGCGGACCACGGCGTCGGCGATGTCGGCGTTGACGTGGACGGCGGCGGTGCCGGCCGGCCAGTAGCCGGAGCACTCCTCGCCGGCGATCGTCCGCCAGGGGAAGGCGGCTCCGGTATGGCCGAGGGCGGCGGCCCGGGCTTTGGCGGCGGGGAGGATGGAGTGACGCCAGAGGAGGGCGTCCCGCGCCGCCTCCGGCCGGCTGGAGGTGAGGACCGGCAGGACGTACGTCTCGGTGTCCCAGAAGGCGTGCCCGTCGTAACCGGTGCCGGTGAGCCCCTTGGCCGGGATCGCCCGCTGCTCCGCCCGGGCGCTGGCCTGGAGCACGTGGAACAGGCCGAAGCGGGCGGCCTGCTCGATCGGCGGGTCGCCGTCGAGTTCGACGGCGGACCGGGCCCAGAACGTGTCGAGGTAACCGCGCTGCTCGGCCTGCAAGCCGTCCCAGCCGGTGTGGTTGGCAGCGGTGAGAGCCGCGGCCACCTGGTCCGACAACGCCTGCCGGGACCGGACGCTCGACCAGCCGTAGGCCAGCAGCTTCACGATCCGGAGGCGCTGACCCGGCTGGAGCACGGCCGTCACGCTCACCCGGGCGATGTCGACCCCGCACTCGCTACCGGCGTCGGTGCCGTCGGGCCCGTCGATCAGGTGGTCCATGGCCGCCGCCACCCGCAGGCCGCTGTGCTCGGTGCGGTGCACCAGGGTGGCGGCGGTCGGGCCTCTCGTGCCGTTGTCCTCGTTGACCAGCGGTGACGTCAGCGCCGCCGCCACCCGAGGATCCTTGTCGGGCAACGGCATCGGCTCGTTGGCCACCAGTTCCGACTGGACCACGATGCGGGCCGGCCCGTCGACCGCCTCCACGACGTATTCGATGGCCGCCACGGCCCGCTGGGTGAACGACACCAGCCGCACCGACCTGACCCGCATGACCTGGCCGGCGGGGGAGACCCACTCGACCGTCCGCCGTAGTGTGCCGGCCCGCAGGTCGAGGATCTCGTTCGTGGTGTTGGAGGGTGCCGTAGCGGACGTCGAAGGGCTCGTCATCGACCAGGAGCCGAAAAACCTTGCCGTTGGTCAGGTTGATGAGGCTCTGGCCGGACTCCGGATAGCCGTAGCCGCCCTCGGCATAGGGCAGGGGCCGCAGTTCGTAGACGCCGTTCAGGTAGGTGCCGGGGACACCGTAGGGCTCGCCCTCGTCGAGGTTTCCCCGCAGCCCGAGGTGCCCGTTGGCCAGAGCGAAGATCGACTCGCTCTGGGCCAGGTCGTCGAGGTCGAGCGCGGCCTCCCGCACCAGCCAGGGCTCGGTCTTGAATTGGCTGGCCTCGATCATCCGGAGGCGGTCATGGCGAGCAGTTCCGCGAGGTCGGACACGACGACGTGGGCGCCGTGGCGGCGGAGCTCCTCGGCGTGCCCCGTGCGATCGACCCCGACGACGAAACCGAAGCCGCCGGCCCGGCCCGCCTCCACGCCGGCCAGCGCGTCCTCGAACACGGCCGCATCGTCGAAGGCGACGCCCAGTTCCCGAGCGGCGCGCCGGAACATGTCGGGGGCCGGTTTCCCGGCCAGCCCGTCCCGCTCGGCCACCACCCCGTCGACGACGATCTCGAACAGCCCCGCCAGGCCGGTCACCCGCAGGACGGCCCGGGCGTTGGCGCTCGATGACACCACGGCCCGGCCGAGACCGGCGCTCCGGACCGCCTCCACGTAGCGGACCGATCCTGGGTACACCTCGACCCCGGCGGCCATCTTCGCCAGCACGAGGTCATTCTTGCGGTTTCCGAGGCCGTGAACGCTGGCGACCGTCGGCGGGTCGGTGCCGGTCCCCTCGGGGAGCGTGATGCCCCGGGCGGCCAGGAACGAGCGGACGCCGTCGGCCCGCTTCTTGCCGTCGACGAAGCGTTCGTAGTCGGAGTGGGCGTCGAAGGGCACGAACGGCCCTCCGGTCTCGGCCGCCCGCCGCTCGAGGTACTCGTCGAACATCTCCTTCCACGCCGCGGCGTGGACGACGGCCGTCCGGGTGAGAACCCCGTCCAGGTCGAAGAGACAGGCGCGGATGGTATCGGGAAGGCCGAGCACAGCTGTTTGCTACCCGTTCACCGGGGTTGTGAACGCCGGTCATTCGGGGGATGGCCCCACCCGTTTAGCTTCCGGTCGTGGACTCCCGCAAGCGGGCGAGCGCCGTGATGAGCGCGCTGGCGCTGCGTGGCCTACGCCGGGCTGACCACGGTGGCCCGGGCCGCTCCGCGCGTCCTCGACGCCGCCGTTCCGTATCGGGCTGATCGGTGACACCGGCTACGACGCCGAAGGGGAGCAGAACCTGCTGCGGGTCCGGGAGAGCGCCAATTCGGCCGGGCTCGCCTTCGTCGTCCATGACGGGGACATCTGGAAGGGCGGGACGCGCTGCGGCGAGGAGCGGCTGCGGTACGTGCAGCGGATGCTCGACGGATTCCGGACGCTGGTGTACTCGCCGGGCGACAACGAATGGCAGGACTGTCCGAGCCCGGACGGCCAGCTGCCGGCGATCCGCCGGGTGTTCTTCGAATCACCCGTCTCGCTCGGAAGCCAGCCGATTCCGCAACGCCGCCAACCCGGCGTTCCCGAGAACGCCCGCTGGGAGAGAGACGGTGTGGTCTTCGCCACGCTCAACGTCCCCGGCCCCCGCGGCGGCGGCCCGGCCGCCTCGGCCAACCTGGCCTGGCTCGACGGGACCTTCGACCGGGCTCGGGCGATCGACGCGCCGGCCGTGATGATCATCTGGCAGGACGATCCCACCGACGGCAGCTCGGCCATCCTGGTGGCCCGCCTCAAGAAGCGGGCCGCCGCCTTCCGCAAGCCGGTGCTGCTCGTCCACGGCGACACCCACCGCTTCACGCTCGACAACCCCTGGAAAGACGTGCCGAACCTCACCCGCCTGGAGACGTTCCCCACCTTCACCCCCGAGTGGGTGAAGGTGAGCGTGCACCCGTCCCGGCCCGAAGTCTTCAGCATCGCCCGCATGCGGGCGTAGCGGTCTCCTCACCCGCGTTTTGACTGAATAGTTCCGCAAAAGCGCGGCGGTGACGGGCTAACGGAGCAGGAGGGCGACGGCGAAGCAGGCGATGCCCTCGCCCCGGCCGAGGGCTCCCAAGCCCTCGGCCCGTTTGGCCTTCACACTCACGGGTGCCCCGACGACGCCGGCGAGCCGCTCCTCGATGGCGGCCTTGTGGGGCCCCAGCTTGGGGGCTTCTAGGACGACGGTCGTATCCACGTTGCCGATCGACCATCCTTCGGTCTTTACAAGGCCCACGACGTGGGCCAGCAGCGTCAGGCTGTCGGCGCCGCGCCACCGGGCGTCGGTGTCGGGAAAGTGGGTGCCGATGTCGCCCAGGCCGGCGGCGCCGAGGAGGGCGTCGGCCACGGCGTGGGCCACGACGTCGGCGTCACTGTGGCCGGCCAGACCCCGTTCGCCGGGAAGGACCACACCGCCGAGCACCAGCGGGCGCTCGTGGTCATCGCTCCAGGGGTGGATGTCGAAGCCCTGCCCCACGCGGACGTTCACAGGGACCGCCGGGTGAGGAGGGCTTCGGCCCGTTCCAGGTCGTCAGGACCAGTGATCTTGAGGTTGGCGGGATCGCCGTCGACGACGACGACCCGTCCGCCGATGGCCTCGACCAGAGCGGCGTCGTCGGTGGCGTCGGCTCCGCCGGCGTGGGCCCGGCGGAGCACGGCGGCGGCGAAAGCCTGCGGCGTCTGGATGGCTCGCAGCGCCGGCCGGTCCAGCGTCTCGAGCACCTGCCCGCCGGTTGGGTCGACCCGCTTGATGGTGTCCGCCACCGCCACGCCGGGGACGGCGGCATCGGCGCCGGCCCGCACGGCGGCGACGACGCGTTCGAACAGCGCCGGGTCGGCCAGAGGCCGGGCGGCGTCGTGGACCACGATCACGTCGACGACGTCGGGCACTGCCGCCAGCCCGGCCCGCACCGACGCCGACCGGGTCGGCCCGCCGGCCACGGCGGTGACACCCGACGGCAGGGTGACGGCGACATGGGCGGCGGGCAGGACGGCGACCACGCCTTCGCACGCGGCGCCGGCTGCCGCCAACGCCCAGTCGATCAGCCGGAGCCCTCCGAGGTCCAGGAACTGCTTCGGTACCGAGTCCCCGAAGCGACTCCCGGCCCCGCCGGCCACCACGATCGCCCATACACCGCCCATCGGCGTGCACGGTACCGGCTCATCGCCGGCCGTGGCCCGATACCTGCGTTCTTCTGCAACGCACGTCCGTTGCGGAGGAACGCAGGTTGGCGGGGGCTCAGTACTCGCAGTTGACGATCTCGTCGCCGGCGCCGAAGAAGCAGTGGTCGAAGTCGTCGGCGGCGTCGATCTTGTCGGCCCAGTCGTCGTCGCTGCCGACCATGATGTCGTCGCCCGTCCCGCCCATCAGGAAGTCGTGGCCGGGCCCGCCGGCGACGGTGTCGTGGCCGTGGTCACCGAGAACGGAGTCGAAGCCCGGCCCGCCGTCGAGCCGGTCGTCCTCCGTGTCGCCCCGCACGACGTCGTCGCCGTGGCCGCCGTCGATCCTGTCCCGACCGGGACCGCCGCAGATCATGTCGTCGCCGCCGAGGCCCTCGATCCGGTCGTCACCGTCGCTGCCGATGATGACCTCGCCGTGGTCAGTGCCGACGAGGTACGCCGGCCCCGGCTGGTAGGACGCGTCCAGCCAGGTGGCGCTGGCCGGCCGGCCGTTGCAGAGCCCGCCGATGGCCCGGGCCGAGCCTGACGACAGCGCCGCCAGGCCCGCCAGCCAGACCGCCGCGGTGGTGAGAATCGCCAGCCGCCGCAGCGGCGGTCGAAGAGATGACGTCGTCATGGGGTGTGCCTCCCGATATGACCGACTCGTGTTTTTAGGAAAAGCGTGGGGCTTCAGTACTCGCAGTGACGGGCCTCGTCGCCCTTGCTGAGGACGCAGGCGTCCACTCCGCTTCCGCCGTCGAGCTTGTCGAACTCGTCGTCGTCGCTGCCGACGATCACGTCGTCGCCGTCGCCGCCGACGAGCACGTCTTTGCCCGAGCTTCCGGCGGCGGTGTCGTTGCCGGAGTCGCCGCTCACCGTGTCTCGACCGGTGCCACCGTCGAGGTCGTCGTCGTTCCCGTCGCCCCGGAGCGTGTCGTGGCCGGGCCCGCCGCTGATGGAGTCGTTGCCGAGTTCGCCGCAGATGACGTCGTCGCCGCCCCGGCCGTTGATCGTGTCGTCGCCGTTGCTGCCGATGATCACGTCGTCCTTACCGGTGCCGTCGATGAGGGCGGGGCCGTGCTGACCGGAGGCGTTCAGCCAGGCGTGGCTGGCTTCCCGCCCATTGCACAGCCCGTCGACAGAACGGGCGCTCGGCCCACCGGCCATGGCCGACCCGGCCAGCAGGGTGGCGACCGCCAGGCAGCGCGCCAGCCAAGGGCCCGTCCATCGCTTTCCCTTGTCTCGCATCGGTGTGCCTCCTGGTTGCCCTCGATCCACCCGGGGGCTCAGGTCGGCGACGCGGCGCGCCCGCCAAAGCGCACCTGCCGATACTTCTCACTCGAATGGCACCTCGAGAGAGAAGCAATATGCCGAAAACTTCTGGGGAAGTTCCTCGGCGTCCCAGCCCTTAAGAAGTGAATCTGTCCGAATCGTCGGCTTTCAGGGGGTATCTGTCAAGTTGCGCCGACGTTCGACGTGAGAATTGGGTGAATTGCACCGGTCCACCCCGGCCCGGAGGCGGCGTCAGGAGGGCGTGAGTTCGAAGCCGGCTTCCTCGATCGCCGCCTGGACCGCGGCGGGGTCGACCGGCTCGTCGCTGCGGAGCGTCACCCGGCCGGCGGGGAGGTCGACCGAGACCGCGGCGACACCGGGAAGCTTGCCCACTTCCGATTCCACGGCCCGGACGCAGTGGTCGCACGTCATGCCGGTCACGGAGTAGGTCGCCTCGGTCATGGCCGACAGCGTAACGGCTCCGGTGGCCGACCGAGTGGGGTGCCTCAACCAGAGGATGAGCCTCCTCGCGGCCGCGATTGGGCCGTATCGATCGCCCGGTTTCGGGTGAGGCAGTACCGGGCAGGTACGGTGAAAATGCACCGCC
The DNA here is from genome assembly GCA_963723985.1 of uncultured Actinomycetes bacterium. Taxonomy (GTDB): domain Bacteria; phylum Actinomycetota; class Acidimicrobiia; order IMCC26256; family BP-133; genus BP-133. The sequence goes on from CAVRTC010000014.1 coordinate 205,683, forward strand.
GGTTGCGCCGGCAGCACCGGCCCTGGACCAGACAGAGGACTGATGATGCCGAGCGTCGTGTTTCTCTACGCCTTTGTCTTCATTGCTGCTCTCGGTTGCATGAACCTGGCCCTGAGCCGGCGGGACCGCAACCTGCTCGGTCTCCACAGACCGGTGTCGAGCCATCGCTGCCGGGCGCGTCCGCTGTTCTCCGAGGTGGGAATGTCGTCGTTCCAGTTCGACGCCCTCGTCGAGCTCTGCGACGAAGCCGGTGTGCCCAGGGGGACGCCGTTTTCACTGCGGCTCACCCACCCCACCCGACGCAGTGAGTATCTGTTCTCACGGGTGCGTGCGTCGGTCGAGCGGGGCCACGCCCTCTTCGTCGACATCGAGGACTACCTCACCGATCGCAAAGCCCGGCTGTGCGCCAACGGTTGGACCGTGGTGCTCGACGTCGTCCAGTCGGCCGGATGGCCGGCCTGCGGGGGCGGGCTGACCTGCGCCCACGGACGGGCGGCTTAGCCCTTTTCCTTCAGTTCGGCCTGGTACCTCTCGATCGAGGCGGCCACGGCCGCCATGTTGGCGCCGGCCATCTCCGGTCGGACGGCCTGCGCCCGGGCGGCGGCTTGGCGCGTGCTCTCCGCCTGCCCCTGGAACTCCGGCATGACATGCCGGGCGAAGAGCTCGTAGCTGCGCAACTTCCGGTCGGGGGTGGCCCAGTCGTGGGTCAGCTGGAGGTAGGCGCCGAACCCGCCGTTGGACTGCTTCCACAGCCGCTCGATCTGCGCGCCGGCCTCGTCCGGTGTACCGATGGTTCCGACGCCGCTCTCGTTGATGAAGTCGATGTACTCCCGGATGTTCGTGCCCTGGCCGACGTCCATCTGGGGGAAGGCGGCCACGTGCTGGAAGTAGCGGAACCAGGGGACGATGCCGTGCTCGACGTCGCGGTAGGCCTGCTCCTTCGTCTCGGCCAGGTGCATGATCCCCACGAGCCGCCAGGCCTGGCGGTCGACGGTCGCGCCGTAGTGGGCGGCCCGTTCCTCCATCACGTTCCAGTGGTGGGCGAGCACGTCGAAGCCGACGGCCATGGTGGCGCCGATGGAGAGAAGACCGAGGCCGTGGCGGCCGGCCAGCCGGGGCCCTGACGGCGAGGCGACGGCGGCGATGGCCACGTCCATGTGGGGGTGCGAGTAGGGGCGGAGGTGGAGCCGGGCGTTCTCCAGTGTCCAACGGTCGTTGCGGAAGGTCACCGGCTCGTCGCTTCGTAGCAACCGGAGGATGACGTCGGTGGCGTCCTCGAGCAGGTCCCGGGTCGTCGACATCTCGAGGCCGATCATGGCGGCGTCGGTCGGCAGCGCCCCCGGCCCGAGCCCGAGCATGAACCGCCCCCGGGTCAGGTGGTCGAGCAGGACGGCCCGCTCGGCGACCCACAGCGGATGGTGGTAGGCGGCGCTGACCACGCCCGTCCCCAGCCGAATGTGGCGGGTGCGGGGCGCGCAGTTGGCGATGAAGATCTCCGGCGAGGCGATGATCTCGCTGCCGGCCGAATGGTGCTCCCCGATCCAGGCTTCGTCATAGCCCAGTCGATCAAGGTGCTCCACGAGGCTCAGGTCGCCCTCGAGGAGGAGGGTGGGGTTCTCTCCGGCGGGATGGAAGGGCGCCATGAAGATCCCGAAACGCATCCGTCCGTCGTTCACCCGGCTCCCCCTTGGCTTGCGGAACATGACCGGCCTCCGGACCGTTGTACTAGGACATGGACACGTTGAACGACTCCCGGAACATCGTCGAGGTCACCGAGGCCACCTTTGACCACGAGGTCATCGAGCGGTCCGGCGAGGTGCCCGTCGTGGTTGACTTCTGGGCGTCGTGGTGCGCGCCGTGCCGGGCCCTCGGGCCGGTCCTCGAAGGGCTGGCCACCGAGGCCGCCGGATCGTGGGTGCTGGCCAAGGTTGACGTCGACGCCAACCCCGGCCTGGCTGCCGCCTTCGGCGTGCAGGGCATTCCGGCCGTACGGGCCTTTCAGGGCGGCCGCCAGGTGGCGGAGTTCACCGGGGCCCTCCCCGAGCCCGCCGTGCGGGAGTGGCTGACCCAGCTCGGCCCGTCCCCCGCCGACGTCGCCTACGAGGACGGTGCCGCCCACGAAGCCGCCGGCCGGCTCGACGAAGCCGCCGCGTCCTACCGGCGGGCTCTGGCTGAAGCCCCCGCCCACGCCGCCGCCGCCACGGCCCTCAACCGGGTGGAGCTGGCCCTGCGGGCGGCCGGGCTCGACCGTGGCGAGCTGGCTCGGCGGGCCGCCGAAGGCGACGTCGACGCCACCCTGGCCCTGGCCGACCTCGAAGCCCTCGACGCCAACTTCGAGCCCGCCTTCGACCGGCTGGTCCAAGCCCTGCGGCGCACGACCGGCGACGACCGGGAGCGCGTGCGGCAGCGCCTCGTCGCCCTGCTCGACGTCCCCCCGGCCGACGACCCCCGCGTTGCCGCCGCTCGCCGGGCCATGGCCAGCGCCCTGTTCTGACCGCCGGGCCCAGCGGCCATTCGCTTGACTGAGACCTAGGGCAGCAGGGCGGCGGAGACGACCGGCGATGCCGGCGGGTTGGCACCGAGGGAGCCGTGGAAGGCGACGTCGCCGAAGGCGAAGATGCCCCCGTCCTCGGCCACCATGAGGTAGCCGTCGCGACCCGGGACCATCCCGCTGATCGGCTTGTTGAGGCGCGTCGATCCCATGGAACCACGGAACGGAACGCCGAAGGCGAAGACGCCGCCATCGGAGGCGACGAGCCAGTAGCCCCGTCCGTCGGCGGCGGGAGCCATGCCCATCACCGGTTTGTTCAGCCGCAGGTCGCCCGTCGAGCCGTGGAAGGCGGCATCGCCGAAGGTGAAGATTCCGCCATCGGAGGCGACCATGTAGTAGCCCCGGCCGGTCGGAGTGGGCACCGAACCGAGGATGGGGCCGTTGAGGCGCATCTTTGACATGTCACCGAAGAACGCGGCGTCTCCATAGGTGAAGACCCGTCCCCGGTTAGTGACGACCCAGTAGCCCTGCCCGCTCGGCGTGGCCGACAGGCTGCTGGGCTCCTCGCCGGTGCCCAGCACCGCAGGGTCGACGTCGCCCAGGCGGCCGGCATCGCCGAAGGGATGCACAACGCCCCGGCTGTCGAGGATCCAGTAGCCGAGGCCGGTCGGCGTCGGCTCGAGGCGGACGGCCCGGGCATTGCCGATCTTGCCCGACGGCTCCCCCTGGAGCCGGGCGTCGCCGAAGGCGTGGACGCCTCCCGCGGCGGTGAGCATCCAGTATCCGGTGCCCGACGAGTCGGGAGCGACGGGGAGGCGTGGTGCGAGGAGGTCGATCACCGTGAAGATCGGGGGGTTGCGGTCGTTGTGAGCTATCAGGAAGATTCGTGTTCCGTCCGGGCTGAAGGCCATGCCTCCGTCGAAGTGACCGGGACGTTTGTCCTCCGCCCGGGTCTCGGTGGGACTGACCCGGTCGAACCGTCCGATGTCGAGGTACGGCTCTTCGCCGGAGACCGCCAGCAGCCCGCCCCGGGCCGTGGTGGTGGCCAGGACGCGGCCCCGGTAGACAGCCATCGGCCGGTTCCCGATGATCTCGAGGTCGGAGAGCCGGTACTCGTCGAGACCGAACTGCTGGCCGTAGCCCGAGTCCTGCAGGAGGACGGTTCCCTGGCCCGGGACGAAGGCGACGTCCCCGACGGAGTTTCCGCTCGGAACGCCCCTCCACACCCGGGCGATCGGCACGCCGGTGCTCACGTCGATCCTGGTGAGCACACCCGTCAGCCCGGGGTTCCAGGCCAGCAGCATCGTCGGGTCCTCCGGATTCACGACGATCTTCGGGCAATAGTCGGCGTGCTCGATGGTGTGGGCGGTGTACTGGCCGGTGCCAGGGTCGATGGCCGCCAGCTGACTTCTGGACGGCTCCCCGCCCGAGGCTGAGCAGTACCACTGCGTCGCCCACAGCCGGCCGGCGGTGACGACGAGCGACCGCGTGCGGCCCAGCCCGGCCGCCACGGTGCCGGTCCGCTCGAGCGTCCTGGCGTCGATCCGGGCGATCCCGCCTCCCGCCGAGAGGGCGACGTAGAGATCGTCACCGTCGACGGCCATGCCGTAGGCGCCGGGCAGGCCTTCCACGGTGCGCAACAGGTTGCCGTCGAAGTCGAGCACTGCCAGCTTCGACTTGGCCGGGGCCGAGACGTAGACGCGCTGCCGGGCGGCGTCGACCAGGAGCTCCCCGAACCGGCCGCTGCCGGTGTCGTTCTTGTCCTCGACGAAGAACGGGAGCTCGGTTTCGCGTCGCGGGGCAGGGGCGGAACCCTGGTCGTCGGCGTGGCTCGGTCCGCCGACGACGACGGGAGCGAGGCCGGAGATCACCAGCGCGCTGACGGCGACGAGGGCGCGGCGGGTCCGAGCCATTGACCGAACGGGCATGTCTGGTGTTTCCCGACCCGGCGACCGATCCCCTCTGCCCCCCGGTCGGCGCGATCACCCGAAAGGGCACAGAGCGGTGTGAAGCTGATCGGCGTCTCCTGTTGAGAGCGTCACGGTGATTCGACGTCGAGAGCCGTCAGGCGGGCCAGGGTCTCGAAGTCGCTGTCGGCGTGGAGGACGGGTGTGCCGGACCGGATCGCGGTGGCGGCGATGAGGCAGTCCATGAGCTTGCGGACAGTCCCTCCGCCGCGACGACAGGTGCGGTAGAGGGCGGCGGCCTGCTCGTAGTCGGTGGCCCGGGTCGGAAGGAGAGAGGCCCGGGCCAGCAGACGGCGGAGGTCCTGGAGGTGCTGCTCGTCCCGGGCGCCCGACAGGACTTCCATCCGGATCGGGTGGCAGGTGGCGATGTCGGCCTCGAGCAATTCGTCGACCCGCCGGCACACCGGGCTGTCGGTGTCGCGCAGAAACTCGATCCAGGCCGACGTGTCGATGAGGATCAAGCGGAGCGGCTCGTCCTCAGTTCGTCGAGATCGCCCTCCCAGCCGGAACCCCGCATGCGGCGGGCCTCGTCAGCGGTGAAGGGCTCGGCCGCCAGCGTCCGCAAGGCGAAGTTCACGGCGTCGCGTTTCGACGCGAGTTGGTAGCGCTCCATCACCGCCCGGCAGGCTTCGTCGTCCAAGTCGATGTTGGTGCGTCCCATACACCAACCATACACCGAGAGTTCTTTCCGGCCTGAATTGCTTATCAGATATGATAATCTCTGGGCGTGAGCTCCGTGCTGACCCAGGTGCTCGAGTCAGCGGCGCGGCTGCAGCGGCTGGTGCCCGACGCCGTCCTCGTGGGTGGTTCGGCGGCGGCGCTCCACGCCGGCCACCGTGACTCGTTCGACCATGGCCATGTCCTCGCCGATCTGGCGCAACGTTTCGACGTGGTCCTTGAGGCGCTGGAGTCGGAGGGCGACTGGGTCACGAACCGGGTGACGCCGGGGAAGATCATTCTCGGTGAGTTGGGCGGGATCGAGACCGGAGTCCGGCAGATGATCCGGCGCCGACCGCTGGAGACGGTCGAGGTGGTGGTGCCCTCGGGAGAGACGGTGACTGTGCCGACGATCGAGGAGACGCTCTGCATAAAGGCTTTTCTCATCGTTCGTCGCAACCGGACCCGGGATTACCTTGACGTCGCCGCGCTCGCCGAACGGCTGGGGATCCAGCCGGCGGGGGTTGCGCTGGCCAGCCTTGATGACTACTACGCCGACCAGCACCGTGGCGGAGACGGTGTGGCCTCCCAGGTCGCCCGGCAGCTGGCCGAACCTCGCCCGGCGGATTCGACCGTGACCAAGCAACTCAAGCGCTACAAGCGTCTCGACCGGCGCTGGCACGACTGGGCGGCGGTGACCGCCGTTTGCCGCCAGGTTGCAGCCGCCATGGTGGAGTCCTGAAATGCCTCTTGCCTTCCGCAACGTCGCCGCCGATCCGGACGACCCGGTCAAGACCTGGCCGGCCGAGGCCGTGCGCACCGCGCTGGAGCGAGGTGGGCTTTCCCACTGGCGACGGATGGCGCGGGCGGTCCGGTCCGACCCGTGGGGGCCTCTCGCCCGGGCGGTGGACGAAGCCGTTGCCATCGACCCGCCTTTCGGCACCGGGCCATTGATGGCTGAGATCCTGCGGCGAGCTCGGGAACACCAGGACCGGCTCGACCGCGCCGAGGTGGCGACCGAGATCGCCGAGCTCGTCGGCCGCTCGGGTCTCACTCGGACGGAGTTCGCCTCCCGGATCGGAACGTCAGCATCACGGCTGTCCACTTACCTCGCCGGCACGGTGACGCCGTCGGCGGCGCTGATGGTCCGGATGCGCCGGGCCAGTCGATCCTGACGTTTCATCAACTCGCCAACGACGGGCTGGCCTCAGCCGGGTTCGAGGCGGAAGTCGAGGTTCTCCTCCTCGCAGGCGGCGGTCAGCTCCCTGCGCAGCTCCGACAGCACGATCTTCGATGGCACCTGGAGCGCGGCTTCGAGCACGAACATCGGCGTGGCGCTGAAGGGTGCGTGTGTGAGCCGGGATTCCAGCGATGCCACGTTGATGCCCCGTCCGGCGAGGATGGAGGCGACGGCCTGGACGATGCCGGGCCGATCGGCACCGTCTACTTCGATGCGGTAGGGCAGGTAGTCGGACGGAGCCCGGGCCGGTGAGGTCTCCTTCAGGATGCAGCGCAGCTCGAGTTCGCCTTCGACCCGGGCCACGATTTCCCGTGTGCGCTCGGCGACGTCCGATGATCCCGAGATCAAAAGGATCATGGCGAACTCGCCTCCGAGGATGGCCATGCGGCTGTCCTCGATGTTGGCGCCGACCTCGCTGGTCAACGACGAGAGCGCGTTGACCAGGCCGGGCCGGTCCGGACCCACCGCGGTGAGCACGACGTAGCTCCGATCGCGATCCATGACCCCACCTCCCGGCCGGACACTACCGGAGGCCCGGTACGGGAAATCCGACATCGACTCGGGGGGGCGTGCCCGTTGCCGGATGTAGTAGCATTGAGACTACTCAGCTGCCCCCAGTCTGAGTGCGCCAGTGGTGCGGGGGTTCGAGCGCATCGGCCCCCGCACCACTGCGGCTGGCCGAGTCGCATGACGTGGTGGCCGACCTCGACGCAGCCCGTGCCGCTGGACCGCGGCGGGCAGCCGCCGCCCTCGTCATGCTGAGCCACACCCCGGCTGTCGATACGCCCGTCCTCGTCGAGGCGATCAGCCGGGGAGTCCACTACCTCGGCGCGCTCGGATCCGCCCGCACCCAAAGTCGCCGCAGCGAGCGACTCCGCCAGCTCGGGGTCAGCGACGACGACATCGACCGCATCAAGGGACCAATCGGTCTCGACCTGGGGAGCAACCGTCCCGCCCACATCGCCCTCGCGATCTGCGCCGAAGTCCTCGCCCTCCGCAACCACCGTGACGCCACCTCGCTCCAAGGGCGAACGACACCGATCCGGAAGGTGACCGGACGTGTTCAAGTCAGCACACCAGAGTCCAGCACGTAGACCTGGTCGACACCTTCGGCGGCAGTTCGGGATAACTCCAGCTGATTGTCCCGTCTACATTGCAATTCTGCTGCGTGATGTTGGATTTACAAGGTAAGCTCCCAAGGTGTACGTGCCCCGACCGGTCGACGAAGCTCGCCTCCAATCGGCGCTGGTCTGCGCTCCGGTGGTCGTCCTCGTCGGTCCCCGGCAGGCGGGGAAGTCGACGCTGGCCCGGCGGCTGGTGCAACCGCCTCGGGCCGCGCTGTTTGATCTGGAGGATCCCCGGGATCTCGCCCGGCTGGGGGAACCGACCCTGTCACTGCCCGGGCTCGAGGGCACCGTCGTACTCGACGAGGCTCAGCGCGAGCCGGGGCTCTTTCCCGTTCTGCGGGTCCTCGTCGATGAAGATCGCCGGCCCGGGCGGTTCCTCGTGCTCGGAAGCGCCTCACCCCAGCTGATCGGGATGGCGTCGGAATCACTGGCCGGACGGGTCGAGGTGGTCGAGCTGGCGGGGCTGCGGACGGTCGACGTCGATCCGTCCGACTTCGACGCCCTCTGGCTGAGGGGTGGATTGCCTCCCGCTTTCACCGCCGCCAGCGATGACGATTCGTTGCGGTGGCGGAACGAGTACGTCGCCACCTTCCTCGAACGGGACCTCGGGAACCTCGGCGTCCGCGTCCCGGCCACGACCATGCGGCGCTTCTGGACGATGGTCGCCCACTACCACGCCCAAACCTGGAACGGCGCCGAACTGGCCCGTGCCCTGGGGGTCTCGCAGACAACGATCCGCCGCTACCTCGACGCGCTCACCGATGCCCTCGTTCTGCGCCAGCTCACGCCGTGGTTCGCCAACATCTCCAAACGGCAGGTCCGCTCACCAAAGGTCTACGTGCGCGACAGCGGGCTTCTCCACTGCCTCCTCGGGATCGACGACCAGGTCGCCCTTCTCGGGCATCCCAAGGTCGGCGCCAGCTGGGAGGGCTTCATCCTCGAGCAGCTCATCACGCTCCTCGACGTCGACGATCCCGCCTTCTGGGCGAGCCAGGCCGGCGCCGAACTCGACCTGCGGATCAAGCTGGGACGCCGGGTCGTGGGCGTCGAGGTCAAGCGCACCGACCGCCCGACGGTGACACCGTCGATGCGCTCTGCCTTGGCCGATCTCGGTCTCGGTCACCTCTATGTCGTCCACGGCGGCGCAGACCGGTATCGGCTGCACAACCGCATCACAGCGCTGCCGGCCACTGATCTCCTGGCGAACGGCCTCGCCGCGCTCGAATAGGCGGTCGCCAGGGCGAGTTCCGCCGTCAGCGTGTGGTCGTCGTCACGGACGGTGCACTGGTCGCCGTCGTCGACGGTGCGGTCGAGGCCGGTTGCTGGCTGCGGAGCGGTCATCTTCGTGGAGGCGGAGTTGATCATCATGAGCGTGACCCGTTCGTAGCCCCGCACCTACACACCCCGGCTTGATATTTCGACGAATCTCGAAATATCGTTCTGTCTTCGCTCCAGGGGCTGGTTGGCCAGCGCGGTGACGGAGGCGCAGATGACGGATCGACAGTCGGTGGTCAATGGCGGTGCGGATCCGGTGGCGATCGGGTCGTTGCCTCCGGTGGGGGAGGTGCCGGCCAGGATGCATGCGCAGGCGGTGCGTCCGGCCCGGTACGGCGAGCCGGCGACGGCCTTTGCGCCGGAGGTGGTGGACGTTCCGCCCATCGGTCCGGACGAGGTCCTCGTGGCCGTGATGGCGGCGGGGATCAACTACAACAACGTGTGGGCGGCTCGGGGTTACCCGGTCGACCAGGTCGCGCTGCGCCAGAAGCAGGGAGAGACCGAGGATTTCCACGTCGGTGGGAGCGACCTGTCGGGCATCGTCTACGCCGTAGGTGATGCCGTCGACGACGTCACCGTCGGGGACCACGTCGTGGTCCACCACGGCTACTGGCTTCCGGACGACGCCTGGGTCCGGGCCGGCAACGATCCGATGCTGGCCCCGTCGGCCCGGATCTGGGGCTACGACACCAACTTCGGGTCCTTCGGTCAGTTCAGCCGGGTCCAGGCCCATCAGGTCCTGCCCAAGGCCGAGCACCTGACCTGGGAGGAGGCGGCCGCGCCCACGTTGGTGGGGACGACCGCCTATCGGATGCTCTTCGGGTGGGCGCCGAACACGGTGCAGTCGGGGGACGTGGTCCTGGTCTGGGGCGGCTCCGGCGGGTTGGGGTCCCAGGCCATCCAGCTGGCGGCGCACGCCGGGGCGATCCCGGTGGCGGTCGTGTCGGACGAGGAGCGAGGCCAGTACGCCCAGAAGCTGGGGGCGGCAGGATGGATCAATCGGCGGGACTACGACCACTGGGGAATCCCGCCCCGGGTCGACGACGCCGCCGGGCAGAAGGCGTGGAGCACGTCGGCCCGGGCGTTCGGGAAGCGGCTCTCGGAGATCCTCGGGGAACGGCGCGACCCGTCCATCGTGTTCGAGCATCCCGGGCAGGACACCATCCCCACCAGCATCTTCCTCTGTGCGACGGGCGGCATGGTGGTCATCTGCGCCGGGACGACCGGCTACGACGCCGTCGTCGACCTCCGCTACCACTGGACGCGACAGAAGCGGTTCCAGGGCTCGCACGGCACCAACGACGAGCAGGCCCGCGCCTACAACGAGCTGGTGCGTCAGGAGAGCATCGACCCCTGTCTCGGGAAGCTCCGACCGTTCTCGGAGATCCCCGCCGCCCATGAGGCGATGGCCCGAGGCGAAGAGGTCTTCGGCAACGCCGTGTGCCTGGTCGGCTCGGCCGAGCCGGGCCAGGGCCGCAAGCAGTAACGGGCGCGATGGCCAGCCGAACCCGGCCCGTCGTGAGCACCATCACGGCCACAGAGATCGCCGAGCTCTTCCGAGCCCTGGGCGACCCCACGAGGATCGAGATCCTCCGTCTCCTGAGCATGGCCGACGAGGTCGCCTGCACCACCCTCGACGAGATCCTGCCGATCTCGAAGTCGACGATCTCCTACCACATCAAGGCGCTCAAGACCGTCGGGCTCCTGACCGTCCGCAAGGACGGCCGCTGGTACCACTACACCCTCCAGCGCGACCGCGTTGAGGCCATCCTCCCCGGCTTCTTCGAACTCCTTCCAGCCCTCAAATAGACCGGTCCACTATCAGAGCCCCGTCCGCCACTACCACGAAAACTTGGAGACCTCCTCCGGCAGTAAGTTGCCGGCCATGTACCGCACCGTGCGCCGAGCAGTTCCCCTCGTCCTCTTTGCCGCCCTTGCCGTCGCCCCGGCCGCTTGCGGCAAGGACGACAAGAAGTCCGAGACCGAGTCCCAAGCCTCGGACAGCAACGGGAGTGGCAGCAGCGGCGACCTGACCAAGAAGCCGACCGTCGACGTTCCGGCCGGCGACTCGCCGAAGACTCTCCAGTCCAAGGACATCGTCGTGGGGGCGGGCGCCGAGGCGGCCAACGGCCAGAAGGTCAGCGTCCAGTACGTCGGTGTCAGCTTTTCGACCAAGAAGCAGTTCGACGCATCCTGGGACCGGGGCTCGCCGTTCAACTTCACCCTTGGCGCCGGCGACGTCATCGAGGGCTGGGACCAGGGCGTGGTCGGCATGAAGGTCGGCGGCCGCCGCCAATTGGTGATCCCGCCCGACCTGGCCTACGGCCCCGGCGGCTACCCGCCGGTCATCGCCGCCAACGAGACGCTGGTCTTCGTCATCGACCTCGTCGGCCTGTCCTGAGCGAGCGGATGACGAGACCCGGGCCGCAGATCCCGACGGGGGGGTTTCGTCGGCTCTATTTCAGGCGTTCGGGTGCGTCGGGCCCGTCGAGCTGACCCGGGTCGGTGAACTCGACGTCGCCCCTGACGGCTCTGGCGGAGGACGCCCGTTACCCGGCCGGCCCGGATCGGGAACGGATCGAGGCGTTCTCCGTAGCCAGCCACCGCCGAGCCTGGGGTTGGTAGGACCGGCGCCAGCCCCGAACCCTTGACGGACCAATCACGCCGACTTTCGCGCCTTGCCGACTGCTTTCGACGTTCCGGGGTCGGCCGCTGCAGTGTCGCGACCGGTGCCACTCTTGTTCGGGGTCGTCGCTGGCCGCGAGGCCGGAACTCCGAGCAGCGGGATCCGGCGGTTGCCTTTCACCACGATGACCTGCAGCGTGCCGCCAAGGGCATCGACGTAGCGCTCCAAGACGTCGATCGTGACGTTCTTGGCCTTCTCGATGGCGGCGATGCGTGGTTGCTTCACCCCGAGGCGCTCCGCGAGATCTCGTTGGGACAGTCCGGCCTGTTCCCGTAGCGCCGTCAGTCCGGCGGCGAGACGGAGTTCGTCTTCGATTTCAGCGACCCGCTCCGGAGCCCCCGGAACTTCGAGGACCCTCTTCTCCCAGTCCTTCAGGCTCATCGCCGTCCCTTGCCTTTCGAACTCCGAGGCTTGCTCTTCGTTGGCTTGGTCGTCCCTTGCTGTGGAGCGATCGTCGCCTGGTGTTCATCCAAACGGTCGTCAGCTATTGGCACGTTGATCTCGTACCACGCCTTCCAGTTGTCGCTCTTGTCGCCGCCGACCAGGAGGATGGCCTTTCTCTTCCGATCGAAGGCAAAGAGCACTCGGACCTCCGTGCGTCCAGTCGAGCCTGGGCGCAGCTCTTTCATGTTGGCGTGGCGACTGCCTGTAATCGTGTCGACCAGCGGTCGACCGAGGGTCGGCCCGACGTCTCGGAGTACCCCAATCGCGGCGAGCAGAGCTTCCGCATCAGGTTGTTCGAGTTCTTGAGCCCACGCCTCGCAGACCGGATGGAAGTCGACCGACCACGAGGCCCCCACGACGATAACAATACTATTATCAAACCGCCGTGTACAGAGCGCCGTCGACTCGGCCCCCAAGTGGTGCGAGCGGGGGGATTTGAACCCCCACCCCCTTGCGGGGACCGGGACCTAAACCCGGCGAATGCCATCCTGAGTGGTCAGGTGGAGAAGGCCGCAGTGGCTCTGACCAGGGCTTTTATCTTGGGCTCGTCCGCCTGGTAGGTCCACGTATCGCTCTGTGTGGCTATTTTGGGTAGCAAAATGGTTGCAATCGAGAGGTACACGATCGTTCACAGCTCTCCAAACTGACAGAGTCGTTGACGGCTCGTTCACACGCCGGAGGAGATCGCCGGACGCCGCCGGAGGGGGGTCACTCACTGCGCGAGCAATGGTCTCGACGGCCGCGGACTCGATCGCACTTGTAGGCCATCGAAGGAGCCGTCAATAGCTGCGGGGGAGGCCCAGGACGTGGTGGGCGAGGTAGGCCAGCAGGAGTTCCTGGGGGAGGGGGGCGAGCTGCATGAGGCGGGCCTCTCGCCAGTAGCGGGCGACATGGTATTCCTCGGCGTAGCCGAAGCCTCCGTGGGTCTGCACGGCCCGGTCGGCGGCGAAGAAGCCGGCTTCGGCGGCGAGGTATTTGGCGGTGTTGGCTTCCTCGGCGCAGGGGAGGCGCTGGTCGAGGAGCCAGGCGGCCTTTTGGATGACGAGCTCGGCGGCGGTGAGACGAGCATGGGCTTCGGCCAGGGGGAAGGCGATGGCCTGGTTCTGGCCGATGGGTCGGCCGAACACGACCCGGTCCTGGGCATAGCGAACGGCGCGGGCGAGAGCGGCGCGGCCAGTCCCGAGTGCTTCGGCGGCGATGAGGATCCGCTCGGCGTTGAGTCCGTCGAGCAGGTAGTAGAAGCCGCGGCCCCCTTCGCCGACGAGGTCCTCGACCGGTACCTCGAGGTCGTCGTAGGAGACCTCGCAGGACGCGACGGCGTTACGACCGGCCTTCGGGATCGGTTGGATCGAGACGGCCGGGTCACGGAGGTTGGCCAGGAACAGCGACATGCCATCGGTCCGGCGCTCGACCTCCTCGATCGGGGTCGTTCGGCACAGGAGCAGGACCCGTTCCGATTCGAGGGCCTTGGAGGTCCACACCTTCCGGCCCCGGATCCGATAGGCGTCGCCGTCGCGTACGGCCCGCGTCCGGATCGAGGGAGTGTCGGTCCCGGCATCGGGCTCCGTCACGCCGAACGCCACATGGAGGTCGCCACTGGCGACGCGGGGAAGGTACTTGGTGCGCATCGCCTCGCTGCCGTGGAGGACCACGGGATGCATCCCGAAGATCGAAAGGTGGATGGCGCTGGCCCCGTTCATGGCGGCGCCAGAGGCTGCGACCTCCTCCACCAGCTGCTACCGCCGCTGGAATGGGACGACCTCGTCAGGGCGCTCATCGATCCCGAGGCCGGGTTGTGCTCCCAGCGGGCCCGGTTCAAGGAAGCCCACGTCGTCGAGCAGGTGGCCGCCCTCGGCGGCGGGCGCCTGGACGTGGCCTCCGTCGAACGGCTCGCCACAGAGTTTCTGGACTCCGACGAGGCGGTCAGCCTCGTCGACCGCACCGGCCGCCGCTCCCCGCAGTACGCCACCGTCGACCATCTCCTGACCGAGGACGCCGTGCTCTACCACCTCGACCGGCTCATCGCCCGGCAAGTGGCGGGCATCGACGAAACCGTCGTCGAACGAGCCATCGCCGCCGAAGCCCCCGGCCTCGGTCGCGATCAGGCCGCCGCCGTGCGAGCGCTGTGCTCGGGCGGACAAGCGCTCTCCTCCCTCATCTCCCCGGCGGGTTTCGGCAAGACCACCACGATGCACGCCGCCGTCGTCGCCGCCACTGCCGCCGCCTTGCCCGTCGTTGGCCTGGCCGCCACCAACCAGGCCGTGGACGAGCTGCGCCACGCCGGCATCCCGGCCATGACCATCGCCCGCTTCACCCTCGACGGCGCCCACCTCGCGCCGAACACCGTCGTGGTCCTCGACGAGGTGTCCCAGGTCGCCACCGCCGACGCCGAGATCGTCCTCGCCGCCGTAGCCGGCACCCCCGGCGCACGGCTGTGGGCCCTCGGCGACCCCCACCAGGCCCAGCCTGTCCGAGCCGGCGGCCTCGGCGCCGAGATCGCCCGGCTCGGGAACACCGGCCGGATCCCGGCCCCGGCCCTGACTGTCAACCGCCGCCAAGAAGACCCGTCCGAGCAACCAGCACTCGCCCGCTACCGGTCCGGCCTCGTGGCCACCAGCCAGGCCATCCGCCGGGAACATGGCTGGGAACACGACCTCGGCTCACCCCACGCCACCCGGGAGGCGCTCGCCGACGCCGTGGTGGCCGGCATCGCCGCCCATGGACCGGCCGAGGTCGTCACCCTCGCCGTCTCCCACGCCGACTGTGAAGACCTCGCCGACCGCATCCGCACCCGGCTCCGAGCCCAGGGCGTGATCGAGGGTCCCGAACTCATCGGGCCGGCCTGGCGGGCGGGGGAGCGCCACTACGCCGCCGGCGACCGCGTCCTCATCCACGGCACCCTCCGCACCGACGGACAGCGACTTCACAACGGCACCGTCCTTGTGGTCACCGCAGTGGATGACGCAGGACTGTGCGGCATCAACCAGCACGACGTCGTGACGAAGCTCCCTCGGACCTTCGTCGAAGGACGCCGAAGCGACGGCAGCCCCAACTGCTCGCACGCCTGGGCCCGCACCGTCGACGGCATCCAGGGTGGCACCTGGACCCAGGCCCACCTCCTCGGAACGGCGGCTCTCGAACGGTTCACGGGCTATGTAGGCCAGAGCCGCTCCCGCCAACCCACCCACACCTGGAACGTCACCCGAGTCCCCGAAGTCGACTTCGGCGGCGTCCCCGCGGACCCGCGCAACGCCGAGAAGGTCGTCCTCGACGCCCTCAGACGCCAGCCCGACACCGGCTTCGCCATCCACAACGCACCCGGCCGTGTCGAACGGCTTCTCGCCGAACAGTCCGAGCTCCGCTGCTTGCTCCACCAGCGACCCCCCGACCCCGGCCCGGCCCTGCGGCAGGCCGAATTCTCGCTGGCGTCGGCCGAGAAGGAGCTCTACTGGGCCCACTACCGCCTCCAGCACGCCGAAGAACGCCTGGCGGGATTCGGGAAGCTGTCCCAGTTCCGCCGTCACGGCCGTGATGAAAAGTCGTCGACCGTCGACCAGATCGAGCGGTTCACCGGCGACGTCGGGAGCGCCGAGACAAAGATCACCCATTGTCGCGACGAGATCGAAGACCTTCGCTCCCAACGCGACCACCGATCGGCCTGGGATGCCGACCACGATTGGCCCGCCGAGCGCCTGCGCGGCGTGGACTCCGAACTCGCCAGCCTCGCCCGACAGGGACAGAGCCCCGAACACGCTGGCCGGACACATCTGCTGGACCGCAACCCCGGCCCCGACCACGGCGGGGGGTATCAGGTTGCCGGGGTTGAGATCCTTCCCCCGGCTCGCGGACCAGACCTCGGGATCGACCTCGGGCCCTGAGCCTCGCGTCGCTTCGGGCTCGGGTTCCATATCGCGCGCTCGAGGTTGCGTTTGTGGCACTTAGACAGGTAACCTGGGAGGGAGGTGAGACTTCGTGGAGGATCCGGCTGAGCCGTTCGAGGTGAGTGATGAGGAGCGGGCGATGCTGGCGCGGGTGCTGCCGGAGTCCGGGACGACTCCCATCGTCATCCGGTCCGGTCAGAAGAATGTTCGCCTTCCGCCTGGCGTGAGCCGGGCGGTGCGCCGACTTCTCGACCGCCTGGCGGCGGGAGAATCGGTGCAGCTCGTGTCGGCCGACGCGGAACTCACGACCCGGGAAGCGGCCGAGCTCCTCGGGATGTCACGCACCTACCTCGTCCGTCTCATCGACGAGGGCCGCATTCCGGCGCACATGGTGGGAAGCCACCGCCGGCTCAAGGCGTCGGACGTCCTGGCCTATCGCCGGGAACGGGACGAGCGACTCGCCAAAGTGGCAGCCGTAGCCGAAGCTGACGCCGAGCTCGGTATCCCCTACTGAGCCACCGGCTCCTTGGCCGTCTTCGTCCTCGACACCTGCGTCCTCTTCCCCCCGTCGATCCGCGATCTTCTGCTCACCCTCGCGGCGCTCGACGCTTACACGGTTCGGTGGAGCGACGAGATCCTCACGGAGCTCAGCCGGACGGTCACCGAGACGTATCCGGATATCGATCCGCAGCAATTCGAAGCCACGACGATCGCTGTGATGAGGGCCGCGTTTCCTGACGCCGTCGTCAGCGGCTGGGAGCCGCTGGTCAGCGAGATGGACAACGACCCGGAGGACCGGCACGTGTCCGCTGCCGCAGTGACGGCCGGGGCCGACACCATCGTGACCTTGAACCTGCGTGACTTCGCCGGCCGGGCCCTCTCCGAACGAGGTGTCCGCGTGGTTACTCCCGGACAGCTCGTGCTTGAGCTCTTGGACGACGTGCCCGAACTCGTCGTCACGGCGATTGTCGAGATGGCAGCGCGAAAGCGCAAGCCGCCTATGAACGTGGGCGATGTTCTCGACGCCCTGGCCCGCCATCCCGATCTCGTCGGTCTCGTTGGCCGCCTTAAAGAGCTGTTGAAGTAAGGCCCCTGTCTTCCCGTAAGGACCGGCCGGCGCCGAAACTCGGGTGCGTCGCCGGCGTGGCTCCGGCACCATGGTCTCGAGCGTCTCTTGGTCCAGGAGGAGATCGAACCGTGGCTGTGCGCCGACCGTATCCGACATACCCGGACGGGATGATCCTCCTTGTCGAGGTGGGCTCCACCGCGCACGGCACCGGCCTGCCGGGCGGCGAGGACCAGGACGAGACCGCCATCGTGGTAGAGAACCCCTCCCAGGTCCTCGGTCTCGGCCCTGGGCTGGAGAACCACATGCAGCGGACCCAGCCGGAAGGCCACCGGTCGGGTCCGGGCGACACAGATCGGCAGGTCTACAGCCTCCGGAAGTTCCTGGCCATGGCCGCGGCTGGGAACCCGAGCATCCTGCTCACCATGTGGGCACCCGTGATCGAGACGTCGGACCTCGGCCGCGACCTCGTCGGCCTGCGGGACGCCTTCGTCGGCCGTCACGTCCTGCCTCGCTACCAGGGGTACATGCAGTCGCAAGTCATGCGGATGCAGGGCCTCAAGGGCTCGGGGCACGGGCGCCGCGGTGGCGGCAAGCGCGATGAACTCATTGCCGCCCACGGCTACGACACCAAGTTCGCCATGCACGCGGCGAGGCTCGGCTACCAGGGCTGTGAACTCGTCACCACCGGTGGCCTCGAGCTGCCCGTCGGCGGCGCGGCCGGGGACTGGCTGCGAGCCGTGCGCCGGGGCGAGGTGCCCTACGACCAATGGCTGACCCGGGTCGGCGAACTCGACGTCGCCCTGACCGCTCTGGCGGAGGACGCCCGTTACCCGGCCGGCCCCGATCGGGAACGGATCGAGGCGTTCTCCGTAGCCGCCCACCGCCGGGCCTGGGGTTGGTAGGACCGGCGCCAGCCCCGAACCCTTGACTGACCAATCACGCCGACTTTCGCGCCTTGCCGACTGCTTTCGACGTTCCGGGGTCGGCCGCCGCAGTGTTGCGACCGGTGCCAGCTTTGTTCGGGGTCGTCGCTGGCCGCGAGGCCGGAACTCCGAGCAGCGGGATCCGACGGTTGTCTTTCACCACGGTGACCTGCAGCGTGCCGCCAAGGGCATCGACGTAGCGCTCCAAGACGTCGATCGTGACATTCTTGGCCTTCTCGATGGCGGCGATGCGTGGTTGCTTCACCCCGAGAAGCTCGGCGAGCTCCCGTTGGGACAGTCCGGCCTGTTCCCTCAGCGCCGTAAGCCCGGCGGCGAGACGAAGTTCGTCTTCGATTTCAGCGACCCGCTCGGGCGCCCCCGGAACTTCGAGGACCTTCCTCTCCCAGTCCTTCAGGCTCATCGCCGTCCTTGATGTGGCGCGTTCGGATGGAAGTCGACCGACCAGGAAGCCGCCACGGCGATAACAATACTATTATCAATGCTCCGGCGTGCGAAGCGCGGTCGACTCGGCGGCAGACGCGGGCTCGGGCGTTCCAGCCGACCTCGATGCCGGGCCGGATCCTCATGCGCTCGTGATGCCACGTTGGTTGCAGTTCGGGCGCGAGGTGTGACGTCCGCAGATTTTGGGTTGCAAAATGGTTGCAATCCGGGCTTTGACGCCAGCAATGCGAACGGCAGTTCACACTAAAAGTGCTGGTCGGAGTGGTGCGAGCGGGGGGATTTGAACCCCCACCCCCTTGCGGGGACCGGGACCTAAACCCGGCGCGTCTGCCTGATTTCGCCACGCTCGCATGTGTCCTGACCTGCGGTTCGGTGCCGACCGAAGTCTTGGATGATATTTGCTCCTCAGAAGTCGGCCCGCCACCCCGCCTGCGGGGTGGTCCACCGCCCGTTGGAGCAGCAGGCGGTGACACCCACGGCGGTGGGGCCGTAGCGGACCTTGGGGCCGAACGTCGGGGGCGGGAGGTAGCCGGAGTCGTAGCCGCCCATCTTCGTCTCCATCGTGTGGACGAAGCCCTCGCGGGTGAGGTCGGGACCGGCTCGGCGCAGCGCCTCGAGGGCGGTCAGGGTCAGCGAGTAGATGAGCATGATGGCGTCGTCGTCTTCGGCGCCGGAGCCGGAGGCGTACTTGCGCATCACTTCGGAGTAGTGCCGGCCGGCCGGCGTTTCCAGCGTGGTGGTGCTGGCCAGCATGCGGATGCCGTCGGCGCCGCCGCCGCTGGCCTGGGCGACGACGTTGACGCGGTCTGGATGGTCATCGACATGACAGCGTCGCCTTCACCGCCCGACTGGCAGGTGTCGGCGCCCTTGGTGCTGTAGCGGCCTTCGGTCCCCGACGTACCGGAGCCGGTCGGCTGCTTGCCGTTGACGGGGCCGCCCGTGACGGCTGTCGTGGCCTGTCTTACGCTCGCCGCCATGGAGTTCCGGGTGCTCGGTCCCTTTGAGGTCGTGAGCGACGGCCACGTCCGTGCCGATCGGCGGGAAGCAAGGAGCGGACCCTCCTCGCCCGGCTGCTCCTGTCGGCCAACCAGGTCGTGTCGTCCGACACCCTGACCGAGGACCTGTGGTCCGGGGCGCCGCCCGAAGGGGCCGGCCAGGCCCTGTGGGTCTACGTCTCCCGCCTGCGCAAGGCGCTGCGGGGAGACGGTGACGATCTGGTCGTCACCCGAGCCCCCGGTTACGTCCTCCGGGTGGAGCCGGAGGCCATCGACTCGTGCTGTTTCGAGGCGCTGGTCGAGCGGAGCCGTCGCTTGGCGGCGAGCGGCAACCCGGAGGCGGCGGCAGGAGCCTTCCGGGAGGCGCTGGCCCTGTGGCGGGGTCCGGCGCTGGAGGGTGTGGCCGATGTCTCCTTCGTCCGGGCCGAGGCGGCCCGCCTGGAGGAGGCCCGCCTGGCGGCGCTGGAGGAGCGGATCGACGCCGATCTGGCCTGCGGCCGGCACGGCCCGCTGGTGGGGGAACTGGCCGGGCTGACCCGCGAGCATCCGCTGCGGGAACGCCTGTGGGCCCATCGGATGCTGGCCCTGTACCGGGCCGGACGCCAGGCGGAGGCCCTGCGGGCCTACCAGGACGTCCGCCGCTACCTCGGCGAGGAACTGGGCATCGAGCCGGGGCAGGAGCTGCGTCACCTGGAGACGGCGATGCTGCGCCACGATCCCGCCATCGACTGGTCGCCGGGCGAGCAGCCCGACAGCCCGGCCGCCGGCGTGGTGTCGTTCCTCTTCACCGACGTCGTGGGGTCGACGGAACTGCTCGAGCGGGTGGGCGACGACACCGCCGACGAACTGCGCCGCCGGCATTTCGCCGTGCTCCGGGAGGCGCTCGACGCCCACGGCGGCACGGAGGTGAAGAGCCTGGGGGACGGGCTGATGGCCGCCTTCGCCAGCCCGCTGGCCGCCGTGCGCTGCGCGGTGGCCATCCAGCGGGCGGTGGCCGAGGACAGCCGGAGCGGAGACGCACCCACTGGCGGTGCGCGTGGGGCTCCACGCCGGCGAGCCGATCGGTGAGGGCGACGACTACTTCGGCACGCCGGTGGTGGTCGCCCAACGGCTCTGCGCCCGGGCCCGGGGCGGCGCAGATCCTGGCCTCGGCGCTCGTGCAGGGCCTGGTCGCCAACCGGGATGGCTGCTCGTTCAGGCCCCTGGGCGGCCTCGCCCTCAAGGGCTTCACCGATCCCGTCGCCGCCTGCGAGGTCGTCTGGGAGGAGGCGCCCGAGACGGTCCTTCCCCTTGCCGTTGCCGCTGGAACGGGAGTCGTCGGCCTTCGTGGCCAGGACGGCGGAGCTCGCACCGGCTCGAAGCGGCCTGGGAGGAGGCCCGGGCCGGTCGGCGCCAGTTGGTGCTGGTGGCCGGCGAGCCGGGCATCGGCAAGACCCGCCTGACGGCCGAGTTCGCCAAGCGGACGCACGCCGGCGGCGGGGCGGCCGTGCTCTTCGGGCGGTGCGACGAAGGCATGGGTGTCCCCTACCAGCCCTTCGTCGAGGCGCTGGGCCTCTACCTGCGTCAGGCCACCACGCCGACGCTCGGGCGGCTGGCGGGCGAGCTCGTCCGGCTCGTCCCCGAGATCCCCGAACGGGTCGGCGACCTTCCCCCGCCGATCCGCTCCGACCCCGAGACCGAGCGCTACCGCCTCTTCGACGCCGTGGCCGCCTGGCTCTCGGCCGTCTCGGCGGAGTGCCCGGTCGTGCTCGTGATCGACGACCTGCACTGGGCCAGCCGCCCCACCCTGTCCCTCCTCGGTCACCTGTTCCGGTCCGGTGAACCACTGCGCCTGCTGATCGTGGCCACCCACCGCGACACCGACTCCGACGTCACCGCCGACCTGACCGACGCCCTGGCCGACCTCATGCGCCAGCCCGGCATCGAACGGATCCGCCTGGACGGGCTCGACGAGGCCGGGGTGGCCGCCTACCTGGAGGCCCGGGCCCACCACGAGCTCGACGACGCCGGGCGGGCCCTGGCCGCCACCGTCCACGCCGGAACGGCCGGGAACCCGTTCTTCGTCAGCCAGGTGGTGCGCCATCTCGCCGAGACCGAGGCCATCGTCCGCCGGGAAGGCCGCTGGACCTCGGAGACGCCGGTCTCGGCGCTGGGGGTCCCCGAGGGAGTCCGCGACGTGATCGCTCAGCGTCTGGGCCGCCTTCCCGCCGAGACGGGCGACCTGCTCGGCCTGGCCTCCGTCATCGGGGAACGCTTCGAACTCGATGTCCTCGTCCGGGCGTGGGCCGAGCCGGAGGTTGCGACCCTGCGGGCGCTCGACCCCGCCACCACCGCCCGCCTGATCACCGAAACGGGCGACGCCACCGTCGAGTACCGCTTCGTCCACGCCCTCGTCCGGGCCACGCTCTACGACGGCCTCCCCCGGGCCCGCCGGACCGAGTACCACCTCCGGGCCGCCCAGGCCATCGAAGCCGCCCACGGCGCCCGCCTCGACGACGACCTGCCCGCCCTCGCCCACCACTACGCCCGCGCCGGCCGTGACCAGCGTCCCGCCGCCATCGAGTACGCCACCCGGGCGGGCGACCGGGCCCTCACCCAGCGGGCCCACCACGACGCCGCCGGCTGGTACGGCCAGGCGCTCGACCTGCTCACCGGCGCCGGTGGCACCGACGAGGCGCAACGCTGCGACCTGCTGATCTCCCTCGGGGAAGCCCAGCGCCGGGCCGGCGACCCCGCCTACCGGGCCACGCTCCTCGACGCCGCCCGCCTCGCCCAGGAGCTTCGCGACCCCACTCGCCTGGCCCGGGCTGCTCTGGCCAACAACCGTGGCATCTTCAGCGTCGCCGAACGAGGTGGACGCCGATGTGGCGGCGACGCTGGAGGCGGCCCTCGAGGCGCTCGGCGACAGCGACCCGGGTTGCGGGCCCGGTTGCTCGTCACGCTGGCCGCCGAGGTTGAGTTCTCGGCTGACTCGGGAGCGCCGTCACCGCCTGGGGACCGAGGCGCTGGCGGTGGCCCGCCGTCTCGGGGACCCGGCCGTGCTGGGCTATGTCCTGGCCACCGGATACCTGTCCGCCTTCGGGTTGCTGGACGTCCCCCAGCTGGAAGAGAACGTGGCCCAACTTGAGGTTGTGAGCGAGCGAGCTCGGCGACCCCGCCTTGCGCTGCTGGGCCGCTGTGTGGCGAAGCGTGACCGCCATTCTGATCGGGGACCTCCCCGCCGCCCACCGGCACACGGACGCCGCAGCCAGGTTGGCCGAGGAGATCCGCCTGCCGTTTCTGCGCTTTGGCGCGGCGTACGTGCGGGCGAATCTGGGCATGATCGCCGGGCATCCGGACACCGCTGAGGCCCTGGCCGAGCGGGCCTTGGAGCTCGGCCAGGCGGCCGGCATGCCCGATGCGTTCCGCATCTACGGCGCCCAGCTCTTCTGGGTCCGCTACGACCAGGGGCGCCTCGACGGAACTCCTCGACCTTCTCAGCCGGGCCGGCGCGGCGCCCGGCGGCGTCGCCCTTGACTCGAGCAGCCTTGGTGCCTGGCGCTCTGTGAGCTCGACCGGCCCGAGGACGCCCGTCCCGCCTTCCGCGAGCTCGCCGCCGATGGATTCTCCCTTCCCCTGGGCTACACCTGGCTCTACGGGATGGCGATGTTCGCCGAGGTCTGCGCCCGTCTCGGGGACGCCGAGGCGGCCGCTCTGCTCCTCGACCGCCTGGCGCCGCACCACGCCCTCCTGGCCACGCAGGCAGGTGTCACCGCCGGGCCCGTCGCCCATTACCTGGGCCTCCTCGCCGCCACGCTCGATCGCTACGACGAGGCGGAGGCGCACTACCAGGAGGCGGCCGGCATCGAGGAACGGATCGGCGCACCCGCCTGGCTGGCCCGCACCCGCCTGGAGTGGGCCCGGATGCTGCTCGCCCGCAACGGCCCCGGCGACGCCGAGCGCGCCAGGATCCTCCTGAGCCAAGCCCTGGAGACCGCCCAGAAGCTCGGCCTCGGCACCATCGAGCGGCGAGCGGTCGAACTCCTCACACCTCCGTAGGCGCTCGCCCGTACACTGGAGCCACTCCAGGATCGCATCGTGCGAGCCGGACTCAACGCCCTCGTGGCTAGCGGAGGGGCTCGATGGGGAGCCATGGCCGGAGTGCCTGATCTTGCCTTGCGGTGACCTGACAGGTGCCTTGCGATCCCCTCACCGGCCCGTGACGGCGGCCATGTGCCGTCTTACGCTCGGCACCGTGGAGTTCCGGGTCCTCGGTCCCTTGGAGGTCGTCGAACGACGGCGCATGCGGTGCCGGTCGGGGGGAACCGGGAACGTGCCCTTCTGGCCCGGCTCCTCCTGTCGGCCAACCAGGTCGTGTCGTCGGACGCCCTCAGCGAGGATCTGTGGTCCGGCACGCCGCCCGAAGGGGCCGGCCAGGCCCTGTGGGTCTATGTCTCCCGGCTGCGCAAGACGCTGCGGGGACACGGCGGCGACGAGGCCCTCCTCACCCGTCCCCCCGGCTACCTGCTTCGGGTGGAACCGGGCGCCCTCGACTCGGCCAGCTTCGAGGCCCTGGTCGAGCAGGGCCGCCGGTTGGTGGCGAACAGCGACCACACGGCGGCCGCCGCCGCCTTTCGGGAGGCGCTGGCGTTGTGGCGGGGCCCGGCACTACTCGGGCATCACCGAAGCTTCCGTTCGCCCGGGCCGAGGCGGCCCGCCTCGAAGAGACCCGCCTGGCGGTGCTCGAGGCCCGGATCGAAGCCGACCTGGCCCTCGGAGCCGCACAGCGAACTGATCGGTGAGCTGGCCTCGCTGACCCGTGAGCATCCGCTGCGGGAGCGATTGTGGGGGCATGCGGATGACTGGCGCTCTACCGCGCCGGCCGTCAAGCCGAGGCCTTGCGCACCTACCAGGATGCTGCGCCGCTACCTCGGCGAGGAGCTGGGCATTGAACCCTCGGAGGAGCTCCGGACGCTGGAAGGTGGCGATCCTGCGCCAGGAAGCCCACCATGGGCCGGCCCCGCCCGGGCGATCAGCCGCGGCGATGGCGGAGCCGGCTCTCGGGGTGGTGACGTTCATGTTCACCGACCTGGTCGGCTCCACCGAGCTGCTCGACCGGCTCGGCGACGACGCCGCCGACGAGCTCCGCCGCCGGCACTTCGTCATCGTTGCGGCAAGCGCTGGCGGGACACGGCGGTAACGAGGTGAAGAGTCTGGGGGACGGGCTGATGGCCGCCTTCGCCAGCCCGGTGGCGGCGCTGCGCTGTGCCGTCGAGATCCAGCGGGCGGCGGCCGAAGACCGGCGAAGCCGACGCAGGCCGTGGCCGTCCGGGTCGGGATCCATGCCGGCGAACCCATCGCCGACGCCGACGACTTCTTCGGCGCTCCGGTGGTGGTCGCCCAACGGCTGTGCGGCCGGGCCCGGGGCGGGCAGATCTTGGCCTCGGCGCTGGTCCAGGGCCTCG
Source organism: uncultured Actinomycetes bacterium (assembly GCA_963723985.1). Taxonomy (GTDB): domain Bacteria; phylum Actinomycetota; class Acidimicrobiia; order IMCC26256; family BP-133; genus BP-133. Next base: position 230,344 of record CAVRTC010000014.1, read on the forward strand.
TTGACAACCGGGATGGCTGTTCGTTCAGGCCCCTGGGCGGCCTCGCCCTGAAGGGCTTCACCGATCCTGTCGCCGCCTGCGAGGTTGCCTGGGAGGATCGGCACCCGAGACGGTCCTTCCGTTGCCGTTGCCGCTGGAACGGGAGTCGTCGGCCTTCGTCGGCCAGGACGGAGGAGCATGCCCACGGCTCGACGCGGCCTGGGAGGACGCCCGGGCCGGGCGGCGGCAGTTGGTGCTGGTGGCCGGCGAGCCGGGCATCGGCAAGACCCGCCTGACGGCCGAGTTCGCCCGGCGGACCCACGCCGGCGGCGGCGCGGCCGTGCTGTTCGGGCGGTGCGACGAAGGGATGGGTGTGCCCTACCAGCCCTTCGTCGAGGCGCTGGGCACTCTACCTGCGTCAGTCCCCCACCCCCACGCTTGGGCCGACTGGGGGGCGAGCTCGTCCGGCTCGTCCCCGAGATCGCCCAACGGGTCGGTGACCTTCCCCCGCCGATCCGCTCCGACCCCGAGACCGAGCGCTACCGCCTCTTCGACGCCGTGGCCGCCTGGCTCTCGGCCGTCGTCGGCGGAGTGCCCGGTCTGTGCTCGTGATCGAAGACCTGCACTGGGCCAGCCGCCCCACCCTGTCCCTCCTCGGTCACCTGCGTCCGGTCCGGTGAACCACTGCGCCTGCTGGTGGTGGCCAACCACCGCGACACCGATTCCGACGTCACCGCCGACCTGGCCGACGCCCTGGCCGACCTCATGCGCCAACCCGGCATCGACCGGATCCGCCTGGACGGGCTCGACGAGGCGGGGGTGGCGGCCTACCTGGAGGCCCGGGCCCACCACGAGCTCGACGACGCCGGCGCGGGCCCTGGCCGCCACCGTCCACGCCGGCACGGCCGGGAACCCGTTCTTCGTGAGCCAGGTGTTGCGCCACTTCGCCGAGACCGAGGCGCATCGTCCGCCGGGAAGGTCGCTGGAGCCTCGGGACGCCGGACTCGGCGCTGGGGGTCCCCGAAGGAGTGCGCGAGGTGATCGCCCAGCGTCTGGGCCGCCTCCCGGCCGAGACGGGCGACCTGCTCGGCCTGGCCTCCGTCATCGGAGAACGCTTCGAACTCGATGTCCTCGTCCGGGCGTGGGCCGAGCCGGAGGTTGCGACGCTGCGGGCGCTCGACCCCGCCACCACCGCCCGTCTCATCACCGAAACGGGCGACGCCGCCGTCGAGTATCGCTTCGTCCACGCCCTCGTCCGGGCCACGCTCTACGACCGTCTCCCCCGGGCCCGCCGGACCGAGTACCACCTCCGGGCCGCCCAGGCCATCGAGGCCGCCCACGGCGCCCGCCTCGACGACGACCTGCCCGCCCTCGCCCACCACTACGCCCGCGCCGGCGGTGACCAGCGCCCCGCCGCCATCGAGTACGCCACCCGGGCGGGCGACCGGGCACTGGCCCAACAGGCCTCCGACGAAGCCGTCAGCTGGTACGGCCAGGCGCTCGACCTCGTCACTGCCGCAGGCATCGCCGACGACGCACAACGCTGCGACCTGCTGATCTCCTTCGGGGATGCCCAGCGCCGAACGGGCGACCCGGCCCACCACGACACGCTCCTCGCCGCCGCCCGCCTCGCCCAGGAGCTTCGCGACGCCGTCTCGCTTGGCTCGGGCTGCCCTGGCTAACAAGCGTGGTGGCTTCAGCATTGGCGGCGAGGTGGACGCCGATCACGCCTCGACACTGGAGGCGGCCTTGGAGGCACTGGGCGAGGCCGAGCCGGGCTTGCGGGCCCGGTTGCTCATGACCCTGGCCAACGAGGTCGAATTCTCGGTCTGACCGGGAACGCCGCCACCGTCTGGTGACCGAGGCGCTCGTTGTGGCCCGCCGACTCGGAAGACCCCGAGGTGCTGGGCTACGTCCTGGCCACCGGATACCTGCCCTCCCTCGGGCTTCTGGACGTCCACCAACTCGAAGAGAACGTGGCGCAACTCTCAGCGGTGAGCGAGCAGGTAGGGGACCCCGCCGTGCGCTGGTGGGCCACCCTCGCGCAGTCAGCGACCGCCGTCCTCGTAGGGGACTGCTCCGCCGCCCACCGGCATATCGACGCTGCGGCCAGGTTGGCCGAGGAGCTCCGCCAGCCCGTCCTGCACTTCGGAGCGGCGTGGCAACGGGCGATGCTGGCCACGATCGCGGGGGATCTGGACACCGCTGAGGTCCTCGCCGGACGCGCCGCCGAGTTCGCAAAGGCGGCCGGCTTTCCGACGCGTTCCGCCTGTACGGCCTCCAGCGCTTCTGGGTCCGCTACGACCAGGGCCGCCTCGACGAGTTCCTCGACGTTCTCACTCGAGCCAGTCGCCGCGAAGGCGTGTTCGCCCTTGACTCGAGTCACTTGGTGCCTGGCGCTGTGCGAGCTCGACCGGCTCGAGGAGGCCGCGTCCCGACTTCCGCGAACTGGCGGCGGATGGATTCTCTCTTCCGCTCGGCTACCAGTGGCGCTACGGCATGGCGCTGCTGGCCGAAATCTGCGCCCGGCTCGAGGACCACGAGGCGGCGGCGATGCTCCTCGACTGTCTGACGCCTCATCACGCCTTCATTGCCACGCATGCAGGTGCCACCGCTGGGCCCGTCGCCCACTACCTGGGCCTCCTCGCCGCCACGCTCCATCGTCACGACGAAGCGGAGACCCACTACCAAGAGGCGGCCGACATCGAGGAACGGATCGGCGCACCCGCCTGGCTGGCCCGCACCCGCCTGGAGTGGGCCCGGATGCTGCTCGCCCGCAACGGCCCCGGCGACGCCGAGCGCGCCAGGATCCTCCTGAGCCAAGCCCTGGAGACCGCCCAGAAGCTCGGCCTCGGCACCATCGAACGGCGAGCGGTCGAACTCCTCACCCCTAGGTAGACGCTGACCGCTGCGGCCATCCTTCCCGGCTGACCCGAGCAATGGGCGCTGCGAGCCGTCCCGGGTCCGCACGGTAGCGTCGGCGGCCGCGGCGCGACCGCCGACCCGCGAGAAGGAGGACGAGTGGGGCAGGCCGCCAACCCGGCGTTCGCCCTGCGCGACCTCCGCCGGGCCCGCCACCGGCGCCACCGGGAGGACGTCGACTGGGTCGAGACCCTCTACCGGGTCTACGTGACGGTCCTGTCCGGGGCGGTTGTCATCTGGCTCTCGGTCTCCCGGGTGACCGACCAGGCGACCCGGCCGGGCGGGCTGGCCGACATCCGGGAGCACGGCGCCGCCGGCCTCGGGCTGGCCGTGGCCTTCCTGGTGACCCTCGGCCTGCGGTCGGGAAGCCGGGGCGGGCCGCTCTCCCTGGAGGCCGCCGACGTGCGGGTCGTGCTGCTGGCCCCCATCCGCCGCCGGCTGGCGCTGCGGGCACCGGCGCTGCGCCAGGTGCGCTCGGCGGCCTTCGGCGGGCTGTGCGTCGGCGCCGTCGCCGGCAACGTGGCCGGCCACCGCCTCCCGGGGCGCTTCTTCAGCTGGGTGGCCGCCGACGCCGCCTTCGGGCTCCTCGCCGCCCTGCTGGCCGTGGGCGCCGCCCTGGTCGCCTGTGGCGTCCGGCTCTCCCGCCCGGCCGGTACGGCCATCGGCCTCGCCATCCTCGCCTGGTCCGGCGCCGACGTCGCCGCCGGGGCCACCACCTCGCCACTCACGCTCCTGGGCCGCATCGGCCTGGCGCCCCTGCCCGGCGACGTGGCCGGCGGTTCGGCCGCCGTGGCGGTCGCCACCGGCGTGGTCCTGACCGTCGCCGTCCTGGCCGTCGCCGCCGCCCGGCTGGGCCACATGTCGCTGGAGGCGGCCGAGCGGCGGGGCCGCCTGGCCGCCCAGCTGCGTTTCGCCCTGAGCCTGCAGGACCTCCGGGCCGTGATCCTGCTGCGCCGCCGCCTCGCCGCCGAGGAACCCCGGGCCCGCCCCTGGCTGGCGCTGAGGAACAGCCGTCGCCGGCGGCCACCGAAGCTCCGGCGGCGGACGGGAAGGGCGCAAGCCGTCGCCGGCGGCCGTCGACCTGCGGCGGCAGACGAGCAGGGCGCGACCCGTCGCCGACCCGGCCTCCGGGTCCGGTGGCGGGACGAAACGACGGTGGCGGTGCGCCGGCGGGGGCTCCACAGCGTCCTGAGATGGCCGGCCACCCGGATCCTGCGGGTCGCCGGCCTCGGGATCGTCGCCGGGTTCGCCGCCGGCGGGGCCTGGCAGGGCACCACCCCCCTCATCGTCGTGGCCGGAGCGGCGTCCTTCGTGGCCGCCCTCGACGCCCTCGAGCCGATGGCCCAGGAGATGGACCACCCCACCCGCCGGGACAGCTACCCGCACATGCCCGGCCGGCTGATCGCCGCCGGCCTGGCCGTCCCGGCCGTGGTGCTGGTCGTCGCCACCGCCGCCGGCGTCGCACTGGCCATCCCGGTGCTCGGCCTGCCGGTGTCGCCCATGCTGTGGGCGGTGATCCCGGCGGCGGCGGCGGGCGGCGGCCGGCGGCGCCGCCAGCCTGATCCTCGAACCGGTCAGCGCCGCCGAGCTGATGTCCCGCTACCCGGTGCCGGAGGCGGCCGGGCCCGTCCTCGTGGCCCGCCTCGGCTTCGCGCCGGGTCTGGCCATCTCCGGGTGGCTGGCGCTGCTGGCCGGGCGGGCCGCTTTCGACGACAAGCTCTCGCCCGGCTCGGCCGTGTTCCAGTCGGGGATCGCCCTGGTCGGCCTGAACGTCCTCATCGTGCGGGCGCTGTGCCAGCACTTCGAACGCAAGCGGGCGATCCCCGAGCCATGACGACGGCCACCCCCGGAAACCCGGCCGATACGCCCACGCCCGTCCTCGGGGTGGAGGGCCTCCTTCGCCGCTACGCCACGCTCGTGGCCCTCGGCCCGGTCGACCTCGAGGTCGAGGCGGGGAGTTCGTGGCCCTCGTCGGGCCCAACGGCGCCGGCAAGTCGACGTTCCTGGCCTGCGTGGCCGGACTGCTGGAGCCGACCGAGGGGGAGGTACGGGTGGGGGGCACCGGGCCGGCTCGCTGCCGGCCCGGGCGGCGACGTCGTATCTCGGCGACGAGCCCGTCCTCTACGACGACCTCAGCCTGGAGGAGCACCTGGAGTACGTCGCCCGCCTCCACGGCTTGGACGACTGGGAGCGCCCCGCCGCCGACCTCGTCACCCGCCTCGGCCTCGACGACCGGGTCGACGACCTCCCGGCCCACTTCTCCAAGGGCATGCGGCAGAAGACGTCGATCGCCCTCGGCCTCCTCCGACCGTTCTCGCTCCTGCTGGCCGACGAGCCGTTCGACGGCCTCGACCCGCCCAGCCGTGAGGTGCTGACCGATCTCCTGAGCGAGGCGGCGGCCAGCGGCGCGGCGGTGGTCGTCTCAACCCACCGCCTCGACATCGCCGAACGGGCCAGCCGCTGCATCGCCCTCTTCGACGGCCGCATCACCCACGACGGCCCCGCCGACCAGGAGACGATGCAGAAGCTCTGCCGTAGCCGACGGGTCAGGGTCAGGTCGAGGCGCTCCGGGTGGCAGTAGACGTTGAAGCCCCGGCCCCGGACGAAGCCGACGACGGCCAGGCCGAGCCGGTCGGCGGCCTCCACCGCCAGGCTGGACGGGGCCGAGACGGCGCAGATCACCGGGATGCCGGCCACGGCCGCCTTCTGCACCAGCTCGAAGCTGACCCGCCCCGACAGCATGAGCACCCCGTCCGACAGGGGGGGCTCCCCGGCCAGCAGCGCCCGGCCGACGAGCTTGTCGACGGCGTTGGGGCGGCCGACGTCCTCCCGGACGGCCGCCACCTTGCCGCTCCGGTCGAACAGCCCGGCGGCGTGGAGCCCGCCGGTCTGGTCGAAGATTCGCTGCGCCTTGCGGAGGGCGTCGGGCAGCGACGCGCACCACCGACGCCGGCAGCGGCGGGGGCCGGGATGGCGGCGCAGTGCACCTCGACCTGGTCGAGCGACGCCTTTCCGCAGATGCCGCAGCTGGAGGTGGTGTAGAAGCGGCGCTCGGCGCCGGCGGCGTCGAACGGCCGGGTGAGGAACACCGACACCACGTTGTAGAGCTGCG
>CAVRTC010000015.1:0-94949 GCA_963723985.1 uncultured Actinomycetes bacterium
ATCTGACCAGCGGCGCGTCGGCACGACCGGCTTGCCCTTCGCCTCAGCGTGCGCTCGGGCACGGCGCGGCCCTTCGTGGTGCCGATCTTGCCAGCGCTGAGGAACGCGCTGGTCACGAGTTGGGCCTCGGTCACGAGCCCGCCGCCATTGTGTCGCAGGTCGAGGATGAAGCCGTCCGCCCCGTGCCTCTGCAGCCTGCGCAGCGCCCGGCGAGCCTCGCCGTGTGCGCCGGAGCCGAAGGTGCGAGCCGCACGATCGCCGAGCTTCTCCCTCGGCCTTCGTTCAGCGCCGAGGCGACCATCGGGACGTTCACCGTGGCGCGCGTTCCACCGTGACTTCGTCTCGCACCTTCCCGTCGAGATGCTTGAACGGTCAGCAGGACCTCGGTGCCGGGCGGTCCCTTGACCAGCCCGGAGCCGCGATCGCTGGAGGCCGCGAGGGACTTCGCCGCGGCCTCGTGATGAGGTCGCCCGGCGCGGATCCCGGCCCGCCGCGCGGTGAGCCGCGTAGACGGTGAGCGACCCGAAGCCGCGCGGCGCGTCGGGCCCGACGCTCATCCCGACGCCCGCGAATGGCTGTCGTCACTCTTGAAGCCCGGTACTCGCTTGGGCGTCGAAGTAACGGGAGAAGCGGTCGCCCAGCGAGGCGCACGATCCCCCTCGATCGCCGCGTCGGCCAGCTCGTCGAGCGCGGCACCTCGCGGTAGTAGTCGTCGTGGACCTCTGTCGATCGCCTCGCGCACGACGCGGGTGTCGGAGTCGCCGACCAGCGGGTCGCGCAGGAAGGCCGGGCAAGCAGGTGCCGGGTGGCCGCCGAGGGCGATCCCAACGAACCAGCGAGGGCAGCGACGATCAGCAGCCTGCGGCGAGCGCTGTCGACGACGGGCGGCGCCAACATCCCTCGCTATCTAGACCCGCAGGAAGCGCCGCAGCGACAGGCCCGAGCCCGGCGGCGAGACACGCCGACGCGGGCGCCGAGCAGCACGACGCGAGCGCCGCGAAGTTGATCGTCTGGGCGCGGCGATCAGCGCGAAGTCGGCGCGAGCGGGTCGACCAGGGCGATCTTGCCCACCCCGAGCAGCAGGATCGCCACTCACCCCGCCGAGCGCGCCGAGGAACACGCCCTCGAGGCATGAACGGCCAGCGGATGAACCAGTCGGTCGCGCCGACGAGTTATGACCTCGACCTCGCGGCGGCGGCTTGAACAGCGAGAGCCGGATGGTGTTCGAGATCAGCAGCACGGAGGCGATGACCAGCAGGATCGCCAGCAGGCCCATGGTCAGCTTGATCACCCGCGTGGCGGTGAGGATCTTGGTCGTCTCGTCCTTGCGGTTCTCTCACCGTTTCGATCGCCGGGTCGGTCACGGTGCGCCCGCCGGCCTGCGGTCTGGGGGCGAGAGGGCGTCGCGCAGCTTGTTGATGTTGTCGGGCTGTCGGGCGTGACCCGGAAGGTGTCGGGCAGCGGGTTGGAGCCCTAGCAGGCTGGTAGGCCTCGGGGTTGCGCTTGCGCTCCTGCTCGGTAGGCGTCGGCCTTGGAGACGTACTCGACGTTCTTGCATACGTGCGCGGTGTCCTCGGTGGAGCGTGCGGCGGACGCGCTCCACGTCGGCGTCGGTCGCGTTGGTCTTCAGGTAGACGTCGACCAGCACGCGGCTGCGGACCTCGTTGGCGGCGCCTGTCGTCGCCTGCACCACGGGGATGAACACCCCGAGGACGAGGACCGTGACCAGCACGGATGCCATCGCGGCGAAGCTCGGGATCGCGTTGCGCTGCATCGAGCGCAGCGCCTCGCGCAGGAAGAAGCCGAACGTCACTTCTCGTCGTCTCCGAACGTCTCGTCGAAGATGTCCGCCGCGGTGCGGCGCGCCGTGGGCGCGCGGCGCGGCATCGGCATCCCGTCGTCGCTGCGCAGCATCGCGCCGAACTCGGCGGTGCTCTGCTCGCTGGGCCGGTACAGGCCGGTGGCCTCGTCGCGGACGATCCGGCCGCCCTGCAGCTCGATCACGCGGCGGCGCATGCGGTCCACCAGGTGCGAGTCTTCCGCACGGTCTCTACCGGTGCGAACCGATACCGAAAGGAAGAGAACGGACATTGTGCCCTTCTCCCTCAACCCCTTGGAGTGTCCCGATGGCTGAGACGAACTGCTCACGCCCGGCGAGGTCGCCGTCATGTTCCGGGTCAACCCCGAAGACCGTCACCCGCTGGGCGAGGGCCGGGAAGATCTCAGCGGTCCGGACCCTCGGCGGCCACCGCCGGTTCCGGGCGTCGGAGATCCGCCGTTTCCTCGAAGAGGTGCAGGACGTCCAGGCCTAACGGCCCACCGCCGGCGGGTTCACGTCCCCCGAGGGGGACAGAATGACCTGATGGCGACCTATATCGTCAACCCCGAGGCCGTGGCCCGTGCCCGGAAGCTGATCGACGCCCGCCAGTACGTGCTCACCAGCGACTGGGGGGAGCGCCAACCCAAGGCGGACGACGAGAACGCCTTCCTCACGTCGCACGCCTGGGCGGAGTACGCCGGCTGGCATCTGGCGCTGACCGAGGGCGCCAACGATGAAACGAAGGCCAGATACGCCTTCGTGTACGGCGACTTCCGCCGTGTCCACCGCACCGGGCTGATCGCCTGCGTCTACCGGGCTGCGGAGTGGCGCCACAAGGCGGTCGAGCTTGCCGCTCACGACCTCCTCCAGCACCTGGACCAGACCTCCGGCTGAGCGGCCGCTCGCACCAACAGTCGCGCCGGGCCGGGTATGGTCCGGGTGGGATCGCTACCATCGGCTGCGCCCCGGCGAGGAGGCTTTCATGGCCGTCAAGGCATACGTGCTCATCCAGACCGAGGTGGGCAAGTCGGCCCAGGTGTCCGCCGAGGTGGCCCGGCTCGAGGGGGTCATCTCCGCCCTGGACGTCACCGGGCCTTACGACGTGATCGTCCAGGCCGAGGCGGACACCATCGACGAGCTGGGCAAGATGGTGGTCTCCCGGATGCAGCTCACGGCGGGGATCACCCGCACCTTGACCTGCCCGATCGTCAACCTCTGAGCCGCCGACGGAAGCCTTCTCGGGCTGCGATAGTTTGCCGTCATGGCGTTTCGAGGCTGGCCGGCGGAGGCGATCGAGTTCTACGAGGGGCTGGAGGCGGACAACACCCGGGCCTACTGGCAGGACCACAAGAAGGAGTACGAGGAGCTGGTCAAGGGGCCCATGGTGGACCTTCTGGCCGAGTTGGCCGGCGAGTTCGGTGAAGGGAAGATCTTCCGGCCGTTCCGCGACGTCCGCTTCAGCAAGGACAAGTCGCCGTACAAGACGGCCATCGGGGCCACCTTGGAGCGGGGCGGTTACGTGCAGTTCTCGGCCCACGGCCTCGCCGCCGGCTCCGGCTACTACGTGATGATGCCCGACCAGCTGGAGCAGTACCGACGGGCTGTCGTTGACGACAAGTCCGGCGAGGAGCTCGTGGGTATCGCCGGCGCGCTCCGGAAGGGCAAGATCGACGTCGCCGCCCACGACACGCTGAAGACCGCCCCCAAGGGCTACCCCAAGGACCATCCCCGCATCGAGCTGTTGCGCCACAAGGGCTTGATCGCCTGGAAGCAGTGGCCGGTGGCCGCCTGGATGGGCACGCCCAAGGCCAAGCAGCGGGTGGTGGAGTTCCTGGTCGCCGCCCGGCCGCTCAACGCCTGGCTCGACCGCCACGTCGGTCGGAGCGCCATTCAGCCGTAGCTGCCCCGGACGAAGGTGTGCCAGCCAAGCCAAAGCCAACCGGCGAGAAGCAGGGCTCGCCCTCCTCGCCGGGCGGTGACCTTGGCCAGAGCCTGGCCGAGCGTGGCCATTCGCCGCAGCAGCAGGCCGGCGGCTTGATAGGCGATGGCGGCGAGAGCGATCAGGGCGAAGCCCCAGAGCGTCAGCGGATCGGCTCACCGGCGGGCCAGCCAGACTCCGGCGGCGAGCCAGGCGACCATGGCGGCGGCGCGGGACGCGTGGCCCTGCAGCAGGTCGTTGGACAGCGAGCTGATCGTCGGGTGCTCGGCGCGGGGGTGTTGGAGGAACGACTGGAGCTGCCATACCCCGACCGCTGCCGCCAGGAGCGTCCACACCCAGGCGCCGCTGGCTGGTGCTGGTCCGGCTCGGGCTGGCCAGGGTAGGAGACGCTGACCGAGCACGATGGCCACGAGCCCGCCGGCCAGCGTGGCGATGAGCGCCGGCGCGGTGAAGGGCCGGAATCCGGTCGTGACCCAGGCATAACCAGAGGCGGCAACGGTTGTGGCCAGGCCGAGCGCCAAGTCCAGCGGATGGCGCGAAGAGCGGCTCACACCACGACGAGGACGAGGTCGGGATCGAGGCGCCTGAGATCCTCCGGATCGGAAGTGACGACCTGCTGTCCGGCGCGGCGGGCGCAGATGACGACGTGTGCGTCGGTGATGTCGGCTGTACCACTCGTGGCCAGCAACCGGCCCACTCCGGTGGCGTCGACGCGGTCCAGGGACACGACGTCGGTCATCGGCTGTCGGATCAACCGGCCCAGCCGAGCCTGACGGGCGGGATGACGGATCGCCTGGGCCAAGGCGGTGGCCGGTACGGTCACCCGAGCGCCGGCCTCGGAGGCGCGGGCGGCAAGAACGATGATGCGTCGATCGTTTCGGTCGAGGGCGATGAGCCCCCCGGTATCGAATGTGATCCCCGGTGTCACGCCGCCGAGTTCCGTCGCCGCTTGCCGGTGCCCAGGATCCGGTCGGCCCAGGCGCGCTCTTCGCTCGTGAGATCGCCGCCTGTCTGCGCCAGCGCTTCAGCGAGCATCGCACCCCAGCCGGCAACATCATCGAGCGACACCCGCACGGCATCCTGAACGAAACCCGAAACCGTGCTCGCCTTCCCCGACTCGACCAGCGCCCGAATGCGCGCCAGGTCGTTCTCGTCGAGCGTTATCGTCACCTTGCGCGTCGCCATACCACTCACCATACCAAAGGCGGCTTCGCTCCGTCTGAGAATTCGGCCGCTCGCGGTTCGGTGGTCAGCGGGTCGCCAGGGCGATGTGGGTGGCGGCTTCGGAGCGCACGGCGCCGTTGTCCCGGAACGGGGCCATGGCGGCCTCGGCGGCGGCCAGCAGGTCGGCGCGGCCCTGCTCGTCGAGGGCGACGACCTGCGGGCCGATCGACGCCGCTGACAGCGTGGCGACGAGCTGGGGCGGGCCGCCCTCGAACTCCACCGGCCGGGCATGACGGGTGACACGCACGTCGGTGAAGCCGGCGGCGTCGAACAGCCGGGCCAGCTCGTCGGGGTCGGTGAGACTCCAAGGGCCGCCCCGGAAGGCGTTCTCGGTTTCTTTTCCCAGCACGACTCCGACTGCCTCGGCCAGGGCGTCCCAGAATGCGCACTCCTCGATGGCGCACCAGGTGGCCACCCCGGCCCGCCCGCCCGGCTTCAGCGCTCGCCGCAGCTCGGTGAGCGCCCCGACCCGGTCAGGGAAGAACTGCAGGCCCTGCTGGCAGACGGCGACGTCGAAGGTTTCGTCGGGCACGTCCAGCCGGTCGGCGGGGCACTCCCGGTAGGTGATCGGAGCGGTGTCGGACAGCGCTGGTTTGGCCGCCGCCAGCTTGAGCATTCCCGGGCTGAGGTCGCAGGCCGTTACCCGGCCCGACGGCCCCACCCGGCCGGCGACCCGGCGCGCCACCGTCCCCGGCCCGCAGGCCACGTCGAGCACCGCCAGCCCCGGGGTCAGGCCGAGCTCGTCCAGGAGTACGTCGGCCCAGGGGTCGAACACCCGAGGCACCAGGATCTCGTCGTAGGCGGTCAGGGCGTCGACGCCGGCGGCGGCGAAGCTCGCGCCCCATTCTGTGCTCTTGTCCACGGTTCCTCCTCAGGAGAACTTCGTCTTCGGCTGGGGCTGGAGCACCCCGTCGACATACACGTCGACCTTCTCGTCGTAGAACGCCACGAGCCCGGCGATGGGCGCCGACTCGCGGAACGGAGCGTCGTAGCTCCAGGCGAGATCGGTGTGCACCGTGCCCCCGGCGCGGACCGACCAGTAGTGGGCCGTGCCCTTGTAGGGGCACATGCTGAGCGACCGGGACGACTCGAGGAGGTCCATGCGGACATCCAGCTTGGGAAGGTACGACCGGCGGGGGAGGCCGGTCTCGAACAGGAAGGTCGGGTGGGCTGTCTCGGCCACGACGACGCCACCGATCTCGATGCGGACGGGCCGGGACGACCGGAGGATGTCGACCCGCGTGTAGGGGTCGCGGGGATGGACGAAGACCTCCTCGTCCTCCTCGAACCAGGCGTCCATGGCGAACCAGTCGAACCGGATCCGGTCCCGCAGTGCCCCGATGGGCGAGTCGGCGTAGGACCAGGCGGCGTCGTCGGCCACCCGGTCGCCACCCTGGACGGAGAAGTACCGGGCCGTGCCCCGGCTGGGGGAGCGGCTCGTGGACCCGGTCTCCTTGAGGGCGCCGGCCGCCACGTCGACGAGCGGGATGTAGTACTGCGGAAAGGAGGGGTTCTCCCAGACGTAGACGGCGTCGGTGGTGTCGGCCACAACCTGTCCCCCGAGCACGACGCGCACCCGCTTGGGGGCCGCTTCGACCCGAACCCGGCCGCGCCCTTCGATGGCATCCATGGTGACCAAGTCTGGCCGACCGGCCGGGCGTTACGACAGGGGCGCGGCCAGCGTTGCGACCCGGCGAGTGACCGCTTACTCTTAACCGTTCGATCCGAAGGAGTGGGCGGCGAGCTTCAGGGGGCGGAGCGGTGTCGAAGACGGTCTACACGTTCTGTCGGATCTGCATCTCGGCCTGCGGGATCGAGGTCACCGTGGGCGACGACAACCGCGTCCAGCGGGTCGCCCCGGACAAGGAGAACCCCCACACCTGGCGGGACTTCTGCGCCAAGGCCCGCACCGCTGGCGAGCTCATCGAGCATCCCCGCCGCATCCTCAACCCGATGAAGCGGGTCGGCGACACCTACGTCGAGGCGACGTGGGAGGAGGCGATCAGCGACATCGCCACCCGGATGCGCCGCATCCTTGACCAGCACGGCCCCGACGCCATCGGGGCCTACTGGGGAAACCCCGGCGGGTTCTCGTCGTCGAACGTCATGTTCCTCAACGGATTCCTGGACGCCATCAAGACCCACAGCCGCTACTTCGTCGGGTCCGTCGATCAGAACAACTTCCACGTCGTCTCCCACGCCCTCTACGGCAGCCAGTTGCTCACGCTGGTGCCCGACGTCGACGCCTGCAAATGCTTCCTGATGGTCGGTATGAACCCGGCGGTGAGCGCCATGAACTGGATCGAGAACGTCCCCAACGGGTGGCGGCGGGTGCTGGCCGCTCAGAAGGCCGGCGCCGACCTCATCGTGGTCGACCCGCTGCGGACGCCGACCGCCGAGAAGGCTGACACCCACATCGCCATCCGTCCCGGGGGCGACTGGGCCTTCCTGCTCGGGATGCTCAAGGTGATCTTCGAGAACGGGTGGGAGCACGCCGAGGACTGCGCGGCGGTGACCGGCATCCAACACGTCCGGACCCTGGTGGCCGACGTGGACCTGGCCGACCTGTCGGCCAGGTGCGACGTCCCCGTGGAGACCATCACCGACGTCGCCCGCCGCTTCGCCCTGGCTCCGACGGCCATGTGCATGTCCCACACCGGGGTCTCGCAGAACACGACCGGCACGCTCGGGGAGTGGTTCGGCCACCTCCTGAACATCGTGACCGGACGAATCGACCGGCCCGGAGGTCGGCGTTATGAGCCGGGCTACGTCGACACCGTCAAGATTTTCGACCTACTGGCCAAGCCCCTCCAGGGAAACTCCCGCGTCCGGGGTCTCCCCGCCGTGGCGGGCCACCACGCCCTGGCCGAGCTGCCCGAGGAGATCACGACACCGGGCCCCGGACAGATCCGGGCCATGATCATCGACTGCGGGAACCCGGTGGTGTCGGGGCCCAACGGCGCGTCCCTCGACGAGGCACTGGCGTCGCTCGATTTGCTGGTGGCCGTCGACCTCGTCCAGCGGGAGAGCCACCGCCACGCCCACTGGCTCATTCCCGGGGCCCACTGGCTGGAGCGGTCCGACCTCATGCCCCTCGTTTCCCAGCTCCAGGACCAGCCCTTCGCCCAGTACGGACGCCAGGCCGTCGAGCCCCCGCCGGGCGTGCGGGAGGAGTGGCTGTTCTTCACCGACCTGGCCGCGGCCATGAACGTCCCCCTGTTCGGCTACAAGGGCGTGAACGGTTTCATCAAGGCCAGCCGCAAGTTGGCGCAGTGGACCAAGCGGCCCGGCCTGGCTTTCCACGCCGAATGGATCGATGCCCTGCTGGTGACCACCGGCCGGAAGCTCAAGTTCAAGAACATCAAGGCCGCTCCGCACGGGATCCTTTTCGGGAAGAAGGAGTTCGGCCACCTCAAGAAGGCGCTCAAGACGCCCGACAAGCGGATCCAGTTCGGCTCGGAAGCGCTGCTGGCCGAAGCCCGCCGACAGCTGGCCGCTCCCGCCCCGGCCGCGCCGGCCGACTACCCGCTGGTGCTGTCGAACCGCCGTCACCACGACTCGATGAACTCCTGGCTCAACGAGTTGCCCGGCCTCCACAAGCACCGCCGCGACAGCGTCGTCGAGATCCACCCCGACGACGCCGCCCCCTTGGGGGTGGTGTCGGGCGACGTGGTGCGGATCTCCTCGCCGGCCAACTCCGTCGAGGTGGAGGCGCTGGTGACCGACGCCACCCGGCCCGGCATCGTGGTCATCAGCCACGGCTGGGGATCCCGGGTCTTCGACCCCCGGGGCGGCGCCGAACCGCTGGTCTTCGGCGTCAACCGCAACTCGCTGGTCGGCACCGAGATCGACCCGCTGTCCCAGACCTCGAACCTGAACTCCGCCTGGGTGCGCGTCGAGCCCCTCACGGTGCACCTCGAAGACCCGGCAGTGCGGGAAGCGAAGGTCTGCTAGACCACGGTTCATGGATACTGCTTCGATGCTCGATGCCGCCTCGTTCCCCCGGAAGATGGCGTACCTCCGGCTCGGCTATACCGTGGCCGCCCTCTTCACCCCGAAGCTGGCCACGGCGGCGATCGGGGCCAGGCCCAGTCAGGTAACGCCGGCGGCGATGGGGTGGGCAGCCTTCTTCGCCACTCGCGAGGCGGCCCTCGGTGTCGTGACGCTGGAGAGCGAACGTCTGGATGTGGCCACGCGGCGGAAGACGCTGCTCCTGTGCGCCGCGGTCGACGGCCTCGACATGCTTTCGGTCATCGCCCTCATCCGCCGGCAGCGCTCGATCGTGCCGCTGTTCATGGCCCTGCCGTGGGGCGCGCTCAGCGTCATCATGCACCTCCGGGCGGCCCAGCAGCTGAAGGACACATCCGGCACCGCCGGAGCCACGTTCGAAAACGCCTACGCCACCGCCTGATCGGCGCTAGGAGCCGTTCCGGCTGTTCGTCACCGCCCGGGCGGCGCGGCGGGCGGCCGCTTCCTGGAAGGCGGCCAGCAGCTCGTTCACTTCGCTGTCGGTGCACCGGCTGAGGAACCGGTCCATCGTGTGAGCGCGCTCGTCGAGGTCATCGCCGAGGACGTCGAGCAAGGTCGACCCTCGCGGGTCCATCACCATCGAGACACCGAAGCCGACCCGCCGCAGAGGGACCGTGTCGCCGCCCGGCACCGAGCTCAGCGCCAGGCCCGCCTCCGACACCGCCTGCCCGGCCAGCTTGGAGCCCTTCTTCACGACCCGCTTCGCCGTCCCGAGCACCCCGCCCCCTCCCGGTGAACCGTTGGTCCGAACACTATGGCAGACAGGGGCTTGACATTGTTTACGCATCATGTAAAAGTACCTCTACGCGATGCGTAAGTACCCCGCCCGGGAAGGAGGGCAGACCGATGACCAGTAGCACCCTGCAGGTGCTCGAGGGCCGCCAGGTGAGCGTGGCCCTGCGCAACGGATGCCGGATCGACGACTGCCAGCTGGTGTCGGCGCCCCGGGCGCGGACGGAGACGCTGTGGCTGTTCAGCAACGGCGACGACGTGTTCGTCTCGGTGACGGACGTGATCGACATCTGGGAAGTGGCCTGTTCCGGTCGGGCGGCCTAGGGCAGACTGGATCCGCCTCCGGCGGGGAGGCGGAAGGCGAAAAGGGGGAGGTTCATGGGGAAAAGGCGTCGGGGCAACAACTTCAGCCGCTTTCTCGAGGACATCGTCGACGACACCAAGGACTTCGTCGACGACCTGATCGACCGGGCCAAGGACGTCGAGGGGGACGCCAAGGACGCCGTCGTCGACCTGGCCGACGACGACGAGGCCGAGAAGCGCGACGCCAGCGAGGCGGCCGCCCTGCGCAAGCAGCTCGACGAGCTCCGGGCGAAGATCGACGAGCTCACCGCCATGCAGAAGAGCCCTCCGGAGTAACCCACACGCCATGCCGACCGAGTCGAAGTCCCGTCGCCGGCGGCGCAAGAAGATCCTGAAGAAGACCGACGGTTCGCTCTTCGACGCCACCGAGCGGCGCCGGATCACCCGGGCCGAGCTGCGCGACTACCTGCGCGACGGAGGGCTCTTCGAGGCCCGCCGGCAGGAGAACGGCGCCGACTGCACCTACGAGGTGCTCCAGAGTGTGGTGGGAATGGAGTTCCTCCAGAACCTCGTTCCCGGCCTTGGATCCGGCTCTCTGGCGGGCCTCGGCGGGCTGGGGGCGCTGACTGGCGGGGGCGGCCCGCTGGCCGGGCTCGGCGGCGCTGGCGGTCTCCGCGACCTGGCCCGGCTGCTGGGCCAGGAGGACCGGGACGGCGACCGCTGGGACGACTGGGACGAGCCGTCGCGCCGGTCCCCCCGCCGCTCCGAAGATCCGGGTTGGCGTGACGGCGACTGGGCCGAACCGCCGTCCCGGCGCCCGCACCGGCACGACGACCCCAACTGGGCCACCGGTTCCGACTGGGCGCTCGACGCCGACACCGACGCCGACCCCGACGCCGACTGATTTGGGCGCGGCTGCGGCGGCGGCGTGGAGTGCGAGGCCACGCTGCGTCCTTCCTCGCCGCAAAGCGCGGCGGTAACCTGCGGCCGTGAACGTCACGCGCGCCCGGTACGTGGCCCGCACGCTGGGGAGCCTGCTGACCGGCGAGGTCGGGCGGGCGGTCGGCCTGCGGGCGACGTTGGGCGGTGACGGGGAGGACCGCCCGGACCGGCAGCAGCAGCGGGCCCGGGCGGTGCGACAAGCCCTGGAGGACCTCGGTCCGCTCTACATCAAGGTCGGCCAGATGCTGTCGACCCGGCCCGACATCTGCCCCGAGTACCTCATGGCCGAGTTCGAGCACCTCCACGCCAAGGTCTCGGTCACGCCCTTCACCGAGTTCGAGCCCGTCCTGGAAGACGAGCTCGGGCGCGACTGGAAGCGGTACTTCCGCGAGGTGAGAACGGAACCGCTGGGCTGCGCCTCTCTGGCCCAGGTCTACTACGTGGTGCTGAAGTCGGGCCGGCCGGCGGTGGTGAAGATCCAGCGACCCGGTGTCCAGCAGGCGATGCTCGACGACATGGCTCTGCTGGCCTCGCTGGTCAAGCGGCTGGCCAAGCGGATGCCCGACTTCAACGACGTCATGGACCTCGAGGCCATGCTCGACGTGGTGTTCTCCTCGATGCGCCCGGAGCTCGACTTCACCGTCGAAGCCGAGAACATGGACGACTTCCGCGACCGGGTGGAGGACTTCGAGACCCTCAGCATCCCCGAGGTGCTCTACGCCACGCCCCGCGTGCTCGTCCAGGGCTTGGCGCCGGGCAAGTCGATCCGCGACGTGAACCGGGAGGACTTCCCGGAAGAGCAGCGGGAGCAGATCGGCCGCGACCTGATGACGTTCATGTTCTGGGGCTTCTTCGTCGACCGGAAGTTCCACGCCGACCCCCACCCCGGCAACGTCTTCATCTCGCCGGACGGGGAGGCCAACCTCATCGACTGGGGCATGGTCGGCAAGATCGACCTCAACCTGTCGATCTCCCTGGCGGTCGTGCTGCTCAGCATGGGCCTGAACGACGGCACCAGCCTGGCCCGCACCTGGATCGAAATGGGCCGGGCGACGAAGCGGGCCGACATCGCCGGGTTCATCAACGACATGGGCCGCTTCATCCCCGGCATCGCCGGGCAGTCGTTGGAGCGGTTCAACTTCGGGGTCCAGCTGACCAGCATCCTGAAGTTCTCCAGCAAGCGGGGCATCGCCACCAGCCCGATGGTGGCCATCCTCGGCAAGGCGTTCGCCAACGCCGAGGGCTCGATTCGCTACCTCGCACCGAGCCTGTCGATCACCGACATCTTCGAGGACGAGTTCAAGCTGATCGCCCAGGAACTGGCCCGGGAGATGCTGGGCCGCGACGCCACCGCCCGCTCGGCCGCCCAGGCCTTCCTGATGGGTTTCAACGGCCCCGGCCAGTTGCGATCGATCATGGCCGACATGGCCAACCGTGACACCACGCTGCGGGTGGGCGAGGAGATGAGCTTCCGCTCCCGGCGGGATGACCGGGCCGACGCCCGGGCCCGCCAGTGGCGCCGGGCCGCCGTCGGGGCCGCCCTGGCCGGCGTCTGGCTCGACCGCCGGCGCCGCCCGCCGGCCTGACCGCCCCTTCGGGAAGATTTTCACAAAACCGGCCGGAAGCCCCTTGACGTTGCTTACGCGTCGTGTAATATTACGCACAGCGTAAAACGAAGGGGCTGGTTCGAGGCCCCGACTCACCAAGGGAGGGCCTCATGGCCAAGCGCAAGAACACCCTCACCCGGTTCATCGAAGACATCGTTGACGACACCAAGGACTTCGTGGACGACATCCTCGACCGGGCCAAGGACCTCGAGACCGACGTGAAGGACGCCGTCACCGACGTCGTCGACGACGACGAGAAGGTCTCCTCCAGCAGCGACGTTTCCGGTCTCCACTCCGCCCTGGCCGAGCTCACGGCCAAGGTCAACCAGCTCGCCGAGCTCCAGCTCGCCGGCGCCAAGGCCTGATCGTCATGGCCAAGCGCAAGAACACACTCACCCGCTTCTTCGAGGACATCGTCGACGACACCAAGGACTTCGTCGACGACCTGCTGGACCGGGCCAAGGACATCGAGACCGACGTGCGTGACGCCGTCACCGACGTGGTCGACGACGACGACGAGAAGGGCTCGGAGGCCGACGTGGCCTCCCTCAAGGCCAGCCTCGCCGCTCTTCAGGCCAAGGTCGAAGAGCTGACCGCTCTCCAGACCAAGAGCAGCAAGAACTGACTCTGCCCCATTCCAGGCTTGGCTCTGGCCCAGGCACTCAGCCTGGGCCAGAGTTGTGACCGGGCCGGCGCGCCGACCCGACGAAGGGAAGCCCCATGGCTCTCGTTGACACCTACGGGGTCGTTGAGAAGCGGTGGCCGGACGCCGGCGCGGTCGAGCCGCTGCTCGCCGCCATCCGCATCCGGGCCTTCGCCAGCAACGAGCCGATCGTCGTCGAGCACGTGCCGGCGCCGCTCCGGGTGCTGGGCAAGGGAACCGATGCGCTGGTGGTCCAGCATCCCGATCTGCCCGAGCTGGCCTTCAAGGTCTACGCCCCTGAGACCGTCGGCTGCCTCTGGGATGAGTACCAGGCGTACCAGCAGCTGGCCGGCTCGTCGTACTTCGCCGCCTGTTTCGGTAAGGGCTCCTTCTACCTCGTTCTCAGTTTCGAACCGGGTCCGACGCTCTACGACTGCCTGGTCCACGGCATTCCCGTTCCCGCCGGGGCCATGGCCGATGTCGAGACGGCGCGGCGCTACGCCCGGCAGGTGGGGCTGCACCCGAAAGACGTGCACCTGAAGAACGTGCTCCTGCAAGGCGACCGGGCCCGGATCCTCGACGTGTCGAAGTACGTGGCCCCGGGCGACGAGGACCGCGTCTGGGATGCCCTGGCCGAGGGGTACCGGCGCGTCTACCCGCTGATCCGGGGCCGGCGGATCCCGGTCTGGCTGATCGAGCGGGTGAAGCGGCGCTACAAGGACAGGCTCAAGGCCCGTCAGGTGCCGAAGCCGCCGTCGACCGCGATCACCTGGCCGGTGACGTAGCCGGCTTCGGGGGCGCACAGGTAGCGCACCATGTCGGCCACCTCGGAGCGCTGACCGAGGCGTCCGGCCGGCACCGACGCCGTGATCTGTTCGGCCATCTCGGGCAGCATCTCGTCGAGCGAGAACGCTTCCTCCACGATCCCGCACACGACCGTGTTGACGGTCACGCCCCGCCCGGCGACCTCGCGGGCCAGCCGGCGGGCCAGCGTCACGAGTCCAGCGGACGAGACGCCCATCGGCGCCTGGCCGAACGAACCCCGGCCGCCTTCGACGGGCACGACGAGGACCATCCGGCCGTGGCCCTGCTCCAGCATGGAGTCCAGCGCTGCCCGCATCAGGTAGAACGGCCCAGACAGGTAGCCGGCCATGTGCCGGTCCCACTCCGCCGAGCCGATGCGCTCGAGCGGCGCCTCCAGGCTGAGCCCCCGCCGCAGCGTGTTGCAGACCAGGGCGTCGATCCGGCCGTGCTGTTCGACGACCTCTTTGATGACGCGGGCGCAGTCGGACGGCGAGGAGATCAGGCCCTGATGGACGCTGGTCGCTTCCGCCGGCGCTTTGAGGCTCCCGTTGTCGAACTCGGCCGGACGGGCGCCGACCGCCACCCGCAGCCCGGCGGCGTCGAGCGACCGCACGATCTCCCGGCCCACGCCGTAGCTGCCGTTGGTGACGAGCGCCACCGCGCTGTCGGTCATTTGAGCAACCTCTCCTGCGCCAGCCGGCGTTGCTCGGCCTTCACCTTGACCCGCTGGACGAGGCTGTGGGCCTGGTCCTCGGCGATCTCGTTGAACAGACCCCGCATGCGGCCGGCCATGCGGTGCCGGACGTCGAGCCGGCCACGGTAATCGAGCTTGGTTTCCGACTCCCCGATCGCGACCAGGTCGATCGCCGCTTCGTAGTGCACCTCCAGCGACGGCCCCTCGATGGCGTAGCCCAGCCGCTGGCGGGGCTGGAGCTCGGTGATCTCCACCTCGACTTCGACCGTCCACTTGACCGGCCCCCAGGCCAGCTTGGTCGTCCCCCGGGCCTTCTGGCCTCCCGGGACCACGTCGTACTCCGAGATCTGGGGCGTCTTGGCCAGGATCTGCTCCAGTGAATCCATCTCCTCCCAGACGAGCTGGACGGGAGCCATGATGCGCTCGTGCCGCTGCACCTCGAGTTCCATGGCGCTCCTTAGGCCCGTGAACTACGTGCCTGGCCGGTCCGTTTCCGGGAGGCAGGGGATTTGGACGGCTGGGGCCGTGCCGGGGCGGGGGAGGTGGCTTCCGACGCAGCCTCCTGATCCATCTGACCGAGCATGGCGTCGATGGTGGCCGACAGGAGCCGCACCCGTTCGCCCATGGCGCGCAGTTCCTCGGTGCGGTGCTCGTCGTTGACCAACGCCGCCATGAGGTCGTCGGGTGTGCGGATGAGCGACATCAGCAGCGCCGTGTCGCCCTCCATCGTGCCGTCACCGATGGCGTTGCCGAGGATGCCGACCAGTACCTCGCTGGTCATGTCCTCCCCGGTGTCGTGGTCGACGACCCGGATGTCGAGACCCTCCCGCACCAGCTCCTCGATGCGGCGCAGCGAGGTCAGCTCGCCGCTGCCGGTGTCGTAGAGCTTGCGGTTGGCGTACCGCTTGATGAGCCGGACGGGTTCGGCCACGCCGTCTACTGGTCGTTCTTGCGGTCGGCCTGCATCGCCACCAGGCGGTTCACCTTGGCGGTGAGGTCGTCGAGGGCCGACTTGAGATCGTCCATCTCCTGGGCCGACTGGTCTTTGTGGTCGCCGTTGTCGCTGTCACGGGCGGCGCGTCGGACGGCCTTGCGGCCGTCCCGCTCGACGTCTTTGGCCCGATCGACGACGTCGTCGACGAGATCCTTGGCGTCATCGACGACGTCCTCGAGCAGCCGGGTGATGCTGTTGCGCCGGCGCTTCGTTGCCACGGCGTTCTCCTCTATGACGGATGATTACCCGACCGGTTGGTACCCCTACCCAACGAGCATTACACCCCGCGTAGGGGGCGTCAAGGACAAGGCGGTTTGCGCCGATCGGCGGATCAGGCGCTAGGGTGGCGAGGGAGTGGCCTTCTTCGCCGCTCCACCAGCTGGTGCGGTGGGCGTCGAGCGTGACCCGGGCCAGCGGCCCGTCCCCGGCCAGCCGGGCGTGGCCGTCGCCCCTCAGCAGCAGGCCCTGCTTGCTCTTGAGCCGGTAGCGGGAGCGTTCGGCGGTGAGACAGGCCGGGCTGCCCGACGCCGCGCCGGCCAGCACCAGCGTCTCCCCGCTGGTTTCGATCTCGCCGGCGGCGGAGCGCCACCGGGCGGGCAGGGCCAGCGGGCCGGACCACGACTGCCAGCCGAGCACGACCGGGGCCTCATCGACCAGAAGGTCGCGCACCGCCGCCGGCACGGCGGCCAGGTCGGGCGTCGTGCCGGCCGGCGGGGCGCCCCGGAGGAGCAGGTCGGAGTGGCTCCACCGGCCCCAGCTCTCCGCCACGGCCCAGGCGTCGAGGAGGGCGACGCGGCGGATGTCGATCGACACCAGCACCCGGGACAGCGCCAGCGTCGGCGCCTCGTGGTCGCGGATCGTGCCGGTGGCGTGGCGATGGTTGCGGCCCAGGTAGCCGGCCGCGGCGAAGGGTAGGTCGAGGAGACGATCGAGGGAGAAGATGCCGCGGGCGGTGAGCGGGTCGACGATCCGGGCCCGGCCGCCGAGCACGACGGACCACCGGCCGAGCTGCACCAACCCCCCGACCCGACGGTGGCGGGCGATGACCCGAGCCTTGACCGAGCGGCGGGGGGTCACGAACCAGAGGCGATCGCCGTCGACGTCGAAGACGGCGGGTGTCACGTGGGGCCCGTTCTGCGCCGCCACCGCCACATACACGACGTCGGCGTCCTCGAGGACCTTGGTGACCCGACGGTCGTCCCTCCAGTCCTCGCTCATCGGCGTCAGTGTCGCTTGCGGCTGCGGGGAGGGGCCGGCACGCGAGTGTGCCAGTCGGTGGAGCCGGTCGACGACGAGGTCGGGCCCTTCTTGGCCTTCGCCGGCCCGGTGGCGACGTCCATGGCGCTGTCGAGCAATTCCGGAGCGACCTTGTCGATCACCTTGCCCAGCGTCTTGCTCAGCGGGTTTCCGAAGCTCTTGCGCCTGGCCATGGTCTGCTCCTCGCCGGCGGTACTCGCCTACGGCTGATGATATTACACGCTGCGTAATCGATGTCAAGCTGAGGGCCGTTGGTAGCCTGCGCCGATGGCGGTCGAGTGCATGGGGGACGTCGGGATCGATGCCTCTCCCGCCGTGTGCTTCGCCGCCACCGCCGATCTCGAGCGCTGGACGGACTGGGCCCGGGACCTGGAGCGGGTCGAGATTCTGGAGCGGGAGGACGGCGGCCGGCCGGGGCGGGTCCGCATGGTGGCCGATCTCTTCGGCAAGGAGTTCGACGCCACCGTCGACTTCCACCACGACAAGGCTCCCGACGAACTGCGCTTCGGCCTGGTCGAGGCCCGCAAGCTGGCGACCCTCGAAGGGTTCTTCCGCTTCGAGCCCGAGTCCGACGGCACCCGGATGAGCTACCGGCTCCGGATGGTGCTGGTGAAGCCCAAGGCGGCCCGGATCGAGCGGATGGTGGCCCGCAAGATCGACACGGCCCTCAGCCGCGACCTCCGCCGCCACATCGAGCGGACGGTCGCTCGCCGCTGACGACCTCAGGCGGCGTCGGGCAGGGCCACCTGGTCCATCTCGAGCCGGTTGGCGCCCGGCATCCGCACTACCGACGACTGCACCGCCACCCGCCGCTCGATCACGGCCTGGCGGACGGCCCGGCCCAGGGCCGGCACGGAGAGCTCGAGGTTCTCGACGGCGAGGTCGGAGAGCGCCGGGCACCCCACCTCGATACGCAGGGTCTCGTCCCGAAGGGTCTGGACAAAGGTCATCGCCATGGTTTCCCCCCAAGGCCTTGCGCCGCTTCCTACGCGGTGCGTAACCAGGACTATTACACGACGCGTAACAGCCGTCAAGGGGGATTTCAGGACGGAGCGTTGGCCAGGCCGCCGTCGACCGTGATGATGGCGCCGGTGGTGTAGCTCGACGCCGGGCTGGCCAGGTACAGAGCGGCCCCGACGATCTCGGAGGGTTTGCCGCTGCGGCGCAGCGGGATCAGGCGCGCCGCTCGTTCGGCGACGGCATCCTCGTTCCCCCAGGCCTTGCTGATGTCGGTCAGGAAGAAGCCGGGCATGATCCCGTTGACCCGGACGGTCGGGGCGAAGGCCTGGGCCAGGCCCACGGTCAGGGTGTTGAGGCCGGCCTTGGCCGCGCAGTAGGGGAGGGCGTTGGTGTCGGGCCGGACGGCTCCGACGGTGCTGATGTTGATGATCGATCCGCCCCCCGAGGCCGCCATCCGGGTACCGATCAGCGCCGCCAACCGGAACGGCCCCTTCAGGTTGAGGCCGATGACCTTGTCGAAGAGGTCCTCGCTCACTTCGGCCAGGGACGGGTAGAGCGGCGAGCTCCCGGCGTTGTTGACGAGGACGTCGACGGTCCCGAAGGTGTCGTAGACCTCGTCGACGAGCCGGTCGCAGTCCGCCCAGCGGGCCACGTTGCAGGCGAAGCCGGCCGCCTTGGTGCCCGTCGACGCTGTGATCTCTTCGGCCACCGCGGTGCAGGCGTCGAGCTTGCGGCTGACGACCGCCACCGTCGCACCGGCGGCGGCGAAGCCGAGGCACATCTCCCGGCCCAGTCCCCGGCTCCCTCCGGTGACGAGCGCCACCTTGCCGGTCAGGTCGAAGCCGGCGGGGCTGGGGGTTGGGGTCACGGCGCCCCCGACGCCGCGGCGAGGGAGGCCTGGAAGCGGCGGTCGTAGTCGTCGGCCAGAGCTCCGAGCGCGCCGGCGCAGTCGCCGGTGAAGGAAGCGCCGTGCATGATGCCGAGCGTCTGTGGGGCCAGGCCGGCCAGCCGGCGGATGGTGGGGCCCGTCGCCGCCGTGAGGCAGGTGGCGCCGAACATGTCTTCGGCGGCGCTGGCCGGGCCGACCACGTCGTTCTCGGTCAGGGCCGGGACGGCCCCGACGTGGCTGAGCAGATCGCCCGACAGCAGCGTCGACGTCGTCTCCTCGAACAGGAGGCCGGCATCCCAGCCGTGGGGCACATGGGGCGTGTCGATCCACCGGACCCGCTTGCCGCCCAGGTCGAGGACCTCGCCGTCGGCCAGCGGCGGCCGGGGCGGCCGGCTGGCCTGGTCGGTGCCGGAGATGAGCGTCCCCAGGGTGCCGACGGCGACCTCGGCGTTGGGCGCCGCCTGGAGCCACTCGTTGAGGGCGCCCGACTCGTCGGCCTCCCAGTGGCCGAAGCTGACCCAGCGGAGCCGTTCCAGCGGGATGACCTTGGCCAGGGCGGTCGACACGAGCGGGAACATCTGGCGGGGGCCGCTGTGGAACAGGAGCGCGTCCTCGCCGGCGACGAGGAACTGGTTGAAGGTGAACCCGCCGGCGATGGCGTCGGTGAACGTCGACAGCCGGTACACGCCGGCGGCGATCTCGTCGACCTGCGTTTCCATGCTTGCCCCCCTTGGTCCGGACCGTTCCGGCGAGGGGCAGAGCTTAGGAAATGATCGCCGCCGGACGCGCTCCGACCCAGGCTCGTGGGCCTGGGCCGGAGACCGCTCGCCGGGGGAGGGTCGGCGAGATGTGGAGGGAAGCTGGGACCTGGGAGCGTGAGTGACTAACTGAGCCGGCAACCACCGGCGGGGTCCCCGCCGAGACCTCTGGTCTCGGTGGGGTGCCTAGGCGGCGGCCGACGCGGCGGGGGAGGACTTGCGGGCCACCGGGGCGCTGGCGGAGGCGAGCTGCAGCTCGGCCAGCTGGTTGACCTTGGCGGTGAGTTCGGCCAGGGCCGACTCGAGCGAGGCCAGGCTGGAGGTGCTGACCTTGTCGTCAGATTCGTCGTCGTCGACGACGTCCTTGACCGCGTCGCGGGCGTCGGTCTCGAGGTCCTTGGCCCGGTCGAGGATGTCGTCCACGAAGTCCTTGGTGTCGTCGACGATGTCCTCGATGAACCGGGTGAGGGTGTTCTTGCGCTTCGCCATTGGAGGCTCCTTTCGGTGGGTCGGGCGCCCTTGCACCCGGGTTTCAGATCTGACTACGCATCGCGTAACTGAGGGATACTTTACATGATGCGTAAGATAAGTCAAGTCGGAGCAGAGAAAATTTCCGGGCCGAAATTCCCAGCTTGACTTCGCCCCTACGCGCAGCGTAAAAACGGCGCACTTCGTGGCAAGCCGGGGAGGGACTTGCGCTTCACGAACCGTTCGACTGCAAGGAGACGTACGAATGCGCAACCTCCCTTCCCGCCGTTCTTCCGTCCGACCACTGGCCGCCGCCCTGCTCCTCGGGGCGGCACTCGTAGCCGGTGACGTCGCCGCCCCGGCGGCTCACGCCGGCCCCCGTCCCGCCACCGCGACCCAGATGGCGGTGGCCGGGGCGCGCCACCCGGGCGTGTCCCGCCGGGTGGTCAGGCCGATCGGCCGTATCCGGCCGGCCCGTCGTCCGTGGATCGGTCGTCGCCCGCCCGTCCGGGCCCGGGTCTCCCGCTCGGCCAACGTTCTGCGTCCCCGGGTCGCCCGCGCCCCCCGGCCCCTGATCCCGCTGACCGACGACGTCTGGGCCCGCCTGCGCCGCTGCGAGTCGGGCGGCCGCTACGCCATCAACACGGGCAACGGGTTCTACGGGGCCTACCAGTTCGTGCCCCGCACCTGGCGGGGGCTCGGCTTCCCGGGGATGCCGCACCAGGCGCTGCCCCACGTCCAGGACGAGGCGGCCCAGAAGCTCCAGGCCCGCAGCGGCTGGGGCCAGTGGCCCGCCTGCTCTCGGAGGCTCGGTCTGCGCTGAGCCGGGGCTGCCGGCTCAGTAGCCGCCGGTGGCGGCGAAGATCCGGCGGGGGTTCTCCACCAGCATCTGGTGGATCTGCTCCTCGGTCACTCCCCGCTCCCGGAGGGCGGGGAGGACATCCCGGCTGATGTGGAGGTGGTGCCAGTTGGGCGCCACCCGTTCCCGGGTCGGGTGGTCGAAGGCGTCGACGTGGCAGCTGGCATCGTGGCTGAGGACGATCTGGCCGGCCAGCCCCCGCCGGCACAGCGCGGCCACGGTGTCGACGCGTTCCTTGAAGCCCAGCAGCGCGTCGAGGCCGAAGCGGTCCATGCCCAGGTAGGACCCGGCGCCGGCGACCTCCTCCAGGTAGCGGAGGTCGGTCGTGTCGCCCGAGTGGCCGATCACGACCCGGGTCAGGTCGACGCCCTCCTCCTTGAAGATCCGTTGCTGGTCGAGGCCCCGCTCGCTCGGGGCGTGGGTGTGGGTGGAGATCGGCACGCCGGTCTGGCGGTGGGCCCGGGCCACGGCCCGCAGCACCCGTTCGACGCCGGGGGTCAGGCCCGCTTGGTCGGTGGCGCACTTGAGGATGCCGGCCCGTACGCCGGTGCCGGCGATGCCGCCTTCGATGTCGGCCACGAAGAACCCGGTCATCACGTCGGTCTTGCGGAAGGCGAAGTACAGCGGCACGTCACCGAATGTGTAGAGGCCGGTGGCCACCACGATCTGCAGCCCGGTGGTGGCCGCCACCCCGCCAGGCGGGGGATGTCGCGACCGAGACCCACCACCGTCAGGTCGACGATCGTGTCGACGCCGGCGGCGTGCAGCTCGTTGAGGCGGCGGGTGGCGTCGGCCAGGCCCGCCTCCTCGTCCCAGGCGGTCGGGAAGTTGGCCGCCACCTCGGGGTTGACCACGAAGACGTGCTCGTGCATGAGCGTCGTCCCCAGCTGCTCCGGGGCGATGTCACCCCGCATCGTCGCCACCATGGGCGGAGCCTAGGAAATCATTCGTCGTTGCCGACGGCGAGCTCGAGCAGTTCGGCGTAGCGGGCCCGGGCCGCCTCCCGGCGGGCGGGAAGGTGGCCGCTGGGCCACAGCCCGTCCACCGCCTTGTAGTCCTTGAGGACCTGGCGGGCCAGCGTGATCTTGTGCACCTCGGTCGGCCCGTCGGCGATGGCCATCACCTGGGCGTTGACCATCATCTTGGCGAAGGGCATCTCGTTGGAGATGCCCAGCGCACCGTGGAGGTGCATGGCCCGGTGCACGACGTCGAAGAAGACCTTGGGCATGGCCGCTTTCACCGCTGCGATGTCCTTGCGGACCTTGCGGTAGTCCTGATGTTTGTCGATCAGCCATGCCGTCCGCAGCACGAGCAGGCGGAACTGCTCGATCTCGATCCAGGAGTCGGCGATCTTTTCCTGGGTCATACCCAGCGAGGCCAGCGGAGCGGTCTCGACCGCCGAACCCGGCGCCTTGCCCGTCCCCGACCTGCGGACCTGGCGGGACAGCGCCCGCTCGCACATCATGTCGAACGCTTTGCGGACCTGGGCGATGGTCCGCATGGCGTGGTGGATGCGGCCGCCCCCGAGGCGGGTCTGGGCGATGGCGAAGGCGCCCCCCTCCTCGCCGAGGAGGTGATCGGCCGGGACCCGCACGTTGTCGTAGCGGAGATAGCCGTGGCTGCCCTCGTCGGCCGCCTCGCCGCCGGTGCCGACGTTGCGGAGGATCGAGAGCCCCGGCGTGTCGGCCGGGACGATGAACATCGACATGCCTTCGTAGGCGCTGACGTCGGGGTTGGTGACCGCCATGAGAACCATGAAGCTGGCGTAGCGGGCGTTGGAGGAGAACCACTTCTCGCCGTTGATGACCCACTCCTCGCCGTCGCGTACCGCGGTCGTGCGGAACAGGGTGGGGTCGGCGCCGGCGTGGGGTTCGGTCATCGAGTAGCAGGACGAGATCGTCCCGTCGAGCAGCGGCTGGAGATACTTGCCCTTCTGCTCGTCAGTGCCGAAGTGGGCCAGGATCTCGGCATTGCCGGAGTCGGGCGCCTGGCAGCCGAACACCGACGGCGCCCACCGGGACCGGCCGAGGAGTTCGTTGAGCAGGGCCAGCTTCACCTGCCCGTAGCCCTGCCCGCCCATCTCCGGCTTGAGGTGCGCGGCCCACAGCCCCTGCTCCCGCACCCTCTGCTGCAGCGGCCGGACCACGGCCAACGCCCGCTGGTCGGTCTTGTCGTAGGCGTCACCCAGCACGTAGTCGAGGGGCTCGACGTCGTCCCGCAGGAACCGGTCGACCCAGTCCAGCTTGTCCTGGTACTCCGGCTCGGTCTCGAAGTCCCATCCCATGGGCCGGAACCTAACACTGGTCCACGCCAAGAGTTTTGTGGTCACGAACCGGCGATATACGCCGTCTCATGACCACAGAACGCCGGCGATCACCCGGAGATGCTGGCCGCCACCAGCCACCTGGCGCGCGGGGGCCTGTCAGCGATCGACTAGGACGAGGGCGCCAGCGCCGTCATAGGCCACGGCGGCGTGCCCGGTGGCGATCCGGTCCACGGTGACGCCGATCACGTCGGCTCGCCACCCCTGGCGGAGGCGGAGATCGGGTTCGTTCTGAAGCAACGCCTCGATGTCGCGCCGGGTGGCGAGGAGGGCGGGATCGATCGACAGGTCGCGGGCCTGCTGCTGAACCCAGGCGGCGATCAGCCCGGCCAGTCCCTGGAGGTGGGAAGGAAGGCCGTCCGGGGGAAGCCGGATGTCCTCCGGCGCCAGCGCGGCACCTCGGGCGGCGGCCGCGATCAACTCTCCTACCGTGGCCGTCGAGAGTCTCCGGGGGTCGAACAGTCGCGATCCCGGAATGTCGGCGGCAGAATGGGGCGGTTTCTCGGCGAGGGTGACGATCACGTCGTCGGGCAGGATGTTGCGAGCTGGGCGGTCGGCCACACGGGCCGCTCGCTCGCGCCAGGCCGCCAGTTCCTGAGCACGACCCCGGGCCAAGGCCTTCAGTTGGCTGGAGCCTTTCAGACGCCACCAGGCGATGGCGAGGTCGGCGGACCGGCTGGTGCCCTGGCGCTCGCACTCCTCGTTGGCCCACTCGAGGCGCCCGACGTCGGCGAGCCGGGTTTCGAGCACCGCCCGGAGCTCCAGCAGATGAGCGACATCCGCCTCGGCGTAGGCGATCTGCTCGGCGGACAGGGGCCGCTGGAGCCAGTCGCTCATCTGCCGGCCCTTGTCCATCCGCCGTCCCAGGAACTGCGCTACGAGCGTCGACAGGGACGCCGAGCCGTAGCCCAGGAAGCCGGCGGCGATCTGGGTGTCGAAAACCCGGGACGGGCGGGCCCCACAGGCCCGATTGATGATCTCGAAATCCTGCGAACCAGCGTGGGTGACGGCCACGCCGGGCCCGGCGAAAAGCCGACGGAGGGAGCGGGCGTCGACCGCGGTCGCATCGACCACGGCGACCCGCCCATGGACCGCCAGCTGGATCACCGCCAGCCGCGGGTAATACCTGCCCTCGCCATGGAACTCCGTGTCGAGGGCGTAGGCATCGGCACGGGAGAAGTCGTTGACCAGCTGGTCGAGATCGGGGTTGTCGACGACGAGCATCGACTCCTGTCTATCGGACCCAAGCCGACTCGTCCGCAACGTGCATTCGATAGCCGGGTCAACGCTCCCGGAAGGTGACGTGCAGATCCTCGAAGCCGCCGGAGGCGATGGCGGGCTGGTAGACGGGCGGGTCCTCGACGACCTCGATCCGATCGAAGCGCTCGCTCAGGTAGGCGAAGGCTTCGTGGGTCTCCATGCGGGCCAGCGGCGCGCCGAGGCAGGTGTGGATCCCGGTGCCGAAGGCGACGTGGCGGTTGCCCGTCCGGCCGATGTCGAACCGGTCCGGGTCGGCGAAGGCGGCCGGGTCGCGGTTGGCGGCGATCTGCACCAGCAACACCCGGTCGTTGGCCTGGATCTCGGTACCGCCGATCACGAACGGCTGGCGGGCCCAGCGGGCCGTGGCCCGCAGCGGCCCGTCGAAGCGCAGCACCTCCTCGACGGCGTGGCGGACCAGCTCCGGCCGGTCCTGGAGCTGGCGCCACTGGTCCGGATGGTGCCAGAAGGCGGCGATCCCGTTGGAGATCAGATTCATCGTCGTCTCGTGGCCGGCGAAGACCATGAGGATCACGTTGGCCACGATCTCGTCCTCGGTGAGGACGTCGTCGCCGCCCTGGGCGGCGAGGATGGCCGAGATGAGATCGTCCTGCGGGTGGCGCTGCCGCTCCCGCACCACCGTCCGGACGTAGTCGAGCATCGCCCGGGCGCCCTCTTCCGCCCGGCGGTGGCGGTCCGGGTCGTTGCCCCGGACGAAGATCACGGCGCTCATCTCGTCGGACCACTGCTTGACCGAATCCCGCGCCTCGGCCGGGATCCCGAGGTACTCGCAGATCACCATGACCGGCAGGTGGAAGGCGAAGCCGTGGAGGAAATCGACCGGTTCCTCCACCGGGAGCGCCTCGACCAGCTCCGCCACCAGCCGCCGGGCCCGGGGCCGGAGCAGCTCGATGCTGCGGGGGATGAACGCCTGGTTGAGCAGCGTCCGCACCCGCGTGTGGAAGGGCGGGTCGCGCCACACGAAGCACTTCGAGACGATCTCGAAGATGTACTCCTGCAGGTTCGGCTCCCGCAGGGCGAAGTAGTCGTCGCCCCACGGCCCCCCCATCCGGTCCGACGACAGCTCCTCGTGAGCCCGGAAGGCGGCCGCGACGTCGTGGTAGCGGGTGACGACCCACCCGTTCCACCGGGGGTTGAAGTAGACCGGGCGGTGCTCCCGCAGTGCCCCATAGAACCGGCTCGGCGAGTTGACGGCGAGATCGCAGAGCAGATCATCGAAGTCGATCCCCGGTGCCTCAGCCGTCAAACCGGTGCTCATCCCCCGAGACTACCTATGCGCACTCCTCTCGGCGTAGGGGTCATTCCCCTTCTACCTCATGCAATGTTCCGGTCCGGATCACTTGAGCGACCTCCTCCTTGTCCGCTTCGCCGCGGGCCACCCGGATCGTGAGTTCATACGCCTCTTCATCCGTCAGGGTCAGGCGCCGCCCGTTCAGCCGGAGGAAGGTATCCATCGCCGCAAAGGCGACGCGCTTGTTCCCATCGACGAACGGGTGGTTGGCGCAGAGGTGGAAGAGGTATGCGGCGGCTTGATCCTCGATCGTCGGGTGGAGGAGTTCGCCACCGAAGGTCGCTTCCGGCTGCGCCAGCGCGGAATCGAGCAGGGCGGCGTCACGGAGGTTCGGCTCCCCGCCGAATCGCTCGACCTGGTCTCGGTGAATGGCGAGGATCAGGCGTCGGGAAAGGAACCTACTCGGCAAGGCGCCGGTAGACCTCGGCCCGTTCCCGTCGGGAAGCCAGGTAGGCCAAGCTGGCCTCCAAATCCGCGGGATCGATGTCGGTTGGGGTCACGATCAAGGTGTTCCCGACGAGTTCCACTTCGACCTCGCCGCCGGACTCCACCCCCAGCAGGTCGAGAACTTCCTTGGGGATGATCACACCCCAGGAATTGCCGATCTTCGCGAGACGACGCCGCATGGTCCCATTCTAACTGAGTTAGAACAGGCTCGGTTCCGCTATTCGTAGCGGAGGGCTTCGATCGGGGTGAGCTTGGCGGCCCGGTTGGCGGGGTAGGCGCCGAAGAACACGCCGACGAGGGCGGAGACGACGAACGACACCACGATCGAGCCCACCGAGACCACCGGTTCGAGGGGGCCCACCTTGAGCTGGGCGAAGCCGACGCCGACCGACACGCCGAGCGCTCCGCCGATGAGAGCGAGGAGCACGGCCTCGACCAGGAACTGGCTCAGGATGTCGCTCCGTTGGGCGCCGAGCGCCTTGCGGATGCCGATCTCCCGCGTCCGCTCGGTGACGGTGACCAGCATGATGTTCATCACCCCGATCCCGCCGACGAACAGGGAGATGGCGGCCACGGCGGCCAGGAGCAGACTGAAGACGAGGGCGGCCTGCTGGCCCGTCTTCAACAGGCTGGCCTGGTTGAAGATCTGGAAGTCGAGGGGCTGTCCCGATTTCAGCTTGTGCGTGCCCCGCAGGATGCGTACGGCTTCGGCCTGGGCCGAGTCCGTGTGCTCCCGGGAGGCGGCCTGGATGGCGATGAGGGTGTAGGTGTCGACGTTGCCCACCAGCGTGGCCCGCACCGTGGTCAGTGGGGCGATGACCACGTCGTCCTGGTCGCCGATCCCGCTCGACCCCTTTTTCTCCAACAGTCCGATGACCCGGAACCGCACGCCGTTGAAGTTCACCTGCTGGCCGATCGGGCTGGCTCCCTTGCCGAACAGGCCGTCGGCCACCGTCTGGCCCATGACCGCCACCTTGGCGTGGTTCGCCTGGTCGGACTCGTCGAAGAACCGGCCGGCCGAGAGCGTGGCATTGCGGATCTCGGCGTAGTTCGGGGTGGCCCCGATCAGATTCTGCAGGGCGTAGGTGGTGCCTTCGGCGACGGCGGTGGCGTTGGTCTGCAGCGTCGGGGCGACGTTGATGATGCTGGGCGCGCTCTGCCGGTCGGAGAGGGCGTCGACGTCGGTCTGCGTGAGGCGGATGCGCCGGGCGTTGGTGCCGCCCCGGTCCTGCCCGCCCCGGGACTGCTGCGGGAAGATGTAGACGGCGTTCGACCCCAGCGTCTCGATCTGGTGCTGGACGAGGTTCGAGATGCCCGTCCCCACCGCCACCAGGAGGATGACCGCGGCCGTCCCGATCAGGATGCCGAGCATGGTGAGCAGCGACCGCATCCGGTTGGCCAGCATTCCCCGCAGGGCGACTCGGATGCTGTCGATGGTCACTGGCGATCCACACCCCCCGGCTGGCGCTCGACCGCTTGTTCCGTTGAATTTTTTATGGCTCCCCAGCCAATCGTCATCCTACGCCTACATGGCACTAAGTGCCAAGTAACACCTCTGAGCGTGGTGAATGCTCGCTCTCCGCAGGCGGACGGGCGGCCGGGGCCCGGGCTACGAGCCAGGTGTTGAGGGCGCCCCAGCCGAACGACAGGAGGCCGAGGGCGATCCAGGGGGCGGATCGGAACTGGTCCCCGAAACCGAAGGTCGTGGCCGGGAACCAGAACGCCGTGAGCCCGGTGTAGGCCGCCCACATGAGCGGTGTCTGGCCCGCCCGGCTGCGCCGGTGCAGGAGGAGGGCCGTCCCCATCGGCGGGTAAGCGGCGGTGATGAGCCCCAACGACATGAGGAAGAGCGGGTCGGCCAGCGTCCCCTTGAGGACCCACCAGATGGCGACGGTGCCGGCCAGTCCGGCCAGCACGGCCGCCGTCCACAACCCGAAGCTGAGCCTCGGGGCGTGCTCGGCCCAGCCGTACTCGATGGTCTGCCACAGCAGGATGAGCTCCATGACGAACGAGAGCAGCATCCCCACCCAGAAGAGCTTGGAGAACCAGTGGCCCCCGTCGCCGAACCAGGTCGAGAAGTGACCGACGTAGGCCAGGTCGTGGGCCATGAAGGCGTAGGTGGCGGCGATGGGCATGGAGTAGCAGCGCTCCCGCCGGGCCACCCGCATCCCCTCGATGAACCACACGTAGTTGAGGACGAAGGCGATGGCGCACGGCACCAGCAGCGCCACCTTGTGGTCGTCGATCGCCCGGAGCACTTCGGCGGGGTCGTAGTGCACGGCGTCACTCTAGCGAGCGAGTACCCACTCCTCAAGGATGGAAGTCGGCCGTGATCACCTGCGGTTCGTCGACGGCGAGGACCCGTTCCAGACCCAGCGCCCGAAGGACGGGGGCGTCGGTGATGCTGAACAGCAGGGCATCGCCGTCGGGGGCGTGGTGCTCGTGCGCCGCCCACGGTGGGAGGGCGAACATGTCGCCCCGCTCCCAGGGGAAGCGGACGCCGTCGACGATCGTCTCCCCCCGGCCCCGGAACACCTGGTACACGACCGAGTGGACATGGCGGTGCGGCGCCGTCCGCACGCCCGCCCGTAGACGCTGGATCACGGCGTCGAGTGTCGGCAGGACCGGGCCGTCGGTGTCGGGGTTCGAGTAGCGCAGCAGGACGTCGTCGTGGGGATCGGGCCGCTCGGCCAGTGACTCGAGCGCGGCTTCGGTCGCCGCCCACGGATAGTGCAGCAACGGGGAGCTCACGCCGGGGAGCGCCCCGTCCGGCGACGGCGAAGCACCGCAACCCGGCTCCTGGAGCTCCCCGGTCGGGTAGAACTCGAAGAACTGGGCGTCGAGGTAACAGGCCAGAGGCAGGTCCAACCCGTCGAACCACGTCATCGGCTCGTCGGAATCGTTCCGGTGGTCGTGCCAGGCATAGGCCGGGGTGAGCACCAGGTCGCCCGGCGCCATGTTCAGGCGGACGCCGTCGACGGTGGTCCACGCCCCCGACCCCTCCACCACGAACCGCAGCGCCGAGGGGCTGTGCCGGTGACCGGGCGCCGACTCGTGCGGCCCGAGGTACTGCACCGCGCCCCACAGGGTGGCGGTGGCGCCGTAGACGGAATCGCCGTAGGCCTCGACCAGCCCGGGGTTGATGGCCGCCAGCACGCGGCGGTCGCCGCCCCGGTCGATGGGGACGAGCTTGCCGGCCAGCTCCGACAGGCGGGCGAGGTCCTCGTAGCGCCACAGCCAGGCCCGGGCCCGGGGCTTGGGCGAGAACGGCATGATCTTCGTGTTGATCCGCCACAGCGCTTCGAGATGGTGGGAGCGCAGCTCGGCGTAGAAGTCGTCGAGGGCGTCGCTCATAACCCTCCCTTCAACTTGGCGGCGATGTCGTCGCGCAGCTTCTTCTTGTCGACCTTGCCGACGTTGGTCACCGGCAGCTCGTCGACGATCTCGAGCCGCTCGGGCCACTTGAACCGGGCGACGCCCCGTCCGTCCAGATAGGCGGACAGCGCCGGCAGGTCCAGCGTCTCGGCGGGCCGGAGCACGACATAGGCGCAGGTCTGTTCGCCGAGGACGGGATGGGGCATGGCCACCGCCGCCGCCTCCTGCACCGCCGGGTGCGACAACAGCAGGTTCTCGATCTCCTCGGCCGAGATCTTCTCGCCGCCCCGGTTGATGAGGTCCTTGGCCCGGCCCTCGACGATCAGGTTGCCGCCGGCGTCGCGGCGGACGACGTCGCCGGTGCGGTAGAACCCGTCGGCGGTGAAGGCCCGGGCATTGTGCTCCTCGGCCCGGTAGTAGCCCCGGATCGTGTACGGCCCCCGGGTGAGGAGCTCGCCCGGGTCGCCCTCGGGGACCGGCTGGCCGTCGGGGCCGACGATGAGGATCTCGTCGGCGGGGGAGACCGGGCGGCCCTGCGTGCCGACCACGATGTCGTCGGGGTCGTCGAGCCGGGTGTAGTTGAGGAGGCCTTCGGCCATCCCGAAAACCTGCTGGACCGCGCAGCCGATGGCCGGGCCGATCCGGCGGGCCACTTCGGGCACGAGGCGGGCACCGCCGACCTGGAGGACCTCGAGGCTGGAGAGGTTCGGGGGCCTCACCTGCCTCCCCCGTTCCAGGGCCTCCAGCCAGCGGATCACCAGCGCCGGCACCAGTGCGGTGATCGTGACCTTCTCCGCTTCGACAGCCGCCATGGCGTCCTCGGGTTTCGGGGAGGGGGCCATCACCACCCGGCCCCCGGCGGCCAGCGTGCCCATCAGCCCCGGGCAGCCGAGCGGGAAGTTGTGGGCTGCCGGCAGCGCCACCATGTAGACGGTGGACGGGCCGAGCCCGCTCACTTCGGCGGCGGCGGCGATGTTGTAGGCGTAGTCGTCGTGGGTCCTCGGGATCAGCTTGGGGAGCCCGGTCGTTCCGCCCGACAGGAGGAACAAGGCGACGTCGGACGGGTCGGGCGGGTCGGCGTCGGCCGAAGCGCGGGCCTCGGCGGGGTCGACGGGATCGTCGAGGAGGCGACGCAGGTTGACGACCCCGTTGCCCTCGTCGTCGGGCCCGTCGAGGAGGAGCACGTGCTGCAGCGACGGCGACGCCTTGCGGGCGGCGGCGCCGAGTTCGCCGTACCCGAAGCCGCCGAAGTTGTCGCAGGCCAGATAGGCCACGGCTTCGGAGTGGGCGGCCAGGTAGCCGATCTCGTGCTCGCGATGGGGTGGGAGGGCGAAGACCGGCAGTACTCCGAGGCGCAGCATTCCGAAGACCGCCGCCGGGAACTCGACCACGTTGGGCAGCTGCACCACGACCCGGTCGTTCCGGGCCAGCCCGAGGCGGCGCAGCCCGCAGGCCACCCGGTCGGCGGCGGCGTCGAGCTCGGCGTAGCTCATCCGTGTTCCGCCGGGGCCGCTCACCGCGGTGCGGTCGCCGCCGGCTGCGGTCCAACGGCGCAGGAGGTCACCGAGCCGCTCGCCTCGCCAGTAGCCCTCGCGCCGGTAGCGCTCGGTGAACTCGGCCGGGAACGTCACGCACCCGGCCAGCATCACTGCGGTGGTCCCTGGGGGAGGCAGGTGAAGCTCCCGAGTCCGGCCAGGGCCCGGAGCTGATCGAGATGACCGGTCTTGTGGCCGATCACGTAGCGGTCGAAGAAGGCCGACAGCGGCTCGGGGCCGTACTTCACGTTCTCGGTCTTGGCGTCGACGTCGTCGTCCGACAGCGTCTCGAGCTCGGCGGCGAGCTCGGCGAAAGCCGACCGCATCCCGGCCGCCAGTTCCTCGAGCGCCTCGGCCGGCGACTCCACCGCCGCCAGCCGCACCGGGTGCTCGTGGGTCCGGCCGATCACCGCCGACGGGTCGTTGCGCCAGCGGCGCAGTTCCCCGGCGAAGAAGCGGGGGAACTCGCCGAGGTGGGCCAGCACCTGTGCCGCCGACCACTCACCCTGGGGCGCGTCGGTGAGCCGAGCCGGATCGAACATCTCCGCCTCCGCCATCAGCTCCTCGTCGAGGAAGCGGTTCACGACCCGGACCTTCTCGGCCTTCACCCCTTGTCCTCCACCATGAGGTTGCGGCAGGCGCCGATCCCTTCGATGGCCGTCTCCAGCACCTGACCGGCGGCGAGGAAAACCTTCGGGTTACGGCCGGCGCCCACGCCCGCCGGCGTACCGGTGGCGATGAGGTCACCCGGCCGGAGGGTTGTGAACTGGGATGCGTAGCTCACGATGGCGGCCGGGTTGAACAGGAGATCGCAGGTGCGGCCGCTCTGCATCGTCTGGCCGTCGACCCGGCAGGTCACTTCGAGGTCGACCGTCCCCGTCGAGTTCGGGTCGCCGATTTCGTCGCCGGTGACCAGGAAGGGCCCGACCGGCGTCGAAGCCTCGAAGTTCTTGCCCTGGTCCCACTGGGGCGTGCGGGACTGCCAGTCCCGCATGGAGATGTCGTTGACAACGGTGTACCCGGCGATGCAGGCCGCCGCCTCCGCCTCGTCGACCCGGCGGGCTGGGGCGCCGATCACCACGCCGAGTTCCACCTCCCAGTCGACGGCACGCGACATTTTGGGCACGACCAGGTCGTCGTACGGACCCGTCAGCGTGTCGGGGAACTTGATGAACAGCGTCGGATGGTCGGGGAGCTCCCGGCCCATCTCCTCGATGTGGCTGCGGTAGTTGAGCCCGACGCAGATCACCTTGGCCGGGCGGACGGTTGGGGCCAGGTCGGCTCCGGCCAACGGAACCCGCTCGCCGCTGGGAGCGGCCGCCACGTCTCGCCAGCCGGAGACGGCCAGCAGCGCCACGACGTCGGGAGAGGGCAGCAGCACAAGCTCGTCGCCGTCGAGACGGGCGGCGACGGTGCTGCCGTCCGGCTGGCGGATGGTGGCCAGGCGCATGGTTCAGTGACCTCCTTGCCCGTCAGCCAGTGCGGCGAGGGCGGGCGGATGGACAGGCCCATCGACAGTACCGGTCTCGGAGCCGCCGAGAACCACGACGTCGAGGGCGACGAGCCGGCCGTCGCCGGTGGCCCGCAAGGGGTTGATCTCGATCTCGTCGAGTTCGGGAACGGCGGCCAGCAGCGCGCCGAGCGACGTGACGACGCCGGCCAGCGCCACGCCGTCGACCCGGTCGGGCCGCGACGCGGCGAGGATCTCGTCGAGCATGGACGCGGCGGTGGTCTCGTCGAGCGGGGCCGGTCGGACGGTCACCGTCTCGAGGTCTTCGGCCAGTTCACCGCCGAGGCCGACCAGCACCACCGGGCCGAACACGGGGTCGCGCCGGGCGCCGACGATGAGGTCGAGGCCGGGCGGGACGGTCTCCTCCACCAGGTACCGGCGGGCGCCGGCGGCGTCGAGGGCATCGAGGGCGGCGTCGAGGTCGTCGCCGGTCCGTACGCCGAGGCGCACCCCACCGACGAGTGCTTTGTGGAGCACGACCGGCTCGGCCATCTTCACCACGACCGGAGCGCCGAGCCGGGCGAAGGCGCCGTGGGCGTCGGACCGGTCGTCGCAGGCCACCCGGGCCGGCGTGGCGATGCCGAGCCACTCGAGCAGCCGCTTGCCCTCGTGTTCGCCGACGGGGAGGGCGAAAGCCTCGGGGACGACGAGGCGGACGGCGGGACCGGCGTCGGCCTTGGCGGCCCGACCCCGGGCGTCGTCGACCAGCGCCCGCACCCCGGCCACCGCGCCGGCCACTCCGTCGTAGGCGGCGATGCCGGCGGCGGCCAGGGCCCGGCGGGCGGCGGCGACGTCGTCAGGCGGGCCGCCGGTGGCCACGATCACCGCTGCGCCCTCAGGCCCGAGCCGGTCAGCGGCGGCGCGAACAGCGGCGGCGAGATCGAAGGCTCCTGGTTCCAGCAGCGCGTAGACGGCCAGCAGGCCGATGGCGGGGTCGGAGCCCACGGCGGTGAGGACGTCGGCGAAGGACTCGCCCGGGCGACCGGTGTCGACCGGGTTGCCCTGGTGGGTCAGCGCCGGGAGCAGCTCCGCCAGCCGATGGGTGGTTCCAGGGCCAACCGGCGGCACGGAGACCCCCACCGTCTTGAGCCGGTCGGTGAACAGCACCGCCGGCCCGGCTTGCCCGGTGACGAGCCCCACGCCGGGATCACGCTGCGCCCCGAGCCGGCCTTTCTCGAGGGCCACCAGCGCGTCGACCATCTCCCGCTCGTCGTCGACGAGCACAGCCCCAGCCGCCCGCAGGCATGCCCGCGCCGTCCGCCACGCCGGTGTCAGGGCGCCGGTGTGGGAACGGGCCAGGTGGCCGACATCGGTCCGCCCGACCACCAGCGCAACCACCGGCACGCGGTCAGTCAGTCGCTCGACGGCTTCGACGAGGCGCCGCCCGTCGCTCACGCCTTCGACGTGGAGTGCCACCGGCCCGGGAGGTCCGTCGGGAGCTGGCTCATGCGCTTTTGCGGAACTATTCCGCCAAAGCGCATGGGTGACGGCTTCCGGCGCGGCGGCGAGATGATCGAGGACGTCGGCGGCGGTGACGTCGAGGGCGTTGCCGATGCCGACGCCCAGGTGCAGCCCCAGGCCGGCGGTGGCCAGTTGGAAGGCGAGCGGCATGGAGGATCCCGCCGCTACCGGCCACCACACTCACGCGGCCGGCCGGGACGCTCGCCGCCCCCGGGACGAAGCTCGCCACCAGACACCGGCCCGGAGCGAGGAACCCGGAAGTGTTCGGGCCGAGCAGGCGCATGCCGGTGTCGGCCACCACCGCGGCGACTTCGGCCTGGTAGGGCCAACCCCGGTCCGCCGGCTTCGGCGAACCCGCCGGCGCAGACGAGCGCCGCCCGGACGCCGGCGGCGGCGGCTTCGGCCAGCGCCGCGGCGGTGGCCGAGGCCGGCACGCACAGCACGGCCAGGTCGACCGTCGCGCCCGTCGCTTCGACCGCGTCGGCGACGCTGCGGTGAACGCCGCCGGCCGGGTCGGGCCGTCGGCCGTTGACCAGCAGCACCGGGCCGGGGAACGTGGCCAGCGACCGGGCCATGGCCGCCCCGAGCTTGCCCGGCGAGGACGACGCGCCGATGACCGCGATGCCGCGGGGCTCGAACAGCGCCTCGAGCAATGGGCGCGACCCTTCGGTGTGCGGCGGATCGGTGCTCTGTCCGTTGACCCTCGTCATGCGGGGGCCCCGACCGTCGGCGCCGCCGCCGCCCACGACTCGGCCACCGCCTCCGTTGCGCCGACGAGGTCGGCCCGGCCGGACAGCACCAGCGTGGCCGCCTGGGCGGGCCGCAGGCTGTCGTCGACCAGCAGGGCCG
Source organism: uncultured Actinomycetes bacterium (assembly GCA_963723985.1). GTDB lineage: Bacteria > Actinomycetota > Acidimicrobiia > IMCC26256 > BP-133 > BP-133. The sequence goes on from CAVRTC010000015.1 coordinate 34,991, forward strand.
GGGTGCCCCGCACCATCCGGGCCTCCTCGCACAGCAGGACTCTGGTCACCGGTGATCCGCCGCTCACCGCCACGACGGCGGCGCCGGCGGCGATGCCGGCGTCGAGGTCGGCGACCGCGCCCGGCAGCCCACCTCGCTGTCGGGGGCGGTCAGCCACAGACCCCAGTCGCCACCGGTCGCCGGGCCGTCGCCCGGACGGCGGAAGGGCACCAGTTCCTGGCCTCCGCTGCGGACCACGGGGACCGCCGTCCGTCGCCGGCCGGACGAGACCGACACCACCCGCCCGTCGACCTTGCGGCCGCCCAGCGGCAATGGTGTGGCCAGCGGGGGAGCGCCGAACCGGGAGAACCACCAGCCCGACACGTCGGCCACGAACCCGGGGTCGCGGGTGGCCAGCTTGTCGAGCGGGATGGCCCGGGAGAAAAAGTGGAAAGAGAACTGTGCTGCACCCAGGTGGTCGTGGTAGCGGCCGAAGTGCTCCCACCACGACAGGCTCGGGCCGGCCGCGCCCTGGATCTTGTCGACTGGGGGCCGGCGGGCCGCCTCGAACGCCTCCAGGCCGGCGTCGAGGTCGTCGGGCTGGGCGGTCAGGCACTGCACGAGGGCGGCGGCGTCCTCCAGGGCCATCTTCGTGCCCGAGCCGACCGAGAAGTGGGCGGTGTGGGCGGCGTCGCCGAGGATCACCACGTTCCCCGATCGCCAGCGGCCGCAGCGGATCGTGCGGAAGTTGCCCCACCGCGAGTTGTTCACCAGCAGCGGGTGGCCGTCGAGGTGATCGGCGAAGAGCGCCTCCAGATAGGTCTTGGAGGCCATGTCGCTCGGGCCCGGGCGGCTGGCTGACGTCGAAGGCGTGGAGGCCGGCCCGGCGCCACGACTCCTCGTCGGTCTCGACGATGAACGTGCTGGCGTCGGGGCCGAAGGGGTAGCCGTGGACGGCGAACACGCCGTCGGGCCCCCGTTGGTGGATGAACGTCAGGCCGTCGAAGAGTTTGCGTCGTCGCCAGCCAGATGAACTTGGCCGAGGCCACGCTGACGGACGGCTGCAGCTCGGCCTCGAGGTGACGGCGGACGGCGGAGTTGGCGCCGTCGGCGCCGACGACCAGGTCGTAGTCGGAGGCCAGGCGCAGCGGGTCGGGCACGTCGTGCTGGAAGCGGAGGTCGACCCCGGCGTTGGCGGCCTGCTCGTGGAGGACCGTCAGCAGCGTCATGCGGGCGATGGCCGCCATTCCGTTGCCGCCGCAGCGCCACCGTTCGCCGTGGATGCGGACCTCGATCTCGTCCCAGTGGACGCCGTGGTCGGTCAGGGCCCGCAGCAGCAGGGGATCGACGTCGTCGATGCCCCGCAGCGTGGCGTCGGAGAACACCACGCCGAACCCGAACGTGTCCTGGGGCCGGTTGCGCTCGAAGACGACGACCTCGGCCCCCGGGATCGGCCTGCTTCAGGAGCGTGGCGGCGAAGAGCCCTCCCGGCCCCCCGCCGACGATGGCAGCACGCACGCTGGCAAACATAACGTATTGAAACGGCAGACGCAATAGTGCTAGCTCGTTCGGAGTATGGGACGATTCCGCAACTGGGTCGCGACGTTCGGTGCACTGGCGCTCGGCATCGGAGTCCTGCCGGGTGGGGTTGAAGCGGGGTCGGCGGACCCCGGTCCGCCCGACGGTCGACACCTCCACCCCGGGGCTGCCGCCGGCCATCAACGGCGTGGCCCCCGGCCCCGAAATCCTCCACCGGCCGCCGGCCCGGGCGCCGCAGTTCGAGAACACCGGCGTGTGGAAGGCCGAGCCCACCAAGGTCTGCATGACCAGCGCCTACCGGGCGGGCGAGTTCCTGTACCAGGACTGCCTGTGGGACGACACACGGCGGCGGGCCCGCCTACCGCTGGTGGTACTACACGGCCTTCAAGACGTACCGGTATCCGACGAACCCCGCCTACCGCAACAACGCCGCCGACATCGTCGAGGTGCGCCTCAAGCCGCTCGACGACGCCACCGCCATCCGGGTCACGTACAACACGATGACCGACCCGAACCTGGTGGCGGCCACCGATCGCCCTCGGCGGCGACGCCGGCCAGACCGGTGGACGTGCCCCACGGCGCCAACACGAGGATGCCGGGCCAGGTCTTCGTCACGGCCTCGGGCGAACGGCGGCGACATCGTCGACGCCGCCACGGGCCAAGCCCGGCCGGAGCGGCCGACGGTGACCACCGACCTCGAGCGGCGCCAGGTCGAGATCCGGGTGCCGTACTCCGCCTTCGATCCCCGGGGGAACCCGGCGGTGCGGGTCGGCGGCCGCCGCCGGCCTGTGGGACGCCGCCACGGGCGCGCTACCTCGTCCCCATGGAGGGGGGAGCCCGACCGCTCACCCAGCCGGGCGGCGGCACGCGGCGACCATGCCGTCCGCCTTCTTCAACGCCGCCTTCCGCTACGACGAGCCCTACGACGCCGCCTGGCGCGACCACCTGCAGCTGGCCGCCATCGAGAAGGGCGACATCAGCCCGTTCTTCGCCACGGTCGACTTCACCAAGCTGGCGGCCGGTGATGACGACGACATGCTCGGCCAGCGCGGCGGCGTGCCGACCAACGGCTTCATGAGCCTGCTGTTCGCCAGCCACTTCGAGACCAACCAGGGCCGGCGCATCCCCGAGCGACCCCGACGGGCCCCGCCCGGGCAGCTTCAGCCAGCAGAACGGCTTCTCGCAGGGCTCGCCGGGGAAGAACCAGCGGCCCGGGCCTGGCGTTCGGGTGGCCGTGCCGTGATGACTGCACGCCGGATCTGGCCGGCCGGCTGCAGCGCTACCTGGTCTACGTGCCGAAGGTGGCGCCGCCGCCGTCGGGCTACGGCGTTCTGCTGTGGCTCGGCGGGCTACGCCATCAACGCCGGCGATGTCGTCTACGGCGGGCGCGACCTCTACCGGGCGGTGGGCGAGCGGGCCGACCACCCCACGCTGGTGGTGGGGACCGACGCCCGGGGCGCCGACCAGTGGGCGTACGGGCAGAGCGGCGCCAGCAACTTCGAGACGTGGGCCGACGTCGCCCGGCGCTTCAAGCTCGACCCGGCCAAGACGGCCATCGAGCGGGTTCTCCAGCGGCGCCTACAGCGCCAACAAGCTGGCGCTGACGTTCCCCGACGTCTTCGGCAAGGCCTTCATCTGTGACGGTCTCGACGTCGCCCCGTCGTTCCCGACCCAGAACGGCGTCGCCGACGAGACTGCCGGTCGACACCACCACCGTGCACGAGCCGGGATCGCGGATCAGCGACCTGCTCCCGTCACGGCGCAACCAGCCGGTGATGGAGTGGGCCGGGGAGCACCGACGACTTCATCCCCTACAACATCACCCGGAAGCGGGCCGACCTCTACGCCGCCGGGGACTACGACTACGAGTTCGTCACCTGGCACGGCGCCGCCGCCGAGCACCTCACGATGTGCAACAACGGGACATGGGACATCCTCACGCGGCTGGCTGGGCGACATGAAGCGGGTGGTAGAACCCGGCGCGGGTCACCTACGTCCGCAACCCGCTCATGGACGACCCCGGCGCCGGGCTCGTCGGCAACCGGGCCTACTGGGTGTCGGGTATCGAGACCCGCGACCAGGCGCTGGGCACGATCGACGTGACCTCCGGCGGCTTTGGCGTCGGGCCGGCCGAGGCGCCGTCCCGGGGAGCTGGAGAACGTGTCGATCGCCAGCGACGGCATCTACCTCGGCAGCGGGTTCGACCAGCCCGACCGGCGCTACGCCGGTGCCGGAGAACCCGTACACCCGGGAGCACCGCCGGCTCGGTCCGGCCCGGCCCGCAGCCGGCGCGCGACACGCTCACGGTCATGGCCAGGAACATCGGCGCGCTCGTCGATCGACGTCGCCCGGGCCAAGGTGACCTGCGACGCCAAGCTCGACGTGACAGTCGGACGGGCCGCTCACGGTCACGCTGCTCGGCTGCGGCGGAGCGCCGCAGACGTTCGGCTGACGCCGGCCGGCTCGCCCGTCGCCTGCCAGCACCTGCTGGTAGTGGGCGACGGCCGGGGCCCGGAGCAGACCGAAGCCGGCCAGGAACAGGTCGTGGGCCTGGCGGCCCCGCCAGCCGGGCGGGAGCAGCTCGGCCGGCAGGCCCGGGTCCTTGAACGGGAACATGCGGTACTCGTGGATGAAGCGGGTGCGCTCGACCAGCGCGTCGGCGCCCTCCGGCTGGCGGCGCTGCCAGGCCTCCACCTTCGGCTCCCAGGTGGCCAGGAACTCGGCGTACTCCTCGTCGAGGGCGGCGAGGTCCCAGCAGCGGGCGGCCATCTCCCGGTCCTCGTCGAGGCCGGCCGGAGCGGGCCATGAGGAGCTGGAGCCGGCCGTCGGGCTCGCCCTTCCAGGCCTCGGCGACCTGGGCCCGGCGGTCGTGGGGCGAGACCCAGGTCGAAGCGGCCAGCGGCCCGAAGCCCAACCAGGTCAACGTCTTGCGCAGCCGGTCGCGGCTGGCCCGGGCCGACTCGGGAACGCTGTAGATGGCCAGGCACCACTGCCCCGGCCACGGCTCCGGCGGCCGTTCGAAGATCCGCTCCCGGCCGGTGTCGAGGAGGCGCCACCCCTCGTCGGTCAGCATGTAGCGGCTCTGGCGGCCGACCCGGCTCGACTCGAACCAGCCCTCCCGGCGCAGGCGGGCCATGAGGACCCGCACGACGTCCTCGCCGATCCCGAACGGGGCCAGCAGCTCCACGAGCGCCCGGAGCCCGATCTCCCCGCCGTCGTAGCGGATGTACTCGCCGAAGAGATCGAACACGATCGACCGCAGCTTCACGCTCCCCAGCCTACGGTGCGTGGAATAGAGTGATCCTCGATGCAACTCGGGTTCTGCCTTCCGTCGCCGGGTCGTGGGCCACGCCCGACAACCAGGTGACGGTGGCCCGCCGGGCCGAGGAGCTCGGGTACTCGTCGCTGTGGGTCTTCCAGCGGCTGCTGTATGCCACCGAACCGCGCGACGACTATCCGTCGGCGCCCGGGCAGCCGTGGCCGCCGTCGTTCGAGCAGGTGGTGGACCCGATCGTGACGCTGACCCACGTGGCCGGCGCCACCAGTCGGATCCGGATCGGGACGGCCACGCTGCATCGCCGTCTACACCCCGCCCCTGGTCCTGGCCAAGCAGCTGGCCACGCTCGACATCGTGGCCGACGGCCGGCTCGACGTCGGCGTGAGCCTCGGCTGGTCCCGCGACGAGTACGAGGCCTGCGGCGTGCCGTTCTCGGAACGGGGTGCCCGGCTCGACGAGTACCTCCAGTGTCTCCAAGCGCTGTGGTCCGACGACCCCGTCGAGTTCTCCGGCCGCTTCTATTCGGTTCCCCGTTCGATCGTCCAGCCGAAACCGCGGCAGCGGCCCCGTCCCCCGATCCTCGTCGGCGGGTACGCGCCGGCCACCGTGCGCCGGGCGGCGACCTTGGGCGACGGCTACGTCGGCGGCAACGTCCCGCTGGACCGGATCGTCCCGCTGGTGGAGGAGCTGCGATCGGCGGCCTCCGCCGCCGGGCGGGACCCGGCCGCGTTCCGGATCGTCTGCCGAGGCGCCGTCCGACTGCTCGACCAGCCCCTTCCCGGCGACGACCGCCGCCCCCTGTGGGGCTCCCTGGACCAGATCCGGGCCGACGTCGCCCGCTACCGCGACGCCGGCCTCGACGAGCTGTTCTTCGAGCTGAACTTCGACCCCACCATCGGCTCCCGCGGCGCCGATCCCAAAGCGGCCATGGCCACCGCCCTCCACCTCCTCGAGGAACTCGCCCCCTCAGCCTGAGAGCCGCTCCCGGCATTCCTGATGTCTCACCCTCTCGGTACGCTCCCCCGTGTTGGCTAGTGCTGGGAGGCCGTACAATGACTGCTGGGATGAGTCCGCCATGAACGACGCGCAGACATGGGCCGTGATCGGCGTTTTCGCGGCGATCTTCGCCGGTCAGTTCGTCGAACTCCGGTCGGACCGCAAGGAGTTGCGGGCAGAGTTACGGGCGGGATTTGCCCGGGTCGATGAGCGGCTCGTCCGGATGGACGAGCGGTTCGACAACCGGTTCCGGGAAGTCGAGGGTCGCCTTGGATCTATCGAGGTGACCGTCGGCCGGATCGACGAGCGCCTCCAGGGAGTCGAGACCCGCCCCTGATCACGCCGTGGGTTGTTGTGACCTTTTGCCGCTGTGAGCGGCATAACGTCACAGGAAGGACTCGAGGGGCTCTTCGCTCCGGGCGTGCAACCAGCTGAGAAACCGCCCCACTGCCGTGTCGGCCGCCGGATTACCACCGCGGTTCATCGGAGGAAGCGCGGTGGGCGCTTCTCGAGCAGGGCGGCGACGCCTTCGGCGTAGTCGGGGTGTTGCATGAGCTTCCCGATGAGCGCCTTGCTGTCGTCCACCGCGGCGGCGGGATTGCCGTGGAGCAGGTCAACCCACAGTTGGCGTTTGGCGGTGGAGACCGACTCGGGGGAGGCGGCGGCCAGCAGTGCGGCGTACTCGGCGACGCGCCGTTCGAACTCCGGACGCGGGAGCACGGCGTTGAAGAACCCCATCGCGCCCATTTCCTCGGCCAGCAGGACGCGCCCGGTGAGCAGCACGTCGGCGGCGTGGGCGGGCCCGATGAGCCGGGGGAGGATCCACGACAGGCCGTACTCGGCCGGCAGGCCGAGCCTTGCGGTGGAGGTGGTGACCTTGGCGCCCTCGACGGCGAAGCGCAGGTCGCAGAAGGCGGCCAGGGCCACGGCGATCCCGGCGCAGGCACCGTTGACGGCGGCGATCATCGGGACCCGCAGACCGAGCTGCCAGGTCATGTCGGCGTCGAACTCCGGCCGCACGCCGTAGCCGGGCCGCTCGGCGTCGGCGGCCAGCGCCGTGTCGTAGCGGCCGGCCTCGACGAAGCCGGCCAACGCGTCCTGGTCGGCGCCGACGCAGAAGCGTTCTCCGGTTCCCCTCAGCACGATCACCCGCACCTGCGGGTCGTCCTCGAGCTGCCGGCAGATCCAGCGGTACTCGGTGTGCATCCGGCCCGTCCAGGAGTTGCCCCGCTCCGGACGGTGCAGCCACACGGTGGCGACGCCGGCGTCGTCGACCTCGTAGCGGGTGACCTTGAGCTCCATGGCTAGCGGGCCGCCAGGCCCGTTCCCACCGGCGGACCGAAGCGCTCGAGGACCTGCTCGACGGCCAGCTTGGCGCTCTCGGCGCAGGCCTGGACACCGCCGTTGGCATACTCCCGTACACCGTCGCCGACGTTCCACAGGTTGTCGAGGTTGGTTTCGCGGGGGAGGTCGAGGCCGGCGATGCTGCGCTGGGCGGGCCAGTCGCCTTTCATCACCCGGATCGACAGGATGCGCGCCCGGCGGTCGAAGTCCCTGATCTCGTCACGGAGATCGTCGAGGGTGGCGGCGATCTCGGCGTCCTCGTCGAAGTCGCCCACCGCCGGGATGGGAACGCCGTAGGCGACGGCCAGGTGCCAGCCGTCGGGGGCCAGTTCCGGGCAGGTGGCGGTCAGGTTGGCCAGGTTGCAGAGCCGGCGGGTGATCCCGAAGGTCACGATGCCGGGGATGTCGAGGAGCGGTTCGCGGCTGGCCACGTTGACGACGATGTTGGCCGTCGCCTTGAGGTCGCGGTCCAGGCGGGTCAGGTATCCGGCGTCGAAGTGCTCCCGGCCGCAGAGGGCGACGGTGGCGGCGGGGCCGGCGTTGCTGATCACGATGGCGGGGCGCACCTCCACCGACTCCCCGGCCCGGGACACGGTGGCGGCGCTCACCCGCCCGTCCTCGACCTGCAAGGCGGTGACCGCGCTGTCGAGCCAGACCTCGCCGTTCTTCTCCACCGCCTCGGCCAGGCCGGACATCAGGCCGAGCGTGCCCGTGGGGGAGAAGCCGAAGTGGCGGAAGGCACCCTTCTGGATGAAGTACGTCAGGAAGGCCTTGGCCGGCATCTCGTCGCTGTTGACGGCGAAGATGGCGGCGGAGAGGTTCCGGAACAGGGCGTGGACCGTCTTGTTCTTCGTGTAGGCCGACAGCCACGTCTTGACCGAGAGCTCCTCGGCGGGCAGGTCGCCGGTCCGGGCCGAGCCGAGGCCGCTGAGGAGCCCGGCGCCCTTCTTGGTCACGCCGTTGATGAGCTTCCCCCAGCCGCCGCCGGTGATGTCGACCGTGCGGCCCTTGAGCCGGAACAAGGTGGCCGGCTCGGGCACCCGGATGTCGAACGGCGCCCCCACCGTCCGGAACGTCTCCTCCAGCACGCCGCCGTACTCGATGGCCACCGCCCCGGTGTTGACCGTGAACCCCTCCTCGTCGACGCTCGAGGCCCGCCCCCCGACCCGGTCGCGCGACTCCACCACCAATGTGCGGAAGCCGAGGTGGGCCAGGCGGGCGGCGGCGCACAGCCCGCCGGCGCCTGCCCCGATGACCAGCGCGTCGTACGGGGGCGGCGAACTCGTGGTCATCGACTGATCCTCTCCAGGGCCTGGACGAACAACGCGCTGTCGGTCAGGTGCCACACGGCGGACAGGCGGCCGGCGTCGGCGGTCCACAGGTGGACGAAAGCGGCGTCGATCGGCGCGCCCGTCTCCCGGGCCGAACCGACGTAGCGGCCGAGCACGAGCAACCGGCCGTCGGGGCACGTCATCCAGACGCAGGGCTCCACCCGCACCTTGAAGAGGCGACCGAAGGCCCACCAACCGTGCTCGATCATGTCGTCCCGGCCGCGGTGGACGCCGCCGATCCCAGAGGGCAGGCCCTCGGTCAACGTCCCCTCGAAGTCGTCGGCCACCAGGCCGGCCAGCGCCTCCCGGTCTCCCTTGGCCAGCGCGGGGTAGAGGGCTGTCACCAGTTCGGTGATCGACAGCTCCTCCCGCGGACCTTGGTTCATCGGCCGCTGAACTTCGGCGGGCGGCGCTCGGCGAACGCGGTCACGCCTTCGACGGCGTCGGCGGTAGCTCCGCAGCGGACGATGGCCTCGAGCTCGGCGGTCAGCTGGTCCTCGAGGCCGACCGACAGGGACCGCCACAACAACCGGCGCATCTCGCCGTAGGCCAGGGTCGGCCCGGCGGCCAGCCCGGCGACGGCCGACTCGGCTTCGGCCTCGAGATCGGCGCGAGGGGCACGACGCGGTCGAGCGAGGCCCCAGTCGAGCGCCTCGGCGGCGCTCAGCACCCGGTTGTGGAGAATCATCTCCCGGGCCCGGCGGAGGCCGACCAGCCGGGGGAGGAACCAGGTGCTGCCCCCGTCGCCGGACAGCCCGAGGGCGGCGAAACCGGTGGCGAACTTGGCGTCGTCGGCGGCGATGACCACGTCGGAGCACCACACCAGCCCGAGCCCGCCGCCGGCGGCGCGCGCCGTTCACGGCGCTGACGACCGGCAGCGGGCAACGCCGCCAGGCGGCCGAGGGCGGCGTGGTAGCCGGTGATCATCTGGGTCAGCTCGTCGGCCATGCGATGGCGCTGCGCCGAGAAGTGCTGCAGATCGCCGCCGACGGTGAAGGCGGGCCCGTCGGCGGAGATGAGCAGCGCCCGGACCGATCCGTCGGCTTCGACGGCGGCCAGGGCGGCGGCCAGCTCCTCGACCCACAACGGGTCGATGGCGTTGCGGGCGTCGGCCCGGACCATCCGCAGCCGGGCCACCCCGCCGGCTGTCGGTGCAGCGACACTCGCTGCTCAGAACCCATACGACTTGCCGATGACGTCGAGGAGGATCTCGTCGGTGCCGGCGCCGATCCGGTAGAGCCGCAGGTCGCGGAGGACCCGTTCGACGCCGTACTCCGTCATGTAGCCGGCGCCGCCGTGGATCTGGACGCACTCGTCGGCCACCTCCCAGGCGGTCTGGCTGGCGAAGAGCTTGGCCATCGAGATCTCCCGCACCGGGTAGTCACCCCGGGCGTAGGCCCAGGCGGTGCCGTAGATGAGCTGCTGCGCCGCTTCGAGCTTGGTGGCCATGGCGGCGATCTTGTGGCGGATGGCCTGGTGCTGGCCGATGGGCCGCCCGAAGGCCTGGCGTTCGTGAGCGAACTGCACGGTCTTGTCGAAGGCGTAGCGGGCGTAGGCGATGCAGCCGGCGGCGCCGATGAGCCGCTCGGCCTGGAGCTCCCACATGATGTGGTGGAAGCCCTTGCCCACCTCGCCGAGGACGGCCGAGTGGGGGACCCGCACGTCGGAGAAGGCGAGCAGCGCGGTGTCCGAGGCGTGCATGCCCATCTTCGACAGGCGCTTCTCCCGGATGACGCCGGGGCTGTCCATGGGGACGAGGAAGAGGGTGAAGCCATGGTGGCCGGCGTCGGGGTCGGTCTTGGTCACCAGCACGATCATCGACGCCCGATGGCCGTTGGTGATGTAGGTCTTGGAGCCGTTGATGACCCACTCATCGCCGTCGCGCACCGCCCGGGTGCGGATGCCGGCCACGTCGGAACCGGCGTCGGGTTCGGTGATGCCGAGGGAGTACATCTGCTCGCCCCGCACCCCCGGCGTGACCCAGCGGTGCTTCTGCTCCTCGGTGCCGAACTGGAGCAGCGGTGGGATGACCATGTCGGTGTGGACGGACAGGCCCATCGAGCAGCCCGCCGCAACCGGAGCGGCCCATCTCCTCGGCCAGCACCAGGTTGGTGAAGTAGTCGCCGCCCTGCCCGCCGTAGGCCTCGGGGACGGACAGGCCGAGGAAACCCAACTCGCCCATCCGCCGGATGATGGCGTCAGGGAACGTGGTCTCCTCCCACTCCTCGATGTGCGGGGCGATCTCCCGGTCGACAAAGGCCCGGATCGAACGGCGCAGCTCCTCGTGCTCCTCGGAGAAGACGTAGCGGGATGGCGCGGTGGTGAAGTCGGGCCGAATGGTCTCCGGTGTGGCAGTCATTGACTCAAGTTTTTAACACAGACTAAAATCCTTGGCAATGGTGCGGTCGGAGGCCCGGGCCCGGGCGACGAGGAAGTCGGAACAGACGCGGGAGCGGCTCCTCGACGCCGCGGCCAAGGTGTTCCGCGACAAGGGATACGCCGGCGCCCGGCTGTCCGACATCGCCGAGCGGGCCGAGATGCACGTCCCGGGCGTCTACTACTACTTCGCCTCCAAGGAGGACCTCGTCGAAGAGGTGCTCCGCGCCGGGGTGGCCAGAGCCTGTGCCTACGTGGAGGAGCGGGTGGCGGCCGTCCCCGACGGGAGCCCCGCCCTCGACCGGGTCCGGGCGGCCATCGAAGGGCACGTGCTCGTGGTGCTGGAGATCGGCGACTACACCTCAGCCAACATCCGGATCTTCGGCCAGCTGCCCGACGACATCCGGCGCCGGCACCTGGCCCAGCAGCGCGCCTACGGCGACCTGTGGCGATCGCTGCTGGAGAGCGCCCGGGCCGCCGGCGAGCTCCGCCCGGACGTCGACCTCAGCGTGATCCGCATGCTGATCCTCGGCGCCCTCAACTGGACCGTCGAGTGGTATCGCCCCGGTGCCTTGACCGCCGCCGAGGTGGCGCGCAACGCCACCACCATGATCTGCGAAGGCCTGGCCACCAGACCCTGAGGCTCAGTACCCCCCGAGATTCAGTCGCCGCTCTCGGTCCGCGCCGAGGCGAGAGCAGCGTTGAGCTCGTCCGAGAGGTCGAGAATCTCGGCCCAGTGACGGAGGTAGGTGGTGTCGAGTGTGGTCTGCTGGACGCCGAGGATGGCGATCGCGTCCCGCCGTTGGCGATCCGAGTCGCCTGACCTCGCCCATTCCAGTTTGGCCAGGACGGTGTCCTCGGCGCTGGCTACGGCGGTGGGAACGCCGAGCATGACGGTCGGCCGGCGGCGGGCGAATTCCGCCTGGCTGAACGGGCGGTCCTTCCGGATGATCAGATCTACCTTCCACCCTGTCGTGACATCGATCACGTTGAACTGATCCCTCCGCTCGAGAGCGCCGATGGCGTCCCCGACGTAGAACCGCTCCCGGTCGAGGTGGACGACGAAGTCGGCGAGGTTCTCTCGCTCCGGGTCGATGACGAGGTCGATGTCCTGGGTTGCCCGCGGCTCTCCGTGCAGTGTCGAGGCCAGCGATCCGGTGACCATGTGGGCAATCCCCGCGGCATCGAGGCCCCGGACGATCTCTGCCAGGAGGTCTGTCAGCGTCACCGTGACGTTCGGTGAGAGGCCAGATGGCCGAGCAGCTCGTCACCATGCAGGATGCGCAGCCATTCGCGGTGGACCCGGCGGTCGTCGAAATCGGGGTTCCGGTGTCGAATGCCGTCCAGGGTGACCAGTCGCACATCTTCCGACAAGGACACGGCCAGTTCCACCCGCTGGTCGGGGCTCATCCGCCGGTAGATGCCGACCTGGCGGCGCCGAATCTCCGGAGCAGTGTCGCGAACAGTCACGACACGAGCCTAACGAGCGAGTCGGACAGCTACCGCCGCGGACGGTCGGTATCGCCCGCTACCTCGGCACCGACGTCGAAGCCGGGTGCTGAACCAAGCGCGCCCCCTCTTTGGCCTGGCGGCGGATCACGGCGGCGCCTTCGGGGTCGATCGGCAGCTTGTGGACCTGCATGTTGTGGGAGTGGCCGAGTTCGTGGAGGCTGAAGGCGGCCTGGATGGCGGCCCACTGCCCCTGGGCGTCGAGGGTCTGGTTCACCGCCTGCTTGGCCAGCTTCAGGCCCATGGTCGGGCGGCAGGCGATCCGCTCGGCGAGGGAGCGGGTGGAGCCGTCGAGCTCGGCGGCAGGGACGACGTGGTTCACCATGCCAAGCTGAAAGGCCTGCGCGGCGGAGATGGCGTCGCCGGTGAAGAGCATCTCCTTGGCCTGGCGGGCGCCCACCTCCCAGGGGTGGACGAAGTACTCGTGGCCGTTGAGGCCGAAGGCCACGACGGGGTCGGAGAACTCGGCGTCGTCGGCGGCGACGATGAGGTCGCAGACCCAGACCAGCATCAGCCCGCCGGCGATCACCTTGCCCTGCACGGCGGCGATGGTGGGCTTGGGGAAGTTGCGCCACCGCCAGCACAGGCCGAGGTAGATCTCCTCCTCGATGGCCATGAAGCCCTCGGCGCCGGGCAGGTTGTAGCCGCCCCAGCAGCCGACCGGTTCGAACTCCCGCATCTTCGAGGTCGTCGCGCAGGTCGTGGCCCGAGGAGAAGTGGGGGCCGTCGGCGGCCAGGATCACGACCTTGACGTCGTTGTCGTGGGCGGCCGATGTCGAAGGCGTCGTTGAGCTGGTAGAGCATGTGCTTGTCCTGGGCGTTGCGGGTGTCGGGGCGGGCCAGCACGATGCGGGCGACGCCGGCCTCGGGTGCCTCGTAGCGGATGCGGTCCAGCGCTCATGGGCGCTACGATAATTGGCCCAACGAGCAATTAATTTCCGTGATGGCGTACCTCGGAGGCGGTGGAGGGACCGGCGCCGCTCACGCGAGCTAAGATAATTGAAGAATCAATTTCACATCGACGTGGGCGTGGGATCTGGGGCTCGGGCGTGGCCGGTCTCTCCGCCGCCGGGCTGTGGGCCGCCGTCGAGGCCGGCCGGGCCGTCCGTCCGGTCTGCTGGTCGAGAGCCAGGGCGCCGCTCGGTGGCTCCTCGGCGCTGTCGGGCGGGATCATCATGGCCGCCGGCACCAGCCTGCAGCGCCGGGCCGGCATCGAGGACTCCGCCGAGGACCTGTACCGCGACTACCTGCTGTTCAACCAGTACCGGGTGCGCCCCGTCGCTGGCGCGCCGCCTGGCCGAGGACAGCGGCCCGGCCGTCGACTGGCTCCTCGTCGCTCGGCGTCGAGTTCCACGCCGAGCTGATGTTCGCCGCCGAGGAGCGCCAGCCCCGCTCCCACGTTCCCCGCCGAGGCGGGCGAGGGCATCGTCAAGGTGCTGGCCGCCGAGCTCGAGGCCGAGCCGGCGGTCGACATCGCCCTGGGCCGGCGGATCAACCGGATCCTCACCCATCGAGGGGCGCGTCACCGGCGTGGCCGTGGACGACGACGCCGTTGCGGCCGGCGCCGTCGTCGTCGCCAGCGGCGGGTTCGGCGCCAACCCGGCGCTGTGGGGCGGAGCACCTCCCGTCGCTGGCCGCGGCCGGGGGCGCGGCCTGGTACATCGGCGCCGCCGGCGCCCAGGGTGACGCCTTCTCGCTTCGCCGCCCAGGCCGGCGCCGACGTCGTCGGCCACGACCGCGCCCTGGTGATCCCCACGCCGGGCTTCGGCAACATGATCGAGGTCTACTTCCCCGGTTGGCTGGTCATGGTCGACCGGGGCGGGGCCCGGCGGGTCGACGAGTCGACCTCCTACGCGGTGATGCAGGTGGCCCACCGCACGTGGGGGCCGCTGTTCGCCATCTTCGACGAGACGGCCAAGAAGGAGTCCCAGCCGGGCCGGTCCGCCGACCTACAAGCAGCTGATCCCGGGCATCGACTCCGACGCGCCTGCCGTCGAACTGGACCGAACCGGTGATCGACGAGATGGTCGGCGCCGGCCGCGTCGGGCGGGCGCCAACGCTCGAGGACCTCGCCCGACTGCTCGGCGTCGACGCCGCCGGCCTCCTCGCCTCGGTCGACCGCTACAACGCACGCCGCCCGCGCCGGGCGCCGACGACGAGTTCGGCAAGGACGCCAAGTTCCTGCGGGAGATCGCCGCCCCGCCGTTCTACGGTGTCGAACTCCGTCTCGGGATCCTTTGCCTGACGTCCAAGGGTCTCCGCATCGACGCCGACGCCCGCGTCCTCGACCCGCGGCGGCATGCCGGTCCCCGGCCTGTTCGCCGCCGGGGAGTGCACCGGCGGCGTCCTCGGCGACGTTTACGTCGGGAGCGGCAACTCGTTCGCCAACTGCCTGGTCTTCGGCCGCGCCGCCGGGCGGTCGGCCGCCGCTGCGGCCCGAGAGGAGGAGGGCCGGTGAAGACCGTCCGCAAGGGCCGCCCGCCGGCCACCGACAGCGCCGAAACCCGCCGCCAGATCCTGGCCGCCGCCCGGGCCCGGTTCGGGCAGGACGGCTACGACAAGACCACCAACAAGGACATCGCCGCCGCCGCCGGAATCACGCAGGCGGCCATCTACCACTACTTCCCTTCGAAGGTCGACGTCTTCGTGGCGGCCTACGGGGAGATGCAGGTCACGACCTTCGAAGGCTTCGAGATCGCCACCCGGGCGGCCGAGGGCTTGGCCGAGAAAGTGAAGGCCGTGCTCGATCTCGCCGCCGTGATGCATTCCGCCGACCGCACGTTGGCCGCCTTCACCGCCGTGGCGCCGATCGAGATCCAGCGGCACCCCGAGCTCCGCCGGGCTCTCGGCGACGAACCGCAGAAGGTCTACCGCTTCTTCGGCTCGCTGGTCGAGGAGTCGGCTGACAGCCTCGATCCCGTGGTGGACCCCGGCTCGGTGGTGAACCTGCTCGTGGCAGTCTCGACCGGATTCGCCCAGTTCGGCGCGACGGCTCGGGCGACCGGTGCCCACCAGCGGGCCATCGCCAGCTTCAAGCGGCTGGTCGACGGAACGCTGTTCCGCCCCGAGGTGCTCCAGGCCCTGCGGGCGCAGGCCCCGATGGCGAAGCGGCGCGTCGCCGCCCGCCCCGCGGTCGACGACGACGCCGACGCCCGGGACAAGATCCTGATGGCGCGCCCGGGAGCTGCTTCGGGCGCCACGGCTACGACAAAACCACCAACCGGGACATCGCCGGCGTGGCCGGCTTTACCGCCGGGGCCATCTACCGCTACTTCCCCTCCAAGCAGGACTTGTTCGTGGCCGTCTACCGCGGCGTGCAGGCCATCGTGTTTCGCCGAGTTCGAAGCCGCCCTGGCCGGGCGGGAGAGCCTGCCGGAGAAGATCAACGCCATCCTCGACCTGTCGGTCGCCCTGCACGCCGCCGACCGGACGCTGGCTACCTTCACCGCCATCGCGCCCGTCGAGATCCGGCGCCATCCGGAGATCCGCCGCCAGTTGGGCGACGATCCCGTGGCCGTGTACCGCTTCTTCCGCCGCTTGGTCCAGGCGTCGGCCGGCGATCTGGCCCCCGACGTGGAACCCGACTCCGTCGTCGACCTGCTGGTGGCCGTGGCCACCGGCTTCTCCCAGTTCGGCGCCACGACCCGCCTCGCCCGTCCTCATCGCGAGGCCATCGGAACCTTCGAACGCCTGCTTGACGGGACGCTGTTCGCCCCGGCGCTTGCTCAATCCTGAGCGCCCAGACTATAAATGATCAATCAGTTACGCAGGAGGCGATGGTGGCCTTGACCGAGAGGACACCGGTCGAGCTGGGCGGCCCCCGGGCCGAACCGGCGGTGGAGTACGAAGCGCTCAACCCGCAGTACCCCCGGGCGTGGTGGACCATCGGCTGGTCCGGAGACGTGAAGCCCGGGCGGGTCGTCCCGCTCAAGGTGCTGGAGCGCGACCTCGTGCTGTGGCGGGACTCGGCCGGCACGCTGCACTGCCAGGCGGGCCACTGCCCGCACCTCGGCGCCCACATCGGCTACGGCGGCTCGGTGGAGGGCGACACCGTGCGCTGCGGTTTCCACGGCTGGTGCTACGACGGGAGCGGCCGGCTCGCCGCCCAGCCGGGCCACGACCGCCTTCGGGAGGGCGTCTGCCTGCCGACGTTCCGGGTGGTGGAGCGCTACGGCGCCGTTTTCGCCTGGAACGGCGCCGGGGAGCCCGACTTCGACTTCCCCGACATCCTGGCCGAGGCCGGCTTCGCCGAGGAGAACGTCGTCTTCGCCCACCACCGCTGGTACCTGCCGTTCCCGGCCAAGTGGTTCGGCGAGAACCTCTGCGACGGCATGCACTTCGCCATCGCCCACGACACCGCCGAATGGGGCGACACCATCGTCGAGACGGAGTCGCCCACCGTCATGCGGATGCGCAACGCCATCTACAACCGGCGGCCCTGGCTGGGTTGGGAGAACGTGAAGAAGCGCTTCCGGCGGAGCGAGCTCGTGAACCTTCTCACGCCGGTGACCAACGACATCCTCTCGACGTGCTGGGGCGGTCCCCTCCACCTCGTGCGCTTCGCCGACCGGCCGAACATCCTCGGCAACATCATCGCCTGCTGGACGCCGGTGGACGCCGATTCGCACTTCGTGCTCGACGTCACGTTCGTCCCGAAGCTGCGGGTCCCGGTCGCCGGGCCGGTGCTCGAAAAGGCGATCGGGTTCGCCGCCGGTCTCGGGAACTGGTCGACGGCCATCCAGGACGCCGGATTGATGATGCACCGGGCCGAGGCGCCCAACCCGGCCTACCACGTCCGGGACCGGGGGCTGGTCGCCTTCCGCCGTTTCTGGGACAGCCGCATCGTGGGCGACCACCCGCTGGCGGGAGACAACCTCCGCAGCAACGGCACCCGGGCCGGGATCCGGGTGAAGGACAGGAACGGGACATGAACGGGCGACGGAAGCTTCAGTGGGGGGCGGCGTCGGCCGCCCTCGTGGTGGGGTGGCGGCGGGCGCGCACGAGTGACGTCACCAGCCTTCGCAAGCTCGCCAACCGCGAAGGCATCACGACCTGGTCGGCCTGGCGCAAGGGTCGGGTCGGCTGAGAACTCGGTGGGTCCGGCGTTGTCCGGACAGGGCATGAAGAAACGGGGGAGCGGGCATGGGCATCGGACGACGGTGGATCGCCGCGCTCGGCGGCGTGCGGCTTGGTGGTGGGGGCCTGCGGGAGCAGCGCCGCCGAAGGACGCCTCCGGGCGGCAAGCGGCGGAGCAGCCCGCCGCGGCGTCCGACCCGGGTGCGGCAACCGCCCCGGACGGCGGCACGCCCGCTGACGCCGGGGCTCCGGCCCCGGGCACCGACGCGGCCGCGGCCGGTTCCGCCGCAGCGGCCACCGGCGGCCCGGCCGGGTCGGGCGCAACGCCGGCACCCGGCTCGCCGAAGCCGGCGTCGGCCGCGGGGTCGTCGAGTGGCGACGCGGCGAACGCGGCGAAGCCGGGCGCCAAGACCGCCTCCGGCGGTGCCTCCTCCGGTTCCGGCGGCGGTGCCTCCGGCGCGGCCTCGACCGGCGGCGGCGTGGCGCCGGCACCCGGACTTCCCGGCAGCCCGGCTCCCGCTCCGGCGGCCGGCGGCCCCTGCGCCCCGATGAGCATCGGCACCTGGGGCACGACCACCGGGCCGATCGGCGCCCTGTTCGGGGCCATGACTCCGGCGGCCAAGGCCTGGGTGGCGTCGGTCAACTCCCGCGGCGGCCTCGGCGGGTGCCATCAGGTGAAGCTCATCGTGGGCGACGACGGCGACGACCCGGCCAAGGCCAAGGCCATCGTGAAGAAGATGGTCGAGGAGGACAGCGTCACCGCCTTCGTGGCCCACCACGGCGCGCTCACGCTCGGCGCCGTCCGGCCCTACCTGGAGCAGAAGCGGGTGCCGCTGTTTGGTTCGTCGGGCGCTTACGCCGACGAGTCCGAGAGCGAGATGGTGTTCCTGGCCCAGCCGACCAGTGTGGTCGGCGAGTCGGAGGCCTACATCAACAACGTGCTGGCCCTGAACTTCCCGCAGCGCAAGATCGCCGTGTTCTGGTGCGCCGAAGTGCCGCTGTGTTCGGTCCACAACGACGTCATCAAGAAGCAGGCGGCGGCCAAGGGGTTCCGGGTGGTGGCCAGCATCCGGATCTCGCTGTTCGCCCCCGACTACACCTCCGAGGTGCTCCAGGCCCGCCAGTCGGGGGCCGACATGATCGTGCTCCTCACCGACATGCAGACCAACGGCCGGCTGCTCCGCAGCGCCAACCGCCAGGACTACAAGCCGCTGGTCGTGACGCCCGGGGTGAACTACGACACGCAGTGGCCCGACATCATCGGCCGTGACGCCGACGGGATGATCACCACCGCCTGGTCGCGGCCCTGGCACATCGTCGGCATCAACCGCGAGTACCGGGAGGCGATGGGCCGGTACCAGCCCGGCCAGGTCATGGGGAACTCCGGGTCGGCGGCCTGGGCCGGGATGAAGTTGGTGGAGAAGGCCGCCGCCAACCTCGACCGCGACAAGGCCGACGTCGGAGCAGCTCATCCAGGGCGTCTACAAGCTGTCCAACGAGACGCTGGGCGGGCTCATCCCGCCGACGACCTGGCCGAAGGACCTGAAGCAGCGGGCCGGGTTGCACCCTGCACCGTTCCGGTGCGCTGGACGGGCACCGCTTTCGAGCTGCCCCTCGGGGAGAGGTTCGTCTGCTCCGCACCGGGCCCGGTGTCCGGATCGTGGACTGAAAGGGGAGCGCAATGCGGGCGACGATCACGGAAGCGGAGTGTGGTGCTGGGTCTGGTCCTGCTCGCCACCTGTGCGATCTCGACGGCCGCGCGGCGCCGATCCGGCGGGCGACTGGGTGGCCAACGCCCGGGCCAGCGCCGTGGACATCGGGGCCGTCACCACCGGCGGCTTCATCGTCGACCGGTTCGATCCGAGTGGGGCGCTGGCCGTGCCGAATCTCGAGACCGGCACGCAGGTGGCCACCAGCCTGGCGTCGGCGCCCTACCCGTCGGAGATCGGCCAGCAGTTCCCGGGGCTGTTCTACGGCGTGCTGCAGAACACCCTTCCCTACAACGGGATCCCGGTGCCGGCGCTGAGCGAGGCGCCGACCTGGCCGTTGACGGTCCGGTCGAGCGCCAACGGTAGCGATCCCGGCCTCGGCGTCGTCGGGCGGTGAGACGAGCCCGTTGTGGCTCAAGACGACAGTCCGACGAGCGGAGCACCGCGGCGCACGCCGCCACCGGCGGATCGGCGCCCGGCGCGTTCTCGATCATGCGAATGGTGGCGCAGTCGAGCGCCGACGTCACCACGCCGAAGAGGCGGTAGTCAAGGCCGTCGTTCGGCGGCCTCGAGAACCTGGTCGTCGGCGACGCGCTGAAGATCGGGAAGATCCGCACCGAGCTCGACCATCACGCAACGCACCGGCGGTGAACCGCCCGAGGTCAAGGCAGATCACCGGGAGATCGGCGGGCGCTGCCGAGTCGGCGGGAGGGTCGGCCGAGAGGGCCCCGACGCCGCTGCCGCAGCCGGTGCTCGATGGGCTGAAGTCGGCCGGGATCGAGGTTCGGGTCGGTCGAACAGAAGGCCGGTCACCGGCGGGGTGCAGGTCGGGGCTGCCATCCGCCGGCCGTTCGACTTCAGCCAGATGTCCGGCGACCAGCTGCCCCTGTCGGCGCCGAAGACCATGGTGTTCGAGATGGCTTCGGGGTGGTGTCGGGCAGCATCACCGACCTCGAGGCGATCGGCGGAGTCGGCGGCGGCGGAGATGCCGCCGGTGGCCCGCCCGGCGACGGGCAGCCGGCATCTCCGGTCGGCTTCGTTGGCGCCGAGGGCACGGAAGAAGGAGATGGGGCATGCTGGGCTGGGTGGCGCAGGTCGCCGCCATCGCCGTCGTGCTGGCTCTCGTGATCGGTCGTGGCCGTCGAGTGGTGGGGGGAGCGTGAAGCGCTACTGGACATGGGCGGTCTCCCAGTGGGACCGCGTCGTCGGCTGGGCGTGCGTCGGCGGAGGAGCCGTGCTGGCCCTCTCGGGCGCCCTGAGCGTGTCCGCGGGCCGCAGAACGCTCGACCAGCTGTCCTACCTGGCCAGCGGGCTGGCCGTCGGCCTGTTCCTCCTCGGCGTGGGCGCCGTCCTCGATCCTCACTGCCGACCTGCGTGACGAGTGGGGCAAGCTCGACGAGGTCGCCGCCGCGCTGCGCCGGGAAGCGCGCCGGCGCGGCGGAACCGCCGGCCGGGCCGGGCGGGAGATCACGCTGCCGACACCCCCGCGCCGGCCGACGTGACACCGATGGCCCGAACCCCGCGGGGCGACGACGGCTCCGGGCTGCGGTCGGTCCTGCCCGGCCTGATGGTGGCCGGGATCGGGATCCTCGTCGCCGGGGCCGGCGGCGTGAACCAGTCGCACGGTCACCGGGCCTCCGCCCTGCGGTGGATCGCAGCTGCGGCCGGTCGGGCCTGACTGGCGCTCGTCGGCGGTGGCCGCTGATCTGCGCTGCGAGCGCCGGCCAGCGGTTCACCGGGGCCTCGCCGGCAGGGCCGTGGCCGTCGCCGGCCCGTCGCTGTCGACCGCCCGCTCCGTCGGTCGGGGACAGGCCCGGCACCGACGGCAGCGTGGTACGTCGTCGACGGATCGCAGCGGTACCACGCCGGCCGGCTGCGACCTGCTGCGCTTCTCGGAGGCCGGGCGACCACCGGCCGAGGAGGCCGCCGCCCGTGCCGGGCTGGACCCGTGCCCCATCTGCCGATGACCGACCTGTACCCGTTCATCGCCGTCGGGATCGCCACCGGCTGCGATCTACGGCATCGCCGGCCTCGGCGTCGTCCTCACCTACAAGACGTCGGGCGTGTTCAACTTCGCCCACGGCGCCATCGCCATGGCCGGCGCCTACTGCTACTACACGCTGACCGTCACCTACGGCAGCCCGCCGTGGCTGGCCATGCTGTTCACCGTCGTGGTGTTCGGGGCCGGCATGGGCGTCGCTGCTCGACAAGGTGCTGTTCCGCCGGCTGCCTGGCCACCAACCCCGCCGCCGCCAGTGGCCGCCTCGCATCGGGCTCCTCGTCTTCGTGCGGGCCGTCGATCCTCCTCACCTACGGCGGTGACTCCAAGCCCGTCCCCGACTTCCTGCCCCCACACATCCTCGAGTTCGGCTCGGTCAACTTCGGCGCCAACCAGCTGATCATCGTGGGGCTGGCGGCTGGCGTCACGCGTGGCGCTGGCCCTGCTTCTTCCGGGCCACCTCGTCGGCAAGGCGATGCGGGCCGTGGTCGACAACCGCGACTCGGCCGAGTCGTCGGGATCGACTCCGGCCGGCGTCGTCACCGATCGGCTGGATCATCGGCTGCTCGTTCGCCGCCTTCTCCGGCGTGCTGCTCGCTCCCCTCGTCGGGCTCGACACCCTCACCGTCCCGGTGCTCGTCATGCACGCCTTCGCCGCCGCGGTGATCGCCGGGCTCGTCAACCTGCCGCTGGCCTTCGGGGCGGCCGTCGCCCTCGGCGTGGCCGAGTCGGTGACCACCAAGTTCGTGGCCAACGTCTACTCCCTCTCCGGCCTCGTCCAGAGCCTGCCGTTCCTCGTCATGTTCGTCGTCCTGTTCTTCGCCCGGGGCAAGCTCTTCGCCCCCCGCCGCCGGCCACTGTCGGCGTGCGGGTCCGTGGCGCCGGCGGGCTGGAGGCCGCTGTCCCGCCCGTCCGCCGCCGTCCTCGCCGTCGTCGCCGCCGTGGCGCCCGCTGGTGGCTCGGGTCCCGGCTGGTCACCCTGACCAACGCCCTGGTGTTCGTGACCCTCTTCGCCAGCCTCAACCTGCTGGTCGGGCCTGAGCCGCCAGGTGTCGCTGTGCCACGCCGCCTTCGCCGCCCTCGGCGCCATGTTCTTCTCCCACTTCACCGGCGACATGCCGTTCCCGCTGGCGCTGGCTCCTGGCCGGGATCTGCGTCGTGCCCTTCGGCGCGGTGATCGCCGTGACCTCCATCCGGCTGTCGGGGCTGTTCCTGGCGCTGGCCACGTTCGCCCTCGGCCTGTCGGTGGAGAACCTCATCTACCCGACCCGGTACGCCTTCGGCGTGGCGCTGTCGGTGCAGGCGCGAACGGCCCGAGCTCCTTCGGGGCGACAACGCCTTCTACTACTTCGCCCTCCTGGTCGGCGGTCGGCGCCGTGGCCCTCGTCGGGCTGGTCGCCCGCAGCCGGATGGGGCAGGGCGCTGGTGGCGGCGGGCGACTCGCCCACCGGGGTGGAGAGCATCGGCATCGACGTGCAGCGGGCCCGGGTCGCGGTGTTCTGCCTCAGCACCGGCCTGGCGGGGATCGCCGGCGGGATCATCCTGCTGCAGTTCGAGACGATCACGTCGACGTCGTACACGTTCCTCACCTCGCTGATCTGGGTGGTGGCGGTGGTGGCCGCCGGGCCCAGTTCGGCCAGCGGCCTCGTCCTCGGCGTCGTGCTCTTCACCGTGCTGCCCTCGCTCACGCTCGTCGGGCGAGGTGGCGCAGTGGATGGAGCTCGGCTTCGGCCTCGGCGCCATCGTCCTCGCCCAGGAGCCCAACGGCTTCGACGGTCTCGTCCGCCGCCTGGCCGCGCCGGGCCGCCCGCCGTCGAGGGCGCTGCCCCGACCGCCGCCGGGTCCCGGTCCGCGATGCGCTCCCGCCCGCCCCGGAGCCCGACGCCGTGAGGCGACGCCGTGGACCGCGCGACGCCGTCGACCACGCGGCTCGGGCTCGTCGTGGACGGACGTCACCGTGGCCTTCGGGGGGCTGGTGGCCCTCGACGACGGTCAACCTGGCCGCCGGAGGTCGGCCGGGTCACCGGCCTCATCGGGCCCAACGGCGCCGGGAAGACCACGCTGTTCAACGTCGTCTCGCGGCGCGCAGCGCCGCACCGGCGGGCGGGTCGAGCTCCTCGGGCGCAGGACATCGGCTGCGTGGCGCCCCCACCGGCGGGCCGCCGCCGGCCTCGGCCGCACCTTCCAGCGCATGGAGCTGTTCTGGAGCATGACGGTGGCCGAGACCGTCGCCCTCGCCGTGGAAGCCGAGCAGGCCCGGCGGCGGACGGGCCGGGACGCGCTTCCGCGGGCCGCACCCAAGCGGCGCTCGCCGCCCGGGTCGAGGAGATCCTCGACCTGTGCGGGCTCGACGAGCTGGCCACGACGAAGGCCGGCGACGCTGTCCACCGGGCAGGCCCGGGTGCTGGAACTGGCCCGGGCCATCGCCACCCGGCCCGCGGATCCTGCTCCTCGACGAACCGTCGTCGGGGCTCGACACCATGGAGACACAACGGTTCGCCGAGATCCTCGAACGGGTCTTCGCCCTCGGCGACATCGGGGTCGTGCTCGTCGAACACGACGTCGAGCTCGTCTTCGCCGTCTGCCAGGACATCTACGTCCTCGAGTTCGGGCGGATCATCGCCTCCGGCGATCCGCGAGGAGATCCAGCAGCGACGAGCACCGTGCGGACCGCCTACCTCGGGGAGGGGATCGTCATGACGCCGATCGTGACCCCCGAGGCCGCCGTCCAGGCGCCGCCGGCGCTCGAGTTCGGCGGCGTGTACGCCGGCTACGGCTCCACCGAGGTGCTGCGCGACGTCAACCTGCGCGTGCCCGCAGGGTTCGGTCGTCGCCCTCCTCGGGCCCAACGGGGCCGGGCAAGTCGACGCTGCTCAAGGTGGCCGCCGGGCTCGCTGCCCGTCTCCCGGGGCGACGTCCGCCTCGGCCGGGCGAGAGCGTGCGCCCGTACCCGAGCTTTCGCCATGGCCCGGCGGGGGCTCTGTGCCTCCTCCCCGAGGGCCGGGGCATCTTCCCGTCCCTGACCGTGGCGGGAGAACCTCGAGCTGATGGGGGGCGGGCCGCGACAGCAACGCCGAGGTGTTCGAGCTCTTTCCCGTGCTGGAGGAGCGGACTCGGCAGGTGGCCGGCACGCTGTCCGGCGGCCAGCAGCAGATGCTGGCCGTGGCCCGGGCCGTCGTGTCCCGGCCCGCCGTGGTCCTGGCCGACGAGATCTCCTTCGGGCTGGCGCCCCTAAGGTGGTCGACGAGATCTTCGCCGTGCTCGAACACCCTGCGGGACCGGGGGCTCACCATCCTCCTCGTCGAGCAGTACATCCAGCGGGCACTGGCCTTCGCCGACTTCGCCTACCTCATGTACAAGGGCGGGATCGTCTTCGCCGGCGAGTCGTTCCAGCTCCAGCCCGTGATGTCATCGAGCGGTACTTCGGGAAGGCGTGAGCGACGATGAGGGAAGGCTGGCCCTACACCCGCCATCCATCCGGCTGGTTCCAGGTCGCCTGGTCGGCCGAGATCGGCGTCGGCGACGTCCGGCCGCTGCAAATACTTCGACGCCGACCTCGTCGCCTTCCGGGGCGACTCCGGGGACGCTGGCCGTCCTCGACGCCTACTGCCCGCACCTCGGCGCCGACCTCGGCTACGGCGGCTGCGTGGAAGGCGACGACATCGTCTGCCCGTTCCACGGGTGGCAGTGGAGCACGGCCGGGGAGAAACGGCTCATCCCCTACAGCAGCCACCGTCAACCGCCGCCAGCGGATCCGGACGCTGGCCCGTGCGGGAGGTCGACGGCCTCGTCCACGTCTGGTACGACGCCGACGGCAGCGACGCCCGCCTGGGAGCCGCAGCGCATCGCCGATCGTTCGTCCCCGAGCTTCGACCCGGCCGACTTCTAGCCCGTCCACCCCCACGGCGTCGCACACCTTCGCCGGGGTGCGGGCCTTCCCCCAGTTCATCAGCCGAGAACTTCGTCGACGCCGCCCACTTCCTCTTCGTCCACTCCGCCCGCGCCGTCACCACCATCGACCGACTTCGACGACCAACGGCCCGTTCTTCGACGTGGCGCACAGCTTCGCCAGCGTGCGGGCGGCCGGGCTGCGCATCCGGGCCAGCCGGGCTCGGCATGGTGCTCGGCGTCTTCCGGGCCGAAGGGCGTGTCGCCTTCCTCGAGATCCAGGCCACCACCCCGGCGGACGGCGACCGCTCCGACCTGCGGGGTTCGGTGTTCGCCCGCCGCGGCCGGGGGGGCCCGAGGCCGAACCGTCGCCGGCGACCGCCAGCGCTCATCGCCCGCCAGCACACCGAGCTCGGCAAGGACATCCCGATCTGGGAACGGCTCCACTACGTCCACCGGGCCCCGTTCGTGCCGGAGGAGGCCCGCCCCTACCGGGCGCTGCGGCGGTGGGCGGCCCAGTTCTACGGCCCGGAGGGCGCGGCGTGGCCGGCAACGCGCGCCGGCGACGACTGCCGGCGGACGCCGACTGGCGCTGGTGGCCGAATGAGCCGATCGAGGACCGGCGGGTCTCGCTGGTCGTCGGCGGGACGAAGGGCATCGGCCGGGCCGTCAGCCTCGAGCTGGCCCGGCCGCGGCCCGACGTTCGCCAACTACGCCCACGACGCCGACGCCGCCGCCGCGCTCGAGCGCGAGGCCGCACGGGCCGGGCACCCCGATCGAGACGATCGCCTGCGACGTCGGCTCCAAGGCCGGGCGTCGACGACCTCGTCGACCGGGTCGTCAAGCAGGCCGGCCGCCTCGACGTCGATCGTCTTCTGCGCCGTCGACGCCTACCTCGTCGGCGCCCTCGAGGCGACCGAGGAGCGGTGGCTGGCAGGCGATGCGCACCAACACCGCGCCGTTCCTGTGGCTCGGGCAGCGGCTGGCCGAGGTCGCCGCCGGGCCGGGCCGGCTGATCGGCCTCACGTCGCCGTTCTCCCGCCGCTACGTGGAGGGCTACGCCGCCATCGGCCCGTCCAAGGCGGCGCTGGAGTCGCTGGTCGTGTACCTGGCCGCCGAGCTGGCCGGCCGGGGGATCACCGTCAACGCCGTCTCCGGCGGGCTGGTCGACACCGACCTGCTGCGGGCCCGCGTGCCCGAGAAGGCCCTCGACGCCTGGGCCCGGCGCACCCCGGTCGGCCGGCTCGGCGCAGCCCGGCCGACCTCGCCTCGCTCGTCGCCTGGCTGGCCGGCGACGGCTCGGAGTGGATGACCGGCCAGGTCCTGACCATGGACGGGGGCTACTTCCTGCGATGAGCGACGAGCCGACGGGAATGAGTGACGGCAACGGGTGGGTGCAGGTTCACGCGAGGCGCCTATCGGGCGGGTCGTGCTGTCCCGGCCCGAGAAGCACAACGCCATGACGCTGGCCATGGTGGCCGCGGGTGGCGCGGGGGTCCGGGAGCTCGACGCCGACCCCGAGATCGAGGTGATCCTCCTCGAGGCCGAAGGCGACCACTTCTCCTCCGGCGGCGACCTCGCCGAGTACAAGGGCGTCCCCATCGACCACGCAGGAGGCCTGGCGGCCTGCTGTCGACCGGCACGACCTGTGCACCTCCATCGAAGAGGCGCGGCCACGGTCGTGGTGGCCAAGGTGCAGGGCCTCGCCCACGCCGGCGGGCTGCTCCTCTCGCTGTGCGCCGACCTCACCGTCGCCGTCGACCGCCGCCCGCTTCCGCGTTCCGGAGATGCGCGTCGCCCGGCCCGACCCGTTCATCCCGCCCGGCTCATCGCCAAAGTGGGCCTGGAGCGGGCGTCCTGGCTCATGCTCACCGCCCGGGAGATCGACGGCACCGAAGCGGAACGGATCGGGCTGGTGGCCCGCTGCGTCGAACCGAGCGACCGCCTCGACGCCGAGGTCAAGGAGACCCTCGACGCCATCCTGGCCACCGACCAGGCCAGCCGGGCGGCGTGGAAGCCGGTGCTGCGCCGGGAGGTCATGCCGTTCGACGCCCGCATCGCATGGTCGGCGTTCTTCACCTCCCACGCGACGGCCGACGCCGGGCAAGCCCGCTACGTCCGGCCCGAGGAGTAGGAGCGACGCCCATGCACCGCCTCACCTTCGACCGAGATCGAGGACCGGGTCCTCGGCCGGCTGCTTCCCGCCCAGGCCGAGCACAACGGCGACGCCCCCTGGCTCTCATGGTCGGCGAAGACCTGGTCACGTTCGCCGAGGGGCACGCCGCAGGTCGAGGCGCTGGCCGGCGGGCTGGCCCGGCAGCGGCGTCGGCCGCGGGCGACTCGTCGCCCTCATTCATGGAGAACTCCGTCGACTACGTCTTCACTCGTCCTCGCCCTCGTCCGGCTCGGCGCCGTCCACGTCCCGGTCAACACCGCCTTCAAGGGCGAGTACCTCCGCCGGCCTCCTCGAGCACGCTCGAGCCCGACGGCCGTCGTCGTCGACGCCGAGCTCGGCGAGCGGCTCGCGCCCGTAGCTCCCCGGCCTGCCTGTCGAACTGGTCGTCGTCACGGGGCGCAGCCGACGCCGTCGACCTCGCCGGCAAGGCCGATCGGCCTCGATGAGCTGGCCGCACGGCGGGCTCGGTCGCCCCGGACCTGGACGGCTAACTACCGACACGGTGGCGATCCTCTACACGTCGGGCACGACGGGCCGGGCCAAGGGCGCGCATGCAGAGCCACCACTACTGGTACACCGCCATCGAGGCCATGGCCGCCGGCCGCGACATCCGCGACGGCGACGTCTTCCACCTCTGCACCCCGATGTTCCACGCCGGGGCCTGGCTGCTCAACCTCTACCCGTCGCTCATCTACGGCCTGCCCGTCGGGCATCGAGTCCTGGTTCTCGGTCAACGACTACTGGGACAGCGTCCGCCGCTACGGCGCCACCCAGCTGTTCACCCTCGGCGCCATGCACATGTGGCTGTGGAACCTGCCCGAGGCTCCCGAGCGACGCCGACCAGCCCGGCCGGGTCTGGACCGCCGTGCCGCTGCCGGGCGCGCTGTGGGAGCCGTTCAAGGAGCGCTTCGGCCTCGACGGCGTCTTCTCCGCCTACGGCCAGACCGAGATCATGCCGGCCACCACCGCCGACATCCGCCGGCCCTGCAAGCTCGGCTCGTCCGGATGGGCGCAACCGAACCTCGAGCTGCGGGTGGTCGACGAGCACGACCGGGAGGTCCCGGCCGGGGAGGCCGGGCGAGCTGGTCGTCCGGCCCCGTACCCCGGAGAGCATGTTCTCCGGCTACTACAAGATGCCCGACGAGACGCTGGCCGCCTTCCGGAACCTCTGGTACCACACCGGCGATCTCGTCCGCATCGACGAGGACGGCGAGCTGTTCTTCGTCGACCGCAAGGCCGACTACCTCCGCCGCCGGGGCGAGAACATCTCCTCCCTCGAGGTCGAGGAGATCGTGCGCCGCCACGCCGGCGTGGCCGACGTCGCCGTCCACGGCGTCCCGGCCGACGACGTCGAGGACGAGGTCAAGGTCTGCGTCGTCGCCGGGCCCGACGCGGAGATCGACCCGCTGGAGCTGGCGCAGTACTGCGCCGCCAACCTGCCCTACTTCGCCGTGCCCCGCTACATCGAGGTGCGTCGACGACCTGCCCCGCACTCCCACCGGGCCGGGTCCAGAAGTTCCTCCTCCGGGAGCGGGGCGTGACCGACGGCGACATGGGACCGCG
This sequence comes from uncultured Actinomycetes bacterium, assembly GCA_963723985.1. Classification (GTDB taxonomy): domain Bacteria; phylum Actinomycetota; class Acidimicrobiia; order IMCC26256; family BP-133; genus BP-133. Next base: position 63,753 of record CAVRTC010000015.1, read on the forward strand.
TCGCCGCCGGCTTCGAGGTGCGCCGGTGACCCGCATCGATCGAACGCCCGGCGCCGGCCGCTCGACGCCGTCGCCGGGCCCGACCATCCAGGACCTGCTCGACGAGGAGGACGTCCCCGTCCCCGAGACGCTGCGGCGGGAGTCGTCGGTCGACCTCGGCTCGGACGACATCCCCCGCGAGCGGTACTTCTCCCGGGCCAGTGGCACGACCTCGAGGTCGAGAAGCTCTGGAAGCGGGTGTGGCAGGTCGCCTGCCGGGAGGAGGACATCCCCGAGGTCGGGCGACACGCTCGTCTACGAGATCGCCGACAGCTCGCTCGTCCTCGTGCGCGGCCCGGGCGGCGCCATCCGGGCCTTCCACAACTCCTGCCTGCACCGGGGCCGCCAGCTCCGCACCGAGGACGGCTGCGTCGCCGAGCTGCGCTGCCCGTTCCACGGCTTCACCTGGGACCTCGACGGGCCGCCTGGCCGGCGTCCCGAGCCCCTGGGACTTCCCCCACGTCGACCCCGACCAGTTCTGCCTCCCGCAGGCCCGGGTCGGCACCTGGGCCGGCTGGGTATTCGTCAACCTCGACCTCGGCGCCGAGCCGCTGACGGCGTACCTCGGGCGACTTCGTCGAGCACTGGAAGATCTGGCCGATGGAGGAGCGGGCCAAGACGCTCCACGTCGTCAAGTACCTGCCCTGCAACTGGAAGGTGGCGCTGGAGGCGTTCCTCGAGTCGTACCACGTGATCACCACCCACCCGCAGCTGCTCATCAACATCGGCGACGCCAACACCGAGTACGACGTCTACGCGGGCCAGCCGCACTTCAACCGGATGATCTCCGCCGCAGGGGGTGGCCAGCCCCCACCTCGGCGACCTGGTGAGCGAGCAGGACATCTTCGACTCCTTCGTCGGCCGGCAGGCCCGGCGAGCCGCCGGTCATCGAGCTGCGGGACGGGCAGACGGGCCCGCCGGCTCGTGGCCGACAAGGTGCGGGCCCGCCTCAGCCAGGCCGCCGGCCGGGAGATCGACTGCACCGACTCGGAGGCGCTCGACGCCATCCAGTACCAGGTGTTCCCCAACTTCGTGCCCTGGGGCGGCTACAACCAGATCAACTACCGCGTTCCGCCCCAACGGCGGCGATCCCGGAGACGTCGATCCTCGACGTCATGATGCTGAGCCCGTTCCCCGACGGCGAGCGGCCGCCGGCGGCCAAGCCGATCGTGCTCGGCTTCGACGAGCCGCTGGACCAACGTGCCGGAGCTGGGCCGGCTGGCGCACGATCTTCGAGCAGGACATGTCGAACCTCGGCCCGGTGCAGCGGGGCCTGCACGCCTCGGTGAAGCCGGGCGTGACGCTGGGCAGCTACCAGGAGAGCCGCATCCGCCACTACCACCAGACGCTCGCAGTCGTATCTCGACGCCTGAGGAGGACCGCGATGCCGGACACGACGAGAAAGGTCTATCACCGGCTGCCGGTACTGCATGGCGCTGTGCGGCGTCGAGGTGACGGTCGACGTCGCCGCCAACCGGGTGGTCCAGGTGGCGCCCGACAAGGACGAACCCCCACACCTGGCAGGACTTCTGCGCCAATGCCCGCACCGCCGCCGAGCTGGTCGACCCATCCCCGGCGGATCACCGCGCCCATGAAGCGGGTCGGCGACCGGTACGTCGAGACCACCTACGAGGAGGCGGTGGCCGACATCGCCGCCCGGCTCGGCGCGATCATCGACCGGTACGGCCCCGACGCGGTCGGCTCGTACCACGGGCAACCCGTCCGCCTTCAGCTGGGGCGAACACCGTCCTCTTCGCCGGCCTGCTCGACGCCATCGGCACGCAGAACCGCTACTGGGTCGGCTCCATCGACCAGAACGCCGCCCACGTCGTGGCCCAGAAGCTGTTCGGCGTCGGAGCTGGTGTCGCTCCAACTCGACGTCGACGACGTGCGACTGCATGGTGTTCATCGGCCACAACCCGGCCGAGAGCTCGATGAACTGGTACTGGTCGGTCGCCGGGCGGGTGGCGGCGGGCGCTGGCTCGCCGCGACGCCGGCGCCGACCTGATCGTGGTCGATCCCCGCCGGACCGAGACCGCCGGCCAAGGCCGACACTCCACGTCGCCGTCCGGCCCGGCCAGGACTGGGCGTTCCTCCTCGGCGTGCTTAAGGTCGTCTTCGACGAGGGCTGGGACCGGCCGGCCACCGCCGTTCCCGTCGCCGGCGTGGAGCGCCGTCCGCGGGCACTGGCCGCCGAAGCCGACCTCGCCGACCTGTCCGCCCGCTGCGACGTGCCCGTCGACGTCATCGCCGACGTCGCCCGCCGCTTCGCCACCGCCCGGACGGCCTTCTGCGCCACCGCCACCGGTGTGGGCCAGACCCGGAACGGCACGGTCGGCGGAGTGGCTCGGGATGACGCTCAACGCCGTCACCGACCGGCTCGACCGGCCCGGCGGCCGCCGCTACGAGCGCGGCATGGTCGACATGGCCCGCCTCTTCGCTCTCATGGCGCCGCCCGGGCGAGCACCGCACCCGGCTGCGGGGCACTGCCCATGGTGGCCGGCTACCACTCGCTGCCCGAGCTGGCCGACGAGATCACCACGCCCGGGCCGGGCCAGATCCGGGCCGTGATCCTCAACGCCGGCAACCCGGTCGTGTCCGGCCCGCAGGGCGCGGCGCTCGACGCCGCCCTGGCCCAGCTCGACCTCCTCGTCGGCCGTCGACCTTGTGCAGCGGGAGAGCCACCGCCACGCCCACTGGCTCATCCCCGGCACCCACTGGCTGGAGCGCGCCGAGGCGCATCCGATCCTCGTCGGCGTTCCACGACGCGCCGTTCGCCCAGTTCTGGCCCGCCGCCGTCGACCCGCCGGCCGGGATGCGGGAGGAGTGGGAGTTCTTCACCGACCTGGCCCTGGCCATGCGGTCGCAACCTCTTCGGCAAGCCCGGGGTCAACCGGGTCGTGCGGGCCACCCGGGCGCTGGCCCGCCGGACCGGCCGGCCCGGGCTGGCCTTCCACCCCGACTGGGTCGCCCGGCTCGATGATGGCCGCCGGCCGGCGGGTGTCGTGGAAGGACGTCGTCGCCCACCCCCACGGCCTGCTGTACGGCGAGCGGCGGTTCGGCGATCTGGCCAAGGCGCTGCGGACGCCGGGCAAGCGGATCGACCTGGCCGACGCCGAGCTCCTCGGGCGAGGCCCGCCGGCTGCTGGCCGAGCCGCCGCGTCGCCCCGGAGCCGGCTTCCCGTTCCACCTCAACAACCGCCGGCGCAACTCCGGATGAACTCCTGGCTCAACGACCTGCCGGCGCTGCACCGAGCGGCACCCGACCAACCTGGTGGAGATCCACCCCGACGACGCCGCCCGGCTCGGCATCGCCGACGGCGACCTCGTCGAGGTGTCCTCGCCGGTGGGCCGCATCGAACTGGCCGGCCCTCGTCACCGACGCCGTGAGGCCGTGGTAGCGTCTGCGTCGAGCACGGCTTGGGGTCGCGGGTCTTCGACCCGACTGGTGGCGAGCCGCCGGCGGGCATCGGCGCCAACCGCAACCTTGCTGATCGACAACCGGGCGGTGGATCCCTCAGCGGCACCGCCGCCTTCAACGACCGGTTCGTGGCCGTGAACCCGGTCGCGGTCGCCGCAGTCACAAGCCTCCGTCTCCACCGCATCGCCAGGAGAGTGATTGGCATGGGTCTTCTCGACGGCAAGGTCGCCTTCATCAGCGGGGGGGCCCGGGGGCAGGGCCGCTCCCACGCGGTGCGCCTGGCCGAGGAGGGAGCGGACATCATCACCTTCGACATCTGCGAGCAGCTCGACAGCGTCGCTTACGCCGGGGCCACCGAGGACGACCTGGCCGACACGGTCAAGCTGGTCGAGGAGCTCGGCCGCGCGCATCGTGGCCCGCAAGGCCGACGTGCGGGACATCGACGCGGTGCAGGCGGTGCTCGACGAGGGCGTGTCCGAGTTCGGCCGGGTCGACATCGTCCTGGCCAACGCCGGGATCATGCCGATCATCGGCGAGCCGGCCAGCAGCATGGAGGCCTGGCACGAGGCCATCGACATCATGCTGACCGGCGTCCTCCACACGATGCGAGGCCGCCATCCCGCGGCTCATCGAGCAGGGCGAAGGCGGCTCCATCGTCATCACCAGCTCGCTGGCCGGCCTCCGGGCGCCGATGCGGACGATGGACATGAAGTCCCACGGCCTGCTCGGTTACTTCGCCGCCAAGCACGGCGTGGTCGGCCTCGATGCGGGCCTACGCCAACGCGCTCGGCCCCTACGGCATCCGGGTCAACACCGTCCATCCGACCGGCGTCAACACGCCCATGGTCGCCAATCCCGAGTTCATGGCCCTGGCCACCGAACATCCCGAGTTCATGGAGGCCATGCGCAACGCCCTCCCCGTCCCCATGGTCGAGCCCGAGGACATCACCAACGCCATCCTCTACCTCTGCTCCGACGCCGGCCGCTACGTCACCGGCAGCACAATGCCCGTCGACGCCGGAGCCGCCAACTACTGAGCGTTCTGGCCAGAGGCAGGCATCAGCCGTCGGCGCGGCCGCTCGGGTCGAAGACGCGACGCCCTATCGGGCGGGCGGGGCTTCGAAACGCGGGTACAGCCAGTGAGCTGCTCGGACTGCTCCCACAGGGCGGCGGCGAGGGCGGGGTCGCGGGCCTGGCGGCTGGGCGTCTCGCGGACCGGCCGGCCCCAGCATCTGGAACATTGGGCCGTAGTACTCGCCGCCCTGGGCGGCGGGATCGGTGGAGGCCCGGACGAACCGCAGCGCGCCGAGGGCCGGCGGACTGCACGAAGATCGGTCGCAGCGGGACGACACGGTTCGTCCAGTGCCGGCCGTTGCGGCCCAGGCTGGTGCGGGCGCCGCCGGGGTGGGCGGCCAGCGCCGCCGTCGGGGCCGCGCCGCCCGGAGGCGGCGGTCGAGCTCCAGGGTGAACAGCAGGTTGGCCAGCTTGCTCTGGAAGTAGGACTGCCACCGGTCGTAGGGGCGGCGCTCCCACAGTGCAGGTCGTCGAGGTCGACGCGGCCCAGCCGGGCGCCGCATGCTCGACATCGTCACGATGCGCGAGCCGCCGGTCGCCAGCAGCAGCGGCAGCAGCCGGGCGGTGAGGGCGAAGTGGCCGAGGTGGTTCACGCCGATGTGCATCTCGAACCCCTCCGCCGTCACGCCCCGGTCGACCGCCATCAGCCCGGCGTTGTTGGCCAGCAGGTCGAGGCGGGGCTCGCCGGCGAGCCCGGCGGCGAACTTCTCCACCGACGCCAGGCTGGCCAGGTCCAGCGGCCGCACCTCCAGGGGGCCGGTCGCGCCCCCGGCCCGCAGGGCGGCGGCCGTGGCCTCGCCGGCGGCTTCGTCCCGGCAGGCCATGATCACCCGGGCTCCCCGACCGGCCAGGTAGCGCGTCACCTCCCGGCCGAGGCCCCGGTTGGCGCCGGTCACGACGGCGACCCGCCCCGACAGTTCGGGGATGTCCCGGGCTGACCAGCCCGTCATCGAGGATCACCGTGCACGGCATCATCATGTCCGATGCCCGGGGCCGCCGCCCCTGGGGGGAGCAAAGGGCGAGATCGGACAATTGGGAGGAACTCTCCCATCGGGTGTCGAAATCCTCCCCAGTTGCCCTCGGGAGGCGTGCCGATGCACGCGTTGCTCGACTCCCGGGGGCCCAGATTGGGGGTGCCGGATGCGGAGGATGACCCGGAAGAAGCTGGCGGCGGGCCTGGCCTTGACGGTCGGGGCGCTGCTCAGCGGGGCGGCGTTCGTGGTCCCGCCGTCGGCCGTGGCGGCCGAAGGGCCGGCGGCACTCACCGACGCCATCGGCGACACCATCGACCGCAACACGAACGAGAAGCTGGCGACGGCCCGGACCGACATCGTGTCGTCCACCATCGAGTCCGGGGCCCAGGGCATCGTGCTCTCGTTCAAGACCAAGGAGATGGGCGATCCCGCCACCGACCCCAACTGGGCCAGTCTCAACACCTTCGTGTCCTGGCAGCTCGACAGCACCGGCGACGGCAAGGTCGACGACCTCATCCGTTTCTCCGTCGACCGGGAAAAGCCCGGCGCCCTCGTCGGTGAGGTCACCCACTGGAGCGGGCCCGGCCAGCCGGCCAAGCACTGCGACGCCCCGGCCACGTTCAACCCGACCACGGGCTACACGCTGGTCATCTCCCCGTCCTGCCTGAACAACCCGACCTCGGTCAGCTACCGGGTCCAGCTGACCTACGACACCGACCCGAAGGCCCCCAAGCCTCCGCTGGCCTTCGACGTCGCTCCCGACCAGGGGCTGTCGAGCGCGGTGTCGATCGTCATCCCGACGGCTCCCGCCGCCGCCCCGCCGGCCGGTGAGACTCCGGCGCCGTCGGCCGCGCCGGCGCCCGCCCCGGACCAGCCCGGAGCGCAAGCTCCGGCGGGCGCGCCGTCCGCACCGAAGGCCGCCGGGCCGGGAGCCAAGCCCGCGCCAAAGACCACGCCCAAGCCTGACGCCTCCAGCCGCCGCCCCCGTGAGCGCACCGGCGCCTCGGCCGACCCGGCCGCGAAGCCGGCCGCGCCGGCGCGTCGGCGGACGCCCCGTCACCGGCTCTGGCCGCCACCGGCACCAGCACCGTCCGCTGGCTCGGCGCCCTCGGCGGGGTCTTGATGCTCCTGGGTGGCCTCAGCCTCGTGGTGATGCCCGCCGACCGGCGACGCGCCATCACGGGGTAGTCGGGGTCAGCCGGACGACAAGTCCACCAGCTTCGTCACGGTGCGCCAGTTGCGAACCGTGATCGGGGCCGGGCGGAGGCACCGTTCCATCTGACCCGGCAGGTTGGCGCGGCCCATGCCGTTGGGCAGGTGCAGGTAGACGTGGCGACCGACGACCGTCAGCTCCTCGGGGCCGGAGTCGATGGCGGCCAGGCACTTCTTCGTCGCCCCGTCGGGTGCGGCGTGGAGGAAACCGACGTGCACCGTCTTCTCGTCGGCCTCCGGATAGGGGTTTCGGTCGACCACGGCGGCCATCTCCTTGGCGGTGCGGATCATCACCGCCGGGTTGAAGCCGAACGCCGCGGCGATGTTCGCCTCCAGCGCCGCCCGCAGCTTGTCGGCCGAGAGTCTGCTCTTCAACACGACGTTGCCGCTCTGGATGTAGGTGACGACGTCCTCGCAGCCCACCCCGGCGCAGACGTCGCGCAGCGCCGCCATGGCGACTTTGGTCTTCCCGCCGACGTTGATGCCCCGCAGCAGCGCCACGTAGACCATGCCGGCCCTCGCGGTCAGGCCGGCTCGAGGACGTAGGTGCCGGGGGCGGGCCCGAGGATCTTGTGGCGGCGGCTGCCGAGCTTGGTGGGGGCGGGTTTCTCGTCGCCGGCGCGGGCGGTGACCCACTCCGCCCAGTGGTCCCACCAGGTGCCGCCGCGCCGTTCGGCGGTGCGCGCGCCATTCGTGGGGGTCGGGGCCGGGCTCGCCGCCGACGAAGTAGTGGGACTTCGGGTTCCCCGGCGGCGACACCTGCGTCTGGATGTGCCCGGTGGGGGAGAGGACGAACGTCGACTGGCCGGGCAGGAGCTGCGTGGCCCGGTAGCACCCGTCCCAGGGGGTCAGGTGGTCGCTCAACCCGCCGGTGACATAGTTGTCGACCTTGATGGTGGACAGGTCGACGGGCGTGCCCAGGACCGTGAGCCCTCCGGGCTTCACCAGCAGGTTGCCGGCGAAGATGTCGAGGAACTGGCCGTGGAGCCGGCCGGGCAGGTTCGTCTTGTCGTCGTTCCAGGCCAGGATGTCGAACGCCGGCGGCTTCTTTCCCAGCAGGTAGTTGTTGACCCAGTAGTTCCAGACGAGCTCGTTGGGCCGCATCCAGGTGAACACCGCACCCAGCGACCGGGCGTCGAGGACACCGGCGCTCCGGGAACGCCGCCGGGCCACCGCCAGCAACCCCTGCGACTGGAAGGCGCCGACCATGGCCTGGCAGTCCCAGTCGAGCAGGGTCACCCCGAACGACACCGAGTTGACCCGCGTGTCCCCTGGGCCGCCAGGTGGGAGAGCACCGCCGAGGTGACGATGCCGCCGGCGCACATGCCGAGGGCGTTGACGGAGTCGCGATGCCGGTGATCTGACAGGTGGCGTCGAGGGCGTCGAGAACGGCCTGGCCGTAGGTGTCGAGATCCCAGTCGGCGTGTTCCTTGCGTGGGTTGCGCCAGGAGATCACGAAGAACTGGAGGCCCTGGGAGACGGCGTGCTCGATGAAGCTGCGCCCCGGGGCCGATGTCGAGGAAGTAGTACTTGTTGATCGGCGGTGGGATCAGCAGGACCGGCCGGGTGCGGACGGTCGGCGTGGTCGGCGTGTACTGCAGCAGCTCGAACACCTCGTTGCGGTAGACGACCGCGCCCGGGCGTGGCGGCCATGTTCTCGCCGACCTTGAGGGCGCTAGGGTCGACCTGCTTCGGCATGCCCCCGTTGTGGCGGAGGTCGTCGACGAAGTGGCGGGCGCCGGCCACCAGGCTGCCGCCACCGGTCTCGATGACCCGCTTCAGCGCCGCCGGGTTGCCCGGCAGCGTGTTGGTCGGGGCCAGCGACGACGTGAGGATGCCGGCCGCGAAGCGGGCCCGCTCCCGGGTGCGCCAGTCGACGTCGCCGTCCTCGACGACGGAGTCCACGGCGTTGGACCAGGCGAGATAGCCCTGCTTGAGGCGCCGGTAGCCGGGATTGTCGGTCCAGCTGGGGTCGGCGAACCGGTTGTCCCCCTTGGCCGGCTCCACGGTGGAGCGGCCCAGGGCGATCCGCACCGCCTCGGACGTCAGGCCCAACGTGGCCGCCACGGCCGCCCGGCCGTGCGTCGCCGCCTGGGCCAGGGCCACCAGCCCGTCGCGGACCCGGGCGCCGCCGGGATCCTCCGTCCCACCGATCGCCTCCGCGGTGGCCGCGGCGTCGACCGTGGACTTCTCCGTCGTCGTCATGGTGGACGGGCCTCCCTTGGGACGGGCTCAGCTCGACTCGGGCGGCGTCCACCGTACCGGCATCGCGTGGACGCCGTGCATGAAGTGGTTGATCTGGATCTCCGGCTCGCCGGCCAGGGTGATGTCGGGTATGCGGGTGTAGATCTCCCGCAGGCCGGCGGCGATCATCGACCGGCCCAGGGCGGCGCCGATGCAGAAGTGCGCGCCGCCGGCCCCGAAGGCCATGTGGGAGCGGGCGTTCTCCCGGAGGATGTCGAACTTCTCCGGGTCGGGGAAGATGTCCTCGTCCCGGTTGCCGGAGCAGTACCACATCACGACTTTGTCGCCTTCTTTGATGTCGACGCCCCGGATGCGGGTGTCCCGCTTGGCCGTCCGACGGAAGTGCATGACCGGCGTCGAGTGGCGGAGCACCTCCTCGACGGCGCCGGTGACCCGCCCGTCGAAGTCCTCCATCAGGAGGGCCAGCTGGTCGGGGTGCTCGGAGAGGAGCCGGACGGCGTGGGCCAGGGAGTGGCGGGTGGTGTCGTTGGCCGCCGATCCCAGCAGGGAGAAGAAGGCGGCGACCTCCCACTCCTCCATCCGCTCGCCGTCCACCTCGGCGTTGACGACCCACGACACCATGTCCTCGGCCGGCTCCTCGAGACGCCGCTCGGCCACGGCCAGGGCCACGTCCTGGATCCTCTCCGCCTCCTCGGCGAAGGTGAAGAGGGCGTCGCGGCCCTGGGCGCACCGGGGGTCGTCCCAGGCCAGCATCTTCTCGGCCGCGTCCATGATGGTCTCGGCCTCATCGCTGCCCGGTTCGACGCCGAAGAAGTGGGCGAAGATCCGGCCCGGCATCTGCTTGGCGAACAGCTGGCAGAACTCGCCTTCGCCCCGGTCGACCATCTCGTCGACCAGGTCCCGGGCCACGCTCTGGATCCAGCCCTCCATCGTACGGGTCCGCTTGGCGGTGAAGGCCCGGGAGACGATGCTGCGGAGGCGGTTGTGCTCCGGGTCGTCCATGGCCAGGAACGAGTGGGAGGCGACGATGACGACTTCGGGGAAGTCCTCCATGATGACCCCGGCGGTGGACGTGAAGTCCTCCTGGTTCCGGGAGACGGCCACGCAGTCCTCGTGCTTGGTCAGCGCCCAGAAGCCGGGGCTGTCGGGCTCGGGCGGGACCAGCGTCGACTCGTAGGGCCGGTGGTAGGAGACGGGCTCGTTGGCCCGCAGCCAGGCGAACGTCTTCTCCCGCTCCTCGTAGGGCTTGGCCCAGAACGTCCGGGCCGAGATGTCACGATCGATCGCCGCCACAGAGTTCATGCCCCGACGCCGTCCTTCTGGGCGATCAGGTCGAGGTAGACGGGGAACAACGGCTTGGTCAGGGGGACGAGCTTGAGAATCTTGTTGACGGGTCCCTGGGCCTTGACCTCGCTGCGGGCCAACCCGACGGCCAGGTTGTACCTGCCCCGCCAGAACCGGTCGGCGATGTCGGCCGGCATCGACAGCGTGATGTCCGGCTCAGCCGAGGCCGGGCCGAAGATCGTCTCCATGGGGTCGGCGAAGCGGACGGTCATTTCGCAGTCGGGGTCGGTGTAGACGACCCGCATGGTGACCTTGGCGGCCCGCATCTTGGCGCCGACCTTCGGGTGCTGGTCGGCCTGGCGGAACATCTCCCCGATGTACTGGTCGACTTCCTCCGGGCTGCTGAAGTAACCCACGGTTCTTCCCCCTCGTTTCCGCCGGCATCACAGACGAACGGAACGGAACCTACGAAAACGCCCGTCTCCGAGATACCGGTCGTGAGGCCAACCGATGTCCCGAACGGGACACCCGGCGGCCCGCTCGGGCGTGACGAGTGACCAATCCGGTTCGGGGGTATCTACAAGGGATACGAGGGAGACGGAAAGGAGGAGCTGATTATGTTGTCGCTCTCCACGCTCTCACCGATCCTCGCTGTCGAAAGCAATTTCCTCTGGATCAACATGCTGGCCGTGGCCATCGTCACTTTGGCCGCTGTGGCCTGCGCCGCGGCGTTGAAGAAGACCTAGACGCCGGACAAACCACTGGTTTGCTCGCATGAGGGCTCCAGCCCGAGGGCCGATGTTCCGAAAGTTTCCAGAACAGGCACTCTCGGAGGAGCCCGCCTTCATGCGCTTCGAGGAGCTGGCGTACACCGTGGACGGTCTGCCGGTCACGGTCGACTTCCACGCACGGCTCACAGTGATGAATCTCCCTACACGGGAGGAACGGGCTGCGTGGGTAGCCCGGCTCCTCGGCGTCCTCGAAGGGATGCGGCCCGGCGACGGCGTGAGCGCGCTCTACGGGGACCGGGCCGGGAGACGGCTCCGGCTCGACCGTGACGAACACGGTGCGGCCACGCTGACCGACCTGGCCACAGGTGACGAGGTGGCCTATTCTGCCGCCCACCTGTCGCTCGACGGCCGTCTCGACTGGTTCGCGTCAATCGGCATCACGGCGCGGCAGGCGAGCGATGCCATGGTCGTCGATGCCGACGCGTTCATGACGTCCGACACATATGACCCCGACCAGCTCGACGGGAAGCTGACAAAGGCTCGCCGGCTGCTGGCCCGGGTCGAAGCCCAACGACAGGCCGCCGCGGCCCGGGCCCGCGACCGCGACGATCTGCAACGGCGCATCGCCGACCTCGACACAGAGATTGACAAGGCTGGCCGGCCTCACCTGGGCCCCGCCACCAGAGTGGTGGTTCCGGAGCTTGAGTCGCTCGTGTCCATCTGTCGTGCGCTGGCTGTACGGCGAGACGAGCTGATCGCGGGGCTCGGCAGCGACGAAGCCGAGCTCCTCGGCCAGCTTGTCGACGACGTCGAGCCGGCCTTCGTGGACGCCCTGGTGGCACTGGCCGATGCCTGTCGACCCTTCGACGTCACCATCGACGCCGCCCGCCTGAATGCCGCCGGCCTCGGCGCCGCCGGCATCGATGCCCTGACCCGGGAGGTGTTCTCCGAGATCGCCGCCCGGCCAGCCGGGGTGGCCGATCCGCAGGACGACGCGGCATCGATGGTGGAGGAACGATCAAAGCTCCTCGAGGAACTGCATCGCACTGAGCGGGGGCTCCCCGAGGACGGCCAGCTGGCCCGGCGCTATCTGGCGCTCGAACGGTGCGTCGCCGCCCTTGAGGCCTCGGTCGGTGCCGGTCGGTCGTTGGTCTCCGTCCAGGACGCCGAAGCCGCCCTGCTCTCGCGGGCCGCCGCCGCTCAGCGGGTCGGCCGCCGGCGGGAACCGCTCCCGCTCGTGATCGACGACGCTCTCGCCCCGTTCAGCTCCGGCGACAAGCGAGCGCTCCTCGACGTGGTCGCCCGCCTCGGGGAGACCGCCCAGGTGATCTACCTGACCGGCGACCGCGAAACGTTGACCTGGGCCTCGAAGCGTGTCCGGAACGGAGAGATCGCCCTTCAGCCGTCCAGCGGGAGCCGGATCAGCACCCGACCGTCGACCTCCTGCACCGGGTAGCTGCGCAGGTCGAACATCGCCATCGCCCGACCCGCCAGGGTCATGCGGACGTGGCGCCCCTCACCATCCCAGTTCCAGCCGTGGAAGCGGCAGGAGATGCTTTCCCCGTAGACGACCCCATGACCGGCGAAGCTGACCCCCATGTGGGGGCACAGACCGTCGACCACGTGGAGCCGACCGGACCATCCCCGGTAGCAGACGAGATCGCGGCCGAGGCCCTGCACCGCGACCGGTTTCGGGCCGACGTCCTCGGACCGGGCGACCTCGAACCAGCGCTCCGCCGGATCGCTGGCCGTCAGCGAAGGACCACCGGAAGGGTTTCCACCCCCCTCAGGGTAATGCGGTGCATCCAAGCCGGCTCCGAAGCGGCCGGTTCCATGCGGGGGAACCGGCGCACCAGCTTGGGCAGAGCGGCCTGGGTCTCCAGCCGCGCCAAGGCGTTGCCGAGGCAGAAGTGGGAGCCTCCACCGAAGGAGACGTGCTCGTTGGCGCCGGGCCGGGCGACGTCGAGGACGTCGGCCGTCGGCCCCCACTTGCGGGGATCGTGATTGGCCGAGCCGAGCGCCAGGGTCACCAGACTCCCCTCCGGGATGGTCACGCCACCGACTTCCAGCGGCTCCCGGTTGACCCGCCGGGTGAACTGCGCCGGGCTGTCGAAGCGGAGCACCTCCTCGACGGCGTTGGCGTCGAGGCCGGGGTCGACCCGGAGGCGGTCCATCTGCTCGGGAGCGCGGAGGAGATGGGTCAAGCCGTTGCCGATCAGGTTGGCGGTTGTCTCGTGCCCGGCGATGTAGAGGAGCATCACCTGGGCCTGGATCTCCTCGGTGTCGAGCCGGTCACCGGCCTCCTCGGCCTGGATGAGGGCGGTGAGGATGTCGTCGCCCGGGTCTTTGCGCTTGTCGGCGACGACCTGCGCCACATAGTCGAACATGGCCTGTCCGGCGGCGGTGGCCGCCGCGTCCTCCTCGGCCGTCATCGACGGGTCGAGTCCCTTGGTGAGGATGCGGGACCAGTCCCGGAGCTGCCCGTGGTCGCCGGGGGGCATGCCGAGCATCTCGGAGATGATCTGGACGGGAAGGGGGAGCGCGAACTCGGTCATCACGTCGATCGTGCCTTTGTCGGCCGCCTCGGCGAGGAGCTGATCGACGAGGCGATCGGCCCGGTCCCTCCAGCTGCTCACAGCCCGGGGCGTGAAGACCATCGCCACCAGCCGGCGCAGTCGCCGGTGGTCATCGCCGTCGCGGCGGGTCATCGCCTTTTCGAGGCGCCGGCGCATGGCGACCTCTGACGGCCGCCCGGCGAGGGTGGCGGCCGGGTCCTGGGTGCCGACCGATTCCGAGCAACGACCGGTCACGGCTGAGCCGGTGGACGTCCTGGTAGCGGGTCACCACCCACGAGTTGACGGCCTCGGACCAGTGCACAGCCGCCTGCTCCCGCAGTGGTGCCAGATGGGCGTACGGATCCTCGAAATAGCCGGCGGCTCCTGGATCGAACGCGGTTGGAGGCGTGACGCTCTGTAGCTCGCGCGCCACCGGGCGGGACGGAGCGACCGGGCGGGGCGGTTTGGCCGGTAGCACCGGCAACTTGTCGGTGGCCCGCAGGCGGGTGGCGAACTGGCGGAGCAACGCGACGGCCACATGCGGGGCCTGGAGGAGCGCGGCGACGAACCCTTCCCCGTCGAGCTCCTGGAGCACCATGTCCGTCGTCGCCGTGACCGTTGCCGTCCGGGGCTTCCCGTCGAGCAGGGCCAACTCGCCGATCGTCTCCCCGGCCAGGATGGTGCCCAGATAGAGACCCCGACAGGTGGCGTCGGCCTGTCCCTCCAGAACGATCCACCAGCGATCCGCCACCTCATCCTCGGCGCAGATCACCTCCCCTTCCCGCATCCGCCGGACGTCGGTCACGGCCTTGGTCACCACGGCCAGGTCCTCATCGGTGCAGCCCTCGAAGATGTCGAGTCCGCTCAGCTCCACCGCCGTCGTCGGCATCGTGCCCTCCTTGCTGGGTCCCGGGATCTGCAGAAGAGCCTTCCGCCGCCAGTGAAGTCGGTCTGTCGGCCCGGTGACATCACGAACGTCTCCGCCGCGACGGACAAGAGCCCGGACCGTCGTCGCCCGGCGATGAAACGATCTGTGGTCACGAAACGGCGATATACGCCGTGTCGTGACCACAAATGGGCAACCACCCACCGGTCAGCCGGGCGTTCCGCTGATCAGGTCGGGCCGAGGGCGACGGTCAGGCGGCGGTGCCGGCGCAGCCAGGTAACCGGCCAGGCGGGGTCTTCGGGGCCGTTCAGCAGGTGGTCCAGCGCGTCGGTCTTGCCGGGCCCGGAGGCGACCACGCAGGACGGAACCGGCGGCCAGGATGGTGGCGATCCCGAGGGTCAGGGCCGAGCGGGCCGGGTCGACGGGCCCCAAGCGGGCGAGGTTCGCCGGGGCCAGCGGTACGACCACGCGGGCCGGGCGTCGACGGGAGTCGGGGGCTGGTTGAAGGCGACGTGGCCGTCGGGGCCGAGGCCGAGGACGGCGGCGGCAACGCCCTCGGCCCGCAGGCGGGCATCGAGCTGGATCGCCCGGACGCCGGGGTCGTCGTCGACCTCGATCGGGACGAGCCGGGGGCGGAGCGCCTCGGGGAGGGCGGCGGCCAGGCGGGCCGAGAACCGGCGGTCCGGATCGGCCGGGGGCGGAACGAGCTCGTCGACCGGCAGGAGCGACCGGCCGGCCCAGGCGGAGCCCAGCTCGTCGAGGCGGTGCGTACAGCGGGAGCGTGCTGTCGCCGACGGCCAGGGCCACGAAGCGCCCGGGATGGGCGGCCAGCGCCCCGCCGAGGAACCGGGTCGTCTCGCGGGCCAGCGCGATGCGGTCCGAACAGACCACCTGGCGGATGTCTCCCATGACCACCCATGGTGAACTCATGCGCCAGCTCTTCAGTGCCGCGGCGCCGGTCGAGAATGGGCTAGGCCGTGGTGCTGACGGCGGCGACCGGCAGCTTGGCCAGCCGGTTGGCGAAGATGTTGACGATCTCGCCGAACGCCGTGCGGCCCTCGACGACGGCCGTGGGGGCGTCGGCGTGGGAGAAGTAGACGCCGAGGAGGGCCCGGCCCCGCCGGAGGTAGACCGCCACCGAATGGGACTTCTCGCCGATCGGTCGTCGATCGTCTCGAAGGCGTACGCCAGCCGCTCGACCGACGGCACTCGGGCCAGTCGGTGTCAGGGGCCGGGCCGAAGCGGGTCGTCATCGGCTGACCCGCCGCCCGGGTTTCTCGACTGGCCGGTCGGGGCAGGCGGCGGCCGTCTGCTTCAGCTCCGAGAAGGCGGCGGCGGTGCCGGCGCCGCTGGAGTAGAGCACCGCCTCCGTGGACAGCGTCGTCTGGCGCTGGTCGTCGATCGCCACCACCTGGAGGCGGGCGGTGCGCGACGACTCGCTGGCGTAGGTCCCGTTGCACAGGTCGAGGGTCGGCTGGCTGAGCCCGTTGCCCCCCGGCAGGCCGACCACCGACTGGGACGGGCCGACATCGGCGTCGCTGACGATGAGATTGGTCAGCAGCCCGGCCGACGGATCCCGCGACTGGGACGGGGCGGTCGGCGACGGGCCGGCCTCCCGGCCGTCCGACCCTCCGAAGGACGGTTCCGAATCCCGGCTGAGGTCGACGGCGGTGGCGGCCATCACCCCGGCCACGGCCAGGGCGCCGGCGATCCGCAACACGCGCCGCCACGGCTGCTGGTCGGCCATCAGCTCCGTCAGTCGGCCGGCCCGGCGGCGAGGATGACGGTGGCGTTGCGGCGGCGGCCCGACTCGTCGATCCAGCTGAAATTGATCTTCTCCCCGGCCCGGTGCTTCTTGATCTGGCCCGACGACCTGCTCCGGGGAGGTGGCCGGCTGCCCGTCGACTTCGGTGAGGGTGTCGCCGGCCACGACGCCGGCGCTGGCGGCCGGTGAACCCGGCATCACCTCGGCCACCGTGACCCCCTCCACGGCTCCGCCCGGCACGGTCGCCGGGGCGGGCTCGCTCATCACCACGCCCAGCTGACCCGGGTAGCCGAGGAGGACGGTGGCGCTGGCCTGCCCGGCGTTGATCTGGGCGACGAGGGCGGCGGCCCGGTCGATGGGGATGGCGAAGCCGACGGAGTCACCCACCGCCCGGAAGCGCCGGGTGGCCGAGGCGGCGGTGTTGATGCCGATGACCTGGGCGTTCTTGTTGATCAGCGGGCCCGCCGGAGTCGCCCGGTTCGAGCGGCGCGTCGATCTGGATGAGGCCGGACGAGCGTCTCGGCGTTGCTGCCGTCGAGGTCGGTGGCGGTGATCGTCTGGTTGAGGGCCTGCACCGTGCCGCTGACCGTGTGCGGCGCCCCGCCCACGCCGCCGGCGTTGCCGAGGGCCACGATCGGGTCGCCGACCTCGACCGTGGACGACTTGCCCAGCGGAACGGTCGGAAGGTTGAAGGCGCCCTGGATCTGGAGGACGGCGATGTCCTCGGTGGGAACCACCCCGACGACGACGGCCGTGTAGCGCTGCCCGGTGGCGATGTGGACGATCGAGATGCTGGTCGAGCCCTCGATGACGTGGTTGTTGGTCAGGACCTCGCCATCGGGGGTGAGGATCACGCCCGTCCCGGCCCCCGACGCCCCGGAGCTGAGCTGGGTGTAGATGTCGACCACGCCCGGCTGGACCTTGGCCGCCACGGCGTTGACGTCGATGTCCGGGGCGCCGCCCGACGGCGCCTGACGCCAGGGGCGGGGATTGAGCCGCCCGCCGGGCCGGGCCGGGTCGGTCCTCGGCCGCTGCTCCGGCGCCTGGGTGAGAGCGGGCCGCGACAGGTCGATGTCCAGCGGTCGAGAACGGCCCAGGCGGCCGTGGCCATGGCCACCACCAGGGCCAGGGCCAGCGCGGCCGTGAGCCGGTTCGGGCCCCGGGGGCGGCGGGGGCGGCGGCGGGGGCCCGAAGACGGGCGCGTCGACCTCCGCCACCGTCCATGGCGACGGGACGCTCCACTCCGGCGGACCCGCCGGCGCCGTCGCGGCGGCGGGCGGAGGAGTCTCGTCGCCGGTCGGGACCGGCCGCTCGTCCATCCCGAACATGATCGCAGCTTGGCTTCCCAACCTGTGAACGGGATGGGAGTTTCCTCAGGAACGAGGCGCGAACCGCCCCAAAGCCGTGGAGACCAGGCCGGGTGGCCTGGGTCGCCGGCTGTGTGATCGGCGTCACAGTGGGAGGGCGTCGGGGGCGACGGACCGGGTGACGGCCGCCCGATAACTTCGCCGGTGAGCGTGTCGCCAGGGGGAGGGCCATGCCAGCTCGCCGCCGTTTCCGGTTGTCACCGTCGGCCCGGCCGCTCGTGCTCGACGACCGGGCGCCGGCCGTCCACGGGTACGGCTGGCAACATCCGACCCCCGACGCCACCGTCGTGCTGGTGCACGGGCTCCAGAGCCACGCCCAGTGGTTCGCCGAGGCGGCCGACGGGCTGGTCGACCGGGGGCTGTCGGTGTACGCCCTGGAGCGCCGGGGTTCGGGGTCGTCGCCGGCCCGCAGCGGCGACATCGACCGGTACCGCACCTGGTTCGCCGAGGTGGAGAGGCTCGTCGACTTCGCCCGGCGCGAGCACCCCGGCGTCCCCGTCCACCTGGTCGGCCACTGCTTCGGGGCCAACGTGGCGCTCGGCGCCGCCCTCGAGCGGCCCGGGAGCGTGGCGTCTCTGATCATGCTGACGCCCGGCCTCCACATCACACCCGACTACACCCCGGCCGAGAAGCTCAGCATCGCCGCGGCCGGCCTGGTCGCCCGGCAACGGCGGTTCCGGGTTCCGCAGGATGACCAGCTCTTCACCCGCGACCCCGACGTGCTCGCCTGGATCCGGGCCGACAGCCTGGGCTCGAAGGCCGTCTCGGCCCGGTGCCTGCTCGAGATCCGGCGCATGGTCTCGTCGCTGCGCCGCCGCCTCGACGAGCTGGTGGTCCCGCTGCTGGTGGTCGAAGCCGCCGGCGACCGCATCGCCGACAACGAGGCCAACGCCGCGCTGCTCGACCGCCGGCTCGGCTCCTCGTGGCGGCGCGTCACGTTCGACGCCGAGCACTTCCTCCTGGCCGAACCGTGCCGGAACGAAGTCCTCGACACGATCGCCGACTGGATCAGGCAACCTCTTCCGGTGGCGGCCGCTTCGCCGACACCGGCGACGCGCTCCCGGAGAGCCGGCACCGCGGCCGGCGTGACGGCCGTCGAGGTCCGCACTGCGGAGCTGCCCTTCCGGTTCTCCTTCGGGCACGCGCTGGCGGAGCGGCGCTCCTCGACCAACGTGTACGTGAAGATCACGCTGGCCGACGGCACCACCGGCTTCGGTGAGGGAGTCCCGCGGGGCTACGTCACCGGAGAGACACCGGAGGGGGCGCTCGAGGCCGTCCAGGAGTACGCGCCGGCGCTGGTCGGCTGCCAGCTGAGCGAGCCCGACGACGTGCCCGCCGTCCTCGACGGGCTGGCGGCCGCCGCCCCGTCCACCGTCCCGCCGGGAGCCGCCTGGTGCGCCCTCGAACTGGCCGTCCTCGACGCCGCCGGCCACCGGTTCGGGCTGCCCGTCTCCCACTGGCTGGGGCCGGTGCGGACGCCGACGGTCACCTACGACGCCGTCCTCCCGTTCTCGAACACGGCGGCCGTCGTACCGCTGGCCGTCCTCATTCGGGGCCTCGCCATCACCCAGGTGAAGCTGAAGGTGGGCCGCGACCTCGACGACGACCTCGGCCGGCTCCGTCATCTCCGGCGCATCCTCGGCGCCGACGCCGATCTGCGGGTCGACGCCAACTGTGCCTGGACGGTCGAGCAGGCCCTGACCGCCATCGACCGCCTGCGCCGGTACGGGATCAGCGCGGTCGAGCAGCCCGTCCCCGCCGACGACCTCGACGGGCTCCGGCGGCTGACCACCGCCTGCCCGGAACTCATCATCGTCGACGAGTCGCTGCGGACGGTCGGCGAAGCGCAGGTGCTGGTCGAGGCCAAAGCCTGCGACGCCTTCAACATCCGGGTGTCGAAGTGCGGGGGGCTGCGGGCCTCCATGCGGATCGCCGAGATCGCCGGAGACGCCGGACTCACCGTGGTCGTCGGCGCCCAGGTCGGGGAGAGCGGCATCCTGTCGGCGGCCGGGCGTCACCTGGCCGCCTGCGTCGCCCCCCGGTACGTCGAAGGGTCGGCCGGCCGCCTCCTCCTCCGGGAGGACATCACCAGCGAACGGGTGCTGCCCGGCCGGGGCGGCAAAGCCCGGCCCCACGCCGGCGCCGGTCTCGGCGTCCACGTGCGGGCCGACGTCCTGGCCCGGCACACCCGTCAGGTACGGCTGGTGGAAGCATGACCGCCGGTACGAGCGTCCAGAGCCTGTTGCGGCAATGGCTCAAGCACAGCGACGCCGACCACTTCGACGACTCCACCTGGCGGCCGGCCGACGCCCAGGAGGAGAAGCTGCGGGAGATCTGTGCCCGCAACGCCGGCACCGACTTCGGCCGGGGGCACGCCTTCGACCGGATCCGTTCGGTGGCGGACTATCAGGCCGCCGTCCCGCCTCAGACCTACGAGACCCTGGTGCCGTGGATCGACCGGGTGACGGCCGGCGAGCACAACGTGCTGACCGCCGACGACCCTCTCATGTTCGCCACCACGTCGGGCACCACCGGCGCGGCCAAGTACATCCCCGTCACACCCAGCTACCTCCAGGAGTACAGCCACGGCATCCACGTCCACCTGTACCGGCTGCTCAGCGACTTCCCCGCCATGCTGGAAGGAAAGGTGCTCGTCTCGTCCAGCAACGACGAGGAGGGGCGCACCGCCGGCGGCATCCCCTACGGCGCCATCTCCGGCTATGTCACCCGCACCATGCCCGGGGTCCTCCGCCGCTTCTACGTGCTGCCCTACGAGGTCTGCCGGGTCAAGGACATCGAGGCGAAGTACTACCTGACGCTGCGCCACGCCCTGGCCGCCGACGTCCGCCTGATCATCACCCCCAACCCCTCCAGCCTGCTGCTCCTGGCCGACGCCATGCGGACCCACGCCCACGAGCTGATCGACGACATCGGCCGGGGCACCGTCAACCCCTCCTACCTACCCGCCGGCGCCGCGCCCGGCCTCACCGCCGGGCTGGGAGCCGACCGACGCCGGGCGGCGGAACTGGCCGCCTGCCTCAAGGTCACCGGCCGGCTGATTCCCGCCGAGGCCTGGCCGAACCTCCGGGTGGTCAGCTGCTGGAAGGGCGGGACGATGCCGCTGTACCTGCGTCGGCTGCCCGAGCACTTCGGCGACGTGCCGGTCCGCGATCTCGGTTACATGGCCAGCGAGGGCCGGGGGGCGACCGCCCTGGTCAACTCCGGGGCGGCGGGCGTCCTCAACGTCACCAGCCACTTCTTCGAGTTCGTTCCCGCCGACCAGCGGGACCGCTCCGACCCCGACTTCCTCACCGCCGAACAGCTCGAGTCCGACCACGAGTACTACGTGTATCTGACCACGTCGGCCGGGCTGTGCCGCTACGACATCAACGACCTCATCCGGGTGGTCGACTTCTACCGCCACACCCCGGTCATCCAGTTCGTCCGCAAGGGGGAGGGCATCTCGTCGATCACGGGCGAGAAGCTGACCGAGGCCCAGGTGACGGCGGCACTGGTCGACGTCGTGGACCGGGGCGGATACAACCTCGATCACGTCACGGCCTGTGTCGAGTGGGGCGACCCGCCGTCGTATGCCCTCTACTGCGAGACGGCGGAACCGTGGGCGCCCGACCGCTGCGGCCAGTTCCTCCACGCGCTGGACGGTGCTCTGGCGGCCCGCAACATCGAGTACGAGGCGAAGCGGACGTCCCGCCGCCTCGGCATGCCCGTCCTCAAGCGGGTCGCCCCCGGTTCCTTCACCGCCCTCCGCCAGGCGCGGGTGGCCGCCGGCGCTCCTGAAGCGCAGGTCAAGATCCCGCATCTGAGCACCAACCTGCGCTTCGGGGAGCAGCTGCGGGTGATCGACGAGTTCCGCCTCGACGCCGTGGAGGTCGGAAAGTGACCGAAGCGAACGGATCCCGGGACGTGGAGGCCGTGCTGGCCACCGTCCCGATGTTCCGGCACCTCGGACCCCGCCAGCGGGACCGGCTGGCGCAGCTCTTCTGCCGGCGGAGCTACCAGGCCGGCGACGTCGTGGTGCGCCAGGGCGACACGAGCATGTCGTTCTACCTCGTGCTCTCCGGACGGGTCCGGGTCGTACGGGACGTCGGCGACGTGGCGGTCGACATCGTCGAGGAAGGTGCCGGCAGCTTCTTCGGCGAGATGGGCGTGATCGACGACCTGCCCCGCGCCGCCACCGTCGTCGCGCTCGGTGCCGACCGAGTGCGCCCTGCTGGCCAAGTGGGACTGTCGCGGGAGCTGAGCGCCGACCCCGGGATCGCTCTGGCGCTGATCTCGGTGCTCAACGCCCGGATCCGCACGCTGGAGGACCGGCTCACGAGAACAGGAGGTAACTAGTGGTACGTCCCCGAATTGACCGGGCGATTCCGACGGCCAGCGACGCCCCTGGCTGCGTCGCTCCTCCTCACGTAGGACGTGCTACGCCTCGTCGTCGCTCCTTGCCAGGAACGCCGCTGACTCGCCGCAATCGCGCCGTCAATTCGGGGACGCACCACTAATGCTCTCGTTCGTCACCGGCGCGCGGGCTTCATCGGCGGGCGGCTCGTGGATGCCCTGGTGGAGCAAGGGGGCAAGGTTCGGGTGCTGGTGCGTGACCCGGCGAAATCGCGCCGCGCTGGAGCGGCCCGGCGTGGAACTGGTGCAGGGTGATCTCGCCGATCCGGCGGTCGCTCGTGGACGCCGTTCGGCGGCGCCCGACGGGGCCTTCCACTGCGCCGGACTGGTCGGGGACTGGCTCCGGCCCGACGAGGCCCAGCGCGTCAACGTGGAAGGCACCCGGGCGGTGCTGGCGGCCTGCGCCTCGGCCGGCGTCGAACGGGTCGTGCATCTGAGCTCTCTCTCGGTCTACGGCCTCGGCCACCACCGGGGCACCGACGAGACGGCGCCGCAGCGTTACAGCGGCGACGCCTACACCGACTCGAAGATCGACGCCGAGCGGATGGTGCGGGTCTACGCCGGCCGGAGCGGCGGCCCCGAGGTGGTGATCGTGCGGCCGGGATTCGTCTACGGCCCCGGGGACCGGCGGTTCCTGCCGAGGCTCATCGACGCGCTGGCTCGCCGGCAGTTCGTCTACATCGGTGACGGCAGCAAGCTGCTCAACCTCAGCTATGTCGACGACGTGGCCCACGGCTTGGTGCTGGCCGCCACCGAACCGTCGGCGGCCGGCCGGGCCTACAACCTGACCGACGGGACCGAAACGTCGCTGCGGGCCCTGGTCGAGTTGCTCTGCCAGCAGCTCGGCCTTCCCGTCCCCACCAAGCGGATCCCGCCGCCGGTGGCGTGGGCCGCCTGCTCCGCCGCCGACGCGCTGGCCCGGGCCCGGCGGGCGACGGAAGCACCTCGCCTCAGCCGGGGGCGCATGCGGTTCCTCCACTACAACCAGCACTACTCGGCTGAGTTGGCCCGGCGGGAACTGGGGTACAACCCCCGGTTCACCTACCGGGAAGGCCTCGCTCCCACGCTCGACTGGTACCGCAAGCAGGGCCTGCTTCCCGACCCGGTGGTGGCCGCCTGATGGGCGAGCGCTTCGCCGTCGTCGGCGCCACCGGCTACACCGGGAGGCTGGTGGTGCAGGAACTGTTGGGGCGCGGGGTGGAAGTGGCCGCCGTCGGCCGCCGCGCCGAGCCGTTGGCGGCGCTGCCCGTCCCGGTGCAGGCGCACGTCGTCGACGTGACCGACGCCGCCGGGCTGGCGGCGGTGCTGGACGGATCCCGGGCCGTGATCAACTGTGTCGGGTCCTTCGGCGACCGCGGGCGAGGCGGTGGTCGACGCGGCCATCGCCGCTTCGATCCCCTACGTCGACATCAGCGCCGAGTTCCCGTTCCTGCAACGGGTCTTCGAGACCCACGACGCTCCGGCCCGGGAGGCGGGCGTGGCCGTCGTCCCCGGGATGGCGTTCTACTCGGCGCCGGCCGACCTGGCCGCCGCGCTGGCCGCCCGGGCCCTCGGCCGCCCACCGGAGACCGTCGAAATCGCGTACCGCCTGCAGGGGGCCCGGCCCTCCCGGGGCACGCTCCGCACGAACCTTCGCCGTGCCACGGAACCCTGCCCGGTCTGGCAGGACGGCCGGCTCATCTCCCGCCGGGTCGGCGATGCCTCCCGACCCTTCCGATTCCCCCAGCCGGACGGGCCGGTGACGGTGGCCCGCTGGCCCGGCGGAGAGATCCTCAGCGTGCCCCGCCACACCGGCGCCCGGTCGGTGGCGGTCTACCTGGCCATGCCGAAGGCGCTGGCGGCGGTGTTTCGCAGTGCCCGCCTCACCGCCATGGCAGAGCCGGTGGGGAGGAGGCTGGTCGGACAGGCGACCACCGGCCCGTCCCAGGAGGCCCGCCATCGCGCCCGATACGCCGTGGTGGTCGAAGCCCGGGCCGGCGACGACGCCGCCCGCTGCGTGGTCGAAGGCCATGACCTCTACGGGGTGACGGCGGCCGCCTGCGCCGAAGCGGCGCAACGCCTCACCGCCTCACCGGACCCGCCGGCCGGAGTGCTGGCCCCCGCCGTTGCCTTCGACCCGGCCACCTTCCTCGACTCCCTGAAGCGCTACCTCACCTGGAGGATCGAGCGATGAACACGCGGCTGGTTCCCCCACCGACGGGCCCCCGGCTGCTGCGCGGCTGGCTCGAACGCCACCAGCACCCCTTCAGCTTCTACCTGCATCTGGTGGGTATCCCGATGACGCTGGTCGCCCTGCCGCTGCTCCTGCGGCACCAGTGGCGCCGGGCCTTCGGCCTGTTCGGCGGCGGCTACACCCTCCAGTTCCTCGGCCACCTCGTCGAAGGCAACCCCCCCGGCGAGGTCCTGGCCCTGCAACGCCGCCTCTCCCGCCGCTAAAGGGGATCGCCCACCTCGCCGTCTGAGCGCATCACCGGCATTTCAGTGCGAATACGTCTCCTCGTTCTGGGCACGGAAAACCGCGGAAAGCGCGGGATTTCGTGCCCAGACCGGGGAACTTCCGCCCGAGAAGGTTCCCGCAGTCTGCGCTACCCGCCCGGCGGGGCAGCCCGAGCGGATTGCATACCGTTACGGTACGTAATCCGCTCGGGCATCTCGTCCGGACGCGCCGAGGTGCCGATGCCGGACGGTTCTCCGCCAGGTAGGGCGATGGAACGATCCGTCCGCCATCCGAGAGAGCACTCAGCACGCCTGCCGGACCGTCTCAGTGTTTCCGGCGGAATTCGTCCCGCAGTTGAGCGGCCCGTTCGACCGAGATTCCCAAGCGTTCGGCGACTTCGGCGTCGGAATAGTCCTGCGCGTAGAGCATGAAGACCTTTGCCGCCATTTCCTCTGAACGCCGCCAGACGTCGCCCGTGATGGCGTCGGACGTGAGTGTCTCCTCGTCATCAGCGTCTTCCCAATCGAGGACACCATCGGTGACGGTGGGGACCATGTCCTGTTCCCCGGTGTCGTCCGGAGCCCAGCGTCCGGCTTCGAGGGCGTCAGCGAGGGTCTGGGCCATATGCGCCACGCTCGTCCAGAAGTGGCAGCCGTAATCGGGTCCGTGGAAACCGTCGTCGCGCCACCAGCGGCCTACACATCCGTGAAGTTCGCCAGGGCGCAGGTCCACGAACAGCTGGTCCCCGCCGCCGTCGTCGGCGATCGGCACCCAGGCCGATAGGAACAGGAACGCTCGGGACCCGGCCGGCTGTCCATCCATGACCGCCAGGTCGTCGGCCTCGCCGACCTCCCGGGAGATGTCGGTCATCATCCGCCAGTTCTGGCGGGTGCGTTCGATCGGCGACGGCATGAATCCCCAGGGGATGATGCTGGCGGCGGAGCTGCGGTCAGCCCCGTCGCTCACTCGCAGCCAGGCCACGAAATCGTCCGGCCAGACCTGCCCGAGGTCCTGCTGGACGGCGGCGAGAGCGGCCTCATCAACCGGACCGTGCAACGCCGCCGCCGTCACCGGCGCCCGCTCGGCGCACCAAGCGAGGATCCGTCGCCACGCTTCCGACGCCGTTTCCGGACGGCCCACACTCATCCGAGGATAGTGGCAGACCGCTCGGACGTGCGATCCCGGTCGCCGCGCCGCCGGTCTGAGCGAAGGTGACCTCCTGTCCGAGGAATTCGGCGGTCGCTTCTCGGACGGCACGGCGGCAGTTTTTGGCGGTGTCGCCGCGTCTGAGGCTGTTTGGGCCGGCAGGCCGGCGGCGAGGCCGAGGCGAATGAAAGCACATTCCCTGATGCATGGAGTCACCGTGTTCCGCCGCGCCCGCCGTTTCGCCGTTTCCGCCGCCGTCATCGTCACTGCTGGCGTGGCCGCCGTGACGACGCCCGGTCGCGCGGCGACGGGGCCGTACCGGATCACGCTGGGCCAGGTGGCGTCGACACTGCAGGCGGGTGAGCCGGATCTGGTCTTCGCCGAGGTGCTCGACGCCGGCGGGAACCCGGCGCCGGACGGAACGCTCGTCACCTTCTCGACGTCGGGTGACGACGACGAAGTCCTGTCCTTCGACGTCGTCGGGATGGCGTCGCACGGCAACGACGGCTACTGGCTCGTCAACTCGGGCGGCAACGTCCTCGCCTTCGGGAGCGCCCTGGCCGAAGGTGACCTGACGGTCGACGCCGCTGGTGAACCGTCGGGGGAGGTGGTCGGCATGGCCACCACGCCGTCCGGCCACGGCTATTGGCTGGCCGCCGATGACGGGAAGGTCTACGGCTTCGGCGACACCAACGTCGGTGTGTCCGATACGAGAACCGGTGACGCCGACCCGGTCGTCGGCATCGCCGCCGGTGATGGTGATGGCGGATGGGTGGTCACCACGTCCGGCCGGGTGCAGGCCTTCGGGTCATCACCGAACTTCGGTAGCGCCATGGGCGTCGGCGAGGTGATCGGGATTGTGGCGAGTGCCACCGGGCAGGGCTACTTCGTCTTCACCGCCGCCGGCGCAGTCTCCGCCTTCGGCGATGCCATCTGGAGAGGCGACATGCACAGCGTTCGCCTCAACAAGCCGGTGACCGGCCTGCTGCCCTATGGCAGCGGCTACCTGCTCGTGGGCAGCGACGGCGGCATCTTCAACTTCTCCGAGCGGCCGTTCCTGGGATCCCTTGGCGGCCGTCCCTCGCCGGTGCCGGTCCTCGGGATCATTCCGACGCCGGGAACCCAGGGCTACTGGATGTTCAACACCGCCGGGACGGTGTTCACCTTCGGCGACGCCACCAACCAGGGAGACGCCTTCCACCTTCCGACAATTGGCGGCCTGGCCATCTTCCTGTTCACCTCGCTGACCCCCGGGACGACCACCGTCACCGCCGACGTGGCTGGCGCGACCGCCGCCATCACGCAGCGGTGGACGGCGCCCGACGGCTACTGGATGCTGTCGTCCGACGGCGCCGTGTACCCGTTCGGCGGAGCCAGCGACTTCGGCAGCCCCACTGGGGGACTCAACGGGCGGACAGCCGTCGACCTCGAGTCGACCCCGACCACGCTCGGCTACTGGATCGTCGACGACGCCGGACACGTCTTCACCTTCGGCGACGCCACGAGCGGAAATGCCGTGGCGTCGCCGGAAGAAGTTGAACGTGTCCGGCGTCGTCAACGATCCAGTGACCAACATAGTCCGGGTCGACTCAAGTCGAGCACTATGCCGCCCGTTCGTCCGTGGGGCTGCCGAGAAGTCGCTGCGGCTCCGCCGAACGGGGGCACGGCGCCGTCGGACGACGGCATCCGGTCGCCGTCAGGCGCATCCACCGCTGCATGATGGCAGCGGTCAAGCACCGGCCACGTCGGCGGTGACGGTCGTCGCCCCGGGGGTCAGCGAGGTCGACAGGAAGATGGCCAGGCCGCCAATTATCGGAAAGTCGAAGGCGCTCCCTCGTTGGTCGTCGCCGAAGGTGAACACCGTTCCCGCGGTGTTAAGATCCAGAGCCCTGGGTTCCCGGCGTCAGAATGGTCCGGACGGCCGGCGAGGGACGACCGCAGGATGCCAGGAACAGCCGTCGGAAAAGTGAATTTGCCACCATCGTTGCCCACGAGCAGATCCTGCCATACGCACAGCAGGCCGGTCACCGGCTTGTTGAGGCGAACGCTGTGAGTGTCGTGTCTCCAGATGGCATCACCGAAGGCGGGACTGCGCCGGCGGCGGTGAAGACGAAGTAGCCCTGCCCGGTGGCACTCACCACAATCCCGATCACCTCGCCGACGCCATGGGCGCAGGCGGTGATGACGCGAAGGCCTGCGCCCGGCCGGACATCGTCGCCAGCCGTCCCCATCGCCGTCAGGCTGGCAGCGATGCCGACGACCGGGTCGGCGTCACCGGTTCTCGTATCGGACAGCGCCGACGTTGGCGTCGCCGAAGCCGTAGACCTTCCCGTCATCGGCAGGCGGCGAATAGCCGTGGCCGAACAGCGTGGTGGCCATGTCGACCGCCTCCCGGACGGTTCGCCAGCGGCGTCGACCGTCAGGTCACCCTCGGCCAGGGCGCTCCCGAAGGCGGCGTGCCGCCCGTGACGAGCCAGTAGCCGTCATTGCCGTGCGACGCCGTCCCGACGACGTCAAAGGGCAGGCTCGTCGTCGCAGCCGACGTCGAGAAGTCGACGAGCGTTCCGGTCCGGCGCCAGGTTCCCGGTCGGCGTGAGCACCTCGGCGAAGACCGGAGCAGGCTCAGCCCGGCCTGCAGTGTCGACGCCCCTGGCCCAGCGTGATCCGGTCCGGCCCCGTCGCCAC
This sequence comes from uncultured Actinomycetes bacterium, assembly GCA_963723985.1. Classification (GTDB taxonomy): domain Bacteria; phylum Actinomycetota; class Acidimicrobiia; order IMCC26256; family BP-133; genus BP-133. The sequence continues at coordinate 91,947 of CAVRTC010000015.1, forward strand.
GCCGACCCGGGCGTCGTCACGGCGGCCACGCCAGCAGTGACGATGACGGCGGCGGAAACAGCGACGGGCGGGCGCGGCGGAACACAGTGACTCCATGCATCAGGGAATGTGCTTTCATTCGCCTCGGCCTCGCCGCGGGCCTGCGGCCCGAACAGCCTCAGACACGGCGGCGCCGGCGAGGACCCGCGTGCCGTCCGAGAAGCGACCGGCGAATTCCTCGGACAGGAGGTCACCTTCCGCTCAGACCGGCGGCGCGGCGACCGGGATCCGCGCGTCCGAGCGGTACTCCCACCTATCCTCGGATGAGTGTGGGCCGTCCCACTGACCGTCGAGGAAGCGTGGCGACGGATCCTCGCTTGGTGCGCCGAGCAGGACAGCGGGTGACGGCGGGGGGGTTGCACGGTCCGGTTGATGAGGCCGCTCTCGCCGCCCGTGAGCAGGACCTCGGGCAGGTCTAGCCAGGACGATTTCGTGGCCTGGCTGCGAGTGAGCGACGGGGCTGACCGCAGCTCCGCCGCCAGATCCCCTGAGATCATGCCGTCGCCGTTCGAACGCACCCGCCAGAACTGGCGGATGATCGACGACAAGATCTCCCGGGAGGTCGGCGAGGCCGATCAACCTGGCGGTCATGGATGGACAGCCGGCCGGGTCCCGAGCGTTCCTGTTCCCGGGTATGCGGCCTGGGTGCCGATCGCCGACGACAGCAGCGGAAAGGCGGCTCCGTTCGTGGACCTACCGGCGAATTTCACGGGAGGTGTAGGCCGCTGGTAGCACGAGGACGACGGTTTCCACGGACCCCGATTTCTCGCTGCCACTTCTGGACGAGCGTGGCGCGTATAGGGGAGACCCTCGCTGACGCCTGCGAAGCCGGACGCTGGGCGAGACACGGAGGGAACCAGGACATGGTCCCCGCCGTCACCGATGGTGTCCTCGATTGGGAACAAGATGGGGGCGAGAAAGATCAAACAAGACGCCATCACAAACGGGCGACGGTCTGGCGGCGTTCAGAGGAAGTGGCGGCAAAGGTCTTCCGCATGCTCTACACGCAGAGAGATTCCGACGCCGAAGTAGCAGAACTTAGGGAATCTCGGTGCGGACGGGACTAAAGGACGAATTCCACCAAGAAACGCTCAGACGTCCGGCAGGCTGTGCTGGGTGGCGCTCTCGGATGGCGGACGGATCTGTTCCGATCGCCCTACCTGGCGGAGAACCGTCCGGCATCGGCACCTGGGCACGTCTCGGACGAGATGCCCGAGCGGATTACGTCTCGTAACGAGCTATGGGGGATTGGTGCGGGGGGCCTGCCGCCGGGCGGGGGTCGCGCAGACTGCGGGAACCTTCTCGGGCGGGGGTTCCCCGGTCTGGGCACGAAATCCCACGCTTTCCACGGTTTTCCCGTGCCCAGAACGAGGAGACGTATTCGCGGCTGAAATGCCGAGGTGATGCGCTGCAGACGGCGAGGTGGGCGATCCCCTTTAGCAGCGAGCGGCGGCGTTGCAGGGCCAGGACCTCGCCGGGGGGGTTGCCTTCGACGAGGTGGCCGAGGAACTGGAGGGTGTAGCCGCCGGCGACAGGGCTGAAGGCCCGGCGCCGCTGCTGCGCCGGAGCAGCGGCAGGGCGACCAGCGTCATCGGAATATTCCACAGATGCAGGTAGAAGCTGAAGGGGTGCTGGTGGCGTTCGAGCCAGCCCGCGCAGCCGGGGGCCCGTCTGGTGGGGGAACCAGACACGTGTTCATCGCTGGATCCTCCAGGTGAGGTAGCGCTTCAGGGAGTCGAGGGAGGTGGCCGGGTCGGAGGCAACGGCGGGGGGGAGCCTCCCGGGCCGGCGGGTCCGGTGAGGCGGTGAGGCGTTGCGCGGCTTCAGAGCAGGCGGCCGCCGTCACCCCGTAGAGGTCATGGCCTTCGACCACGCAGCGGGCAGCGTCGTGGGAAAACCGGGCTTCGACCGGGCGCGCTGGCGGGCCTCCTGGGACGGGCCGGTGGTCGCCCTGTCCGACCACCCTCCTCCCCACCGGCTCTGCCATGGCGGTGAGGCGGGCACTGCGAAACACCGCCGCCAGCGCCTTCGGCATGGCCAGGTAGACCGCCACCGACCGGGCGCCGTAGTAGCGGGCGCGCTCCATCTCTCCGCGGGCCAGCGGGCCACCGTCACCACGCGTCCGGCTGGGGGGATCGGAAGGGTCGGGAGGGCGTCGCCGACCCCGGCGGGGAGATGAGCCGGCCGTCCTGCCAGACCGGGCAGGGTTCCGTGGCACGGCGAAGGTTCGTGCGGAGCCGTCCCCGGGAAGACCGCCCCCCTCCCGGCGGTACGCGATTTCGACGGTCTCCAGTGAGCAGCCGAGGGGGGGGGGGGGGGGGGCCGCCAGGTCGGCCGGCGCCGAGTGGACTCTCGCCATCCCGGGGACGACGGCCACGCCCTTCTCCCGGGCCGGGGCGTCGTGGGTCTCGAAGACCCGTTGCAGGAACGGGAACTCGGCGCTGATGTCAACGTAGGGGATGGGGGGGGCGATGGCCGCGCGTCTCGCTGCAGGGCATGGGCTCCGCCGCGCCGGGACCCAAGCGCCGTCGATCCTCGGACATCTCCCTGGAGGTCGAGGTCCGGGTGACCGTCGCGCTCGTCGGCCGCAGCGGGTCGGGCAAGACGACGCTCGTGAGCTGCCTCGCCGGGCTGATCGTACCCGCCGAGGGGCGGATCCTCTTCGACGGCGTCGACCTGCGCGGACTCGACCACCGCGAGCTGCGGCGGCGGATCGGCTTCGTCCTCCAGGACGACCACCTCTTCGACGAGACGATCGCGACGAACATCGCGCTGGGCGAGGACAAGCCGGACCCGAGCGGATCCGCTGGGCCGGCCAGGCGTGGGCGCGCGCGCGAGTTCATCGAGCACCTGCCGCTCGGCTACGACGCCCGGGTAGGCGAGACCCGGCCTGCGCGTGTCGGGCGGGCGCGCAGCGGATCGCGATCGCCCGCGCCCATCTCCATCGCCGCCCCGCCATCCCTC
>CAVRTC010000016.1:0-112182 GCA_963723985.1 uncultured Actinomycetes bacterium
GACAACGGCGACCGGTCCGCGCTCGACAAATGGTGGGACTGGCTCGGAATCGAAGTCTCGACTTGGTGGCGGTTTTCAAAAAGAAGTGGTAATGTCGGTGCCCTGAACCGACACGATGCCCTCTTCCAACAAACAAATCATCCGTCGGACCCACGCCTGCCAGCCCGTACAGCGTCGCCTGAAGGCGGGCGGCTTCATCTACCTCTCGGGGACGTGCCGAGGATCTGGACGACGGTCCGCGCCCGATGCCGGCATCGCGACCAAGACCCGCCGCGCGCTCGAGCGGATGCGCGAGGTCCTGCACCCGCCGGGTCGTCGCTGGACGACGTGGTGGCGGTGAGGTCTACCTGACGTCGGCCTCCGATTTCCAGGCGATGAATCAGGCGTACCTCGCCTTCTGGCCGAGCGATCCGCCGACCCGCACGACCGTCATCACCGATCTGGTGGTCCCCGACGCCAGGATCGAGATCTCGATGGTGGCGGTGCCGCGCGGCGCCGAGCGAGTGATCGTCCTTCCGCAGGACTGGAAGCCATCGCCCAATCCGTACAGCTATGCGATTCGGAGTGGCAGCACGCTGTTCATCTCCGGACTCGTGTCGCGCGCGGTGCCGACAACACCTTCGTCCGGGCGACGTGCGCGCTCAGACCCGCCGTCATGGACAACGCCAGTCAGCTCCTCGAGGCGGCCGGCATGACGTCCGCGACGTGGTCAGCGCCCGCATCTATCTCCCGAGTGCATCCGACTTCGCGGCGATGAACGAGGACTACCGGGAATTCTGTCCGACGCCCCGCCGGTCCGTGCCACGGTGCAGTCGGGGCTGGCCGGCCCGGAAGCGTGGTCGAGATGACGTTCGTCGCCGCGTCTGGCCCGCGGCAGGCGATTGGCGAGCCGCCGCCTGGCAAACCCGATCAGTCCGGCCATCCGTCGGGCCGGCATCTGTACGTGTCGGGGATGCTCGGTAATCGCCGGCGACGGCGGGGGACGTGGCGGCGCAAACGCCCGAGACGCTGGCGAAGAACGGCCGCACCCTCGCGGATGCCGGCGCGCTCCGGCCGACGTCGTCGAAGGGCTCGTCTACCTGACCGATGCGGGGGCGCGGCACGATGAACGACGAATACCGCGCGTTCTTCGGCGCGGAGTTCCCGGCCCGCGCCACCGGGTGAAGCGCTGGTCGCCCCGGACGGGCTGGTCGAGATCATGGTCACGGCGGTCCTGGGCGACCGGGGTCAGACCCCCGTCTGACCCATGGCCCCCCCAACCCGGGGTCAGACCCCGGCTGACCCCCGATCGCACCGACGACCGGCCGCGGATCGGCATCTCGGCCTGCCTGCTCGGCGACGAGGTGCGGTTCGACGGCGGCCACAAGCGCGATCGCTTCCTGACCGACATGCTCGGCGCCGCTCGTCGAGTGGGTCCGGGTGTGCCCGGAGGTCGAGGTCGGGCATGGGCACGCCGCGCGAGACCCTGCGGCTGGTCGCGCGACGACGGCGCGCTGCGCATGATCACGACCCGAAGCGGCGATCGATCACACCGACGCGATGAACGGCTGGTCGAAGCGGCGCGCCGCGGAGCTGGCCGCGAAGACCTGTGCGGCTACGTCCTCAAGAAGGACTCGCCGAGCTGCGGCATGGAGCGGGTCAAGGTCTACGGCGGACGGGCATGCCGGAGCGAACCGGCCGCGGCCTGTTCGCCGCGGCGTTGCTGGCGCGGTTCCCGAACCTGCCGGTCGAGGAAGAGGGCCGGCTCATCGGATCCGCGGCTGCGCGAGAACTTCATCGAGCGGGTGTTCGCTTACCGCCGGCTGCAAGGACCTGTTCGCCGGCCGCTGGTCGGTCGGCCGGTCTGGTGCGGTTCCACACCGCGCACAAGATGTCGCTGCTCTCGCACTCGACGACCGCCTACCAGCGAGCTGGGCCGGCTGGTCGCGCCGGCGCGGCGACCATGCCGCGGGCCGAGCTCGCGACGCGTACGAGTCGCGGTTCATGTCGACGATGTCGCGGATCGCGACGCCGCGCGGCACACCAACGTGCTGATGCACATGGCCGGGCATCTCAAGAAGCTGCTCGATGCCGGCGTCGAAGCGGAGCTGATGGCGTCGATCGACGAGTACCGCCGCGGCCTCGTGCCGCTGGTCGTGCCGCTCACGCTGATGCGCCACCACGTGCGCCGCATGAGGTCGCCTATCTGCCGGCCAGACCTATCTCGAGCCGCATCCGCGGGAGCTGATGCTCAGAAACCGGGTTTAGGCAAATGCCAAGATCCAAGCCGCCAAATCCCAACCACTCCCAAATCCCAACCAAGCCGACCCCCCCTAATCGGAAGGCTGTTGGGAATTGGACGTGTGATTCGAGAGAGGTGAGTGCTGGAGTGAGCCGACGGGTTATTCGGAGGGCGCGCTGTCAGCATTACTTGGTCTGCGTTACCCGCCGCCTCGGCGCGCGCCAGTAACTTCTGCAGGCTGCAGCGAGACTTCGCCGTAGTCGCGCCCCGGATTCTCTGCGACCAGCGAAGGCGGGCACCCCCGGCACGCCGCGTGGGGACCGCCCCACGCGCTCGGCCGCGCTTCAGAGACTCTTCGAGCCAGACGATAGACGCGAGATCGTCATCTGAATGTCACGACGATCGTACAATCGCTGGTCATGAGCACCGTGCACGCGAACAGCGCGCCCACGGTGTTGCAGCCCGAGACATTCGCGACGCGATCGACTGGATCCTCGGTCGTCCGGCCGGACGGTGACCACCGTGTCCGGAGCGAACGTCTGCGAACAGACGGGTCCGGAACCCACGCGGCAATCGATCATGTTCGAGGCCGGCTGGACGGCGAAGACTCGTCCGACCGACCCGGCCGGTCCGTTCGCAACCACACGTCAGCGTGAACTGGGTGCGCATGAACGTCACCGTACAGGTCCGGCCCGTCGCCATCGTCACCTGAATTGCCGGTCGCTTCCCGTGCAGCCGGCACCGCTCCAGCCCGCAAAGACCGATCCTGGATTTGCGCTGGCCGTCAACGTGACGACTGTGCCTTCCTCGAGCAGCACAGGCCCGACGCTCGTGCAGGAAGCCAGGCACCGGAAAAGGCCCGGCGGAGTGGATGCGAGGACGCCCGCCCCGTTGCCGCTCTTGTCGACCGTGAGAGCATGCAGCGGCAGACTGGTCCTTCCTGTACGGTAAAGGTCGAGACCGCGTCATCTGTTTCGAAGAAGGGGCCGCCTTCGACAATCAGTCGGCACCTCGTGGACACCGGCGCTCTGAAATGCGTGTTGCGCCACCGCTGTCGTCGATCGCCGCCGCTCGCGTCGATCGACCCGTCGCGTTCGAAGTCCCAGTTGATCTGCGTGATACCGGCGAAGTCGCGCGCGAGCGTGACCGGATCGAACACGTAGCTGCCGCGCGCATCGAAGGTGACGACGCTGCCGACGCGAAGGGTGGAACCTTGAACAAACTCCGCCACGGGAAACGGCGCACGGGCGGTGAACGTCACCCGGCAGCGTTTGTCGGAATCCATGAGCACGCGGTTTGTCGGTATGTCGGCCGCGGCGCAGTCGTCGCGCCAGAACGACAGCACGTAGCCGGAGCGCGCGAGAGCCGTGAGGTCGACGGGCATGCCGGATCCGAACGCCGCGACGCAGGATCCTGGACAGGCGATGCCTGCTGGCTGGCTGGCCACGGAACCTTGACCATCGACCACCATCGTCAAGAGAAACGTGCCCGGGATGCGGGTGAACGCGGCGGAATCAGCTTCTTATCGCCGTCCAGCGCCACCTCGACCCTCGTGGCAGTACCGGCACAGTCTCCGCTCCACCCGTGCAACTGATAGCCGATTCCGGGCGTTGCGAGCAACGAAACAGCCCGGACTCCGGGCGCGAAAGTGCACGCGGAGAAAACGCAGTCGATGCCGGCCGGATCGCTCGTGACTCGCCCCTCTCCGGTGACACTGACTGCCATCTCAAACGTCGGACGCCGGCTGGGCTTGATTGTCTGGTATGGGGCCCTGTCGGCGCTTGAGGCCGGCGACCTCGACACCGCCGGGCGGCATGTCGACCTCGGCCGTGCGGCCTTCGGCGAGCGCAACTTCTACATGAACCTGGAGATGCAAGCGCACCTGGAGACAGTCCTCGCCCGGCGCCGGGGCGAGCCAGTCCCGCTCTCCGCCAGCCAGGCCGCTCTGGGGCACCTGCTGGAGGAGGGCTGCTGGGCCGTGGCTGCTCCGCTCCTGCTCGACCTGGCGGAGCTCGGAGCCGAGGACGGCGACACCGGGACGGTGCGGGAAACAGCCGCCCGGCTCGACGCGATCGCGGTTGCGGCGGAGGAGCTGGCCCTCTACCGGGCCATGGCCGACCTCGGAGCCGCCTGGTCGGCCCACGCGGCGGGTGACGACCGCCGGGGCGCCGAGCGGGCCGGCTCGGCCGCCGAAGCCTTCCGCACTCTCGGCTGCCGCGGCCTGCTCGGACGGGCCCTGGCCGTGCAGGGCCGCTGCCTCGTCTCGGCGCAGTCTCCCCGGGGAAAGGAAGCCCTGGCCGAGGCGGCCGACGTGTTCGGCGCCTGCGGCGCCGCCTGGCGGGTGGAGCAGTGCCTGGGGCTGCTGGAGGGGTCGGGGGAGCCGGAAGAGCCGACGGAGGCCAGCGGAGGCGGCCGCCCGCTGCCGGGGGGGCTGACCGAACGGGAGGCCGAGGTCCTGCGGCTAGTGGCGGCGGGCAAGACGAACAAGCAGATCGCCGAGGACCTCTACCTCAGCGCCAAGACGGTCGGGCGGCACATGAGCAATATCTTCACGAAGATCGGCGTCAACTCCCGGGCGGCGGCGACATCCTTCGCTCACCGTCACGGAATCGTCTGACCGCTCTCAGCCGATGGGGCATTTGCCCCATCGGGCGGGCTGATCCGTCCCATTCAGGATTGGTGCTTTCGCCGGATGCCGGTGAGGAGTCCCCCGTCGTACGTTGCGTCTCGTGACCAACGAGCCCACGAGACGACGCCAGACAAACGATGGTGAAGCGCCGGTCCACTGCGATCCCACGACGGAGGCGGGACGACCGGCTGACCAACCATCACCCGAACCCGCCGCCGTCGAGACGCCCGCCGGCCGGCGGAACCGCCGTCGTGTCGGGGCCCGGCTCGATCGGGAACGAGCGAACGTGATCGACGCACCGTAAGACGAGGGGGGACTCACATGTCACACGCCGGAGTGGTGAAGGCTGTTGGCAGAACAGGTCGGATCGGGCTGTTGCTCGTCGCGCCCGCCCTGGTCGTCACGGTCGGGGCCGTCGGGCCCCCGACCTCGCGCCTGGAGGTCGCCCGGGCCGGTGTTCAGGAGGCGGGGCCGGCGCCCGTCCACCGCCCGCTCCGCAACATGGTCGAGGGGTACGCCGAAGGCACGGTCGTGGCCCTCGAATACCTCCAGACGTACTACTGCCCGACAACGCCGTCGTCGGATCTCGATCCGCCGTTCGGCCGCGGCGACGGCCATCCCCAGTCCGAGGACCCAGCGGAATACCAGGTACCGCCGTGCTTCTTCGGTGACACCGGCACCGGATCGATCCTGCCCGAAAACCTGAAGGCCGGGGCCTTCCCGGGCGTCCGGGACTTCTTCGGTCTTGTGCCCTGGTTCGGCGGCGCCTCCACCGGCTCGGACGGCCCGCCGACGGCCCTGGGCATGGCCAACGGCCCGGCCAGCGACGTCGACACCCACTGCACCGAACCGGGTCCGCCCATCACCGAGCGCCAGGGGCAGCCAGGCACCTGCCTCATGCATCCCTCGACCCTGCGCTTCGCCCAGGTGTTCGACGACCCCGGCCGCCAGCCGCCCGACCCGGTGGCCATGCCCCAGCACAGCCACCTGGTCCCGGAGACCATGGCGGCGCCGGGCTGGTGGAACATCCGCGGAGTGGCGGTCTACGACCGCTCGATCTGGCCCGACCATGACGGCCACTGCCCCGCCGGCCCGCCCCGGTGCGTCACCTCGATGGCCGCGCTGCGAGCCGCCCAGGAAACCGGCCAGGCGTCCGTCGACGTCCCGTCCAACCTCTACTTCTACCTCTCCATCCACCCTGTCGAGCGCTGACGGGTAGGTCAGGCGGCCTTCGGAGACAGAAGAGGTCGCGCGCGTTTCGCCGCCGTGACACAGGCGATGTGCGCGTCCCGACGCTCAAGGGTCGAAGGCGCGGTCCACCATATGACAGGAAGCCGAATGAAAGGGGCCCGACAATGGTGCGTCCGGTCCTGATCGGGATCCACACGAAGGAAGGCAACATCGTGCCCGAGAAGGGCACCGGCGCTTACGCCGGAAGGACTGGCAAGCTCACGATGTCGGGCTGGCACGACGGCAACGAGTTCCCCGAGCACACGACCTTCAACGACTTCTACCTCATTCAGCTCGATCCCAAGTCCTGAGCCCCGTTCGCAACCTCCAGACGCACGAAGTGTGTGACGTTGCTCACACAACGGACGTCGGCAATGAGAACAACGGGCGTTCGGACCGCGACCTAGGCTCGCCGCGTGCTGTCACGACGTGAATTCCTGTCTTACTGCGGAGGGCTGGCGGCCGCCAGCGCGGCGGTATCGGCGCTGCCGGCGGTCTTGGGCAGCCGGGGTTGGTGGTCGGCGGCCTACGCCGAAGACGGCGACGTCGTCGTTGACACCTACAACGGGCTGGGGGCGATGATTTGGCCCGGCGACGACGCCTACTCGAAGGCGCAGGGAGAATGGAACGACGGGCCCGGCGCCGTCGCCGCCAATGTGGGCCATCACCTCGTCGTGGCCCTTGACGGGCTCGTCGCCCAGCCGTATACGGCGCTGCCCCTCGAGCGCTCCACCGTGCCGCTCTCGGGTTCGCTGGCCAGCGTGCTCAACACCGTGGCCGTGACGGTGAACCCGGCGGCGACCGGTGGACCCTTCGCGTCGCCCTTCGCCTGTCTGTCGCTGGCCGACAAGGCCGCCGTGTGGCGGATCCTCGAACAAGACACCCGTCAGGTGGCCGACCGCGACCCGACCAACAGCCTCGGGGCACTGCAGTTCCTCTTCGGCGTCCTGCCGGCGCTGGTGGCCTTCTACGCCTTCTCCGAGGTCGACGTCTTCGACCCCGCCACCAAGACGGTGACCCGCCGACCGTTGGGGTGGGACCACACCGGCTTTCTCGAAGGCCGCACGGCGCCGGTGGAGGGCTGGGACGACTTCCTCGGCTACTACCAGGGCCGCCGAGAGGTGACGGGCTGATGCGCGACGTCATCGTCATCGGCGCCGGCGGCGGGGGGCCGGTGGTGGCCAAGGAACTCGCCGCCCGCGGCCTCGACGTGCTGCTGCTCGAGGCCGGCCCCCGCCACGCCGAGCCCGAGAAGGAATGGAGTCACTTCGAGATCGAGGCGATCGGCCGTTTCCGCTGGGGTCCCGCCGACCGGGCGAAGGCGCCCTGGGCGCGGGAGATCCCTCACAACGGGTTGGTGTTCCAGCTCTCGGGCGTGGGCGGCACGACCCAGCATTACCTCGCCAACTCACCCCGGGCGATGCCCGGCGTCTTCACCGGCTACGCCGGAGCCGACGCCGGCGCCTACGACGTCGGCCACCTGTTCCCGTTCACCTATGCGGAGCTCGTCCCGTACTACCAGTGGGTCGAACACACCCTGCCCGTCCAGACCGCCGCCCTGGGCACCAAAGATGGGTTGTTCATCCGAGGCGCCGAACGGCTCGGCCTGCCGGTCAACACCACCAAGGACATCACCCGCGACTCGTTCCGCCCGCAGGAGAACGCCATCCTCCAACCGGGTGGCACCGCCGGACGCACCACCGATGCCGGAAGCCTCCTCTGGCCCCAGGCCACCGGCTGCACCGCCTGCGGCTCCTGCTACTACGGCTGCTACGAGCCCCGCCAGTCCCCGGCCAATCTGAAGGCGAAGCGCTCCACCGACAACAGCTACGTCCCGATGGCCCTCACCGCCGCCGGATGGCAGCCGGGTGGTCGCGACGTGACACTGATCACCGACGCTTTCGTCACCGCCATCGGCACCGACGAGCGCGGCGGGGAGCAGGTCGCCCGCCGGGTCACGTGGCGGATCGGTACGACCGGCGAGCATGTGACCGAGGACACCACGGTCGTCGTCATGGCCGGCGGATGCACCGAATCGCCCCGGCTGTGGCTGAACTCCGGCCTGCCCAACCCGAACGACTGGGTGGGGCGCGGGTTCACCGATCACTTCCCCGACGTCCTGATCGGCGAATTCGACGAGGAGGCGGCTCCGTTCAAGGGCCCGGGCTCGGTGGTCCGGGCCGACTTCCCGGGCCGGGGCTTCATCATGAACCTCAACTTCCCCCCGGCGCTGCTGGCGCTGGGCCTGACGTTCTCCGACGGCGGGATCGTCGGCTTCTACGACAACGGCCGGCCCGACCGCTCCGGCGCCGACACGTCCGGCCGGCTGATCGGCAACCGGTTGGGCGACGTCATGGCCCGGTTCAACCACGTGGTGGCCATGCTCATCCTCACCGACGACGACGTCGAGACGAACAACCGTGTGACGCTGTCCCGGGGGCTTCCCGCCGATGAGCACGGTGCGGTGCCGAAGGTGTTCTTCGACCACCGCCACCGTTCCGCCCGCACGGTGGCCAACCGCGAGTTCCTCGCCCGCAAGAGCGTGGACCTGCTGCGGGCCGCCGGAGCCCACACGGTGCACCGCGTGAACTTTCCGCCCTTCATCTTCCACCCCCACTCCACCATGCGGATGGGTATCGACGCGGCCGACTCGGTCTGCGACCCGAACGGCGCCGCCCGGGCCGTGAGAGGGCTCTACATCGCCGACAACTCCGTGCTGGCCAACGCCCTCGGCGGCCCCAACCCGACGCTGACCACCCAGGCCGTGGCCACCCGGACGGCCGAGAAGATCTTCAGGTTGGAGTTCGGCGGCGATCCGTGGGTGGGGCGGGAGTCGCCCGTGTCGTCGATCGATCCCGCCGTGACGAAGGCGGTCCTCGCCCGCGGCGCTTGACCGCTCGACGCGGTGACCGAACTGCTCGTCATCTCGAAGCGGCTGACCCAGTGGCAGGCCATCGCCCTCGGAAAGCTGACCTTCACGGGCGATCGTCCCGAGATCGGCCCGAGGTTCGCCGACCTGTTCGTGTTCCCGTAGGGCTCGCAGCCGCGGCTGCGGCCGCGTTAATGGTCACACCCTGTCATTAGGATTGGGGCATGTTCGACGCTGGGGTCGACAGTCCGCTGGGCGAGTTGTTGCCGTTGGTCCGGTCGATGGTGGGCCGGGTCGACGTCGGCGAGCTCGAGGTGCCCGACGCCGTTCGGGTCGTGGAGGAGTGCGCCGAGGCTGAGCGGCTCTTTGCCGCGCTGCGTCTTGTGGTGGCCGCCACGTTGGAGAACAAGGCCGTGTGGCGCCGCGACGGGTTCTCGTCGTTGGCGGCGTGGATGGCGTCGAAGACGGGGACGGCCGTCGGGCCGGCTATTGCCAGTCTGGAAATGGCGGGGTTGCTCGAGGGTCTTCCGGCTTTGGCGGTGGCGTTTCGTGAGGGGCGGTTGTCCGATATTCAGGCCCGGGAGATCGCCGAGGTGGCGAACGAGGTGCCCGAAGCCGAGGAGCAGCTGGTCGAGGCAGCCGGGAAGCTGTCGTTGAAGGAGCTGCGGGAGGAGTGCCAGCGGGTCGAGGCGGCGGCGCTGATCGATGAGGACGATCGGTACCGGCGGGTGCACAGGAAGCGCCGCACCCGGGCCTGGGTCCGCAAGGGAGCCGGGCATTTCAGCGCCGACATGACTCCGGACGAGTTGGCCCGCTTGATGGCGGTCCTCGATGCCAGGACCAACGAGATCGTGGCTGAAGCCATCGGGGGCGAATGGTTCGAGAGCCGGGAAGCACACAGCGTGGACGCGCTGATCGACCTCATTCGACCCGAGAGCAGCCCAGCGGCCGGGCCCGACACCATGGTCCACGTCCTCGTCGACTACGACGCCCTCATGCGGGGCCATACAGTGACGGGAGAGAAGTGCGAGATCCCCGGCATCGGCCCGATCCCGGTGACGTTGGCCCGGCAGATGGCAGACGATGCGATCTTGAAGGTGCTACTGACCAAGGGCGTCGACGTCATCACCGTCGCCCACGCCGGCTATTCCCCTCCGGCGCACGTCCGCTCGGCCCTCGAGGTCCGGGATGAGACGTGCATCGTGCCCGGCTGCAACCGCCGGCGGAACCTCCAGATCGATCACCGCAACACCTTTGGCCGCACCCGGGTCACGAAACTCGAAGACCTCGCCCGGCTCTGCCCGTTCCACCACTACCTGAAAACGTTCCTCGGCTACACCTACCGGGGCGGCCCCGGCACCTGGCAGTGGATCCCGCCGGAGCACCGCGACGTCGACCTGAGCGCCCTCCGCAAGGTCATCACCAGCGCCAGACGCTGTTGAGTCCTGCTGATTCAGGGGCTCTGGGACGGCCGGGAGAGGTTCGCAAAGGGTGCGAGGTGATCGGGCCGGACGCACCGCGGGTTGCGGCAGAGGTGACGAAGCCGCTCCTGAGGTCGGTCCTTCCCTTCCAGGCCCAGCACCCATCACCCGCTGCCCGTTCGACCTTCTCCCAGAACGACAGGACGGCGTCTTCGACGAGGCGGCGTGGTCTGGTCACTGGTTGCTCGGAGCTTCGAGCCAGAAGGCGTGGGCGTCAAGGTTGCCGGAGGAACGTTCGCCGAGGGTGCCTCTCGTGCTGCCGGCGATGACGATTCCGTTATCGGGAGTCACGGCGGCTGCCAGGGCGTAGTCGTCTTCCGGAGTTCCGTACTGGTGGGTCCAGGCCTCGGTTCCGCTCCGGTCGTAGCGCCGGACGAAAGCGTCGATGCGGCCGGCGGAGCGCTGTCCGGCTAGGACGCGTTCCGTCGTCCCGACGAGGTAGGCAGCTCCGTTTGAGGCGACGGCGACGTCCCAGGCCTCGTCGATGGCGCCGCTGCCGAACTGGTCCGTCGACTGCGTGTCGCCCGCCTGGTCGAACTGGCGGAGAAAGGCGGTCCGCCCTCCAACGGCTGCCTGGTCCGACAGCATCTGGTCGGCGCTCCCGGCGACGAAGATGTTGCCCGACGGGTCGGTGGCGACCGCGACCCCGAAGTCGTCGGCGCGGCTGCCGAACTGACGCAGCCAGAGCTGTTGCCCATCGGCGGCGAAACTGGTGACGAAGGCGTCGAAGCTGCGGGGTTCCTGGGCCAGCGGTGAGGACGTAGTGCCGACGACGTACACCTGTCCGGTGTCGTCGACGGTCACGCCGGAGGCGACATCGGATCCACCTCCGCCGAACTGACGGGTCCACAACTCGGCCCCGGAGGCGTCGTACTTCCGGATGAAGGCGTCGAGTGTGCCGCCCGGGGTCTGGCCGGGCAGCGTTCCGAACGTCTCCCCGACGGCATAGCTCGCGCCGTCGGAATCGACGGCGGCACCCTCCGCCTCGTCCAGTCCCGTCGTTCGGAAGTGGCGAACCCAGCTCTGCGCCGCCGGCGGGACTGCGGCCCGCCCCGGTGGCGCGTCCAGCACCAGCACTAGGACGACAACGGCCACGGCCATCGTCTTGATCGCCCGCATGGTTTGTCCTCCGCTGTTGCGCCCGCGGTCAGTGAGCGCGGCGGGCAGAGCCTGGAGTTCGTCGTTGTGGAGCCGGCCGGCGCCCGGCGCCGGCTACGGGTTGATGAAGAGGCTCTTGAACCCGGCGGCCAGGTCGGGTCGGTCGCCAGTGGCGCTCATCCCCCCCCATGGCGATCGCCTCGTACTGGCTCAACCGACCATCGGCCACCATGAGGAAGGTGACCGGGTCGGAGCAGATCGTGACGTCGACCGGCGCGGCCCCCGGCGGCTCGAGCCCGATGATGCCGTCGGTGAACCGGATGGTGAGGGCCGGCCCGCCGCCGAAGTCGAGCGCGTAGCCGGCGCAGTGGCCGCGGGCCCGCTCGGTGTCGACGATGAGCGGGAAGAGTGGGGCGTAGGCCGTCAGGATCAACCCGGCGTGGCCGGGGTCGATGGGCCACGGCCGGCCCAGCGCGTAGGCGACGTCGTAGCCGTGCATCACGACCTCGCCGAGGAGCACGCCGGCCAGCGTGGCCGCCGTCACCGGACAGCCGGCCCAGTCGATCGTGCTGTCGGCGGGCCGGTCGACCCAGGCATCGACGAAGTCCTCCATGGCATCCTGGGTGAGTGCCGCGATCTTGCCGGGGTCGCTCTCGCTTACGTCGGCCATGCGACGTTCAATCTCGTGCGAGAGGTCGGCCATGCCGGGAATCGCCGGCGTCGGCTCGAGGGCCAGGTCGGCGAAGGAGCGGGCGCCGACCGCGACGTGGACCGCCACCTCGCGGGCCGCCCAGGCCGCCGCCGTGGCCGGCGCGCCGGCCCGGGCGGAGGTCGTCGAGATGCTGCATCTCGTCCGCCGCCAGGGCGGGCGGCACTGGGTGGCCGAGGCCCTGACGGTGGCCGCCCTGTTCCACGAGACCGACGGCCGCCACGGCCTGGCCGCCCGGCTCCTGGGCGGAGCCGTGGCCGTAGCCGAGGCTCTGGGCGAGAACCCTGAACCCCTGCCGGTGGTGGGGACACTGGTCCAGGCCGCCCGGCAACGCCTGGCGGCGGCGCTTGGCGCCGAGTTCGCCGAGCAGGAAGCCGTCGGTCGTCACATGTCGGCGGCCGCCCTGCTGCGGGCCGCCGCCGACGGGTTCGACGATGCGCCAGCGTCGGGAAGGACCTAAGCGTTATGGGAATACGAAGAGGTCGGTGAATCTCGGGCCGATCTCGGGCCGATCGCCCGAGAAGGTCAGTCGTCCCAATGCAATGGCAGCCCATTGGGTAAGGCGTCCCGACATGACGAGGAGTGCGGTCACCGGGTCGGTTGAAATGATGCAATCGACGGACTCCGGTGCCGACGGCTGCTCGTAGGTGCGGTCGGCGATCCGCACGAAGAACGGGTTGGTTCCGGCGGTGTCGAGGTGGTAGGTCGCCTTGAGCCCTGTGGCGTTGGCCGGGTTGAAGATGGCGGAGTAGCAGGCCCGGTAGCCGCCCACGGCCGGGGCGGCGTGGCCGGGATCGATCGGCCAGGGTGTCCTTGCGGCGAGGGCGATGTCGTAGCCGTGCAGGAGGTACTCGCCGAGGTACACGGACACGAGTTCCGCCAGATTCAGCCGAAGGCCGGCGTGATAGGAGATCGGCCCATCCCCGGGGAGGTCGGCGGTGGCCGCCATGACGCGCTCTCGACCTTCCCGGATCTGGTCGGCCAGCTTCTTTCCGTCGGTCTCGGGGTTCTCGGCAATGAGCTTCCGGGCGCGAGCGTCGAGGAACTGCTTGTCAACCGTCGGGACGGTGGAGGCCTCGCCCCCGGCCAAGGCGGCCATGCGATGATTACTGCCGGCCAGGTGGACGGCCGCATCGCGCACTGTCCACTCGGAGGCCGGGATCGCGATCGACGTGTCACGTACGCTCTCCACCAAGTTGGCGTACCGCTCGACCGTCACGG
The DNA here is from genome assembly GCA_963723985.1 of uncultured Actinomycetes bacterium. Lineage (GTDB taxonomy): Bacteria > Actinomycetota > Acidimicrobiia > IMCC26256 > BP-133 > BP-133. Next base: position 13,459 of record CAVRTC010000016.1, read on the forward strand.
TGAACGCCTCTCGAGCGGCGGCGAGGAGCTCGTCCGGCTCCATCAGGGGAGCCGGGCCCGCACGAGGGTCACGGGCGGGTGGGGCGTGAGTTCGGTGCGGTCGATTCTTTCGAAGCCGTTCTCCCGTAGCCAGCCGGCGTAGGAGCTGAAGGGGTACACCTGCCCGGTCGGTACCCGCCGCACGAGCTCTGCGCCGTAGAGCGCGATGCTGCGCGGCCCATCGCGACGCTCGTTGGGCAGGAAATCGATGATCGCCACCGTTCCTCCGGGGGCGAGCCAACTGGCGGCCCGACCGAGGAGCCGGCGGTTGGTGGACTCATCGAGCAGATGGCAGAGGTTCCCGACGATCACGAGGTCGAAGGCGTCGTCATCCAGGATGACGCTGAAGATGTCCTCCTCGAGAAAGTGGAACTGGCCTTCCCGGCCCGCGGCCGCCACCGCCTGGCGGGTGACCGGAAGCACCGCCGGCAGGTCGACGGCCGTGACCACGATCTCAGGGTCGGCGGCGGCGAGCGCCAGGCTCCAGGGGGCGGCGCCGGCTCCGAGGTCGAGGACTCTGGAACCGCCTCCGACCAACCGCTCGGTCGCCTGACCAATGGCCGGACGACATAGGGCGGCGAGCGGACCGACGGTCCGGAAGAAGGCCTCGTCGGCGCCCGGCGGCGCGTCGGCCGGAATATCCGGACGGCTCTGCAGCCCGTCGGCGAAGGAGTCCCATCGCCCCAGGAGCTCGAGGAACCACCTGAGGTCCGTCGTGACGCCGATAAAGCCACCGCGCTGGTCCGGCTCCGCCAGGCCGAGGCTCGTCAACGCACTCAGCAGGGCCGGCGCCGTCTCCTCCCGGATCCCGCAGTCCCGGGCGAGAGTCGCGGCGTCGACCGGTCCCTGGTCCAGTCGGGTGAGCACTCCCAGGTCGAGACACGCCGCCAGCAAGACGCTCGTTGCCCGGGCCTCGTAGAGGAAGGCCAGTTGCTCCGGTTGGAGCACAGGTGCGGCCGTCGAAGCTGGGGTCATGCGACCACCTCGACGGAGCCGCTCGCGCCATCGACCGCCACCAACTGTCCGTCCCGGAGGAGTGAGGTCGCATTGGCTGTGGCCACGACGGCGGGAATCAGGAACTCCCGGGAGATGATCGCCGAATGGGAAAGCACACTTCCGGCGTCGGTCACCAGCGCACCCACGTTGGGGAAGAGCACCGACCAGGCCGGGGACGTGATCGGGCACACGAGCACGTCACCGGGTTGCAACTTCTTGAAGTCGGCCTCGCTCATCAGCACACGGACGGGCCCGGTGTAGGTACCTGCTGAGGCGGGGATCCCGGTCAGTCGGCGCCCGGCCTGCTGGGGGGAGGCGCTCCTGACGTAGTGTCCGGCCCGCTCGAAGAGCCAGGTCAGTGCGTCGGTGACGAACCGCGCTTCCGCGGGAAGCTGGTCGAGACCGGGCAGCGGACGGGGTTCGCCGTATGAGTCCGGACCGGGATGGGCCTCGACCCACGCCCGCTCGGCCCGGCGGCGCCGGACGAGGTCGCGGTAGTCCGGGGCGTTTGCAGTAGCTCGGGCTGCCAGGACGCCCCAGGCTTCCTCGCCCTCGAGGAAGAAGACGTCGTCCGGGTCGTCGATGAGCGAGCTTTCCGCCAGCCGGCGGCCCAGGTCGAGGGCCACCCGCCGGATGAGGGCCAGTTGCTCGCTGAAGGTCATCGGGGCGTAGTCCTCCCGGGCGGGGTACCACCGATGGGCCCGCTCGAGCGCCCGTTCGAAGCGGGCCCGATCAGCGTCGGATCGGTCTGCGAGTTGAGCGCGGGCCTCGGCCCGGCGCTCCTCCCGCCGGCGGCCGACCTCAGCTGCCCTGGCGACGGGGTCATAGCCGGACCGCAGCTGGTCGGCGATGAGACGGAGCGTGAGCGAGGGCGTCTCCCGTATCGAGGGATCGGCCACCTCGTAGCGGATCGACCGGAAGCCGAACTGCTCCTGATAGGCGTCGAAGCGGGAGGCGAAGTCCGGGTCGATCTCCCACAACCGGGACGCGTCGGCATCGCCGCTTTCGACGAAGCGGCGGACGGCGGGTCGCTCGGCGGCTATCGCCGTCAGGCCGGCCACTACGCGGGCGGGCTCGCTGGAGGCTGTCGAGAGGCCGGCCAGCAGCGCCAGCGTGCTGGCGTCGTCCCAACCGAGGAGGTCGCGGCACGTGAAGGCGAGGTCGGCCAGCACCAGGGCACCGATGCAGTGGAACAGGAAGTGGAAGTTGAAAGCCCCGATCGAGAACTCCATGACGGCGCCGAAGTGCTCGGCCAGTCCCTGATCGTCGAGCGCCTCGAGATCGACGTCGCGTAGTTGCTTGACGCCGTCGAGGTATTCCGACCGCCTGTGCGGCCACTGGTCGATGTAATCGAAAACCTGCCCTGACCGGATGGTCGCGAGGGCCAGCTCGGCCCTGGCCTGAAGCAGCTCCGTCGAGGGCGGCTGATCCTCGACGCCGCCGGGTGGGACCATTCGGGTGTAGACCCAGCCTCCGATTTCCCGGTACTCGAGGGTGTCGGCGAGCGCTCCGAGCTGGGAGAACCCATAACCGAAGGTCTGGGTGACGACGTCGAGCGCACCCCGGAAAAAGGGCGAGAGCGGTCGTGGGGCGTGCGTGGCCTCCCGCCGCCAGTACCCGGCGGGAACCTCAACGGCGACGGGAACGGTGTCGGGAAGGGTGCCGGTGTCCACAGTCGTCCTCCTCAGGCTCGGCTCTCGTCCCCAGTGTGCGGAGAGACGGCCGACCGGTCATCCGGGGAACTACGGAACTTTCCGTCGCAGCGCTACGGAGCGGAAGCGGCCTGGCCGGCCGTCACCCAGCGGGCCAGCGCCGTTCGGGAGGAGATCCCGAGCCGGGCGTACACGTGGTCGAGGTGGCTCTCGACGGTCCGGACGGACACCACGAGCCGCTCGGCGATCTCGGCGTTGGTGAGGCCTTCGGCGACGAGGGTGGCGACCTCCATCTCCCGTCGGCTGAGCGGCTGGTCGGCGCGCCGACCCGTCCGGGGCGACGGGAGGCGGACCCCGAGGCTGCGGAGCGCTCGACGGGCTTTGTCGGCGTAACGGGCCGCCCCCAAGGCCTCGAAGGTGGCAAGGGCCTGACGGACACTGTCCACAGTCCCGGCGTGGAGACGCGAGATGGCGGCTTCGAACGGAAGGTCCAGCCCGTCGAGAACGGCGGCGGACTCCTCGAGGTGCCGGCGGGCCGCATCCCCCTCGCCCCGCGCCTGCTCGATCAGGCCTTGGAGCCGGTCGGCCATTGCCGCACCGCAGGATCCGGACGGCTCCCCGGCAGCGAGGAGAGCATGGGTCGCCACCGCGCGGTCGATGTCGCCGGCGAGGACGTGGGCGGTACCGACAAGAATCCGTGCCACCGGCATTCCTATCCCGGCGGCGGCCTGGTGTACTCCGGACAGATCGCCGCGTTCCAGGGCGAACACGGCGTGGGGCCAGCCGACCACGTACCGGCCGCGGGGATCATTCCACAGCTGGGGAAACACGTGAGCAGCCTCGGCGAGAAGCTCCCCTGCGGCATCGAGTTCGCCGCGGTAGCTTCGGACGACCGCCATCGGGCCGAGACACATGCGCCAGCGTTCGTGGCCGGTCGTACCGGCGGGCGTGGGCCACCGCTTCCTCGGCCACCCGCAAGCTCTCCTCGAAGTCGCCGGCGAGGAGCGCGGCATAACTCACCTGGAGGAGCGCGGCGGGCATCTGGGCGATGTCGCCGAGGCGCCGGTCGAGGTCGATCTGAGCCTGGGCATGGACTCGGATCCTGGCGTGGTCGCAGTCATAGAGAGCGAGCCAGGACAAGTCCCGATGGGCGCGCCGCACCAGCAGCCATTCGCCGGCCTCCTCGGCGATCCGGAGCGCCCTCCTCCCCGTTTGCCCTGGCGACGGACAGGTCCATGGCCTTCTCACCAACGATGAAGGCCACCAGCACCCCGCTGATCAGACCTTCCATCCGGGCCCGCGTCGAACCGACCTGTTCCGCCAGTTGCATCAATTCGGTTGCGTCCCGCCTGGCTTGTTCCGGGTCGCTCCAGCGGCGGGTCGACCAAGTACCGAGCCGCGTGCAGTTGGAACAGCTCGTCCGACACCGGCAGCCCCTGAAGGGCGTCGATGCCGGCGGCCAAGTGCCGGCGCACCCTGGTCATGTCGCCCGTGGCCTGGGCAGCGAAGGCCAGCCGACGGTGGAGACGGGCCACGCCATGCCGGTCCCCGCGGCGCTCGAGTTCGCCGACGGCTTCCTCCCACACCTGCATGGCCGCCGCGGTTTCGCCGAGGGGCTCCCACGACTCGCCGAGCCGTTCCAGCACCTGAGCCAGGACTTCCGGGCGCTGCCCATCGCGGATGAGAGGGAGCGCGGCGCCGAAATGACGGGCTGCCTCGTCGTGGGCCGCGAGACTGGCGGCACGGTCGCCGGCCTCCATGAGGACGTCGAGGGCCCGGTCACGGTCGACTTCATTGCCGGCTCGCCAGTAGTGGTAGGCCAGGCGGTCGAGATCCTTCGGCCGGAGTTGCTCGACGGTTTGGGCCAGTCGGGCGTGGAGGCGACGGCCGGCCACCGCTGGCAGTTCGGCGGCGGCCACCTCCTGGATGAGGGGGTGGGCTAACCGGTAGGTGACATCCGGCCCTTCGTAGTCCTGGACGACGAGGCCGGCTTCCACCAGGCGGCGAATCATGGTCAGTAGGCCGTCGGAGTCGAGGCTCCCGGCCCGTTCCAGCAAGTCGTGCGGGAGGCCCTGGGCCCCGTGGGCGATCAGTTCGACGGTTGACCGCTCGTCAGGCTCGAGAAGATCGAGCCGGTCGATGATCAGGTCGTGGACGGTCCGGGGCAACGTCGTGGGACGGTCGCCGGCTAGAACCCAGCCGGCGTCGGAGCGGACGAGGGCGCCGGCGTCGAGGAGTCCCCGGATCAGTGCTTCCACGAAGAGGGGGGTTCCCGCTGCCCGGGCCGACAGCTCGAGCACCGAAGGAGGCGCAGAGTCGCCGAGCAGCCCGGCGGCCAGTTCGGCCACGCCGTCGGCGTCGAGGCCCCGGAGGGTGCACTCGGAAACGGTCCCCGACCGGCGGGCGTTGGTGACGAACTGCCGCAGCCCCTTGTTCTCGAGCATGCCTTCCGGGCGGTAGGTGCCCACCAGGGCGATGCGGGAGGCGGCCACGGTCGGGACGAGATAACCGAGCAGGGTCAGCGACGGGCTGTCCGCCCAGTGGAGGTCGTCGACGAAGAGGAGGACCGGTGCTTCTGAGCTGAGCCGCTCGAGGAGCCGGGCCACCGCTTCAAAAAGGAGGGCCCGTTCGAGGTCGGGGTCCTGGACCGGTGCCGGGGGAGGGAGGCCGAACTCTGGCCAGAGGCGGCCGAGATGGGGAAGGTCGCCCACCAGCTCGTTCCGCTCGGTGGGGTCGAGCGACCGGAGCGGGGCACCGAAGGCCGACAGGAGCGGGGCGTAGGCCAGTCCGCTGCCGGCGGCCGGTGTGCGCCCGACCAGCACGATGAAGTCCTGGCTGCGGGCCAGGGCGAGGGCTTCCTCCACCAGGCGGGTTTTGCCGATTCCCATCTGACCGACGACGAACACCAGCTGACCCCGCCCGTCGCCTGCCTCGTCCAGCGCCTCCCGGACCTGGCTAAGTTCCCGCTGTCGGCCGACCATTGCCCGCGCCGGCGCCGAGGGCGCGGCCTGCGGGAGTCTCAGCCGGGACGGCGGGTGCAAAGCGGACTCGGACGAAGCGCTCTCGCGCCATTCGACGGTGACCGCCGGCGTCGGCTCCGACAACCCCTTGAGTTTGAGGCGCCCTGCCGACCGGAACCGGAAACCGCCGCGCTTGCCGACCAGACCGACGACGAGGTCGCTGGCCAGGATCTGACCGCCTTCGGCCTGGTCGCAGAGCCGTTTGGCCACGACCACGGCGGTGCCGTGGACGTCGTCCTCGTGGCGGACGGGATCGCCGGCGTGGATGCCCACCCGCACCTGCAACGCCTGGCCGGGCTCCGCTCGGTTGTGCTCCGCGATCGCCCGCTGCATCGCCACGGCGCAGGAGAGCGCCTGGACGGGACTGGCCAAGGTCACCATCAACCCGTCGCCCAGGCTCTTGACCTCGGTCCCTTCGGCGTCGGCGACCGCTCCACGAAGGAGCGAGAAGTGGGTCCGGCGCAACTCCTCGGCGGCGTCGTCGCCGAGACGGTCGAGCACCTCGGTCGAACCGACCAGGTCGGTGAAGAGGATGGCGACCACGCCCACCGAGTCGCGCATGTCCCTCCCCTCGACGAGGTGCTCGGTCGAGACGCTAGGCGTCCCCGTTGGCTCCATCTGTCACGGCCTTGACAGATCTTCTGAGGCAACGGTGACGCAACGGTTCGGTGAGGACCGCGGGTGGCCTTCGCCGCCTACGGCCCGGACCTCGTCCGGGGTTGGTCACTCACCTGTGCGCTTTGTCGGAATAATTCCGCAAAAGCGCGTAGGTGAATGGCCGTCACGGACCCTTTGCGCCGGTTCGGGATCTCGCCCGGGCTACCGCTTCCCTTCGGCCGCGGGGTTCGGGAGGGTGTGGCGGGAGACCGTGTTGGCGTGGGTCTCGGTGAACCAGATGTTGCCGTCGGGCCCGGCGGCGATGCCCTGCACCTGCCGGTAACCGCCGCCGACGGGCCAGTCCTTCACTTCGCCCGACATCGTGATGCGGCCGACCCGGTTGGTGCCGAGGTCGGTGTACCAGATGTTGCCGTCGGGCCCGGCCGTGATGCCCTTGGGGGAGTTTTTCTTGCTGCCCACCTTGAACTCGGTGATGACACCGTCGGGCGTGATCCGGCCGATCTTCCCAGCGTAGATCTCGCTGAACCAGATGTTGCCGTCGGGCCCGAGGGTGATGTCGGCGGGACCGGACTTCTCCGCCAGGGGGTACTCGGTGATCTCACCGGTGGGGGTCATCCGGCCGATCCTGGCCGTCCCCTGCATGGTGAACCAGATGTTGCCGTCCTTGCCGGCGGCCACGCCCCAGGGGTTCGGTTCCTCGGGTCCCTGGAAGGGGATCGTGAACTCCTTGAAGCCGCCGTCGAGGGTCATCCGGCCGATCTTGTTGGTCTTCTGGAGGGCGAACCAGATGTTGCCGTCGGGCCCGACGGTGATGCCGTACGGCCCGCTCCTGGGCGTCGGCAGCGGCCACTCCTTGATCTCGCCGGCCGGCGTGATCCGGCCGATCTTGCCGGCCGAGAACTCGGTGAACCACAGGTTGCCGTCGGGCCCGGCGGTGATGTCGAAGGGCCCGGACCGGTCGGTCGGGATCGGGTACTCGACGATCTTTCCGGCGGCGCTGACGCGGGTGATCCGGCCGCCCGAGAACTGGGTGGACCACACGTTGCCGTCGGGCCCGGCGGTGATGCCGGCGGGCTGGCTGTTCTTCTGCGGCAACTTGAAGTGCGTCGCCGCATCTTCCCCACCGCAGGCGGTCGCCAGCAGTGCGACGACCACGACACAGACGATTCCTGTGATCCGGGTCCTCATATTCGGTCTTCTCCCTGGCGGCGGGCGGGCGCGGGGCGCGGCAGTAGTCCGCAATTGGGAGAATTCGCCCTTTACGGCCCCAACTCCTTCAATGCCCCGAAAGGGACCGCGGGTCTAAGGTCCCCTCATGATCCAGGGCCCAGGCTGCTGTTTCGTCCCGCCGGCAGTCCTGGAGGAGATCGCCCGGCGGGGGGACGACGCCCAGCGGGACGCGGCCCGCCGCACGCTGGCCATCGACCAGACGGTGCGCACCGCCCGGTTGCAGAACCTCGGCCTGGCCTCGCCGATGACCGATGCGCTCGAGGCGGTCGTCGCCCCTGGTGACCATCCCGACCGCACCATCCGAGATGCCGAGAACTCCAGGCGCCTCGACGGGCCCATCCTCCGGCAGGAAGGCGGCAAGGCCTCCGGTGACCCCGCCGCCGACGAGGCCTACGACGGCCTCGGCGCCACCTGGAACCTCTTCGCCCGGGTCTACGACCGCAACTCCGTCGACGGCCGGGGCCTGCCCCTGGAGGGCGTCGTCCACTTCGAGCGCGACTACGACAATGCCTTCTGGGACGGGCAGCGCATGGTGTTCGGCGACGGCGACGGCACGATCTTCAACCGGTTCACCATCGCGGTGGAGGTCATCGGACACGAGCTGACCCATGGCGTCACCGGCGCCGAGCTGAAGCTGGAATACCGGGGCGAGGCCGGGGCCCTCAACGAGTCGATCTCCGACGTGTTCGGCGCGCTGGTCAAGCAGCACCTGACCGACAAAACGGCCGAGAAGGCGGACTGGCTGATCGGCGCCGGGCTGCTGCGGCCCTCGGTCCACGGCGTGGCCCTCCGGTCGATGAAAGCCCCGGGAACGGCCTACGACGACCCGGTCCTCGGCAAGGACCCTCAGCCCGCCCACATGGACGACTTCGTGGAGACCACCGTCGACAACGGCGGTGTGCACATCAACTCGGGGATTCCCAACCGCGCCTTCTACCTGGTGGCCACCGCTCTCGGGGGCCATGCCTGGGAACGGGCCGGACAGATCTGGTACGACACGTTGCACGATTCGAAGCTGCGCCCCGGCAGCCACTTCGTCGCCTTCGCCCGGTCCACCGTGCGCAGCGCCACCCGCCGCTTCGGAGCCGACGGCGACGAGGTGACGGCGGTGAAAGCCGGTTGGAAACAGGTCGGCGTCGAGGTCTGAGGTTCGACTGCGTGGCTGCGCTGCCTCCCGACGCCCCGATCACCTTCGAGCGCCACGGCGGCTTCGCCGGCGTCGTCCTCCGCACGACGTTCCTGCCCGGTGAACTGAGCGAGACGGAAGCCGAGGCGATCACCGCCGTGCAGCAGGAAACACCGTCACACCCACCACCGCAGCAACCCGACCGCTTCGAGTATCACCTCGACCTTCCGGGCGGACCGGTCGTCATCAGCGAAGAGGACCTGCCCGAGCCGCTGCGACCCCTGATCACCCGCCTGCTCGAGCGCGCCCGCCAGCGCTCCTGACCGGGCCGGACGGAAACTCCGCAGGCGATGTTTAGTGTTCGATTCTCCCGCCGGGCGTGGCCACCTCGGGCCCGGTGCGGATACCCCGCAGGCCGTACCAGACGAGCTCCGCCGTCCAGTGGGCGAGGAGCTCCGGATCGTGCTCGGCGTTCCCGTTCCGCAGGGCGCGGCGGCCCACCGCCTCGGCCATGCCGATCACGGCGTGGGCCAGCACGGCCCGCTGCTCGGCGGGGAGGTCGACGTCGATCATCTCGCGTCACGGCGTCGGCCATGTGCTCGAGGACCGTCTCGGCCACCTCGGCGAACTCGGCGTCGTTGCGGACGGAGGCCCCGAACAGCAGCCGGAAGGCCGGCTGGTTGTCGGTCACGAACCCGAAGTAGGCGGCCATGCCGTTCTGGACCCGCTCCCGGCCGCTGTCGGCCGGCGCGGCGGCGGCCGTGATGTCGGCCATGAGCCTCCGCCCCACGTCCTCCAGGAGCTCCTTGTACAGGGCCCGCTTGGAGGGAAAGTGCTGGTAGAGGACCGGTTTTGTGACGCCGGCGGCTTCGGCGACGTCGTCCATCGAGGTGGCGTGGAACCCTCCGGCGGCGAACAGCTCGCGCGCCACGTCGAGAAGCTGGTGTCGCCGACGAGGACCTGGGAGACGCATGGCGAATTGAGGGTAACAGAGGGTTCTTTCCCCCGATCGGGCCATCTCCCCCGGCCGTCGTCACAGACTTGTCATGTGACGCGGGCGTCCGATATGCCCTCCAGCGCAGGAGTCGGGTGAACGCCCGCAGAATCTGAGGTACATGAACAACGGCAGATGGATCCGGAAGCCCGGTTTTCATCGCCCGCCTGAGCCCGCACGCCCGGCTCCGGCCCGTCGCGCTTCGCTTTGCTCGCTGGTTGCTCGCCGGCGTCAGCGGAGCCGCAAGGGTCCGACGTTCCTGGCGTAACAGGCCGGTCTCGCATCGGTTGCGGAACAACTCTGCTGGGGGAGGAATTCCGAGGTATTAGCGACTGCGTCCCGAGTTTTACGGCAACTCGGGACCGTTGTCGCGCTCGTCTTTCAACGCGCTCGGAGGAGCGCTTCGAGCGACCGCTCTAGGGCGGCCATCGAGAAGTGGGCGAACGCCAGCTCGCGGTTGCGGGCCTTGGTCGGCGCGTCCGGATGGCGGAGCGCCCCCGCCACGGCGTCGGGGTCGTCGGCGGGCAGGAACGAGAACCCCAGCGCCAGGATCTCCTCCAGGGCGGGGTAGCTCAGCACGGCCAGCGGCCGGTCGGCCCACACCGACTCGATCACGGGCTGCCCGAAGCCTTCTCCACCGGTCGACGGGAAGACCACCAGGTCGCAGGCCGCGTAGGCGTCCTCCATGCCTAGCGGGCTAGCGCCCGCTACGGCGTTGCCTCTGGCGGCTTCGCCGCCCCGCCCGGGGCCCCAACCCCGGGCTCCTCCAGAGGGCGGGGCCCCTGCCCCGCCCCTGGCCGTCCCGGCGTCAAGCGCCGACGGGTGGGTGCGGAGTACGGGCACGGTGGCCGTCGCCAGCACCTCGGCCAGTGTGGCCGCGTACCCGTCCTCGGCGGGGCCCGGTAGCCAGTAGCGCACCGGGCGGTCGAGGCGGGCGGCCAGTCCCTCGGCCAGGCGGAGGGCGGCGGGGATGTTCTTGCGGGCGATGGCCCGGGTCGGCTGCAGCACCAGGACGTCGTCCGGGCCGACGCCGAGGGCCTTCCTCGTCTCCTCCCGGAGGCCGGGCGGAGCGTCGAGGTCGAAGGCGTTCCGGACGGTGACCGCCTCGATGCCCCGCTCGGCCAGCTCCCGGCGGGAGAAGTCGTTGATCGTCACGTGGACGGCCCGGGGGAGCCGGGGCGGCAGCTCGGTGATCCCCGCCGTCTCCGGTCGCTGCCAGGCGAAGTCGTGGTGGTGGAGCAGGATGCGGATCTCAGCCGGGAGATCGGCCAGCACGGCGGTGAGGACCCGGGCCGCCTCCAGATGGAGGGGCAGCGACAGCATGTTCTCCACCACCACCACGGTCGAGCCGGCCAGGGCCCTCCGCAGCTCCGTGGCCCCCGGGCCCTCCGGGGCGGCAGGCCGCTGACCGGCCGGGCCCGGCGCCGCTTCGGCGGCCACGGCCAGGCCGGGGACGACGACGTCGCCCGGCCGGGCCCCGTCGGCCAGCTCCCCGGCCACCCGCCGCAGCCGGTACCCCAACCGCTCCAGCGCCCGGCCCCAGGTGGCCGCCTGGACCGAGACGCCGTCGGGCCCGCCGAGCCGGAACGACACCATCGAGGCGACCGTCATGGGGCCCAAACCTATGGCCGGGCGGTCCTACGCGGCGCGCACCTCCGCTGCCGACCCGGGCTGCGCCGTCGACACCCTCCGGCGGGTCGCCGGGTTCCGGCTGCAGTGGAACAGCACGTCGACCAGGCCCACCAGCATGATCAGGTCACCGAAGGACAGCGTCTGGCGCACGGCCGGCACGAGGATGATGTCGCCCAGGAACGTGAGCCGGTCCGAGGGCCGCTCGGCGTGGTGCTTGGTCGTGGCCTGCACCGCCGCCTCCGGCGCCCGGATGGGCATCCCCCCGTTGAGGGTGATGACGGCGCCGTTGAGGGCGATCCCCACGGCCACCACCGCCAGACCCCGGAGCCGCAGGTTGAGAGCGCAGAACACCAGGAGGAACACGTACGACACGACGAGGAGGGCGGAGGCGAGGTGCCCGGCGGTGCCCCTGGTCGGGTGTAGCACCTCGAGGGCGAGCTGGATCCCCACGGCCTCGGCCACGATGACCGGGTGCCGTACCTCCGTGGCGGCGAGGTTCCGCAGGCTGCCGCCGCTCACGAGGGCGACGCCGAGTGCCACGGCCAGGGTCACGAAGAGGAACGACATCGCCCCATAATGACGCTCTCATTGCCGGAGGAGGAGGACCCCTGTGGAACAGGTCCGCTACGAGGTCGACGGGGCGGTGGCCCGGGTCACCATCGACCGTCCCGAGCGCCACAACGCCCTGTCGTTCCAGGTCATGCGGGAGCTGGCCGAGGCGTTCGAGACGGCCAAGGCCGACGACGCCGTCCGCGTCCTGGTCCTGACCGGCGCCGGCGAGCGGGCCTTCTGCGCCGGCGCCGACCTCGGCGGGATCGGCAGCAACGCCGGGCCGGCCCGCATGCACGAGGCCCGGGGCGGGCCCGCGGCCCTGTTCAGGGCGCTGTGGCACCTCGGCAAGCCGACCATCGCCCGGGTGCGGGGCTACTGCCTGGCCGGCGGCTTCGGGCTGGCCCTCTCCTGCGACTTCGTCGTCGCCTCCGACGATTCGACGTTCGGCGCCCCGGAGACCGACATCGGCCTGTGGCCGTACCAGATCACGATCCCGCTCATCCGCTCCATGCCCCCGAAGCTGGCCCTCGACCTGATGCTCACCGGCCGGAAGGTGAAGGCTCCGGAAGGGGAGAGGATGGGGTTCGTGTCCCGCCTCGTCCCGCCGGAGGACCTCGACGCCACCGTCGCCGAGCTGGCCGCCACCCTGGCGGCCAAGTCGGCCGTGGTGACCCGCTGGGGCCGCAACGCCTTCTACCGGGTCGTCGACATGGCGGGGGAGGAGGCCCTTGACTATCTCCACGCCATGCTGACCGTCGCCACCCACACCGACGACGCCACCGAAGGCCTGACCGCCTTCGCCGAGAAGCGTCCTCCGAAGTGGACGCACCAGTGATCTTGAGGAGGACACCACCGGGACCCCGGGGCCTGTTCGGCGTGATCGTCCTGGTCACGACCCTGGCCGTCGGTCTGGCCGCCTGTCGCGACCGGTCGGAGGGTCAGTCGAAGGCCGCGTTGACGACCGTGTCGACCGGCGCCACCGCGCTGAGCACGGCCGACCCGCCGACCGGGCCCGTCACCGAGGCCGAGCTGGCCGAGGTCGACGACGTCCTCCACCGGCTCGACACCGAGCTCGACCGGCTCGACTCCGACATGGCCATCGGCGAGGGTGATACTCAGCAGGTCCTGCTCGAGGCGGCCAAGAAGCGGGCGGCCGCCGCCATCACCCGCCGGTTGCTGGCCCTGGAGCACCTCTCCAGCGCGGCCAACTCCCTGGCCCGCCTCGACGAGACCCAACGAGCCGACCTGACCGCCCAGCTGCAGGTCCAGATCAGCGGCCTCACCAGCCTCAACGCCAAGATCCTGGGGGCGACCAACGAGGCCACGCTCCGGGCCGACGCCCAGAAGATCGTCACCGACTACCGCGTCTACGCCCTCACCGTCCCCAAGGCGCGAGGTGTCGTGGTGGCCGACATCGAGCTCAACGCCGCCGACCGGCTCACCCGACTGGCCGACCGCCTGGCGGCGACCATCGACCAGATCAAGGGAAAGGACACCACCCAGGCCAGCGCCGATCTCGAGTCCCTGCGGGCCCGGCTGGACACTGTGACCTCCGCCGTCGGCCCGCTGCCCGCCGGGCTGCTGGCGCTCACGCCCGCCGACTACCCCGCCAACCAACCCGTCCTGGAGCAGACCCGTCAGACGCTGCGGACGGGCCGGGCCAACCTGGCCGACGCCGCCAGCCTCGCCCGCGTCGTGATCGCCGACCTCAAGTAGGAGCCGCCGCCGATGTTCGATCCCGCCATCGCCGCCGTCGAAGGAGCGCTGGCCGCCGGCGCCGAGTACGCCGACGCCCGCGTCGTCGTTGCCCGCCGCCAGAGCCTCGAGGCCCTCAACGAAACGATCGAATCGCTGGACCAGTCCGAGTCCGCCGGGGTCGGCGTCCGGGCCCTGATCGGGTCGTCGTGGGGCTTCTTCGCCACCGCCGAGGCCGGGGAGGCCCGTCAGGCCGGCGAAGCCGCCGCCGCCATCGCCCGGGCGTCGGCCACCGTGCCCGGGCCGCCGCTGGCCCTGGCCGACGTACCCGTCCGGGAAGACAGCTACGAGACGCCGCACGTCGAGGACCCCTTCGCCGTGTCGCTGGCCGAGAAGGCCGACCTCCTCGTCGACGTCACCACGACGATGCAGGCGGTCGAGGGCGTGGCCCTGGCCCGGGCCTTCGTCACCGCCTGGGACACCCGGAAGTGGTTCGTCTCCAGCCAGGGCCACCGCATCAGCCAGCATCTCGTCGAGTGCGGTGGCGGCATGGACGCCACCGCCGTGGGGGAGGCCGAGACCCAGCGGCGGTCGTACCCCCAGGCCTTTGGCCAGTTCGAGTCGGGCGGGTACGAGGTCATCCGCCGCTTCGACCTGCCCGGCAACGCCGAGCGGGTGGCCAGCGAGGCCGTCGCCCTCCTGTCCGCGCCGGAGTGCCCCGAGGCGACCACCGACCTCGTCCTCGAATCGAGCCAGCTGGCGCTCCAGATCCACGAGTCGGTCGGCCACGCCATCGAGCTCGACCGGATCCTCGGCTGGGAGGCGGCCTTCGCCGGCACGTCGTTCCTCGACCTGGGCCGCCTCGGCAGCCTGGCCTACGGCTCGCCGCTGATGAACATCACCGCCGACGCCACCCTCCCCGGGGCGCTCGGCACGTTCGGCTACGACGACGAGGGCACTCCCGCCCAGCGGGTCGACATCGTGAAGGAGGGCCGCTGGGTCGGTGTCCTCTCCGGGCGCGACTCGGCCGCCGTCGCCAGCCTGCCTCCCGGCGGCATGGTCCGGGGTGACGGCTACAACCGGCTCCCCATGGTCCGGATGACCAACGTCGGCCTCGTGCCCGGCGAGTCGTCACTCGACGAGATCATCGCCGCCACCGACGAGGGGATTCTCATGGCCACCAACCGGTCCTGGTCGATCGACGACAAGCGGCTCAACTTCCAGTTCGGCTGCGAGATCGCCTGGGAGATCAGGAATGGGACGTCTCGGCCGGATGCTCAAGAATCCGACCTACACCGGGATCACCCCCCAGTTCTGGGCCTCGCTCGACATGCTGGCCGGCGGGTCGGAGTGGATCCACTGGGGCGTGCCCAACTGCGGCAAGGGCCAGCCCATGCAGACGGCCCACACCGGCCACTCCGCCGCCCCCGCCCGCTTCCGCGGCGTGCGCGTGGGGGTCAAGGGATGAGCGGCGCCCAGGAGCTCTGCTCGCAGGTCCTCGACCTCGTCGGCGACCGGGCCGAGGCGCAGGTCACCGCCTCGCAGGGGAGGCCGGCGCTGACCCGGTTCGCCAACTCCTTCATCCACCAGAACGTCGGCGAGGCCAGCGTGTCGGTCCACCTCAAGGTGGCTTTGCCCGACGGGCGGTGTGGCGGCCGCCTCGACCACCCGGGTCGACGCCGACGGCCTGGCCGGCGCTGGTCGATGGCGCCCTGGCCGCCGCCGCCCTCCGGCCCGTCGACCCCGACTGGCCCGGCCTGGCCCCACCGGCTCCGGTGGCCGACGTCGACCACTACGACGCCGCCACCGAGAAGGCCACACCCGACGAGCGGGCCCGCCGGGTCCGGGCCTTCGTCGACGCCGGCCCGGGCCTGCGGGCGGCCGGCTACTGCGACACCGACGGCGGCACCACGGCCTTCGCCAACTCGGCCGGTCAGCGGGCCGAGGGGCGCAGCACCCGGGCCACCATCGACGGGATCCACCAGACCGACGACTCGGCCGGGTCGGGCCACGCCACCGCCGCCCGGCTGGCCGACCTCGACGCCGGCGGCGTCGGGGCGGCGGCGGCCGACCGGGCGCTGCGGTCCCAGGCGGCGGCCGACATCGAGCCCGGGGAGTACGAGGTCGTCCTCGAACCGGAGTGCGTGGCCACGATCCTGATCTTCCTGGCCTTCTACGGCTTCAACGCCAAGCAGGTCATCGAGGGCCAGTCCGGGATCCGGCCGGGCGACGCCCAGTTCGACCCCGCCGTCTCCATCTGGGACGACGCCACCGCCCCCGACGCCCTCGGCGTGCCCTTCGACGCCGACGGCACCCCCAAGCGCCGCCTCGACCTCGTCCGGGCCGGCGTGGCCACCGCCCTGGCCCACGACCGCCGCACCGCCCGGCAAGATGGGCACCGAGAGCACCGGGCACGCCGTCGGCCGAGAGCGACGCCTACGGTGCCATCCCATCGAACCTGTTCCTCGGCCCGGCCGACGTGTCCTTCGGCGCCGACACCGCCGACCTGATCGGGTCCACCACGCCGGGGCCTGCTCGTCACCACCTTCAACTACTGCCGGATCCTCGACCCGAAGACCCAGGTGGTGACGGGCCTGACCCGCAACGGCACGTTCCTCATCGAGGACGGCAAGGTCCGGGGCGGCGTGAAGAACCTGCGCTTCACCCAGAGCTTCCTCGAGGCCCTCGCCCCCGGGAACGTGCTGGGGATCTCACGGGAGGCGCGTTTCGCCGACTCGGAGTTCGGCCCCGGGCTCGTCCACTGCCCGGCGCTGCGGCTCGGGACGTGGCGCTTCACCGGTGGCGCCCGGGGCTAGTGCCTCCCAACGACAAGCGGTCGGTGTGCAGCGCCAGCCGGCACGAGGACGGGGTTGAGGACCCCGAGCATCATGGCCGGGACGGCGATCCCCGAGTCGTTCAGCGCCATGCCCAGCACGGCCGCCACCAGCAGGCCGACGAACGCCGGTCGCATCGCCGGGGCCCGGCGCCGGATCTCCTCCAGCCGGAACGTCGAGCCGTAGGCCAGCCAGGCGTAGAACGCCAGCACCGCCGGCACGAGGGGGATCCAGATCGACGAGGGGATCAGCGACAGGTTGCTGGCGATCTTCCGCTGGATGGCATCGGTGAGGGGCCGGATGCCGTCGTGTCCCATCTGCTCGAAGAGACGGCCCAGATGCGTTCGGCTTCCGGCCGGCCGGAGGAGGTCGAGGAGGCCGAGGCCGACGACGGTGACGACCCCACCGGCGCCGAACACCGCCAGCCGCCGCCGGGAGACCGTCCGCCCCGCCAAGCCCAGCGCCACCAGCGTGAAGGCCGGGACGGCGGCCAGGACACCGCCGACGTCCGCGCCCCAGAACGGCAGGCCGACCGCCAGCCCGGTGACCACGAGGACGCCGACCCCGGCCCGCAGCCCCCGCCGCGGCCCGAACCGGTGGGTCAGGATTCCGGCCAGCAGGATGGCGCCCGCCGCCACCTGCCCGAACGCCAGGTTGCCGAACCCGGCGAAGCGGCCGCCGACCGTGGGGGAGTAGCCGAACACGGTGCTGATCTGGAGGTGGCCCCCGGTCACGATGTCGCCGACGTGAAGCGCCAGCAGCAACCCGAGGAGGGCCGCCAGCGGCCGTATCGGCCCGCCGAGCTGAGCGGCGCCGGTGGCCAGGAGGGCGCCACCGCCCATGACCAGCGCCAGGTACGGCCCGACGTCGGTGATGTCGAGCACCGCGCCGAGGAACGTGAGGGGCACGACCGCCAGCAGCCACAGCCCCACGAAGTCGAACCCCCGCCGAATCCGCCGCCAGCCTGGATGCCGGACGAGAACGTAGGCCACCGCCAACCCCAGCAGGATCTCGATGACGACGTAGCCCCCCGTCGTGGGACCGAGCATCCGATCCCGGAAGCGCGCCTCCCGATCGGCTTCGACGAACCGGCCGATCGGCGGCTGCGTCCATGACCGGTGATGGACTTCGTACGGCCGCCCTTCCATGGAGTCGGGCCGCGGCACCCCGAGCAGGTCGAGAACGGTGGGCGCGAGGTCGGGCAACGTGACATACCCGGCCCGTCGCGTCGTGGCCGAATCCAGGAACCCCGCCGCCACGCCCGGGGCCCGCAGCGCCGCCACGGTCAGGTGGGCACCATCCCCGGGGTCGGACGGGCCGGTGACGATCACGGCATCGCCGGCGGGGTCCACCTCGGCCAGCACCCGCCCGATCAGCTCATCGGCCGCTTCGAGGGAGGGCCGCACCGGCCGGTCGGACCTCGCCGCCCGGGCGAGGTCCGACGCCTCGAGCACGACCACCGCCCGGCCGGGGACGTTCCACGCCGGCCGGAACACCGCCACGGTCCGGTCGGAATCGAGGCGCAGCCCGAACGGCGAGCCGGCGTCCGGGCGGAGCAGGCGGCGGTCGACCGAACCGCCGGGGACCCGGCCGGCGTCGTCGGCCAGCGCCAGGGCCACCTCCCGGTGGTGGGTCGCTGGATCGTCACCTACGCCGGTGTCGGCGTTGCCGATCACCGCCCGGGCGACGCCGGCTCCGGCCAGAGCCCGTCCGAGGGCGCCGACCTCCGCGCCGCGGTGCCGACCCCGGGCGTCCCGCCTCAGTTCCGGGCCAGCCCGCGAGACGATGCCGTCCGCCTCGTCGAAGGCCAGGCCCTCCACCCGGCGCACGGCGGCGGCCGCCGTCCCGGCCCCGACGGTGACGTAGCCGTCGCCGGGTCGCGTTGTCTTCTCGATCGCCCGCACGGACGTGCTCCCCACTGCCGCGTCCACCAGGAGCGCGTCCAGGTGAGGGGTGTCCGCCTCGGCCAGCGCCGCCCATGTCGTACCCGGCAACGAAAGCACGAGCACCCGTCGCACCGGCGGACGGGCCGTCTCCCCGCCGGCTCCGTCGGCGCCCAACGCTCCCACCCCGGCGATCACCGTGATCGCCGCCAGGACTCGGCGGAACGAAAGGGGGCCGGCCACGATCCGAGCCTCGCACACTCCCTTGGTCGGACGAAGGCATGGGTGCGGCCTAGCCTGCAGGGAATGGACCTGGAAGGCGGGTCTCCATCCGACAAAGCCGTCCGGGCGGCCGGGGGGGTCGTGTGGCGTCGTGAGGAGGAGGGGTCGGTCGAGGTCCTCGTCGTGCACCGACCCCGCTACGACGACTGGTCCCTGCCCAAGGGAAAGTGCGACCCGGACGAGAGCGACGCCGAGTGCGCGCTGCGGGAGGTGCAGGAGGAGACCGGCCTCCGGTGCCGGCTCAGCGCCGAGCTGCCGACGACCAGCTACCGCGACAGCAAGGGACGGCCCAAGACCGTGCGGTACTGGGCGATGGAGCCCGTCGCCGGCGATGGGGAGTTCACGCCCAACGCCGAAGTCGACGAGATCCGCTGGCTGTCCGTCTCCCAGGCCCTGAAGCGGCTGTCCTACGACCACGACCGCCCGGTCGTCGAAGCGCTTCAACCGCCCTCCGGGTGACCGGGCGGGTCGCCGCTCGGTACTCTGGCTCATGCTCTCTGGGGGGTCGCGCGCTCGGACTCTGTTCGCGGTCGTGGCTGTGCTGGTGTCGGTCGCCTGCGGCCAGAAGGCCGGCGTGGACGGGCCGGTCACGGTCGCCGCCCCGCTCGACGGCCCGTCGCCGACCACCGTCACGTCCGCCGCGGCCGGCGCTGACGCCGCGGCGGCGGGAACGACCGAAGCGCTCCCCGCCGGCACCGGGACGACCCTGGCCACGGGCCGGGCCACCTCCGGTTCCTCACGCTCGGGCGCGGGGGCGACGGTCGACAATCGCTCCACGCCGGCGAGCGGTCCGGCGGCGCGGGCGGCCTCGGCCGCGGCCGGCTCGGCCTCCGGCGGTTCGGCCTCCGGCTCCTCCCCGGCTCCCGGTAGCCCGGCCCGCCCCAGCGGCGGGGGACCGACTCCGGTGAACGCCCCGGCCGATCCGCACGACCGCGACGGCGTCAGCGACAAGGAGATCGTGATCGGCTTCCACGGTCCCATCACCGGGGCGGCGCCCGTCCCCCAGGACAGCGTCGACAAGGCCAAGGACGTCTACTGGAAGTACCTCGCCGAGCGGGGCGGCATCTTCGGGCGCAACGTGCGGATCGTGTTCCGCGACGACCAGTTCAACCCCTCCCGGGCGGTGGCGGTGTGCCGGGAGATGGTCGAGCAGGAGCACGCCTTCCTCCTCGTCGGGATCGGCACCGACCAGATCGTGTCGTGTGCCCGCTACGCCAGCCAGGCCGGCGTCCCCTACATCTCGCTGGGCGGCGGCGAGGCGGCCCTCACCGGCCTGAAGAACTACTTCGGCATCTCGATGAGCTTCCCGCAGCAGGGTCCGATGGTGGCCCAGGTGGCGAAGCGGGCGGGGAAGTCCAAGGTCGGCGTCGTCAGCATCAACACGCCGAACTATGACGACGTGTTCAACAGCCTGGTGCAGTCGGCCAAGGCGGAAGGGCTGTCGGTGGTCCGGGCCGACCGGATCAGCAAGCAGCCGTCACAGTCGGAGGTCCTGGCCGAAGTCAACAACCTCCGCACCTCCGGGGCCGAGGCCGTGCTGATCGCCCACACCCCCGTCGCCTTCCTCAACCTCGCCCACTCCGCCCAGGGCCAGGCCTACTCGCCGCTGTGGACGGGCCCCGGTCTCTCCAACGGCCTGAACCTGGTGGCCGAGTTCGGGTGTCCGTCCATCGCCGGCGCCCGGTTCCTCTCGCCCTTCCCCCAACTCGACGTCATCGACCGGTTCGATGCCGACTACAAGGTCGCCTACCGCAAGTTCAACAGGGGCGAGGAACCCGACGATCTCGGCCTGATGGTGTGGGGCATGTCGAAGACCCTCCACCAGTTCCTGAAGGCCGCCGGCCCCGACCTGGGCCGAGCCCGGTTCGTCGCCACCATCGAGTCGGGACAGGAGTTCGCCTCCGGCATCTTCCCCCCGCTCCGCTTCGGGCCCGGCCGGCGCTTCGGGGCATCACAGTCGCACCTGCTGGAGGCCGACTGCTCCAACCGCCAGTACAAGACCCTGGCCACCTTCGCCTCGTCCTTCTGAGCGAACAGGCGCGGCGGAGTGCCGGCCGAGGCACTAGAGGCCTTGGTCCGGCGGAGCCGGACGGATGAGTCAAGTTTTGGGTGTCTGGGGTCAGGCCGCTAGGCCTGACTGCTTGGTGTGGGTGTCGATGGTGGTGGCGAGTTGGCGGTAGGCGGCTCGGATGGGGCCGGGGCTGGCGGGGTCGAGGATGTCGGCGAGACCGGGACGGATGAGTCGGTTGTAGGCCCGGGTGATGAACAGGGCGGTGGCCCAGCCGTGGTCGGTGACCTGGTAACGGTGGGTGTGAGGGATCCGTTCGATCAGGCCGTGAAGACGGAGCCGGCGGAGGTCGAGCGAGATCGTGGAAAGCATGGTCGCCGAGGATCGGGTCGTGGCTGATGCGTTGGACGCCGAGGAGGCGTCGGTTGGCCGAGAAGCCGACCTCCCGCAGGGCGGGCAGGTTGTGTAGCCGTTTCCCGATCCCGAAGTCCCGGGTGTCGTTGATGGTGGTTTCCGTCCGTAGGGCTCGTTCTTCCTTGTGGTACTGCTTGATCCGGGACGCCTTGTACTCGACGTGGAGTGAGGGGGTCACACCGTCGGTGAAGACCCGGGTGCGGAACCGGCCGGGAGTCGGGCGGCTCCCGCGGCGGGTGATGCGGCGGTCGAAGACGAGCGAGATCCGGTCGGGCCGGCCGATGTCGATGTTCTCCCTGATGATCTCCTCGAAGAACACCCGGCCGGAGAGGGGACGGTCGAGCGTCTGGGTGAGGGAGAACTCGGCCTGGAGGACGGAGATGTCGTAGCGGTACCCGGCGCGGCGGTCAGCGCCGGTGAAGGGGTGGGGCACGATGGCGAGCCACTTGCGCAGCAGCCGGTCGATGTGGGTGGGGCCGAGACGATCACAGATCCGCTGGAGACGCTTGGGCTCGTCGCACCATTGGAAACCGTTGTCGAGCGCCTCGAAGGCGATCCCGGCCTTGGTGGCCTGGCGTTTGGCCCACTCGTTG
The DNA here is from genome assembly GCA_963723985.1 of uncultured Actinomycetes bacterium. Classification (GTDB taxonomy): domain Bacteria; phylum Actinomycetota; class Acidimicrobiia; order IMCC26256; family BP-133; genus BP-133. The sequence goes on from CAVRTC010000016.1 coordinate 35,027, forward strand.
CCGTTGATGCACAGCTTGGCGTTGTAGGGGAAGTAGCTGCAGAACTTGAGGAAGAACGGCCCGAAGTCGTCATCGACGGCGTAGACGTAGAACTGGTTGACCATGGCCGTGGACCGCACGATCCACGGGTAGGTCTTGCCCGTGACAGGGTTGCGGCGCTTCTCGGTCCGGAACACCGGGGCCTTCTCCTGGGCCCGGCCGATGAACAGCACCCCGTCGGTCCCGTCGAAGCGGGCCAGGTACTCCTGGGCCAGGTCATCCTTCCGCTGGCCTTTGGCGAAGTCGACGACGGGCACGCCCTGGTCGGCGGCGAAGGCATGCAGCGCCGCGACGAAGGCCCGGCTGATCGGCTCGAGCAGGGCCGAAGAAGCGAAGAGGTTGCCCCGGTGCGTCCGCAAAAAGTTCACCACGCCCCCGACGTACTGGAGCTTGGGGACGTACACGTTGAGATACATCCGGTCGATGCACTCCACCTCGAGCGTCACGTGCTCGGCGAGGACCTCAGCCGCGCTGCGGGCTACCGTCATGGGCGGGCTCCCGGTCGTCGCTGCCCTACCACGGGCAACCAACCGCCTCAGGCGGTTCACACAGCGAGGCTAAACACCCCGCACGCAGTGCGCTCGGCCGGGAGTCCGCGTCTCGGGGATCTGCCCCAGCCCGACCTCAAAAATCGGCCCACGTGGACGCGCCACCAACACCGGCTCGTCGGGCTGGGGCGGAGCCCCGTTAGAAGTTGGCCGGCAGCAGCAGCTCCAGGTGGGCGTAGAAGAAGAACAGGGAGACGAAGAACGGCAGCACGCCGCCGGCGTAGCTGAGCCAGTGGCGGCGCCGGCGGATGGTCAACCACCAGCCGAGCCCGATGGCGGCGGTGAACACCCCCCAGGCGATGGTCGACACCTTGGAGCGGTCGCTGGCCAGGCCGGCGTCGCCGCCCAGGCCGTCGCCCGGCAGGGCCTGCTCCTTCTCGCCGGGGGCCGGCGCCGGCGGCGGCGTGGCCGCCGTGACCGTCTGGCCGGGCGCCAGGTCGGCCACCACGATGAGCCGTTCCTTGGCTGAGTACTTCGGGTGGCAGGTGGTCAGGGTCAGCGTCGGCGTCGACGTCGGGTTGAGCACCTCGACCTGGCTGGGTTTCACGACGTGGACCCGGGCCACCTTGTAGGTGAAGCTGCCCTTCAGGCTGGTCACGAGGAGTTCGTCGCCGTCGACGAGCTCACCGAGACGGTTGAAGGGGGCGCCGTAGGTCGTGCGGTGCCCGGCGATGGCGGCGTTGCCCTTCTCGCCGGGGAGGGGCGTCTCCGGGTAATGGCCCGGGCCCTTGCGGAGGTCGGCCAGGCCGACCCCCTGCACGACGTACTGGTCGATCCCCAGCTTGGGGATCCGGATGTGGGCGACGAACTCGCCGGTCGGCGGCCCGGGAGGCAGGTTGGCCGGATTCACCGTCGTCGACGTCGTCGCCGAGGCCTCCAGTTGGGCCTTGAACTGCGACTCGAGTCTCCCCTGCTGGCGGGACGTGTACAGACCGGTGCCCCACAACTGGTAGGCGACGAACAGGAGGATGAGCACACCGGCGGCGGTCAGGAGGGCGCCGAGGGCGCTGAGGGCGGAGCGGAGGCGGTCCACCACCCAAGGATACGGGTCGTCCTCCGTACACTGAGTTGCAGCCACCCGACATGCACCACGGCCAATGGAGACAAATCTGAGCCCGTCCGCCGTCCATCTGCGTTCCGCCGTCTGCCTGCTCGGGCGGTACCCGGCGCTGGCCGGGGTCGATTTGGACGTGGCCGAGGGCGAGGTGGTGCTGGTGGCCGGGCCCCAACGGCGCCGGCAAGACGACGCTCCTGCGCCTCCTGGCCGGCCTCCTGCCGCTGGCCGGCGGCACGCGCCGTCGTGCTCGGTCACGACCTCGCAGTCGACCGGCGCACCCTCCGCGCCGAGCTGGCCCTCGTCGGCCACGCCCCGGGCGCCTACGACGACCTGACCGTGCGGGAGAACGTGCGCTTCTGGGTCCGGGCCGGCGGCGGCCGCGCGGCCGACGCCGACGCCGTCCTGGAGGAGCTCGGCCTCGCCCGGCTGGCCGGCGTGGCCTTCGGCCGCCTTTCGGCCGGCCAGCAGCGCCGGACTGGCCTGGCCGTGGCGCTGGCCCGCCGTCCCCGGCTCCTGCTGCTCGACGAACCCCATGCCGGCCTCGACGCCGCCGGCCGCGACCTCCTCGACGGGCTGCTGCGGAGCAGCGCCGGAGAGGGAAGGACGGTGCTGCTCGTCTCCCACGAACTGGAGCGGGCCCGGGCCCTGGCCGACCGGGAGGTGACGATCGTGGCCGGCGCGATACGATCCGCCGATGAGCGCCATACGGCACCGAGCTCACCCCGATCAGCTTCCTCGCGCCGGAGCGCCTCGGTCTTCCCTGATCGGACGGCGGTGGTGCACGGCGACCGCCGCTACACCTACCGGCAGTTCGAGGACCGGGTCGACCGGCTCGTCCGGGCGCTGCAGGCCGCCGGGCTCGAGCCGGGCGACCGGGTGGCGTTCCTGTCGCCCGAACACCCCGGCCATGCTCGAGGCCCACTACGGCGTGCCCGCCGCCGGCGGCGTGCTGGTGGCCATCAACACCCGCCTCAATTCCGAAGAGATCGGCTACATCCTCGAGCACTCCGGCGCCCGGTTCCTGTTCGTCGACGCCGAGCTGGCAGCCGGTGACCGAGCCGCTCGACCTGTCCGGGGTCACCGTCGTGCGCATCGACGACACCGGCGCTGCCGGGCGACCCCTACGAGGACCAGCTGGACGCGGCCGGCGCCCGGCCGCCGGCCGACCCGCTCCCCGAAGCGTGGCTCGACGACGAAGAGGCGACGATCTCGATCAACTACACGTCGGGCACCACCGGGCGGCCGAAGGGCGTGATGTACACCCACCGCGGCGCCTACCTCAACGCCCTCGGCGAGGTCATCACCACCTCGATGACCTTCGACACCGTGTACCTGTGGACGCTGCCGATGTTCCACTGCAACGGCTGGTGCTTCACCTGGGCGGTCACCGCCGTGGCCGGCACGCCACGTCTGCCTCCGCAGGGTCGACTCCGCCCGCATCTGGGAGCTGCTCGACCGCGAAGGCGTCACCCACTTCAACGGCGCGCCCACCGTCCACATCGGCGTGGTCAACGACCCGGCCGCCCACCGCCTCGAGCGAGCCGGTCACCGATCACCGTGGCCGGCGCGCCGCCGTCGCCGACGCTGCTCGGCCAGCTCGGGCGAGCTCGAACTTCCGCACGGTCCACGTCTACGGCCTCACCGAGACCTACGGGCCGTACACCGTCTGCGACTGGCACGACGACTGGGACTCGACTCCCCGCCGACGAGCGGGCCCGGCTCCTCTCCCGCCAGGGCCAGGCCTACGTCATCGCCGACCCGGTCCGGGTGGTCGACCGACGACATGACCGACGTTCCCCGCGACGGCGCCACCCTGGGCGAGGTGGTCATGCGGGGCAACAACGTGATGAAGGGCTACTACGACCAGCCCGACGCCACCGCCGAGGCCTTCCGGGGCGGCTGGTTCCACTCCGGCGACATCGCCGTCATGCACCCCGACGGCGCCATCGAGCTGCGCGACCGCAAGAAGGACATCATCATCTCCGGCGGCGAGAACATCTCGACCATCGAGGTGGAGCAGGCCGTCGCCCGCCACCCGGCCGTGCTCGAGTGCGCCGTGGTCGCCATCCCCGACGAGAAGTGGGGCGAGCGGCCGAAGGCCTTCGTGGCGCTGAAGCCGGGCGCGTCGGCCACGGCCGAGGAGATCATCGCCTTCTGCCGCGAGCATCTCGCCGGGTTCAAGTGCCCGGCCGCGGTGGAGTTCACCGAGCTGCCCGAAGACCTCGACCGGCAAGATCCAGAAGTTCGTGCTGCGCGACAAGGAATGGTCGGGCCGCGACCAAGCGGATCAACTAGGAGGCGTTCGAGCCCTCGACGGTCTGCTCGTCGGGGATGGTGATCTCCTGGGCCGGCGTGGCGTCGAGGCCGAGCACCTCGCCGAGCACCGTGCGGACCTCCTCACGTCGCCGCTGGCGGTCGTGGTGGTGCCGTCGGCGCCCGGCACCTCGGCCGCGGTCGCCGCCAGCAGGTTGGCGCCTTCGGTGAGCCCCTGGACCAGCGAGATCAGCTCGCCGAGGAGCTGGTGGACGTCGGCCAGGCTCCGACCCGATGGTGCGGAGATCGGTCCGGACACGCTCGGTGGCGATCCCGGCCTGGGCCTTGATCCGCTCGGCGGAGGCGTCGGCGCAGGCGAGGATGTTGGCGGCTTCCTCGCCGAGTGCTTCAGCAGCGCCGGGCGGTGGAGCGCCGACCGGGGCGGCCGGGGCCGCCGACGAGGCTGCCGGGGCCGGCCCGGGGCCCGTCTGCCGTAGACGGGCCACCTCGGCGTCGAGTTGGGCGATCCGGTTGTCGCGGGCCGCGATCTGGTCCGAGATCCCGGCGAGGAACGCCTGTACCTCCTCCCGAAGGTACCCGCGCATGACGACAGGGAACTCCTTGCTGGCGATCTCAGTCGGATTCACCGCATGCCCTCCCCAGGCTCTCCGTAAGCCACCACTTTACTTCGGATCGCGTGAAGGCCGCTCGTTGGGTGGTCACGCAGACCGACAGCTTACCGCTCAGCGTGGGTGAAATCCTCAGGGAAATACCGCCTTGAGCGGCAGTGACCACTGTCCGTGCATGACACGTCACGCTGCGCATTTAACCGTTGTATGACAATGGTATTTAAAGCCATGCCCGGCTTGACCACCCACCGATATCCCATCAAACTTGTGTTGTTGGGGAGTTCGACTGGGGGCATTATGCGCCTGGCGGCGCCCCGTACATGGGAGGCTGGGGAGCCCTTTTTCAGCGAATTGTACGCGCCGGTCCGGATGAAGTCCGGAGCGTCGCGACCCGTTCTCTCTCACCATCCGTCGCCGCGGCACCCTGCGCCGCGGTGAACGGAAGGTGAGCCCCGACCTCCTCGGGATTGCACCGACGGAGGAGACGGACGAGAGGTGGACGTCAAAGAAGCTGTGCTTCCGGGGGACACCCCCGGGCCCCCGGGGCTCGACGCGGTACGACGAGTCGCGGCCCAATACGACCTCGGCCAGTGGTGGGACGTGCAGGCCGCTGCCCGGCGGGTTCCGGATCGCGGCCGAGGCGGGCGACTTCCGGGTGGTCGTGTCGCCGGCAGAGCGCAGCGAGGCGTCGCTCCTCTTCGAGGCCATGCTGCTGGCCCATCTGCAGGACAAGGCGTACCTCGCGCCCCGTCTGGTTCGAACCAGGGCCGGCCGGCCCTGGCACCGCTCGGCGACCGGGGGCACGGCTCTGGTCACCGAATGGGTGCGGGGCGGCGTGGTGGACGCCTCCCTCGCCCAGCATCGGCGGCGGAGCGTCCGGGCACTGGCGGAATATCACGCCGCCGTCCGCTCGTTCCCTCCTCGGCTCCGGGCTGAAGGTGGTGCGACCCGCTTCACCCTGGAGCCGAAGGGGCCCGCCGCCCTGGAGGCGTTCACAGGAAGGTCCGGCTGGCACCTCGACGCCGACGGGCGTCGGCGCCTCCGGAGCGCCTGTTCCTACCTGTGGCGCCAGTACAGCCGCGTACCCGAGCTGCTGCACGCCGGTGGGGCCACCCTTCCCCGCCTCGTGATCCACGGCGGCTTCGGGCCCGCGTCGGTCGTGCTCGACGGCGCCCGGCCGGGATTCCCGGCCGACGGGCTGGCGGGCTTCGACCGCAGCCGGTACGACCTGAGGGCCCTCGACCTGGCGGGGGCACTGAAAACCTTCGCTCCGGGGGTGGCGGGCGGGTTCGACCTCGATCGTTGCGCCGACGTCATGTCGGCCTACGACGAGGTCGACCGCCTGTCGCCCGCCGAGGTGGCGGCCCTGCCCGGCGATCCTCCGGGTGGAGCGGCTGGTCCGGGTCTTCCGGCTGACCTCGAAGCTGAGGTGGCCAGACCGAAGAAGACGCCGTCCACGACCTCGTGGAGGCGATCGACGAGGAGGCCGAAGGCCTCCGCTGGCTGGAGGAGCACGAGCACGCATTGAGCGAGGCACTCGTCTCGTCGTGCGTGGGTTGAGGCAGTGAGTTGAGTTGGGGTTCTGGGGGAGCCCGGTGCTCGGGAACTCCGAAAGACTGGGGAGAACAACCATGCGAATGGTTCCGGCGCTACGCATCACGATCGAAGAGAGACGAGAACTGGAGCGGAGGGCGCAGGGCGAGCACGTGTCGCGCCGGGTGGCGCAGCGGGCCCGCATCGTGCTCCTGGCCGCCGACGGCGTCCCGAACCGGCAGATCGCCATGCTGGTCGGGCTGAACCAGAACCAGGTCGGTATGTGGCGCAAGCGCTACGCCGCCCACGGAATGGCCGGTCTGGCCGACCGGCCCCGACCGGGTCGCCCCCGCCGCACCGCCGTCGCCGCCTGAGACGGCGCGCGCGGTCAGAACTGAGAAACGCATCATGAACCGAAGGAGATGAACACCATGTACGAGCTCACGACCGGTGCGGACACGCTTGGTCTGCAGTCCATCGCCGAGACGGCCGAACTCGGCCGGCGTCCATCATCGCCGGCGGCACGGCCGCAGGAACGTGTGCCTGGTCACGGCCAACCACTCGCTCAATGGCGTCAACATCCTGAACATCCTGAACGGGTTCGGCTGAGTAGCCGACCGACAGCAGAACTCCGGCTCCGCCTCGGGCGTGAGGGCAGCAGTACGCGTGGGCCCCACCCCGAGGCGAGTCCGGAGGTTTTGAACATGCGGGTCGTAGTCGACTTCGACCGGTGCCAGAGCAATGCGGTGTGCATGGACGTGGCGCCGGAGATCTTCGAGGTACGGGACGACAACTTCCTCTACATCCTCGACGAGAAGCCCCCCGAGGCGCTGCGTCCGAAACTCGAGGAAGCGGTGCGGCGCTGCCCAACGCAGGCCATCTCGATCGCAGGAGGACTGATCCTTGGCCGCCGCTGCCCCGCCGGGCCGGGTGGTCGTCGTCGGGGCCTCGCTGGCCGGCCTGTCGGCCCTCGAGACCCTGCGCCAGGACGGCTTCGAGGGCGAGCTGATCGCGGTCGGGCGCCGAGCCGACCCTGCCCTACGACCGGCCGCCGCTGTCCAAGCAGGTGCTCCAGGGCGCCTGGGAGCCCGACAAGACGATGCTGCGCGACCAGGGCCAGTACGACGGCCTCGGAGTCACCTGGCACCTGGGCCGTCGGGCGGCGGCGCTCGACGTCGACGACCGGACCGTGACCCTCGACGACGGGGAGCCCCTGGCCTACGACGGTCTCGTCATCGCCACCGGCGCCACCCCCCGGCGGCTGCCCAGCACGCCCGACCTGGCCGGCATCCACGTGCTGCGGACGCTCGACGACTGCCTCGCTCTCCGGGCCGGACCTCGAAACGGCCAGCCGGGTGTGCGTCGTCGGCGCCGGATTCATCGGCGCCGAGGTGGCCGCCTCGGCCCGGGTCCGGGGCGTCGACGTGACCATGCTGGAGGCGCTGCCGGCTCCGCTGGCCCGGGCCTTCCCGGCCGAGATGGGGGCCGCCTGCGCCGCCCTCCACCTCGACCACGGTGTCGACCTCCGCTGCGGCGTCACCGTGGCCGGGTTCGAGGGGACGGGCGGGTGTCGGGCGTCCGGCTCGGAGACGGCTCGGTCGTCGAGGCCGACGTGGTCGTCGTGGGCGTCGGCGTCGTCCCCGAGACCGGGTGGCTGGAGTCGTCGGGGCTGCTCCTCGACAACGGGGTGGTGTGCGACTCGACCTGCGCCACGTCCGCTCCGGGTGTGGTGGCCGCCGGCGACATCGCCCGCTGGCCCAACAACCTCTTCGGCGAGACGATGCGGGTCGAGCACTGGAGCAACGCCGTGGAGCAGGGGGCGGCGGCGGCCAAGCGGCTGCTGGCCGGCCCGGGCGAGGCGGTCGACTTCATCCCGGTGCCGTACTTCTGGTCCGACCAGTACGACGCCAAGATCCAGTTCCTCGGCCGCTGCTGCCCGACCGACGAGGTGCCGGATCGTCGACGGCTCGATCGACGAGCGCCGCTTCGTGGCCCTGTTCGGGCGTGACGGCCGCCTCGTCGGGGCCCTGGCCTTCAGCCGGCCCCGGCTGCTCATGGCCTACCGCAAGCTGCTGGCCGCCAAGACGAGCTTCGAGGACGCGCTGGCCCACGCCCAGGGGTCGTAGTGCCCGGGCCGTGGCGGCCGCCGAGCGACAAGGCCCGGGGCCGCTTCGCCGACCTCGTGGCCCTCCCCGACGACGAGATCCCGCTCGACGAGGCGGCGCTGCTGATCGCCGCCCAGGCCCGTCCCGACCTCGACGTCGGCGAGGAGCTCGGCCGCCTCGACGAGCTGGCCGGCGGCTGCCCGGACGCCACCTTCGACGGCCTGGCCCGGCACCTCTTCGCCGAGCTCGGCTTCCGGGGCAACACCGGAGCACTACCAGGATCCCGACAACTCCTACCTCGACCAGGTGCTGCGCCGGCGGGTCGGGATCCCGATCACCTTGTCGGTGCTCACGATGGAGGTCGGCCGGCGCCTGGGCGTGGGGGTCGACGGCGTGGGGATGCCGGGCCATTTCCTGGTCCGCCACCGGGCGCGACCCGACCGCCTTCCTCGACCCGTTCGGGGGTGGACGGCGCCTCGACGCCGAGGCGGTGCCGGGCGATCTTCACCGGCCTCGGGGGCGCCGGCTGGGACGACGCCTATCTGGCTCCGGTCGGGTCGAAGGCGATCCTCACCCGGATGCTCCTCAACCTCCAGGGCCTGTTCCTCCCGACCGATCTCCGGTCGGCGGCCTGGGTGCTGCGAGCTGCGCCTCACCATCCCCGGGCTGGCGGTGCCCGAGCGGCTCGGCCTCGCCCGGGCGCTCGGTTCCCTGGCCCACTTCGGGTCGGCGGCGGCCGAGCTCGACCGGGTCGCCGGGCGAGCTCCCACCCGAGGAGGCGACGGAGGTGCGGGCCGAGGCCCGAGGCGCTCCGGGCCCGGGAGAACTTACTGCCTCCGAGACCGTTAGCCGAACTCCGCCTGGGCTTTGGCGTCGGCCTCCCGGTTCTTCTCCGTCAGCGAGGCCCGGAAGGCGTCCATCCGCTCCCGCAGCGCCGGGTCGGAGGCCGCCAGCAGGCGGACGGCGAGGAGGCCGGCGTTGCGGGCGCCGCCGATCGACACGGTGGCCACCGGGATCCCGGCCGGCATCTGCACGATCGACAGGAGCGAGTCGAGCCCGTCCAGCACCTTGATGGGGACGGGCACGCCGATGACCGGCAGCGACGTCGAGGCGGCCAGCACGCCCGGGAGATGGGCGGCCCCACCCGCTCCGGCGATGATGACCTGCAGGCCCCGCCCGGCGGCCTCCTCGGCGTAGCGGGCGGCGTCGGCCGGGGCCCGGTGGGCGGAGATGACCCGCACCTCCCGGCTGATCCCGAACTCGTCGAGCGCTTCGGCGGCGGCCCGCATCACGTCGAGGTCGGTGGCGCTGCCCATCACGATTCCCACGGTCGGCATGACCGTGCAGATTATTCCGCCTGGGGGGCCAGGCGAAGCCGCCGAATCTGCCAGGATGCGCCGGTGACTGTTCCGGAGGACCGGCCCGCTGGTGGAGGTCGACCACCACACCGACGACCTGCCCGAGCTGCCGCAGCGCGACCGCACGATCCCGGCCGACCGGTGGGTCGAGGCACCGCCCGAGCTGCGGGCCCTCGGGGCCGACATCGGCCATCCGGTCGTCATCTACAAGCGGCGCATCGGCGGCTGGCTCCTGTGGCGGGCCGGGCCCGCCCAACAAGGGCGACACCCGCTACATGGCGCTGGCCGCCACCGACCTCGGGCCGGCAGTTCACCTTCCGGCTCTTCCCCGACGGCACCGGCACGGGGGAGGGCCCCGACGGCGTCGTCCACACCCGGTTCCGGGCCTGGAAGGAGGCGTTGCGGGACACGCCGCGGCGTGACTGAGGCCCCGCCGTCCCTGGGGTACCCTCCCGGCATGGACGCCGAACACGCACGTCAGCTGATCGGGAGCGAGCGGGAGCGCCTCGAGGGGCTCGTCCGGGAGCGGGAGGCGAGGGGATCGGCACCGAGTCGGAGACCGAGCAGCATCTCCGAGCTCTCGTCGCACGACCAGCACCAGGGCGACCTCGGCACCGAGACCTTCGAGCGGGAGAAGGACTTCTCGCTCCTCGAGCAGCTCGAGGCCGAGATCGGCGATCTCGACCCGGCGCTCCGCAAGGTCGAGGAGGGCACCTACGGCATCTGCGAGGTCTGCAGCCGGGAGATCGACCCCGAGCGGCTGGAGGCCATGCCGGGCACCCGCACCTGCATCGAGCACGCCGGAGCCCGATTGAGCGCCTTCGATCACCGAGTGCCCTCGGTCGCTCCACCGAGGAACGGGAGTTCAAGGTCGAGGCGCCCCGGACGGTCGCCTACGCCGCCGCCACCAACGACACCAACGCCCGCCACACCAGCGGCGAACTGGCGCCGCCGGTGTTCGCCATCGTCCCGGTGTGGGACGTCATGACCGCCGCCGCCGGTCTGGTGACGCCCCCCGAGGCGTTCGAGCAGGTCGTGCACGCCGAGCAGGACATGCGCTTCCACCGCCCGATCGTCCCCGGCGACGTCCTGCGGTCGAAGGCGACGCCGGTGTACGTCGCCGTCCGGGGCGTCGGCACCACCGTCGCCGTCCGCACCGAGACCGTCGACGACGCCGGCGCGCCGGTCAACGAGCAGTTCGTCACGCTGTTCTTCCGGGGTCCGTTCGAGGGTGAGAGCGGCGGGGAGCCGGCGCCCGCCCACAAGCTGACGGCGGCCACGAAGGCCACCCCGCCCCTGGCCGAGGTCACCTACGCCTTCGACGAGGACCAGACGTTCCGCTACGCCGAGGCGTCGGGGGACCCGGTGCCGATCCACCTCGACGACGCCGCCGCCCGGGCGGTGGGCCTGCCCGGGATTATCATCCACGGCTTGTGCACCATGGCCTTCTGCGGGCGGGCGGTGATCGACTCGGTGGCCGGCGGTGACCCGACGCGCCTGGCCCGCCTGGCGGTGAAGTTCTCCCGGCCCGTGTTCCCCGGCCAGGAGATCACCGTCCGGATCTACGCCAGGCAGGAGACGGCTCTACGGCTTCGAGGCCCTCAACGCCGAAGGCCAGGCCGTGGTGAAGGACGGCCTGGCGGCCCTGTCCGGGGGACACCCCCGAACCCCGAGTCATGAGCCGCCTGGTCCTGTTCGCCCGGGCCCGGGAGGCCGCCGGCCGGAAGTCACGACGACATCGACGCCGCGACCCTGGGGGAGCTGCTCGACAAGGCCGTGAGCCGCCTACGGCCCCGAGTTCGGCGCCGTGCTCGACGATCAGCCGGGTGTGGGTGAACGGAAACGAGCCCACCGACGGCCGGAGCACGTCGGTGGGCCCGAATGACGAGGTTGCCGTGCTGCCGCCGGTGAGCGGCGGGTAGCGCTACCCCTGCTTCGTCTCCCAGAAGATCTTGTCGATCTCGCCGATCAGGCCGAGCAGCTGCTCGCCCTGGGCGGGGTCGAGGGAGCTCTTGGAGTCGCCGGCGGCCTTGGTGGCCTTCCAGAACAGCTCGTGGAGCTGGGGGTACTTCTCCAGGTGGGGCGGCTTGAAGTAGTCGGTCCACAGCACCCACAGGTGGTGCTTGACCAGGTCGGCCCGCTCTTCCTTGATCTGCACGCAGCGCTCGCGGAAGACGGGGTCGTCACTACCCTGGTACTTCTCCTGGATGGCCTTGACGGACTCCGCCTCGATCCGGGCCTGGGCCGGGTCGTAGACGCCGCAGGGGAGGTCGCAGTGGGCGTGGGCGAGGGCCGGCGGGCTGATGCGGTCGGCCGCGGCGAGCAGGCGGGAAAGGAAAGGCATGCTGGGCTCCTCCTCCGGGGGGCAGTACGTCGGCGAGGCTACCCCCGGCCGCATCGGCGTGAACCACTTGCCCCTCGGGCGCCTGCGGGTCACCGGCGAGAGCATGGTCCCGGCCCTCCTCCCCGGTGACCGCGTCGTCGTGGTGCGGGGCTCGGGCCGCTGCGGCCGCCGATCCGGGTCGGCGATCTCGTGCGCCGCGTTGCTCGACCCCCGGCGATCCGGGTCGGATGATGGTCAAGCGGGTCGCCGGCTTCGAGGGCGAGCGGCGTGGTCGTCCGGGGCGACAACGAGGCGGCCAGCACCGACAGCCGTCACTTCGGCCCCGTGGGCCGCGGACGCCATCCGGGGCCGGGTGGTCTACCGCTACCACCCGGAGGAGCGGCGGGGCCGGCTCCGGAGGCGTTGGTAACAGCTGACGCCGCGCGCTGCGTCCGCCAATGGAAGTTGCCTCGGTTGCCGGAAGCGCGCCATTAGCGTCCGCCCCGAGCCGCCGGGGGGTCGGCCTTTCCTTCTCATGCGCGCTCTTCTCCGCACCTTGATCGTCGCCGGCGCTGTGTGCCTGGCGCTGGCCGGTCGCCCGCCGGGGCCGCCGGCCGCAGTGACCGGCCGACCCGCGGCGACCTGCAGCGCCGGGCCGATTCCGCCGCCGTCCGCTACGACCGGGCGGTGGCCACCCTGGCCGGCTGGCCAACGACATCGCCCGCCTCGAGCGCAAGATCGGCGAGCGCCGAGACGAGGATGGGCCCGCTCCGGGCCACCGTCACCCGCCGGGCCGTGGCCCTCTACACCGGCGACCGGGGGCTCGACGCCTTCGCGGGCTTACGCCACGGGGCCGACCTGGTCGAATCGGTCCGGGGGGCGAAGCTGGCCTCCGGGGCCAGCGCCCGCGACTACGCCGCCATCCAGGCGATCACCGACGACTCCGCCGAGCTGACCCGGCGCCGCGACGAGCTCAACGGCCGGCGGGCAGGCGCAGCAGCGGGCGGCCGACGACCTCACGGCCGAGCAGAAGAACGTGGAGCTGGCGCTGGCCCACATGGCCCGGCGGGAGCGGGCCCTGGAGTCCCGGCTGATCGCCCGGGCCAGCCGGGGGGAGCGGGCTCCGGCCCCAGGCGGCCGTCGGGGCCGATCCCGGTCGTCACCGACTTCATCTGCCCCGTCCGGGGCCCGATGGCGTTCACCGACAGCTGGGGGGCGCCCCGCTCCGGGCGGGCGCCGCCACGCCGGCACCGACATCATGAACCCCTACGGCACGGAGAACGTGGCCGTCGTGTCGGGCTCGTTCGAGACCCACCACTCGGCGGCGGGCGGCCTGACCATCTACCTCCACGGCGACGACGGACACACCTACTACTACGCCCATCTGTCCAAGATCGTCGGACCCGACCGGCGCGTCGCCCAGGGTGAGGTCATCGCCCTCACCGGCAGCACCGGCAACGCCCGGGCGCCCCACACCCACTTCGAGTTCCACCCGAATGGGGGACGGGCGGTCAACTCGTACGCGCTGCTCCGAGCCCACTGCTGACGGCTCCGTCCGGAGGTAGCCTGGGAGCCACCAGCGCCACCCCAGCACAGATGGAGTGACATGCCGGAGCAACGCCGCCTCGACCGCGTCCTCGAGCCGGCTTACCTCGAGGGGCTGGCCGATCGGCCGGTCGACGAGGTCTCGGCCATGAAGGCCGAGTGCACCGAGCTCGAGACCGAGGTCTCGTTCGTCCGGCGGCTGGCCCAGGGCCGGATCGACATCCTCGACGCCGAGCGCGACCGGCGGGCCACCGGCGGGCTCTCTGGAAGACCTGATCGGCAGCCTGTCGAAGATCCTGGCCGACGAGGGGCCCCGGCCGTCGCCGTCGCAGGCCCACCTTCCCCAGCGGATGGCGCCATCGCCCGACATCGAGTGGACCCGGGGCCTGGAGGCGCTGGTCGGCGACTCCACACTCGTCCGGCTGCCCGACCTGAGCGACGCCGAGCTGGCCGACGCCCGCGAGCAGCTCGCCGCCCTGGAACGCGAGGTGTCGGCCAAGCGGCGGGCTCTTCACGAGGTGCTCCACACCCTGGAGATGGAGCTCGCAGAACGGATCCAGGCGGCTCGGTCGTGACCGAAACGGCGGAGCCGGACCGACGACCGCTGCGTTCTCGTCGTCGACGACGACGCCGTCCTCCGCCGGGTGGTCCGGGCCGTCCTCGAGGCCGACGGGTTCCGGGTGCTCGAGGCCCACGACGGCCAGCAGGGGCTGGCGCTGGCTGCCGCCGAGCGGCCCCGGGTGGTGATCCTCGACGTGATGATGCCGGGTCTCGACGGCGTCGAGGTCTGCCGCCGGCTCGACCATCGCGCCACCAAGGTGCTGATGCTGACGGCCCTCGGCGACGTCACCACCGAGGTGGCCTCGCTCGAGGCCGGAGCCCGGGGTTACCTGACGAAGCCGTTCAGCTCGATGGAGCTGCTCGACCGGGTCGAGGAGCTGCTGAAGCAGTGACCGATCCGGACGACGCCCGGCCCGGTGGGATCCCAGTCTCGATCCCCGACCCGACCGCGGCCCTCGAGGCGCAGCTCCTCGTCTTCGCCAAGGAGCTGGGCGAGGGGTACCAGCGGGAGCGGGAGCGGCGCCCAGCAGTCTGGAGCGGGCCTACGGCGACCTCCGCCAGGCCTACCTCCAGACGGTGCGGTCGCTGGCGCTGGTGGTCGAGGCCAAGGACGCCAGCACCGGGCAGCACATCGAGCGCTGCCGGATCTACGGGATGGCCCTGCTGGCCGAGATGGGGGTGGCCGACGAGAACCGGGAGGCGGAGTTCGGTTTCCTCCTCCACGACTGCGGCAAGGTGGGCATTCCCGAAAGCGTCCTCAACAAGCCCGGGCCGCTCACCGCCGCCGAGTGGCGGGTCATGCGGACGCACCCGATCATCGGCTATCAGCTGGTCGCCGACATCCCCTTCCTGAGGTCGGCGGCGCAGGTCGTCCGGTGCCATCACGAGATGTTCGACGGGACGGGCTACCCGACGGGGCTGCGGGGTGAGGAGATCCCGTTGGCCGCCCGTGTCTTCTCGGTGGTCGACGCCTTCGACGCCATGACCGCCGACCGTCCCTACCGGGCGGCGCTGCCCCTGGAGGCGGCCGTCGAGGAGCTGCAGAAGATGGCCGGGACCCAGTTCGATCCGGAGGTCGTCCGTATTTTCGCCCCCCTGAGCGAGCGCCTGCTCCCCCGCACGGCGGCTTGACTTGAGAGCTTCACCGGCCTCTCCGGAGGCACAGCCCGCCGCCGTGCTGGCTGAGCTGGGCGGGTTCATCCGCGACCAGCGGCGGATGGCCCGGCTCTCGCTGCGCAAGCTGTCGGAGCTCGCCGGGATCTCGAACCCCTACCTCAGCCAGATCGAGCGGGGCCTGCGGAAACCGAGTGCCGAGATCCTCCAGGCCATCGCCCGGGCGCTGCGCATCTCGGCCGAGACGCTCTACGTGCGGGCCGGGATCCTCGAAGCCCGGGAGGGGGACTCGGACCTCGTGACCGAGGTCTTCCGGGACACGACGATCACCGAGCGCCAGAAGCAGGTCCTGATCGAGATCTACCGGTCGTTCCAACGCTCGTTCCGACGGCCGGGCTCCCTGACGCCTAGGATGCCGAGCATGCCCGTGCGGAGCGTGGCCGTCGTCTCCCTGCACACCTCACCGGTGGCCCAGCCGGGGGTGGGCGACGGCGGGGGGATGAACATCTACGTCCGGTCGCTGTCCTCGGCGCTGGCCCGGGCCGGCGTGGCCTGCGACGTCTACACGCGGGCCGAGCACCCCGGGCAGCCCCGCGGTGGTCATGGTCGAGCCCAACTTCCGGGTGATCCACGTGCCGGCCGGCCCGGTGGCGCCGGTCCCCAAGGAGAGCCTCCCCGGACTGGTCGACGAGTTCACCGAGGCGATGCTGGCCCGGATCCGCGGCTGCGGCCGGGACTACGAGGTGCTCCACGCCAACTACTGGCTGTCGGGCCAGGTGGCGCACCGCCTGAAGCACGAGCTGTCGCTCCCGATGGTGGCGACCTTCCACACCCTGGCGCTGGTGAAAGGCAATGGCGTCCCCGGTGGCGACGAGGCGCCCGGCCGGGTTCAGGGCGAGACCGACATCATCCGCTGCGCCGACCTCATCCTGGCCTCCACCCGCGACGAGGCCGGCTTCCTCGGCTCCCTCTACGGCGCCGATCCCGGACCGGATCGAGGTGCTGCCCCCCGGCGTCGACCACCGCCTCTTCTCCCCGGGCGACCGGGCGGCGGCCCGAGCCCGGCTCGGCCATCCCGGCCGGCGGGTGCTGCTGTTCGTCGGGCGGATCCAGCCGCTGAAAGGCCTCGACCTGGCCGTGCGGGCGCTTGGCCGAGATCGACGACGCCGTGCTGTGGGCGGTGGGCGGCCCGAGCGGCGCCGACGGCCCGGCCGAGCTGGAGCGGGTCCAGAAGCTGGCCTGCGACCTGGGCGTGGCCGACCGCCTGCTGATCCTGCCGCCCCGGCCCCACCACGAGCTGGTCGGACTACTACCGGGCGGCCGACGTGTGCCTCGTCCCGTCCCGCACCGAGTCGTTCGGGCTGGTGGCCCTGGAGGCCGCCGCCTGCGGGACGCCGGTGGTGGCGGCGTCGGTCGGGGGGCTGCGGTCGATCGTGAGCGACGGCGGGACGGGTCTGCTGGTCGAGGGCCGTGATCCGCTGGAGTGGGCCACGGCGGTGGCGCTCCTCCTCGACGACCACGACCTGGCCGCCGCCATGGGCGCCCGGGCCTCGGCCCGCTCGGGGCGCTGGTCGTGGGGCATGACGGCCGCCCGGCTCCGCCGGCTGTGCAGCGACCTGGTGGAGCGCACCCCCGTCACCTGCAGCTGAGGTGGACCGCTGACGTGGAGCGAAAGGAGGCGGTCGACCTCGTCCGGGACGCACCTCACCGGGCCGGTGGCCGCCCAGGAGTGGGTGCAGCACGTCGAGTTCGACCCCGAGCTCGACCGGTGGTACCTCCGCTTCACCTGCGACGGGCGGGACGCCACCACCATCTACTTCGACCTGCGTCCCCGGTCGCTGCGGTACGAGGTCTACTTCATGCCTGACCCGCCGAAGAACCACCTCGAGCTCTACCGCTGGCTGCTGCGCCGCAACCACCACGAGCCCTACAACGCCCGCTTCTCGATCGGGCCCGACGGCGACCTCTACCTGACCGGTCGGGTGCTCTACCAGCACCTCGACGAGGAGGAGCTCGACCGTCTGATCGGGGTCTGCTACGAGACCGTCGAGACGTGGTTTCAGACCGCCATCACTCTCGGCTTTCGCTGAACCACCCGTGCCCTCTCCTCGGAAAATCACGGAAAAATCCTTTGCCCGCAACGAAAGCGCGGGTTAGGGTGCGCCCCGCCGCAACCGACGGGTGGCGGCGTAGGCGAGGCCCGAGGTGCAGGCGGGGCCGCTCCGTTCGGGGAAGTGCGGAGTTGCTCCAATGGTTCCTCGGGCCCGCCCGCGTCCGGCGGGCGCCACGGTCCGATCGGGCCCGAGCCACTAGCCTCCGCTGCGTGACGACACTGGCTCTCCTCGGCGGCGGGAAGATGGGCGAGGCCCTCCTCGGGGGGCTCATCGACGGCGGCTGGGATCCGGAGAACCTGGCCGTGGCCGAGGTCGTCGCCGAACGCCGCCATGCCATCGAGGGTCGCTTCGCCAAGGTGCGGGTCGTGCCCAACCCGGCCTGGGCGGTGGCCGAGGCCGAGGTCGTGGTGGTGGCGGTGAAGCCGGGCGACGTCGGCCGCGGCCCTGGCCGCGGCCGAGCCGGTCCTCGAGCCCGGGGCGCTCGTCCTCTCGATCGCCGCCGGCGTCACCATCGCCACCCTGGAGGCCCTCGTCCCGGGCCGGCCCGTGGTCCGGGCCATGCCCAACACCCCGGCGCTGGTCGGGCCTGGGGGCGGCGGCCATCGCCGCCGGGAGCCACGCCGGCGAGGAGCACCTCGCCCGGGCGGAGTCGATCCTCTCGGTGGTGGGGACGGTGGTCCGGGTCCCCGAGGCGCTGCTCGACGCCGTCACCGGCCTGTCCGGGTCCGGGCCGGCCTACGTGTTCCTGGTGGCCGAGGCGCTGATCGAGGCCGGCGTCCACGCCGGCCTGCCCCGACCGGTCGAGCCAGGCGCTGGTGACCCAGACGCTGCTGGGCTCGGCCACGCTCCTGGCCCAGGGCCCCGAGGGTCCGGAGGCCCTCCGGGCCGCCGTCACCTCCCCGGGCGGAACCACCGCCGCCGGGCTGGCCGCCCTGGAGTCCCGGGCGGTGCGGGCGGCGTTCCTGGAGGCGGTGGCGGCGGCCACGGCCCGGTCCCGAGAATTGGGCGGAAGTTGAGTTTCGGCGTGCCTCCGGCGTTCTCACGGCGCGTCGTGAACGTGAGGTGATGGTTTCACGCTTTGTGGTCGCGCCACGTCTCTGCGACGCGAAAACGCTCATGTGGCGCAACCCCCGCCCTAGACAACTGAGCTAACAGGGCGTACCCTCAGGTGTGGCGGGTGGAGATAGGGGTGAACGCGTGGCGCAGTCGTTCGAGAAGGCGCGCTTCCTGACGGTTCAGGAAGTAGCGCAACTCATGAGGGTTTCGTCGATGACGGTCTACCGGCTCATCCGGGCCGGCGATCTTCCCGCGGTGCGGGTCGGGCGCTCCTTCCGGGTCCGGGACGTCGACGTCGACGGGTATCTGCAGTCTCGGTACACACAGGCCGGCTGACCGCGCCGGCGTCCGCTTCCGGGCCCGCCCGACCGCTAGCGTCGGGCGGGTCACTCACCCCGCCGGGAGCACGCCGTGCCCGAACACGCCGGTTCCGATCCGCCTGTCGTCTCGTTCCTGAGCGACTACGGCCTGGCCGACGAGTTCGTCGGCGTCTGCAAGGCCGTGGTCCTGCGGGCCGCGCCGGCCGCCCAGATCATCGACGTCACCCACGGCATCCCGCCCTTCGACGTGCGGGCGGGTGCCCTGGCGCTGGCGCGCTCGATCCAGTACCTCCCGCCCGGGGTCGTCCTGGCCGTGGTCGACCCCGGCGTGGGAACCGACCGGCGGGCGGTGGCGGTCGAGGTCGAGACCGGGTTCCTGGTCGGGCCCGACAACGGCCTCCTGGCCCCGGCGGTGGCCATGCTGGGCGGCGCCGCACGGGTCGTGTCGCTCACCAACCCCGAGTACCAGCTGGAGGCGCCGGGCGCGACCTTCGCCGGGCGCGACATCTTCGCCCCGGCGGCCGGGTACCTGGCCGCCGGGACACCGCTGGAGGCGCTGGGAGACCTGATCGACCCCATGTCGCTCGTTCCCGGGATGGTGCCGCTGTCCGAGGGACGAGGGCGGGCGGGCCGCCGGCGAGGTGCTGTGGATCGACCGCTACGGCAACGCCCAGCTCAACATCGACCCCGGCGACCTGGCCGCCCTCGGCGTCGAGCCGGGCGGCCCGCTGGAGATCCGCTGCGGACAGGAGCGGCGCACCGGCCGCTGGGTCGGCTCCTACGCCGAGGCCGGTCCCTTCGAGCTGGCGGTGGTGGTCGACTCCTACGGGCTGGTCTCGCTGACGCTCGACCGGCGGGCGGCTGCCGAGGAGCTCGGCCTGCAGCCCGGCTCGGCCGTCACGCTGGGTCCGGTGGCCGTAGAGGCCGGCGCATGAGATCTGGCACCGCCATCGTCCTCGGCGCCCTGCTGGTCCTGATCCTGGGCGCGGCCCTGATCCAGTTCGTTCTGATCGGCCGGGGCTAGGCCGGCCGCTAGAACAGCTCGCCGGCCAGGCGGCGGATGTCGCGCTCCAGGGTCGTCAGCCCCTCGATCTTCCCGACGCACAGCGAGACGCCGGCGGCGGCCGCCTCCTTCTGGAGGGTGTCGTCGAGATAGGCGGTGTAGAGGATGATCGCCTGATCGGGCCGGTGGGCCCGGATCTCCCGGGCGGTCTCGATCCCGTCGAGGCCGGGCATCTTGTAGTCGACCACCACCACCTGGGGGTCGGCGTCGACGATGGTGCTCGACCGCCTCCGTTCCGCTGGCTGCCTGGCCGACGATGTCGAAGCCCGAGAGCTCCAGCATCTGGACCAGCATCTTGCGGACGTGGGCCGTGTCGTCGACCACGAACACCCGGACGGACATGCAGGGAAGTTACACCGTGCCGCGCCGTCCGCCGAGGCTGCAGCGGTTACGAATCGAAGCTGCGCAGGCGTTCCAGCACCGAGACCAGCAGCGGCGAGGGGTCGCGGGGCGGGTCAGCCGGCGGGACGGTGACCTCCGGGGCCGGCTCCGGAGCGGGCGGCGGAGTGGCTGCAACGGGGGTGGTCGTGGTCGTGGTGGGCGGAGCGACCGGAGGCTTGACCGCCGCCGCCACCGGGGTCGGAGCGGGGAGCTTGGGGGCGGTGGTCGTCGTCACCGGCGGGCGGGTGGTCGGTGTCGTGGTCGGTGGTCGAGGGTGACGACCGGCGCCGCCGCCTTGGCCGGCATCAGCTGCATGAACACCTCGGTCACGAAGATGGTGTTGCCGTTCACCACGATCCCGATCCCGACGTGCGAGAAGGCCGGGTCGACCAGGTTGTCGTAGTGGCCGGGGGAGTTCACGAACGCCTCGTGGAGCCCGTCCACCGACCCGCCCATCCCGACGTTCTCGCCGAGCTTCTTCCAGTCGGCGGTGATCCCGTCGGACAGGGTCGAGTGCCAGATCCGGCCGGCGGCGGCCATCCCGGCTGACCAGGCCCGGGCCTTGGCCACCAGGTTGGCGTTGACCTGCAGGGCCGGCAGGCCCTTGCTGGCCCGCAGAGCGTTGATCTTGGCGACGAACTCAGCTTCGTCGCCCACATCGTCGGCCTGCGCCGCCGCCGGGAAGAGGGACACGCCGAGGGCCAGGATCAGCCCAAAGACAAGCTTCCGCATGGGAACACAGCCCCTTTGCTCGCGTCTGGATCCACGAGAGGGCTGCGTGCCCCCATTCGGTAGCCCGGCGGCCATACCCCCCAACAGGGTTAGGTCCGTAGCTTTGCGTCCCCGGGTTTCCCCGGGTTTGCCGTTTCGTGGGTTGTCGTACGAGGTATCGGACCACTCCGTAAGCGCTTGAGCGACGAGAGTGGTCAAAACTGCCCAGAAACGTCTGGGCCGTCCGCGACACTAACCTTCTGGTTGTGCGCCGCCTTCCGATTGCCGCCACGCTGCTCGTTGCTGTGCTTGTGGGCGCTGCCGGGTGCCAGGAGGAGAGTGGCGGTGACCTCACGCCCGACAGCACCGACCCGCCCGCCGTCCCCGAGGGCCAGGTGCTCGTCAAGGGCATCGCCTTCAACCCGAAGGAGGTGCGGACCACGGTGGGCAAGCCCGTGACGTGGATCTTCGACGACGGCGGCCTGGAGCACACCGTCACCGAAGACAACAATGCGTTCGACTCCGGCCGCATGTCGTCGGGGAACTACAGCCAGACCTTCAGCGCCCCGGGCACGATCAACTACCACTGCGAGGTCCACGCCCGGATGCGGGGCACGGTCATCGTCTCCGGCTAGGGCGTTGCCGCCGGGGGAGTTTGAGAATTTCCTCACAAAGTCGGTACGCTGGGCGCGCAGAGCTCTCCGTTCTGAGTGCTGAGGGGCGTGAAAGCTTGCCTGACCGACCGCGGCGGATCCCGGAGGCGACTGTCGCCCGGCTCCCGCTCTACTACCGGGCGCTGGTGGAGATGGCGGAGCAGCGGATCCCGACCGTGTCGTCCGAGCGGCTGGCCGAGATGGCCGGCGTCAACGCCGCCAAGGTCCGGAAGGACTTCTCCTATCTCGGCTCCTACGGCACCCGCGGCGTCGGCTACGACGTCGAGTACCTCCTCTTCCAGATCTCCCGGGAGCTCGGCCTCACCCAGGACTGGCCCGTCGTCATCGTCGGGATCGGGAACCTGGGGGCCGCCCTGGCCAACTACCGGGGGTTCTCGGCCCGCGGCTTCCGCATCGTGGCCCTGGTCGACGCCGACCCGGCCAAGTGCGGCAAGGAGGTCGGCGGCCTGGTCGTCGAGCCGCTGCCCGACCTGCCCCGGATCGTGGCCGAGCGCGAGCGTGGCCATCGGCATCATCGCCACCCCGGCGTCGGCCGCCCAGGAGGTGGCCGAACTGCTGGTCAGCGCCGGAGTCACCTCGGTGCTGAACTTCGCCCCCACCGTGATCGCCGTGCCCGCCGGGCGTCTCGCTGCGCAAGGTCGACCTGTCGATCGAGCTGCAGATCCTGTCCTTCTACCAGCAGCGGCGCGACGAAGCGGAGGGGCCGGTGGCGTTGGGGGGTTTGTCGTGAACGGCGAAGGCCTGTGACGGCGGGGTACCCCGTCAGCCTGGTGCTCACTGGGCGGCGGGTTCTGGTGGTCGGCGGCGGTCAGCTGGCCACCCGCCGGGTCGCGGAGCTGCTCGGCGCCGGCGCCCGGGTCGAGGTGGTCTCGCCGACGGTATCGCAGGAGATCACCGCCTGGGCCGATCAGGGCGACGTGACGGTCGTGCTCCGCCCGTTCGAGGCCGGCGACGTGGCCGGCGCCTGGCTGTGCGTCGCCGCCACCGACGACCCGGCGGTGAACCGGGCGGTGGTGGTGGCGGCGGAGCGGGAGCTCTGCTTCGTCAGCGCCGCCGGCGACGGCTCGGCGTCGTCCGCCCGGCCGATGTCGGTCCTGCGCCGGGGTGACCTCGAAGTGGCGGTGGGTACGTCGGGGCGGGCGCCGGGCGCGGCCGCCTGGATCCGTCGGCAACTGGCTACGCTGGTAGGGCCCGAGTACGGGGTGCTGGTCGACTTCGTGGCGGAAGCCAGGAGCGAGGCGGGGCCCGACGCCAATTGGCCCGCGGCGCTCGATTCCGGCATTCTCGAGAGCATCCGCGCCGGGCGTTTGGACGAGGCCAGGAGGGGGCTGCGGTCGTGTCTTTCGTCGTCGTCGGGCTGAACCACCGGACGGTGCCCCTGCCCGTGCTGGAGCGGGTGTCCGTGCCGGCCGGCGCTCGTTCCCAAGGCTCTGCGCGACCTCGCCGGCCGGGAGTACCTGGCCGAGGTGGCCCTCCTGTCCACCTGCAACCGCACCGAGGTCTACGCCTTCTGCACCAAGTTCCACCCCGGCGTGGCCGACGCCAGCGAGTTCCTGGCCGAGCAGGCCGGGATGCGGGCCGCCGACCTGTCGGAGCACATCTACAGCTACTACGACGAGGCCGCCATCGCCCACCTCTTCGGCGTGGCCGCCGGAGTCGACTCGGTCATCCTGGGCGAGGGCCAGATCCTCGGCCAGGTGCGCGACGCCCTCAAGGTCGCCGAG
Source organism: uncultured Actinomycetes bacterium (assembly GCA_963723985.1). Lineage (GTDB taxonomy): Bacteria > Actinomycetota > Acidimicrobiia > IMCC26256 > BP-133 > BP-133. The sequence continues at coordinate 58,134 of CAVRTC010000016.1, forward strand.
GAGGAGGGCACCGCCCAGCAGGGCCTGGCCCGGATCTTCCGCTTCGCCATCGAGGTCGGGAAGCGGTCCCGGGCCGAGACCGGCATCGGCCGGGGGGCGGTGTCGCTGTCGTCGGCGGCCGTGGCCCTCGCCGCCGAGCGGCTCGGCACCCTGGTCGGAGCGGCGGGTGCTGGTGCTCGGCGCCGGCGAGATGGGGGAGGGCATGGCCCGCTCCCTGGCCGGCTCGGGCGTGGCCGAGGTCGTGGTGGCCGGGCGGGGGACCGAGCGTTCCACCGAGCTGGCCACCCGCGTCGGCGGCCGGGCGGTCGCCCATCGAGCAGCTGCCGCAGGCGCTGGTGGCCGCCGACCTCGTGCTCACCTCGACCGGGGCCACCGAGGTCGTCATCACCCAGGACGAGGTCGAGCTGGCCATGCAGCGCCGCTTCGGCCGGCCGCTGCTCATCGTCGACATCGCCGTCCCCCGCGACGTCGACCCCGGCGTGGCCGACGTGCCCGGCGTCACCCTCCTCGACATGGACGACCTCAAGGCGTTCGCCGAGAGCTCCATGGACCGGCGCCGCCGGGAGGTCGCCCGGGTCCGGCGGATCATCTCGGCCGAGCTCGAGCGGCTCCGCACCGAGCGGACGGGCCGGGAGGTCGCCCCGCTGGTGTCGGCGCTGCGGTCCCGGGGCGAGGACATCCGCCTCGCCGAGCTGGAGCGCTTCCGCTCCAAGCTGGAGGCGGTCGACACCAAGACGGCCGAGGCCATCGAGGCGCTCACCCGGGGGATCGTGGCCAAGCTGCTCCACGAGCCGACCGTGCGGGTGAAGGAAGCGGCCGGCAGCGGGCGGGGCGAGCTCTACGCCGACGCCCTCTCCGCCCTCTTCGACCTCGAGCCGTAGGCCCGAGCCGGCTCGGTCGCATGGCCGCGCTGCGCATCGCCACCCGGGGCAGCCGGCTGGCGCTCTGGCAGGCCGAGCGGGTCGCCGCCCTCCTCGGCGGCGACGTCGAGCTCGTCATCGTGTCGACGACCGGCGACCAGCGCACCGACGTCCCGATCTGGACCATCGGCGGGACGGGCGTGTTCGTGAAGGAGGTCCAGCAGGCCGTCCTCGACGGGCGGGCCGACCTCGCCGTCCACTCGGCCAAGGACCTCCCGTCGGAGACGGCCGCCGGCCTGGTGCTGGCCGCCGTCCCCGAGCGGGCCGACCCCCGCGACGCCCTCGTCGGCGCCCGGCTCGACGACATCCCGGCCGGCGGCCGCATCGGGACCGGGTCGGTCCGCCGCCAGGCCCAGCTGGCCGCCCTGCGCCCCGACCTCCACTTCGAGTCGCTCCGGGGCAACATCGAGACCCGGGTCGCCAAGGCCGCCGACCTCGACGCCGTGGTGGTGGCCATGGCCGCCCTGGAGCGGCTCGGGCTCGGCCGACCGGGCCACCGAGGTGCTCGAACCCTCGGCGATGCTGCCCCAGGTCGCCCAGGGTGCCCTGGCCGTCGAGTGCCGGGCCGACGACGCCGCGACCGCCGCCCGCCTGGCCGCCATCGACGACCCCGCCGCCCACCGGGCCGTCGACGCCGAGCGGGCCTTCCTCCGCCGCCTCGGCGGCGGCTGCGACCTGCCCTGCGGCGCCCTGGCCGAAGCCCGCCCCGACGGCACCGTCGCCATCGAGGTGCTGCTGGCCACCCTCGACGGCAAGACCGTCCTCCGGGCCCGCCACGAGGGCGCCGACCCGGAGCGCGTCGGCACCGAGGCGGCCCGGATCCTCCTCGACGACCACGGCGGCCGGGACCTGCTGAATTAGGCTGGCTGGCGAGCGCCGAATCCGAACCTGGTCGGAGGGGTTCTGCGTGGGCGCGACCAGTAGGGTGAGGTGCGAGAGTGGGATTCCCCGAGCAGCGTCCTCGGCGGTTGCGGCGCACGGCGGCGGTCCGGCGACTGGTGGCCGAGACCCGGCTGTCGGTCGACGATCTCGTCGCCCCCCTGTTCGTGAAGGAGGGGATCGACGACCCGCAGCCGATCCCGTCGATGCCGGGGGTGGTGCAGCACACCCAGGAGAGCCTCCGCAAGGAGGTGCGGGCGCTGGCCGACCTCGGCGTCCCGGGGGTGATCCTCTTCGGCATCCCGGCCCGCAAGGACGCCGCGGGCTCCGGCGGCGACGACCCCGACGGCGTCGTCCAGGTGGCGCTGCGCAACCTGCGGGACGAGGTCGGCGACCGGCTCGTGCTCATGGCCGACAACTGCCTCGACGAGTACACCGACCACGGCCACTGCGGGATCCTCACGGCGTCCGGTGAGGTCGACAACGACGCCACCCTGGAGCGCTACGCCGCCATCGCCGTCGCCCAGGCCGAGGCCGGCGTCGACGTCGTGGCCCCCAGCGGGATGATGGACGGGCAGGTGGGCGCCATCCGGGCCGCCCTCGACGGCGCGGGCCACACCGAACGTCGCCATCCTGGCCTACGCCGCCAAGTACGCCTCGGCCCTCTACGGCCCGTTCCGCGACGCCGCCGAGTGCGCCCCCAAGTTCGGCGACCGCCGCGGCTACCAGATGGACGCCGCGCAACGGCCGGGAGGCCCTCACCGAGGTGGCCCTCGACGTGGCCGAGGGCGCCGACATGATCATGGTCAAGCCCGCGCTGGCCTACCTCGACGTGATCGCCGCCGTGCGGGCCGCCGTCGACGTGCCGGTGGCGGCGTACCACGTGAGCGGGGAGTACTCCATGGTCCAGGCGGCGGCGGCCAACGGCTGGATCGACGGCGACGCCGTGGCCCGGGAGCACGTCACCGCCATCCGCCGGGCGGGCGCCGACTTCGTCCTCACCTACTTCGCCCGCCAGCTGGCCGAGCAAGCCCGACAGGTTTGAGCGGCAGCGACCTGTTCGCGCCGCGCCCTGGCGCGCATCCCGGGCGGTGTGAACTCGCCCGTGCGGGCCTTCGGGTCGGTCGGGGGCCAGCCGTTCTTCGTCGCCCGGGCCGAGGGCCCGGCCGTGTGGGACACCGACGGCCGCCGCTACCTCGACCTGGTGCAGTCGTGGGGGGCGTCGATCCTCGGCCACGCCGACCCCGACGTCGTCGAGGCGGTCACCCGGGCGGCCCGGGCCGGCACGTCCTACGGCATCCCGACCGAGGCCGAGGTCCGCCTGGCCGAGGAGGTCTGCGCCCGGGTCCCGTCGGTCGAGAAGCTCCGCCTCGTCTCGTCCGGGACGGAGGCGACCATGACCGCCGTCCGCCTGGCCCGGGGCGTCACCGGGCGCGACATCGATCCTCAAGTTCGCCGGCTGCTACCACGGCCACGCCGACGCCCTGCTGGCCTCGGCCGGCAGCGGCCTGGCCACCCTCGGCCTGCCCGGCTCGGCCGGGGTGCCGGCCGGGGCGGTGGCCGGCACCGTCGTCGTCCCCTACAACGACGAAGCGGCCCTCGACGAGGCCTTCGCCCGGCACGGCCCGCAGCTGGCGGCCGTGATCGTCGAGGGCGTGGCCGCCAACATGGGGCTCGTCCCGCCGGCCGACGGCTTCCTCGACGGCCTCCGGCGCCGCTGTTCCGACGCCGGGGCCCTGCTGATCATGGACGAGGTCATCACCGGCTTCCGGCTCGGCGACGACGGCGCCCAGGGCCGCTACGGCATCGAGCCCGACCTGTCGTGCTTCGGCAAGGTGCTGGGCGGCGGTCTCCCGCTGGCCGCCTTCGGTGGGCGGGCCGAGATCATGGACCATCTCGCTCCGCTGGGGCCCGTCTACCAGGCCGGCACGCTGTCGGGGAACCCGCTGGCCACCGCCGCCGGCCTGGCCGTCCTCGCCCGGCTCGACGCCGCCGCCTACGCCACCCTGGAGGCGACGGCCACGACCTTGGCCGACGGCCTCCGCCAGGCGCTGACCAGCGCCGGGCTCGCCGTCCAGGTCCCTCAGGTCGGGCCCGCTGGTGGGCCTGTTCTTCTCCGCCTTGCCCGGTCATCGACTACGCCTCGGCCCAGGCCGCCGACCCGAAGCGCTACGCCCGCTTCTTCCACGAGATGCTGGACCGGGGCGTCTACCTCGCCCCCAGCCCGTTCGAGGCGCTCTTCCCCAGCCTGGCCCACGGCCCCGCCGAGATCGAAGAGATCATCTCCGCCGCGGCCGAAGCTGCCGCCGCGCTCTAACGCGAACCACTAAGCCGCCAAAGGACCGCGAATGCTGAAGGAGGGGGCGGATGGGGTCGCCGCGGAGCGCGTGGGGTTTGCCGGAGCGGCGACCCGTCCGCCCCCGACCATCCGCGAGCAACGGCGGTCACTGCCCCCGGCGGCGCACCTTGTCGATGGCGAAGAGGAGGCCGACGAAGACGAAGCACATGAAGGCGAAGGCCATGAAGGCCAGGTCGCCGTCGTGGGAGGCGTCGATGAGTTGCTGGGCCAGGACGGGCACGGGCGCGGTGCTCCTTAGAGGCTCAGGCCGGTGCGGGGGCCGGTTCGAGGTCGGCGGCCTGGGCCTTCCTGCTCCGCCCGCTCCATGTTGTGCATGACGTAGAGGCTCAGGGCGAAGAGGATGCTGAAGGCGTGGTCATGATCAGCGGCGGCTGGCGCAGGGCCCCGAGGTCGCGCTCGAGGACGACGAACTTCGCCGGCTTGGCGGGGTCGGCCGCCGGGGGCGGCGGCGCCGCGCCGGGCAGCGGCTTCGACGTCCTTGGCCGCCTGGATCTGCATGATGGCGTACAGCGGCCGGTGCCGGAAGAACGACAGGCTGCCGCCGCCGAGCTTCTCGGCCTTCGATGACGACGTAGTCGGCCGAGGCTGGAGAACAGCTTGAACTCGCCGCCCTCGGCGGTCAGGGCGGTGTCGACGGTGGCCTTGATCTCGCCCTGGGCGGCGGCGTCGAGCGCTGTGCCTTCCTCCTCGATGGTCGCGGGCCTTCTCGGTCTTGGCCTGGGCGGGATCGTCGACGACCTCCTTCACCTTCCAGTGGGGCGGCGGCCCGTGGAGGGCGTTGAGCGGGGTCAGGTTGGTGAACCAGATGAGCCCCAGCATGCGCCAGGAACCCGGTGAGCGAGGCGAAGGAGATCATGAAGCCGAGCCGGTTGCCGACGTCGGTGGCCAGCAGCAGGTAGATCGACCCGCAGAAGAGGCCGACGGAGAAGACGACGATGGCGTAGCCCCGGAGCTCGCCCACCAGGTCGAGGTGCCCACCCGCCTCCGTAGCCAGGATGCCGAGCATTCGTCGCTTCCCCTCCCTAGAGACCGCGCTCGTAGATGACGATCTCGTCGATCTGGCGGGCTGTGAGCATCTGCCCGAAGCCCGGCATGCGGCCCGATCCGATGCCCTGGGTGCCGTAGCGTCTTCTGGAAGTCGGACCCGGTCGTCACGAACTCGACGTGCTTGGCCACCCCGCCGCCCAGCGGCGGGAACTGCCGCAACGTCACGCCGCCGGTCAGGTTGGGCCCGAAGGCGCCGCCGCCGCCCATCGACCTGCGGATCGCCGTAGGACCAGCCCTTGGTGTGGCAGCGGGCGCAGGCGGCCATGAACAGCGCCTGGCCCTCGGAGATCCCGGGGTTGTCGGCCATGATCTTGGCGACCCGCTCGGTGTTGCGCTTCTGCGCCGCCTCCGGGGTGAGGGTGGATCGACTGCAGGAAGTTGACGAGGTCCTCGACCGGCTGCTCGGGCAGCGGGCCCGCCGCCGGCCAGACCCCAGGCCGGCATCGGGGTGCCCGGGCCGGCCGTAGGTGATGATCTGCGTTGACCTCCTCCGGGCTGAACCGGAGGAGCACGTCGTCGAGCGACGGCGCCGCCCACGGACACCGTCCGGGCCAGTTCCCCGGGCTCGGTCGGCTGGAGCAGGAAGGTGGCGACGCCGCCCTCGCCCTTGGCGCCGTGGCAGCGGGCGCACTCGAGCTGGAGGATCTCGCTCGGCGGGCACCGTGCCGGCGACGGCGAAGCGGAGCCGGCCCCGCTCGGCGGAGTCGTCCAGGAAGTACTTGCCCATCTTCTCCTGCCGGTCGGGCTCCAGCAGCCAGTAGAGCGGCAGCGAGGCGGCCAGGATGGCCGAGAAGATGACGGCGGCAGCCGAGGAACGTCTCGAGCTTGGGGCCCTCCATGGTCTCGTCGTCGTAGTACGGGACCATCGTTCGACGGCGGCGCCGGCTTGCGCCCTCGGGAGCCCAGGACCGCCAGGACCAGGAAGACGGCCAGGGCGATGCCGTTGACCAGGAACAGGATGGTGCGGAGACTTCACGCTGTGCCTCTCATCGATGGGCCTCTCGTCGGGGGATGCCGGGAGTGACAGTGCCCGCCATCAGACGCAGCTCGGGCCCTCAGCCTCTTGACCGGTGGTCTCGATGCCGATCGCCAGGCCCTGCACGACGATCCCGGTGTTGATCGAGACCTACGTCGCCGTCGACCTCGACGGGGAACTGGTCGAGACCCCGGGGGGCCGGGCCGCCCTTCTTCTCGCCGACCCGGTTGTACTTCGAACCGTGGCAGGGGCACTCGAACCACTGCGAGGTCTGGCACCACGGCACCCGGCAGCCGAGATGGACGCACTTCTGGAAGATGGCGATCAGGCCGGCCTCCAGGCCCGGGAGGACGGAGTCCGCGTACACCGCCTTGGCCCGGGGCAGGGCCGCCTCGGGATAGGGGTTGATGTAGGCCCGGGCCTCCGGGACGTAGAACGGCTGCTTCTTCTCGGCGATCTCGGCCAGGATGTCCTTCAGGTCGCCGGCCCGGACCTTGCCGCCGAAGCCGCCGCGACAGGCTGGGCCACAGGAAGCCGATCATCGCCAGGCTGAAGCTTCCGAGCACCAGGCTCTGGGCGGCGAGGATGCTGCGGTTGAAGAACTGCCGCCGGTTCACCCCCAGGGTCTCGGGGTCGGCCGGGGCCTCGCCGAAGCGGATCAGGCCACCGGCCGCCGACACGGACCGGCTTCCCGGCGCCGGCCGGCTCCAGGCTCTGCTTGGCCTCGCCGGCCCGGGCCCGGGCCTCCTCGCTCTCGTCGATGGTGGCCACCGCCGCGCCCGATCCCGAGCGGTCGGCCTTGCGGGCCTCTTTGGTGAGCGACCCGGTGGACGAGCGCTGCCGCGAGATCGTGGTGGCCACGGCCAGCAGGCGCGGCCAGCACCAGCAGGACCGGCACGGCGATCAGGAGGACGGTTTTGGCTTCCATCGGGGGGTTCCCTCGCTAGAGGTCGAAGAACGTTCCGGCCTTCCAGGGGTAGACGAAGTTGAAGCCCGGGCCCCGGAAGAACGATCCGATGATGACGAGCACGGACCAGAACATCAGGAAGATCGTGAACAGGCAGATGGCGAACTTACGGTCGTCAGGCTTGGTGGACGGGTTCTTGTCGATGTAGGGCGCCATCATCAGCACGATGAGGCCCATGCCGGGGATCGTCACGCCGGCGACCATCGGGTGCCAGATCGTGAGGAGCTCCTGGAGGCCGAGGAAGTACCACGGCGCCTTCGACGGGTTCGGCGTCTGGTTGAAGTTGGCCTGTTCCAGCAGCGGCGCCCGGACGAGGGCGGAGAAGATCGTGACCAGCGCCATGAGGCTGAGCATGGCCACGAACTCGCCGACCAGCAGGTGAGGCCAGACGTGGACCTTGTCCTGGGCCTCGGCCCGGGTCTGCTGGATGGAGCCGGCCTTGACGACCGTGAGCAGCCGCTGGGTGTGGCCCCCGGGGCCGGTGGCCGTCGACGGGGGAGCCGCGGCGGTGGCGGCGGCGGCCCGCCCTCCGGTGGCGGCGGGGGCCTTGGCGCCGGCGCTGGCCGGCGGCGGCGCTGCTTCGCCGCCTCCCTTGGCCGCCTTGCGGGCGGCGGAGCGGGCCAGCAGGTGGGCGGGGATCTTCGATTCGGCGTCGCCGGTCGGGCGGGCCTCCGGCGCGGCGCCCTCGGCGGCGGCCGGGGCCTCAGCAGCGCCGGAGCTTCAGCCGCGCGCTTCACCGGCCGGAGCCTCCGCGGGGGCCTCCGCCGGTCGCCGCCCTCCTCGCCCGGCACCGGCAGCCCGAGGGCCCGCCGGCGCTCGGCGCTTCTTCTCAGTAGATGTTCGGGAACCTCGCCCGGCATGTCTCGACTTCTCCCGACCTAGAGGGGCCCTGAGATGCCGCCGTCCTTCCTGACCCGCCAGAAGTGGATGGCCATGAAGATGACGACGACGAACGGAAGCATGAGCACGTGGAGCGCGTACCACCGGAGCAGTGTCTCGGTGCCGATCTCCTGGGTCCCCAGGAGGACGAAGCGCACCTGGTTCCCGAAGACCGGGGTGTAACCCATCATGTTGGTCCCCACCGTGACCGCCCACAGGGCCAGCTGGTCCCAGGGGAGGAGGTAGCCGGTGAAGGACAGCAGCAGGGTGAACTGCAGGAGCATGACGCCGACCACCCAGTTGAACTCCCGGGGGGGCTTGTAGGCGCCGTGGTAGAAGACCCGGCTCATGTGGAGGAACACCGAGAGCACCATGAGGTGCGCTCCCCAGCGGTGCATGTTCCGAACCAGCGAGCCGAACGTCACCGCCGTCTCCAGCGTCTTGATGTCGGCCCAGGCGTGCGGCCGCCGTCGGCCGGTAGAAGAACATCAGGAAGATGCCGGTCACGGTGAGCAGGATGAAGAGGAAGAACGACAGCCCGCCGAGGCAGAGGGTGTAGGAGACCTTGACCGCGTGCCGCTTCACCTTCACCGGGTGAAGGTGGTACAGCACGCTGTTCATGATCACGTACGACCGGTTACGGGGGCTGTCGGTGTAGCCCTTCCGGAAGAAGGAGCCGGGCCGGAAGATGGAACCCCAGGCCTGCGAGGCCTTCATCTTCTCGGACGCCTCGAGCATCTTGCCCTTGAGGCCGTTCCCGTTCCCGTTGCCGCTAGCCACCCCGTCCCTCCTTAGCGGGCCCAGAGAAATGCGTCAGAACCGTACTCCGTAGGCATAGCCGTGCCGGTTGTCGCGCTGATGCGGGTCGCCGGGCACCGACACCGGCCACCGTCTTGCCGAGGATGATGACGCCGGTCGGGCAGCGGTCGACGCAGAGGGCGCAGCGGGTGCAGACGTCCTCGTCCACCACGAAGAAGACATGGTCGCCGGGGTCGTCGCCCGGCTTCTCGGTGCCGACCGACTCCTCGATGGCGTCGACGGCCAGCATGTGGATGCACTTCCAGGGGCAGATGTCGACGCAGCCCTCGCACAGGATGCACTCCGCCTGGTCGATGTGGAGGAACTGCTTCGGCTTCACCGCCGAGGCCAGCCAGGCCGGGTCGACCTCCTGCAGCTGATAGGAGGTGGCGAACTCCGGCATCGGCGGGTTGGCGTCGGTCTTGCCCATGGGGGGAGTCGGTCAGTCCTTCTTGGTCAGCGGGCCGGGAGAAGGCCGAGGTGCCGGCCGGCTCGGGGGTGGCGGCGGCCGGCCGCCTTCGGCTTGGCGGTGCCCCGCTTCTGCCACATGATCCACATCACGGTGTTGAGCCGAGGAAGACGATGTAGATCGCCGAGGCGACGATGTCCCGCAGCGCCCGGCCGGAGAAGTCGATGACCCCGGTGTCGAGAAGGAGCCGGTCCTCCCGGAGCTTGAGGCTGGAGTCGGCCCAGGTCAGCCACTCGTGGGGGACGACGCCGTAGACCAGCAGGAACAGGGCGAAGACGGCCATCGCGCCCAGCATCGACTGGGCCCAGGTGGGCGGCAGCTCAGACTTCGGGCGCTTCACCAGCCGCATGAAGATGACGCCGGCGACGACGCACAGGAGGAGGGAGATGATGAACCGCCCCGGCTCCTGAGACAGGTTCCGGAGGGCGAAGGGGGCTAGTGAGCATGCGGGAACCGCATCCACTGCACCGGGCTCCTCGTGAACGTTCTGCACAAAGTTGATTCTACCGGAGGAGCAGCCCTGAAATTCGGCGAGCGTGCCCCCCCGACCACGATGGCCACGTTACTTCCGGTCACCGTTTGTGTCGAAGGAAACCGACGGGCGAAGATGCCGGGATGTGAGCTTTCCGGGGCCGACGGCGCCGACGCCCCGGTGGAGTTCGACGTGGTGGTGGTGGGCGGAGGGCCGGCCGGCGCCTCGGCGGCCTACTGGCTGGCCGAGGCGGGCCACAACGTCGTCGTCGTCGAGAAGAAGCGCTTCCCCCGGGAGAAGACCTGCGGCGACGGGCTGACGCCCCGGGCCGTCCGCCAGCTGAACGAGATGGGCCTGGACGGGCGGCTGGAGGAGTACCACCGCTTCGTCGGGCCTCCGGTCGATGGCCCACGGCCTGACGCTGGAGCTGGAGTGGCCCGCGCCACGCCGACTACCCGTCCTACGGGTACGTCGTGACCCGCCGGAACCTCGACGAGATGGTGGCCGACCAGGCCGTCAAGGCCGGGGCGACGTTCTGGCCGGCCACGGAGGCCCTCGAGCCTCTGCTCGAGAACGGCCTCGTGGTCGGGGCGATGGTCAGCGGAAGGACAGCGGCACGGACGGAGGCCGGTCCGGGGCCGCTATCTCCTGGTCGCCGACGGCGCCAACTCGCGGTTCGGCCGGGCGCTGGGGACGGCCCGGAGCCGCCGCTACCCGCTGGGGATGGCCATCCGGGGCTACTACCGCTCTCCCCGCCACGACGAGCCCTGGATCGAGAGCCATCTCGACCTGCGCGACCGCAACGGCGACGCCCTGCCCGGGTACGGCTGGATCTTCCCGGTGGGCGACGGGACGGTCAACGTCGGGGTCGGGCTGCTGTCGACGTTCAAGGGCTGGAAGTCGGTCAACACCTCCCACCTGATGGATGCCTTCGTGGCCATGGCGCCACCCACCTGGGAGATCCGGCCCGACACGGCGGTCGGCCCGCCGACCGGTGGCCGCCTGCCCATGGGCGGCTCGGTGCACCCCTCGGCCGGGCCCGACCTGGCTGGTGGCCGGCGACGCCTCGGGGGCCATCAACCCGTTCAACGGGGAGGGCATCGCCTACGCCTACGAGACCGGGCGGATGGCCGCCGAAGCGCTCGACGAGGCGCTGCGGACAGGCGACGGGCTGGCCCTGGCCCGCTACCCGGAGCGGCTCGAGGAGATCTACGGGCTGTACTTCCGGGTGGCCCGGGTGTTCGTCCGGGCCATCGGCAACCCGGCGGTGATGGCCGAGCTGACCAGGATCGGGATGCATTCCAAGACCCTCATGGAGTGGGTGCTGCGGATCATGTCCAACCTGCTCCGCCCCGAGGAGATCGGCCCGGCCGAGGCGGTCTACCGGACCCTGGCGAAGCTCGTCGCCATCGGCCCCGAGCCCTGAGAACCGGTTCCGGTTCGTTGCGCGGTCCCGGGCCGCAGGGCGATAGCCTCGCGGCGCTTCGATGACGGACTACCTCCCGATCCTCGTCATGCTCATCCTGGCGACGGTGTTCGCTGCCGGGTCGTTCGTCGCGTCCACCTTCCTGGCCCCCAGGCGACCGACGGCGGCGAAGCTGGCGCCCTACGAGTGCGGGATCGTCCCCGAGCACGAGCCGGCCGAGCGCTTCCCGGTGAAGTTCTACCTGGTGGCGATGGTCTTCATCATCTTCGACATCGAACTCGTCTTCCTCTATCCGTGGGCGGTCATCTTCCGCCGGCTGGAGCTGTTCGGGCTGGTCGAGATGGGGGTCTTCCTCGCCACCGTGGTGGTGGCCTTCGCCTACGTCCTGTCGGTGGGGGCCCTCGACTGGGGTCCGGCCCGGAAGTTGAGCCAGTTCGCCGCCCGGCCCGTCCTGCGGACGGCGACCTGGCCCGGTACTGACGAGAAGAGCGAAGGACGCGGCCTGATGGGTCTCGAGGCGATCAACCAGAGCTTCCTCACGACCCGGCTCGAGGACCTCGTCAAGTGGGCCCGCCGCAACTCTGTGTGGCCGGCCACGTTCGGGCTGGCCTGCTGCGCCATCGAGATGATGGCCAGCGGCGCGGCCCACTACGACCTGAGCCGGTTCGGCATGGAGGTGTTCCGCGCCAGCCCCCGGCAGGCCGACCTCATGATCGTCGCCGGGCGGGTCAGCCAGAAGATGGCGCCGGTGCTCCGCCAGATCTACGACCAGATGGTGGAGCCCAAGTGGGTCATCTCGATGGGCGTCTGCGCCTCGAGCGGCGGGATGTTCAACAACTACGCCATCGTCCAGGGAGTGGACGAGGTCGTCCCGGTCGACGTCTACGTGCCCGGCTGCCCGCCCGGCCCGGAGACCCTGATGCACGGCATCCTCACCCTCCACGAGCTGATCCGCTCCGGCCAGATCCTCCGCCGCCCCGGTGAGGGCGCGGCGATCCAGATCGAAGAGCCCGTTTCGCGCCCGGCCTGACAGGCGGGATCCCTTTCCTGGTGCCATGACCGACGACAGCACTCGTGAAGAAATGCACAAGGACCCCGGGGTTCGGGGTGGCGACCAGGTCGCGGAAGCTCTGGTCGATCGCGTCAAGGGCGCGGTCGCAGCCGACTCGCACGGCCAGACGGTCGTCCACGTTCCCCGCGACACCTGGCGGGAGGCCGTCCGGTTCCTGAAGGAGGAGCAGCAGTTCACCCAGTGCTCCGACATCACGGCCGTCGACCAGCTGCTCCGACCGGATCGGCCGGTTCCGGCCGGGGTCGACCGGGAACGGTTCGAGGTCGTGGCCAACTTCCTGTCCCACCCCCGCAACCGTCGCATCCGGTTGATCTGCCAGGTGCCCGACGGCGACGGCTGCGAGGTGGAGAGCCTCTTCGAGCTCTTCCACGGGACGGAGCTGCCCGAGCGGGAGATCTACGACCTCCTCGGCGTGCGCTTCGCCGGCCATCCCGACCTCGTCCGGCTGCTCATGCCGGACGACTGGGAGGGGCATCCCCTGCGGAAGGACGACCCGCCGGCCCGGGTGCCCGTCCAGTTCAAGGAAGCGCAGTCGCCCCGATGACCCTCTCACCGCGAGACCTCGTCATGGGCCCGGAGACCTGGCCGGAGTCCGACGAGACGATGGTGGTCAACCTCGGGCCGCAGCACCCCTCGACCCATGGCGTGCTGCGGGTCGTGCTCGAGCTCGAGGGCGAGACGGTGCTGCGGGCCAAGCCGGTCATCGGCTATCTGCACACGGGCATGGAGAAGACGGGCGAGCAGCTGACCTATGTCCAGGGGCCCACCAACACCACCCGCATGGACTATGCCGCGCCGCTGTTCAACGAGCTGGTCTTCTCGATGGCGGTGGAGCGCCTGCTCGACCTGGAGGTGCCCCCCCGGGCGACGTGGATCCGGATGCTGATGTGCGAGCTCAACCGGGTGGCGTCGCACCTGCTGTTCCTGGCCACGAACGGGATGGACCTGGGCGCCATCTCGATGATGCTCTACGGCTGGCGGGAGCGGGAGCTCGTCCTGGCCTTCTTCGAGAAGGTCACCGGTTTGCGGATGAACCACAACTACATCCGGCCCGGCGGCGTGGCGGTCGACCTGCCTCCCGGCTGGCAGCACGACGTGGAGGAGATCTGCGAGGCCGTCCCCAGGGGCGTGGCCGAGTACGACGAGATCCTGACCGAGAACCCGATCTGGCTGGAGAGGACGGTCGGGATCGGCGTCATCACCACCGAGCAGGCACTGGCCCTGGGGGCCAGCGGGCCGATCCTGCGGTCGACGGGGATGCCGTGGGACCTGCGCAAGGCGCAGCCGTACCTGGCCTACGACGATGTCGACTTCGACGTCATCTACACCGCCAACGGCGACACGTTCGACCGCTACCGGATCCGGCTCCACGAGATCGCCGAGTCGCTGCAGGATCGCGCGGCAATGCGTCGAGCGGATGCCAGAGGGCGACTACCGCATCCAGGACCGCAAGGTCACGCCGCCGCCCCGCGCCCGGATCGACGAGTCGATGGAGGCGCTGATCCACCACTTCAAGATCTTCACCGAGGGGTTCAAGGTCCCGGCCGGCGAGACGTACGTGGCGGTCGAGAACCCCCGGGGCGAGCTCGGCTGCTACCTGGTCTCGGACGGGTCGGGGCGGCCGTACCGGATGCATATCCGCGGGGCCTCCTTCTACAACCTGCAGACCCTGTCGACGATGGTCCAGGGCGGCCTCGTGGCTGACGGGATCGCCATCATCTCGAGCATCGACCCGATCATGGGAGACGTCGACCGATGATCGAAAGGGTCGACGAGATCCTCGCCCGGTACCCATCAAGCGTTCGGCGCTCGATGCCGCTGCTCCACGAGGTGCAGGAGCGCGACGGGTACGTCACCGAAGCAGGCATGGAGGAGGTGGCCGAGACACATCGGGATTACCCCGGCCGAGGTGCTCGGGGTCTGCTCGTTCTATTCCATGTTCAAGCGGACACCGCAAGGGAAGCTGCTCGTCTCGGTGTGCACTTCGGTGTCGTGCATGGTCAACGGCGGTGAGGAGCTCTACGCCCACCTACGGGCGCGCTACGCCGACGATCCCGACGTGACCGTGGAAGAGGTCGAGTGCCTCGCCGCCGACGACGGGGCGCCGGTGATGCAGGTCAACTACGAGTTCCACGAGCGGCTGACACCGGATTCCGCCGAGCGGATCGTGGAGGATTACAAAGCTGGCCGGTTGACGCGGCGCGGGCCGTCGGGGGTGAGCCGTGACGGCCACTGAGACCCGCATCGTCACCAAGCGGCTGCGGGACCGGCCGGACGACTCGTGGACGCTGGCCGCCGTCAAGCAGACCGGCGGCTACGACGCCCTGCGCAAGGCGCTGACCATGGACCCGGCGGCCATCTCCGAGGAGGTCAAGGCGTCGGGCCTGCGGGGCCGGGGCGGCGCCGGTTTCCCGACGGCCACCAAGTGGTCGTTCCTGCCGGCGGGTCTCGAACCCCGCTACCTGGTGGTGAACTGCGACGAGGCGGAGCCGTCGACGTTCAAGGACCGGATGCTCGTCGAGCGCGACCCCCACCAGCTGATCGAGGGCATGGCCATCGCCAGCTTCGCCCTCAACGTCCACCACGCCTTCGTCTACGTCCGGGGCGAGTTCGCCCTCGGCGCCGAGCGGCTGGCGGCGGCCGTGCGAGAGGCCCGGGCCGACGGTCTCATCGGGCCCAACATGTGCGGGTCGGGCTTCGACTTCGAGATCACCGTCCACCGGGGGGCGGGCGCCTACATCTGCGGTGAGGAGACGGCGCTGCTCAACAGCTTGGAGGGCGACCGGGGCATGCCGCGCATCCGGCCGCCGTTCCCGGCCATCGCCGGTCTCTACGCCAAGCCCACGGTGGTCAACAACGTCGAGACCATCTCCACCCTGCCGGCCATCATCCAGATGGGCGGCGAGACCTACGGCGCCATGGGTGTCGAACGCTCCCGGGGCAGCCGGATCTTCTCCCTGTCCGGCAACGTCACCAAGGCCGGCAACTACGAGCTGGAGCTGGGCCTCACCTTCCGCCAACTGATCGACGACTTCGGCGGTGGCCTGGCCGGGCCTGGGCCCGTCAAGTTCTTCATCCCCGGCGGGGCTTCGTCGCAGTGGCTGACCGACGAGCACCTCGACGTGCCCCTCGACATGGACCTCGTCACCCAGCAGTACGGCGTCATGCTCGGGTCGGGGGCGGTGATGGTCTACAACCAGGATGTCTGCCCGGTGCGGGTAGCGCTGCGGCTGGCGAAGTTCTTCGCCCACGAGAGCTGCGGCAAGTGCACGCCCTGCCGGGAGGGCACCGGCTGGATCGAGAAGGTCCTGTACCGCATCGAGCACGGCGAGGGCCGCAGCAACGACCTCGACCTCCTCCTCGATGTGGGCGACAACATCTCGCCGGGGCTGAACGCCCCCTTCTCGCAGACGACCATCTGCCCGCTGGGCCCGTCCGCCGTATCGGCCATCGTGAGCCTCAACAAGTTCTTCCGGGACGACGTGCTGGACCACGTGAAGGAGGGCAAGTGCCGGGCCGCGTGACCGTCACCATCGACGGCGTCGAGATGGAGGCCGATCCCGGCGAGCTCGTCATCGAGGTGGCGCAGGACCACGGCATCTACATCCCCCGCTTCTGCTGGCACGAGCGGATGAAGCCCGTCGGCATGTGCCGCATGTGCCTGGTGGAGATCGAGGGCCAGCGGGGTCTCCCGCCGGCCTGCACCGCCACCGTCACCGACGGGATGGTGGTCCACACCCAGACGCCCGGGGTGAAGAAGGCCCAGGAGGGGGTCCTGGAGTTCCTCCTCATCAACCACCCGCTCGACTGCCCCGTCTGCGACCGCGGCGGTGAGTGCCCCCTGCAGGACCTCACGTTCGGCTACGGGCCGGGCGAGAGCCGGTTCGTCGAGGAGAAGCGGCACTTCGCCAAGCCGATCCCCATCTCCGACCTCGTGCTGCTCGACCGGGAGCGGTGCATTCTCTGCGCCCGCTGCACACGCTTCGCCGACGAGGTGGCCGGCGACCCGCTCATCCAGTTCGTCGAGCGGGGGGCCGAGATGCAGGTGCTGACCTTTCCCGACCAGCCGTTCACGTCGTACTTCTCGGGGAACACCGTCCAGATCTGCCCCGTCGGCGCCCTCCTGGCATCGCCCTACCGGTTCCGGGCCCGCCCCTGGGACTTGTCGTCGGTCGAGACGTCGTGCCAGCAGTGCTCGCTGGGTTGCCGCATCGCGCTGCAGTCGTCGGCCGACCGGCTCGTCCGGGTGCTGGGCGTCGACTCCGAGCCCCTCAACCACGGCTGGCTGTGCGACAAGGGCCGCTTCGCCTTCGACCACGTGCATCACCCCGACCGGATCGTCGACCCCCAGGTGCGGGGAATCGACGGCGTGCGGGTCGACGCCACCTGGCCCGAGGCGCTGGACGCCGCCGCCGCCGGTCTGGCCGGGGCACTGGAGCGGGGCGGCCCGGCGTCGGTGGCGGTCATCGGCGGCGCCCGGGGCACCAACGAGGACGCCTACGCCTGGGCCCGGCTGGCCAAAGGCGTCATGAAGACCGACAACGTCGACTGCCAGCTCGACGACGGGCTGCCCGCCGACGTCGTAACCGGCCTTCCGAGGGCCCGCCTCTCCGACTGCGACTCGGCCCGGGCGATCGTGCTGCTGGCCCCCGACCTGAAGGAGGAGCTGGCGGTCACCTACCTGCGGATCAAGCGGGCCACGGTCGACCTGAAAGTCCCCCTGATCGAGATCTCCCCGGTGCGGACAGGGCTGACCCGGTACGCGACGAAGGTCGCGACCGGCGTCGAGGCGGCCATCGCCTTCCTGAGCCAGGAGGCCATCGCCTTGAAGGGGGAGGACGGTGGAGACGAGCGGCCGGTGGTCGTCGTCCTTGGCCGGCCGTCGTTGGCTGAGCCGGCCGACGCCATGGTGGCGGCAGCCGCGGCCCTCCTGCGCCGGGTGCCCGGGGTCCGATTCCTGTCCGCCTTGCGGCGCAGCAACGTCCACGGGGGGCTCGACCTCGGGCTGGCGCCGGGTCTCCTGCCCGGGCGCGTCACTCTGGACGCCGGTCGGGCGTGGTTCGAAACCGCCTGGGGCGGGGCGCCGGCGGAACGGGGGCTCGACACGACCGGGATCCTGACCGCCGCCGCCGAAGGCCGTCTCGGTGCACTGGTGCTGCTGGGCGCCGACCCGCTGTCCGACTTCCCCGACCGTGACCTGGCCCGCCGGGCGTTGGCCAAGGTGCCGTTCGTGGTGGCAGCCGACGCCTTCGCCACTCCGAGCACCGATCGGGCCGACGTGTTCCTGCCGGTGGCGCTGGCGGGGGAGAAGCGGGGAACGACCACCAACCTGGAAGGCCGGCTCCTCCGCCTGGCCCGGAAGGTGACGCCCCCCGGTACTGCCATGGAGGACTGGCGCATCGCCGTCGAGCTCGCCCTGCGCCTCGGCGCCGACTTCGATCTGGAGGCGGTCGACGAGGTCACCGACGAGATCGCCCGGCTCGCCCCCGCCCACCAGGGCGCCGACGCTGCCCTCGTCCGTCGGGCGGTTGACGGCGCCGTCATCCCCCTCGGGGAGGCGGAGGAGCCCGTCCTCGGTGGCCCCGCCCACCGGATCAGCCCGGCGGCCGACAGCGACCCCGGCATGATCGGTGGCCCGATCGAGAGCCTGGTGGTCTCGGCCGGTTCGTCCTCCGCCTACGGCACCGCCCCACCGGCGGCCGGGGGGACGGCCACGCTCGCTCCACCGTCGCGCTCCGGCGCCCACCCGGGCTCGGACCTCACCCCGCCGCCGCTCCACCGCTGGCCGGGCGATGCCTCCGACAGCGCCGGCGGCGCCGGCGCCTCGCCCGGTCCCGGCCTGCGCTTGTGGTCGTCGCGCCAGCTCTACAGCCCCGGCGTGGCGGTGACCCACTCGGCGGCCGTCTCGAAACTGGTGGCGCAAGACGTCGTTCGCCTCCATCCCGACGAGCTCGGCCGGCTGGGCGCGGCCTCCGGCGCTCCGGTGACCGTGACGTCGCCCCGGGGTTCGGTCACCCTTCAGGCTCAGGCCGACAAGGGTGTTCCGGCCGGTGTGGCGTGGATGCCGCCGGGGGCGGCGGCCGAGCTCATCGACGCCGCCACCGCCACCACGGTGAACGTGGAGGTCGGCACCGCCGGCCCGCCGGCCGTGGAGGCAGAGCATGGGTGATCCGCTCTTCGCCGACGGGGTCGACCTCACGGTCGTGCTGATCGTCGTCGGCAAGACCCTGTTCGTCTTCGCTCTGCTGCTGGTCACCGTGCTGCTCACCATCTGGCTGGAACGCAAGGTGGTGGCCGACATGCAGAACCGGATCGGGCCCAACCGGGCCGGTCCGTTCGGGATCCTCCAGTCCCTGGCCGACGGCATCAAGCTGTTCTTCAAGGAGCAGTCGATCCCCGACTCCGCCGACCGGCCCGTCTTCCGGCTGGCGCCGTACCTGTCGGTGCTGCCGGCGTTCCTGGCCTTCTCGGTCGTGCCGCTGTCGGGGCCGTTCACCATCGCCGGCCACGACACGTTCCTCCAGCTGGCCGACCCCCCGATCGGTGTGCTGTTCGTACTGGCCATGTCGGGCCTCGGCGTCTACGGCGTCCTGCTGGCCGGCTGGTCGTCGGGGTCGAAGTACCCGCTGCTCGGCTCGGTGCGGGCGTCGGCTCAGATGGTCAGCTACGAGGCCGTCCTCGGTCTGGCGATCATCGGCGCCGTCCTCCAGGCCGGGACGCTGTCCACGCGGGCCATCGTCGATCTCCAGGGATATCCGGGCTCGAACCCGCTCAACTGGTTCTTCCTCCCCGCCTTCGTCTCGTTCGGCCTGTTCTGCGTGGCGGCCGTGGCCGAGACGAACCGGGCGCCATTCGACCTCGTCGAAGCGGAGCAGGAGCTCGTCGGCGGGTTCCACACCGAGTACACGGGCATTCGCTTCGCCATCTTCTTCCTGGCCGAGTACATGAACATGGCCACCCAGTCGGCCATCGCCGTCACGCTGTTCCTGGGCGGCCCGGCCGGCCCGGTCCCGCCGTTCGTCCCCGACCTCATCGGCGGGCTGTTCTGGTTCCTGTTCAAGGTCACGCTGTTCCTGCTCGGCTACATCTGGCTCCGGGCCGCCCTGCCCCGTCTCCGCTACGACCAGCTCATGGACCTGGCCTGGAAGTTCGGCATTCCCCTCGGCTTGCTCTGGCTCGGCGTGTCGGCGGTGTACCGGGTGGCCCAGGACAAGGACTGGCCGGTGTGGGTCTACGTCGGCGCACCGCTGGGGGCGTTCGCCGTGTACGGGATCCTCTACTTCTCGATGCCGAACCGCCCGGGCGCCGGCGGTCCAGGCGTCGAGGTCTTCCCCGCCCGCTCGGGGCCCGGGGCGTCGTCGGGACTGGAGGAGGTGACCGATGCCTAGATGGGGCGGGTTCGCCGTCACCCTCCGCCAGGCGCTGTTCGGCCCCCGGGTCACCACCGAGTACCCCGAGGTCAAACGGCCGAAGCCGACCCGGTTCCACGGGCGGCACATCCTGAACCGGTACGAAGACGGGATGGAGAAGTGCATCGGCTGCGAGCTGTGCGCCGGTGTGTGCCCGGCGCAATGCATCTACGTGCGGGGGGCCGACAACCCGCCCGACGCGCCGGTCTCGCCGGGGGAGCGCTACGGGTTCGTCTACGAGATCAACTACCTGCGCTGCATCCACTGCGACCTCTGCGTGGAGGCCTGCCCGACCGAGGCCATCACCGAGACCAAGCTGTTCGAGTTCTCCTTCACCAAGCGGAGCGACGCCATCTACACCAAGCGGGAGCTGCTGGTCGACGACGACGGCCGGGCCCGGCGCCTGCCGTGGGAGCACTGGGTCGGCGACGAGGACGAGCAGGCCAGTGCCTGGGTCCGCGCCACCGCCCCCAACGGGGAGCACGCCTACGGGGGCCGGGTCGCCTGGTCGCCCGAGCTCGGGTTCGGGCTGCGGCCGCCCGAGGAGGCGACGCCCGACGGTGGCGGGGCACCCACCCATCCGGCCGGGTCGGCGAACCCCGCACCCCTGGAGCGGACCGGCCGCCAGAGCCGGGCCAAGCGGGGTGAGCGTTAAGTGCTCGAGTGGGCCGTCTTCGTGATCTTCGCCGTCGCCGCCCTGGGCGGCGCGGTCGGCGTCGTCATGGCCCGCAAGCCCGTCCACGCCGCCCTGGCTCTGGTCCTCACGCTGTTCTCGGTGGCCGTCTTCTTCGTGATGCAAGGCGCCCATTTCCTGGCCGCCGTGCAGGTGATCGTCTACGCCGGCGCCATCGTCGTGCTCTTCCTGTTCGTCATCATGCTGCTCGGCATCGACCAGGAGGATGTCCTCGACGAACCGCTGCGCGTCCAGCGACCCCTGGCCATCGTCGTCGGCGTGGCGCTCTTCGCCTTGCTGCCGCTGATGGCCCGCATCCTCGAACCCACCGGGGCCCTGGCCGACCGGGGTTCCGCCACGCAAGGAGACCTTTCCAACGTGGAGCGGGTGGCCACCAGCTTGTTCACCGACTTCCTCTGGCCCTTCGAGATCACCTCGGCGCTGCTGGTCATCGCCGTGGTGGGAGCCGTCGTCCTCGCTCGCCGGGGCGGCCCCGGCCTCGAACCCGACGACCAGGACGTGGGGGTCGACGCCGGCAGTGACGAAGGACCGGCCAGTGTTCTGGAGCATGACACGTGAAAGTTCCCGGCTCGTACTACCTGATGGTGGCGGCGGCGATGTTCTGCATCGGCGCCATCGGCCTGCTCGTGCGGCGCAACGCCCTGATCATGTTCATGTGCGTCGAATTGATGCTCAACGCCGTCAACCTCACGTTCGTGACGTTCGCCCGCATGCTCGACGACATCGGCGGGCAGGTGTTCGTGTTCTTCACCCTGGTGGTGGCGGCGGCCGAGGTCGTCGTCGGGCTGGCCCTGATCGTGTCGATCTTCCGGCGCCGGCAGGGCGCCACCGCCGACGACGTGAGCCTGCTGCGGGGCTAGCGAACGATGCCCGAAGCCGCCCACCATTCCCTCGACCTGGCCTGGATGATCCCAGCGTTCCCCCTGGCCGGGTTCGTCATCCTCTTCCTCGGGCGGCGGCACCTGAAGGAACCGATCTCGGGTTGGATCGCCACGCTGATGATGGCGGGGTCGTTCCTGACGGCCGTGGCGGTCTGGCTCAAGGTCATGTCATTCGACGAGCACGAGCGCCAGATCTACCTGAAGGGCGTCGAGTGGATCAGCGCCGGTGGCTTCGAGGTGCGGTTCAGCCTGCTGGTCGACCCGCTGTCGATCACGATGGTGCTGTTCGTCACCGGCGTCGGTGCCCTGATCCATCTCTACTCCATCGGCTACATGCACGGCCAGGAGCGGTTCACCCGCTTCTTCACCTTCCTCAACATGTTCGCCTTCTCGATGCTGGTGCTGGTTTTGGCGGGCAACTTCCTGCTGGTGTTCCTCGGCTGGGAGGGCGTGGGCCTCTGCTCCTACCTCCTCATCTCGTTCTGGTTCGAGAAGCCGAGCGCGTCGCGGGCCGGCAAGAAGGCCTTCGTGACCAACCGGGTCGGCGACTTCGGCTTCATGCTGGCGATGTTCCTGATCTTCTCCCACCTGGGGACGCTGGAACTGCCCGCCGCCCTGGCCGGTGCGGAGCAGCTGTCGGCGGCCACCGCCACCGCCGTCGCCCTCCTCCTCTACGTCGGTGCCGCCGGCAAGAGCGCCCAGGGGCCGCTGTTCGTCTGGCTCCCCGACGCCATGGAAGGCCCCACGCCGGTGTCGGCCCTCATCCACGCCGCCACCATGGTCACCGCCGGCGTGTACCTCCTGGTCCGGGCCCACCCGTTCCTGGAGATCGGTTCGGGGGCCGGCGACGTCGTGGCCTGGGTCGGCGCCATCACTGCCCTGGTGGCCGCGACCATCGCCCTCGTCACCTTCGATATCAAGCGGGTGCTGGCGTACTCGACAATCAGCCAGCTCGGCTACATGTTCCTGGCCGTCGGCGTGGGCGCCTACACGGCCGCCATCTTCCACATGGTTACTCACGCATTCTTCAAAGCTCTGCTCTTCCTCGGCGCCGGTTCGGTCATGCACGGCATCGAAGACGAGCAGGACATGCGGTGGATGGGCGGACTGAAAAAGTTCATGCCGGTCACCGCCATGACGTTCATCGTCGGCTGGCTGGCCATCGCCGGTGTCGTCCCGTTCGCCGGGTTCTGGTCGAAGGACGAGATTCTGGCCGCCGCCTGGGTCAACGAGACCGTCATCGGCACCAAGGTCCTGTGGGGGATCGGCGTCCTGACGGCCTTCCTCACCGCCTTCTACATGACCCGCCAGGTGCGCCTCGTGTTCCTCGGCGAGGAGCGGTGGCGCGGCCGCCTCCACCACGATCCACACGAGTCGCCGAAGGTCATGACCCTGCCACTGGTGGTGCTGGCCGGGCTGAGCTTGCTCGGGGGCGCTCTGAATCTGCCGCGACACGGATTTGAGTTCCTGTCCGAATGGCTGCACGCCGCCGTGCCGGTGGAGCACGTCGGGCCGCAGCGCTTCGGGGAAGGTGTCGTGCTGGCCACCGTGGCTCTTCTGCTCGCCGCCCTGGCCATCGTGTGGGCCACCTCGGTCTATCGGCGGGGCCTGGTCGACGGCCAGGACCCGTTCCTCGTCCGCCTCGGCGGCCTCGGCCGGTTCTTCGAGCGGGGCTGGGGGATCGACCCGGCTGTTTCATGGTTCGCCGACAAGCCCGCCCGGGCCGGGGCCGAGGTGCTGTCCCAGCCCGTCGACCAGGGCCTGATCGACGGTGCCGTCAACGGCGTGGCGACGACGGTGGCCGGTGCCGGGCGGTGGTTGCGGAGGATCCAGACGGGCTACGTCCGGAACTACGCCCTCACGCTGCTGTCGGGGGCCACCGTGCTCATGTTCTTCTTCCTCCTGCGGGGGGTCTGATGGCCTTCCCTTACGCCACCGCCCTCCTCGCCGTCCCGGTCGCCGGGGCGGCCGTCACCGCCCTGATCCCGGCCCGCAAGACGAGCCTGGTGCGGCCGGTGGCCATCGGCGTCTCGCTGGTGACGCTGGTGCTCGCCGCCGCCATGCTGGCCGACTTCGACAAGGCGGCGGTCGGCTACCAGTTCGTCGAGTCCAAGGTCTGGATCCGCTCGCTCGGCATCCAGTACCTCATGGGGGTCGACGGCATCAGCCTGTTCATGGTCGTCCTGACCGGGCTCCTGTTCCCCATCGCCCTGCTGGCCTCGGGGAAGATCAGCACACGGGTCAACGCCTACTTCGCCCTGATGCTGGCCCTCGAGGCCGCCCTGATGGGCATCTTCCTGTCGGTCGACCTCTTCCTCTTCTTCGTTTTCTGGGAGGCGATGCTCGTCCCGATGTACTTCCTCATCGGGACGTGGGGCTACGAGCGGCGCATCTACGCCGCCCTCAAGTTCTTCATCTACACCGCCGCCGGCTCCGCCCTGCTGCTCCTCGGGATCCTGTCGCTGGCCGTCCTCCACGGCAAGGCGCCTGACGCCACCCTCACCTTCGACCTGCGGACGCTCATGGAGTGGAACGGCCTCGACGCCGACACGGCCCGCTGGCTGTTCCTGGCCTTCGGGGCCAGCTTCGCCATCAAGGTCCCCCTGTTCCCGCTCCACACGTGGCTGCCCGACGCCCACGTCGAAGCGCCCACCGCCGGCTCCGTCCTCCTGGCCGGCCTGCTCCTCAAGCTCGGCGCCTACGGCTTCCTCCGCTTCTCCCTCACGCTCTTTCCCCAGGCGTCGGTCGACTTCGCCCCGCTGATGCTGACCCTGGCCACGATCGGCATCCTCTACGGCGCGGTGGTGGCCACGATGCAGCGCGACCTCAAGAAGCTGGTGGCCTACTCCTCGGTGGCCCACCTGGGCTTCGTCGTGCTCGGCACGTTCGCCCTCACCACCGTCGGGATCCAGGGTGGGATCTTCACGATGGTCAGCCACGGCCTGACCACCGGCGCCCTCTTCCTCCTGGTCGGGATCCTCTACGACCGGCGCCACACCCGCCAGATCGACGAGTTCGGCGGGGTCTGGAAGGCCGCCCCCAAGCTGGGTGGCATCTTCCTGGCCATCACCTTCGCCTCCATCGGGCTGCCCGGCCTGTCGGGCTTCGTGGGGGAGTTCCTGGCGCTGATCGGCACGTTCGTCGTCCACCGGCCCTACGCCATCCTGTCTGCCGCCGGCGTGATCCTGGCCGCGGTGTACATGCTGTGGGCCTTCCAACGGGTCTTCACCGGTGAGCCCACCGGCGAGAACGCCGCCTTCACCGATCTCAACCGGGTCGAGCTGGCCACGCTGCTGCCCCTGCTCGGCCTCAGCCTCCTCCTCGGGATCTACCCCAAGCCGCTGCTGGAACGCGTGGAGCCGTCGGTGAAGGCCCTGATCGCCCACGTGGAGGAGCGGTCGGACTACGAGCCGCCCAAGGTGGCCGAGCTCGGGCCGGAAGCGGCTGGAGTGGAGTCCTCGTCGACGGATGTTGAAGGGGGCCACGATTGAACGCCCTGGACGCCCTCGCTGCGCTGTTGGGGCAGACAACCCCGGTCGAGACCCGCATCCCCATCCCCAAAGTGGACTGGCTCGCCGTCGGCCCCGAGGTCGCCCTCATCGCCGCGGCCATGGCGCTCGTGCTCATGGCGGCGTTGAACCGCGGGCGCCGTGACCTCTCGAGCGAGTACCTCTATGTGGGGCTGGCCGGCGTGACCGCCGCGGGCATGATCACGGTGAAGCTGTGGTCGGTCGTGACCGACGGGGCCCCCTACCAGACCCTGTCGGGAATGGTGGCCGTCGACGGCTTCGCCGTCTTCACCCGCACGGTCGTCCTGGCCGCGACTGCCCTCGGCTTGCTGGTGGCCCAGGGCTACCTGCGCCGGGAGCACGTCGAGGGGCCGGAGTACCACGCCCTTCTCCTGCTGTCGGCCTCCGGGATGCTGCTCATGACGTCGGCCAACGACCTCATCGTCGTGTTCCTGGCCCTCGAGATCCTTTCCATCGCCCTGTACGTTTTGGCCGCTTTCGACCGGGCCCGCCTGGAGTCGGGGGAGGCCGGCCTCAAGTACTTCGTTCTCGGCGCCCTGTCGTCGGCGGTCTTGCTCTACGGCGTGGCGATGGTCTACGGCGCCACCGGCACCACGTCGCTGTCGGGCATCGCCAACTTCCTGGCCGCCAACACCCTGTTCTCGTCGGGGCTGCTCCTGGCCGGCTTTGCCCTGATCCTGGTGGGGCTGGGTTTCAAGGTGGCTGCCGTCCCGTTCCACATGTGGACGCCCGACGTCTACCAGGGGTCACCGACGCCCGTCACCGCCTTCATGGCCGCCGGCGCCAAGGCGGCCGGGTTCGCCGCCCTGCTGCGGGTCTTCGTCAGCGGCTTCGGTGCCTACTCGGTCGACTGGCAGCCGCTCGTGCTCATCCTGGCCGTCGCCTCGCTCCTGGTCGGCAGCATCGTGGCCCTGGTCCAGCAGGACGTGAAGCGGATGCTGGCCTACTCCTCCATCAGCCATGCCGGCTACGTCCTCATCGGTGTGCAGGCCGATAGCGAGGGTGGTGTCTCCTCGGCGCTCTTCTACCTGCTCACCTACACCTTCATGGTCGTCGGATCCTTCGCCGTCGTGACTGTCGTCGGCCGGAAGGGTGACCGCCGCCACAGTCTCGATGACTACCGCGGGCTCGGCAGCCGGGCTCCGGTTTTGGCCGCGGCGATGGCGTTCCTGCTCCTGGCTCAGGCGGGCATCCCGCTGACCTCGGGTTTCGTGGCCAAGTTCACCGTCTTCGCCGCCAGCGTCGAGGCCCGGGAGTACGGCCTGACGTTCGTCGGCGTGCTGACCACCGTCATCGCGGCCTTCTTCTATCTGCGGCTGATCGTGGTCATGTACATGACGAGCCCGCCGGACGGGCAGGACGAGGGGGAGGACGCCCCCGGGCGCCGGCTGTTCGAGCTCGACCCGTCAACGGGTCTCGCCCTGGGGCTGGCCGTCGTGGCCACCGTGGTCATGGGGGTCGTCCCCAGCTATTTCCTCGACTTCGCCGACCGGGCGACCCTACTGTTCTGAGGGTGCGCCCCCTCTTCCTGACAGTCGTGCTGGCGGTGAGCCTGGTAGTTCCGTCCGTCGAGGCGGCGGAGGCCGGCACGCCGTGCGCCTTCGAGGTCGACGTGACGCTGTCGCCGGGGCTGTCCCGCTCGCCGAGCCCGGGCACATTCGAGTCCGAGGGGGAGTCCGGAGCCCTCGACTGCCAGGGGAGCGTTGGCGGCCAGCCGGTCACCGGCCGGGGCACGTTCGGTGCCGAGGGGCGCTACGGCCTCGACGGCGACGGCGACAGCTGCCGATCCCGGGAGGGCCGGGGCGACGGCACGGCGCACTTCACCATCCCGGTCGAGGGCGGGAGCCATCACGTCGACGACCCCTTCACGATGACCTACCGCGTCGACGGCCGCAGCGTCGTCGGAAAGATCACCGGCCAGCGCTTCAGCGGCACGTTCGACGTCACCCGAGCCGACGGCGACTGCCTCCGGAACCCGATCACGAGGATCCGGCTGAAGGGTCAGGGGCTCCTGAGCTGACGGCGCTCAGGCGGCGTGGGCCCGGCGGAAACGCCGGCGGGGGCGATAGTCGTGGTCCGGCGTACGACTGTCGAGGAAGCGACCGGCCAGGATGTGCGCCTCGTCGATGATCGTCTCCGCCCCGGAGAAGTCGAAGGGGGAGCGGCCGTCCGCCGGCCGGGGGAGTATGACGACCTCCACGTGGCCCGGCGCCAGGGTCAGCTCCCGTTCGAACCGCTGGTTGCGGGCGATGGCGAACGCCCGCAGGACCACGTCGAGGGGGTTGCGGACGGGAGCGTCGGCGACTCCGCCCGAGACGTTGAGCACGTAGATCCGGTCGACCGGGCCGGCCAGGGCGTGCGACAAGGGCACGTTGTCGACCACACCGCCGTCGACCAGCGTCCGGTGGTCGTGGAGGACGGGTGGGAAGCTGCCGGGCAGGGCGGCGCTGGCCAGCAGGGCCGGCTTGAGCGGGCCGGAGGCCAGAACGACCTCCTCACCGGTGGCGAGGTCGCAGGCGATCACACGGAGCGGGATCACCAGCTCGGAGAACCTGGACGCCGGCGCCATCTGGTCGATGAGGCTGGCCAGGCCGGCGTTGGAGTAGAGGTGGTCACCCCCCGACAGGAGGCTCCAGGCGCGGCCGAAACGGCCGCCGGGGAAGATGTGCTCGGTCCGGAGGGCCGACCAGACGGCTCGCAGGTGGTCGACGCCGCTCAGGCTCGGGTCGGCGGCGATGGCCGATCCGTTGAGCGCACCGGCCGAGGTGCCGACGACGACATCGGGGGCGATCCCCCGCTCCAGCAGGGCGCGGAGCATGCCGACCTGGGCGCAGCCGTGGTTGCCGCCGCCGGAGAGCACGAAGGCGGTCTTGGACGCGGTCTCGTCTCGCCGGTGTCCGGCTTTGAAGACCAGCGTCATGACTGCCACCCGGCGCTCGTCATTGAGCCCCTCGCCACTGTCGGTTCCCTCGGAGACGGCTCCCCCACTCTGAGGTTTTGCCGCCTCACCGTAGGTAATCATTCGATACCACGGTGGGTGCTCCCTTTCCCATCGGTCACAGGCGGCCCAACTCGCGGCAAATGGTGCCTCGACCGGCGAAGATTCCAGGCTCGTGAAAACTCTCACGTATACTCCGCGGGTCTTGACCGGTATCGCCTCGGGGGGCGCACACGTGCCGACCGTCCACCTCGGGTCCACCCTGGCGGCGAGCTACCTCCAGGCCTACTTCACGGTGGCTGTTTTCATGGTCGCCGCCGTCGGTATGGTCGGGGCGATGCTCGGCGTCGGACGACTGCTCCGCCCGACCCGCCCACAGGATCAGAAGTACATCACCTACGAGTCGGGGGTCGACCCCCTCGGTGGCTGGGGCCAGGCCCATGTCAGGTATTACCTGTATGCCCTGCTCTTCGTGATGTTCGACGTCGAGGCCGTCTTCATCTTCCCCTGGGCGGTTCGGCTGGAGTCGCTCGGCACCTACGGTCTCATCGAGATGATCGTCTTCATCGTGATTCTCGCCCTCGGGCTCCTCTATGCCTGGCGGAAGGGTGTGCTGCGGTGGGCCTAGTCGAGAAAGGCAAGGTGCCGAAGCCGCTCACCTGGCTCCTCAACTACAGCCGGAAGTACTCCCTGTGGATGTTCCAATGGGGACTGGCGTGCTGCGCCATCGAGATGGGGGCGGCCCTGGCCAGCCCTCGCTACGACATGATGCGCCTCGGCGTCATCCCGTTCCCCGCCAGTCCCCGCCAGGCCGACCTCCTCGTGGTCTCCGGCACGGTGACCGACAAGATGGCCCCGGCCGTCCGGCGGCTCTACGACCAGATGCCCGACCCCAAGTACGTGATCTCCATGGGCAGCTGCGCCAACTGCGGTGGCCCCTACTGGGACTCGTACAGCGTCACCAAGGGGATCGACCAGGTCATTCCGGTGGACGTCTACGTCCCCGGGTGCCCCCCTCGCCCCGAGGCGCTGCTCGAGGGCGTCGTGCTGCTCCAGCAGCGGATCCAGAACGAGGACATGGCCGAGCGGTGGCGGGGCGAGCCGATCGTGGTCGGAGGCTGACCGGTCTGACCGAAGCTCGGAGCCGCGAGCCGAGGCGAAAGCCGAGACCCCGCCGCAGGCGAGGCGGCACCGAGGCCGCGAGGCGCCGACGCTGAGACCGACGAGATCCCCATCGTCGAGCCGGAGCCCGACCCCGAGCCGGAGCCCCTTCCGGAAGTGGCCGCCAAGCTTCTGGCCCAGCTCGAAAAGGAGCTGAAGGACGGGATCATCGAGGTCGGCCAGGCCTTTGGCGACCTCATCGTCCGGGTGGTGCCCGAAGCGTGGCGCAAGGCCGCCGAGGTCGCCCGGGACAAGCTCGAGTGCGACTACCTGTCCTTCATCTCCGGCATCGACTGGATGCCGGCCCCCAAGGTCGGCGGCGACGAAGCCGGCGGCGATACCAGCGCGCCCGTCCAGCCCACCGAGATGACCTTCGGCGTGGCCGGCTCCGACAGCCGCTTCCAGGTCTTCGCCCGGGTGTCCTCGACCAGCCGCCACCACGGCGTCACGCTCAAGGTCGACGTCGATGAGGACAGCCCGACGGTGGCGTCGTGGGTGCCCGTCTACCCCGGGGCCGACTGGCACGAGCGGGAATGCTGGGAGATGTTCGGCATCGGCTTCGAAGGCCACCCCGCCATCCGCCACCTCTACCTCCCGGCCGAGTTCGAAGGCCACCCCCTCCGCAAGGACTTCCCCCTCCTCTCCCGGGAGATCAAGCCCTGGCCCGGTTTGGTGGATGTGGAGCCGATGCCCGGCGAAGAGGTCACCCAGGAGCCCATCCCGGAATGACTCTCGACTTCCGCGCCGAGGCCCTGATCCAGAAGCACCTGGCCGACGCCCGCATCAACGTCGAGCTCGAGACCGAGGGCATGGTCCTCAACATCGGGCCCCAGCACCCCGCCACGCACGGCACGCTGCGGGTGGTGGTGAAGCTCGACGGCGAGCGGGTGGTTTCCGCCGACCCGGTCATCGGCTACATGCACCGGGGCTACGAGAAGCTCACCGAGTTCCGCACCTATCCCCAGGTCACCACGCTGATCAACCGGATCGACTGGTTGTCGAGCTTCGCCAACGAGGTGCCGTTCATCCACGGCGCCGAACTGCTGATGGGCGTCGAGCCGCCGCCCCGGGCGGAGTACATCCGCACGATCCTGACGGAGCTGTCCCGGATCGCCACGTTCGTCCTGTTCCTCGGCGAGATGGCCCTCCAGGTCGGGGCGATCACTCCGGCGTTCTACGGGTTCCGCGACCGGGAGCACGTCCTCAACCTCATCGAGGCGGCCACCGGGGGGCGGTTCCACCCCAACTTCAACCGGATCGGCGGCGTCAAGGTCGACCTGCCCTCAGGCTGGATCGACGAGTGCCGCCGGGTGATGAAGAAGATGTTCGACTCGGTCGACCAGTTCGAGGACCTCGTGGTCGGCAACGAGATCTTCGAGGTCCGCACCCGGGGGATCGGCGTGATCCCGCCGGGGGTGGGCGCCGCCTACGGCGTGTCGGGCTCCAACCTCCGGGCCTCGGGCGTCGACTGGGACCTGCGCCGCGACGGCCTCGCCTACCTCGTCTACAGGGACCTCGACTGGAGGGTCTGGACACACCCCGACGGCGACTCGTTCTCCCGCTACTGGGTGCGGATGCAGGAGACCCGGGAGTCGGCCCGGATGGTCATCCAGATGCTCGACAACCTGCCCGCCGGGCCGGTCATGGCCAAAGTGCCCCGGATCATCAAGGTCCCCGAGGGCGAGGTGTGGGTGAACACCGAGAACCCCCTCGGCGAGATGGGCTACTACCTCATCTCCAAAGGGGCCACGGGTCCGTTCCGGACCAAGATCCGCTCGGCCAGCTTCTCGAACGTGTCCATCCTCCCCTGGCTCCTCAAGGGTGTGTACGTTCCCGACATCATCACGATCCTGGCCAGCCTCTACTTCATCCTGGGGGACATCGACCGGTGACGGCCGTCTCCCTCCTCCTCCCAGTGCTGCCGGTGGCGGTCGACCTGCCCTGGGGCCTGATCGTGGCCCTCAAGACGGGTGTCGTCCTGGCGATCATCCCCGCCGGCGCCCTGATCCTCGGCTACGTCTTCCTGCTCAAGATGATGAGCCACATGCAGAGCCGGCTGGGCCCGATGGACCCGGGCGGGTTCCACGGCTGGTTCCAGCTCATCGGCGACGGCATCAAGTTCATCCAGAAGGAGGACATCATCCCGGCCGAGGCCGACCGGCGGGTGTTCGCCGCCGCGCCGGTGGTCGTCCTGATCTCGACCTTCCTGCTCTACATCGTCGTCCCCGCCGGCCCCCGGCTGGTTGTCGCCGACCTCGACGCCGGCGTTTTTTACGCACTCGCTGTCTCGTCGCTCTCGGTCATCGGGATCCTCATGGCCGGGTGGGCCAGCGCCAACAAGTACGCCCTCCTCGGGGCTCTGCGGGCCGCCGCCCAGCTGATCGCCTACGAGCTCCCCCTCGTACTGGCTGTGGTGGGCGTCATCATCCAGGCCGGCACGATGAGCCTCCAGGGAATCGTCCATTTCCAGCAGGACGGTGCCATCTTCGGCTGGGACGGGCTGGGCTTCCCTCTGATCCTCACGCAGTTCCTGGGCTTTGGGATCTTCCTCATCGCCGCCCAGGCCGAGCTCACCCAGACTCCGTTCGACATGCCGGTGGCCGAGAGCGAGCTCGTGGCCGGCTACATGGTGGAGTACACCGGGTTCCGGTTCCTGTTCTTCTTCATGGGTGAGTTCGGGACGGCGTTCGCCTTCGCCGGCATCGCCGCCACGCTGTTCCTCGGCGGCTGGTCGGTGCCCTGGGTGCACGGCACGCTGGCCGACATCCTCGGCCCGATCGTGCTGTTCACCAAGATCATGCTGATCTCGTTCCTCATCTTCTGGGTGCGGTTCACCTATCCCCGCTTCCGGGAAGACCAGCTGCAGGCGATCGCCTGGAAGTACCTCATCCCTCTGTCTCTGGTGAACATCCTCGCCACCGGCATCTTCAAGGTGGTCCTCTAATGGCACTGGATATCTTCTGATGGCCAAGCTCCCCGGCCTCATCTCCGGCCTCGGCGTCACGTTCCGGACGATGATGAAGCCGGCCGTAACCGTGCAATACCCCCACGAGCGGGAAGACCCGCCGGCCCGGGCCCGCGGTGTCATCGCCCTCAAGGAAGAGAACTGCACCGTCTGCATGCTCTGCGCCCGGCAGTGCCCCGACTGGTGCATCTACATCGAGGGCCACAAGGAGAAGCGTCCGCCGCGCCGGGAGGGGGGTCGGGAGCGGACGGTCAGCGTCCTCGACCGCTTCGACATCGACTACGCCTTGTGCATGTACTGCGGGATCTGCGTCGAGGTCTGCCCCTTCGACGCCCTCTTCTGGAGCCCCGAGTACGAGTACTCCGAGCCTCACATCGGAGCGCTCCTCCACGACAAGGAGAAGCTTGGCGAGTGGATGCAGACGGTCAGCCCGCCTGAGCCGCTCGAGGTCGGCGCCGAGGTCAAGGGGAAGAAGTAGTGCCGGTGATCCTGGCCGAGACCGCCCAGAACGTCTCCTTCTGGATCATCGCCGTCACCATGGCGGCGGCGGCCATCGGCGTCGTCACGATGAAGAACATCGTCCACGCCGCGCTGGCGCTGGTCGTGGTGCTGGCCGGTGTCGCCGCCCAGTACCTGCTGCTCCAGGCGGAGTTCCTGGGCATCGTTCAGATCCTCATCTACATCGGCGCGGTCATCGTGCTGTTCCTGTTCGGCATCATGCTGACCCGGGCGCCGATGCGGAAGTCGGCCGAGTACGACAACGATCAGCGCGTTCTGGCCGGGCTCGTCTCGCTGCTCATTTTCGGCGTGCTGGCCTACCTGCTGGCCGACGAGTTCGGCGGCGACAAGCTCCAGATCGTCCAGCCGATGCCGACCAGTGCCATCGCCGATTCCATCTTCCGCACCTACGTCGTGGCCTTCGAAGCCGTGTCCATGCTGCTCCTGGCCGCCCTCATCGGCGCCATCGTCCTCGCCCGGAGAGACTGATGCCGATCACCCAGTACCTGATGTTGAGCGCCTTCCTGTTCTGCTGCGGCGTCTACGGCGTGCTGGCCCGGCGCAACGCCGTGCTGGTGCTCATGAGCATCGAGCTGATGCTCAACGCCGTGAACATCAACCTGGTGGCCTTCTCGGCTCAGCTCAACGACGCCGCCGGCCAGGTGTTCGCGCTCTTCGTCATCGCCATCGCCGCCGCCGAAGTCGGCGTCGGCCTGGCCATCGTCCTGCTCATCTACCGCAACCGGGTCGGCGTCAACCTCGACGAGATCGACCTGATGAAGGGCTGAGACGATGCTCGTCGCCACCGAAGCCGCCACCCACGCCGCCGCCGCCGGCCTGGCCGAGAAGGCCTGGCTCATCCCCCTGCTGCCGGCGCTGTCGTTCCTCGTCATCCTCTTCTTCGGCAAGAAGCTCCCGAAGGGCGGCGCCGAATCCGGCATCCTGTCGGTGGGCGTGAGCTTCCTCCTGTCGGTGGGTGTGGCCATCGAGTGGATCAGTGACCACGCGGTGGTCGACCAGCACTGGGTCTGGTGGACCAACGGCGACGCCGAGATCACCATCGGCCAGCACGTCGACGGGCTCACGGCCATGATGTTCATCGTCGTCACGTTCGTGTCGCTGATGGTCCACATCTATTCCGTCGGCTACATGCACGGCGACGTCCGCTTCACGTACTTCTTCGCCGCCCTGTCGCTGTTTACGGCCTCCATGCTGTTCATGGTCCTGGCCGACAACCTGCTCCAGCTGCTGATCGGGTGGGAGCTGGTCGGGCTCTGCTCGTTCATGCTCATCGGCCACTGGTTCGAGGAGAAGAACAACTCCAGCGCCGCCCTCAAGGCGTTCTTCACCACGAGGACGGGCGACGTCGGTCTCATGATCGGCATCATCACCCTGTTCTTCGCCGCCGACCAGACGTTCCACATCGAGACCATCAACAAGCTGGCGCTGGAACAGCACATCGGCCACGGGCTGCTCGTGGCGGCGGCCGTGCTGCTTTTCCTCGGCGTGATGGGGAAGAGCGCCCAGTTCCCGCTCCACGTCTGGCTGCCCGACGCCATGGCCGGCCCCACGCCGGTGTCGGCCCTCATCCACGCTGCCACCATGGTCGTGGCCGGCGTGTACCTCGTGGCCCGGGTCTACGGCGTCTTCTGGGAGGGCTTCTCGATCGACGCCGGCGGGATCAACTGGATGGCGCTGATCGCCGGGA
Source organism: uncultured Actinomycetes bacterium (assembly GCA_963723985.1). Classification (GTDB taxonomy): domain Bacteria; phylum Actinomycetota; class Acidimicrobiia; order IMCC26256; family BP-133; genus BP-133. The sequence continues at coordinate 92,182 of CAVRTC010000016.1, forward strand.
TCACCATGATCATCGCCGCCGCCCTGGCCTTCGTGCAGGACGACATCAAACGGGTGCTGGCCTACTCGACCGTCAGCCAGCTGGGATACATGGTGGCCGCCCTGTCGGTCGGCGCCTGGACCGCCGGGGTGTTCCATCTCTTCACTCACGCATTCTTCAAAGCGCTGCTGTTCCTCGGCTCCGGGTCGGTGATCCACGCGGTGCACAGCAACAACATGAGCGAGATGGGCGGCCTCAAGAAGTACATGCCGACGACGTTCGCCACGTTTGTCATCGGCACCCTGGCCCTGGCCGGAATCTTCCCGCTGGCCGGATTCTGGTCGAAGGACGAGATCCTCCTCGGGGCGATGGAGAACGGCTACCCCTACATCCTCATCCTGGGCCTCATCGGCGCGTTCATGACCGCCTGCTACATGGGCCGGTGCGTCTTCCTCACCTTCTTCGGCGAGTACCGCGGCCACGGCCACCCGCACGAGTCGCCCCGCTCCATGACGGTGCCGCTGATCCTCCTGGCCATCCCGTCGGTGGGGATCGGCCTGATCAACGCCACGGCCTTCGGTATCGACAACTTCACACGCTGGGTGGCGTTCCACGTTCCCGACGTGCACGACTTCCACCTCGAGCACCACGACTTCAATCCGGCCCTGGCCGGCCTCTCCCTGGGGGTGGCGATCGCCGGCCTGCTGGTGGCGGCCGTGGTGTTCTACTGGCAGAAGGTCCCCGCCGGGCTGCGGGGGGCCACCGAGCGGGTGCCCCTCCTGCGCAGCCTCAAGACCCTGCTCATCGAGAAGTACTACCTCGATCATCTCTTCGTCGGCGGCGTGGTCGGCTTCATCAAGGGCCCGCTGGCCCGGGCCACCTACTGGACGAACCAAAAGATCATCGACGGGATCGTCAACGCCGTCGGTGTCGGGGCCAAGATCGCCGGCCGCTTCACCTACGACGTCCTCGACCAGAAAGGGGTCGACGGCTTCGTCAACGGAATCGGCGTGTCCGCCTCGGAGACAGGCGGTGTCCTGCGGCTCGTGCAGTCGGGCCGCGTCCAGCAGTACGCCCTCATGCTCTTCGCCGCCGTCGGGCTGCTCGGCCTGGCGCTGATTCTCTTCACGTAGGAAGGACCGGAGGCTTCCCGATGGACTGGTTCGACTCCTGGGCGCTCAGCCTGGCGACATTCCTGCCCATGGTGGGCTGCGCCGCGGTCCTGGCCATCCCGAAGGCGAGGGAAGAGCTCATCAAGCAGGTTGCCCTGCTGACCACCGCCGTCACGCTGGCGGTGGGGATGATCATCCTTTTCCGGTTCGACTACGACGCGGCCGCCAAGCTCCAGTTCGGCGTCGACAAGTCGTGGATCGAGGTCATCTCGTCCCGCTACCACATGGGTCTCGACGGGATCTCGCTGCCCCTCATGATCCTGACCCTGGTGATCACGCTGCTGTGCGTCATCTACTCCTGGGACCACTTCCCCGAGCCCCACAACCCCAAGGCCTTCCTGGCCCTCATACTCGTGCTGGAAACCGGCATGGTCGGCACGTTCCTGGCCCAGGACCTGATCCTCTTCTTCATCTTCTTCGAGCTGGTCCTGCTGCCGATGTACTTCATGATCGGCGTGTGGGGCGGGCCCAACCGCGACTACGCCTCCATCAAGTTCTTCCTCTTCACGCTGTTCGGTTCGGCGCTGATGCTGCTGAGCTTCCTGGCCCTGTTCTTCAAGAGCGACCCGCACACCTTCGACATCGTCAAGCTCGCCGAGCTGCACGGTGAAGGGATCACCCACGGGACGCAGCTCCTGATCTTCGGCGGCCTCTTCCTCGGCTTCGCCATCAAGGTGCCGATGTTCCCGTTCCACACCTGGCTGCCCGACGCCCACACCGAGGCGCCGACGGTCGGGTCGGTGATCCTGGCCGCAGTCCTCCTCAAGCTCGGCACCTACGGCTTCGTGCGCATCGCCCTCCCGATCCTGCCGGAAGCAGCCGTCAGCTGGGCGCCGTACATCGGGGCGCTGGCGGTGATCGGCATCATCTACGGCGCGCTGGGCTGCCTGGCGCAACGCGACATGAAACGGCTGATCGCCTTCTCGTCGGTGGCCCACATGGGGTTCGTGATGCTCGGCATCTCGACGCTGACGAGCTTCGGCATCAACGCCGCCATCTTCGGGATGGTGGCGCACGGCATCATCACCGGGATGCTGTTCTTCGTGGCCGGCTCGGTCCAGGAGCGCTACCACACCCGTGAGCTGAGCCGCCTCGGTGGCCTGCTTCTCCAGGCGCCGAAGCTGGGCTGGATCCTCGGTTACTGCGTCATGGCGTCGCTCGGCCTCCCCGGGCTGGCCGGGTTCTGGGGCGAGTTCCCGGCGGTGCTCTCGTCGTATGAGCCGGCGCCGGGGCTCAACGTCGGGCTGTTCCGGTTCTTCATGGTCGTCGCCGCCATCGGCACCGTCCTGGCCGCCGGCTACCTGCTGTGGATGCTGCAGCGGGTGGCCATGGGCAAGATCCCGGCCGAATGGGAGGAAGCCCACATCCATGACGTCCACATGCCGGAGTGGATCGCCTGGGTGCCGCTGCTCCTGCTCATCCTCGGGCTCGGTATCTTCCCCGGCGCCGTGTTCAACGTGACCGACGACGCCGTCCAGCTTCTGGCCGAGGCCTTCGGTACGGCCGGGGGCGGCGGCGGAGGCGGAGGCGGCGGGCACTGATGCCGGCCCCGTATTTCGACTACGCCGCGCTCGCCCCGGAGATCATCCTCACCGTGGCCATCGTCGTGGTGCTCATCGCCGATCTGCTCTTCGAGGAGCGGGAGAAGTACCAGACGTCGACCATCGCCGGAGTCGGTTGCCTCGTCGCCCTGGTGCCCGTCCTCTACCTGGCCGGCGACGGCGCCGATCGCTCGATGTTCGGTGGCGCCTACCTGGTGGACAATTACGCCCTGGTCATGAAGGCCCTGTTCCTCGTGGCCGGGTACATCACCATCCTGCTGTCGGCCAACTACATCGAAGAAGGCGAGTACTACCAGGGCGAGTACTACACGCTCCTTCTCACAGCACTCTTGGGTATGACCATCATGGCCTCGGCCCGAGACCTGGTCACGATCTTCGTGGCCCTGGAGACGCTGTCGATCCCGACCTATCTGCTGGCCGGGTGGCGCAAGCACGACGCCAGGTCCAACGAGTCGTCGCTCAAGTACTACCTGATGGGGGTGCTGTCGTCGGCGGTGATGCTCTACGGCATGTCGATCGTCTACGGCTTGTCCGGCGACACCCGCCTCGTCGAGATCGCCAAGTACGTGAGCACCGGCGCCGGCGGCCAGCTCTTCGACGTGGCCATCTTCTTCACGCTGGTCGGTTTCGCCTTCAAGGTATCCGCCGTGCCGTTCCACTTCTGGGCCCCCGACTCGTACGAGGGGGCGCCGACGCCGGTGACGGCCTTCCTGTCGGTGGCGTCCAAGACCGGCGGGTTCGTGGCCCTGCTCAGCCTCGTCTACGTCGGCTTCTTCGGCCGCAGCGACGCCTGGCAGCCGATCCTGTGGGTCCTGGCGGCGGCGTCGATGACGGTCGGGAACCTCACCGCCCTCCGCCAGACCAACGTCGTCCGGATGCTGGCCTACTCCTCGATCGCCCAGGGCGGCTTCATGCTCGTGCCCTTCGCCGTGGCCAACCAGGGCGACGGGTCGGCCCGGCCGGAGGCCTTCTCGGCCACGGTCGTGTACCTCCTCATCTACGCCGTGATGAACCTCGGAGCCTTCGCCGCCCTCATCGCCATCGCCCGCAAGACCCGATCGGCCGAGCTCGACACCTACGACGGCCTGTTCAACTACGCCCCGGCCCTGGCGGTGACGATGTCGCTGTTCCTTTTCTCGCTGGCCGGGATCCCGCCGCTGGGTGGTTGGTACGCCAAGCTCGTGGTCTTCAAGGCGGTGCTCGACGCCGGCACGGAACAGGCCGTCATCCTCGGTGTGGTCGCCGCCCTGAACTCGGTGATCGCGCTGTTCTATTACGCCCGGGTGGCGGGCACGATGTGGTTCAAGCCCAGCCCCGCCGAGACCGGCACCGGCCGGGTGCCCGTGGCCCTGGGGGCGGCCATCGCTCTACCCACGGCGCTGATCCTGGTCATCGGCGTCTACCCGAACCTCTTCGCCCGCCTGGGCGAACTGGCCACGAAGGGCCTGTAGGCCAACGTGCCGAGCAGCGGGAGCCCACCATGAGCGCGACCGGTTGCGCTCCGGGATAAAGGTGCAGGTCCCAGAGCCGCTAGCGCGACCGGTCGCGCTCATGGTTCCGGCCGTTACCGGGCTCGCTGCTCCATGACGTCAGAGGCCGATCTGGCTGCCCGGATGGCGGAGCGGATCCGCCGCCGCGGTCCCCTTCCGTTCGACGAGTGGATGGAAGCGGCCCTCTACGACCCGGACGGCGGATTCTTCTCCCGGACGGGCGGCGCCGGGCGGGCCGGGGGAGACTTCCTCACCAGCGTCGAGGTGGGCTCCCTCTTCGGGGCCCTGGTCGCCCGGGCGGTGGACGGGTGGTGGGACCAACTGGGCTGCCCGGACCCCTTCCTCGTCGTTGATGCCGGCGCCGGCCGGGGCCAGCTGGCCCACGACGTCCTCCGAGTCGCCCCCCGCTGCGCCCCCGCGCTGCGCTATGTCCTGGTCGAGCGGTCGGCCGGCCTGCGGGCGGCCCAGGCCGAACACCTCCCCCTGGAGCCGGCCGAGCTGGTGCTCGGCCCCGCCGCCCCTCCCGAACCCGACGAGGAACCCGTCGCCGTCCCCGGCTCCGGCCCGACAGTGACCGCCCTCGAAGAGCTCCCCGCGGGCCCCGCCATGGGGGCGATCATCGCGAACGAACTCGCCGACAACCTCCCGTTCCGCATCGTCGAACGAGCCCCCGGCGGCTGGAACGAGATCCGTATTGCCGAAGCCCCACCTCCCCACCAGCCTGCCGCGGGCGCGTCCTCAAGCTTGGCCTCGCCCGCCCCAATGTCGCGCCTAACCGCGCATATCACGGTTGAGCGCGACAGCGGGACGGAAGGCGCCGCACCGGCCGGCACCGAAGGCTCCGCCACCGGCGTTCACCGCTTCTCCGAAATTGCCCTCCCCGCCGAAGATGGCCTGACTGCCTTCGCGGACCGACTCGTTGAGGGCCACGACGTTCCCGTCGGCGCCCGAGTTCCCGTTCCCACCGCCCTCTCCGGTTGGCTGCAGTCGGCGGCGGCCACGCTTCGCAGGGGAGTGATCGCCGTCATCGACTACGGCGCGCCGGTCGAGGAACTCGCCGCCCGGGGCCAGGACGGGTGGCTGCGCACCTACCGGGCCCAGCGGCGGGGCGGGTCGCCGCTCGAGAACCCCGGCGGCCAGGACATCACCGCCGACGTCCCGCTCGAGGGGCTCCGGCGGGCGGCGGCGGACGCCGGGCTGACGGTTCTCTCCGAGATGACCCAGGCCGAGTGGCTCCGGTCCCTCGGGATCGACGAGCTGGTCGAGGAGGCCCGGGCCGCCTGGCACGGCCGGGCCGCCACCGACCTCGCCGCCCTCGCCGCCCGCAGCCGGGTCCACGAGGCCGACGCGCTCCTCGACCCCGCCGGGACTCGGTGCGCACCTGGTCACGATCCTGGGGAAGAAGCTTTAGCGGTGGGTCAGCACTGGACGTGGCGGTCTGGCCCGGTCGAACCCGGCCCGACGGTGGTCGTCGACATCGACGGTGTGCTGTCCGACGCCGCCCGCCGGCAGCACTACCTGGAGGACGCTTGGCCCGACTGGCGGGGTTTCTTCGACGCCTGCGGCCAGGACCAGGTGATCGAGGAGGTCAAGACGCTCCTCGACCTCCTCGATCCCGAGCTGCGCATCGTCCTGCTGACCGGTCGACCGGCGCGCGTCCACCCTCTGACGGAGGCCTGGCTGGCCCGCTACGGCATCCGCTGGGACGCGCTCCTCATGCGCGAGGGCGGCGACTACGCGATGGCCCGCGAGTTCAAGGAGGAGGCGGTGGCCGACCTCCGGGCCAAGGGCTTCGACCTCCGACTGGCCTTCGAGGACGACCGCCGCAACGCCGAGATGTTCCGCAACAACGGCGTCCCCTGCATCTACATCCATTCCGGCTACTACGACTAGCTCGTGGTCTAGGGCCGAGCCTCCAGGATCAGATTGAGCGCGGTCTCGGTGGCCTTGCGGAACCGGGTGAAGCCGGCCTCCTCGAAAATCTGTCGCAGGCGGGCCTCACCGGCCTGGGCTCCGATGCCCAACCCCACCTCCTGGGAGAGCGAGTTCGGGACACAGATCGACGAGGAAAACGTGTAGAGCAGCGCCGCGAAGGGGTTCTCGGCCAGGTTCGTGGCCCGGTCATCCAGGGCGTTGGGTTCGACGAGCAGGACGGTTCCGTCCGGAGAGAGATGCTCCAGGGCGTAACGGGCGATCCCCACCGGGTCGCCCATGTCGTGGAGGCAGTCGAAGAAGCAGATCAGGTCGAAGGTGCCGTCGTAGCCCTTGGCTTCGGCCACCTCGAAGGTGGTCCGGTCGGCCACGTCCGCCTCCTCCGCCCGCTGACGGGCCGTCTCGATCGATGGGGCATGGAAGTCGAAGCCCCACAACCGCGCCTCGGGGTACGCCTGGGCCATCACGATGGCCGAGGCGCCGTGGCCGCAGCCGACGTCGGCCACCCTGCCCCCGGCCCGCAGCTTCTCCTCCACGCCGTCGAGGGCCGGCACCCACTCCGACGGCAGGTGCGCCCGATAGCCCGTCCGGAAGAACCACTCCGTCCCGGCGAACAGGCAGGGGTGGTGCTCACCCCAGGGCAGGGCTCCCGACCCGCGGAAGACGTCGGCCACCTTGTTCATGTCGTAGTAGGCCGAGGCGATGGCATTCATCCCCCGGGCCACGAAGACCGGGGAGGTGTCGTCGGCCAGGGCCATGGCCCCCTCGGGCGAGAGCTCGTAGCGGTCGGTGCCGGCGTCGTAGGTCACGAGACCTCCGGCGGCCTGCCCGTCGAGCCACTCCCGCACGAGCCGCGGATTGGCGCCCGCCTTGCCGGCCAGCTCCTCCGCCGCCATTGGCCCGGCGCCGGCCATGGCCCGGTAGAGGCCCAACTCGTCACCCAACCAGATGGCGTAACACAGGGCGGCCCCGGTCATGTGCCCGACCACGCCACCCATGTACTGCTCGAGCTTGTTCTGGTCCACCTCGGTTGGTGCGGTCATGGCGACCTCTCCTCTCGTCGTCGCGTTGGCACCGTGACCGTACCGACAAACGGCGCATCCGTTACATCGTCGTCGATACACAGGAAGTTCCCAGGTCCCGCCGGGAACGGACCTCGGGTCGGTACCGTTAGATCCGGTAGGTGATGCAGATGAACAAGAACACGTTCAAGACCTTCGTTCTCCTGGCCGGGCTCGGCGGGCTGATGGTGCTCATCGGTTCGTTCTTCGGCCGGGGCGGGGCGGTGATCGGCTTCGGCCTCGCGCTCGTGATGGTGGGCGGTTCGTACTGGTTCTCCGACACGATCGCCATCAAGGCGGCGCGGGCGGTGCCGGTGACCGAGGCCCAGATGCCGGAGTACTACCGGATCATGCGGGAGCTCTCGACGCAGGCGGGCATGCCGATGCCCAAGCTGTACGTGACGCCCGACCTCCAGCCCAACGCCTTCGCCACGGGCCGGAGCCCCAACCATGCCGCCGTGGCCGTGACCCAGGGGATCCTCAACATCCTCGACTGGAACGAGCTGCGAGGCGTGCTGGCCCATGAGCTCTCCCATGTCGGGAACCGTGACATCCTGATCGGCTCGGTGGCCGCCGCCGTCGCCACCGGGATCAGCTTCATCGCCAACATGGCCATGTGGGGCGCCATGTTCGGCGGCCACCGCGACGACGATGAAGGCGCCAACCCCCTGGCCGTGCTCCTCCTGGCCCTGTTGGCACCGCTCGCAGCCGGCCTGCTCCAGGCCGCCCTCTCCCGAAGCCGGGAGTTCGAAGCCGACCGCAGCGGCGCCCGGCTCATCGGCGACGGCGAACCGCTGGCCCGGGCGCTGCTCAAGCTCGACCAGGCCGCCCGGCAGATCCCCATGGACGTCCAGCCCGCCCAGGCCCAGAAGTACATCGTCAACCCGCTGACCGGCCGCAAGGTCAACTTCGCCACCCTGTTCACGACGCACCCGCCGACCGAGGCGAGGGTCGAGCGGCTGCGCGAGATGCAACCCCGCCCGAGGCTTTTAGCGCCGAGGCGCTGATCAGTCTCGGAAGTTCACGTACTGGAGGGGCACGTCGAAATCGTGCTCCTTCAGCGCGGCGATGGTCGCCTGCAGGTCGTCCCTCTTCTTGCCCGTCACCCGCAACTGGTCCCCCTGGACCTGGCTCTGGACCCCTTTCGGCCCCTCGGCCTTGATGAACTTGTTGATCTCCCGGGCCTTCTCGTCGGAGATCCCCACGTTGAGGGTCACGACCTGGCGGGCCGCCCCCTTGGCCGCCTCCTGCACCTTGCCGAAGGCCAGGGCCTTCAACGGGACGTTCCGCCGGACGAACTTCTCCTCCATCACCTGGACCAGCGCCTTGAGCTTCTGCTCGGTGTTGGAGTGCAGCGTGATCTCGGTGCCGGCGAGGTCGATGGAGCTGTCGGTCCCCTTGAAGTCGAAGCGGTTCGAGATCTCCCGCGTCGCCTGGTCGAGGGCGTTGCGCACCTCCTGCATGTCGACCTGGGACACCACGTCGAAGCTGGGCATGACCGGTTCCTCCGGGGGAGGGTGGGGGAGGTGACCGCTATGCTAGGCCGCTTCGGGTCGGTGTCCGAGTGGCCAAAGGAGGCGGTCTGTAAAATCGCTGGCGCAGCCTACGATGGTTCGAATCCATCCCGGCCCACTGCAGTAAAGGCCCTGGTCAGGTGGCATGCGCCCCGGCCCGGGCCTTTCTTTTTGCCCCGGCTTATGCTGACCCCTGTGGGCGATCACTTTCCCGAGGGTCCCCTCACGATCGTCTTTTCCGACGTAGAGGGCTCGACCGACCTTCGGACGCAGCGGGGCGACACCGTCGCCCACCGCATCCTGCGCGCCCACGAGGAGATCGTGCGACGCTGCCTCGCCGAGCACTCCGGCCGCGAGGTCAAGGCGCTCGGCGACGGCTTCATGATCGCTTTCTCCTCCGCTCGCAAGGCGCTCTCCTGCGGACGGGCGATCCAGGACGCCCTTGCTGCCCACAACCGGCGCGCCCCCGGCGACGAGGTCCACGTCCGCATTGGGATCAATACCGGCGAGGTCGTCGTGGAAGGTGACGACCTCTACGGCCAGGCTGTCAACGCTGCCGCCCGCATCGCCGCTCGAGCCCGGGGCGGCGAGGTGCTCGTCTCAGAGGTCGTCCGCCACCTCGTCGGCTCGGGCCCGGAGTTCACGTTCGTCGATCGGGGACGGTTCCGTCTGAAGGGCTTCCCCGACCGATGGCATCTCTACGCGCTGTTCTCGGCGGCCGGCGACGCCCCGGCCGATTCCGGCGCCGGCCGCACTCGTTTTGTCGGGCGGGCCGCCGAGTCGGCGGAGCTAGCCCGCCTCCTGGACCGGGCCGTGGCCGGCGAAGGCAGCCTGGTGTTCCTGGGGGGCGAGCCCGGAGTGGGGAAGACCCGCCTCTCCGAGGAGCTTCTCCGCCGAGCGGAGGGGCGTTGCCACACCCGCATCGGCCACTCCTACGAGAGCGGTCGGGACCTGCCCTACATGCCCTGGGTGGAGATCTTCGAGTCGGCCATGGCCGAGTCCACCCCCGAGGAGCTCCGACAAGCCTTGGGCGACGAGGCATCCGAGATCGCCCGGCTCGTACCCGAGCTCCGCCGCCTTCTGCCGGGCATGGCCCCGTCCCTGGAGATGCCGGCGGAGCAGCAGCGCCGGTACACCTTCAACAGCATCCGGGACTACGTCACCCGCACGAGCCAGACCTGGCCCCGCCTCTACGTGCTCGAGGACCTGCACTGGGCCGACGAGCCCACCCTCGGCCTGCTCGAGCACTTGACCGAACGGTTGGCAACGATTCCCTGCCTCATCGTCGCCACCTGCCGAAACAGCCCCGCCGACATCACCCCCCAACTCCGCGAGACGCTCAGCCGGCTGGTGCGACGCCCCCACGTCCGCCGGATGGACCTGGCCCGCCATTCCGAGGAAGACGTAGGTGTTCTCCTGCGTGCCCTGGCCGGATCGGACGCGCCCGAACGCGTCTGCTCGGCCGTGTTCGCCGAGACCGAGGGCAACGTGTTCTTCATCGAGGAGGTGTTCCGCCACTTCCACGAGGCCGGCCGCCTGCTCGACGAGCGTGGTCGGTTCCGCCACGACATCGCCATCGGCGAGCTCGAGGTTCCACCCAACGTCGCCCTCGTGACGGGTCAGCGCCTCGACCGCCTCAGCGAGGTGACGCAGCAGGTGCTCGGGATCGCCGCCGTGGCCGGTCGTCACGTCGGGTTCGGTCTCCTCGAGGCCGTGACCGACGTCACGGCTGATGAACTCATCGACGCGCTCGAGGAAGCCGAACGGTCGGGAGTGGTCGTGACCGACAGCCTGGGTCCGGACGAGGAGTACTGGTTCGCTCACGAGCTGACCCGCCAGACGGTGCTCACCCGCCTCCCGGCCGCCCGGCGACGCCGGCATCACCTCACCGTGGCCGAAGCGCTGGAACGGCTCCACGCCGGCGACCTCTCGGCCCAGGCGGCGACGATCGCCCAGCACCTCACCGGGGCGGGCTCGTCGGCTGACCCCGGAGAGCTCTTCCGGTTCCTCGTCATGGCCGGTCAGCGTTCGCTGGAGTCGGCGGCGTTCGAGGACGCCTTGCGTCACCTCCGCCGGGCTGCCGAGCTGGCCGATCACGGCACGCCCGCCGAGCAGGCCGGGATGCTCGTGCACCTCGGTATGGCGGAGCGCAGCCTCGGCAACTGGGGCGGAGCCGTGATCCCGTGGCGGCGGGCGATCGACCTCTTCGAGGGTCTCGGGGACGTTGACGCCGTCGGCCGCGTCTGCCTCACGGCCGGCTTCAACCTGGCTTGGGCGGCCCGGTTCGAGGAGGCCTACGAGCTGATCGGTCGCGGCCTCACCGCGCTGTCCGACCGCCGTACCCCCGACCGGGCCCGGCTGCTCTCGTCCTCGGCGTTCTTCGTCGGCGCCGCTGGCTTCTACGACGACGCCATGGTTCAGATCGACGAGGGGCTGGCGTTGGCCGACGAGCTCGGTAACTCCGACGCCCTCGCCTCCGGGCTGCTCTGGAAGGCCATCCTCCACGTCTGCTTTATGGAGTGGCAGACCGCGGCCGACGACTGCCGGCGGGTGGAAGAGATCTACCACCGGAGTGGAGAGCTGTGGCATCTCGCCACCGCCCGCGGCTTCCTCCTCGAAAGCCTGGTCGGCCTCGGCCAATTCGACGCCGCTCGCCAACTCCACGACGAGCTCGTGCCCTTCGTCGAGCGGCTCGGGAACGCCGGCGCCATGTGGCACTGCATCATGGCCAACGGCCAGCTGGCCTTCGCGAACGGCGACCTGCCGGCCCTGGAGATGGTGGCGAAAAGCGAGATCGAGCACTGCGAGCAGACCGGTCTCGGCTGGGCGTCGTGGGGCTGGGCCTGGCTGGCCGAGGTGGAGCTCCTCTTCGGCAATCTCGACGCCGCCATCGCCCACTCCGAGCAGGCGCAGGCGCTGGCCGCTCCCGGCCCGTTCCGGGGCCTCGAATGGCCGCCGCAGTTCGAAGCCCTTGCCGCGGCGGGCCGTCGGGAGGAGGCTCTGGCGCTCCTGGAGGCCGCCCGCCCCGAGCTGCCCCGCCTCGGGGCGCCGGCCGGGCTCGGGCCTTGGCTCATGCTGCTCTCTGCCGTCGAAGGGCTGGTCATGCTGGGCGAACGGGAGGAGGCCGCCGCGCTTTACCCGCTGGTCGCCCACTGCATCGAATGGACGCGGACCGTCGGCGCCTACCCCGTCGACGCCAAGCTGGTCGAGCGGGTCGCCGGCCTGGCCGCGGCTGCCGGCGCCCAGTGGAAGCGGGCTGAGGACCACTACCGGGCCGCCCTCGAGCAGTCCGAGGCGCTCCCGCACCGGCCCGAGCAGGCCCGCACGCGCCGCTGCTACGCCGCCCTCCTCCTCGAGCGGGACGGGCCTGGCGACCACGACCGGGCTACGCAGCTCCTCGCTGAAGCCGAAGCGCTCTACCACGACATGGGCCTGCGCTACCAGGCCGACCTCGTCCGGGCCCTGCCTCGCTAGGAGGCGGGGACGAGCCGGCCGTCGGCGACGGTGAGGCGCTGCAGTCGGGTGGGGGAAGCGCGGGTGGCGCCGGGCACCACGCGGTAGGGCGTGCGACCGTCGAGATGGCGGACCACGTCGAGGTTCGAGCGGGCGCCGCGGTCGATCGCCCACACCACCGGGCCGTCGAAGGAGGCGTTCCGGGCCAGCGAGAAAGGCTGCAGCAGCCACGGCCCGTCCAACGGCGGCAGGAAGACGACCGCCCGATCCAGGGTCGCGGCGGCCTCCCGAGGAGCGGCGTAGAGCCGGTCACGCTCGGCGCCGAACCGGCGGTGCTCGACCAGAGCGCGGCCAACGACGAAGACGCTCAGCGCCGCCATCCCGCCGGCCACGAATCGGGCCACCGGGCGGTCCCAGCGCCAGAGGCGGGCGAACCCGGCCGCGCCGAGGATGCTCCCCGGAACGACGACCGGCAGCCAGTAGAACGGCCCGAACCGCCAGGGCCCACCCCACTCGCTGGAGGAGAAGCTGCCCCAGAAGAAGGCGTAGCCCAGCGGCACGGTCACGGCCACCAGCGCCAACCACCGGGCGGGCCGGGCCCGGAGCGTGCGGTACCCGACGACGGCCAGGCCGATCAGCAGCAGGCCACCGAAGCCCCAGAATCCGGTCAGGACCGTGAGCCGCCCGAACGCCACGAGCGCCCGGCCCGGCGTGTAGTCGAGGAAGGGCATCTCGGCATACATCCGCTTGGCGCCGAACCCGAGCGTGTCGCTCGGGCCGACGAAGGTGAACGGCGGCCGGAGAACGTTTCCGGTGGCCGCCCCGAAGTAGGCCAGCATCGCCATCAAAGGCGGGAGGGCGCCGAGGGCGACCCAGCCCGCCTCGCCGGCCAGGCGGCGGACCTGGTGCCGCCTCGACCAGACCCACCAGCCCAGCACCGGCCCGGCGAAGAGAACGGCGTCGAACGGCCGGGCGAACACCGACAGTCCGAGGAACAACCCGGCCAGGGCCAGCGAAGCCCGCGACCGTCCCCGGAGTCCGGCCAGGAGGGCGGCGGCGAACGCCATCAGGAGGGCGGCGTTGAACAGGTAGCTCAGGTAGGTGGCGCTCTGGATGGCGAACAGGGGAGAGCCGGCGAGGAAGGCGGCCGCCACGGCGGCATCGAGGCGACGGCCGAGCACCTCCCGGGCCAGGCAGTAGCAGGCGACGACCGCCCCGGCGGCGACCAGGGCCAGGGCCGCCCGGTCGGAACCGAACAACCGGTGGCTGACGGCGATGAAGGCGGGAAAGACCGGCGTGTACTTGGTGACGTAGTGGTCGCCGGCCGTGGTCGACAACCAGGGGAGAAAGGCCCGGGTCGGCTCGGCGGCGGGTGGGAACAGGTGCCCGGCCCGTAGCGATTCCGCCTGGAGCAGGTAGACGGCCTCGTCGCCGTTGTCCGTGAGGCGGGGCACGAACAGCGCCGAGGCCGCCGCCGCCCAGACGGCTGCGACGAGCGCCAGCGCGGCCACCGCCAGTGCGGTCCGGCTCCGTCCCCGGTCCGGCACCGTCCGGGGACGGGCCGGTTGCTCACCCGACGCGGCGGCCGCGACGGTGGAGGGCGGCGGCGTCGTGCCGGTGAGGGTCATACGTGCCGGGGACGGAGCCGGGATCGGCGGGCTTGGGCGGTCCGGCTAGCGCGCCGTGTCGTCCGCGTCGCCCTGCTCGCCCTTGTCGCCCTGGTCCTTGTCGCCCTGGTCGCCGCCCTCGTCCTTCACGGGCTTCTTCTGCTTGACCTTGTCCCCGCCCTTGTCCTTGTCCTTTTCCTTCTTTTCCTTCTTTTCCTTCTTGTCCTTCTCGGTCTTGCCGTCATCGGGGGCCGACCCGTCGTCCGGGGCCGTCCCCGCCCCGCCGTCGGTGTAGCCGTCCGACCCGCCGGATCCGTCCGAAGAACCGCCGGAGCTGTCGGACGAATCGTCCGACCCGAACCCGCCGGACGGGGAGGCGGTCCCGTACCCGCCGTACCCCCCGTACCCCCCGTATCCGCCCCGAACGGGCAGGCCCCCGTAGCTCCCCCGGGGAGCGGTCGACGTGGCGGCCAGTGCGGCCGTGGCCAGCATCCCGCCCCCGGCGATGGCCAGAACGACGACCCTCAGCCGCCGGCTCGGTGTCTGCCGAATCATCAGAGTCCTCCCTAGGGTTTGAAGTCGGACCAAGGAGGGCGCGACGCCGTCACTCCCTCCCCTTTCGCGTCTTTTACCCCAGAAGCGACTTCTGTAACACTTCATCGCAGGAATCTGGCCAGTCGACTGAGCCGACTACAATGACCGCCGGTCCGCCCCCTTAGCTCAGACGGCAGAGCACTTCCATGGTAAGGAAGGGGTCTACGGTTCGATTCCGTAAGGGGGCTCTCCTGGCGGTGTAGCTCAGTTGGCAGAGCACGCGGCTCATAATCGCGGCGTCGGCGGTTCGAGTCCGCCCACCGCTACCAGTCGACAGGAGTGGAACGTCCATGGCGAGCGACAAGCGGGTGAAGATCACCCTGGCCTGCGAGGTCTGCAAGCGCCGGAACTACATCACGATCAAGAACAAGCAGAACGATCGCGAGCGCTTGGCCATCAAGAAGTACTGCCGCTGGGACAAGCAGCACACCCTCCACCGCGAGACCCGCTGACCCTGGCGCCCGATCGGGCGGTATCACGCTCGGTCGTGGAATAGTCGCGTAACGTTGTCCTTCATCGCGCAGTCCAACCGGTATCGAGACGACGGGAGTAGCCCGTTGAGCCAGGAGGAGTTGGTCGCCGCCGCCCGCGACGGTGACCAGCAAGCGTTCGAGGAACTGGTCCGCCAGACCTACGTCGCCACGTACACGCTGGCCTTCCGGCTCACTGGTAATGAGGAGGACGCGCGCGACGTGGTGCAGGAGACTTACCTCCGCGCCTGGAAGGCCATACGGCGGTTCCGCGGCGACGCGCAGTTCTCGACATGGCTCTACCGGATCACGGCCAACACCGCGTCCTCGATGACCCAGCGGCGCAGCCGCAACCGGGCCGACTCGCTCGACGACCAGGGCTCCGAAGTCGTGGACGACCGTACCTTCGCCAACCCCGAGGCCAGCTCCGAGGCGTCGGCGCTCCACCAGCGGCTCTCCGAGGCCGTGGCCGAGCTCCCGCCCAAGCTGCGGACCATCGTGGTCCTGAAGGACGTCTACGACCTCCCCCACGAGGCCATCGCCGAGGAGCTCGGGATCTCGGTGGCGGCGGCCAAGGTCCGTCTGCACCGGGCCCGCAAGCGCCTGCGGGACGTGCTGTTCGAGGAGCGGGGAGGTGTTGCTCGTGCGGTGTGAGGACGTCGCCCTGATCCTGCCCCGCGCTGTCGACGAGGGTGAGCCGGTCGAGGATGCCGTGCAGCACCACGTGAACTCCTGCCTGGTGTGTCAGGCGGAGGTGGCGCGCTACCACAAGCTCCTCAAGGCGCTGCGCACCATGCGGACCCAGTTCGTGAGCCCCGCCCCCGGCACCCTGGCCATGACGCTGGCCGCCCTGCAGGAGTCCCAGGAGCGACGGGCGATCCGATCGCTCGTGAGCGGCCGGCGCGGCGCCTACATCGGCGCCATCGGCGGCGCTGCCGTGGCCGCCGGTGCGGCCGCCGCGGCGGTGGCTCTGGCCCGTCGCCGGGCGCCCCGTCTGGCCGGCTAGCCCCCGAACGGACCGCCTTTCGGGGGCGGTCGGTGGCCACCGCCCGTGTGCGCGCTGCTATCCTCCACTGGCGCCCCCAAGCGCGTCAGAGGGCAGTAGCTCAATTGGCAGAGCACCGGTCTCCAAAACCGGCGGTTGGGGGTTCGATTCCCTCCTGCCCTGCTCTACCGGCTCGATATCGAATGAGGCGGCTGTGAACCGACAGACCAAGCGCCAGATGAAGCGCCAGGGCGGCGAGACAGGCGCGGCGCCTGCCGAGCGCCGGCGCCCCGCGCCGCCTCCGCCGCATCGTGAGCGCACCTCCCCCAGGGAGTTCGTCCGGGAGGTCCGCGGCGAGCTGAAGAAGGTGGCCTGGCCGACCAAGGCCGAGGTCGTCACGTCGACCATCGTGGTTCTGATGGCCGTGATTGTCATGACCCTTCTCATCCTCGGGTTGGACACGCTCTTCGCCAAGGGCGTCCTGGAACTCTTCAGCTGAGCCGATGACCAACGACGCCTCTGATCCCTTCGAGGAGCCCCGCGACCTGAGCGAGGACGACGCCGCCCTCACGGAGGCAGAGG
The DNA here is from genome assembly GCA_963723985.1 of uncultured Actinomycetes bacterium. Classification (GTDB taxonomy): domain Bacteria; phylum Actinomycetota; class Acidimicrobiia; order IMCC26256; family BP-133; genus BP-133. Next base: position 108,583 of record CAVRTC010000016.1, read on the forward strand.
AGGGTGGCGTGACGGCCGGGGACCCCGGGTCCGCCGAGGACACCGGGTCCGCCGACGATCCGCTGGTGGAAGAGACGCTGGTGGAAGAGACCGGCGACCTTCCGGCCGACGCCGACCTGCTCGAGACCTTCGACGAGATCGAGGAGGACGGGGAGGGGGAGGGTGAAGAGCCCGGCCCCCGGGAGCCCAGCCCCTACGACCGTCCGGGGGAGTGGTTCGTCGTCCACACCTACGCTGGCTACGAGAACAAGGTGAAGTCAAACCTCGCCAGCCGGGTCCGCTCCATGAACATGGAGGAGCGCATCTTCGAGGTCGTCATCCCTATGGAGGACGTCATCGAGTTCAAGGCTGGCCGGAAGACGGTCGTCCCCAAGAAGGTCTTCCCGGGCTACCTCCTCGTCCGCCTCAACCTCGACGACGACTCGTGGAGGGTCGTCCGCGACACCCCGGGAGTGACGGGGTTCGTCGGCGGCGGGGCCAAGCCCACGCCGCTGTCCCGCAAGGAGGTCGAGGCCATCCTCGGCGTCGAGAAGGTGGAGGGCGTTTCCGGCGGCGAGAAGAAAGCGCGGCCGCGGCTGGAGTTCGACGTGGGCGAGCAGGTCCGCGTCATCACCGGTCCGTTCGCCGACTTCAACGGTGCCATCAGCGAAATCAACGTCGATCAGTCGAAACTCAAGGTGCTCGTCAACATCTTCGGACGGGAGACGCCTGTCGAGCTCGAGTTCGGCCAGGTCGCCAAGCTCTAACCGAAGCAGGAGTCAGCATGGCCAAGAAGAAGCTCGCGGCGGTCGTCCGCATCCAGATCACTGCTGGTCAGGCCACCCCGGCACCGCCGGTCGGTACGGCGCTGGGCCCCCACGGCATCAACATCATGGACTTCTGCAAGATGTACAACGCGGCGACCGAGTCGCAGCGGGGGACGGTGGTCCCGGCCGAGATCTCGATCTACGAGGACCGGTCGTTCACCTTCATCACCAAGACGCCGCCCACCCCGGTGCTCATCCGGCAGGCCGCCGGCCTCGAGAAGGGCTCGGCCAACCCGCGGAGCACCAAGGTGGGGTCGATCACCAAGAATCAGCTCCAGAAGATTGCCGAGACGAAGATGCCCGACCTCAACGCGATCGACATCGAAGGTGCCATGGCCCAGGTGGCTGGCACCGCCCGGTCGATGGGCATCGAGGTCAGGGGTTAGGCAGGGAGAGCGCACCATGCAACACGGCAAGAAGTACATCGACGCCACCCGGCGATTCGAGCGGGCGAAGATCCACTCCCCGGCTGAGGCCATCGAGCTCGTCAAGTCGCTGGCGAAGCGGAACTTCGACGAGACCGTCGAGGCGGCCTTCCGGCTCGGCGTCGACCCGCGGAAGGCAGACCAGATGCTCCGCGGCGCCGTCTCCCTTCCCAACGGCACCGGCAAGTCCGTCCGGGTGGCTGTCTTCGCCCAGGGTCCCGCCGCCCAGGAGGCCAAGGACGCCGGCGCCGACGTCGTCGGGGCCGACGACCTGGTGGAACGGATCAAAGGCGGATTCCTCGATTTCGACATCGCTATCGCCACGCCCGACCTGATGGGCAAGGTAGGCCAGCTTGGCCGGCTGCTCGGCCCTCGCGGCCTCATGCCGAACCCCAAGACCGGCACGGTCACCCAGGACGTCGGCAAGACAGTCAATGACTTCAAGGGCGGCCGGATCGAGTACCGGACGGACCGCTACGGCAACGTCCACATGCCCATCGGGAAGGCCAGCTTCACCCCGCTGGCCCTGGTCGAGAACTACCAGGCCGGGCTCGACGAGCTCCTCCGGGTCAAGCCGGCGGCGTCCAAGGGCCGCTACATCAAGAGCGTGACCGTCTCGTCGACCATGGGCCCGGGTGTCCGGGTCGACCCGACCAAGATCCGCGACCTCCTCGAGGAGGTCAGCGCCGCCGCCACCTGACCGCTAGTCTGTCGATCCGCACCACCCAGCCGATACGCGCCGCAGACCTCTGGTCTCCCCCTGAGTCAATTGTGACGGGGGAGGTAATGGGCTTTCCGCCCGCCGAGTGAGGCGACCCTCCGGGACGGCGGGCATCAGCCCGTTCTGCCAGGCGCACCGAGACCGACGTCTACGAGGAGCGCCATGGCCCGACCGGAGAAGGTCGCCACCGTCGAGGAGATCAAAGAGAAGCTCGAGGGGTCGCGCGCCGCGGTGCTCACGGAGTACCGGGGGCTGACGGTCAGCGAGCTGGCCGACCTCCGGGCCTCGCTGCGGGCCGCCGAGGCCGAGTACAAGGTCTACAAGAACACCCTGGCCCGCCGGGCGGCGGAGGAGGCCGGGATGACCGACCTGGTCTCGCTGCTCCAGGGGCCGACGGCCATCACCTTCGTCAAGGGCGACGCCGTGGCCGTGGCCAAGGCCCTCCGCGACTACTCCCGGACCAACGCCCACCTCGTGGTGAAGGGTGGACTCCTCGGCACCAGGGTGATCCAGCCCGCCGACGTGGTGGCCCTGGCCGACATCGAGCCCCGGGAAGTCCTCCTGGCCAAGATCGCCGGTGGTTTCCAGGCCCCGCTGGTCAAGGCCGCCGGCCTGTTCCAGGCCTTCACCCGGAACATGGCCTATGGCCTCAAGGCTCTGGTCGACAAGCGCGTGGCCGAAGGCGAGGCGCTTCCGTCCGCCGAGGCTGGCGATAGCCGCGAGGCCGAGGCGAAAGCCGAGGCCGAGCCCCCGCCCAAGGCCGAGGCGACAGCCGAGGCAAGCGATAGCGGCCCCGAGGCGACAGCCGAGGCACGCGGTAGCGCCCCCGAGGCAGAAGCCCCGGCCGAAGCCGCCGCCGAAGCGCCAGCGGCCGAAGCTGAGCCTGCCGAGGCCGAAGCTGAGCCTGCCGAGGCCGAGGCTGAAGCTGAAGCTCCTGCCGCTGAGGCCGAGGAGTCCCCTGCCGCCGAGGCGGCCGAAGAACCTGCTGCAGAAGCTGCCCAGGCAGCCGAAGCCGTTGCCGATACCCCGACCGAATCTGAACAGGAGGCCTGAGCGCCATGGCGAGCACGACCGAGCTCCTCGACATCTTCAAGAACATGACCGTCCTCGAGCTCAACGATTTCCTGAAGGCCTTCGAGGAGGAGTTCGGCGTGACCGCCGCCGCGCCCGTGGCCGTCGCCGCCGCTGGCGGTGGCGGCGCTGCGCCGGCCGAGGTCGCCGAGGAGAAGGATGAGTTCGACGTCATCCTGTCCGCCGCCGGCGACAAGAAGATCCAGGTCATCAAGGAGGTGCGGACGCTCACCAGCCTGGGCCTGAAGGAGGCCAAGGATCTGGTCGACGGCGCCCCCAAGCCCGTTCTGGAAAAGGTTTCCAAGGAGGACGCCGAGAAGGCCAAGGCCCAGCTCGAGGGGGCCGGCGCCACCGTCGAGCTCAAGTAGTTGCGTCACAGGGTGGTGGGATGCCCCAGCTGGGGGCATCCCACCACCCTTGACCTGCGGCAACGTAAGTCGTATCCTGCGAAGATCATGAGCTCGCAAGAGCCGTGACTATGCAGTTGCCGAGCCAGCGTAGCGACCGCTATGCTGGCCGTTTGGCGTCTTTAGGGTCCCTTCCCTTCTTCCCCGCGGCTGGGGCGCCTTCGCGGACT
>CAVRTC010000017.1:0-417991 GCA_963723985.1 uncultured Actinomycetes bacterium
TCAGTAAACCCGGCGCTGCGCCGCGATCAGCATTCGCAGAAGCATGGCGACCGGGCGAGGCACGCCGACCTTCCCTTCCAGCCAGAGGCTGACCGCCGATCGCGATACGCCGATCGCGTTGGCGAGGTCGTTCTGCGTCCGGTAGCCAAGCGTCCGCATCGCGCTGCGAAGCTCCTCGGGCGCCATCGAGGCGAGCATTTCCCTGCTGGACGATCACCGGTCATCGGCTGGCCCTGTAGCGAGCACGGGGGCGCGCAAAAGTGTTCAGATGGCGTCTGCGCCACGATCGCCGGTGCGGATACGCACGGCCTGCTCCACGTGGAGCACGAAGATCTTGCCGTCGCCGATCCGCCCGGTGCGGGCGGACTCGGCGATCGCCTCCACGACATTGTCGACCAGCTATCCTCGACGACGACCTCGATCTTCACCTTGGGCAGGAAGTCGATGACGTATTCGGCGCCGCGGTAGAGCTCCGTGTGGCCCTTCTGCCGGCCGAAGCCCTTCACCTCGGTCACGGTGATGCCAGACACGCCGGGCTCGTGAAGCGCGTCCTTCACGTCGTCGAGCTTGAACGGCTTGATGACGGCCTCGATCTTCTTCACCTCGTCCTCGGGTTTGAGTTGCTGTAACGTCCATGCCCAATCAGGGCCGCATTTGAAAGGCAGTGGGCCGCAAAATCGACTGAAAGCCTGAAATGAAAGCCATCATTCTTTCCGCCGGCCAGGGTTCCCGCCTCGGCCACCTCGTCGACGACCGGCCCAAGTGCCTGATCGAATTCAGCGGCCGGACCCTGCTCGACCGCCAGCTCGACACGCTCGAAGCGAACGGCGTGCACGAGGTCGTGGTGGTTACCGGCTTCCATGACGAACTCGTCAACCAGGCGATCGCGCGGCGGACCGGCGGACCGCAGGTGCGGACGATCTTCAACCCCTTCTACAAGGTCGCCGACAATACCGGCTCGCTCTACATGGCGCGCGAGGAATTGAGCGGCGATTGCCTGGTGTGGAACGGCGACACGCTCGTGTCGCGGCGAGCTAATGGCCAAGGTCGTCGGCAACGAAAGGCCGGGCATCTGCGTCACCATCGACCGCAAGGACGGCTACGACGAGGACGACATGAAGGTGGTCGCCGCCGAGGACGGGCGCCTCCGCGCGATCGGCAAGCGGATCAGCGAAGGCGTGAACGCCGAATCGATCGGCCTGCTCGCCTTCCGCTCAGGCGGCGCCGAGCAGTTCCGCGAAGCCATCGAGCGCGCCATGCGCACCAGCGAAGGAACCACCATCTGGTACCTGCGCGTGATCCATCACCTGGCCCAGAAGGGCGAAGTGTGGACGCTCGACATTAGCGGCGCCGAATGGGGCGAAGTCGACTTCCCGCCCGATGTCGAGGCGGCGCAGCAGCTGACGGCGCGGTGGGATGCGGCGAGGGTGACGGTCGCGGCTTAGCGACCCTTTCAAGCAAACAGTGACTGCGGCGGAAAGAGCAACTGATAGCCGGTAACCAGCGTCCCGAACGTGAACACTGTCGTCAGTGCCATGATCGCGTATCTCAGCTGTCATCTTTTCCGGGCCGGTCTCGACGTTAAGCCCGGGCGGCAACCTCGGAAGGAGCGCTGGCGGCTTGCGCTGGGCCGACGGCCGCACTGACCGCGACTGTGCTCATGGCGATCGCTGCAGAAATGGCTATGAAGCGTGCGCCTCGACGGAAACCGAATAATCATTTGCTCTCGCCCTTTGATGCCCCGCCTCATCGCGGCGCTTGGTCGAAAGTATTCAAGGACCGTGCCAACCCCAGAAAGGCGCCATTCGCTTTGTGATATTGGCGAGCGCTGCACTAAAGTGCACCAAGGGTCGGCAAATTCCCCCACATCCAGGGAAAGCGCCTCAAAAGCGCAAATTGGCGACGGCGCTTACGAAGCTGGCGGAAGGAACCTGCTGGCCACATCCCTCGCCAACCGCGCCGGTCGCTGGGTCACCGCGTCGAGGCAGCACCAGCAGCTCTTCACTTCGCTGAGCACGTCCTGGCCGCGGCGGACGACGGTGGTGAAGTAAGCGCGCGCGCCTTCGACCTTCTCGGCGATCACTTCCGCGACGACAGTGTCCTGAAGGAACGTCGGCTTGCGGTAGGAAATCTCATGCTTGAGCGCGACCCACAGGTGTCGTGCGACCGCATCTGGCGGAGCGACGCTCTGCCAATAGTCGATCACCGCGTCCTGCACCCACTTGAGGTACACGCTATTGTTGACATGACCCATGTGGTCGATGTCGGCGGGGTCGATGGCGACTGAGTGTCGAAACATGGGCGGCTCGATCCATCGGAGATCAAGTGCTCACTAGCTGACACAAGTGTCAATTAGATGATTAGCGACGCGCGGCCTTAAAGTAAGGCGGACTGTCGAGACCGGCCGGGCTTTTCGTGAAGATCTCGCTGCCCATCCTCGGTGATCCCGATCGAATGCTCGAACTGGGCCGAGAGCGAACGGTCGCGAGTGACCGCCGTCCAGCCGTCGTCGAGCATCTTCACGTCGGGCCGGCCGATGTTGATCATCGGCTCGACCGTGAAGAACATGCCCGGCCGAAGCTCGGGGCCGGTGCCGGGACGGCCGGCGTGGACGACTTCCGGGCTGTCGTGGAACAGCCGGCCGACGCCATGGCCGCAGAAATCGCGGACGACGCGTGTAGCGGCTGGCTCTCGGCATGGCGCTGGATGGCGGCGGCGATGTCGCCGAGGCGATTGCCGGGCTTCGCCTGCTCGAGCCCGAGCATCAGGCATTCGTAGGTGACGTCGACCAGCTTGCGCGCCTTCAGCGGCACGTCGCCGACCAGGTACATGCGGCTGGTGTCGCCGTGCCAGCCGTCGACGATCGGCGTGACGTCGATGTTGACGATGTCGCCGTCCTTCAGCGCGCGGTCGCCCGGAATGCCGTGGCAGACGACGTGGTTGATCGAGGTGCAGCAGCTCTTGGTGTAGCCGCGATAGCCGAGCGTCGCCGGGACCGCGCCCTCGCGGAGCATATGCTCGCGAGACGATGTCGTCCATCTCGCCGGTCGTGACGCCGGGAACGACATGCGGCACCAGCGCGTCGAGGATTTCGGCGGCGAGCCGGCCGGCCTTGCGCATGCCCTCGAAGCCTTCCGGCCCATGGAGCTTGATCACGCCGTTGCGGGCCTCGACCCGGTCTTCGGCGCCGACGGTGATATATTCGGTCATCGGCTCGCACATAAGCGCAGCGGCGGATTTGCACCCGCCGCTGGCCGAAAGTCGCTTTGAACTTGCCGGTCTCGCGCGTATGAGGCGGCATGGCTGACGAACGGATCTGGACTGCCGCACTGCTGGTGATCGGGGACGAAATTCTGTCCGGCCGGACCCAGGACAAGAACGTCGCCCAGGTCGCGACCTGGCTGAACCGGCAGGGGATCCGCCTGGCGGAGGTGCGGGTCGTGCCCGACGTCGAGGCGCGGATCGCCGATGCGGTGAACGCGCTGCGCGGCGCCCACGACTATCTGTTCACGACCGGCGGGATCGGCCCGACCCACGACGACATCACCGTGGATTCGATCGCTGCGGCGTTCGGCGTGCCGGTCGTCGTCCATCCCGAGGCCCGCGCGATCCTCGAAGACTATTATGCGACGCGCGGCGGCGTGACCGACGCGCGGCTGCGCATGGCGCGGGTGCCCGGAGGGCGCCGAGCTGATCGCCAATCCGACGTCCGGCGCGCCCGGCGTGAAGATCGGAAACGTCTACATCTTCGCCGGCGTACCGAGCATTGCCGGCGAGCATGCTCGCAGGCGCTCGACGGCAAGCTTGAAGGCGGACGGCCGATCGTGTCGGTCGACGGTCGGCGCCTATGCGGCCGAGAGCGAAGTCGCCGACCTGCTGCGCGAGACGGAGGCAGCGCAGCCGGCGTGGCGATCGGCAGCTATCCCTTCTTCAAGGACGGCCGATACGGCGCGAACTTCGTCATGCGATCCGACGACGGCGAGCTGGTCGACGGGACAGCGATAGATCTGGAGCGACGACTCGCGGAGGCCGGAATAGAGCCGTTCCCGGCGGCATTTAGCGCGACGCTATGCAGTGTCTGCGGCGACAGGCTAAGCTCCCGGCGGGGGCACGAGACATGTCGAACGATGAAGGCCGGTCGACGATCTTCCTGAGCTACGCTCACGCCGACAAGGCGCGGGCGCAGCGCATCGCCTCGGCGCTCGAAAAGTCCGGATACACCGTCTGGTGGGACGCGCTGATCGAAGGCGGCTCGCGCTTCGCAAGCTCGATCGACGAGGCGCTCGACAAAGGCCGACGCGGTCGTCGTTCTCTGGTCGAAGAATTCGATCGAGTCCGACTGGGTGCGAGGACGAGGCCTCGCACGCCCGCGACCGCCAACGGCTGGTCCCGATCTCGCTCGACGGAAGCCATCCGCCGCTTGGGCTTCCGCCAATATCAAATGATCGACCTGTCGCAGTGGCGCGGCCGGCCGGATGCCCGCAGATGGAGGCGGTCCGGCGAGCGATCGCATCTGCCGTCGGGCAAGAGACGCGCGCTCCACGTGCCGCGACCGCGCCGATGGACCGGCGGAAGGCGCTATGTCAGCCGGCGGGGCGGCCGCGGCCGCAGCGGCGGGGGGCGCAATCGCCTGGCAGGCAGGACTGTTCGGCGGCTCGCGGCGCAGCGACGAAGCATCGCGGTCCTGCCGTTCAAGAACCTCAGCGGCGATCCGGCCAGGCGTTTCTCTCGGACGGCCTGACCGAGGAAATCCGCGCGACGCTTGCGCGGAATGCCGAGCTGATGGTCCTTGCCGGAACGACGTCTCGCCGGCGCGAGCAGAGACGATGGCGAAGCGCGAAGACAATCTCCAGCAAGCTGGGCGTCGGTTACCTCCTCGACGGCTCGGTCCAGCGAGCGGGCGACCGCGTCCGGGTGTCGACCAACCTTACCAATGGCAGAACCGGCTTTTCGGAATGGTCGCAAAGCGTCGAGCGGAAGCTCGACGACATATTCGCTTTCCAGAGCGACATCGCGCAGAGCGTCTCCGACGCCTTGTCCGTGCAGATGGCGACCGACGCTCCGCCCTCGGCGGCACGCGCAATGCCAAGGCCTACGAGGCCTATCTTCGCGGCAAGGCGCTCTACAATCTCGCCAAGGACGAGCGAAACCGACCGCGAGGCGCGCGCCAATTTCGAAGTCGCCGTCGCAAGCCGATCCCAAATTTGCTCTGGCCCATGCGGCGCTGTCGCGCGTCCTCGCCTCAATCGCGTCGCAGAGCGCGCAAGCGAGCGAACTGAAGCCACTCTATACCGCGGCCGTCGAGCAGGCCGAGCGCGCCATCGAGCTCGCGCCGAAGCTGGCTGAAGGTCACCTGGCGCTCGGCTATGCGAAGTTCGCTGGCTTCCTCGACGTGCGCGGCGCGAAGCCATCGTACGACAAGGCCTATGAATATGGCCGCGGCAATGCGGATATCATTTTGCTCTATGCGCTCTACGCCGTGCGCGCGCGGCGCTTCGCGGAGGCGCGGGACGCGATCGAGCGCGCACTGGCGCTCGACCCCTCAATCCCCGACTCACCGGGCGTCAGGATTGATCGCTTATGCGTCGCGCCGATACGGCAACGCGGTCGAGCGCCTATCGCCGCGCGCTTCAGCTCAATCCGGACATCTCGAACGCCAATGCCTTCATGGGCAACGCCTTGATGCAGCTGAACAAGATGCAGGAGGCCCGGACGGCGATTGCCGCGGAAAAGAGCGACATGTTCAGGCTGACGGGCCTGGCCATCCTCGAGCATCGCGCCGGCAACACGGCTGCCGCGAAGGCGAGCTTTCGACGCACTGGTCGCGAAGCTCGGCGACGCGGCGGTCTATCAGCAGGCGGAAGTGATGGCGCAATGGGGCAGGGCGCCGAAGCCGCTGACCGGCTCGAGCGGCGCGCGCGGTCGGTGACTCCGGGACTGACCGCAATTGCCACCGATCCGATGCTCGACCCGATCGCGAAAGACCCGAATTCCTGCGACTGGTCAAGGAACTGGGATTTGCGTGACACGGGCCTATCGCAAGCGCCTGATTCGTGAGACTTTCCGCGCCCCACTGAGGAGAGCGACCATGCTAATGCACGACGAAATGGGAATTGCGGCTTCCGGACCCGAGGATGAAGAAGATGAAGATCGCGGCGATCCGGGGACCGCGGAGACCCAGGCGACCGCGGCGATCCCGGTGACCGGGGAGATCCCGGCGATCGCGGCGATCCCGACGACCGCTAACGAAGCTCGCTGACTGACGGGTCGCTCGCCATCGCGCGGGCGACCCAGTCGCGAAAATGCTCGTTGTCGATGCGCAGATAGACGCCTGCGCTATCTCGCCGATAGCAGCCCTCACCCCAGTTCACGACGCCGACCAGCTCGCGGATTGTCCCCTTCGAGAACGAACGGGCCGCCGCTGTCGCCGGTGCACGTGTCGGCATCGTCGCCGGCGTCCGGCCGGTCGCGCACAGCTGGTATTCCGGGACATTCTGCATATTGCGGATAGTCGGCGCAATCGACCGTCTTCAGGTCGACCGACGTCAGCTCCGATTAAAAGCCCGATCCCTTGCTCTCGTCCAGCTGGCCCCAACCCGTGGCGTAAACGTTGACGCCCGCTTCCAGCGGCGGCCCGTCGTAAAGCGGGATCGGGGCGATCGGACCGGCGTTGAGTGGATCTGCGTCTCCCCGTCCGCGACAAAATGAACGAGCGCAATGTCATAGGCATGCCGCTTCTGGTTCCAGTCGGCGTGGCGGACCATCCGGTCGATCCGGAAGGTCACGCCCTCATCATTGTCGATGTAGTCGGCGCCCAACCGTACCCGGTGCCCGTTCTCGATCCGCGCCTGCGTTGATGCAGTGCGCTGCCGTCAGCACCCAGCCTTGCGCGATGAGCGTACCGCCGCACTTGTGGGCCAGGTCCCAGCCGTCGCGTCCGCTTTCCATGTCTTCCTGAGTCCAGACGGGAGTCCGCTGTAGATCTGCGCCTGCCAGGGCGACGCCCCGGCGGTGCCTTCCTGCTGCTCCGTCTGCTCTTGCTGCTCGACCGGTTCCTGTTGCTCGGCGGCTTCGGCATCCTGAAATGCGAGCGCTGCAGCGGCGAAAAGAACCAGCATCATGGACAGTCCCCCGACGTGACCAGGCTGGAGCGGGTAACGGGAATCGAACCCGTGCGTTCAGCTTGGGAAGCTGACAGGCTACCATTACATCATACCCGCTCGGCAGCGGGTCCCGAATTAGGTCTTGCCTCCCGCGACCGTCAACGCGCTCTAACCGCGCGCCGTGGGGGACATCGAACATCATCCGGTAAAGGTCGAGGCCGAAGCGCTGCGGGAACGGCGCCTGCGCTATTTCGACTTCGTGATGGTCGGCGTTCGTCACCATCCTGCTGCTGTCGAACGTGCTCGGCGCAGGCAAGGTCGCGGTCGTCGAACCTGCCCGTGATCGGCGACTGGCCGTTCGGCGCGGGCATACTGTTCTTCCCCTTGTCCTACGTGATCGGCGACGTGCTGACCGAGGTTTACGGCTACGCCCGTGCTCGCCGCTGCATCTGGGCGGGCACGGCGGCGCTGCTGTTCATGGCCTTCATGGCGATGGTCGTCGTGGCCCTGCCGCCCGCGCCGGACTGGACCGGGCAATCCGCCTACGAGCAGGTGTTCGGCCAGGTTCCACGCATCGTCTTCGCTTCGATCCTCGCCTTCTGGGCCGGCGAGTTCACCAACAGCCTCGTCCTCGCGAAAATGAAGGTCTGGACCAAGGGCAAGCATCTGTGGACCCGGACGATCGGCAGCACGGTCATCGGACAGGGCGTGGACAGCCTGATCTTCTACCCGCTCGCCTTCTGGGGCGCCGCAGGTTGGACCAACGACCTGGTCATCAAGGTCCTGCTCACGCAGTGGGTGCTCAAGGTCGGATGGGAAGCCCTGCTGACGCCGGTCACCTATACCGTGGTCGGTTTCCTCAAGCGCCGGGAAGGCGTGGACGTCTACGACGAACGGACCGATTTCAGTCCATTTCGCGCGAAAATTTAACATTTGTTAGTCGGTGGTTAGTCTCTTATTGACGGGCAGGTTCTGGAGGACTCGCTCGGAGTGGACAACCGGACGCAAGATGGCCCAGCCCCGGATGGGCCAAGGCCGCGCAAGAGCGCACGCATTGCCTTGGCCGCTGAAGTTCAGCTCAGGCGTAGTGGCCACCACCACTATATGGTGACCGTCCATGACATCTCGCCGGAAGGATGCCGGCTGGAGTTCATTGAGCGGCCGCGGCTCGACGAGACGGTCTGGGTGAAGTTCGAGGGACTGGATGCAATCGAATCCAGCGTGTGCTGGTTGAGGGGCTCTGACGTGGGCGTCGAGTTCAAGCGGCCGATCTATGCCGCCGTCTTCGACGTCCTTGCAAATCGCCTCGGCAAAGACTGATTCGCGCCTTTCTGGGACATCTCTAAGGCCCGCGGAACTCGGGCCTTTGGGTCGCGGTTCTTGCGGTCGGCCCACGCGCATCAAATCCCCGTGGGCGTGGGGCACACAGAACGGCTCGGGACGCACCGGCCTGTCCCGGGCCGTTTTGCGAGCGAAATCCGACACAACCGCATTTCCGAAAACAACCATTTGTTCATTCCCAGCGCGCATGACGTGAAGAGGGAAGTGCTCAGATGAGTCAGACGACCACCAGACCGGAAGCCCAGGAGGATCGGCGGCGAGCCAATCGCGCTGCACTGCGGCTCAATGCGACCATGCGCGAAGCGGCCGCGGCTCGTCGGCGCGAAGCTTATCGACATTTCCACTCACGATGCCGAATTGAAGCGACCTCGGGCGTTTCCGCGGAGACGTGGATCTGGCTCAGCATCGCCGGGCTTGAAACCCGGTATTGCCGTCGTGTGGCGACATCAGGAGTTCGCTGGCCTCGAATTTGCGACTCCACTCGCCGAAGCGGTGCTCGACCGGCTGCTCCAGGACCAGAAGCATTTGTCGGAAGGCGCGATCAACGAGTTGCGCGACATCGCCAACCGGACGCACCGGCTGGCGGCCCGTGGGGAAGGCCCCGACCAGCAAACCCTTTCGGAACTCTCGGAAAAGTGCGCCGTCGAGGCCGTGGTCGAAGGTTTTCGGCTCGGGAAAGCCAAGCGTCCCGATCCGGACGCGGCTTCCAAACCGTCCAGTAGCTGATTGAAGCAATCTGCGGCCGTTACGCCGCACGCCGGTCGCTATGCGGCTCCTTTCCCGTTCAGGATCGACCCCAGCCCTCCTTCGGCTTCGATACGCTCGGCGAGCGAGCCGCGCGGCAGGTCGTTCTTGAGCGCCCAGGCGCGGACTTTTTCCAGCTGACCGATCGTCGAATCGTCGCACATGCCGTCGAACGCCAGCTTGACGACAGGAGCCATGGGCGAGCGGAGCTGGATTTTCAGCCCTTGGGCCTCCACCAGCTTCAGATATTCCTCGGGATGATCCTCGGCCTCGAGGGCGAAATCATAGGCGGCGCTAAGCCTCGTAGAGCGCCACATTGCTGCGTAGCTTGGCCATACGCGCTTCGTCGGCCTTCGAGCGCACTTCAGTCAGTCTGGTCTGCATGTGTCCCCCCCTGCGGTACGCAATTCGGTTCGACTTGGTCCTCTGGTGGCGCGGGCGACGACGGGAGCTTCGGATCCATCTGGACCACGTTCCCGTAAAAGCCGCCGACGCCGGCAATGGCATCGAACAGTTTCGAGAAGCCGGGCCGCTGCTTTTCGTTGGTCTCGACGGAAGCGACTTCCTCGGGCTCCGGCTCAGAAACGGGCTCGGTGACAGGCTCGGCCTCAGCGACGGGCTAAGCCTCGGTGACGGGCTCGACTTCCTCGACGGCTTCAACGTCATCCGGTGTTTCCTCGACGGTCTCGGCGACCGCCTCTTCGACGACCTCTTCGACGGCCTCGGCCACCGGTTCCGGCTCGTCCTCGACCTCGTCTACGCCGGATTCGAGCCCTTCCTCGCCTTCCAGCGCGCTTGATTTAACGCCCCTTCGGCAGGCTCGGCTTCGGGTTCCGGCGCCGCTTCGGCTTCGGTCGGAGCGCTTTCGAGAGTGACGAACCCGTAGACGTAGTCGACGTACGTTCCCGTCGAACTGAAGGGGAGCAGCGTGACCCAGCAGCGGCTCGAACCCTTGCCCTCGACGAACTCGTCTTCGAACGCGATCGCCTGGCGAGCGCTCGACACGATTGGGAGCTGTTTCGCGATACAGGCGAGAAGCGATGGCCGCGGGGCCTCGCTGATGCGTTCGACCTTGACCCCGGCCTTGATGGCCTGGCCGAGGTGGCGGATCTCGGCGTCTTCGCCGCCGCCAATCAGCTCGAGCAAGCGCTCGAAGGGCCTGCGTCGGAGATTTCAAGCGGGTCGAGGTCGCGAATTGGCGGGAAATGGCGGTCCCCGCGAATGGACAGCCAGTAGTTGAGCACGGTCGCATGCTTCCGCCGTTCCGCGGCAGCGACGTTCTTCAGTGCATCCAGCAGGTCTCTGCCGATAAAATTTCGGCAGCCTTCATGCCGGAAACGGGCGCACCCATTCCACCCTCCGCTAAAATTCCCCGCGAAGGTTCTGCGCCCCAGTTCCTTAGGAAAGAGTAACCGAACCGGTCCTTTATCGAAAGTTGCCGCGATCACGATCCCGCCGGGCGCAGGCAGTCCGTGAAAAATCCCGCCCCTCCTCATCTTCGGCACGCTTCGGGAATCGCTAGGTGCAGGCCGCAACCGCGGCAAATCACAATTCACGAGGTCATGATGGCAACCGACGCGGGCAGATCCTTTCGCGCATCAAGGACGAGGAGATCGAGTGGGTCGACCTCCGCTTCACCGACCCAAGGGCAAGTGGCAGCACCTGACCATGGTCGCGGGCGTCATCGACGAGGACCAGTTCACCGACGGCTTCATGTTCGACGGATCCTCGATCGCCGGCTGGAAGGCGATCAACGAGAGCGACATGATCCTGAAGCCCGATCTCGACGCGGCTTATGTCGATCCGTTCAGCGCGACCCCGATGCTGGTTCTGTTCTGCAACGTCGTCGAGCCGTCGACCGGCGAGCTTTACGGCCGCGATCCGCGTTCGACCGCGACTCGCGCCGAAGCCTATCTCAAGCAGACCGGCATCGCCGATACCGTCTTCGTCGGTCCGGAAGCCGAATTCTTCATGTTCGACGACGTGCGGTTCGAGGACGGCTACAACGCCTCCTCCTACCGCATCGACGATATCGAGCTGCCGACCAACACCGGCGCGACTATGACGGCGGCAACCTCGGCCACCGTCCGCGCGCCAAGGGCGGCTATTTCCCGGTCGCGCCGGTCGACAGCGCCATGGACATCCGCGGCGAGATGGTCTCGACGATGCTCGAAATGGGCCTGCCCTGCGACAAGCACCACCATGAGGTCGCGGCGCCGCAGCACGAGCTCGGCCTGACCTATGGCAGGCTGGTCGAGACCGCCGACCGCATGCAGATCTACAAATATGTCGTCCACATGGTCGCCCACGCTTATGGCAAGACCGCGACTTTCATGCCCAAGCCGATCGCCCAGGACAACGGCAGCGGCATGCACACGCACATGTCGATCTGGAAAGGCGGCAAGCCGCTGTTCGCCGGCAACGGCTATGCTGGCCTCAGCGAAATGGCGCTCTATTTCATCGGCGGGGTCATCAAGCATGCGCGCGCGCTCAACGCCTTCACCAATCCGACCACCAACAGCTACAAGCGGCTCGTCCCGGGCTTCGAGGCGCCGGTGCTGCTGGCTTATTCGAGCCGCAACCGCTCGGCCTCCTGCCGCATCCCCTACGGCGCGGGCGAGAAGGCCAAGCGCGTCGAGTTCCGCTTCCCCGACGCGCTCGCCAACCCTTATCTGGCCTATTCGGCGCTGCTCATGGCCGGGCTCGACGGGATCCAGAACCGCATCCATCCCGGGCGACCCGATGGACAAGAACCTGTACGACTTGCCGCCGCAGGAGCTGGTCAACGTGCCGACGGTGTGCGGCCGCTGCGCGAGGCGCTGGTCAATCTGCAGAACGACCGCGCCTTCCTGACCAAGGGCGACGTGTTCAGCGACGACCAGATCGACGCCTACATCGAGCTCAAATGGGAAGAAGTGATGCGCTGGGAGACCACGCCGAGCCCGGTCGAGTTCGACATGTATTATTCGTCCTAGACGGCTCACTATCCTATTAACTGTCAATCATGCAGTTATGGGCCTCATTGGTGTCGAGGCGACGTGAACAGCTCCGGGCGGCAGTCCTGGGCGGCGCAAAGCAGCTCGCGACCGACTAGAGCCGCTGCCGGACCAAGCGGCCCACGGGCGCGCGAACCGACATGCTCCACAGCGTCGCGGTCCCGCGCGAGGAAGCTCGCCGCGGCAACAACCGCGGCGCCGACCGCCACCGCCTGTCCGCCGAGAGCGCGAGTCAGCTACAAGGCGAAACCTGACGTCCAGCTCGATCAACCTGTCCGGCGGCGGCGCCATGGTGCCGGCCCATTCACGCCGGCGCTGTGGGACCGGGTCGAACTGTTGCTGGGCGACGTGACCGGATCGAGGGTGCGGTACGCTGGCTCAAAGGAGACCGCGTCGGCCTCGAATTCGCGCATGAGACGCGGCTCGACTGCTCCGGAGGAGAGCGAGCGGCACTGCTGCTGCGCGGTAATCGAGCAGAATTTCGACGAAGTCGAAGCCGAACCATTCCGGCGGCTCGAACGGCCGAGCCCGAGGCCAGAAGAGCCGCTCAATGAATGCGCAGCGACCGCCGCCATCCTCTGATCTGGTCGGGCAGCATCTATTACAATCACGACAATACGCCGGTCCGCCTGCGCAACATCTCGCCGGTCGGCGCGCTGATCGAATGGCCGCGCCGCTGCATGTCGATGGCCAGCCCCTGCTCGATCTGGGCGAAGCCGGGAGCGTATTCGCGACGATCAGCTGGGTCGCCGGCGATCAGGCCGGATTGCGCTTCAAGGAGCCGTTCGATCTTGCCGGGCTGGCCCGCGCGCGTCCCGCGGTTGCGCCGGCGAAGTGGGAACGGCCGACCTACCTCAATCCCGCATCGAGCGACGATTCGCCCTGGGCGAAGCAGTGGCAGCGGAGTCGGTCGGGCGACCTGCGTGACGAGCTCGAGGGCTTCATCAAGCGCTAGGGCGTGCGGACGTAGACCGCGCCGACTCGTCCTCGGAAGCTTTCGCCAGCCGGGCGCGCGCTCAAGCTGCGCGTTGAGCCTGGAATGGCGGTTGGGGAGGATCGCCCAGCGGATATTCCACTGCTCGACCGCCGCGGCCAACGCCGCCGGATCGCCGTCGATGATCCGTTTGTAGCCCACAACCAGTTCGTCGCCATACATGTCGCCGCGACCGTCGATATACGGGCGGATTCCCGACAGGATTAAGCGGCCCGCCCATCGCATAGCCGTTGAGCACCGCCTCGCCTCGCAGCTCGCCGTGGGACCGCGGCGATCAGGCGCCACGGATGCGTTTCGCCGTCAGGCGGGGCTGAGCGGCAGGACGCGCGGACCGCGACCAGCGCCAGCGCCGCGGCGGCAGCGAGCATGCGGGCTTCCGACTCGACTGCCAGCGAGTCCGGGCGAAACGGTGGCGGAACGAGCATCGCGGCGACGATCGCAAGCATCGCCTGGTGCCGCACCTGAAGCAACGCGAGGACAAGCAGTCCGCGAAGCATCAGCCAGCTGACCGGTGCATCTTCGGGCGCTTGAGCGGATCAGCAGCAGCGCGCCGGCGAGGATCAGGAAAAAGAACGGCGTGACTGCGGGACTCGAAGGCTTCCATTCTTCGATCAGTGGAAGGATCGCCATATTGGCGATCTGAAGGGATGGGTGACGCCCTCATGCCGTTGGCGTTGATCAGCACGGCAACCGGGCGGCCAGGCCAAACAGCCCCCATTGGCGCACCACGCGACCCTGTCGTGGGTGGCCACAGCGCCTCGAGCCCAAAAGCCGAGCGATGACAAGACCGAGTACGAAGCTGCCGTGCAGATTGACCCAGACGATCATCAGCAACGCCGCGGCGAACGGCGGCGCGCGGTCTTTTGCCGGGCGCGAAGCATCAAGCCAGGTCCAGCCGGCGACCACCGCCCAGGCCAGCAGGTGCGGGCGCGCCAGCATCATCGGCACCAGCACCATGTCCATCAGGACAATCACGCCCAGCGCAGGGAACGGGCGAAGGAAACGCGATGCGTTGAGGAATACGACGGCATGGAGCGCGATCAGTGCCGCAGTCACCAGCGCGCGATCCCGCCGTAGCCGGCAAGCCGGTAAGCCCCCGCCATGATGACCTCTGCAAGCCATTCGATCGGGACCCACGGATTCCCGCCCGGGTGAAGCAAAACGGGTCGCTCGCGGGATCGCGCCGTGTCGAGGATCCACTGGCCGGTGGCGATGTGCCAGCTGACATCGCCGTCATTGAAGATGGTGTCGAGCTTCCGAGCGCAACCGGGATCAGCAGAACTGCGACGATGAGAATCAGATACGATCTTACGCGGTACACGGGCTGGAGAGCCACTTACACTACTCCTCCAGGATAAGGTTTTTCGTCTTGGCTTTGGGCAGCAGCAGGAATGCGATCGCGGCCAACTGAAGGACTGCCGAGACGTGTCAGTAAGATCCACCCTCGGCGGCCGCCCGCTCGAACCGCTACGCAACATGTTCGGCTGTACCCCAAAGACGGTATTACGCGACTGGGCAAGCGCAACCCCACCCCCAATGCAATGGGGAAGCCTCTAAGGCGCTAATCATTCTTCGGGGATCTGGCTCTTAGTCCGCGTTTCCCGCATCCGAATATAGGCGATCAGCGAACAGGCCGCGAGGCCGAAATGTAGATGTAGAACCATCGCTCATGGCCGATATCCTTCAAGTACGAGCGCGACATATTCGGCAGTCCCGCCGAAGATGACATTGGCGATGGCGAACGGCAAAGCGACACCCAGCGCGCGGATATCGGCGGGAAACATCTCGGCCTTGATGATCGCGTTGATCGACGTGTAGCCGGTTACCATGACCAGCCCCGCCATGACCAATAGGAAGGCCGCTCCAACGTCGCGGGACCGCTCCAGCGTCGATGAAGATCGGATAGGTAAACAGCGTCGCGCAGGTTCCGAAAAAGATCATCAACGGCCTTCGTCCAACCTGTCGGAAAGCCTTCCCGCAAGCGGCTGGATCAGCAGCATGATCGTGAGCGCGACGGTCATGATCTGCGACGCCGTCGCGCGGTCGAACCCGCTGGTATTGGCCAGAAACTTCTGCATGTAGATGGTGTAGGCATAGAAGGATGCCGTCCCACCGGCCGTCAGCGCCATCACCAGCAGAGCCTCGCGCGGATGATCCCGGAACAGGTTCATCGCCGTCGAGCGCCGCCGGTCCGATTTCGCCGCGACATTCTCAAGCTGAATGTCTCGTCGAGATTGCGCCGGATGAAGAAGACGACGACGGCAAGGAAGGCACCCGCCCAGAAACCGATACGCCAGCCCCAAGCCTGCATCGCGTCGTCGCCAAGGACGAATTGCAGCACAACAAGCAGCGCCAAGGCACTGAGCTGCCCGCCGATGATCGTGACATAGAGGAAGCTCGACCAGAAACCGCGCCGGTCCCGGTCGGCGATCTCCGACATATACGTCGCGCTCGATCCATATTCGCCGCCGAGGCTGAGCCCCTGGATCATCCGCGCGAGCGAGCAGGATCGCCGGCGCCCACGGCCCACCACTGTCATAGGTCGGCGCGACCGCGATCATCAGCGAGCCGACGCACATCAGCGTCACCGAAAGGGTGAGACCCGCTTTGCGCCGCTATGGTCCGCGTAAATCCCCATCGCCCAAGCGCCGATCGGCCGCATGACGAAGCCGACCGCGAAAATGGCCGCGGTCTGCAGCAATTGCGCGGTCGGTCCGCCCTTGGGAAAAAGGCCGGCGCGAAATAGAGCGCGAAGGCGGAATAGACGTACCAGTCGAACCACTCGACCAAATTGCCGGCGGAGCCGCCGACGATATTGTTCAGAGGCGAGCCGCTGCGCGGCGGCCGCATCAGGCACGGACGCGCCGCCCTCGCCTTTTCGGCCCGCGCGGAGCCGTAGACCCAGTAGAGGATCAGGCCCGCCGCGTTCCAGAGCAGGAAATAGGTCTGGGTGTTCACCGGCAAGCTCCAGAACAGATAGGTGCAGCCGAGGATGGCGCCGAGCCCGACGACCCACGGCAGCGGCGTCGTGAACCGGCGCGGAGCATTCGGCTCGCGCCGGCGCATGCGCGAGCATCGCGGCCGAAACCGCGATGAAGGCCGTCAGAGTTCCTGCATTGGCGAGCGCGGCAATCTCGGCGAGCGGGAAGAAGCCCGCGATCGCGGCGACGATCACCGCCGTGAACAGGGTGATCCGCACGGGCGTGCCACGGACGAAACGCGCGCGAGGCTCGGTCGGCAGAAGCCCGTCGCGCGCCATCACGAAGAAGATGCGGCTCTGCCCGAAGAAGAAGGCGAGGATCACGGTGGGCAAAGCGAACGACGGCGGAGGCGCCAAGGATCTGCGCCGCCCAGCCCTGCCCGATCTCGCGCAGGATCAGGGCCAGCGGCTCGGGGCTGTCGGCAAATCGCGTGTAGGCAAGCGCGCCGATCGCGGCGGCGGCAACGGCCATGTAGATGATCACGCACAGGACCATCGAGCCGACGATGCCGATCGCGAGGTCACGATCCGGATTCTTGGCTTCCTCGGCGGCCGTCGCGATCGCGTCGAAGCCGTAAAAGGCGAAAAAGATGATCGCCGCCGCCGCCATCACGCCGACTTCGAACCCGACGGGCCGCTTCGCGGGAAACCGTAAGGCATGAAGGGTCGGAAGTTGTTGGCATTGAACATGGGCAGAGCGACGAAGATGAACAGCGCCAGCGCCAGCAGCTTCACGGCGACCAGCAAAGCATTGAGGTTCGCGCTCTCGCGCGTCCCGTAGATCAGCAGCCCGGCGACTACCGAAATAATGAAAATCGCCGGGAGATTGAAGATCCCGCCGAGCTCCGGTCCCTGGATGATGGCTGTGGGCAAGCGCGGCGCCGATGCTCGACAGGAAGCCCGCCGCATAGCCCGACCAGCCGACCGCGACCGCGCTAACGACCAGGCTATATTCGAGGATAGAGCGACCGCCGATGACCCAGGCGATCAGCTCGCCGAACACGATGTAGCTGTAGGTGTAGGCGCTACCGGACGCCAGGATACATCGTCGCCATCTCGGCATAGGCGAGCGCGGCAAACGCGCAGATCACGCCCGCAATGGCAAAGACAGGATGACCGCCGGGCCGGCCTTGGCCGCGCCGACCCCGGTCAGAGTCAGGATGCCGGTGCCGACGATCGCTCCGACGCCGAGCGCGACGAGGTGCGGCCAAGAAAGCGACTGCGCCAGGCGATGCTCTTCGGGCATGTCCTCGCGAGCGACGACCGTCTTTCGAACGTTCCAATTCTTCATCGTTTGCCCCCTGCCCTTCGTCATCGCAACCGTAGCGAAGCAGGAAGGTCGGGCGCAATGCCGGCTAGCTAATCAGCTGCTCTCGGGCTTCGCTAGGAAGGTCGCATGGCTCTTGAGGATCGCTTCCTTCGTGGTCTTACCGGTCGTTCCTGCATGCAGAAAGGCGTAGGCGCGGACGTTGGCCCGAGCTTCACGCACGCGATCGGAGAAATCCGCCTGATCAGGCGGGAAAGTCGCGGGAAAGTTCGTTCGCACGGAGCGCAGGAGGATCAGTGACGCTTCCACGTCCGGCGCCGAACGCCCGGCATAATCGTCGTGGATACAGGAAAGCAGGGCTCGCGCCGTGTCGATTGCTCTGGCTCGTCGCCGACGGTTGGTGCGACAGGAAGGCCGAGCGCCGCAGCGCCTTTCTCGTCCCCAGGCAGGAAGATCATGTTCCACGGCCGGTGCGGAGAAAGGTCGAGGTGCTGCCGAAGCCAGGGTCCGAACTCTCCCTGCCACAAGCTAACCGGAAGCAAGTGAACGGGAACAATCGGAAAGTCCCCGACGCTGTTCACGGCTTCGGTGGCGGCACGAAGCCCGGCGAAATCCTCCGCTAGCAACACCGAGAGCGGCTGGACGTTCGGCGCCTGGTTGCGCGGGTCGACCGGTGCATAACCATGCTTGCGCAGGAAATCGCCCATTTCACCTTCAAACAATTCCTTGTTGAAGATCTGGCCCTCCGGCGGAGTCGCGGGCCGCTTCGGCTCCTCAATCGAAGATCGTTTGTTCCCGAAGAGCCTGCGTCCGAACATCCTCGCCTCCCATGACCGATCAACCCCCAGCCTAACGTCTCGGAAAGCGGGCGCAATTCGCGGTTCGAGTTAATAATCCTTGCTGACTCGAACGTTCGCGCTGGTGCGCCCGATGGTCGAAATCGACGAGAGCAGCGAAAGCCAGCGCGTGACCTGATACTCCGCCCGGGTCGCGGAATAGCCCTGCCCGTCGGTAATGACTTCGACGAAGAGCTTGCGGGTCACATATTTGCCCGCGGCGACTGCGGTCTTCTGCCCCGTTGCAATGTCCGCCGGCAGGATGCGCAGGCGATCGAGGCCCACGGCGCGGCGCACGCTGTTGATCGGGTCGAGGCCTCCCGAGCCGGACTGGAGCGCGGCGACCGCGCTCGCGAGCTGGAGCGCTTCGGGCGCCGATAGGTTGGTGATCGAAGTGCCGAACAGGATCCGCGACAGTAGCTCGTCCTGCGGAAGCTGCGGCACGCTCGCGAAGCTGATCTCGGGCTGCAGGCCCGTCCCGCCGACGATCACGGTCGCGTTGAGGCCTTGAACGTTCGCCTCGGCGCTGAATGTCGAGCAACGGATCGGGCGGGCTTTCGCCGCGGAACCGGATGACGCCGCGGTCGAGCCGGAAGTTGCGGCCGGCGAAATCGTAATCGCCGCGAACGAGATCGGCTCGGCCGGTGAAGCGAGGAGCGTCCGCGGTCCCGCCGACGTCGAGACTGGTCGTCCAGATACTGTCGATGCCGAGGCCGCGCACGCGAACGTTGCCGCCCGCGACATTCAGGTCGAGCCGCCACGGGTGGAGGTCGGCGGCCTCGATGACCTCGTCCTCCTCCAGCCCGCGATGCCGGACCTGGAGTTGCGGAACGGCCGCTGCGGCGCTTGCCCGGCCAAGCGTGAAGCTGCCGTTGTTGAGCTGCAGATTGCCGGAGATCGTCCCGCTGCGGCCGTCGGAACGGACCTTGAGCGGGCCGGTGACCCGCGCGGCGAGATCGTCGCGGTTGAGCAGAAGCGCCTGCTGGGTGTCGAACGACAGGTCGAGCGCGGCCGCGCCGCCGGAGAAGTCGACGGTCCCGGCGCCGATGATCGCACCCCCGCCCGCGGTTGTCCCGGCAAGCCGACGAAGATCAGCCGCGACCCGTAGAAGCGCGCCGTCCGCCTGCAGCTGCTCGATCAGCGTGCCGGTGACCGCGCTTTCGAGCCTGGCGGTGCTGGTGCGGACCGAGCCCCGGATGACCGGGTCGGTCAGCCGCCCGCCGATGTCGGCGCCGATCGCGACCGGGCCGGACAGGTCGAAGATCTCCGTTCCCGACAGGCGCCAAAGCGTGTCGGCCGGCCCGGCGTAGCGGAGCTGGGCGAACAACGGCGCATTGACCAGCTCGGCTATCGGCTCGCCGTTGCCGATCGGCGCGAACCGGGCCTGCGCACGGCCGATGGTCTGCGCCGCCGCTGACCGCGACGGCGCGCATCGCGGCCTGGTTGCCGGAGACGACGGCGGCGAGACCGACGTCGATCGGCTTCGATGCGAGCACCAGCCCAGCCCGGCTCAGCCCGCGGATCTTGAGGTCGGCCGGCCGCTGCGATTGCCCTTCCAGGCATAATCGAGGCGCCCGGTCGCGACGCCGCTGAGATCCAGATTGGGCCAGCCGAGGTCGAGCACTTCGAGCGGCATGTTCTGCAACTGGGCATGGACTTCGGGCCGCGAGCCGCTCCTGCCCGAAAGCACGGCGCGGCCGCCGGCAAAAGGACACGCTGGTCGGCGCCAGCTGCCAGCCGTCGCTTGTCGTGGTCAGCACTGCCGCCTGGTTGAGGACCAGCGGCCGGCGCTCGACCGGCCCCGCCCGGTCAGCCGGATCGCGATCGGGCGTAGATGTCGGCAAGCGTGCTGAACTCGAACGCAGCGCCGGCGTCCGGCCGGCAACGCGCGCGGACCTGGCCCGATCCGTTGACCAGCTTCGCGTTCGCGGTGAGCCGGGCAGAGCGTCACCCGCTCCCCTGGAGCCCGCGAGCGTCGACCGAGCCGTCGAGCGTCGTCCGGCCGTCTGCAAGGATGATCGTGCCGTCGACGCGGCCTGCCCGCACCGCGAGGCGACGGGAAGCGCGCATTGCTCGCGCGCAGATGCGCTTCGATCTTCTGGGCGCCGCCGACCGGGGCGAAGGCAGCGTCCCGTCGAGCCCGCCGCCGGCAAGCGTCAGCGAGCCGGTGAAGCCGCCAGGATCGGAGCGCAGGTTCCCGCTTGCGCGCGCTCCGCTCACGTCAAGCGCGGCGATGGCGATGATCGCGCGTCCCCCTCGCGGAAGCAGGATCTGTCCGTTGCTGGTGAACGGCCCGAGCTGCGACCCGCCGATGGCGCGATAATCGAAGCCCGCGGGGGTCGGCGCCAGCAGCAGCTGCATGTCGCGCAACCCAAGCGCGTCGTTCGGGCGGTCAAGGAAGAGCTCGACGCGCGGGCGCTCGATGCGGCCGTCGAGCACCATCCTCAGCGGCCCATATTTCGCCTGCCGCCCGCGCGCGACGATGTGGAACGTGCCGTCGCGGTTGCGATGGCCTCGCCCCGCGAAGCCGAAGCTTGGGCGAATAAAGCTGGAGATCGGTGAAATGGAGGATGCCGTCGGGCCCGCGCTCGAGCCGCGTCTCGATGCGCGGCAGCCCGCCGGTCAGGCTGGCGAAGAAGCTATTGTCGAGCCGTCCGACCCAAGCCTTGCCCGTGCCGACGACACGCGAGCCCTTGCCGTCCGGGCCGGCACGACTTTCAGCTCGGTCATGACGTCGACGATGCCCAGGCCGTGGGATCAGGTAACGGGTCAGCCCGCCCGACAGGACGACCTCGAACCGGCCGGTGACCAGGTCGATCAGCAGGCGACATCTTGCCATTGAGCTTGGCGCTGGTGAGCTGGAGCCCCTCGCCGCGGACGAACTTGGGCGTGATCGTCAGCAACCCGTCGAGCTGCGCATTCGCAAGGATCGCGCCGGCGACGTCGCCGACGCCGGTGATCGCGCGGGCCGTCAGCCGCAGCGGAACGCGCATCGGCCACGGCGAGAGCTTGCCGCTGCCTTCCGCGCGCACGTCGACGAAGCCGGTGTTGTCGAACTTCACGCTGGGAGAGGTCAGCCGATAGGAGTAGCGCGCAGTCGCGAACGGGCCGTCGAGCGTCCACACCATGCGCACGTTGCTGCCGGTCATGTTAGTGAACAAGGCGGGCGGACGAAGCAGGTCGACGCCCAACGTAAGCTTGCGGTAGCGACTGCTCGGCCGAGGTCGATCGCTGCCGCTCGCGACCGCCCGAAGCGCCGCCGAACCCACGGTCAATTGGCCGTCAGGATCCTGTCTTTGAGCGTGGCCGTCGCCGACAATTTTCACCGTCGGCGAGGTCAGGCGCATCGGCCTGCCCTTGAGGAATGGCGCCGGGGCCAGCGTCCCGACAAGCCGTAGCGCCCGTCGCGAACGGTAAGCGCAGCCGTGCAGTCGGGCGCCCGGACATGTCGAGTGCCGCAATTCCGCGCCACGCGCTCCAGCTGCCGTCGCCGGTGATGATCAGTGTCGATCGAGCGCGTTTGTCCCGAGCGATCGCGGGCACGACGCCGTTGGCCGGAGAGTCGCACACGCGCGTCGAGATCGAAGCGGTCCGGTCAGGCTCCGCGTCGAGCAGGATCGCGAGCCGGTCGCCACCCTTGTCGAAGGCAGCCGCTCAGGTCGACCACCGCCCTGCCCCGCGCGAATGTCGGCCTTGCCGTGCAGCGACCCGGTTCGGGCAACGCCGGTGACCTGCGGGCCAAGCTCGAGGCGCTTGATCGACAGATTGCCGATATGGATGTCGAAGCTCGGGAGGATCGGTCCCTTGCGGCCGTCGGTTTGAGCTTGGGCAGACGCAGAAGCGTTAGCCGCTCGGCCTCTACGTTGTCGATGTAGAGCTCGTTGGCAGCCAGGCTCCGGGCGTCCAGTCGAGCGTCGATCTCGGGCGAGGTCAGCGAACACTCCCGCTGCCGTCGAGACACCGCGACATTCTTCAGCCGCGACTCGCCGAATATCGAGCCGTCGATCCGGCCGATACGGAAGCGCAGCCCGAAGCGGTCTCGAACTGCGCCGATGCGGTCGACGATGAAGCGGTGGCCGGGCGCGGTATCGAGCAGCACGCAGCCCGACCGACGGCAAGCGAACAGCAAGGCGACGACCAAAGGGCAAGCAAGTTCGATCGACCAGCGCGCCGCGGCCAGTCCTGCTTCAGCCGAAAGCGCGGCGCGCCCGTCGCAGCTCGCCGGATGCGATCGCCGTCGCCACTTCAGAAAGCCTGGCCGAGCGACACGATGACCGCGACCGGCCGTCGCCCTTTCGCGGATTGAGCGGCGTTCCGACATCGACCCGGATCGGGCCGAAGCTCGAATAATAGCGGACGCCGAGGCCCGCGCCGAACTGCCAGTTGCCGAAGTCCGGCAGTGACGCCCGTCGTCAAAGTGCCGCCATCGAGGAACGGGACGATCCCGAAATTGCCGCCGAAGGCTTTGAGCCGGACGCGGGCCTCGAGCGCGAACTCGGCCAGGCCGCGGCCGCCGATCGGGTCGCCGTACGCGTCGCGCGGGCCCAAGCTCCTGATAGCCATATCCGCGAACCGATCCGCCGCCGCCGGAATAGGTGCGTCGCGACGGGGCGATGGACGACGGGCTGGCTCCGATGATCGTGCCGAGGCGCACTCGGCCGGCCGCGACGACGCCGTCCGACACCGGATGATAGACGCTCGCGTCGATCTGGACGCGGCCGTAGGTGAACTTGCCGCCTTTCGCGGAAATTTCGGGGCTGATCCGGCCGCCAAGACGGAACCCCTTCGTCGGGTCGAGCAGATCGTCGCTGCCGTCGTAGCCAAGGCTGAGCGGAAGCGCGGCGATCAGGAAGGTTCGGGTTTCCTTGTTCGTCGGATCGTCGAAGATTCCGCGCTCGTCGGTCGCGATCAGGTCGGCGCCGTAGCTCCAGGTCCATTTCTTGCGCCAGATGAAGTTGCTCTGCCGCTCGATCAGCGCCGCTGAGCTGGAGCGTCTTCGCCGCG
This sequence comes from uncultured Actinomycetes bacterium, assembly GCA_963723985.1. GTDB lineage: Bacteria > Actinomycetota > Acidimicrobiia > IMCC26256 > BP-133 > BP-133. The sequence continues at coordinate 23,266 of CAVRTC010000017.1, forward strand.
ATAAGCGTCGCGATCGACGTTGCTGGCGAGCACAAGGAGGTTGAACACCTGGTCGCGGCGCAGGAAATTGCTGCGGCGGAACTCGACCGACGCGAGTTGCTCCTGCGTGCCGGCAACCCCGCGCACGGTCAGCGCGCCTTCGGGATTGAAGAAATTGCGATGCTGCCAGCTCGCCTCGGCGCGCACGCCCTTCGCCGGTGCCGTAGCCGAGCTCGCCGGCGACCGTGCGCATCGGCGCCGGCTCCAGCTGAACGTCGAGGTCGACCGTCTGGCGATCGGCGGAAGGCACGAGGTGGACCTCGGCGGACGCGACAAGGCCGGTGGCGATCAGGGCGCGGCGCAGATCGTCGATTTTCGACCGCTTGAACTGCGTCGCCCGTGCTCGAACCGCGCGATGGTCGCGATGTGGCTGCGGCGGGAACGGCGGGTGGCCGCTCGACCGGATCTGCGCCGAACCGAGCGACCGGGCCCGGCTCGACCGGCAGCACCAGGCTGGCGGTGCGCGTTTCGTGATCGATCTCGAGTGCTGCTCGCCGATCTCGGCGAGTCGCGAAGCCCTGCTTCGCCGAGGGCGACCTGGAGCTCGGTTCCGGCCGCGATGACGTCCTCGGCGATGACCGGATCGCCGGCCCTCACCGCGAAGGCTTCGCGCAGGCTGGCGGCCTCCTCGCCGGCGGCGTCGAGGCCGGGCAGTTCGACCGACTGGAAGCGGTATTGCGCGGCCCGGTTCGGCGGCGAGGATGACTTGCAGAGCGCCGGCGGCCGCCTCGATCCGGGGCTCGACCGTCGCATCGTAATAGCCGCGGCGAGCGCAGCAGCTCGGCGAGCAACTCGGCATCCGCGCGGGAGCGGCGGTCGATCTGCGCCGCGTTGGCGGACTCGCCGCGCCCTTCGCGAAGCGCCGACTGCGCGTCGAAGGCCTTCACCAGCGCTGGCTGATCGTCGACCGCCTGCAGCCCTTCGAGCAGGAGCGAATATTTGCGGAGTTCGGCGGCGTCGATCGGCTCCGGCCGGCTGGGGCGGCGGCATCCTCCGGCTGGGGTGCGCCATCCTGGGCGTTCATGTCCGGCCACTCGACGCCAAGGTCGGGCAATCGGCTCGAGCGGCGCGCCGGGATCGAGCTCCGCTGCGCCGGGCGATTGGGCAAGGACCGGGAAGGCAGGGCATTGCGAGCGCCGCGGCCGCGCACGAAAGGCGCACGACCCCCTCGCTTTACCCCTCACTCTCATCGATTTGAGCCTAACCGGCGCTCCTGAACGGCGCCAGTCCGGGAAGCGGATTAGTGGACGGTCCCGCGCACTTCTTCGTCGGACAGTGTCGCGATGACCCGCTCGATCTGCCGCCAGTGGCAAAAGCGAAGCACATTGCCGTCGTCGCGGCTGCGCTCGGCACGCGTTGCGGCTTCCAGCCCGGCGTCATCGCCGAAGCGGTCCATGAGCTCCGAGGCCTCTGACAAGGCATCGCGTCCAGCGATGAAGGGCGAGTCCATGTGCTGCCATTAACCCGCGACCCCTTTCCCGACGCCCCACGAAGCTGGTCAACGAAACGTTCACCAAGATTTGGCGGCTGGAGCCGCGCCCCCGGCTCTGCCATGGACGCCCATGGCAAAGCGAACTCCGATGGCAGGCGGATTTCCTCCTGATGGCTGCGATCCTGATCGGCGCGGTCTGGGGCGTGGCGGTCGGGAACCCGATGAAGGGCATCGTCATCGGCACCGCCATCGGCGTCGCGAGCGCGATCCTGGTGTGGCTGATCGACCGCTGGCGGCACTAGGCCTCAGCCGATCTTTCGGCCGGCCCAGATCACCCGCCCGATGCACTGAATGTCGTCGATGTCGCAGTCCGGCCAGTCCGGATAGGCGGGATTGTCCGACTGAACGGTGACCCGCCGGCCCGCCGGGTGGAGCGCGAGCCGCTTGACGACCAAAGCATCGTCGGCGCGAAGGACGTAGATGCCGTCGCGAAGCGGCCCTTCGCAATCGCCGAGGTCGACCAATATGTCGTCGCCCGCATTCAGCGTCGGCGCCATCGAATCGCCCTCGACGCGGATGATCGACAGCCGCCCCGCGGGCGATGCGGTGAGACTTTTCAGCCAGGCCTCGTCGAACGCGAAATAGGGTTTGCCCGCCTGATCGTGGGGAATCGCTCCCGGCCCGGCCGACGCCCGCACCGGGCTTCGCTTGACCGGCACCAGCCCGCCGACCGGCTCATCGTCCGCCGGTCCGCCCAGCAGGGATTCCGGAATCGAAAAATAGCGGGCGAGCTTCCGCCGCTCCGCCTCGCCCAGCCGTTTCGGCACTCCGCGCCTCACAAATTGCTGAATGTACGCCGGATTGCGTCCGAGCATCCGCGAGAGGCCGGCAAAATCTTCTCCGCGCTCGGCACAGAGCCGTTCGAGCAACACGCGCGGGTCGTTCAACATGGTTTCATCATAGTTATAGGAATGTGCCTAGACAAGTAGGAATTGCGTTGGGAATGGCTGTGCAGCCGAGTCGCATTGTGGGCATGAGGATTAGCAAGTGCATTTACTTCGTGAAGTCGAAAAGTTCCTGAATCGGAGTCAAACGGCGCCAACCCGTTTCGGGCGCGACGCCGTGGGCGATCCCCGCTTCGTATTCGATCTGCGAAGGGGACGAGAGCCAAGGCCAGTAACCGTACGACGGGTCCGCGCTTTCCTGGAGACGGTCCAATGAACAGGTTGCCCATGTCCAAAGCCGCAGCGGGGCTGCTGCGCGCCCTCCTCTCCCGTGCACTCGTCGACAAAGATAGGATTTTGCTTACCGAATACCGGTCAACCGATTGGCAATCGCTTACTTTCGTAGGCGAGCGGCACGAAATGCGCTTCCGGATTCTCGGGCCGGACGCGGACAAGACATATGAGGCGATGACGGGCAGCCTTTCCGACGCGGAATTTGCCATTCCCAGGCAATTGGTCGCGGATATCGCCGTCTACGGGGCTCCGACGCGCGAACGCGACGGATCGATCAGTTTCGGCCTCGAGGCCCTGACGATCGAGGAGTGACTGGGCGTTATCGAAGCGAACGGCGGAGTGCTGCAAGAGCGTCGTGAAGCTCCTGCGTGGCATCGGGCGGGGTTTGCCGCGGTGCCGATTGCAGGTGGCGCTCGATCCGGTCCTGCATCTCTCCTGCCGTTCCGTTGGGCTCGAACAGCTGGACGACGCGCGAATCCGCGATCGCGCTCGAGGACGTCCTCGAGGATCAGCTCGTCGTCCTCGTCGTGGGATTCAGCGACCGAAGCGCCCAATTGCTCAACCAGCGCAACCACGTCCGCTTGTTCGAGCAGCTCGGACACAGCCGAGAGCTCCGCGTGGAAGCCGGGCGAATTGAATTCCGGAACGGAGAACCGCCCTTGCGGTGCGCCAAAGCGGTTGAGGGCGAGCCAGATGCCGCCGAACGCCGCAGCTCCGGCCGCCGCCGGGGTGATGCTCAAAGGCGGGAGCGCCGCCCAGGTCGCCGTCGCGAACACGACCGCGCTTCCAAAGATCGCGGCCGGCGTGAATTCGAACGCCGCCGCCCAGCCAATGCTCTCGCTTCGCCCCTGCATGACGGCAGGTTTAGCCGGAATTCCTTTCCAGCCGGTTAGGCAGTTGCGTCGCCCGTGATTTTCGCAGTCTCACCCGCCGGAGCCTTCTCGATGAGGCTGATCACGGCTTCCGTGAAGGCGGGAACGTCGTCCGGATTGCGGCTGGTGACGATATTGCCGTCGGTGACGGCCGGTTCGTCGACGACATTCGCGCCGGCATTCCTCATGTCGGTGCGGATCGACGGCCAGCTGGTCGCGGTTCGCCCGCGCAGCAGGTCGGCCTCGATCAGCAGCCAGGGGCCGTGGCAGATGGCCGCGACCGGCTTTCCTGCCGAGGCAAAGGCGCGGATCAGCTCGATCGCGCGCTTGTTGGTGCGCAGATGATCTGGGTTGCGCACGCCGCCGGGCAGGATCAGCGCGTCGAAGTCGTCCGCCTTTGCCTCATCGATCGTGAGATCGGGGCGGATGGTCTTGCCGGGATCGTCGTGGACGGTCGCCTGGATCGGCTTCAGGTCGGGCGCGGCGAGCACGACCTCGGCGCCTCTTCCCGAGCAGGATCTCGCGCGGCCCGAACAGCTCCGATTCCTCGAAGCCGTCGCTGGCGACGATCAGGACCTTCGCGCTGGAAATGTCGGGCATGGGCACCTCCTTTGGGCCAGTCAGGAACCTGCCCGCTCGTCGCTCGCTTAGTCGTGCCAATGAGCGAAGAGAAGCAGAACGGCGGCAGGCTGCGCCACAGCAGCGACAGCGAGCCCGGCAACACCCGCAAGAAGCAGGGCCGCTACTGGGCCTATTTCGACGAAGATGGGAAGCGCGTCACCGACCGCGACGACGATCGATCGGCTCAATGCCATCGCCCTGCCGCCGGCCTACACCGACGCCTGGTTCTGCAAGGACGACGAACGGGCATTTGCAGGCGACCGGCATGGATGCGCGGGGCCGCAAGCAATACCGCTATCACCCCGCCTTCCGCGCCCGGCGCGACAAGAAGAAATATAACGGACTGCTGGAGTTCGGCGCGGCGCTGCCGAAGATCCGGCGGCAAGGTCGACGCGGACCTCAAGAAGCCGTAAGCTCAGCCGCGAAGCCGTGCTGGCCGCAATCGTCCGCCTGCTCGACACCGAGTTATCTGCGCGTCGGCAACGAGCAATATGCCACGCGACAACAAGAGCTTCGGCGCGACGACCCTGCGACCCGCCATCTGAAGCGCACGGGCAGCAAGCTGATGATGCGCTTCATCGGCAAGCACGGGATCGTCCACGAAGTGACGATCACGCGACAGCAACCTGAAGCGCATCGTCAAGAAGTGCCAGGAGCTGCCCGGCCAGACGCTGTTCCAATATCTCGACGACGATGGCGAGCCGCGCGCGGTCACCTCGGCCGACGTCAACGATTACATCCGCGAGGCGAGCGGCGGCGAATTCACCGCCAAGAATTTCCGCACCTGGGGCGCGAGCGTGATCGCCTTCGACGCAAATGCTGACCGCGAAGGAGCATGAAAAAGCGCGGATCACGCGTCAAGACGGTGCTCGAGCCGGTCGCCGAAGCGCTCGGCAACACGCCGCGATGAGCCGCAAATCCTACGTCCACCCGAGGCTGATCGAAGCGGTCACGCGACCGGCCGCGCGATCCGCTCGAACGGAATCGAGCGTCCCCGCGGGCGCAAGTGGCTGTCGTCCGAAGAAGTTGGGCTGCTCGACTTCCTCGCGCGGCCGCAAGCGCGCGCGCCGACGCAAGGTCAACGCCGCCGAGCTTGATCAGCCGTTACGCCGCCGCCACAAGCCTGCCTGATGAAGCCGACCACATTCCGGCCGACGCCAGTCCGTCGCTGTCGCTGGTTCGCCGAGAACCGCGACGGCGATGATGGTCGGCGCGCTGGTCGCCGCTCGCGATCGTCGCGCTGATGCTCGTCGCTGCGGCTGATCGGCCAGCGGATGCTCGCGCGCGAAACCGAAGCACAGCATCTCGGCTGGCGAAGCGTCGTCGGGCGCGTTCTGGCCAAGACGACCATCCTGTTCATGGTCATGGCGGCGATCGACATCGTCGCGACCTACGCGCAGCCGCCGGCGCGCGCGCAGCGGCTGGTCGATATCGGCTTCACCATCGCCTTTGCGCTGCAAGGCGCGATCTGGGCGCGCGAGCTGATCCTCGGCCTGATCGCCCGGCGCGTCGGCGACGGCGACGACGGAATCGGCGCTCGGCAATGCGACATCGATCATCCGCGTGCTCGTCAGCGTCGCTCTGTTCGCGCTGGCGATCGTCGTCATCCTCGACAATCTCGGGGTCAACGTCACCGCGCTGGTCGCCGGGCTCGGCATCGGCGGCATCGCCATCGGCCTCGCCGCGCAGGGCATCTTCTCGGACCTGTTCGCGGCGCTCGCGATCCTGTTCGACAAGCCGTTCCGGCGCGGCGACACGTCCGCTACGGCACCACGACCGGGACGGTCGAGCGGATCGGCCTCAAGACCACGCGCCTGCGCGCGTGTCGGCGGCGAGCAGGTCATCATGGCCAACACCAAGCTGCTCGAGCAGGAGATGCACAACGTCACCGACGCCCGAATCCGGCGCACCTGGCTGCCGTTCGGCCTGACCTATCAAACCCCGCCGGAAACCATCGAAGACCTGGCCGAAACCCTGGCCGAGGCGGTGGAATCGATCAAAGGCTGCAAGGTCGTGCGCTGCGGCGCGACCGCCCTCGGCCCGAGCTCGATCGAATGCGAATTGGTTTACGACGACCGCAGCGCGCGATCCCGACACGCTGGCCCGGCACAAGTCCGCGATCATCATCGGCATCAAACGGGTCTTCGAGCGCGAGGGCATCGCCTTCGCCTATCCGACGCAGACGACCTTCACCGCCGCTCCCGACGGGACGATGGTCATGCCCTACGCCGTTCCGCAGGAGGACAAGCGCTGATGCCGGTCGCCCCGCTCGACGAGATCCGCAGCCGCATCGGCGAGGAGGTCGGCGTTTCGAGCTGGCTGACGATCGACCAGCAGCGGATCGACGCGTTCGCCGACGCGACCGAGGACCGGCAGTTCATCCACACCGATCCCGAGGCCGCGGCGCAGACTCCGTTCGGCGGCACCATCGCGCCACGGCTTCCTGACGCTGTCGATGCTGTCGCGCATGGCGGCCGAAGCGATGCTGGTTCCCGACAGCATCAAGATGGCGGTGAATTACGGGCTCGACCGCGTGCGGTTCATCGCGCCGGTACGCAGCGGCAAGCGCATTCGCGGCCGCTTCCGGCTTGACTCGGTCGAGGAGAAAGCGCCGGGGCAATTGCTGTTGCGCCACACCGTTACCGTCGAAATCGAGGGCGAGGACAAGCCCGCGCTGACCGCCGAATGGCTCGGCCTGTTGTTCGTTTAAGGAGAAAATGAATGTCCGTCCGCGACGCCGTTATCGTTTCGACCGCGCGAACCCCGATCGGCCGGGCCTATCAAGGGCGCGTTCAACGCCACGCCCGGCGCCGACGCTCGGCGCACTTGTCGCTCGCGCCGGCGATCGAACGCGCCGGGATCGAGCCGGCGAGATCGACGACGTCGTCTGGGGCGCGGTCGCTGCACCCAGGGCACGCAGGCGGCAACATCGGCCGGCAGGTCGCGCTTCGCGCCGGCTGCCCGGTCACCGTCGCGGGCATGACGATCGACCGCCAGTGCGCCTCGGGCCTGATGGCGATCGCCACCGCCGCCAAGCAGGTCATCGTCGACCGCATGGATATCGTCGCCGCGGGCGGCCAGGATTCGATCAGCCTGGTCCAGACTCCGGAAATGCGGCTCGGCGCCGATCCCTCGCTGATCGCCATGCACAAGGACGTCTACATGCCGATGCTCGGCACCGCCGAGACCGTCGCCCAGCGCTACAAGATCAGCCGCGAGCGCGCAGGACGAATATGCGCTGCAGTCGCAGCAGCGCACCGCCGCCGCGCAGGCCGAAGGGCGTTTCGACGCCGAGATCGTCCCCGCGACCGCGACGATGGGCGTCAAGGACAAGGAAACCGGCGAGGTCTCGCAAAAGGAGGTCACGCTCTCCAAGGACGAGGGCAATCGCGCCGACACGACGCTCGAGGGCCTGGCCTCGCTGCAGCCGGTGCTCGGCCCGGGCACGAGCATCACCGCCGGCAATGCCAGCCAGCTCAGCGACGGCGTCGTCGGCCTGCGTGATCATGGACGCGATCCGTCGCCGAGAAGCGCGGGATCGAGCCGCTCGGCCGCTACATCGGCATGGCGGTCGCCGGCACGGAGCCCGACGAAATGGGCATCGGCCCCGTCTTCGCCGTGCCGAAGCTGCTCGACCGCTTCGGCCTCAAGGTCGACGACATCGGCCTGTGGGAGTTGAACGAGGCCTTCGCGGTGCAGGTGCTGTACTGCCCGCGACGAGCTCGGCATTCCCAACGACCTGCTCAACGTCGACGGCGGCGCGATTTCGATCGGCCACCCCTACGGCATGTCGGGCGCGCGCCTGACCGGCCACGCCTTGATCGAAGGCAAGCGCCGCGGCGTGAAATATGTCGTCGTCACCATGTGCGTCGGCGGCGGCATGGGCGCGGCGGGTTGTTCGAGGTGATCTGAAGCCGATGAACGCCGTCGAGCTCGTCGCGCTGGCCTGCATCGGTCAGCCTGCTCGCCGGCTGGCGGCTCTATCTGGTCATGTTCGTCACCGGGCTGGCGATGAAGTTCGGCTGGGTCGCGCTGCCCGACCAGCTGCGCGCGCTCGACGTGCTTGCGAACAACTGGATCATCGGCATCGCCGGGGTCGGCGCGATCGCGGAATTCTTCGCCGACAAGATCGCCTGGGTCGACAGCGCCTGGGACGCGATTCACTCGTTCATCCGGCCGCTGGGCGGAGCGATGCTCAGCCTCGCGATCGTCGATGCCGGCGACCCGACATGGCAGGTCGGAAGCTTCCTGCTTGGCGGCGGAGCGGCGTTCCTCGCCCATGCCGGCAAGGCCGGCGCACGGACTCTGGTCAACGCCAGCCCCGAGCCGTTTTCCAACATCGTCGTATCGACCGCCGAGGATGTCGCGACCGGCGGCCTGCTCGCGCTGGCCATCGCCAATCCCGATCGCGGCGGCGCTGATCGCCGCGTGCTCGTGGTATCCTGTCGCTGTGGCTGGTGTTCGCGGCGAGGCGCGCGCTCAGGCGACTGCTCGAGCGGGTGCGGAATGCAACCGAAATCACGCGAAGCGGGTTGAATTGGGCAAAGGGAGGACAGCCCATGCCCGTATCCAAGCAACCTCTGGTCGAACGCATCGCGCGCGTGCTCGCCGCGGCCGCGCACAGCTCCAATGCCGAAGGGCAGCGACCCGTCGGCCGCGGAAAAGGTCGATCTGGCCTGGCGCGAGCACGTCAACCAGGCGCTGGCGGTGCTCCACACGTCGCGCGAGCCCGACAGCCGCATGGCCGACGCCGGCGACGCCGACGCTGGGAGCGCATGATCGAAGCGGCGATCGAGGAAGCGGAAGCAACGGCGGCGTGAGCGCGCGGGCGCGAGAACGCCCGCGTGCAGACCCGCGATGGACGCTGGCCGCCTGCGTCCTCGCCTCCAGCCTGTCGTTCGTCGAGGGCTCGGTCCTCAACGTCGCTCTGCCGGCGATCCGCGCGAGCTACGGCGCCGGCGCGGCCGAAGTGCAGTGGGTGGTCAACGCCTATCTGCTTCCGCTGTCGGCGCTGCTTCTGCTCGGCGGAGCGCTCGGCGACCATTTCGGACGGCGCCGGCTGCTGGTCATCGGCACCAGCCTGTTCGCCGTCGCGTCCTTGCTCTGCGCGCTGGCGCCGAGCCTCGGCCTGTTGCTCGCCGCCCGCTGCGCGCAAGGCGTCGGCGCGGCCTTGCTGCTCCCCAACAGCCTCGCGCTTCTCAACGCCGCGTTCGAAGGCGAGAAGCGCGGGCGCGCGGTCGGCATCTGGGCCGCGGCGGGGGCAGCGGCCGCCGCCGTCGCGCCGTTGATCGGCGGCTGGCTGGTCGACACCGTCGGCTGGCCGGCGATCTTCTACATCAACATCCCGCTGGCGTTCGGCGCGATCCTGCTCGCCCTGAGGTTCGTGACGGAAAGCCGCGACATGGGCGCCGGGCCGCACCGACTATGCCGGCGCGTTCCTGGCCACGGCGGGCCTCGGCGGAATGACCTACGGGCTGACCGAATGGTCGTCGTCGGGAGCGGTCGATCCGGTCGTCGGCGTGACGGTCGCCGCCGGCCTGGCGATGCTCCTGGCGTTCCTGTGGGTCGAGCGCGGCCGCAAGGCAGCGCGCGATGATGCCGCTCGGCATGTTCGCCGACCGCTGCTTCATCGGCCTCAACCTGCTGACCTTCCTGCTCTACGGCGCGTTCGGCGCGGCGATGCTGCTGATCCCCTATGTGCTGATCGAAGCCGTCGGCTACTCGCCGGTCCAGGCCGGCCTGGCGTTGCTGCCGCTTGCCGATCCTGATTGCGATCGGGTCGCCGATCATGGGCCAGCTGGCGATGCGGATCGGACCGCATTTGCCGCTGACCATCGGGCCGTTGGTTGTCGGCGCCGGCATGCTGCTCGGCCTGCGGATCGCCGCGGACAGCCCCTATTGGACGGTCGTCATGCCGGCGATCGCGGTCATGGCGCTCGGCATGGCGATCGCGGTCGCGCCGCTGACATCGTCGGTGCTGGGATCGGTCGACCCGGAGCACACTGGCACCGCGTCCGGGTTCAACAGCGCGGTTGCCCGCATCGGCGGTTTGATCGCCACCGCGCTTCTCGGCGTCGTGCTATCGCAGGCAAGGCGATCAGTTGATCGGCGGATTCCATTCGGCGCTGATCGCATCGGCCGTGGTGTGCGCCGCCGCCGCCGCTGACCGCGATGACTTTGCTCGGCAAAATCAGGATGCGCGAAGCCTGACGTCAGGCGTTCTTGGCGATCCAGTCCTCGACGACCGGCGCGATCTTCTCGCGCCACTTGCGGCCATTGAAGATGCCGTAATGGCCGACATCCTTGGCGATGAAATACTGTCTTCTTCGCCTCCGCCAGGCCGGTCGAGATGTCGAGCGCCGCGCGGGTCTGGCCGATGCCGGAAATGTCGTCGCGCTCGCCTTCGATCGCGAGCAAGGCCGTGTCCTTGATCGCCTTCGGATCGACCTTGTGGCCGCGATGCATGAGCTCGCCCTTGGGCAGCAGGTGGCGCTGGAACACGACGTCGACGGTCTGCAGGTAGAATTCCGCCGTCATGTCGCGCGACCGAGCGATATTCGTCGTAGAATTTCTGGGTCGCAACGGCGCTCTCATCGTCGCCTTCGACGAGATGCTTGAACATTTCCCAATGGCTGACGAGGTGGCTGCCGAGGTTCATGGTCATGAAGCCGGCCAGCTGGAGGAAACCCGGATAAACCTTCCGGCCGGCACCCGGGTAGTAACAGCGGAACGGTTGCGACGGCGTTCTTCTCGAACCAGCCGAGCGGCCGCTCCGTCGCCAGTGGTGTTCACGACCGTCGGCGCCTGGCGGGTGTCGATCGGGCCGCCCATCATCGTCAGGGTCTTGGGCCGCCATCGGTTGCTGGCTGGCGTTCATCAATGCGGTCGCGGCATAGGCCGGGACTGCCGGCTGGCACACCGCCAGCATGTGCGGGCGCTGGCCGGTTTCCTCACCGATCGTCTCGCAGAACTCGATCAGATAATCGATATAATCGTCGAGATCGAACGTGCCTTCGCTGAGCGGAGCCGACTTCGCGTCGCGCCAATCGGTAATGTAGACGTCGTGACGCGGAAGCATCCGCTCGACCGTTCCGCGAAGCAGAGTCGCGAAGTGGCCCGACATCGGGGCGACGATCAGCAACGGCGCGATCCTTCTCGCCCGCTCCTTCACGAACAAACTGCTTGAGCTGGCCGAACGGCTCGCGCCGGACGATTTTCTCGTGAACCTTGACCTTCCGGCCCCTGATCGTCGTGTGCGTCAGGCCGAAGTCCGGCTTGCCTCGCGGCGCTGCAGCATGGGCGAAGACGTCGAGAGCGGCCGCGATCAGCGGGCTGCCGGAAGCGTAAGCAATGGGATTTGCTGGATTATTCAGCCATCCCGCACCCATGCCCGCCAATTTGCTCGCGCCCGCAAGGAACGAGCGCTGAACTTCATAGGCGTCATACAGCATGCACGGGAACCCTCATCACCACCGGACCACAACAGATGTGGACCCCATTTGCTCCCCCGGCAAGGGCGATGTTGCGCCGCACTCGCTGCGGTGCGCAATTGAGGGACAGGCGCACCGCTGCTAGTCGAGCGGCTATGGCCAGTGCCCCGAACCGCCCGAAGGGCCGATCCGTCAAAAATCTGCGCATGATCTGGACCTTCGCCTCGCGGTACCGGGGCCACATTGCCGGCGCGGCGGCAGCGCTTCTCGTCGCTGCGTCCGCAACCGCGGCGGTTCCGATCGCGTTCAAGCTGATCATCGACAAAGGCTTCGCGACCGGCGGATCGACCCGCGATATCGCGCGCTGGTTCGAATATCTGCTGATGCTGGTCGGCGTGATGGCCGTCGCCACGGCCGTCCGATACTTCTTCGTCTCATGGCTCGGCGAGCGCACGGTCGCGGACATCCGCCTCGCCGTGCACCGCAACCTGCTCCGGCTGTCGCCCGGCTTTTTCGAAGAGAACCGTCCGGCGGAAATCACGTCGCGGCTGACGGTCGACACCACGATCATCGAGCAGGTCGTCGGCACGACAGTTTCCGTTGCCCTCCGGAACATCGTTCTCGGGTTCGCGTGCATCGGCATCCTTATCTATCTCTCGCCGAAGCTCGCCGGATTGATGCTGCTGGGCCTGCCGATCGCGCTGGGGCCGATCATCATCCTCGGGCGCCGGGTACGAACCATCTCGACTCGCAGCCAGGACCGCATCGCCGACGTCGGCGCCGTCACCAGCGAAGTGCTTGGCTCGATGAAGATCGTCCAGGCATTCGGCCAGCAAGGGCGCGAGGCGCACCGATTCACCGAGGCGGTCGAACGGGTTTTCGGAACCGCGAAGAAGCGCATCCTCCTTCGCGCGATCATGACCGCCACCGCCATCTTCCTGATGTTCGGCGCGATCACATTGATCATCTGGCAGGGCGCGGTGGACGTCGCCGCGGGACGAATGACGGGCGGCACCATCGCGGCGTTCGTTCTTTATGGCGGCCTCCTCGCCGGCGCGTTCGGCGCCTTGTCCGAAGTCTATGGAGACTTCCTTCGCGCGGCGGGTGCGTCGGAGCGCCTGACCGAACTGCTCGAGGCCGAGCCCGACATTCGTGCTCCGGCCAATCCGAAACCGCTGCCCGATCCCGCGCGCGGCGAGCTGACGTTCGACAACGTCACTTTCCATTATCCGACCCGCCGCGAAGTCTCCGCGCTCGAGGGATTCAACCTCGACGGTGAAAACGCGCGAACGGCTGGCGCTAGTCGGCCCGTCGGGCGCCGGCAAAACCACCATTTTCCAGCTCGCCGAGCGTTTCTACGATCCGCAATCGGGACGTGTCCTGCTCGACGGCGTCGATCTGCGCGACGCCGATCCGGCCGACGTCCGCCAGCGCATCGCCCTCGTGCCGCAGGAAACGGTGATGTTTGCCGCCACCGCGCGCGACAACCTCCGCTACGGCAATTGGACGGCGACCGAGGATGAGATCTGGCAGGCCGCGAGCGACGCGCATGCCGAGGAATTCCTGCGGAAGCTTCCCGAAGGGCTCGACACGTTCATGGGCGAAGGCGGCGCGCGGCTGTCGGGCGGCCAGCGCCAGCGTATCGCGATCGCGCGCGCCTTGCTGCGCAACGCCCCGCTGCTGCTGCTCGACGAAGCGACATCCGCGCTCGACGCCGAAAGCGAGCGGCTGGTGCAGGACGCGCTCGACCGGCTGATGGCCGACCGCACGACGATCGTCATCGCGCACCGGCTCGCGACCGTGCGCGCCGCAGACCGCATCGTGGTCATGGATCACGGCAAGATCGTCGAGGAAGGCACGCACGCGACGCTGACTCGCCGCGAGCGGCCTTTATGCGCGGCTGGCGCGGCTCCAGTTCGAAGACCGCGCCGCCTGAAAGCTAGGCGCCGGCGCCGCCTGGCGTCGTCGTACTCGGGGCTGCCTTGCCGCGGCGAGCAGCGCCCTTGCGAGCTGCCGGCCGGCGCTTCCGCGCAGCAGGCTTGCGAGCCGTGGTGCCGGTCGAAGCCTTGCGGGTTGCGGCCGGCTTGGAGGCCTTGGCGCGGGTCGTCGTCGACTTCTTCGCGGTTGAAGCACGCTTCTTGGCAGGAGCCTTTTTCGCCCGCGTGCCCGTCGATCGCTTTGTCGTGCTCGCCGCAGCGAACGGGGTGCCCTCATCGGTCCACTTGCCGGACAGCACCCGCTGCGCAGCGTCGGCAACCGCTTCGGCAATCAGCGATCCGAGCTTCGAAGCGCTCGAGACCATGGTGCGTTGCCGCCGCTTGCGCGGTGTCGGCCGCATCGAGGCCGGCGTCGCGGATCTTGCGCCGAGCGGTCGGGCTGGCGCTGATCGCCGCCGCCGCTGCGGCAAGTCCCGCCGCGAGCATTTCGCGGCTCATCGCCGCCTTCGCGAGCTTGTCGAGCGTATCGTTGCCCGATCCCTTGCTCTTGCTGGATTTCGCCATTGCAAACCTTCCTTTCGGTCTTGCCGCAAAAGACACTTCAACTGCCGTAACGGTTCCGTTTCGGCAATGAACCGTGCCTGTAATAACGAAGGTCTCGTTTGCCCAGATACGTTAAAGGGGACCGCTGCCGAAGCAACGATCCCCTCGAACATGGTCAGCGGCCGGAAGTGAGGCCGTCCGTCCAGCTTTACGGCCGACGAACACCCCTTTCCGACCTCTGTGCTGAACCATGAGACATCGGATCACCTCCTTTCGCTGCGTTGAAGCTGGAAGCAGAATGATTCGCTAATGCGCAAATCACAAGACTTGTAATGCGCTGCAAATCTGCAATCCTCGGGAATTCGCGTGCTGCTTTTTTCAGCTGCGGCAATCCTCGACGATGTGAGCGATTTCGGTCCCCGCCGGCAGCACGAGCGCGGGCGAACCGGCCATCGACAAGGCGAAACGGCCGCGGCTGAGCGCAATGGCATCGAGCAACGAATCGGCTGCACCGAGCTGGGCAATGACCCGTCGTGCATTGGCGTCGAAGCGCGAAGGAAGATCGCGCGATGCCGAGCTGGTCCAGATCGATAGGCCGGCGGCCGGGGCCGTGCTGATTCGCGACAAGGTGACGAGCCGCGTGACCTTGCCGCAACTGAAGACTGCTCGCGCCGTCCCGGCTCCGTCGACGAACGTCGCTTCCGATCCGCCAACGACTTCGCGATAGGTCCAGCTACCGGGCGTCACAGGCGAGTAACTGAAGTCCGGCGCTGGTTGGCGTCTGAGCCTGAGCAATTGAGCCAAGCACAAGCGCGCCAGCCATCGCGAAGAACGCGATCCTTCTCACTCTTGCTCCAATCACTTGCTAAGTCGGTCGACCTTGTCCCGAAGTGCCGCGAGCTCCGCGCGAAGCTGCTCGAGCTCGGCTTCGCTGGGCGGAGGCTTATCGGCTGCCGACTTCGGCTTCGGGTTCGCCTTTTGCGGCGTGGTCCCGAAATGCACGGCTCGCGCCCTCGAACATCTCCATGTTGCGCTTGGCGAGGTCGGCGAACACCTTGCCGCCGAACGCATCGCGCATCGCGCTCTGGTTGCGCTGGAACGCGTCCATCGCCGCTTCGAGATATTGCGGGACCATGCCCTGCATCGAATTTCCGTAGAGGCCGATCAGCTGCTTGAGGAAATTGACCGGAAGCATGGTCGAGCCGCGCGCTTCTTCGTCGACGATGATCTGCGTCAGGACCTGGCGGGTGATGTCTTCGCCGGTTTTCGCGTCGACGACTTCGAACTCGCGGCCTTCGCGAACCATCTCGGCGAGGCGATCGAGCGTGATGTAGGACGAGCTTTCCGTGTCGTAGAGACGACGGTTTGCGTATTTCTTGATAGTCACCTTGTCCGCAGACTTGGCCATGCAAAGCTCCTGAGACCCGATGGACCACCTACTACCGGACGATAGTGCACCGCAACATGAACGCGCGCCGCGTCCGCTGCCGCTGTTTCTCGAAATGGTACGCGCGGTCGGCGAGCGTGACCCGATGACCGCCCGCAAGGCGCTTGCCGGATTGACCGCCTACGAGCGCGCGCCACGTCCGCAAGGCCGCACGCCGCGACCGGTGGTGATGAAGGTCGGACCCGCCGTCCTGCGGGACCATGGCGGCGACGGGCCGCCGGCAATCCTCGTCCCGTCGCTCATCAATCCGCCGCATGTGCTCGACCTCGACGAAGAGGTTTCGCTCGCGTCGGCGGTCGCGCGGATGGGGCGGCGCAGCCTGCTGCTCGACTGGGGCGCGGCGCGCGAACGTGCCGATCTCGACGTCGGCGGGCACGTCGAGACATTTGCTCGTTCCGCTCATCGAACAGCTCGGACAGCCACCCGCGCTGATCGGCTATTGCCTGGGCGGGACCATGGCGATCGGCGCCGCCAACCTGACGCCGGTCGAGCGTGTCGTGACGGTCGCGGCGCCGTGGCACTTCTCGGACTATCCAGAAGATTCGCGAGCAGCGCTGCAGGATCTGTGGCGCTCTTCGAAAGCTGCCGCGGCATCGCTGAAGGTCTTGCCGATGGAAGTCCTGCAAGCGGCCTTCTGGTCGCTCGACCCGGCGCGGACGGTATCGAAATTCGCGAGTTTCGCGGCGCTCGAACCGGGAAGCGACGAAGTGCGGCGGTTCGTCATCCTCGAGGATTGGGCGAACGAGGGAGAGGCCCTGCCCCTCCCTGCCGCACGCGAGCTGATCGAGGATTTGTTCGGCGCCGACCTTCACCGGCAGCGGGCGAATGGACACGTCGGCGGAAAGCCGATGACCGACGCGATCTCCGTCCCCTTGCTCAATTGCACGTCGACCAAGGACCGGATCACGCCCGCGCAAAGCGCGCCGCACGGCGAAGTCGTGGAAATCGCCGCAGGCCATGTCGGAATGGTCGTGGGGTCGTCGCGCAGCCGCCTGCACGAGGCGCTCGCCGCTTTCCTTGACCCCGCTTGCCGCTCCCAACCCTAACGGCTAACGACCGCCGAACGCACCCGTAGCTCAGCTGGATAGAGCGCTGCCCTCCGAAGGCAGAGGCCACAGGTTCGAATCCTGTCGGGTGCGCCAGCTTCAAAACGCGGGTCGACGCGCAAGACGAACGCCGGCGTTTGAAGAACAAGGCTTGACTCTCCGCGCTCGAAGTTTCCCCTTTCACATCGATCCGGAAGTTTAGGGGGAGTCGCCGATTGCTGTTCGCATTGAACAGTGGAGCCGGGAAAATCGGCCTGCCGGTCCTGGCGGGCTGTCGTCTTACTGCTCACCGCATGCGCTACGACGCCCAATTCGACCGGCGCAACGGAGAACCGTGTTCGAACCCGAATCCAGCTACATGGTTCAGGCGGAGGCTCGGGGACGGCCGCTGCGGCTAAAGGTCGATCCCGGAGCGCCCTACTTCGTCCTCCTCAACGACAAGGTCGCGAAGGAGCTGAGGCTTGTCGGGACCAAGGCCGCAACGCTCGCCGTGGGTCCCATGAGGCTGAAAGGCAGCACGCGTTCCGAAAAATTCACCATCTCCGGAGTGACCGCGTCCAAGCCCGTCATGTGGGTAAAGGGACAGGCGGTTTCCGACGCGGACGGGGTCATCAATCCCGCCAACCTCCCGGGCGGCCGGGTCACGCTTCGGCTGAGACCCGCGCAATCGAATGAGCAAGCGATCTCGCTCCCGATGCGCTTCGATCGAGAGCGCGGACTTTACTATGAATTCAATTATGGCGGCCAACTGATCCTGACGCGTTTCACGCTGACCGACCGTCTGACGACGACCACGGGAGCGGCGGCTTCGGTTATCGCCAAGAGGCGCAGCGGGATTTGGGAGGGCGGCCCGTTCGTCCACCCGGTCCGCTTCGGGATCGCGCGCCCGATGCGCCGAATGGTGCTCGGCGAGACGCTGTCGGTAAATGGATTCCCGCTCGACGAGTTTGCAGTTCGAATCCTCGATGATCGCGGAAGCTACCTGCTACCGGACAAGGAACTGCCGGCGGACCTCGACGAAGACGGCATCATCGTGACCAGCAAGAACCGGCGCAGCTATGGCGCACCGCATTTCTGGCTGATGATCGGCAGCACCGATCTGTCACGCTGCAGCAGCGTAAGCTTCGATAACCGAGCCAAACGACTGATCCTGAACTGTTCCACGACGCAAACACGAAGCTAGAGGAAGGTCGCATATGAAAACTTCATTGCTGCTAGCCGCCGTCACCATGGCGACCGTGACAATGCCCGCGAACCTGGCGGCCGCGCCACCCTCGATCGCGACCCTCCAGCAGTTCGCCCAATGCGCAACGGAGCATTACGAAGGCGCCGAATTGCTGGCGACGCAGCCGGGTTCGGCGGAAGAGGCAGAAGTCCTCGCCGAATATGGCCGGCGCTCATGCAAGGCTCCCGAGACCAGCCCTGGAATCCTGCGCGGGGCACTCGCAGAGCAGCTTTTCAAGTCCGACTTCGGCTCGATCGGAGCCCAGCCGCGGCGCGAACTGATCGAAGTCTTCACCGTCGACCTCAGGGAGCTCGAAGCGCTGGACGACGTTGCGAAGAAGCGCATCGACTATGTCGCGTTCGGGACCTGCGTTGCGGCTTCAGATCCGGACAGGTCTTCCAAACTGCTGGTTACGACAGCCGAAAGCAGCGAGGAAAAAGCCGTCTTGACGGAAATGGTCCCTCATTTCGCGTCGTGCCTTGCGGCGGGAGAGCGCTTCACCTTCTCGCGCGCCGATCTGAGGAGCTCGCTCGCCGAAGGCGCCTATCGTCTGGCCCTCTCTCAGTCTCTCAGTCAGGAGGTCGTGGTTACCGGCACCCGCGATCAATCAAGGAGCGTGCAATGCAAGCTCCAGAACGTTGCTGGAACGCGTATCCGCCGGAACGTCTGCCGCACGGAGGCGCAATGGACGGAGCGCGCGCGTGAAGCGGAATACTCCTCCGAGGAGATAAAGCGCAGGGCGCACGAATATGAAGAAATCCAGACGACCATCTTAACGCGGTCGCGGTTCCCCGGAGGAAGTTGATCGATGCCCGCGGAGAGCGCGGCCTAAGCAGCTAGAGGGAACTCCGCCCGCCGCCCTCCCGTTGGACGGCGGATGATCAACCTGCCGCTCTCGCCACCCGACTCTTCGAAGCTCCGGGCTCGGACGAAGGATTCTACGCCGAAGTCGTCCGGCTGATGGCCGAGTCCGGCATCCCGTTCCTCCTCTCGGGCACTTACGCTCTCTCCTGCTACACGGGCATCGTCCGACCGACGAAGGACGTCGACGTGTTCGCCAAGGCCGGCGATGCGCTGCGAATGCTCTCGTTCTTCAAGGAGCGCGGGTTCGACGTCGAGATCGTCGATGACCGGTGGCTCGCGAGGGTCACGCGCGGCGAGCTGTTCGTCGACATCATCACCAACATGCCGACTTCCGCCACGCACGTAACCGAGGAATGGTTCAAGGAAGCGCCGGAAGCTCGCCTGTTCGACACCAAGGTGCACCTCGTCCCGCCAACACAGTTCGTCTGGTCCAAGATCTACGTCCAGGACCGCTACCGCTACGACGGCGCGGACGTCGCCCACATGTTCCTCAAGCGGTCGGGCGATATCGACTGGACCCAGCTGATTTCGAGCATGGAGCTGCACTGGGAGGTGCTGCTGGTCGCGTCCTGAATTTCCGCTTCATCTACCCGAGCGAGCGCCACCTGATCCCGCACTGGGTGATGGACGAGCTGCTGGAGCGGCTGCAGGCGCAGCTGACGATGCCTCGGCGGGCAAGAGAGTTTGCCGCGGCCGCATCTTCAGCCCGCGCGATTACCAGATCGACATCAACGAATGGGGCTTCTCCGAAGCCGTCGGAAACCTCGAAGAAGATTATGCCAAGTGAGAAGCTAACGGTCGCGGCGATCGGCGACCTTGCCGCCGTGGGGGGCGAGGCGGCCAGGTGGCCGGGGCGGACGCGGTGGCGGGCGATGATGACGGCGTTGGCGGCGGCGGCGGCTCGACCTCGGCTGGTCGACACTCGGCGAGGTGATCGAGTCCGGGCTGGCCGCCAGCCACTGATGGGTCAGCTCTCGGCGAGATCTTTTTCGTTCAGGATCGCCCGCCAAGCCTCGACGGAGATCGGCAGGACGATCAGGTGGAAGCCCGCCGACTCCCGCAGTCGCAGGGCTACCCGTCCCGGTCGGCGTCGTCGAGTGTCGGGGATGTGAGCCGGGATCGTCAGCGGTCTCGGCAGCCGAGGCGTCCTGCCTACAGTCTCGGGCGTGGCTCTCCATTCCCGTGACGACCTCCAGGCTGCCGCCCTCCAAGTGAGCTACGAGCTGACCTCGATGGTGAGCATGACTCTGTTGCTCAACCGCCAACCTGCCAATGGCGACGTCCACAACGCGTTGCTGGAAGGGACCTTGCTTCACGCTCGGAACCTGCTCGACTTTCTCGGGCCGTGGAAGCACCTCAAGGACGACATTGTCCCGGAGGACTTCGTGGCGGGCTGGGACCCGTCACACCTTCATGTTGCCGACGCCACCCGGACCGCGATCAATAAGCACCTTGCTCACCTGACTTGGACGAGGGTCCACGAAGGCAAGGTCATGTGGGAGTTTCCCGGTGTTGCCGCCGCCGTGTTCGAAGCCTTCGGGAAGTTCGTCGAGCACTGCGAGGCGAACGACGCCGCGCAGGCCGGAACCTTCCGGCTGAACTATGACTTGGCCATGGCGACGATCAGGGCGATGGTTCCTACCGCCAATGACGAGATCTCACCACGCCGTCGGACCAGAACCCGCTCGTCCTCGATGAGTTCCGTGAGGAGGCAGCCCCGCCCGACATGCCGCCAACGACTGAGGCCCGGTAGTTAACCCGGTCGCGGAGGCCTAGCTCAGCTGTCCTCGAAGGCGAAGTCGGTGAACTTCAGGGTCTTAGCGTTCTCCGAGACTGCTCGGACGACCTGGTCGGGAAACCCGTCGCCGTAGGTAGCTGAGATCTCGACCGTGATGTCCACCTTGGTCCCGAGGAGAGCGGAGAGCTGGGAGATCACCTCTTGGGCGACCCGTCCGAAGTCGCGTGTGAGGCGTTCGGGGGCTAGCTCGACTGACCCGTGGAAGCGCCGGGGTGCGCCGCTGGCAGGCACCGGCTCGACCTTGCCGGGGCCGATCGGCTCGTCCTTATCACCACCAGTTTCGACAGTGCCGGTTCCAGGCGGTTTCTCGGAAGCGAGCTGTGCTGCGGCTACGTCGGGCCGCACGATCATGGTGTCCGTGTTGACGGCGGTGGCGAAGCCCCCGGCGGTGAGCCCGACGTAGCGCCCGGCTTCATGAGCGTCGGCGGTCGCGAAGCTGTCCTCACTCCAGGCCAGGCTGCCCGGCCCTGTGGCCACTGTGGCGATGAGGACGTCTAGGTCGCGTAGCCGGGGCAGGTAGAGGTACCGGGAGAATGCCGCCCAGAGGCTGGCCACGGTGGTGTGGCCGTGCTCCCACAGTGGGTTCAGTTCGCCGTTCAGGCGCTGGCGGAGCAGGGCCGGCGGGTAGGCGACGGCGAGAAGTCCGTCGGAGGTGAGCTTCTTCGCCGCCCGAACGGCCAGTGTTGTTGGGCCGTCTACGCGAAGAACGTCCCAGGCGATGGGGCCGGTGGGTTCGGGCTGGGTGGGGACCAGCAGCCACTGGTATGTCTCCCGCATCCGAAGGGCGACCGTCTCGCCACCGTCGCTGACCTTGGTTCTAGCCTGGGCGGCTTGGGCCGGGTCGAGGTTGAGCCCCTCTGGGCCCGCGTCCCGGTCAACGGACCTCCAGGCCAGGTATTCGGCCACGCCCCGCTCGAGATCCTCGACGCGCTTGGTGTCCGCGGCAGAGGAAGACCAGGGCATTGCGGTGCTCTCGCGGTGTGCCGCCCTTGCGCTCGAGGATCTCCCCTGCTGCGGCCAGGGCGGCGGAGTCGGTGGCGCGGGCGGTGTGCGCACGGTCGGGCGGGAGGATCACCAGCCGAGCTTCGGGCACGTCGTCCACGTCGGCGGTGGTGAGTGGGGCCGGGTGAACACCTCGGAAGTCGCCGGGTTCCCGCTGTGCATCACGGAGGCGGGCGACGATCTCGTCGTGGAGTTCATGGCGAGCTTCGCCGAGAAGTCGCTCGGCACGGTCGCGGGCCACCCGGGCGACTGAGGGTGTTACGGCGTACCAGTAGCGGCCCCCCTCGGCGTATAAGTACGTCGCCCGTGATGACAGGCGGTTCAGGGCATCGCCGAAGGCAGCAAGGTTCTCGTTGGGCAGCGCGCAACCGAGCCGGACCCGGGCCGCCTCGATGCCCCGGTTGGCGGAACGGAACGTGGGCGCCGAGCCGAGGAACACGGTCCGGGCGACCCGGCGGGCAGCCTGGTACCGGCCCAGGCTGTTGACTTCCCGGTCGATCTCGAGGGGCAGAGAGCCCTCGCCGTCGATGTCGGCGTCGATGATCGGCTTCCAGGCGTCTTCGAGGTTGCGGGTCAGCTCCTGAGTTCACCTGTGTGTTCGACAGGGGCACGCTGGCCGGCAGGATCAGCGGCGACTGGTCGCCGCCCTTCCCAGAGCGCGTGGACGACGCCGGCCATCAGGCGCAGCACGCCGCGGGTCCGCTGGAACCGCTCCAGGGTGGACCAGTCCTCGTACAGCCGGGCGAACAGCTCGGGGTGGATCGGGTAGGCGGCCTTGATCCGCTCCACGTACGCCGGCTCCCGGCACTCAGCCGGGAACTCGGCGGCGTCCTTCCGGTACAATTCGCCGAGGACCCGGGCGGTGGCGTCCCGGTCGGCGAGCCGGGCCGCCTCGATCGGCTGGAAGAGGCGGCGACGGACGATCTCGAAGCTCTCCTCGGCGGTCGCCGGTCGCCAGGACGACTCCATTCGGCCGATGACGCTGCGCAAGCCGACGCAGCGCCTCCCGGCCACCGGCTCCGCCCACCTCGACATCGGAGCCGCCGTCGGCGCCGTCGCCGCCGGCGCGTCCGAGGCCGGGAGCGAGACGACGAGCAGCGCGCCCTGAGGTGCCCGGGCCGCTTCGGTCAGCGCTCTGGGCGAAGCGTGAAGTGCGTGTCGAAGGTGCCGGCCGGGCAGGTCGTCGTCGGCCGTAGAGCTGGCGGGCGTAGGCCACCCACTCGTCGATCAGGATCAGGCACGGCGCGCACAGCTCCAGAAGCAGTCGTCGAGCGCGCTCTCCCGGGTTCGTGCGCCGTCCGGTCGGCCTCGGCGACGAGCGCGTAGCCCTCGGCCCCACCGAGCTGCCAGGCGAGCTCGCCCCACAGGGTGCCGACCTCGGTGCCGTCTGGCTTGACCGACGGCTGACCCGGCGACAGCTTCGTGCCGACCAGCACCACCCGCGCGGACCTCGGCAGCGCGCTCGACGCTCGGCGGCGCGGGCCAGGTCCTGC
Organism: uncultured Actinomycetes bacterium; assembly: GCA_963723985.1. Lineage (GTDB taxonomy): Bacteria > Actinomycetota > Acidimicrobiia > IMCC26256 > BP-133 > BP-133. Next base: position 46,253 of record CAVRTC010000017.1, read on the forward strand.
ATCTCCTGCGGGAAGCGCGTCGAGGGGCATGCCGGAGAACAGGTGGTAGAGGGCGATCATCGAATGGGTCTTGCCGCCGCCGAAGTTGGTCTGGCAGGTCGACGACCGGGCACTCCGCCGATCCCGCCGAGCGCGGCGCAACGCTCTCGTCAGGAGGGTATGCAGGCCCGTCGGTCAGGTAGGTGCGGCGAAAAAACTCGACCGGGTCGGCGTACTCGGCAGCGCCTCTGCCGTGGGCGACCTGATGCAGGTCGGCGGCGAATTCGGCCAGTCGCGAAACGGCCCGGGCGACATCGTCGTGCGGGACGATCACCTCCCGCCACGGGCGGAGGCCCCCCGCCGGGGCGGTGAGGAGAGCCTCCTGCTTCGGGGTCGCCTTGCGGGCCTCGGCCTCGTAGCGGGTCCGCATCAGCTCGTCCTTGGCCTTGCCGACCTCTATCGCCTCGGTGGCGTCGATGGCCGCGAGGAGCCGCTCGATGGAGTCGAGGGCCCGGTACGCGTCGTCCAGCCGTGAACGCCTTGTTGTGCGCCCAGCCGTTGCGGGTGTCCGGAGCTCGAAAACCATGTTCCGTTCGGGCTTGCTCAACTCCTGGCTGAAGACCTCGTCCCACCAGTCGGCCATAACCCGCAGCAGCACGCTCGGGTCCGACATGGACACCTCGCCCCGGACCCCGGCACGATCCGCCCATCGAGCCAGCCACTGGGCGCCGAGCCGGGTGCGGTTTCGGACACGGCGGTCCACGTAGGCAGCGAGGCCGGTGGCCAGCGCCTCGAAAGCCCGCCCGACCCGATCTCGGTTGGAGAGTGCCATATCGCTTCTCCTCTCGTGCCCTACAACAGCCGGTCCTGCGCCGGCGCCGGCCCGGCGCTGGCCTGGCGGGCGATCTCCGGCCACGACGCCACCAACGCGTTCACGTCGAGGGCCAGCTGTGCCCACTGCCGCCGCTCGCACACGTCGGCCAGCCGGTAGGCCAGCGCGCCGTGCCCCGTCACCCAGGCCCCCACCCGGGCCAACAAGGCTGCGGCCCCTGCCTCCCCGGCGCCGTGCAGCAGCGCCCGCAGCAGGTGCATCGTCACTTCCCACAATGGGGTCCGGGTGTCGGCGACCGGGTCCCAGTCAGCCGGAAGGCGTTCGGGGTCGATCAGCCACACCTTCGGCGGCTTGGTGTCCACGATCCCCGCCCGCCGCAGGCCGTCAAGCGATGTAGCCGTGGCCGTGAACAGCTTCTCCGCCTCGCCGTAGGGGCCTTCATCGAAGCCATACCGCTCGAACCACTGCACCGCCCAACGGGTCTCGGCGTCGAAGTCCTCGTCGTGCTGACTAAGCACCTCGCTCCGAACCTGATTGATCAGGCCGAGGGCGGTCGACGCGCATCGGCTCCCCACTTGGCTCGACTACGCGGGCGAACCGGGAGAAGATCGCCATCCCCGGTCCGATCGCTGCCTGAGTGAGATCGAACGGCAGCGTGGAGGCGGCCTCCAGCGCAGCGACGGCCACTGGCAACTCCACCCGCAGCGCCCGGAGGAAACCCTGCCGATCGGTCAGCCCGGCGTTGGCTTCGTCGGGGTCGGCAGACCAGGACAACATAAGCCGCCAGCGTATTAGCCCGTACCCGAGGTCGGAGGTGCCGTCCCATGTATGGGCCATGTGCCGACAACGCCATGACCGGCAGCGAGAAGGGCCTCCAACATGGCGTCCCAGCCCGAGAAGTCAGGCACTCTTCTCCTCAGTTTCCTCCTGCCGATCCGCGTAGACGACGACGATCGGAAGATCGGGCCTCACTGCTGCTCGCAGGGACCGAAATGTTTCGGTGAACCCCTCGACGAAGTACCGCCGAGCCGCCTCTTCGCTTCCCCCATGCCGTAGGGAATCGCAATCAACTCTGAGCTTTTTGGCGTCGTAATCGTCGCGAACAGGTCTGGATCCACTGCCCGAAGCGCACGCCGATGCCAGACATAGAAATAGTCCGACAAGTCGGCATAACTGATTTGGCCAAAATAGGGTGGATCTGTTGCCAGGAGGGCAGCCGTAGGTTCGACAAGTTGGCTTGCTGAACGCGCATCGCCCAGCTCGATCCTAGAGACAAGACCATTCAGCGGTAGTGTTCGGACACCCCGGCTAGTGCATCGGTTTGGCCGAGCCAATCGCCAGCTGATCCTCCGAATGGGTTCGGTTCCGTAAAGTCCCATACCATCGGTATTGCTTGCCGCCCGAAGGCCGCCTCGGCCTTGGCCAATCCGTTCCCGCGAGTTTCGATCTTCCAGCGGACTTGCGTCGAATTCGACATGGCCAGTTTCCCGACACACAGGCCGAGGACAGTGGCAACCGCCCGGGCATAGTCTGCTTTGCCACCGTCAGCAATCACCCATGCTGGTACATCCGCCACGCTGTCGGCGAAGGCGCCAAGACTGTGAAGTTGCCGGTTCGTATACAGGTCTGCTTGCGTCGGTAGCCCGTAGTTCGGTGTCTTAAAGTCGCGAGTAAACTCACGAGGCAAGTCGATGTCGGGAATTTCGTCAGGCTGAGCAACAGCGGCAGCGTGAGCATCGGCCTGCGTGGGCGCCAGGTACTGACGGGACCCTGAGTCGACATCGACCACTACGGCGAGGAGCATGGTGCCCATCCGGCCAGCCCGGCCCTCCGCTCGAACGTACGGATCGGTCGTGCTTGTTGCACAGATCAGGCAAGTGAACTTCGCCCCGCGTGCCGCCTTCGTAGACGGAACCGGTTGCTTCCCTTCGCCGATCTCGAAGCGGATCGTCCTCACCCTCGATGATGGGGCGCAGCCACCGCTCCTCACCTCTTCGTTTCGATAGCCAGGGCGAACTGTAAAGCGGGATCGTGGCTTGGCAGGCGGGATTCGGACAGGTAGCCGTCCGGGCCCAGAGCCAGGCGATGACGGTTCCGCCGGCCCGGCTTGGGTAAAGGTGGCCAACCTGCTTCCACGCAACGTCCCGGACCCGTTCGGCGTAGTGACGCACGTCGGCTAGAAAACCGTCGAGGGGGCCAGCGACACCGCGCAGGGTGCCGGTGGCGACGACCGGACCGCGTCCGACCATAGCGGGCACCAGTTGGCAGATCGTGCGGCTGATCAGCACGGGCACCGGATTGAGGTCGCTGCCGACGGCGTCGAGACCCAAGCGTTGCGCCTCGACAATCGTCGAACCGCCTCCACAGAAGGGGTCGAGGACGACAGGTGGATCACCCCCAGCACGGATGAGGCGCTTTGCTTCTGCTAGGGCGTCGGCGGGTGGCGGGCCGCCGTCGGGGGGAGGAGGCGGGTGATGAGGTCGAGGAGGCGGGCGCGTTCCTCGCGTTCACCTGGGTCGTCTACGAGGGCGGCGAAAAGCAGCGCCCGCCAGGCTGGGAGGGGCATGGGGGCGAACCATTTGTGGACGTTCTTGATCGTCCCGGTTTTGCGGTCCTTGTCCCGCTTGCTGGCGGCGCTGATGGCTTCCAGCGGGAGGGCGACCTCGATGAGCTTGCGGTCAATGGTTCTCCTCGTGCAGACGGCCACGTGCGTTCTCGTCAGGTCGGTGCGCCGGCGGCCTTCCAAAGCTGGGTCCAGGGAACGTGCGGCTTGTCTCGGTGAAGCCGAGGTCGTCCACCCGCCCGCGGAACGGGTGGTACAGGTAGCGGACTTCTTGGGTGCCGTCGGGGCGTACCTCGACGAGGGCGAGGATCCAGTGGTCGGTGTTCAGGCCGGTGAGGATCTCGTTGCGGGTGATGGTCACGGACTCCGCGCCTTCGATCCGGCCCTTTGACCTCGATGAAGAGCAGGTGGCCGTCGCTGGTCGTGGGGCGATGTCGCAGCCCGCGTTGTTGTGCGGCCTCTTGGGCGCGGTCCGGCGTTTCCTCGCAGCGGAGCACCGCCTCAACGGCCCGGCGCTCCACGACGGTCGTCTCCCGGGTGTGATGGGGGATTGGGTCGGTGCGGGAGCGCCGAGGGCGGCGAGAAACGGGCCCGGCACGACCAGCGGGCGCCTACTACAAGAGGTGGGGTGGCGAGCCCCTCTTGGAGGTCGAGTCGGCCATCCGGGACCGGAGGCGCAGGAAAGGTCGTCGGCCCGTTGACGGGCCCGGTCGGGTTCATCTTCGGCTGGCGCCCGGCCTCGACTTGGTCGGCGAGTTCGTGGCGCGGTGGTCCCAGTGGTTGATCTCCCGGGTCAACCGTTCGTGCGACCGCGACCCGGACCTTGTGGACGCGGGCCATCGTGCGGGCCCGAACTTGGGCGAGATGCGTCGGCACGGAGTCGGTGACCGCCAGCTCGAGCGCCTGAGCTTCGAGATCGCCGCTCAACCAGGAGCCGTCCAACCACTCGCCCAGCTGTCCTCGCTCCTCGGGTGTCGCCGGGCGGTAGTCCAGGTACGGAGCGTGACCGGCGAGGCGGGACGTTCCGCCGGGGTGCAGCTCGACGAACTCGAAACGGCGGGATACCACCCGACGGTTCCCACCGCTGTCGATGCGGGCATCGGCAACGGCGTGCTCGAGGTAGACGAGGGCATGAGGCTCCTCGGCGGGAAGACTCTCGGCGACGAGCACGGCACCCTGGGTGAGGAGGGACCCGTACCGTTCCGTGAGCACATCGAGGGTTGCGTCGAGCAGCGGGTGGCCGGGCGCGAGCAACTCGGCGGGTGCCTTGCCGGCGGGGCGGACCACGTCGGGGTCGTTGTCGAAGCAGACCCGTTCGTAACGGGCGCAGCACAGGGGCACCGATGCCGATCTGGCGGTCCCGGGACCGAACGTCACCGGGGACGTGGGTGATTTGGTAGCGACCGGGTTCTCGGGCGACGATCCGTCCTCCGAGGAGCGCGAAGGCTTCGCGGAACCAGGAGCCGACGTGGTGGGGTTGGAGGCGTCGGGCGCGGGCTTCCTCCATGGCCAGTCTGATCGCCTCGACATCGGACTCGCCGAGCACGTTGGACGCGAGTGCATGGCGCTCGACGAGCTCGGCGAGGCCGTCACCAACGGTGGCGTCGATGACGGCGTTCAGCTCGTCACGGACATGGGGTTGGTCCCCATAGCGGATGGCCTCAACAGCAGATCTCGGAGAGGGACGCCCTTGAAAGCGTCGCCCAGCACGTCGAACACCTGGCCGCCGAGGGCACGGCGCTGCTCCTCGAGCTTGGCGAGCAGGGTCAGGTATACCTGGCCCTCGCGAGTCCCCTCGGCCACCAGGTTCCACATGTGGCAGACCTCGTGCTGGCCGATGCGGTGGATGCGACCGAAGCGTTGCTCGATCCGGTTTGGGTTCCAGGGCAGGTCGTAGTTGACCAAAAGATGGGCACGCTGGAGATTGAGGCCCTCCCCGGCGGCGTCCGTGGCCACCAGCAGGATGCACTCCGCGTCAGAGGTGAATGTCTCTTGGATCGCCCGTCTCTTCCTCCCGGGCCACCCCTCCGTGGATGGCTACGACGGCCTCCGGGCGTCCGAGGCGGGACTGGAGGCGTTCCACCAGGGCGTTGAGCGTGTCCCGGTGCTCGGTGAAGACGATCAGCTTGCGGCGCACGCCGCCGGCGTGGCGGAGTTCGGGTGCCTCGTCGAGCAGGCTGACGAACTCGAGCCACTTGCGATCCTTGCCCGAGGCGCGCACCCGGCGGGCGAGCTCCTCCAGACCGGCGAGGGTCGCGATTTCGAGCTCCAGCTCGGCGGCGGTGCGGGCGGCGGAGGCTCCTTCGACCAGTTCCTCCTCCACTTCCTCGAGCTCGTCGTCGGGCAGGTCGTCATACCGGTCCGGGTCGTCGTCCCGATCGAGGTCGGCGAGGAGCCGCTCAACAGCCAACCTCGGGTCACCGGTCGCGGGGCTACCTCGGGCGCGGGCTCTCCAGTCGATCAGGTCGGCTTCCAGGCGACGGCGGCGGCGAACGAGCGACTGGTAGATCGCCTCTGGCGAGGAGGCGAGGCGCCGCTGGAGGACGGTCAGGGCGAACCCGACCCGGTTGCCCCGCCGGCCCTCGCCCGCCTCTGCGAGGCGGTCCGCCCGGTTCATTTCCTCGGTGACGTACGTGGTGACCGCCCCGTACAGCTCCGCTTCGAGCGGGGACAGCGGGTACGGGACCGTCGAGGCGATCCGCTGGGGGAACAGCCGTTTCCCGTCGAAGGTCAGCAGCTTCTCCTTGATCATGCGGCGCATCAGGTCGGACGTATCCACCACGTGCGCGCCGTCTCGGAACCGGCCCTCGAAACGGTCGGCATCGAGAAGCGACATGAACAGCTGGAAGTCCTCCTCCTTGCCGGCGTGCGGCGTGGCCGTCATCAGGAGGAAGTGGCGGCAGATCGACCCGAGGAGCTTGCCGAGCCGGAACCGCCGCGTCTCCTTGATCTCGGAGCCAAACCAGTGCGCGGCCATTCGGTGCGCCTCGTCCACCACCACCAGGTCCCACTCGGTCTGAAGCGAGCCGCTCCTGGAGGGCATCGTTGCGGGACAGATGATCCAACCGGGCAATGAGCAGGTTGCGGTCGTCGAACGGGCTGCCGGTCTGGCTCGACTCAATCAGTTCTCTCGTCAGGATCGAGAAGGTCAGCCCGAACTTCTCGGCCAGTTCGTCCTGCCACTGGCCGACCAGCCCACCTGGTGCCACGATCAGGCAGCGGGCAAGATCGCCCCGCAGCAGAAGCTCCTTGATGTAGAGGCCCGCCATGATGGTCTTCCCGGCCCCCGGATCGTCCGCCAAGAGGAACCGGAGCGGCTGGCGAGGCAGCAACTCCCCGTACACAGCCTGGATCTGGTGGGGCAGCGGTATGAGCTGGGACAGCGACACCGCCAGCATCGGGTCGAAGAGGTACGCCAAGCGGATCCGCCGCGCCTCTGACGCCAGACGGAAGAGGTGCCCGTCCGCCTCGAACGACCACGCCCGCCCAGCGGTGACGAGCGACAACGCGGGCTCCTCGTCCCGGTACACCAGTCGCTCTTCCACCCGGCCGGCCTCGTCACGGTAGGTGAGGGTGACCACCGTCTTGCCGTGCCAACGGGCGGCCACCACGGTCACAGCCCGCCCAGGGACAAGACCCTGGACAACCGCTCCGGGGGTCAGGTCTTCGAGTCGGAGGGAGAACGCGGGGTCGCTCACGGTTCCAGGGGTCTCGTGCCTGCCGTCGGCGGGGAACAGCGCACTGTAGGTCGCCCGTCGCACCCTGGGTGGCGGACCCCTCACTGAGCCGTGGCGGGTGGGTCAGATGGCCGGGATCATCTGCACGAAATCTGCACGACCCGCCGTGACACGTCCTGACCCGTGCTGGATCAAGTTGACCCATCGCCCCTGGTGGGGGGCCATTTTCTTGGCACGTCCTGACCCGTATTGACCCGTCTTTTTCAACTGCAAAACCCTGTACAGCGGTTCAATTCCGCTCGCCGCCTCTGAGTGAAGGTGCTGTTCAGAGTGCGTTTTTGTCGGCCTCGACGCGGTTTTCGGGTCGACCGGAAGTCGACCAACACCCTTGCATGGCCTGAGCCGGGACGGCATCCATCCGTGGCGAGGCTCCCCTCGATGTTGCGCTGGCACCAACCCGTTCTGGCCCGAGGTCTTCTCGTCTTCATCGGCGTGGAATCTCATCTCCGCGCCAGCCGGCGGCCCGCCGCAGGTGAACCTTCCTAGACACCTGCGTCACTCATGTCGAGGATTGGGACAACCTAAGCCGCGTCGCGGCGGCGGAAGCCGTAGGCCCCAGCCGCGTACAAGCCGGCGGCCGTGGCGGTCAACGTCAGGAGCGGCGTGGCGGTGACGATCTCGGAGGGGACCAACGGGGTGTGTTCGAAGGGCGAGATCGCCGTTACCCACGAAGGGAGGTCGAGGATCTCGCCGAAGAACCCGACGACCAGACTGAAGGCCAGTAGTCCCCAGACGGCGGCGGCGAGGCGGGGCAGGAGCCCGTACAGCGCCGCCCCGACTCCAACGAGGACCCAGATCGCAGGCAAATAGGCGAGCGCACCGCCCAGCAGCGAGGGGAGCTCGGCCGCGTCCCTCGTGACAAGAGCGTAGGAGAGCCCGACACCGAACCCGCCCGCGGCGAGGACGGCGGCGGTACCGGCGAACGCCAGGCCGAGGTGGCTCGCCATCCAGCGGTGCCGGGACACAGGCGCGGCAAGGAGGGGTTCGAGCCGCAGGGCCGCTTCCTCGCTGCGGAGCCGTTGGGTCGCCTGCACGGCGAAGCCGCTGCCGACGATGGCGAGGATGAGCAGGGTCGTGCCGAAGAAGGAGTCGATCAGGTTGGTGCCGCTTCGGGCCAACACGTCCCGCAACGCTTCATTGTCGGCCAGGAAGTCTTCGAGGTCGTTGGCCACCGAGCCGTACACCAGCCCGAGGGTGAAGACCCCCACGGCCCACCAGGCCAGGCTGGCCCGCTGAAGCCGCAGCGCCAGACCGAGAGGGTGTCGAAGCCGCGCTGTCGCGTCGGCCAGGCCCGGCCGGGACGCGATCAGGCCGCCTCCGAGATCACGGCGCGAGGCGAGGGCAACGGCAGCTCCCAGGCAGCCGGCGGCGAAAAGGAGAGGGACGGCGAGGGGCCACCAGTGGTCGCCGGCGAAGGGTCGGGTCTTCTGGGCCCAGCCGATCGGGGACAGCCACGACGGCGTCCCGTCCCCAATGTCGCCGGCCGCCCGCAGACCGAAGGCGACGCCCACGACTGCGCCGGCCAGACCGTAGGCGACGCGGGTGTTCTCGCTGACCTGGGCGGTGAACGCGGCAACGGCCGCGAAGGCGAGCCCGACGGCGAGAAATCCGGCCCCGAAGATCAGCGACCCGGTAGCGGGTACGGACTGGGCGGAGACGACGAGGGCGGTCATGACGCCGGCGGCGACGTTCATCGCCGAGACGACCACGATGGCCGCGGCCATCGGAGCGTGGCGCCCGACGACGGTCGCCCGGATCAGCTCGAGCCGGCCGCTCTCCTCCTCGGCGCGGGTCTGTCGCCCGACCATGAATAGGCTCATGAGCGCGACCACGACGAGGCCCGCGGTGCCGGTCTCGAAGGCGATCCGTCCGCCCAGCGTTTCGAGTCCCTGCGCCGGTCCGTTGAAGGCGATCGCGGCGGCATTGCCCTCCACCGCGGCAGCCGCGCTGCGAAGCTTCTGCGGCGTGTCGTAGATGCCTTTGATTCCGGCGGCGCTCGACCAGACCAGGAGCACCAGCCCGGCGAGCCAAAGCGTGATGCGGAGGCGGTCGCGCCGAATGATCGAACCGGCCAGTACGCCGGTGCCCGTCAGGGCGTTCACCGGCGCCGCCCCTCTGCGCTCGGCCCTTCTCCGGGGGGAAGCTCGTCGCCGTAGTGCCGGAGGAACAGCTCTTCCAGCGTCGGCGGCTGGCAGGTGAGGTTGCGTAACCCCAGTCGAGCCAGTTGGCCGATGGCTGCGTCGAGATGGTCGGTGTCGACGTCGAAGTCGGCGCGGTGGTCGTCGACGACGAGATTGTGGATACCGGGAAGCCCGTCGAGACCCAACGGAGCTTCGGAGGTTTCCGCTCTGATCGTGGTGCGGGTCAGGTGGCGCAGCCCCGCCAACGTCCCGGTCTCGACTCGGCGCCCGGCCCGGATGATCGTCACCCGGTCGCAGAGGGCCTCGACTTCGGCCAGGATGTGACTCGAAAGCAGGACGGTTCGCCCTTCGGCCTTGACCTCCCGGATGCAGGCCTGAAACTCGGCCTCCATCAGCGGGTCAAGCCCTGATGTCGGCTCGTCGAGGATGAGCAGCTCGGCCGATGAGGCCAGGGCGGCGACCAGCGCCACCTTCTGCCGGTTGCCCTTCGAATAGGTCCTGGCCCGTTTGGTGGGGTCCAGCTCGAACCGGTCCAGCAACTCCTGGCGGCGTCGCCTATCGAGGTCGCCCCGAAGCCGGCCAAGGAGGTCGATGACCTCCCCGCCGCTCAGTTTCGGCCAGAGGCTGACGTCGCCCGGCACATAGGCCAGCCGCCGGTGAAGCTCAACGGCGTTTCGCCAGGGATCCCCTCCCAGCAGGCGGGCCTCGCCGGCATCGGACCGCAGCAGCCCCAGCAGGACGCGGATCGTCGTCGTCTTGCCCGATCCGTTGGGGCCGAGAAAGGCGTGGACCTCGCCGGTGCTGACGTCGAGATCGAGGCCGTCGAGCGCCGGGAAACTGCCGAATCGCTTGACCAGACCCGCCAGGGTGATGGCTGAGGACACGGGGCAGGAGTCTAGGAACGCGGACGGCCGAAACAGCGGTCTTCGAGGTTCGGCCATGGAAGGGCCTCGCCCCGGGTGGTTCCCGGGGCGAGGCCCTTTCCCTCGCTGCCCCAAGGGAGGATCAGGAGTCGAGAGTGGCGGCGAAGACGATAGGTCGGGCCGGTGGGTTGGCCCCGAGGGAACCGGCGAAGGGCTTGTCCGAGAAGGAGAAGATGCCTCCGTCGGCGGCGACCATCAGGTAGCCGGTTCCGTAGCGGACCATGCCCACGACCGGCTTGTTGAGCTTGGTGGCGCCCATGGAGCCCCTTGAAGGCGGCGTTGCCGAAGGCGAAGATGCCGCCGTCGGACGCGACCAGCCAGTAGCCGAGGCCGTCTCGGGTGGGAACGAGCGACATCACCGGCTGGTTGAGCTTGACGTTGCCCATGGAGCCCCGGAAGACGGCGTCGCCGAAGGCGAACACGCCGCCGTCGGAGCCGACCATGAAGTAGCCCTTGCCCGTGGGGGTCGGGATGGAGCTCTGGATGGCGCCGTTGAGGGTGAGGTTGGCCAGGTCGCCGAACTTGCCGGCGTCACCGAAGGTGAAGACCCGCCCCTTGGTGGTGAAGACCCAGTAGCCGGCGCCGGACGGGGTGCCGGAGAGGCTCGTCACCTTCTCGTTGACCTGCAGCGCCGAGGTGGGGACGCCGCCGAGCTTGGCGGCGTCACCGAAGGCGTAGACGCCACCCCGGTCGTCGGTGATCCAGTAGCCCCTGGCGGTCGGGGTGGGCTCGATGTGGACGGCCTTCGCTCCGTTCGGCATCAGGCCGCTGGCGTCACCGAAGACGGCGCTGCGGGCGTCGCCGAAGGCGTAGACCCTTCCGTCGTTGCCGAGCATCCAGTAGCCGGACTGGCCCGGAACGGCGACAGGGTTCCCGCCGCCGGCCGGCTGGGTGGTCGTCGGTGGAGTGCCGCCGGTCGGTACGACCGCTCCCGGAGCGTTGGCCGCGTCGGTCATGGCCCGGACCCGGTTGTTGCGGCTGTCGGCGATCCAGAGGCTGCCGTCGCCGCGGTTGACCTGGATGTCGTGGAGCATGGCGAATTGCGTCTGCAGAGCGGGCCCGTTCTCGCCCGGGATGTAGGCGCTTCCGCCGTTGGCCCGCTGCTCGAGAATGGTGCCGTCACCGGCGATCGTGTCGATGGTCGCTCCGCCTGGGGCGTTGAGCTTGATCCGACGGATCCGTGAACCGTGTTCCTCGGCGACGTAGAGGTTGCCATGGTCATCGCCGGAGATACCGCGGGGCTTGTCGATGCGGGCGTTGACGGCGAGGCCGCCGTCGCCTTCGCTGCTGCCGGTGAGGTCGTCGTCGCCGAATTTGTTGGCGTCGGCCGCGGCGACGTCACCCGCGATCGTCGTGATGATCCGCTGGGTGCTGTTCCCGACCGGCATGGCGATCTTGCGGACAAGGTTGTTTCCACCGTCCGTGATGTAGATGGTGCCGTCGCTCGCCACCCAGACACCCTCGGGGTGTCGCAGTTCGGCGTCGAGGGCGTTGCCGCCGTCGCCGCCGTAGTGTCGTTTGCGATTGGTGCCCGCCACCCGGACGTTGGTCGGCGTCGGGCTGTCGAGTTCGATCTTGCGGATCTGGCTGTTGCCCATGTCGGCGATCCACAGGGTGTCGGCACCGTTCTTGGTCGTCATGAAGAGCGACTTCGGCTGGTCAAGGGCGATGCTGAGGACGGGACCGTCCGGGGTGCCGTCGGTCTTGGCGCAGGCCCCCGGGTTGTTTGGGTTCTTGGCGCCGGTGCCGGCGTACCGGGTGATGATGCCGGCGGTGTCGACCTTGCGGATGACGCAGTTCTTGCTGTCGGCGATGTACACGTTGCCCTCGGAGTCGACGGCCACGCCGTGCGGCTCGTTGAGTTGAGCGAACTTGGCGTCGCCGCCGTCGCCACTCGGAGCCGGGGATGCCGGTTCCGGCGACGAGGTGGACGACGCCCGCCTGGTCGATCCGACGAACCCGGTGGTTCAGGGCGTCGGTGATGTACACGTCGCCGTTCGGGGCGAAGTTGAGGCCTCGCGGGTTCTGGAACTGGGACTCGATGGCGAGCACGCCCTCTGGGCCGTAGCCACCCTGCTGGTACGCACGGGTCACTCCACCCATCGTCTGGATGGTGCCGGGAGAACCACCGGGGCTCGGTGCGGCCTGAGCAGGAGCAAAACCAGAAAGACCTGCGCCGGCCACGAGGGCTGCGAGGAGGAGCGCGGCGCCGCTGGCGCGACGGCGCGGCCGTGTCTGACAAGGAGATGACATGTTCATCCTCCGGGGGGAGAGGAATCCGCTGAGCTGCCAGGGGATCGCGGCTCGGGGTGTGCATTTGGTTCAGCAACTGGGACGGACGCGACAGCGGCCGCGCCACGGTGATGGAATACGAGAGAGTGGGCTGGATCCCTGTCTCAATGCCCCTGAGCGATGCTGAAGAGAGGTGCTTCGCCGGGTGATTGTGGAGACAGTTCTGCGCGACATGAAGCTGCGCACACAAGACGGGTGGCAACAGACTTGTCATCGGATGGCGCCCAGGTGGCCCTACAGGTCGCCGCACCCGTCCTGGCCGGGGAACTCATCGCCTGCTGTTCTCGACTCCTGAAGCAAGCCGAGTGGGTCGCGAGAGAGGTCGTTCGACTGAGGGACGAGCGTGGTCAGCCGCTCCACGGCGGTCGGCTCGACAGTCCGTCTCACCGGAGGGGACATACGATCAGGCGATCGCCGAGGGCACGAGCCGGTCGGGGCAACGGGCGGAGCGGTCAGGGCTCGCGGTGCGCAACTTCACCGGAGGCGGGCAGCCTTCGCCGGCTTCTCAGGCGGAGTTCCGCTGACACAAAGGACGGGCCGATGGGTGCCGTCGTGGTGGTGATGCTGGCCCTGACCTTCGTGACCCTCGTGTTCGGGGAGTTGGCGCCCACAAGGCTCCTCCGCGGCGAGCGGTTGCGGCAGGCTTACAGCAAGAATTCCGAGGACCAGCGCGGCCCGGACCCACGGACGGTGTCCGGAAGTGGTGCGGACGGACGCCGCTGTTGGCTGAAGCTTGCTGAAGTTTCCGGGTAAGAGACGACGGCAGCCCCCGAGAGACGAAGGGAATCCGCCGGCTGGCCGACGATCTGTGGCGAGTGCGCGTGTTCGAGTCCGTCCCCGCGGGCAGCGGCCTGCGTTGACTCCTGCATCCCAAGCGTGCCAACGACCTGCACATCAAAACAGAGCCACTTGATCTCACAGTCCACCGCCGAGGACACATGCGTAGCACCGAAGAACGAGCTGCAAGTCCGCGCTCCGCCGCGCCGCGTTCGGCGCTCAAGATCGCCTCTCACGGCGGTGTCCCTCCGTTTCCTGTGCGGAAAAACTCTGCGAGAATCCCGGCACTTGGGCGTTCGACCCGGCGGTTTGGTCGACCCCGTTTGGACGACACGGGAGGATCGTCGTGGCGAAACGTCGCTGGAGGCTGCTGACGCTGATTTCGGTTCTGCTGATGCTCGGTAGCGCCTTCGGTGTAGCGACACGTCCGGCGTCGGCGTCGGCGGACCGTGACGGGGACGGCATCGCCGACGTCGTCGAGGGGCCTGCTGACTTCGACGGGGACGGGATTCCGAACGACAGCGATCTTGACAGCGACAACGACGGTATTCCCGATGCCGTCGAGGGAAACGCCGACACGGACGGGGTCGAGGGGGCCAACCGCGTCGACCTGGACAGTGACGAGGATGGCATTCCCGACTCGGTAGAGGCTGGCCTGGAGACCGCGACGCCGATGGACTCCGACCGGGACGGGCTCCCCGACTATGTCGACACCGACTCCGACTCCGACGCCGTTCCGGACGCCGTCGACGGAGTCCTCGACGTCGATGCCGATGGCCTCCCGGCGTATCGCGACGTCGACTCCGACGGCGACAAGATCCGGGACACGATCGAGGCCGGCCCCGACCCCGCGGCACCACTGGACACGGATGGGGACGGGACGAAGGACTTCTTAGACACCGACACCGACGCCGACGGGATCCCGGACTCGGTCGAAGCGCCGCCGGTCATCCGGAACTGGTTCGACATCGACCGCGACGACGACGGCGTTCCCGACGACGAGGAGATCAACTTCGTCGAGCCGGCCCCTCCGGTCGACAGCGACTCGGACGGGATACCCGACTACCGCGACCTCGACAGCGACAACGACAGCATCCCGGACGGCATCGACGCCAACATCGACACCGACTTCGACGCCGTCCCCGACTTCCGCGACCTCGACAGCGACAACGACAGCATCCCCGACGCTCTCGAGGCGGGGCCCGATCCGAAGGCGCCGACCGACTCATTCGGTGGCGGGCTGCCCGACTTCCGGGACCACGACAGCGATGGCGATCTGATCCCCGACTCCACCGAGGTTGGCCCGAACCCGAACAAGCCTGCCGACACCGACGGGGACGGCGCCCCCGACTACCTCGACCTCGACAGTGACGACGACGGGCTTCCCGACACGGTGGAGGGCAACACCGATCCTGACAAGGACGGCAAGTCCAACTACGTGGACGACGACAGCGACGGGAACGGTGTCCCTGACAAGGATCAGGGCGTGACCGACGCCGACGGGGACGGCCTGCCGAACGCTGTGGACCCCGACGACGACGGCGACGGAATTCTCGACGTCGTCGAAGGCGGTGGCGATACCGACCATGACGGCGTCGCCAACTCCGACGACCCCGACAGCGACGGCGACGGGATCGCGGACGCCGGGGAGGGCCTCGCCGACTTCGACGCTGACGGTCTGCCCAACTATCTCGACGCCGACAGCGACGGCGATGGGATCCCCGACCGGGTCGAGGGTGTCTCCGATACCGACGGCGACGGGAAGAGGGACTGCTTCGACACCGACAGCGATGAGGACGGCCTCCCCGATGAGGTCGAAGGCGCTGGTGACGCCGACGCCGATGGCTCGCCGAACTACGTGGACGTCGACGGCGACCGGGACAGAATCCCCGACGTCGTCGAGGGGATCATCGATACCAACAACGACGGCAAACCCGACCGGGTCTCCGTCGACAGCGACTCCGATGGGATCCTCGACCGGGTCGAGGGCACAGCCGATCCCGACGGCGACAGGATTCCCAGCTTCCGCGACCTTGACAGCGACGGGGACGGAATCCCCGACGCAACCGAGGGGACGCTCGACAGCGATGGTGACGGGCTGCGCAACTTCGTCGATACCGACAGCGACGGGGACGGAATCCCCGACGCCACGGAAGGGACCGCCGACACCGATGGCACCGGTACGCCCGACTACCTCGACCGGGACAGCGACGGAGACGGAGTCCCAGATCAGCAGGAGGGCACCGCTGACGCCGACGGCGACGGCGTCCCGAACTACAAGGACCGGTGATCACAGCACATTTGGCGCCGGAATAGTTCGGCAGGGCCCATGGTGCTGTGGCTCATCGCCGGGACGCTCGACCTCGCCGCCGGGTGCACCCAGGGCGGCGGTATGTCACAGGTTCAACTGGGGAAGAAGGTCGCAGTGTGCCCGCAGTCCGTCGCTCGATCGGTTCTCGTCAGCCTGGTCGTGGCCGCCCATGTCGGAGCCGATATCCATGGCGCTGATGCCCAGGTTGGGACATGCGTTGGTCTTACGGCAAGCATCGTCGGTACCCAGGGCGAAGACACGATCTACGGCACTGACGGTAACGACGTCATCGCTGGTCTTGGTGGCAATGACACAATCCACGGACTCACCGGCAACGACGTGATCTGCGGCGGTGACGGGAACGACACCCTCTCCGGTGGCGCCGGGATCGACTACTGCGACGGGGGACCGGGCAGGGATGCGACGGACGGCCCCTGCGAACGGACAGACGGGGTGCCCTAACTTGCGTCTTCGGGCGATGCCATACCGGAACCTGTAAAAGGCTGAAAATGTGGTCGTCAGGAAATGACTGGTCACCTCACCGAGATACACTGAGATTCTCGGCAGTGTGCCTGTAGTACAGGACGCGGATGCGAGGCCACCTTTCCCGCTATTAGAGGTGGCCTCGCTTCGCGTTTGAGGCCGCCTTGGCGATACGTCATTGATCCTGAGAGCCCGACAGGTACTACCGGGTCCCTGCGGGAGGCGAAACCTTGCAGACGAGAGCTATGGTCCGGATCTCTTCGGCGTAGTTGTCGTTGCTCTGCCTGCAGGACTTTTCAAAATCGTTCAGGCAGGCCTTCAGACTTCTTCAGTTCGGCCTTCCTCAAATCCGTGAATGGTAGGGCGGGCCTTTCATGTGAGGAACTCCTGAAAAATCACCAGCATGTGAGAATTGCTTCCGCTTGACGACAACTTGAATAGATCTCACAATCCGTCTTGTCAGCTGGGGAGCTAAGACCGGGAAGCTGGGGAGCCACCGGTCCGCACGACCAATGCGAGCGGATCTCCGCTTCGCCTCCAGAGAGATGTCCGGATCGCCGGAGCTGGGGTGTGGACCCGAGCCGCAATGCGGCCCGAGCCACACGAGATCCAGGGGATGCGGGCAACCCGCCGGCCGTTGGTCGGCGGTTCATGCTGCGAAGTACCAAAGGAGGCACATCCAAAATGAATGCTCAGATGATGGGCCGTGTGGCCCTCATGACGGCCTCGACCGGGTTCCTGGTCGGTCTGGCCCTGCTCAACGGCGGGTCGTCCAACGCCATCGGCGGGCTGTGCAACGGCCGCCCGGCCAGCCACACCTGGCTGGACGCTTCCGGCCAGTACGGCCCAGCGCTGCTCGACGGGACGAACAAGGACGACGACATCATCGGTTCCGATGGCGACGACATCATCGACGCCGGTGACGGCGACGACGTGGTCTGCGGCGCGGCCGGTGACGACCACATCAACGGTGGCCGCGGGGACGATGTCATCCGGGGCGACACCGGTGACGACGACCTCGACGGTGGCCCCGGTGAGGACACCGTGATTGGCGACGGCGGCAACGACACCGTGATCGGCGGTGACGGCTATGACGTCATGCTCGGTGGTTCCGGTGACGACGTCATGATCTCCGTCGACGACGGCTCCCAGGACGACGTCTACGCCGGTGACGGCTTCGACATCTGCCTCCTCGGCGCCGGCGACGAAATCCGTCCGGACTGCGAGTACTGAGTCGAACGGACAAGCAGTAAGGCGAGGGGCCGCCGCCCCGTGCAGGGGGCGGCTCCTCGCCATTTCCGCCCAACACGACCAGCCCCGTTTCAAAAGGCTGAACGATGCTGAAGAACAGCGATTGCGCCGATCGGTCCTCCCGGCCAACTTCCGCGAAGATAACAACAAGTTCGTCCAAGCACGGTGGCGACGATCTGGTCTGCGGCGGAGGCGGCGCTGACGACATCCGCGGCGGCGACGGCAATGACACCATCTTCGGGGAGCGAGGGGACGACACACTCCGCGGAGACGTCGGGGACGACTTCATCTCCAGCGGCCGCGGAAACGATCACATCTCGGGAGGGTTCGGGAGGAACCTGCTCTACGGGGATGAGGGTGACGATATCCTCGACGGCACGCAAGGAGTCGGAGGAAAGCTGAACGGGGGCCGGGGACGCAACCTGTGCTTCATCGGAGCGGAGCAGGAAGTTGACGACTGCCGATTCTGAGCCCGGCCTGGACGCTCCACATACGTCCTGAGTCGCCACTCACTGGGCGTCGACAGAGTTCGGCAGGCCGTCGGCGTCGGTGTCGCCCGTACCTTCCTCGGCATCCGGGCGGCCGTCCCCGTCGCTGTCGAGGTCGCGGAAGTTGGGGATCCTGTCGCCGTCGGGGTCGGCCGCTCCTTCCGTGGCGTCGGGGATGCCGTCCCCGTCGCTGTCGTCGTCACGGAAGTCGGGCTTCGTGTCGTGGTCGCCGTCGTAGCTCCCCTCGAGGCGGTCGGGAAGCCCATCGCCGTCACTGTCCAGCGACACCCGGTCGGGGATGCCGTCCTTGTCGGTGTCGGCCGTGCCCTCGACGGCGTCGTGGATCCTGTCGCCGTCGCTGTCCTGGTCGGTGCGGTCGGGGACACCGTCGGCGTCGGCGTCGGCGTCGGGGTTCGGGAGGCCCTCCACGGCATCCGGAATTCCGTCATCGTCGCTGTCGGGGTCGTAGCAGTTCCGGTTGGCGTCGCCGTCGGTGTCGCCCGTCCCCTCGATCCGGTCGGAGAGGCCGTCGCCGTCGCTGTCGGTGTCGAGATAGTTCGGGATGCCGTCGCCATCGACATCTGCAACCGGGCCCTCGACCGCGTCAGGAATACCGTCCCCGTCGCTGTCGGGATCCATGAAGTTGGGGACGCCGTCGCCGTCGACGTCGGCCTCGCCTTCGAGGAGTGACGGGATGGTGTCGCCGTCGTCGTCCGGATCGACGGTGGTCGGGATCCCGTCGTTGTCCTGGTCGCTGACGCCCTGGTCCCTGTCCGGGACGCCGTCGCCGTCGCTGTCGGTGTCGAGATAGTTGGGGACGTTGTCGCCGTCGGAGTCCGCGTCCCCCTCGACGGTGTCGGGGAGGCCGTCGGCGTCGCTGTCGAGGTCGATGTAGTCCGGGACGCCGTCGTGGTCCGAATCCAGTGGTCGCTCGGGGTTCGGGCCGGCTTCGATCTGGTCGTAGATCAGGTCGCCGTCGCTGTCGACGTCGCGGAAGTCGGGGCGTCCACCGCCGTCGGTGTCGACCGGTGCGCCGGGATCGGGTCCGGCTTCGACCCGGTCGGGGATTCCGTCGTCATCGCTGTCGAGGTCGCGGTAGTTCGGCAGGCCGCGGGGCACGCTGGTCACGCTGCCCTCGACCCGGTCGGGAATCCCGTCGCCGTCGCTGTCGGTGTCGCGGTAGTCGGGAACGCCATCGCCATCCAGGTCGGCCGGAGGGCGGGTGGCGATGACCGACCGGTCCTCGTCGTCGGGTACCCCGTCATCGTCGGCGTCGGCATCTCCGGCCTTCTCGGGGACGGGGCTGCTCTCAACACGGTCAGCGATCCCGTCGGCGTCACTGTCGAAGTCGAGGAAGTCCAAAACAGCGTCGGAGTCGCTGTCGAGCGGCGCCATCGGATGAGCGCCTGCTTCCGTCCTGTCGGTAACGAGGTCGTCATCGCTGTCGAGGTCGCGATAGGCGGGGATCCCGTCGGCGTCAGGGTCGGCGACGTCCTCGGTCTTGTCGGGAATCCCGTCGTCGTCGCTGTCCGTGTCGAGATAATCAGGCGTGCGGTCGCCGTCGGTGTCGACCGTCCCCTCGACAGCGTCGTAGATGCCGTCGTGGTCGCTGTCGACGGGTGTCGCGCCAACCGGCGTCACGTGCCAGGATCCGGTGACGAGCAGGACGGCAGAGAACAGCGCCAGGAGGGGTGCGCGATGTTGGCTCACGAGACGTTTCCCCCGCTCGACAGGTGTTCTGAGCAGTGTCGTCCGGTTTCGGAGGCGCGGCACAACGGAACCCTCCAATTCGGGCTGAAGATTGCTTATCGGGGCTACGCCCGGTTCGCCGGGAGGTCGTGAGCTACGGGCGGCCGGCCGATGCCGCCGCCCGCAACGCCTGCTCGAGTTCGTGACCGAGGTCCAGCCGCCGGGCCCCGCGGCGCACGAGCGCCCGGTGCGAGCCGGCTCCCGCCGGCGGCTCGAGGAGGGTTCCGGCCACGAAGAACATGACCGGCATCGCCGCGAAGAACGTCATCCACGACGCGGCGAAGGCATGCCACAGGAGAACGCGGCGAGGGCGACGGTGCGCAGCAGGTCGAGTGCGCGGTCGCGGCGGTTGTCTCCGGCCTGACGCGGCGGAGTGACGATGGGAGCGAGTTCCATGAGGCGGTCGGCTGGCGGACGCGGGCGCAGGGCGCTGCCGCCAATGACGCTAGCCAGCCTCCCGAACCGACCGGCGGCTCTCCCGCCCTTCTTCAGCAGACTTCAGCTACCGAGCGCGCCCGCCAGGGCGGCGACGCCGTCGGCGGTCGCGGTGCCGGCCGGCTCGTAGTGGACGACAACCACCGCGTCACGGCCAGGGAAAAAGAAGAACCCCCCGTGATCCACGGTCTGGCGCAGCCCGGCGGGGTGACGCGGACCATCCGCGCCGGTACAGGGACACAGCGGCCAGAGCCCGAGCGAGACGCCGGCGTCGCCTATGGTGGTCAGCCCGGCCAGCTCCTCAGCCCGAAGAACTCGTCCAGGGGTGAACAGCGCCGCGCCCCAGCGCGCCATGTCACCCAGCGTCGAACGGATCCCCCCGGACGAGTACCCGATCCATCCTGGCCGGCCGGTCGGATCGAGCCGCGTGTGCGTCAGTCCGAGCTCCGCGGTAAGACCGGCGACGAGTTCGCCGTACGGCCGGCCCGTCACCTGCTCGAGGAGCAACCCGAGCCAGTGGAAATTGGTGTTGGAGTAGCTCGCCTGACGGCCGGGCGGGGAGAGCAGCGGACTGTGCAAGGCGAGCGAGACGATCTCCCGGGGCGTGATGGGCCGGGACGGGTCGTAGCCGACGGCTTTTGAATAGTTCACCAATCCCGACGTGTGCTGAAGCAGCATGCGGGGGGTTACGACCGGGTCGTCCTTGTCGACGTCCAGCCCGGAGATCGGCGGCATCGGCGCGTCGAGGTCGATGCGGCCGGTGGCGACCTCACGGAGCACGAGCGCGTCGGTGAACGTCTTGGTGATCGACCGGACGGCGTATTCCTCGTCGACGTGGAACAAGGGTTCGCCGACATGGGCTTCGCCGGTCCACAATCGGCCGCCGTCACCGGCGAAGGCGACACCGACGGCCACGGACCGGGCGCCGGACTGGTTGGTAAGCCACTGATCGAGGGCGGCCTGCAGTCTCGCCGCCGTCAATGACGGGGGAGCAGCAGGGCTCCCGCCGACTGCTTCCTCGGCCCCTGACGGGGCGCCGGTTTCAGGCGGGCTGGGGCGGCGGCCACCCGGCGGTCGCGATGTCGCGGTCGTCGCCGTTGCCGGAGGCGATGGGCTGGTCGGCTCGACCGGATTGACTCCGGAGGCGGTCGTTGGCGACGAGGCGGCTGGAACCGGGGGGCGGAAAGGGACGGAGGACCGGCCGCCGCCAACCGCACCGACGCTGATGGCGGAGACAGCCGCGATCACCAGGCCGGCGCGGCACGTCGAGCGGACAGTACCTCTCTCGCGCCGGCGCGTAGCCCTCCAGCAGGTCAGTTCCAGGGAGGATCCCCGGCGAGCGAGCCCAGCATCATCACGAGGGCCGCAGACCCCAGGACGAGGCCGGTCATGGCGAGGACGCTTCCGACGATGACGGCCCTGTGGCCGGGCCATCCGGCGACGCGCCTGGTGCCCACACACGATGGCCACGATCCCGAACCCTCCTTGACCGAGGAGGCCGAAGACGACTGACACGACGCCGAGCGCGAGGGCGCACAGTGCCAGGTCGGTGTCGCCCACCCACGAGCGAACGGTCGGCGGGGTTCCCGGGTGAGGCGTCGACCGCGGCGGCTCCTCGATGGTCCTCGGGACGGCCCTCGCTCCGGATAGGGGCAGCGACGAGACGGACTACGGCGAACGTCATTTCCGATTCCAGCGAGGGGTATGAGACGGCAGGCACGGCCGCGGCATGGCGTTCCCCACCGGCAGAGTGCCTGCGCGCTCCACAGGCCGGACAGTCATTTGCGCTGCCGGGCAGAGCGGTTCCGCATTCGGTGCACAAGGCCATGACACGTCTCCATTGGTCGGTCCGCCGGCCGGCGAGCCGTTGTCCGCGCTGACCCGCAGGGATCCGGGGACATTTTCCGCCGCCGGCGGTGTGATCCCTCCAACCTTCAGCAACCTTCAGCCAGCCGCAATCTCCAGGCGACGGCCCGGAAGCTCCTGAGCAGGGGCTCGACTACCTGACAGGTGGGAAGAGGGCGAAGCCGGGATGCCAGGTCTTCACCCCGCCGATGGTGAAGTGCTTGTCGAGGGTGTGGAAGAAGTTTCCGCCGACGTAGAGCCCGTCCGGCCCGGTGAGCATGACCGTCGGTCCTTCCGCCGTGTCGGCCTGGGCCGTCCACGTCCGGTCGACATCGCCGTTCGGGTGGAACGCCGCCAGGTGGCGGTTGAGGACGGCGGACCTGGCCTCGTACGGCGCCCCCGGGAAGCACTTGACCGGGATGTGCCTGAGGCACTCTTCGTCGGGGTCGTCGACCACGACGTCGAAGTGGCCGCCCATGTAGATCCGCCGATCGGTGGCCGCCAGGGTCAGGGCGTCGCCGTCGACGTGTTTGAGGAAGACCCGCTCCTCCTGGCCGGGCCGGTGGGCGACGAGGGCGCCGCCGCCGCCCCCCTGGGCGGTGAGGACCAGTTCCCCGTCGTGCGAGATCTCGATGTCGAAGACGGGTCGGTTGTTGTGGGGGCGCCAGTCGGCGAGGCTGCCGTCGGAGGCGTTGAGGGCGACGAGGCCGCTCTTTTGGCTGCGCGGGTCGTCCTCCGGGCGGGTTCCGAGGTGGAGGAAGTCGCCGCCGACCATCAGGTACCGGCCGTCACGGGTGACGGCCACCGTGTCGACGACGCCCTGGGCCGCCTGGGTGGGGTCCCCGGCCTGACCGACGAACGAGCCGCCGTAGTTGGGTGGCGGTGTCCACCCTTCGACGAGGCTCCCGTCGCCGGCGTTGAGGGCGGCCACCCCGGGGAACGCCCTGGAGCCCAGGCGCAGGAATCCGCCGCCGATGTACACCCGGTCGCCGTGGGGAACGATGCTGTAGACGGTGCTGTCGGGCGCCGGCGGGTTGAACGTCGGGTCGAGGAGACCTGTCTGCAGGTCGAGTGCGGCGAGGCGGACGGCCGCGCCTCCGCCGGCCCGGGTGAAGCGGCCTCCGATGTAGAGGCGCCGGCCGTCCGGGGAGACGGCCATGGCGGCAACGCTGGCGTCGGGCGCGGCATTGCCGGTGAACGTCCATTCGGCGGCCGGGCGGCCGGTGAGGGCGTCGAGTTCGGCCAGGTAGGCCACCGGCTTCACGTAGGGCGCCCCCGGCGGCGGCGACGAGTGGTCGATCAGTTCGTGGAAGAACCCGCCGATGAACAGCCGGTTTCCGATGCGGGCCAATGAGCGCAGCTCCTCGGCGTACTTGGCGTTCGTCCAGGTGCACGGCGACTTGTAACACGGCTCGCGAAGGGGATGGCTGGGATCGTGCCTGGTCTGTGCCGTCGTCCCGTAGGTCCCCTCGAGGGGCACCGACGCGTAGAGGGGGTACGGCACCTTCGCTGCGGGGACCGTGATCGGGGTCGTGGTCGCCGTCGCGCCGGAGCCCGGCACCACGTTCGCCGGGGTCGCTGGACTCCCGGCGCCGAGGGTGGCAGGCACCGAAACGACGGCCAGGCCGACGATCGGCCTTGTCAGCGTCCCGGTGGGATGGCCGAGGTCGAGGGCGTCCCCGAAGGTCGCAAGGGAGCCGTCGCCGCCGGCTACCCAGTACCCGCCGCCGGTTGGCGTGGCCGCCATGGCGGCCACGGAGCGCATCGCGGTGGCCGAACCCAGGGAGGTCGCATCCCCGAAGGGAAGGAGCGATCCGTCGGACCCGAGGAGCCAGTAGCCCTCGCCCGACGCTGTCGGGGCCATCCCCGCGATCGGCTTCTCCCGGGCCGCGCTGGCGGCAGAACCGTAGAAGGCCGCGTCGCCGAAGGAGAAGACGCCGCCGTCGGAGCCCACCATCCGGTACCCTCTGCCCGCGGCCGAGCGGGTCATACCGATGATGGGGTTGTTCAGTTTGATCGCCCCGGTCGACCCGTAGAACGGCGCGTCGCCGAAGGAGAAGACGCCTCCGTCCGACGCCACGAGCCAGTACCCCTTGCCGGACGGGCTGGCGGCCATTCCGACGATCGGGCGGTTGAGATGCATTCCGCCGGTCGAACCGAAGAAGCCGGCGTCGCCGAAGGCAAAGATGCCCCCGTCAGCGGCCACCAACCAGTAGCCGTGGCCCGTCGGCGTGGCGGCCATGCCGACAATTGGCATGTTGAGCTTGACCGCCCCGGTCGACCCCAGGAACCTGGCGGCCCCGTAGGCGAAGATGCCCCCGTCGGAGGCCACCATCCAGTAACCGCTCGCACCGGCCGGCGCCGGGCCGGGACCTCCGGCTCGGGCTCGCGTCGCCGGCTCAGCCAGCGGGAGCACGACCCCGGCGCTGATCGCCAGGGCGAGCGCGATCCGGCGCCGGAGTCTTGCGGATGGGGTGAGCGAGGGGATCACGGCCACTCTCCGAATCGGGGGTCGGGGCGGGCTGGGGGGAGCCGAGCTCGTCTTGGAGATGACTACGAGAGGCCGGGCTCGATTCCTTCACGGGCAGCAATGTCTGAAGTTCCCTGAAAGCTGGCACCCGGCACGTGGTCATTCGACCTGGGTCGTCGAAGCGACGTTTACGGCGCACCCCCGTCGTGTCCCCCTGCATTCATCGTGGCTGGGGTGCGCCGGCCATTGCCCCGTTGCCTTGGTTCAGGAATCCTCAGCAGCTGTGACGCCGGTGCGGGTCTCGAAAGGCAGGAATCCGGGGCGCCGTCTCGTACTCGTAACAGGCGACCGGGTTCCTGTCCCCCGCAGGGTGCCCACGCCGACGGAGCTGTGCAAGCGTATGGCTCAGAAACCCCCTCGCTGTTCCCTTCCCCCGCTGGGCCATGGGGGCCTCGCTGCGGTCCTGTCGCAGCGGGGCCTTCTGGCCCCACCCTCGGAGAAGCGCCGTTGAGATTGGAGGACACCTGGCCAAGGCCACCCCTGGCGGGCGAGGTGACCTTGGCTCCAGGCGCAGCGCAGGACGCGAGGATGAGTGTACGTTCGTCCCTGTTGCACCGAACGCTGGAAGGCAAAGGTTTCAGCCTTCTACAGGTGCTGTTCTCGAGGCTGGTCGACCCGTCTCGTCGGTCACGCTGTCGCGGGCGGCGTGCGCTGTGAGTTTGATCGAGGCGGTCGTCCTTGGAGTGCTGCAGGGATTGACGGAGTTCCTGCCCATCTCCTCGAGCGGGCACCTGCGGGTCGCCCCGGCTCTCCTCGGATGGGACGATCCGGGTGCAGGGTTTACGGCCGTGGTGCAACTCGGGACTATGGCCGCTGTCCTGTTCCATTTCTGGGCGGATCTGCTCCGCATCGGAAAGTGCTGGGTTCGCTCACTCTCCCATCGGCAGTACCGAGGTGAGCGCGATGCCCGGCTCGGTTGGTACTTGATCGTCGCGACCATCCCGATCGCGGTGCTGGGTCTCGCGTTTTCCGACCAGATCGAGAGCGGCGCTCGCGACCTTCGCGTCGTGGCGTCGGCCCTGATCGTCTTCGGCTTGTTCCTCGAAGTTGCCGACCGGCGGGGGGGCAAAGCAAAGTCGCTCGGCGAGGTGAACCATCGCGACGGCGTCGCAATCGGGCTTGCCCAGTCGCTGGCGCTCATCCCCGGAGTCTCGCGCTCGGGGGCAACGATCACGGCCGGCTTGCTGGCCGGCTATCGGCGGACGGACGCTGCCCGGTTCTCCTTCCTGCTGTCGATCCCCGCAGTCGTTCTGTCGGGGCTGTTCCAGCTTCGCGATGTCGCGGGCGGAGGGAGCGCCGGGCTCGGTGCCACCCTCCTGGCCGCGGCGGCCGCCTTCGTTGTGGGCTATGCCTCGATTGCCTGGCTGTTGCGCTGGTTGACGACGCATTCCACCTCGATCTTCGTGGTGTACCGGCTGGCGCTCGGCGCCCTGCTGTGGGTCTTCCTCGCCCTCGGCGCGCTCCACCCCCGATGAGGGCGATCGCAGGGCGTGTGACCGGGGTCGACCTCCGCCGGCTCCTGACGGGCTACCGACTCGCCGGCAATTCCACGTAGCAGGTGAGCCGGTGCAGCATTTGCAGGACTGACAGCCACGCGGCCATCTCGACGATGGCGGGTGCCCCGACGCCGGCTGCTTTGCAGGCCGTTACGGTCGATTCGTCGATGCGGGCGGGGCTGTAGGCGGCGGCGCGGGCCAGGGTGAGCAAGGCCGCCTCCGAGGGGTTCTCCGCCGGGCATGCCGCCTCGTCCCCGCCGGCGAAGGCGATGGCGCCCTTCAGGCGGCCGTCGTCGACGCCGGCGCTACGCACCAGGGCCCGGACGTCGTCGAGGAGCCGATCGTCTTCGACGACGGTGGCGAAGATGGCGCCGGCAATCACTTTCGGGCCGGTGCCGAGCACTGAGGATCCCGGGTCGAGGTTCTCCCGCAGCATGGAGGCGACGGCCCGGCGGGCGCGGGACGAGTGCAGCTTCTCCAGGGCGGGGAACTCGTGGCCGGTGCGCCCGGCCAGGTAGCGGCCGACTTCGGGCCAACGCTTCGGCGTGCCCTGCTGGGCTCGACGATCGAAGCGGATCGCCGCCGGAAGGAGCGGCACCACACTCAGCTTGGTGCGGAGGCGGTCGGCGGGTGGGACGGGCTTCCGCTGCGACGTCGGGTCGAGGCCGGCGCCGGCCTTGCCGGGCGACCAGTCGGTGCCCATCGTGTCGGCCACTTCGGCGACGGTCGACTGCTCGAGCTCGACGCCGATGACGTCCATGAATTTGTTCAGGAAGCCCATCATGACGGCGCCGAGAGCGACCCATTCCGCGTTCCGCTCGCCGTAGACAGCAACCAGCTCGTCTCGCTCGGCCGCCGTCAGCGTGCAGGGGATGGAAGCCAATGATCGCGCCACTGCCACGGCGGCCAATTCGCCCCTCGTGAACGAGCCCTGGTCCGGCAGGAGTGCGGCTGCCACCTTGTCCGGGGCGGCGCCGCGCCGGAGGGCGAACGAGCAGGTGTGCGCCGAGCAGTAGGCGCAGCCGGCGGTGCGGCTCGACACGTACATGGCGAGACCGACGACCCCGGCGGGGGGCCCGCCGACCCCGAATACGGGGATCGGGAGATTCAACAGGTTCGGGACCATGATGTTGTAGCTGCGGAACGCCGGCGGCCAGATCTCCAGATACCGGTCGCAGTTCGGCACCACCCCGATGAGCGTGTCGACCAGTCGCAGCAGCCCGTGATAGCGCTGGTGGAGGACGTCCCAGTTGACCATGGAGTCGTGGAGCAGCGGCGTGAGCGACGCCGGAACCGTGGACTCGTGAGCGTCCGCAGGGGTCATGACCGTTCCACTGTCCTTCCCGCCTGGCTCGACGGAGCCAATCCGGACCGACAGTACATCCCGACCGGGGAGCGGCGGGCGCTCTCGTGTTCCCCTCATGGCGGGACGGCGCCGGGTGAGCGTTCGCCCTACCGCGAGGTCTGCGTGGTGGTGGTGGTGGCGGTGGTGCTCGGCGGCGGGGAGGGGATGTGCCGCTCGATACGGACCCCCGAGCCACCGAGGCCGGTCACGGTGATCCGGTCGTAGGCGACGAGGCGCCGGGTGGCACGGTCGAAATAGAGCACCGTAGCCGTGAGCGGTTCCGGCTCCTCGGCCTGCAGGCCCCGCAACCCGGCTCCGCCGGTGGAGCCCTCGACCATCACCAGGGTGCGGCCCCGGCGCTGTTCGCCGGCTTCGTGGGTGTGACCGGCCAGGACGAGCGGCGCCCTGTTCATCAGCGCGGTCGCGGCCCGGGCGTCGTGGACTGCGACGACATCGACCGGTTCGGGCTCCGCCGCCAACCGTGTCGCCACATCGGGAGCGAAGGCTTCGATGGCCGCCTGCTCGGCGTCCTCGCCGGTCGCCTGGCGCTTGTCGGGCGTGTAGCGCGGATCGCCGATAACCCAGAACCGCAAGCCGGCAACCATTGCGCCCGTCCCGTCGAGCACGACGGCGCCGGGCTGGGCGGCGACCGCCGCCTGGGTGCCACTCGAGTCGTGGTTGCCCCGGACCCACACGTAGGGGACACCCAGGCCGCCGATGCGCTCCAGCAGGCGGGATTCCGGCTCCGTGCCCCAGTCGGTGATGTCGCCGGTGTCGACGACGGCGTCGATCCCGAAGGGGCCGGTGAGCCGACCGATGAGGTCGAAGGCCTGCGGGTTGAGGTGGATGTCGCTCACGTGCAGGATCCGGATGGCGTCGTCGGGTGGCCCGGCGACGGGGAGGCCCTGGGCCGTCTGGTAGAGCGTCACGACGTTCCCGACCAGTTCGGCGAGCTGCGCCCGGTACTCGCCGAAGCGGTCCACCACCGCCCGGACGTCGCCGACGGCTGTGGGGGCGATCGTGAGCACGCCGCTGTAGCGGGGTCGGGACAGGGCCTCCGGGTCGAACGTCACCGCGGTGATCCCGGCCACCCCGCCGGCGATCCCCGCACCCATGGCCGCCCCCATCAGCGCCGGGCGGAAGCGGGGGGCGGCCACCAGCGCCCCCAGCGTCCCGCCGGCGACCGCCACCAGCAGCGCCCGCAGGGCCAGCGACCAGATGGCCCCCCGGGCGTCCCCGGCCAGCTCGTCCTCCAGGGAGTCAAGCACGGCCGGGTCGTCGGCGATGCGCTGGGCGTCGGCGAACTGGAGCTCGTCGACCCGCAGGTCGAGCGCCACCGGCGTGTCGTGGGTGTCGAGACCGATCGTCCCCAGGGGGGCGAGGTGCAGGGTGGTGGTCCCGGCCAGCGCCGGCTGGACGCGCAGCGTCGTCTCGAAGGGGCCGATCCCGGCGCGGACCCGGCCGGCGAGCGCCAACGCCAGGAGCGACCCGGCGGCGGCGAAGCCGAGGAGACGCAGGCGTCGGGCGAGACGGGTCCGGCGGGCTCCGGTCACGCCCGATTCTTACCAGCCGCCGCCCGTTCCCGGTGACGCCCGGGGACTGGCCGTCACCGCGACGACCCGGCCGCCGATGGTCACCTCGCCGGAGGAGATGTCCTCGAGGCCGGCAGCCATACGCAGGGCTGTGGTCTTGGCCGCAGCCGGCGGGCCGACGAGGACGATGAACTCCCCGTCGGCGATGTCGAGGTTGAGGTCGCGGACAGCGGCGTTCCCGCCGACGTAGACCTTGTCGGCGTGGTCGAATGTGATGCCTGCCATCGGTTCATACGTCCTTTCCCGGCTTAGCGCCGGCTTGAATGCCCGTCGCGATCCGGCGCTGACGGAAGGGGCTCGCCTGCCTAGGCCACCGGTTCCCAGACGTCGGCGATGCGGTGGAGCGAGACGAACCGGTCGGCGCCGTTGACGAAGAGCCAAGCCGTCCGGGTGCCATGCCTCCCGGCCGACACCAGCTGGCAGTCGTCGATCCGGGTGCCGTCGCTGAGCGCGACGCTGACCCGGCGTCCTTCGTAGGCGACCAGGCGGTGCGGGCGAGTCGTCGTACGGGTCATGGGTTTCTCCTTCCGTTGCTCCCGGGCCGGAGGCTCGGGACTGGCGGCGGCCCCATTGCCGTCGTTGCCTTAAACGTTCGACGTATGGGCTATCGGCCGGAAATCCCGCTCCTGAACCCGTTGCGCCGGTTTGTGCCCCGATCGCGACGGGCCCGTCATTGGATCGCGACGAAAAACTCGGACGGTGTTCGTCAGGGCGTGCCACCTCGGAGAGACACCGATCACCGGAGGAGGCCGAGACGTGACTCGGAAAGGGGCGGGGGATGGTGCTCCTCGTCCCCACCGATGAAGAACTGCCTGTCGCCGCCCTGCCGGGGCCTTCCCCCGCCGGAGGTCCTGATCGCCCGGGCCACGAGAAGGTCAAGGACGGAGAGCTTGTCGATGAGCAGACCCGTCAGTACGCGGCCCGTGCCCTTGCCCGCTTCGCAGACTGGATCGGGCAGGGAGCCTGAATCCCGCTGGCGACGCGGGACTCCTCCCGCTGTGGGTGATTTCGGCCAGTACGCCGCGGATCGCAGCGAGGCGGACGGGCGCTACGAATGGGAGATCCTGCAAGGAGGTCGTCATTCCCGGATCTATGCTCTTTCGCCACTCGCGGTCGCTCGTCATGGTGTTGCTAGTGATCGCCGCGATGACCGCCGTCGCGTTGGACCGGCTGGGCGATGCGGCCGACCGTCACCGGGAAGCCGTGCTTGCGCTCACCCGGCTCCAGGTGGTGACGAAGAGCCTGGAGGTCGCCCAGGAACGGCTGGGCACGGCTGAGCCGCAGGCTACGCATGCTCTCATCACGGAGACCCGGGCGTTGATCGCCCGGGCGGACGCCGAACTGGACCGGCTGGAGAGCCTCGGCGCGGCGCGATCCGGCGCCGTGGTCCGGGACCACCTCGAGGTCTATCGGCTGGGGATCGAGGACGAACTCGGGCTGGTGGCGGCCGGGCGCCGGAGTGAGGCACGGGTGCTGGATGAGACGGTGGTCGACCAACGGTTCGAGTCGTTCGAAGGCCGTCTCGATCAGCTGGCCGAAGAGTGGGCCGGGCGGGCGCGGAAGGAGGAGCGGATCCGGCGGGTGGGCTCGACTACTGCCCTGATGCTGGCCGCGGGACTGGTCGCCGCGGCCGTGCTCCGCTTCGTCCACGCCCAAGAACACGTCCGGATCCTCGAGGAACAACGGCAGCGGCTGAGCCACCGGGCGGCTCATGACTCCCTCACCGGCCTGGCCAACCGGGAACAGTTCGCGACGCTCGTGAAGCGTGCCTTGCAGGACGCGAACAGTCCCGCGGTGGCGTTCATCGACCTTGACGGTTTCAAAGACGTCAACGATTGCTTCGGCCACTCGGCCGGAGACGTCGTGTTGGAGGTCACCGCCGAGCGGATCCGTAGCATGGTGCGGGGTGACGATGTCCCGGCTCGGCTAGGTGGCGATGAGTTCGCCGTGCTGCTCGTGACTTCTCCACGACCTGAGGCCGCGGCGGCCGTAGCCGAACGTATCCGGGGCCGTCTGGCCGAACCGTTCAGCGTTGAGGGGCGGACGGTCATGGTGGGAGCCAGCGTGGGGCTCGCGTTCGGTTACCCAGGGGAAGACGCCGAGGCGCTGCTGCGCCGGGCAGACACGGCCATGTATGCCGCGAAACGGGCCGGGAAAGGGCGTCTCGTGATCGAAGGCACCGACTACAAAGTTGACAGCGACTTTGCGCTGGCCTTGACCGGCGGTGCCGGAGCACCGGCCCACCACGACGGCGGATCGCTCGCCGGGAAAGATTCCAGGCCGTAACGACTCCCTTGTCGGGCGCCCGCCCCCACGTTACCGCGTCACCAACGGAGCGCCGGGGCCGCAGGGCGGGTGGCTCGGTCGGTGGGTGAGTTCGCGGTTGCGCCCTAGTCACCGCCGATGAAGAACTGCCAGTCGCCGCCGGCCGTGATCCCGACCCGGTAGCCGGAATAGCTGCCGAACCGCTCGAAGTTCTCGAAGTCCGATGGCCCGTAGAGCGGGGCGAGTTCGTCCCGGGCTTCGGGAGGGACGTCGGACCAACGGTCATAGGCGTAGGCCCGAGGCCACACGTACTGGGTCTGCGAACCGGCGGGCCGGCCGGCGAAGGGGCGGTCGACGAGTTCGACGAGGATCCGGAGGATGGGATTGCCGCCCGTCTCCTGGCTCCGCCAGGCGGCGGCGGGATCGCCGCTCTGGCCGAAGCTGTACGTGAATGATCCCGGCTTGGCCAATGCCGCCAGCCGGCCGAAGTCGCAGGCGGTGGCAGCCGCCACGATCGAGCGTCGCATCTCCGCCACCGGCCCGGGTAGCTCCTGGGGGACCGGGGACGGTGAAAGGCCCGCCGCCGAGCACGCCTTGGCGATGACCTTCACACTTCCGACCATCGCCTCGAGCACCGCCCGGTTCTGTTCCCAGGCTGCTCCCCGCAGGCCATAGGTGACCGCCACCAGCGTCGCGTCCTCCAGGTCGACGAGATACCGCAGCGAGGGTGTTCCCACCGGGACCAGGCCGCCGTCGAGTTCCCGCGCCTCGAGGCGCACCCCCCGGCGACCGTCGACGGTCACGTCGCGCCGGTCGAGGATCTCCTCGCCCGGCCCTCCGGCGGCATCGCGCAACTGCGAAAACGGTACGGACTCCACGTCGAAGATGACCGCCAGGCCCACGACCTCGGTGGCCGGGGGAAGGGTAAAGGGCGCGGGGTCGAAGAAGCGGCAGGGCGGGGCCACGTCGCCCCGGTTGGCGGACCAGCCCTGGGGATACCTGAGTTCGTAGCGGCTGCCCTGGCACATCTGGGTCAGCATCACGCCCGGGGCCGTCGTGGTGGGCGCCTCCGTCGTCGTGGTCGCCGAGGCCCCGGTCGTCGGGGTCCCGGTCGTCGAACTGGGGTCCGGAGCAGCCGGGCCGCCGCCGTCGTCGCATCCTGGCGCCAGCAGCGCCGCGACCAGGACCACCAGCCAGCGCCGTGTCACGCCTCCGGGCCTCTCAGCCGGGAAATGACCGGGACGGGTTCCGAACTGCTCCTTGCGGCGTCGTCTGCGCCCATGGACGGCTCCCCTCCGTGCGGTCCGGGAGAACATTACCGGGCTGCGGCGCCATGGTCGTCGTTTGCTGACCTCCGAACGGTGTCGCCATCCAGGCTTCGACGCGTCAGTATGGAGCCCGTGAAAACCAGGATTCTTTTCGTCGAGGACGACGAGGCGATCCGCGAGACGACCCGTGTGGCGCTCGAGGACGAGGGCTATGTGGTCGACGAGGCGCCCACCGGCGACGAGGCTCTGCAGGTCTTCCAGCGCCAGCCTGCGGACTGCGTGCTGCTCGACCTGATGCTTCCCGACAAGAGTGGTTTCGAGGTGTGCCGGTTGCTCCGGCAGCGGAGCACCGTTCCGATCATCATGGTCACGGCCCGGTCCGACACCTTCGACGTCGTCGCCGGGCTCGAGGCCGGGGCCGACGACTACGTCACGAAACCGTTCGAGCCGAAGGAGCTCGCCGCCCGGATCCGGGCGCTGCTCCGCCGGGCCCAGGGGATGGAGCCGCCGTCATCGGTCATCCGGCTCGGCGCCGACCTGGAGGTCATCCCCGACGAGGGTGTGGTGCGCCGCGGAGGCGAGGACGTCCACCTGACCCGCACTGAATTTCGTCTGCTCTGTGAGATGGCCGCCGGTCCGGGCCGCATCTTCACCAGGGAGACGCTGCTCGATCGGGTCTGGGGCTACGGGTACTTCGGAGACGGCAAGATCGTCGACGTCCACATCTACCGGCTCCGCGCCAAGATCGAAGAGGATGCCGCCAATCCCCGCCACGTCATCACGGTGCGCGGGCTGGGCTACAAGGTTGTGGCCTGACCGGAGTCTGGGCGCGCCAGGACCTCGTGACGGTCAGACCTGCGCGGCGGGCCGCGGTTGCTAACCTGAGCCCGGTGTGCCGGGAAGGCTGGTCGGCGGTCGTTTGATCGCGGAGGCTTGCCTGTGTTGAACCGTCCCCGTCGCCCGAACTCGTCGAAGTCGCTGTCCGGCACCGGGCGGGCGCTGCTCGAATTCCTGCAGACGGAAGCCGGCAGCGGCGTGGTCCTGCTCGTGGCCGCCATGGCGGCGATCGGCTGGGCCAACAGCCCCTGGCAGGGTGCCTACCACGACCTGTGGCACCACGAGCTGGTCGTGGGTGTTGGGAGTTGGGCGGTGCGGGAGTCGCTGCAGCACTGGGTCAACGACGGGCTCATGGCGATGTTCTTCTTCGTGGTGGGGCTCGAGATCAAACGAACTCGTGACCGGAGAGCTCAACGACCCACGCCGCGCTTCACTCCCGGCCATCGCCGCCGTCGGGGGGATGGTGCTTCCGGTGCTGCTGTTCCTCGTCGTCGCCGGTTCGGGGGAGGCTGCCCGCGGTTGGGGGATCCCGATGGCGACGGACATCGCCTTCGCCATCGGTGTCCTCGCGGTGCTGGGGCGCCGGGCGCCTCGGGGCCTGAAGGTCTTCGTGCTCACCCTGGCCATCGTCGACGACATCGGCGCCATCGTGGTGATCGCCGTGTTCTACGCCACCGGGGTGGAGGGAGCGTGGCTGGCCGGGGCGGCCGGTGCGCTCATCGCCGTGGTGATATTGCGGCGCGTCGGCGTCGCCCCGCCGCTGGCCTACGTGCCGATGGCCGCCGTCGCGTGGTACTGCACCTACCGGTCCGGGATCCATCCCACGATCGCCGGGGTGGCCCTCGGCCTGCTCACGCCGGCCGGCCACGTCGACGGGAGGCCAGTACTCGAGGACATCGAGCGGCGTCTCCACCCGTTGAGCAGCTACGTCGTCATTCCGCTGTTCGCCCTGGCGAATGCCGGCGTGGCACTCGACCGCCAGGCCCTCAGGGATGCGGCCGGAAGCCGGCTGACGTGGGCGGTGGTCGTCGGTCTCGTGCTCGGCAAGTTGCTGGGGATTGCCGGTGCGGCTGCGGCCGGGGTTCGAACCGGCCTGGGTCGGCTGCCCGACGGGGTCGGTCTCCGGCACCTCTTCGGAGCCGGGGGAGTCGGCGGCATCGGTTTCACGGTTTCGCTGTTCATCACCGGGCTCGCGTTCTCCGACGGGACGCTGCAGGCGCAGGCGAAAGCCGGGATCCTGGCCGGATCCCTGGCGGCGGCCATCCTGGGTGTGGCGATTCTCAGCCGGGGGACGCCGCCGCGGTGACGATGCGAGCGATGGTGATGAGAACGGCCATGTACGCAACGATCAGCAGTACGACCGACACAACCACGAGGACGACCGTAGAGACGGTCAGGCGGTTTTTCAGGAGCAAAGGCTGAACGTTCGGCGTCTGGGCACCTTCCCCGGATGCGCTCTTGAGTCGAGCCTCGGCGAACATCATCTCGGGTTCCACCGGATCCCCCTTGCGTAGCACGCTGCGAACTTCTCCGGGCGATCGCACGACCCCTGCGACCCTCAGGATGATTCAGCGAGCGACGCCGTCGGCTGCGCCAGGACTCATCGTGGCACTCGTCCGGTACGCACGACCCATTTCCTTCGCCGGGATTCAGCAACTTTCAGGAGGGATCCAGCGCGCGTTCTCGTACTCCATACACGTCCGGCGCGGCGCCGCTACCAGGCGTCATTGCCGATCGGAGCGACGCGACCCCGGCGTCCATCCCCATCCCCCCATGTCTGCTCGGAGAGACGCTGTGATTCCCTCACCTATCTCGCGCACCACCAGCGCCCGGCGCCGCTTGGCCGCGGCTGTCGCCTTGGCCGTCACCGCCTTCCTCCCGGCCGCGACCACGGCCCAAGCCGCCGAGGGAGGGTCCGCCACGGCAGCGAGCCATGGGTACTGGATGGTGGCGTCCGACGGCGGGATTTTCTCGTTCGGGTCCGCCAGATTCTTTGGCTCAACGGGCGATATCACCCTCAACCAGCCCATCGTCGGTATCGCCGCCACCCCCACCGGGAACGGGTACTGGATGGTGGCCTCGGACGGCGGCATCTTCGCCTTCGGGGACGCCAAGTTCTTCGGGTCGACGGGGTCGGTGAAGCTGAACAAGCCAATCGCCGGCATGACCGCCACCCCGTCAGGCAACGGCTACTGGCTCGTCGCCTCGGACGGCGGCATCTTCGCCTTCGGGGACGCGCGGTTCTTCGGATCGACGGGCGCCATGAAGCTGAACCAGCCGATCGTCGGCATGGCCGCCACCCCGTCGGGCAACGGCTACTGGTTCGTCGCCTCGGACGGCGGCATCTTCGCCTTCGGGGACGCCAAGTTCTTCGGCTCGACCGGCGACCTCAAGCCGGCCAGGCCGATCACGGCCATTGCTGCCACCCCTACGGGCCGGGGTTACTGGTTCACGGCCTCCGACGGCGGTGTCGTCACCTACGGCGACGCGACGTTCTTCGGAGCGCGGCCGAAGGCCGACCGCACCGTGACCGCCATGGTGCCGAGCCCCGATGGCGCCGGCTACTGGCAGGCCAGCGTCACCGGCGAGCTCCTCGCCTTCGGGAGCGCCGGCGACCTCGGCGGTCTTGCCCAGGCGCCCAACCGCCCGATCATCGGCATGGCCGCCGCCCCCACCGCGGCTGCCGTCGGTGGCATCCCCGGCGGAGCGTCCGCCATACCGTCCGGCCCCACGAACTCAACGAGCGGTGCTGTCGACGGTACTACGCCCGCCACCAGCGGAAGCGCCGGCAACACGAACACAAGCACAACCACGACGACGACAACTCCCACGACCACCACCATGACAACGCTTCCGGCCTCCTCCGGCCCCACTCGGTTCTCCTCCTCGGCCAAGGTCTCGTGGGGCACGCCGAACGATCCCAACCGGGCCTTCGTCAACTCGAACGGCGAGACCATGCACCCCTACGCGCAGAAGGTGACGGCCATCGCCGAGATCGGCGACCGTGTCTACATCGGCGGCGAATTCACCGACCTCGTCAAGGACGACCGCGAGCGCACCCCGTCGGGCGTGCCGCTCGCGTACGTGGCCGAACTCGGCACGGACGGCCTCCCGGTGCCGGGGTCGGCGTTCAACGCCACGGTCAAGCTCGACGGCCCGGTGCGGGCGCTGCATCGCTCAGCCGACGGGAGCCGCCTCTACGTCGGCGGCGAATTCAACCGGGTCAACGGTGAGACCCGACGGCGCCTGGTCGCCCTCGACCCGGCCACCGGCCAGATCGACCGGTCCTTCAACCCCCCCGAACCCAGTGGCTACGTCGCCGCCATCGCCCAGTCCGGATCCCGGCTCTACATCGCCGGCGGATTCACCAGGCTCGGCCCGGGCAACCAGCACCAGCTGGCCGCCATCGACGCCGGCAGTGGCGCCCTCGACCCAGGCTTTGTTCCTCCGCCTCGCTACCCCGGCCGGTTCGAGGGCCATACCGGAAAGCGCAATGACAACCCCACCACCAGCGGCGACCCCACCGGTGTGATCACGTCGCTTCTCGTCACGCCCGATGGTCGCTACCTCATGGTCGGAGGCAGCTTCCTCCACTTCGGCTTCGACCATGCGGCTGATCCGAACCACCGGCACAGCGGCATCGTCGCCCTCGACACCGTGACGGGTGCCCTCACGAGCTGGCAGCCCGAGCAGGGCTCCAACGGCTCCCGACCGGTGTTCGGGATGACGGCCTATCCGGGCGACCCCAGAGCGATCGGGATCGATGCGCCGGTGATGATCTTCACCGCCAGCGGCGGTGCCGGTGGCCGCGTCATCGCTTGGACCCCCGGCGGGAAGGCGACGCAGTTGTGGCGGGGAAACATGGACGGCGACGTCATGGCCGTGGCCGCCACCCGGGACCGGGTCTATGTCGGCGGCCACTACGACCACACCGTGCCCGATCCCAGCGATCCCTGCCTCGACGTCCGCGACCTGGGAGACGGACGCTACGGCGTGAGCTGCCCGGACGGGACGCCGAGCCGCCACCTCGCCGCCTTCTACGCCGCCGGCGAGATCGTGAACGGCAAGAACACCGGCAAAGCCCGCATCGACCCGGACTTCACGGCCCAGGCCGACACCAGCGAGGGCCCCTACGCCGTCGTCATCGGAGCCAACCAGATGTACGTCGGTGGAAACTTCTCCAAGATCGCCAGCACGCCGGTCTCGACCGGCGGAACGCGGGTAAAACAGCCCGGTTTCGCGATCTATCCCGCCGCCCTCTGAACCGGCAACGCGTGAACCGGGGGCTCAGCCCCCTGCCGCTTGCCGCGCCTGGTCGAAGAGCCGGCGGCCCTCCTGCACCTTGCGGGCGTACTCGATGGGGTCACCGGCCCGCAGGGCGGCATCAGCCTCGGTGAACGCCCGGGCCGCCTCGTCGAGGAGTCGCCGCGCCTCGGACGAGACAGCGCCGGGCGGCGGCATCGGGGTGCCGTCCGTGCCAGCTCCGTCCGGCCGCTCTTCCAGCGTTTCGGGAGCGGCCCCGAACACCGCCACCAGCGCATCCTGGAAGGTGTCGTGGATGGCGATGCGATCACCGAATGTGACGATCACCTTTTTGAGTTCGGGGACGGCGTTGGCCCCGGTGGCCTGCACGTAGAGCGGCCGGACATAGACCAGCGATTGCTCGACCGGGATGATGACCAGGTTGCCCAGCCGCACCTCGGAGCCCGCCCGGCTGAGCAGGGTGATCAGCTGGGAGACCTCCGGTTCCTGGTTGATCCGGGCGTTCACGATGGCCGGTCCGTCGACCTGGCGGTCCCGGGGCATCACGAACACCTCCAGCTGGCCGTAGCCGGCGGGATCGCCCTTGGCCACCATGAAGGCGGACAGCTCCCGCCGCGTGTCGTCCTGGGAGAACGGCACGAACGGCTGGAGCATGAGGAACTCGAGGCTCGGAGCGTCGGGCAGGCGCATCAGCAGGTAGTAGGGATCCATCCGCCCCTGGGTGGGAACGCTGGCTGGAAGCCCTCCCGGCGGGGCCGGAGCGGCCGGCGTGGGGAGGGCCGTGCCCGGATCCTGGGCGATGTGCCAGCGGTCGGACTGCGAGTAGAACTCCGTCGGGTCGCCGATGTGGTAGCGACCCCACATGTTGGTCTGCACCCGGAAGAGGTCCTCGGGGTAGCGGAAGTGGGCCCGCAGCTCATCGGAGATCTCTTCGGGCCCGGCGAACAACTCGGGGAACGCCTTGGCGTAGGCGGCCGAGAT
Organism: uncultured Actinomycetes bacterium; assembly: GCA_963723985.1. GTDB lineage: Bacteria > Actinomycetota > Acidimicrobiia > IMCC26256 > BP-133 > BP-133. Next base: position 84,636 of record CAVRTC010000017.1, read on the forward strand.
CGGATCGTCGGGGTCGACCCGGTAGAACGTCATGTCGCCGTGGTAGGCGTCGATGGCGACCTTGACCGAATTGCGGACGTAGTTGAAATCGTGGTTGAGCCCGCTGGCCGAGCTGAGCCGGTCCCGGTCGGCCACCTGCCCGTATGGGTAGCGATCGGTGGTGGTGTAGGCGTCGATCAGCCAGACGATGCGACCCTCGAGCAGGATCGGGTACGGGTCGGCGTCGTAGTGGAGGAAGGGCGCGGCGGTCTCGACCCGCTCCCGGATGTCGCGGATGTAGAGAATCTTCGATTCCGGGGTCATGAAGCCCGAGATCAGCGGGTTGACGTCGGCGAAGCGGAGGGCGAAGGCCGCCCGGCGGAGCAGCGAACCGATGCCGACACCGCCCCGCCCGTCGTACCGGTTCGTCACGGCGGTGCCGTCCGCCTTGACGTAGTCGATCTCGTCGCGGCCGCTGTTGACGATGGCAAAGCCGCCGATGGACTCCCCGTGGTACAGGCGCGGCTCGGCGATCGGAGGCTCGCCCTGCGGCGGGATGTCCTTGACGAGGAAGTCGGGCTGGCCGTCGGCTGTCACGGCGTTGGCGGGGGACATCACCGACCCGTAGCCGTGGGTGAAGGCCAGATGACGGTTCTCCCACGTGTCGGAGGGAAGGCTGTCGGGATTCAACTCGCGAGCCGACAGCATTGTCTGGGTGACCCCGCCGCCCAGGGCGTAGCGATCGATGTCGACGTCGGTGAACCGGTAGAACGTACGAACCTCCTGGAGGCGCTGATAGGTCTGCCGGAGGACCTGCGGATCCCACAGCCGCACGTTGCGGATCGTCTCGGCGTTCTTGTCGAGCGCCGCGCTGCTGAGTTCCTCGTCGTAGGCGAAGGGCCGCACCTTCACGTCGGCCATCCCCATCGCCTCCCGGGTCGCCTCGATGTTGCGGGCGATGAAGGGGGCTTCCCTGACGGACTCGGCCGGCTCGACCCGGAACCGCTGGATGAAGGCCGGATAGGCGGCGCCGACGACCACCGACACCAGGAACCACAGCCCGACGGCGATCCCGGGCAGCACCCACCCCCGCTGGCGGGCGTTGTAGACGAAGAGCCCGGCGGCCAGTACGGAGATGGCGATGAGCAGGTTGATGGCCGGAAGCTCGGCATTGACGTCGGTGTACGTCGCGCCGTCGACGACCCCCCGGGCGGAGAAGGTGAGCTCGAAGCGGTCGAGGTAGTAGCTGACCGCCCGCACCAGGGCGATGAAGGCCAGCAGGATCGACACGTGGGCCCTGACGGCGGGGGTCACCAGCCGGCCGGGGACCTGCAGGCGGATCCCGCCGTTGCGGTAGTGGTAGGCGAGGGCCACCAGCGTCGCCACCACCAGCGCACCGAAGAGCCAGTCGATCACGAAGGAGAGGAACGGCAACTGGAAGACGTAGTACCCGACGTCCCGCCCGAACTGCGGGTCGGCGACTCCGAAGTCCACCCGGTTGCGAAACAGGATCCAGTCCTGCCAGTGGGCACTGACGCCGCCACCGACGAACAGGGCGGCGAGGAGGGCCACCAGCGACCGGATGACGGCCGGCCGGCGGTCGAAGACGGCGTTCACGCCCGCCAGGGCGTCCTCCTCCGGGCCGGGCGGACGGACGCTGGGAGCGAGTCGGTCGGCGACGAACAGGTTGACCCAGATGATCCCCAGGGCCACGAGGATGAAGAGGACCACCAAACCGACCTTCGCCCACAGCAGGCCCTTCCAGACGCCGGTGAGCCCGATCGAGTCGAACCACAGGTAATCGGTGTAGAAACCGGCCACGCTCCGTCCCGAAAGGAGCACCAGAACGAAGGCGAGGAGGACCAGAGCGAGCATGACTCGGCCCCTCGACGGCCAGCGTGGAAGCGGCTTCGGTCGAATATCAGTCACCATCTTTACGCTTTCCCGACCTCGTGAGGCGGCGACCGGAACCTGCCGGCAACGAGGCAGCGCCCCGATGGCTCCCAATCCTGGCACTTCCCGAACCGCTGTCCGTGTCGGGCTACCTCCTGAAGTTGGCTGAAGAAGCGCCGAAGCACGGCGGTCCGGACACCGGCGCCGTCGAATCCTCCCTTGGCGCCACCTCGCCAGGCCTTGTCCCCCTGCTGTCCGTGGCTGGGTGCGCCGTCCATTTCAGGGATGCCCTCCGTCCCTGGAGGCTGTTGTTGCCGATGACCCCCGATTCGACCGCGCCGAGGCGGTGCCCCTCGGCGCGATCGAATCGTCGGCCTCTGATGACGTGTGGCTTCCGCCTGAAAATTCCTGAAGTTCCGCCCGCGATATGTCGACCGCGGTGGACCACGCCCACAATTCGCACACCTGTCCCGAGGCTCAGAGGCGGAATGACCACCGCCGTTGGACCTTCGGACCAGTCGGAAACGAGCGTGGAGGGCCTCGTGGTCACACGTCGCTGGAAATACTGCCACTACAAGGTCCGCTGACACCAGAACCATCGACGTTCACAACGAGGATCGGGGTTGCCCCCGAAGCTTCGAGAGCAACCCCGATCGTGTCCCCGAACCCTCAGTACTCGCAGTTCGCCAGTTCGTCGCCGGCGCCGAACAGGCAGACGTCGAAGTCGTCGCCGCCGTCCACCTTGTCGAACGTGTCATCATCGCTCGAGATCATCACATCGTCCCCCGAGCCTCCGGCGAGGAAGTCATAGCCACCACCGCCAACGACGGTGTCGTTGCCTCCGCCGCCTAGGAGCGTGTCGGTTCCGGGGCCACCGTCGAGGTCGTCGTCTCCGGTGTCGCCGCGGATCGCGTCGTCGCCGCGGCCACCTGCGATGGAGTCGTCGCCGGCGGCGCCACAGACGACGTCGTCGCCACCGCGGGCGTCGATGAGGTCGTCGCCGTCGCTCCCGATGATGATGTCGTCGTGGTCGGTGCCGTCGAGCAGGGCGGGACCGTACTGGCCGGACGCGTCCAGCCACGTGTGGCTGGCCGGCCGGCCGTTGCAGAGCCCGCCGATCGAGTGAACTCCGCCGCCGTTCAGCACGGCGAGCCCCACGATGAACGCAGTGCCGGCGGCCGTCATGGCCATACGGCCCGCCTTCCGCTTTCCGTTTGCCCTGTTCATTCTTGCGTGCCTCCTTGGTCGCAATGCAGTGCATGAACCGGCGCCAGCCCGCTGCTGGCGCCGTTTGCCCGTCTCCGGTTCGCGATGGCAACCGCGGGAGCATTCGCCGCCCGCCGTCGCATCCCCAGCCCCTGATCCGGACACCGCGCCCGGCCTTCGCCGCGCTTTCAGATATTCCGTAGGATCTGTTCTTCGGTTGCAGCAGCCCGCCAAGCGGCTGCTGATTTGTAGCTGAGCCCCCAGACTTCTTGGTTGGGATTCTCCGCCCAAGGCTGAATGCTGTCAAGTTCCCCTGAGGGCAGATTGAGTACGGAAATCCCTTGGAGCGGTCTCCGTGAAGCTGCAGCGCCGGGACCTGATCGGCCTACATATGTGTCGTCGACGTTCGGAGTGATTTAGGACGCCGGACATAGAGTAGGCCTTGGCATTGCCAAGAAGGCCGGAGCCCCAGCGCCGCGTTATGGATGGAAAATCGGACGGGCATCACGCCCTCAATTGGTGGCTGGGACACGATGGCGCTCGGGTTCGGCTCAGTCAGCGCCGCCATGTCGGAGCTGCCGGGATCGATGTTTCTTTCTCGTCATGCACATGGCGATGCAGATCGTGCCGGCCGGCGCGTGGCAAATTCGCCGAGGTGCTCTCAAATTGAATTCGCCCCAAGTCTCAGCTGCAGCATCGAAATGATGCTTTCCGTTTCTTCTGCGTTTGGCGGGTGACGCCGGTGGACGCGGTGAGGGATCGGTCAGCTCCGCTTAATTCGCCTGAGAAATTTCTCTTGATGTCTTTACAGCGGCGAGTGATACCACGAGATGGGCTTGGGGCCGGTCCGCCAGGCTGCCCTCGAAGTCAAGGTCCGAGAAGTTGAAGGCTCCGCCATCTTCGGCCACGAGCATGTAGCCGTTGCCGTAGGGGGCCATCCCCGCCACTGGAGCATTGAGGGGAAGGTTGGCCATGGATCCCTTGAAGGGGGCGTCACCGAACGCGAAGACACCGCCGTCGGAGGCGACCAGCCAGTAGCCGGTTCCGCTCCCGGTGGGGCCCAGTGCTTGGACGGCGCGGTTGAGTCGCCGGCCGCCCATCGAACCGAGAAAGGGAGCGTCACCAAAACTGAAGACACCCCCATCGGAGGCGACCATGAAATAGCCGCGTCCGGCCGCTGAGGTGGATGAACCGACGACGGGGGCATTCAGGGTGGCGGCGCTCAGGTCCCCGTAGAACTCGGCGTCGCCGAAGGGTAGGACCCGCCCTTTGCTCGTGAAGAGCCAGTAGCCTCCATGGCTGGTGGTCGCTGACAGGCCGATGACGTTCTCGTCGGCGCCCAGCATGGGTCCCGGCTGTCCCAAGAGTGGTGCGTCCCCGAAGGCGGAGACGATTCCCCGACTGTCGACGATCCAGTATCCGGCTCCGGTCGACGTTGCCTCGAGATGCACCGCCTGCCCGTTGGGGCTCGCCGCGTCGTTGCCTAATGGGTGAGCGTTACCAAAGCCGTGGACGGTGCCGTCACCACGGAGCATCCAGTACCCCGAGGATCGGACGGTCCGGTCGTCGTCGGCTGGGGAGAGTGGATCCGGAGGCCCTGCGACGGCGTTGGCTGGAGGAGCACTGATTCCACCGGAAGCCGGCGGGTCGGGAGGGTGCGGGATGGTCGGACCGTCATTGCAGCGGGTGATCTCGTCTCCGCCCTGGATGATGCAGACGTTGCCGGGTCCGGCGCCACCGTCCATCTTGTCGAAGTGGCCGTCGCTGGGCCCGGCGTGGATCAGGGTGTTGTCGCCGCCGGCCCCGCCGTAGAGGATGGCTCTGCCGCCCCGGTTGATCAGCGTGTTGTGTCCGAGCGGGCCGCCGACGAATGTGAAGTTGCCCGGCCCGATTCCGGTGATCCGCTCATGGCCGCCGCCGCCGAAGACGACGGCGTTGCCGGGGCCCACCGTCATGGAGTTGTGTCCTCCGGGCCCGCCGCAGACGACATCGTCGCCGCCGTTCCCGTTGATCCGATCATGGCCGCCATCGCTGCCGATGATGACGTCATCGCCCTCTGTTCCTTCGAGGATGGCGGGTCCCGGCTGGTATGACGCGTCCAATGTCGGGTGCGATGCCGGCCGTCCGTTGCACAGGCCACCGATGCTTCTCGCGAGATGAGCATTGCCCGACGAGTCCCAGGGCGCAGATGGCGCTCACCAGAATGATCGGTCGGAAAGTCGAAGACGTCACCGGCGCCCGTACCGTACGTAGACCCAGACGACGCCCGAGCCCCCGAAGACGAGCCAGAGGATCAGCGGCAGCCGGGAGGGTCTGGCCCAGTCCCGCCGGTACTCGATCGCCAGCCCCGGGCCGGCACCGGCTTGCAGAGCCGCTTCCTCTTCGTCCGTGAGGTGTCCGACATGGAGGACGACTCGGCAGGCGTTGAGGTCCGGTACGATGGTCAGGGCATTGCTGCCGGGCTGATTGGCCCAGGTCTGGCCGCGAACGAACTCAATGGTCTTGCTGAGTTCGTCGATGGCGTCCCGGGGGCAGGTCGCCGTCGGCTCCAACTGCATCCCGGGAGAATTGTCGCCGTTGAATCGGGCACCGACAGATCTGCGGCGACGGCCGGGACGTGCCCCCAGCAGATGGTGAGGCACAGAACGACGCACCGGAGCCAGCGGCACGGGCGCATTGTCAACGGCCTTCATGCTGTCCGTTGGTGCGACAAGCAGCGACGAAGCGGTCCTGGCCCTGGCGGGTCGAGATGTCGAACTCGGGGTCGTCGACTCCGAACCGTGCCAGGACAGCGCGATACCCACCTGGGTCTTCGTAGGAGAGCAGCTGCAGGCGCGCCAACTCGAAGCCACATTGGGCGGCTTCCCGGCCGCCGGTTCGCCAGACCGATCCCAACATGACCCGCTGCCGCTGGCGCTGGACAATGCACGCCGAGCGCACCTGTTCGAGCAGGTCGGGCGACAACGGTCGGATATCGGCCACCACACCGCCGGCGGCTGCGTGCTGACACCATTTCGCATCATCGGATCGCCGCCACAACGCGAGTGCGAAGAACATGGCGGGAGTGAGCATGAGCGCGGTTGCGATTGTCGCGGTCTGGCGCCACAGCTTTCTGGCCATGCACCGTTGTTCCCGTTTGACCCGCCTTGTCCCTGCTGGGTGGCGGAGTCTTCAGCGAACCTCAGGTCTCGGAGGCGCGACACAGAAACCGCGACGCAGAAACCGCGACGCAAACGCCATGGTGCCGTCATCGAGCCGAGACCCGGGATGGGAATGGGTGTCGTGGAGGGGCCGCCCCGCGGGCCCGGCATGAGCAGGGATGGAGGGACTCTCGTGGGCATCGAAAATCTCCCGGTGGAGGTCCAGCGTCTCGTCGAGGAGCACCTTGAGACCAGCACCGACGTCGATGTCCTCCTCCTCGTCCACCGCCAACGAAACGGCGGTTGGGATGCAACCGGAGTGGCGGGCGTGTTGCGGATCCATCCTGTGCAGGCGGACGGGATCCTGGCCCGGATGGCGGAATGTGGTCTGCTCCGGTCGGCCGAAGGCGGCTACCGGTATGCGCCTGCGACTTCCCGCTTGGACGGCGAAGTGGACGCCCTGGCCGCCCTCCATCCCAGCTACCGTCCGGCGATCGCCACCCTCATCTTCTCCTCCGCAAACTACCTGAGGGTGCCTTAGCGGCTGCTGGCGGCGTTGCTCATGACGGCGCCGACGACGTGGCCGCCGACCTGCTCGAACTGGATCCGGACCTGCTCGACCTCGTCGCGGTCGGTGTGCTTGGCGTCGGCCACCACGAGGATGCCGTCAACCAGCGGGGCCAGGGCCAGGCAGTCGGAGGCGTTGAGGGCGGCGGGGGCCTCGATGATCACGAAGTCGGCCACCTTGCGGCGCTCGGCGAGGAGTTCCCGCATGAGGTCGCTCTGGAGCAGCTCGGCCGGCTGGGCCGGCACCGGGCCCGATCCGAACACCCAGAGGCGCTCGAGACCGGCCGGCTCCTGCACGGCCTCCCACGGCGGCATCTCGCCGGCGAGGACGTTGGAGAGACCACGCTCGTTGTCGAGCCCGAAGTACTGGTGGACCTTCGAGCCCCGCAGGTCGGCCGAGAGGAGCACGACCCGCTTGCCGACCTGGGCCAGCGACACGGCCAGGTTGGCGGCGATGGCGGTCTTGCCGTCTTCCCCGGTGGGGGAGGCGACCATGATCGTCTTCAGACCCTGGCGCTCGGCCATGACCAGCATGCGGGTCCGCAGGGCACGGTAGGCCTCGGAGGCGGGGCTGTTCGGGTGCTGCATGGTGACCAGCGTCGGGGCCGTGCGGCCGTTGCGCCGGGTGGGGGGGACGGTGGCCAGCACGGGGGCCCGCAGGTACTCCTCGAGGTCGACCCGGCCCCGGAGGCGGTTGTCGACCCGGTCCCGCCCGAAGGCCACCAGCAGCCCGGGGAAGAGGCCGAAGAACGAGCCGAGGAGGGCGTTGGTCTTGGGCCGGGGGCTGGCCGGGGCGCCAGGGCGGTTGGCGGCGCTGACGACCGAGCCGGCGTCTCTAACGTTCAGCGTGGCCAAATCGGCCAGGATCTGACGGTACGGCTTGGCCTGGTCGTGGAGTCGTCTGAGGCTCGCCTCGGCCCCGGCCGCTGTGGGGCTGTCCACCGGGTTCGAGGCCAGCCGCCGGGTCGTCTCGACGATCTGCGCGTTGATCGGCGCCAGCGCGACGTTGGCGTTGGTGATCCGGACGTCGCGGTTCGTCGTCGCGTCCTGCGTCTTCTGTTGCAGGTAGGCCTCGGCCGCGGCCTGGGCGCAGCGCTGCGCCGCAACCGGCGTGCTGCGCCGACACGACACGTCGAGGAACTGCGTTGCTCCGACGACGCTGGCTGAAATCCCCCGCTGCACCCGTTCGACGGGTTCGTGCGCCTGCAGGCGTTCTTTGACGATGGAGGCCACAACATGCGACGTGGCGATCTCGCGCTCGGTGCCCATCGCCACCAGCCGGTCGATGCCCGGTGGGGAGACGGCGTCTGTGACCGGTCGGACAAGCACCTTGGCGTGTGACTCGTACGTCGGTTTGGCCAGCACGGTGGCGTGCAACAGGCTCAGCGCCGTGCCAGCCACGGTGAGGGCGATGATGGTGAGCTTGTGGCGGGCGAGGACGGCCATATGGTCAGGCGCCGGGCCGGTTCGGAGGGGGGTCGTGCTGTTCACCGAGGAGATCGCTTTCTGGCGATTGGGATGTTGGCACTCGCTTCGCTCCAAGGTGCCGCTGCCCTGCGTCTCTTCAGCGACTTTCAGGTTGGCGGGCCAGGGGCGTTCGGTTCCGCTCGGCCGCCCGACACGGCAGACTGCAGGGTGATGCATCCGCGCCCCCTCATCGTCTGGATCCGCCGCAAGCCGCTTCGGCGGGCGCTGACGGCGGTCGCCGGCTTGGTCGCCGTGCTGGCCGTGGGCCTGCTCGACTACGTCACCGGCTCCGGCATTTCGTTCGCCGCGTTCTATGTCCTCGTGATCGTGGCGGTCACCGTGGTCGGCGGTGCGATCGCCGGGGTGATGGCCGGCGTGGCCAGCGCGGCCGTCTGGGGTGTGGCTGAGGCGCTGACCGGACGGTTGGACCCGGGTCTCCCCACCCAGATCGGCACCGGGGTCGTCCGGTGCACGGTGCACGTCACCGTGGTGTTTCTCGTCTCGGCCCTCCTGCGGGCGCGCGACGCAGCCCGGGAATCGGAGGCTCGCAGCCGGGCCTTCCTGGCGTCCGCCGCCCATCAGTTGCGGACTCCGGTGGCGGCCCTTGGAACGTCGGTCGAGGCGTTGTTGCTTGCAGGTGCGAGCCCCGCTCAGGAGCGGCTGCTGGCCAATGTGGCCACGGAGGCGGCCCGGCTCGGCCGGCTGGTGGCTTCCTTGCTCCGCACCGCCCGTCTGGACCAGGGAGAGCCTCTCCAGCCCGAGCCGACCCGGTCTGGCGGAACTCTGCGAAGCCGAACTGGACCGCGTCCGTCAGCTGTCCAGTCTGGATTGGCGCCTCACTGTGGAAGCCGGAACGCCTCCGGTCGTCGTCGTTGACCCTCGGGCGGTCTCCGAAGCGCTCGGGAACCTGCTCGACAACGCCCGCCGGCACGCCGCGACCAGCGTGGTGACCCGATTGTCGGCCGACCGCGGCCATGTGATGATCGACGTGAACGATGACGGCCCGGGCCTTCCGAGCGGCATGGAGTCACGGGCCTTCGATCGGTTCGTCACCCTCGACGGCCGGGGGGGCACCGGTCTGGGGCTGGCCATCGCCCGCGACCTGGTCCGCCGCCAAGGTGGCGACCTGACCTACGACCAGAAGTCGTTCCGGATCACGCTTCCCCGCGTCGAGCCGGAGTGGCCGTCGACGGATCGCCCACGTCACACGCCGGACGGAGCCCCGCCGGGATCCCCCGTCCCTGGGAGCGCGGGCCGCAGCACGTAACCCTCGCCGCGTTCGGTGTGGACGAGGCGCCCCCCGAGCGCTTCGAGTTTCCTCCGCAAGGCGCTGACATGGACCTCGACGAGGTTGCCCTGGTAGCCGTCGAATCCCCAGACGAGCGACAGCAACTGCGTCTTGGAGAAGACCCGTCCCGGTTCCCGGGCGAGTACCACGAGCAACTCGAATTCCGTCTTCGTGAGAGCGAGATCCGTGCCGGCGCGCCGGGCGTTGCGGTTCGCCTCGTCGATGAAGAGGTCGAACACCTCGTACGTAGGGGAGGTCAGGCGGCCCGCCCGGCGGAGCACCGCCCGCACCCGGGCCAGCAGCTCGGCGACGGCGAACGGTTTGACCAGGTAGTCGTCGGCTCCGACTTCGAAGCCCCGCAGACGGTCGTCGAGATTGTCGGCGGCAGTCACGAACACGATCGGAAGATCGGCCATGGCCTTCAAGCGGGCGGCCAGGGCGAATCCGTCGTCCCCCTCGGGGAGCCGGACGTCGAGGATGGCCATGTCGGGATGGAACTCGGCAACCGCGCCGGCGAGGCCGGACCCGTCGGCGTCGGCCCACACCTCGTAGCCCGCCTGCCGCAGTGTGACGGTGACGGCCTCCCGCAGCGACGGGTCATCCTCGATGAACAACAGACGCGGGCGCGGTCATCCCCATAGACCCTATCCGCCTCTCCGGTTGGAGCGACCGGCGCCGACGCAGAGGCCGCCGAGGTGAAGAAGGCACCCGCCAGCGACCGCGGCGGTCACACCGCCGGTCGCCGGGAGGCGGCCGGACGGCGGTGGGGGCGGGTTGGGGCCCGGGCGGTGTGCGGTGGGCTCGTCTCCGGCGGCGCATGGCACCTCCGGTTCGATCACGGGAGCCGGTTCGGGTATCGCCGGCGGTAGCGGCTGCGGAACGGTGCCTCGCCGGGTCTCCCGGAGACGGGCACTGCGCCGTCGGATGACGGGCCGTTGCCGTCCGGTTCGGCGACCGGAGCGGCGGGGAGGGGGCGGGCACCCGAGACCGGCGCCTCGCCGCCTCCGGATGACGGCGCATCGTCGGTTGGCACCATCGTTGACGGTCGACAACCGCCAGACAGCCGCTGGCACCGTGAGACGTACACGCCGTCGCCTCGCGGAGGTCGGACAGTGGTGGCCGCAGCGGGCTCGGGGCCGAACGAGGCAGGCCCGACCAGGGCCAGGTGGGTGGTGGATCCGGCGGTTCAGCATCCCGGTGGAGGTTCACGCAAGGAATCTCCGAGTCCTGCCCCCGAGTCGTCTTTCGTGTGATTCATCAGGTTTCTTCAGCGAGGAGTTCTGTCCGGGACGCGGTATTTGATCGGGTGAAGACCGACATCGGACCTGCCCGTCGGGAGGATGGACCGTGACGTTCACTTCATGCCAGCCGTTCGCGTCGTTCGTCGATCACGGCGGCGGCCCTCGCCGGCTGCCGTGACCCTGTCGGGATTCTCCCCGGCGAGCGCCGCGCCCGGCGTGTCCGTTCAGGCCGACGGCGGGACGTGGGGGACAGGCCCGGCGCCGAACGGCCGGGCGCAGCTCGCCACCGCGGTGGTCGAGACAGGCGGCCGGGCGTACATCGGCGGGGCCTTCACCAAGATGGTGCCGCCCGGCGGCGGCAGCAAGCGTGACCCGCAACCGCCTCGCCGCCTTCGACGTGAACCGAAAGACGCTCCTGCCCTGGAATCCCAGGGCCAACGGCGCCGTCCGCGCCCTGGAGCTCAACCGCTCGAAGACGGGCGGTGTACGTCGGCGGCGATTTCAGCGCCATCGGGGGGAAGTCCGTCCCGAAGCTCGCGCTGGTGGATCTGGCCTCCGGCCGGGTCGACCCACGGTTCCGGCCGGCGGTGAAGGGCCGCGTCCGCAGCATCGCCCTGGCCGGCGACCGCCTGTACGTCGGCGGCGACTTCACCCGCGTGGGCAGCTCGGCCCGGGCCAAGGTCGCCGCCCTCGATCCCGACGACCGGGGCGGTACTCGATGGGCAGCCGCCGGTGCTGGGCGCCGGCCGCTACCTCGGCCAGACCGGTGTCCCGACAGCCGATGCACCGGCCGGTCACGTGTACGGGCTGGCCGTGACGGCGGACGGCCGCCGCGTCTACGTCGGCTGGCAACTTCACCGACTTCGCCGGGCAGGGCGGCCTGGTGGTCCTCGACGCCGCCACCGGCGCGCCGCTGCCCAAGCAGTGGAAGGTCGGGCGCCCGATCTTCGACCTTACAGTGTGGCCCGGCGACGGGCAGACCGTCTTCGCCGCCGCCGGCGGACCCGGGGGACGGCTCTACGCCTTCGATCCGGACCGGCCGACGAAACCGAAGTGGCAGGCCGCCGTCGACGGCGACGCCGTGGGCGTGGCCGCCTCGACCACCCAGGTCTTCCTGTTGGGCCACTACGACTACATCGTCCCCAAGGGATCGACCTGCTACCAGTACTGCCCGAACGGCACGAGCCGGCGCCACCTGGCCGCCTTCGACGCTGCCACCGGAGCACTGGACGGCTGGAACCCTCGGGCCAACACAAGTACCGGGCCCTGGGGGGCAGCGGTAACCGCCGACCATCTGCTCGTGGTGGGAGAGTTCACCACCATCAACGGCCAGCGCCGGCCGGGCTACGCCCAGTTCGCCCGGAGTTCGTGAACTACGAGCGGCCAGCGGAGGTCGCCGCCCGCAACGCTCCCTCGAGCTCATGACCGAGGTCCACGGCGTCGAGCGGTTCTGTGGCCGGTCCGAACCGGACGACGAGCGTCATCCCGCTGGGAAACCGCAATGAGCCTCCGTATCCCACCGACTGGCCAATGGCCGCATACTGCCTCACCCCGTCGGCGCTAGTGCCGCAGGGACAGAAAGGCCACATCGACAGCGCCATGTTCTTGTCGTCCAGGGTGGTGAGCTGGCGCACATCCGCCGCCGGCAGAACCCGGCCCGGCGTGAACAACGCGTCACCCCAGCGGGCCAGATCGTGCAGAGTCGAGATGATCCCACCGGAGGAGAACCCCGGCCACCCGGGCCCGCCGGGACCCGAGCCGCGTACTGCGGAGCCCCTGGGCCCGGAAAACGCCGGCGAGGAGGTCTGCGTAGGACCGGCCGGTGACCTCCTCGAGGAGCAGCCCGAGATAGTGGAAGTTGCTGTTCGAGTAGTGCACCTCGGCGCCGGGCGCACTCTGGAGCCCGGCGCCGAGGGCCAACTGGACCGCCTCCCGGGCGTCGAGCGGCCGGGACCCGTCGAAGCCGGGCGCAGCGCTGTACTCGACAAGCCCCGACGTGTGTTCGAGAAGCTGGCGGATGGTGATCCGAGCCGCGTCACCGGTGGGGTGGAGTCCGTCGAGGGGAGGTACTGGCCCGTCCAGCGAGAGCCGACCGTTCTTGACCTCGTGGAGGACGAGTGCCGTCGTGAACGTCTTGGTCATGCTGAGCGCGCCGAACTCCTCGTCCGGCATCAGCCGGGCTGCGGAGCCGTCCGTGTGAGCGCTGCCCGTCCAGATCCGACCGTGGATGGCGACGCCCACCGACACGGCGTCGACGCCGGTCTGACCGGCCAGCCAGCGCTCGAGCGTCTCCTCCAACCGGGCTTGCGCAGGGTCGACGCGCCCCAGTGGGGCGAACTCGCCGGCCGGCACCCGCCGGGCCGCGAACGCGTCGTTGGCCAGCGCCGCCCGGAAGGAGGGCGGTCGCGGTGGGCTGAAGATCGAGGCGGCCCCCGCCGGGTCGCCGTCGGCCACCGGAACCACCAGCGACGGCGCCATCATGGCCAGCGCGGTGGCGACCGACGGTACGACGGCCGCCAAGCCGGCCGCTCGTGTACGAACCTCGCGGGCGCCTCGGCCGCGCCCGCTCCGGGCGGTAGGTGAACGGCGTGCCGCCAGGTCCTCGACCCACCCCAGCGCGGCGACGGCGATGATCGTCGAGGCCGCCGTGAGCGCAATCACCAACACGGCCGGGACCGGCCACTGCTGCACCACGCTCATCCTAGGGAACCGGTCCGAACCCTTGAGCACGGCGTAGGCCATCACGATGGCGGCAGGATGCCACAGGTAGATGGTCACGGCCCGGCGGGTCACCGCCGCCGTCAACCGGCGGGTGCGTGGCCGTTCGGCGAGGCGGCGGATCGGCCCCTCCGCCGCGCCGGCGGCCAGCAGCCAGGTGACGCCGGTCAACGCCACGACGCCGTAGGAGTCGTTCACTCCTCCGGCCGGCAGTCCGGCGAAGACTACATAGAGGATGGTGGCGGCGCAGGCGGCGGCGGCGCCGGCGGCCAGCAGGCGGACGGGAGGGCGGACACGGCGGCGGCGATACACCATGCCGAGCACCACGAAGCCCCCGTAGGTCAAGGCATCTCCCACCAGGACACCCGTCGTACCGGAACCGACGATGGGGACGTGGGCCCGATCGCACACCTCCAGAGCGACGATCGCCAGACCGAGGGCCGGGAACGTCCGAGCCGCCCGCCGCGCCAGGACGGCCAGTACGGGGACGAGCAGGAGAATCCACAGGTAGGCCCGCAGGTACCACAGATGGGTCGACAGCCATCCGCCGTGCCACTCCGCCCAGGCTGGGTCGACGAGCGGAACGATCCACGTGACAGCGTTCCCCAGCGCGGCGGGGGCCGACGAGAGCGTGTGCCAACCGGGAGGCTCCCGCAGGAGGCCGGCGGCGGCGACCACGGCGCCATAGACCCACAGCGGGAGCAGCAGCCGGCGGGCCCGGCGCCGCACGAGCGCCCGGTGCGACGCTGCTCCCGAGGGCGGTTCGAGGAGGGTTCCGGCCACGAAGAACATGACCGGCATCGCAGCGAAGAACGTCATCCACGAGGCGGCGAAGGCATGCCATAACAACACGCGGCCGAGGGCGACGGTGCGCAGCAGGTCGAGTGCGTCGTCGCGACGGATGTCTGCGGCGGGACGCGACGGAATGACGGAGGGATCCAGTTCCATGAGTTCATCGGCGGGCGAAACGCCGCAGCGGCGGCAGGCGCCCGCCGATGAAGCTAACAAGCCGGGGGACCGCCTCGGTGTTCACCAATCCTGAAGTGTGCTGAAAAAGCTCCCTGATCGGTGCGGTGGATCAGAGCCGCCGCAGACGTTTGGTGTGGCGCACCGAGCCACGGCGGGCAGGGGGGATTGCGTGGCTCGGTGCTCCACCACCTGGTAGTTCGACAGGATGAGCCATCCGGCCCTTGCCGTGTTGGTTCTTTCAGCGAGATTCAGCCGGGACGTCTGGTTGCCTCAGCGAGGAGCGTTGTGGAACCAGGGATCGTGGGCCAAGTTCCTGGAGGCCTCGAGGGCGGACTCTGACGTGGTCAGCCGCCAGTCGTAGTCCTTGTTGCTGTTGAAGTAGACGATGGCTCGCAGCCGGGGGAAGTCGGTCTTGATCGCGTGCCGGGCGTCGGCGATCCATTGTGCCTTCTCGCCCGGATGGCGCTCCTGGACGCCGAACTCGCCGATCATGATCGGCTTGTCGTGGAGGGTCGCCCAGGCGTAGAAGCCGCCGAAGATGTCCTTGAACGATCGGTAGTCGTCTCCCGGGCGGCCAGGCGCCCAGTTGTAGCCGTCGGCACACGTCCAATCGACGAAGTCGTCACCCGGATAGAACTTCTGGGCCTCGCCGTCGTTGAAGGCCGATGCATTGGGGCACCAGACCCAGTCGACATTGTCGGCGCCTCCGGCCCGGAACAGGGTGACGATACGTCGCCAGGCCGCGACGTAGTCGCCGGGCGCGCCGGCGAAGTCCGCCTTCTTGTTGCCGTCCATCTCCCAGAACCAGCGGATGAGGACGGGCCGACCGAGCGCCCTGGTGTCGCGCGCCCGTTGTCGGATCAGGCTGTCATGACGGCCGGCAGCGATGGCGGCTGTCGTCACGTCCCGGCCGTTCCAGCTGATCAGCGGGATGCGGCCCGCCTCGAGGTCCCACCGCTCGGTCTCGGTCGGAAATGGCTCATCCCAGGGATAGAAGTTGTGGTTGATGTCAAGCGTGCGGCCGAGTCTCTGCTCGAGCTCTTCGACCACCAATCTCTCCGCCACCGAACCGCGACGGTCGGGACTGGTGCTGGCGCCGAGGAGGACACCTTGTCCTCGTGCGGCGGGCGCGGTCGTCGTCGTCGTGGTGGCCGTTGTGGGTGCCGCGAGGGGCGGTTCAATGGGGAGGTCGGTATCCTGGGATGTCTTCGGCGCCATGAGGACCGCGCCGAAGAGGCCGACCGTAAGGATCACCACGGCAGCGCTGGACGCGCTCCGGCCGGACGCGTCAGATCGATTCCGGTTCCACCGCATGTCACTCTGATCTTGACGGTGGCGGCTCCCGCACCTGCGCGAAACCGGAAGTCTTCAGGTCTCTTCAGTCAGCCCGGACCTCGACGCCGGTCGCTGGAATCTTCGGTGACGCCATCCAGGCGGTGTCCGGCGATGCCAGGGGTTCCCCGCCACGACGTCGTCACGCCGGGGTCCAGGTCGCGAATCGATCGCGGTTTGGTCACAATCCGCCCCCGATCCTCCAGTCGGTCGGGAATCGCCTCCGATACGTCGAAGAGGTTTCTCGTACCCGGAACGACAGGGCACCCACCGAGGAGGGCGAGACGTGACTACGACGAGAGGCCCGTCCCACCTGGGTGAGCTCGAAGGCCGACAGGTCAGCGTGGCGCTCGATGACGGGTCACGGATCGTCGACTGCCAGCTGGTCTCGTTCGGGCGGCACAACGTGGCGACCGTCTGGCTCGTCGCCGATGGCGCCGACGTGTTCATCCCTGTCGACCGGGTGGTCGACATTTGGGAGGTGTAGCGATGCCGGCGATGCAGGACGTTGCGATCACACCCCTGCCGATCGACTGGCTCGGTGCCGTCATCGGAACCGACCGCCTCAGGGGCGTCCGGCGTTCCCTCATGCGCCTCCGGCGTCTCCTCGGCGACCGAACCGTGTGGACGGTCAACTCGACCGCGACCGGGGGAGGCGTGGCCGAAATGCTGCCCCGGGTCCTCGGCTATCAGTGGGCGGCCGGGATCCGCGCTCCCTGGATGGTGATCGGCGGCGACGAAGCGTTCTTCACCCTCACAAAACGGGTCCACCATTGCCTGCCCGGCACTACCGCAACGTGATCGCCGCCAACGCCGAGACGCTCCTCGGCCGCGTCCGCCCGGGCGACATCGCTGTCCTCCACGATCCGCAGGTCGCCGCTTTGGCCGGGCCGCTGCGGGCGGCCGGCCTGACCACGATCTGGCGGTGCCACGTCGGGGCTGATGTGCGCAACGATTACACACAGGCAGCCTGGGACTTCCTGAGGCCGTATCTGGAGCCGGTCGACGCCTTCGTCTTCTCCCGGCCGGAGTACGCACCGGTTCCCCTGCACGACGGGCGAGTCCGGATCTGCCCGCCGACCATCGACCCCCTGTCGCCCAAGAACCAGCCACTCGCATCGCACGAGGTGATCGGTATCGCCTCCCGGATCGGTTTGGTGGCGGCCGACGACGCGGCCGGCGCTGCCCAGTCGGCTGCCATGCGGCGGATCCGCGGCGCGGCCAGCATCACCCGGCTCGGAGCGCCGATCCCCACCGACAGCCCACTCATCGTCCAGGTGTCCCGCTGGGACCCGCTCAAGGATCCGATCGGTATGATTGACGCGTTCGTCCGCCTCGACCTCGACCGCCACGGCTGCCACCTGGCGCTGGTCGGCCCGGACGTATCGGGCGTCACGGACGACCCCGAGGGCCAAGCGGTGCTGGCGGCGTGTGTCGCCACCTGGGAAGCACTTCCGCCCCGGGAGCGGGCCCGCATCCACCTCGTGTCCCTGCCCATGGACGACCCCGTCGAGAATGCCCTGATGGTCAACGCCATTCAGCGCCACGCCACCATCGTCGTGCAGAAAAGCCTCGCCGAAGGGTTCGGGCTCACCGTCACGGAGGCGATGTGGAAAGCCCGGCCGGTGGTCGCCAGCGCCGTCGGCGGGATCCGGGACCAGATCGACGACGGCGTCCACGGGTACCTGCTGCACGACCCGGCCGACCGCGACAAGCTCGCCGCCGTACTCACCAGCCTGCTCGACGCGCCTCGAGCCGCGACGGACCGCCTCGGCCAGCGGGCGAAGGCCCGCGTCCGGGCCGAGTTCCTCGACGACCGCCAGCTGCTCGACTGGGCGGAGCTACTGGACGTCGTCCTCGCCGGCCACCAAGCCGCCTGAGCAGTCAGGGCCCCGCGGCCAGGTTGCGGGAAAGGGAGCTCGATCCCGGCGTCGTCGAAGGCGCGCTTCAACCGGTGGCGCAGTCTCCACGCCCCACACCTCCGGTGGGGTGAGGATCCGGTCACTCCAGTCGGGATCAGCTGCCATGCCGTCCGCCACGGTCTGTATCAAGGCCATGACCCCCGACAGATCAGCGGCTACCGGGCCGAGGGTTCGCCGTCAGGGTCGCTCTGCCGCTCGCCTCCCGGCGTAGGCTCGGAGGACCGCCTGCCGACCGGTCCGGCCTTCGGCCCGGAGGGTGACCCGGTCCAGTGCCCGCCATGCCGGCCGTCGAAAGAGCAATAGTGCTGCGGCTTCCGGTGTCATGGATTCCACGGCGTCGAGATCAATGCGGACCGCATGGCCGTCGTTGGCGGCAGCGGCGGTGAAGTGGAGCAGATTCAGCGCCGCCGCTTCGTCCAACGGACCCCACACCTCGAGGATGGAGACGGAGCCTTCCATCCGCACCCGAAACTGGACCCTACCCACGACCGATGCTCCGACAGCGACGACACGGGTCGCTGTGGAGTGAGACCCGGAGCAGCCGGGTGCCATGAGGGTCCAGCTCGACCGTGAAGGAGGAGCGGGACTCGTCGAGCTCGAGGCGGTGGTACTCCGCCCACAGCGCGGGAACCGCCAGGCTCACCGGTGCACCATGTGGCACGCGCCGGAATCGGTGCGAGGCCCCGTCGAAGATCCAGGTCGACGAACAGGATTCCAGCACCTGGAGTCCCGCCATGTCCGTCCGGCCGGAAAGCGCCGACCCCACATTCTCGATCATCCATGTCTCCGATGTAGGCGGACCTCCGAAGAGAATCCACCTTCCGCTCCGCGAACAGGACTCCGTTTCCTTGCAGTTCGATGACGACTTCTCTCCGAGCGGTAGTGCCCGCTGCTAGCTTTCGGGTGGCGTGCCGGGAAGACTGGTCGGCGAAGGTCTGACGCGGAGGTCCGTCGTGCCGGTCGTGTCCGTCCCGGACATCGTGGTCGAAGCGAGGCAACTCACCAAGCACTTCGGTCCGGTTGTGGCCGTTGACGACCTCACCTTCGACGTCCGCCGTGGCGAGGTCTTCGGCTTCCTCGGCCCGAACGGGGCTGGAAAGACGACCACGATCCGGCTCTGTCTTGATCTGGTGAGGCCGACCTCCGGTTCGGTACGAGTCCTTGGTGGAGCCGGGCGAGACCTGAGGGTGCGCCGCCGGATCGGGTACCTGCCCGGCGATCTCCGGCTCGATCCCCGCTACACGGCAACCGAGGTGATCGCCTTTTTCGGCGCTCTTCGCGGTGGAGTTGACGAAGCGACCGTCAGGCAGCTCCTCGATCAGTTCGACCTCGATCCGACGCGGCCCCTGGGAGAGCTCAGCACCGGTAACCGGCGCAAGGTGGGTATCGTCGCCGCCTTCGCCCACCGTCCCGACCTGCTCATTCTCGACGAGCCAACGGCGGGCCTGGATCCGTTGCTGCAATACGAGTTCCAGCAGGTGCTCCGCCAGGCGGTGGAGGGCGGCGCCACGGTGTTTCTCTCCTCGCACATCCTCCCCGAGGTCGAAGTGCTGGCCGACCGGGTCGGGATCCTGCGTCGCGGTCAGCTCGTCGCCGTGGCTGGCATCGATGAACTCCGGGCGCAAGCCCGGCAGCGGATCGACTTCCATGTCGCAGGTACGGCCGATCCCACCGCCTTCGGCGGCCTCCCCGAGATCGTGTCGCTCACCACCGCCGACGGCCTCGTGCGGGTCGTCGTCGAAGGGAGCGTCGACCGGGTGCTCAAGGCTGCGTCCGACCTTGAGGTACGGCGGATCGTGACCCACGAAGCCGACCTGGAGGAGGTATTTCTCGGCTACTACCGGAACGACGTGACATGAGCGGCGTCGTGATCGCTAGATTCCTGCGCGACACGCGCCGATCAACGGCGTGGTGGGCATTGGGCATGGTCGCGCTCGTCGTCTTCACCGTGGCGTTCTATCCCAGCGTGAAGGGCAACGAGGCCTTTGACCAACTCTTCGAGGACCTTCCCCAGGCAGTGCGGGCGCTGGTCGGCGCCCAGGAGGGCATCCCCCTGACGTCACCTCCTGGCTACCTTCACGCGCGGCTGTTCTCCGTGATGGTCCCGGTGCTGCTCATCACGTTGGGGATCGGGCTCGGCGCCCGGGCCATTGGCGGAAGCGAAGGTGATGGAACGCTCGAGTTGCTGCTGGCTCAACCTGTCACCCGGTTGCGGGTCGTCACCGAACGTTACGGGGCGGTGGTGGCCGTCCTCGCCGCAGTGAGCGCCACCCTCACCGTGTCACTCATCGCGCTTGGCCCGATCGTAGGTCTGCTTGACGGCATCGCGATCGGTGCTCTGCTCGCGGCGACTGGCGCCGCGTTCTGTCTGGCGTTGATGCACGCCACACTGGCGTTCGCCGTCGGATGCGCCACCGGACGCTCGGGGCCCGCAGTGGCGGCCGGCACGTCGGTTGCAGCCGGGGGTTACCTCCTTCAGGGCGTGGTCGCCGCGAGCGGCGGGCGGCCGGTTGTTGAAACGCTGTCGCCCTGGCACTGGTACTTGGACCGCAACATCCTGATCGACGGCCTGGCGCTCCTGGCGGTGATCGGCCCCGTTGTCGTCGGGGCTCCTCTTTTTGTCGCCGGTTGCTGGCTGTTCAACCGGCGAGACCTGCACTGATTGCTGTTCCTCACCACGTGGAACGTCGCGCCATTCGGCCACGGCGGGCTGCTGCCGTTCCGCGTCATCGTCATCGGATCGCGACCGGGCGGCCACGGCGACGCGATCCGTGTTCGCCAGACTGCGGTGGGAGCCTTGCTAGGGATCACTGCGCATCCGGGAGATTGTTGACGTGTTCGAATTGACCAGCCGTGCCGCCGCCGCCCTCACCGAACGCCGTGTCATGAACGGCCTCGCCGAGTCGATCGCCATCCGGATCTCAACGTCGGACTCTGACAACGGCTCGGGCCCCGGGTACAAGCTGCGCTTCGCCTCTCATCCGTTGCCTGACGACCTCGAGCTGGAGAGCAACGGGACCAAGGTCTTCCTGGCCGCCGGGCTTGCCGAACCGCTCGGGGGTTCCGTTCTCGACGTGGTGGACACGCCGAAGGGCCCGCATCTCGTCCTCAAGCACGGGCCCTTGACCGAACGCTGAGGGCGATCGCGACCGGATCGCGATCTTGGCGTCATCAGATCGCGATCCGGCCGGGGATCTAGTGGTTGGCGAAGAAGATTGGAGTTGCCGACTGTCGGGCGCAGATGTGGTACCGGCCAGGGTCGAGCAGCATCTCCCGGGTGAACATCCGGCCCGGGCTGGCCGCCATCTCGCACAGGAGCCGGAACTCCGTGCGGGTCAGGTGGACGTCCTCGCCATTGCGGCGCACCAACCCCTCGTCGGGGAGGACTTCGAGGTCGCCGCCGAGCCGGATCACCGGCGACGGCGCTTCCATCCCCCGAGCCCGGCGGAGCAGGGCCCTGATGCGGGCGGCGAGCTCCTTGGGCTGGAACGGCTTGGTGACGTAGTCGTCGGCCCCAGCCTCGAGGCCGGCCACCACATCGAATGTGTCCGACCGAGCGGTGACCATGATGATGGGGACGGTGCTCCGCCGGCGGAGCGACCGGCAGACTTCAAACCCGCTCTGGTCGGGCAGCATGAGGTCGAGGAGGGCGCAATCGGCCGGGTGGCGCTGAAAGGCCTGCAGCGCCTCCTCGGCGGTGGCGGCCTCGTCGACGAGGTAATCCTCGTCCTCGAGGCCACCGTGCGGAACTCGTCGTCACGAAAGACGGCGGATACGCCGTGCCACCGATCCAGTCGGGAACGATCGTCATCCAACCGCAAAGAAACGGAGTCCTGTTCGCGGTTCCTGAAGCCCATCCTGTCCTGGGCTTCGGATCGCTGAAGCTCGAATCGAGAGAGGGTAGATTGATGAACGACCCGTCCCAGGTGATGCCCGGCCGGGCCAACATCCAGGGGCTCCAACTGCTCGAATCGTGCTCGTTCTACTGGATCTTTGACGGAGCGACGCGCCGGTTTCGACGGACGCCACGCGATGCCGCGGTCTGGCCCGAATCCTCGGAGGCCTGGACGGAGTACCACCATCTCGAGATCGACGACGCACGGTCGTGCTTCGTCGTCGGGCTCGACGAGGCGGGCAGCCGGGTCCTGCGGGCCTGGCTGCATACCGATCCCTGCCACCGCTGCGGCCGGGACGTGAGATCGACCGATGAACTGCAACTCGGGATCCTGGCGTGGAAGGGCCGGCTCCGGGTTCAAGACCATCGCTTCGCCCGGTCCCGTGACGGCGGACGGCATCCGCTGCGACCGTTCGGCGGATGGGGCCCGTCGCGTATGGGCACGATCACCGTGAGTGAGCGGAGGACCGGCTGTGGCTAGGAGCGAGTTTCGGGTGCGGATGAACGGCGCCGTCTCGATCGTCGAGGTGCGAGGTCCGCTCGACGAGGAGGCGGCGGCGCATCTATGGAGCTCGCCGCCGCTGCCGCCACCGCCTGTCCGTCCGTCGAGATCGAACTCGACGGCGTCGAGTCCATGACCCAGGAGGCCGCCGCGCTTCTCCTCTTCCGGGACGCCCCCTGGCGGGCGCAGCCCGAGAAGATCACCCTCCGAGCCGGCGGCCGGCCTGGTCGTCAGGCCGTCCTCGCGCCTACGCTCGAAGGCGTGCCCGGATCCAGACGGCCTGATGCGGGAGGCGGCCGGCACATCGTGTCGATGCGGACCATGTGCCGGCCGCCCCAGTTCGGTCTCGACGACTCACGCTCTTCAGGCTGACGCATGGCTCGATCCCGCCGCCTCCGGCTCCGGTCCCGGCTGCTGGCCGCGTTCGTCGGCGGTGCTCTCGTCCTCGTGGCTGGCGTCGCGCTCCTGAGCTACGGCCTGACGCGCCGGTATCTGCTGACCCAGCGGGAGACGTCGGCTCAGCGGCAGGCCCAGGCCAACGCCCGGCTGGTCGGAGGGGCGCTCCGCTCGGACAGCGACCTACCGCAGCTGCTCGCATCTCTGCAAAGCCCAGCCGGATCCAGCACGGTCGTGCTCCTCCATGATGGCCGGTGGTTCGCCGCTTCCTTGGACATCGGTCGGGACGCGATCCCAGCCCCGCTGCGACAGGCGGTGGTCGACGAGCAGAGCCGGGCCCGGCAGCGCTATGACCTCGATCACGTTCCGCGGCTGGCCGTCGGACTGCCGCTCCCAAACGGGGACGCTTACTTCGAAATCTTCCTTCTCCGGGAGCTCGACCGGACGCTGCGCACCCTGCGGGTGGCTTTGACCACCGCGGCGGCTGCGGCGATGATCGGCGCCGCCGGCCTCGGGGTGTGGGCGAGCCGCCGACTCCTCGATCCACTGGCGGAGATCGGGGCCACCGCCACATCGATCGCCGGGGGGAAACTCGACGCCCGACTTGATGTGGGCAGCGAGGTAGAGCTCTCGGCCCTGGCCGACAGCTTCAACCAGATGGTGGCCAGTCTTCAGCAGCGAATCGAGCGCGACGCCCGATTCGCCTCGAACGTGAGCCACGAGTTGCGCTCGCCGCTGACCGCACTCCGGTCCGCCGTGCAGAACATGGAGACACGTCGTGCCTCGATGGACGAGCGCACCGCCCGTAGTCTCGATGTCCTCTCCCGAGAGGTCGATCGCTTCGAACAGCTCGTTCAGGATCTCCTCGAGATCTCCCGGTTCGATGCCGGTGTCGTCCAGGCGTCCACCGAGGAGGTGTTCCTCGGTGAACTGGTCTTCCACGCCGTGGAGGCTCTCCCCGACCGAGACGTGCCGGTGGAGGTGGCCGCATCGGCGACTGACGCCGTCGTCCTGGCGGACAAGCGCCGCCTCGTGCAGGTGATCTTCAACCTCGTGGCCAACGCCCGCCAACACGGCGGCGGCGTCGAGCGCCTCCGGATCGAAGCCGACCAGGACACTGTCCGAATCGTCGTAGAGGATCGCGGGCCGGGCGTGCCGCCCGAAGACCGTGAACGGATCTTCGAGCGCTTCTACCGGGGCCGGCAGACGGGCCGCGCCACTGGTGGCGTCGGCCTGGGACTCGCCCTGGTGGCTGAACATGCCCGGCTCCACGGCGGGCGGGCCTGGGTCGAGGGACGCGATGACGGTGGTGGCGCCCGTTTCGTGGTCGAGCTCCCGGTGGTCCGGTGAGGCCCAACGGCCGATCCCCGGCGGCCCTCGTCCTGGTTCTGCTGACCGTGGTCACCGTCGGCTGTGGGATTCCTCGTGATCAGGAGCCGATCAGGACACCGGGGGGTGTCGTGCTCCCAGCAGTGGCGCCGAGCGATTCGCTGCCTCCGGTCGGTGCGGCCGTACCGGAGACGGACGTCACGGTCTTCCTGGTGCGGGCTGAGCACCTCGTCAAGGTGGTCCGGAGCGCCCGCCGCGCCGACTTGACCGGGGCGCTCAACGTGCTCCTCGCCGGTCCGACAGAGCCCGAGCTCGGCGCCGGGCATACGGACGGCCATCAGCCCCCAGACCGATCTCCGCTCCGCCCACCTCGAGGGTGACACGGCGGTCGTCGACCTCGAGCGCGGCCTTCGTTGAAGTCGGCGGCCAGGAACAGATCCTGGCCGTTGCCCAGGTCGTCCTCACGGCCACTGCCGTCGCAGGAGTCGGCCGCGTGCGGTTCCTGCTCGAAGGCCAGGGCGTCGAGATTCCGCGGGCCGACGGCACCCTGAGCTCGGAATCCCTCGGACCGGCCGACTACCAGGGGCTGCTGACCACCGGTCCCTGACTCAGCCGACGTCGATGACGACCCGGGGCGGCGAGCGCAATGTGGTCACCCGGAACGGGCGGCGGCGGTCGACGCCGATCGCCCATTTGACCGTGGCCTCGAAGCTACTCACATGACGGACTTCGACGATCCGCCTGCCGCCATACGGCTCGACAGACTCAGGGCCCTGGTACGTCGATCTCGGGCGTCCGGTGTCGCGATGTCGGTGTCGCGAGCGGGGGAGAGCCTGACCACCAGGAATGCCTTGCCCCGGATCGGAACCGGCCGGCCGGAGCCGTCTTCGCGAATCGGGGCCGCCTCGTAGGCGACCCGATAGCCCCGGTGCTCCAACCCCCGAGGTCTGGAACTCGAACGTCGCCCGGTCGAAGCAGCGATGCGCCCCTGCCCTCACGTCGGTCAGGAACCGGACCGGTCGTGGTCGGTCCGGTTCCGAAGGGCCGAAGCCCACGGAATTCGCAGGACCGAGCCGCACCAGCCGGCGACTCGATCGCCAGCGCGGCAGAAAGCGCAAGCGCCCTGTAGTCGAATGATTCCGCATAGTTGTGGTCCAGAGGCATCGTCCCAACTGGGGACCGGCACGGGACGCGACCGGTCGCGATCTGATGAAGAAGGCGATAGAGGAAGGTGACGCCCCCAAGACCGGTAAAGAAACGTGCGTCCGTTTCAGGCAGGGGGTTTCGTCCATGATTTCAGGCTCTTCTGCCCCGAGGAACCGGGTCGTACTCGTCGCCGCCTTCGGCAGCCTGCAATGCCGAAGCTGCCGCCCGTTTCCTGAGCGACCGGGGTGTACCGACCAAAGCGATCGGGTTGAGCAAAGCGGCGGCGGATTCGTCGTATGGCCCGGGAGGCACCGGAGGGTCGCACGACCCGTCATCTTCGCCGTCTTCGGCGGTGTTCTGACTGGGCTCGTCGGGAACATCCTGTGGAGCGCATTCGCTCCTGAGTTCCTGACCGCAGGTTGGAGGGTGATCGGCTTCCGTCCTCGTGGGCGCCATCGCTGCGGGCAGTATTGGGGTCGCGGTCGACAGCGGCCTCGATATTCCGTTGCAGGATGACCGGGCCGGACAACGCGCCGTCAACCCGTCGAGGAACGATGGAGCGCGCCGTTGTCGCTGTCGAGGAGTTCCACGTTGAGCGCGCCGCCGGGCTTCTCCGCCGCATTGGAGTCGGCAGGTTGCTCGTCGGGGGCGATGCCCACTGACGATGAAGCCGTGATCGTTACTGAACAGTAAAGAAACGGAGTCGTGTTCGCGGGTTCTCGCGGCGCATGCTCGGTAGCAGGGAAGGATGAGGCGCTGTGACGACCTATCTGCACCGGTGCGGCGATTGCGGGGCGGCGTTCGAAACAAGCCGCCCAACCTCGGGCGCATACAGCTGCCGCACGCCGGGATGCAGCGGCCGTCCGGAGCGAGTCCTAGGTGTGGTGCTGTACCGGTCACGCCGAGCATCGGTCGTCGATGACGACGACTGTGGTAAACAAGTGCTGAGCTGGGGCGCTCGAGGCTGCAAGCTGGGGCATCGCTAGGCTGCAAATCGCTGGGCTGACGCTCCCATTTTGAAGGCGCGGGTTCCCCGCCGTCGGGGATTCCAGGGGAGGTCAAATTGCTCCGTCGACCGCGCCTTTATCACCCTCGCCGTGTCCGGCAGTTTGCTGGTCGGCGTGGCCCGCCCCGCTGCAGCGGAAGCGGACTTGGTACAGAAGAAGAGCATCCGGGGGCCGCACGGCCGATCCGGCAAGGTCTTGCGGTACGTCGACCGCAAGGATGGCGATATCTTGAACTATCCTGAAGATCGTGGCCGAGGACTCGGATGGCGGCGGGGGGAAGTGCACCGAGACATGGATCGACTATGCGACAAAGCCGCACCGGCACTTCAATCCAGGACTGCTCGTGAACTGCTCAGGGGGAACTCGACGGCTCTCGAAGGTGTTTCGCACCCCCTACGAGGGGATCTCCGGCGTTCAAATCGTCGTGTGCGAAGTGCCGAATACGTCAGGCACGGATCACGCGCAACGGCGGTAATTGCCGCGGCAATCTCTCAGGCATCTACCTCCACTCGGGTCGCCGGTACCGGGACTTCCGCGTCGACGCGATCCAATGGCCGAGCGGCGTGAAGATCTGGAGGTCTCGCTGATGGCCTGACGGACCAGGACCGCGTATTCGTCGGCGCGGCAGAGGGCGCATGGATCGACGGCCCCTGCGATGCAGCGGTTGGCGGAGGCCGCGTGTGTCGCGCACGTGCCATCGGGGTCCCGGCCGGGGACGAAAGTGAGGGTCAGTCAGCAGGGACCTTCGCCTTCCTCGTCGGTTCTGCGAAACCCTGTACAGCGCTTCAGGCCCTGGATAGTCAGTTGGCTGTTCCGCGCTGGACAATCCATTTGTGCGGCTGGCCGGTGAGGCCGGCCACCGCCTCGAAGTCGGCGTCGTAGTGGAGCACGGTCAATCCCCGGGCCTCGGCGACGGCGGCGACGAGGGCATCGACGAGGGAAAGCCTTCGGTGCTGACTGTCTTCGGCCAGCATCTGCTGGACTTCCAGTGCTCGATGATGGTCGGCGTCATTGGTGGGGCTTCGGTCATAGGCGGCGAGGCCGTCCATCAGGGTGCGGTAGTCGTCGGGGCTGCGGGCCGTGACGCCCAGCTCGAAGACGACTGGGGCGCAGAGGGCGATCTCCCCGGCGGCGGCGAGCGGGGTGAACACCTCGGCCACCCCCGCCTTGCCCAGGCGGGTCAGGACGCTGCTGTCGACGAGGTAGGTGGCGCGACCCACTTATCGGTCGGCCAGGTCGTCGCCACCCCAGGCGTGGTCGACGAGCTCGAAGTCGAAGCGGTCTTCCTGGGAGAGGAGATCAATGAGCGCGAGGCGCTGTCGAGCCCGCACGACCTCCCGCAGCGCAGCGTCGATGGTCGCCCTGAGTGTCGTCGTCCCCAGGATGGCCGCCGCCTCTCGTACGATATCGGCGTCTACTTCGACAGATGTCTTCGCCATACCAAGATGATATCCGCTTGTCGCCTCGAAGGAGCAAATCGGCGTCGCGGCCCTGCCAAGGTTCGCGCTTCAGGTCCGGCAGATTTGTGCCGATAGCTCCCATATGGAGAATCCGTTCGTCCTCGCCAGCGTCCAGACCGACACCGTGGCCACCATCGCCGATCTCGTTGTCGACCCCGACCGCTGTGAGGGCGCTGTCATCTTCCACCAGAACCGCCGGGTGATGTGCTTCCCCGCCGGCCACCAGCCGATCCTGGCCCGCAGCCGGGCCAAAGAACTGGCCACGGTGGAGCTCTACCTCCCGCTCGGGTCCGCCAACTGATCTGACGGCTTGCGCCTGCATACTGGGTTGATGTGAAGGGATCTCCTGGTCGCTCCCGGTCTGGCGCTGCTGGCGGCTGTGGTGGCGGTCTTCCTGCCGGTCCAGCAGACGGTCATCTCCCAGTCCGGTCCGGGGCCCCTGCAGACCACCGAACTCGAATTCGCCTACCGCAGCCTCCTCCAGACGGAGGGGGCCTCGGTGCTGGTGGCCGCCGGCCTCCCTGTGCTTGTCGCTCTGCTGCCGCTCGCCTTCGCCGCCATCCTGATCGCTCGCCGATCCTCAACCCCCGGGCCGGCCTGACCAGCGACCGTCCGGTGAAGGCGGGGGTAGTCTCACGCCCCTGGGCTCGGCCGGAGGGCGAGGGGTGCACCCGAAGACGAGGTACGCCAAGAGCGGTGGGGTGAGCATCGCCTACCAGGTCGTGGGTGACGGCCCTCTCGATCTCGTCTTCACCCAGGGATACGTCTCGAACGTCGAGTTCTGGTGGGAGATGCCGAGTGCGCCGCGGGCCCTCGAGCGCCTGGCGTCCTTCTCCCGCTTGATCCTGTGGGACAAGCGGGGGACCGGCCTGTCCGATCCGGTCGTTACGGGTCCCGACCCTGGACGAGCGGGTCGAAGACCTGCGGGCGGTCATGGACGCGGCCGGCTCGGAGCGGGCCGCCTTGCTTCGGGATCTCCGAGGGTGGGCCGATGGGGATGCTCTTCGTCGCCAGCCCATCCCGAGCGGACATCGGCCCTGATCCTCTACGGCGTCTACCGCCAAGTTCAGTATGGGCCCGGACTGGCCATGGGGCTGGAGCCCCGGAGATGCTGAGCGGCTGGCTGGAGAGGTCGAGCGGTACTGGGGCGAGGCGGGCCATCGACCTGTTCGCCCCGAGCCGGGCCGACGCCGAGGCCTCCCGCCAGGTCCTGGGGCCGGTTCCAGCGGACCGGGGCGAGCCCGGCCATGGGCCGGGCCGTGCTACGAGGCGCTGGACGAGGTCGACTGCCGCGACATCCTGCCGGCCGTTCGCGTCCCGACGCTCGTCGTCCACCGCACTGGCGACCTCGTGGTGCGGGTCGAAGCGGGCCGCCACATGGGCGAGAAGATCCCCGGGGCCCGGTTCGTCGAGTTCCGGGCGACGATCACAACTACATGATGGGCGACTGCGACGCCATCATCGACGAGATCGAGGAGTTCCTCACCGGCGTCCGTCCGGAACGGGTGCGCGACCGCGTGCTCGCCACCGTGCTCTTCACCGACATCGTCGGCTCGACGGAACGGGCCGCCGAGCTCGGCGACCACCGCTGGCGGGAGCTCCTGGCGGCCCACGACGCCCTCGTCCGTCGAGAACTGGACGCGCTACGGTGGCAGCGAGGTCAACACGACCGGCGACGGTTTCCTGGCCACCTTCGTCGGGCCGAGCCGGGCCATCGAGTGTGCCTGCGCCGTGCACCAGGCCGTGCGCCGAGATCGGGATCGAGGTCCGGATCGGGCTGCACACCGGCGAGTGCGAACTCATGACCGGTGGGCAGGTCGGGGGGCTCGCCGTCCACATCGGCGCCCGGGTGGCGGCCCTGGCCGGGCCGGGCGAGGTTCTGGTGTCGAGCACCGTGAAGGACCTCGTGGCGGGATCGGGAATCCGGTTCACGGATGCGGGCGCGCACCTCCTGAAGGGAGTGCCCGGCCAATGGCAGCTGTTCGCCGCCTCGCCCGGTACCCGCCTCGCCACCCGGTAGCCCCCGCTGGGCGCAACCCCGGGGGCACTCGTCGCCGTCTGCTTGATTCGCTCCGTGGTCGCCTGGTAAGCGGTGAGTGACACAACGGCCAGGGGGAGTCGATGAGCGACACCGTCGTCGGGGCCGGACTGGGGGGACTTACCAGCTGGGGGTGAGCCGTCCGCCGCTCGAGGTGGCGGATCTGCCGACGCCGGAGGAGGTGTGGGGGGTCCCCGGGTCGGGCGCAAAGAGGCGTTCAAGTTCGCCGTCGGCCCGAGCTTGATCGCCCTCGGCGCGGCGATCGGCAGCGGGGAGTGGCTCCTCGGCCCCCTGAGCGTAGGGAAACGGGGCTTCACCGGCATCGGCTGGATCATCACCGTCTCGATCCTGCTCCAGGTCATCTACAACATCGAGTGCTCCCGCTACGTGGTCGCCACCGGGGAGGTCCCGATCGTGGGCTTCGCCCGCGTGCCTCCCGGGCGCCGGTTCTGGGTGCCGTTGTCGCTGTTCCTCATCTTCTTCGCCTACATCTGGGGCGGGTGGGCCAAGGGCGCGGCCGACGGGCTGTTCGCCCTCATCAAGGGCCGGGTCCCGACCCCCGACGACAAGGGCACCGTGGAGCTCCTGGCCATCCTGCTGCTGGCCGCCATCCTGGGGATCACGGTCGGCTTCCGGCGGATCACCCGGGGCCTCGAATTCGTCAGCGGCGCCATCGTCGCGTCCGTGGTCCTCTACCTCGTGGTCGTCTCGGTGGCGATCGTCCCGCTCGACGTCTGGTGGGACGGGATAACGGGGTTCCTCACCCCGGCCATGCCGCCCAAGGGCGTCACGGCCACCGAGATCGGTTCGCTGGCCGGGTTTGCCGCTCTGTTGTCAGGGTTCAACTGGCTCTTCCTGAGCCACTACCGGGACAAGAGCTACGGGATGGGTCAGCGGGTCGGCTACCTGGCCGGATTCCGGGGGGAGCAGCGCAAGGTCCTGGGCAGCGGGTTCACGTTCCCCGACGACGCCAGGAACGCCTCGGTGTGGAAGCGTTGGATGCGGTTCCTGTATCTGGACATGTGGGGCGTGTTCCTGACGGGGGCGATTGTCGGCATGCTCGTGCCAACTTCGCTGATGCGCCACCTGGCGCTCAGCTCCGGCCGCCAGCCCGAGCGGAGCGACGTCACCACCTTCGCCGCCGATGTGCTCGGCAACCAGTACGGCCGCTGGATCTTCTACACGACATTGCTCGTCGGGTTCCTCATCCTGTTCTCGACCCAGCTCGGCATCTTCGAGGTGCTCGTCCGCAACGCCACCGACGCGGCCAACATCAGCCCCCGCGTCCAGGAGGTCATCGGCGGGGACCCGCGCCGGTTCTACTTCTCGTTCATGGTCGTGCTGCTCGTGACCGTCGGAGTCGTGCTCCACTTCTTCCAGCCGACGGAGCTGATCCAGATCTCGGCCAACATGTCGAACCTCGGGGCGATCATCTACCCGTTCGTCTTCATCTACCTGAACCGGCGCCTGCCGCAGGCGGCCCGGCCGACCAAGTGGGCCTACGCCGGACTGCTGGCCAACGTCGTCTTCTTTGGCTTCTTTTTCCTGAACTTCGTGGTCGAAAAAGTGAGTGGGGACCCGCTGGTAACCTTCTGAGACACGCAGGGAGGTGGTCGATGAGTCGGCGTCATCGTGTCTCCGAGAAGGACACGGCCGTTCGGAAGGCGGATCGGGAGGCCGAGCACCGCCGGGCGCGGCGGGCGGCCCGGCAGAAGATCGACGTCGTCGAACCCGACGCCGCCGTCCTTCCCGGGGAAGGGCCCGGACACCTGCACGCCCACCGGCCGACTCAGCTGGAGAAGCAACGGCCCCGGCACTGGAAGCTCCCCTTCTGGAAACGCCGGCGGGCGGCGCGGGCCGAGAAGGTGCTGGCCGAACGCCGGCTGGCCGACGAAGAGGACTAGCTCCGGCTCAGGCCGGGCGGGCTGAGGCCCCGCCGCTGCAGGAGCGGTTCGACCGACGGTTCTCGGCCGGTGAGGGTGCGGAGGGCGGCGATCGGGTCGACGACGGCGCCCCGGGAGAGGAAGGCGTCGCGCAGTCCCTGGCCGTTGGCCCGGGTCAGGCCACCCTGCTCGTCGAGCCACTGCGCCGTGATCGCCTCGAGGAGCGCCGACCACAGGTACGAGTAGTGCATCCCCGGATAATGGCCGTCGAAGATGTGGGGGAAGAACGTCGAGTAATTGTGCAGGGCGACGGCGGGGAGATCGAGGCCGTAACGCCCGAGCACGGCCGCTTCGAAGGCGTCGACGTCACCGGCCGCCACCGTCTCACCGGGTGCCAGCCCGTGCCAGGCCTGGTCGAGCAGCGACTGGGCCGCCCCCCGGGTTGAGTTGTAGGGGGCGCCGTCGCGCTCGACGGCACGGAGGGCGGCCACGTCGGCGTCGGGCAGCGGTGCGCCGGTGGCGTAATGCCGGGCGTAGCGGCTGAGGACGTCGGGGTGCACGGCCAGCGCCTCATGCAGCTTCGACGGGAACTCGACGACGTCGGCGGCCACGTTGATGCCGGCGATCCGCGGGTACCGGACGTCGGACAGGAACATGTGCAGCCCGTGGCCGAACTCGTGGAAGAGGATGCGGACATCGAGCGGCGTCAGCAGCGCCGGCGCGCCGTCGCCGGGACGGACGGCGTTGAGCGTCAGGTACACGACCGGTCTCCGGCCGAACAGCGGCGCCGGCTCGGCGTAGGCATCCATCCAGGCCCCGCCGGCCTTGCCGTCCCGGGCGTAGGGGTCGATGTAGAGAAGGCCCCGGTCGGCGCCGTCGTCATCGGTCACGGCCCAGACGCGCATGTCGGGGTCGGGCCGGGGGACGTCGGGCCGGGGGGCGAACCGCAGGCCGTAGAGGGAGCCGGCGACGGCGAAGAGCCCGTCCTCGATGACCCGGTCGAGCACGAAGTACTCCTGGAGGCGGACCTCGTCGGCGGCGTGGCGGGCCTGTCGCTCCCGGGCGGCGTAGTACGGCCAGTCCCACGGTTGGAGCGGCCCGGTGTGATCGTCGGCGTGGAGGGCGGCGGTGTGGCGCTCGGCCTCGGCCCGGGCCGCCTCCGCCGCGGTCGTCCCCACCGTGGTCAGCAGCTCGACGACGGCGTCGACCGAGCCGGCCGTCTGGTCGGCGATGGCGAACTCGGCGTGCGAGTCGAAGCCCAGCAGCCCGGCCCGCTCCGCCCGCAGGGCGGCGATCTCGGCCACCGTGGCCCGGTTGTCATGCTCGCCGCCCCGGCGACCCCGGGCGACCGACGCCCGCCAGAGCCGTTCCCGCAGACCCCGGTCGTGCAGGTGCTCGAGGGCCGGTTGCGTCGACGACAGGGAGAGCTTGAACAGGAAACCGTCGCCGCCTCCGGCCCGGGCGGCGGCGTCGACCATGGCCGGCGGCAGACCGTCGAGCTCCGCCACCGACTTCACCCGGACGGCCAGCGCTGCCGTCTCCTCGTGGAGGTTGCGCCGGAACTCGGCCGTGAGGGCCGAGAGTCGCTCGTTGATCTCCCGCAGTCGCCCCTGGTCGGCGGGCCCGAGGGTCGCGCCTGACCGGACGAGGTCCCGGTGGTAGCGGTCGAGTACGCAGGCCTGCTCCTCGTCGAGCCCCAACTTCTCTTCCCGGGCCGCCAGGTCGACGATCCGGGCGAAGATCCGGGGATCGAGCCCGACGGCGTCGCGGTGGCCCGCCAGCCGGGGCAGCATCTCCGCCTCCAGTTCCCGCACCGCGGGCGTCGACCGGGAGCCTGACGTGTCGAGCAGCAATCGCTCGGCCAGGTGCAGCCGCCCGCCGGCCCGCTCCAGTGCCTCGACCGTGTCGACGAACGTCGGCGGCCACGGCCCCGCCGCGATGGCCTCCACCTCGGCCCGGTGCTCGGCCATTCCCGCCTCGAGCTCGGCCCGGAGATCGGCGTCGAAATCCGGCAGGGTCCAGGAGGACATGGCCCGCCAGCGTATGCGCCGTGGCATGCCCCGCCTACACTCCCGGCATGGGGGCAACGCGTCGGGCAACTGGAGTCTTTCTCGCGCTGTTCGCGCTACTCGGCCTTCCCGGTGCGGTGCAGCCCGCCGCCGCCGTCGAGGGGGCGCGCTGCACGGGTACGTTCGTCATCCTGCTCTCGCCGGGGCTCTCGGTGCAGCCCAGCACCGGAACCCACCGGTCCGAAGCCCCGGCGGTGCTCCACTGCGACGGCGCGGTCGGCGGCCGCGCCATCACCGGCCCCGGGACCCTGACCGACGAGGGGCCGTACGGGACCGAGGACCCGGACAGCTGCATGGCCGGCACCGAGGGCACCGGGCTCGATCGCATCGTTGTCCCCACCGCCGATGGGCCGCAGACATTCGACAGCCACTACGCCTACACCGCGTCGAAGCTGTCGAACGGCGGTCCGTTCAACGGCGAGTTCCAGGGCAACCACTACTCGGGGACGTTCGAGTTCACGGTCCTCGAGGGCGACTGCGTGTCGAAGCCGATCACGAAGGTCGAGCTGCGGATCGAAGGGATCCTTCGCTGACCGGAGGATGTTCCCCTAGATCTTGAAAAACAGGTTGCGGAAGCGGTCGATCAGAGCGGGGTCGCCGCGGGACGTGCCGCCGTTCATCCGCTGGTAGGCGGTGAGGATGAGCGTCCCGGGGTCGAACTCCAGGATGGCCGGGCAGCCGCTGATGTCGGCCGGTTCGAAGGCGACGCCCTCGGGGCCGACGCTCATCTTCGTGTCGCCGGCGTTGCGGCCACTGACCCGGATGCCGACTTCGAACGGCTCGGTATCGGGCCCACAGTTGTGGATGGCGCTCCAGAGGATGAAGTTGAGCGGCACCAGCAGGTCGGCGGCGTCGCCGGACAGGCCGTGGTTGATGCCCCGACCCTCGCGGATGTCCCAGGCGTGGAGCGCGTAGTCGACCAGCTGGAAAATCGGGTAAAAGAAGGCCGGCAGCGGGCCCATGTAACCGTGAGGGGCCATCAACCCGCCCCACTCGTCGTCGCTGAGCCCCTCGAAGATGTCCATCATCTTGGAGTTGTCGGTCTGGAGCCGGTCGATGAGCTCGCCCTGCGACACCCCCCGGAACGCCTGGGCGCCGGCGTCGACGTGCTGGTCCATCCCCCGCACGCCGAGCGCCTCGGGGGCCGACCCCGAACCCCGGGCGGCGTCGAAGCTCTTGAAGTAGCCCTCGGTGCTGTCGACGAGGTGCCCGACGATGTCGCGGACCTGCCAGTGGCCGGCGGCGGTGGGGGCCTCCCACACGCCCGGCTCGGATGCCAGGGTCAGCAGGGCGGCGGCCTCCTCCCGCACCACCCGCAGCAGGTTGTCCTTGGAGTCGGCGTCCATGAAGTTCCACTCGCTCATCGGAATCCCCCCGGTTTCCTCGTTCGGTGGACGAAGCCGACCCTCTGCTTAGGCCCCGCAGCGGTGATGCGCAAGGGCAGACTGCCGAAGCTCCTCACGTGCGGTGGAGGGGGCTCGCCGCCCAGACGTTCTCGAACGGGACGCCGGCGGTGCGGTACACCCGGCGGACGGCCTCGGCGTTCTCGGCCTCGTAGACGCAGACGCAGCGGCTGCCGTCGCTGGCGATGTAGGAGCTGAGCCAGGTGACGTCGTAGACCGGTAGGCAGGGCGAGACCTTGTCGGCCACCGGGCTTCCCGAACTGAGGTCAATCGGCGGGTCGAACCGCTCCTCGACCATGATCACCGCCATCTGCCGCCCCCCTTGTCGTCTGTGCCGTCTCACGGGCGTTGACGAGGGCTTCAGCCTCCCGGCGCAGCCCAACCACGTGGTGGGGGAGTCGGCCCTCGTCGCCCGCCACAGCTTGGAGGTGCGCCTCCGCCTCGTCAAACGCCGCCCCGTTCGGCGCAGAGACAGGCGAGGAGCATCCGTGCCCGCGCCACCTCCGACGGCCGGCCCGTCGTCCGGGCGAGCTCGAAAGCCCGGGTGGCGTGGGCGGCGGCCGCCACCGCGTTCCCCGCCCGGAACTCCGCCTCGGCCGCGATGCCGAGAAGATCGGGAGCGAGGAAGGCGGCGTCGATCCGCTCGAGTTCGGCGATGGCCTGGTCGAACGCCGTCGCCGCTCCTGCCTCCCGATCCACGACGGAGGCGAGCGCGGCAATCGCCTGGGAATAGGCCGCCTCGCTGCCCCGGGTTCCCAGCCGGACGGCCAGGGGGCCCAGCATCGGGCACCGGAGCCGGGCGGCGGCAAGGTCGCCGGTTTCGAGCTCGAGGATCGCCAGACGGGCAGCACATTCGAACGCTCCCCAGTGGTCGCCGCCGGCGGTGGCCAGGTCGATCGCCGTTTGCAGGGCCACCCGGGCCTCGATCAGCTCTCCGGCCCAGGCCCGGACCAGGCCAAGGCCCCACTGGTACTGGAGCGACGTGGTGGCCAGGTCCTCGAGACCGGCGAGCTGCTCGAACAGCTCGTAGGTGCGTTCCATGTCGATCTCGAGGTAGGCCATGCACCGGGCTCCTTCGAGGAGCGGCTCCAGGTCGGGCTGCTCCGCCGCCTCGAGCAGCTTCATCGCTCGCAGCATCAACGCCTTCGCTTTGGGGAGGTCACTCCACCCCAGTGGTAGATGCGGGCCAGCACGGGCAGCGCCAGGGTCAGGCTGGCCGTGTCGCCGAGGCGCTGCGCCGAAGCGACGAGCTCGGTGGCGTCGCGGACGAGGTCGCCGGGTTGACGGAGGCGCAGTCCCGGGTGGAGGAGCACGTGGATGAGCTGGGATTCGAGCGTCACCCGCTGCCCGGGGTGCAGGCGGCGAGCGTGGGTCCGCCCCAGCTCGATGAGTTCCTCGGCGTCGTCGTAGGCGACCAGCCTGAGGCAGCGACGGGCGGCCCGGATGCAGGCGGCGGCGCAGGTGGCGCTGTCGTGACCGGCGTCGGCGTGGCGGGCGGCGTCGGCCGCGAGGTTGTCATCGGGGTCGGGTGTCTGGTTGAGGACGCAGCCGATCCGGGCGTGGAGCATGGCCCGGCGCGGCGTCGAGATCCGCTCGTAGGCCGCGGACCGCACGAGGTCGTGGGCGAAGCCGTAGCCGCCGTCGGTCCCCGCCCGCAGCACGCCGTGGCGCTCCAGCTCGCCCAGCGGGTCGAACAAACCGGCGATGTCACGCTCGACCGCCTCGGCGAGCACCGCCGGGTCGATGCTCCTCCCGAACGCTGCCACCCAGGGCACGAGCTGGGCGGCCTCCTCGCCGAGGCGGCCGAGCCGGTCGCCGATGAGGGCGTCGAGCCGGCGGGTCAGGGGTTCGTCGCCCCGGGCCAGCGCCCGGGCCATCTCCAGAGCCAGCAACGGGTTGCCGTTGCTGGCTTCGGTGATGCGGGCCGCATCAGCGTCCGGGGCGATCGGGCGGGTCAGGTCGGCGATGGTCGACGCCTGCAGCGGCCCGACGACCAGGTCCACGAGCAGGTCGTCCCGGCGGAGAGCCTGAATGACCCGCCGCCAGGCGACGTTGTCCTCCAATTCGGCGGAGCGGGCAGTGACGACGAAGGCGACGCCGGCGTCGGCCAGATGGCGGACGGCGAAGTGGAGCAGGGCTGCCGAAGGCTCGTCCAGCCACTGGAGGTCGTCGAGCAGGACGGCTGTCGGCGCGGTCGTCGCCAGGTGGGACAGCAGAGCCACGACCGCGTCGTAGAGGCGGCCGGGATCGTCGAGGTCGACCCGGTCCGCCCCGAGCTCAGGCAGGAGCGGCGTCAGGTCGCTGCGCACCGCCTCGGGGAGCGGCGGGAGCGGCACCGAGCGGAGGGCGTCGACCCACGCGCCGTAGGGCCGGCCCAGCTCGGCCTCGAAGCCCCGGCCGAAGGCCGCCACGCCACCGCCGTCCTCGACGTGGGCCCGGGCTTCCTCGAGGAGGCGGGTCTTGCCGATGCCCGGCTCGCCGACCAGGAGGAACAGCCCGCCCTTCCCCGCCGTCCGGGCGGTGTCGAGGAAACCGACGAGGGCGGCGCGCTCCTCGACCCGGCCGACCAGCGGTCCCGTTCGGCGACGACCCGGCTGCACCGGCCTGGGCGGCGGCGCGGCGGGGACGGTTGGAGCGCTCGGCCCGCCCGGCGTCGGCGGAGGGGTTCGGAACGAGCAGGTGATCCAGCGCCGGGTCCTGGCGGAGGATGGCCGCCTCGAGATCCCGGAGTGGGGCGCCCGGATCGAGACCGAGCTCGTCGCGAAGGAGGCCGCGGGCCTTCTGGTAGGCCCGCAGCGCGTCGGCCTGGCGGCCCGATCGGTACAGGGCCAGGATCAGCAGCCACCACAGCCGCTCGCGCAGGGGATGCTCGGCCAGGAGCGCTTCGAACCGGCCGATCACCTCCCGGTGGCGGCCAGCAGGCGATCTCGGCCTCCAGCTCGGTTTCGACGGCGACGGCCCGCAGCTCGTCCAAGCCGGGCGATCTCGGCCTGCGCGAAGCGCTCCCCGGCCACGTCAGCCAGCGCCGGACCCCGCCACAGCTCGTGCGCCCGGCGCACGAGGTCGGCGGCGCCCGTCGGATCGCCGCCCCGAGCGCGCCTCGGGCATCCTCCACCAACCGCTCGAAGCGGACCGCGTCGACGTCGCCGGGCTCGACCTCGAGGGCGTAGCCGGGCCCGCGGGTGACCACCACGCCCGTCCCCAGGGCCTTGCGCAGCTGGGAGACGTAGTTCTGCAGGACGCCGAGCCCGGTCGAGGGCGGGCTGCCGGCCCAGAGGTCTTCGATCAGCCGGTCGCGGGAGACCACCTGGCCGTGGTGGACGAGCAGGTTCAGGAGCAGGGCGCGCTGCTTGGGGCTGCCCGGTTCGACCGCCTGGCCGTCCCGCACGCACCTGCAAGGGCCCGAGGATCCGGAAGTCCACGGCAACGAAGCGTAGGGCGGCCGTTCCCGGGCCGCCGGGCCGGTGAGCGGGCCTGAAGCGTCCCGAGAGTGGTCCTGAAGCGGGGCCTCGCAGGATGACCGGCATGCGGTGCGGGCAAGGTGCCCGCCGCCCGAGAAGCAAGGAGAGCCGCCATGGCCGAGGCCAAGAGCATCGACAACGCCACCGAGGTCCGGGAATTCCGACAAGGGCCGGGTGGAGGTCGTCACCGTGGGCAGCACCACCCTCACCCGCTCGACGATGCAGCCGGGCTGGCGCTGGTCCGACTGCGTGAAGCCAATCGCCGGCACCGACACCTGCCAGGTGCCCCACAACGGCTACTCAATCTCCGGCCAGCTCCAGGTGCGGCAGGACGACGGCACCGAGATCGAGATCAACCCGGGTGACGCCTACTCGATCGCTCCCGGACACGACGCCAGCGTCGTCGGCGACGAGCCCTGGGTGGGCGTCGACTTCTCGCCGGCGATGGCCGACTACGCCAAGCCGCAATAAGCCCGATTCCGAACAGGAGACAGAGCCATGACCATCACGCAGACTCCCGTCGACAACGGCGTCAACCTCCAGGCGTTGCTCGACGCCCGCGAGGCGCTGAGCGCCGACCCCACCGCCGCCCAGTTCCAGTGGCGGGCTACCAGCACCTGGCGCAACGGCACCCACAGCCACTCCACCGTCGAGGGTTTCGGCGGCCTCGGCGGCGAGCAGTCGCACAGGACCGAGTTCGGCTTCGACGTCGACCACCCCGAGTGCTTCGCCTCGGAGGACCACGGCGCCACACCGGTCGAGTTCGTGCTCGTCGGCCTGGCCGGCTGCCTCACGGCCGGCGTGGCGGCTGTGGCCCAGATCCGCGACATCCAGCTGCGGTCGGTCACCGCCACGCTCACCGGCGACATGGACCTGCTCGGCGTGCTCGGCGCCGATCCCGACGTCCGGAACGGCTTCGAGTCGATCCGCGTGCACTTCACCATCGACGCTGACGCCTCCGCCGACGACATCGCGGCGCTGGTCGCCCAGTCGCAGAAGCGCTCCGCGGTCTACGACATCATCACCAACCCGACCAACGTCACCGTCGAGGTCAACTGACCATCGACGACACGACGACATCCAGCGGACCGGACATGCACACCACCACCGTCATCGTCGGAGCCGGCCACGCTGGGCTGGCCATGAGCCGCCGCCTGACCGAGCGCTCCATCGACCACGTCGTCCTCGAACGCGGCAACGTGGCCAACTCCTGGCGCACCGAGCGCTGGCCCGGCCTCCGGCTCCTGACCCCCAACTGGCAGACCCGGCTGCCCGGCTTCACGTACCAGGGTGACGACCCTGACGGTTTCATGCCGGTGGGGGAGGTGGCCCGGCTGATCGGTGCGTACGCCACCGCCATCGACGCCCCGGTGCGGACCGGCACCACCGTGCGGTCACTCCAGGCTGCACCGGCCGGGTACCGGATCGACACTGACCAGGGAACCTGGACGGCGGCCACCGTCGTGCTGGCCAGCGGGACCTGCAATCTCCCGCTGATCCCGGCGGCCGCCGCCGGCCTTCCGTCATCGTTGGTCTCGTTCACCCCAATGGACTACCGCGGCCCCGACGACCTCCCCGACGGCGGCGTCCTCGTGGTCGGCGGCTCGGCCACGGGCGTGCAGCTGGCCGACGAGATCCGTCGTTCAGGCCGGCCCGTCACGCTCTCGATCGGCGAGCACGTCCGGCTTCCCCGCCTCTACCGGGGTCGAGACATCTTCTGGTGGATGGACGCCGCCGGTGTGCTCGACGAGCGCTACGACCAGGTCGACGACCTGGTGCGAGCCCGCCACGTCCCGTCCCCCCAGCTGGTCGGCACCCCCGGACGCACGACCCTCGACCTCAACTGGCTCGTCGACAGGGGCGTGCGTGTCGTTGGCCGGCTCGGCCGCATCACCGACTCCGTGGCCTACTTCTCCGGCTCACTGGCCAACGTCTGCGCGCTCGCCGACCTCAAGATGAACCGGCTCCTGGCCACCCTCGACGAATGGGCCGACGCCAACGGAGTCAGCGCCGAGGTCGATCCACCGCAGCGCTTCGAACCCACCCGGGTCGACCGCAACCCGCCCCTTCAGCTCGACCTCGCATCCGGCGAGATCGCCACCGTCGTCTGGGCCACCGGGTACCGACCCGACTACTCCTGGCTCGACCTGCCGATCCTCGACCGCAAGGGGTACATCCGCCACGATGGCGGGATCGTGACCGACGCGCCGGGCTTGTATCTGCTCGGCACGCCCTTTCTCCGTCGACGCCGGTCCAGCTTCATCAACGGCGCCGCCGCCGATAGCGAGGATCTCGCTGCCCACCTGCACGAAACCCTCGGCCGCTAGGACCTCCCGCCTCATCCCTCCGGGGCGCGGGTGCCTCCGGAGGCTCCGGCGCGCTCGGAGGCTCCGGCGGGACGGACGGCGGCTTCGGCGGCGTCTGCGGCACGAACTGCAGCGGTGACAGCGGGATCGGCAGGCCCCGGACCGCCGGCTTGGCCGAGGCGGCGTCGAGGAACGGGCGAGGGTCGGGCGTGAACCAAGGGTCGTTGGCCATGTCGCGGAAGGCCGCCAGGGTCTCCGGCGAACTGGTGACCCGCCAGTCGAAGTCCTTGTTGGCGTCGAAGTAGACGACGGCCTTGATCCCCGGGAACTCGGTCTTGAGGGCCTCGCGGGCCTCGGTCAGCCACTGCGCTTTCTCGCCCGGCGCCCGCTCCTGGGCGCCGTACTCGCCGACCATCAGCGGCTTGCCGCGGGCGATGCCCCATTCGTAGAAGTGCTCGTAGATGCTGGCGAAGCTGCGCCACTTGTCCTTCTGCCGGCCGGGGGCCCAGTTGTAACCGTCGGCGCAGATCCAGTCGACGTACTCGTCGCCCGGGTAATAGGCGGGGGCGTTGCGGTCGTCCTCGCTGCGGAAGGCGGTGGCGTTGGGGCACCACA
Organism: uncultured Actinomycetes bacterium; assembly: GCA_963723985.1. GTDB lineage: Bacteria > Actinomycetota > Acidimicrobiia > IMCC26256 > BP-133 > BP-133. The sequence continues at coordinate 125,868 of CAVRTC010000017.1, forward strand.
CCCACTGCACGTTTGTGGCGCCCTCTTCGGCGAAGAGGTCGTGGATGCGCCGCCAGGCGGCGACGTAGAGGGCGGGATGCCGGGTGTTCTGGGCCTTCTGACGCCCGTCCATCTCCCACATCCAGCGGATCATCACCTTGGCGCCGAGCGCCTTGGTGGCTTGGGCCCGGGTGCGGATGAGCTCGTCGTACTGGCCGAGGCCGATAGCCAGGTTGAGCGTCTTGCCATTCCACGAGATCAGGGGGATCCGGCCATCGCGCAGGTCGGCCTCCTCCCGCGCCGTCGGGAACTCCTTGTCCCACGGATAGAAGTGGTGGTCGATGGCCAGGCGCCGCCCGAGGTCGCGCTCGCGCTGCTCGACCGCCGCCATCTGCACGTCGTGGTCGTCGCCGGGCGCCTGGACGTAGGCGCCGAAGAGGGCACCCGGCTGGCCGCCGGTCGGCGCCGTCGGTGACGACGGAAGGGCAGGAAGGCCGGGAAGCGCCGGCTGCAAATCAGCGCTGCTGCCACTCACGTTGACTGTCGCCACACTGGAAACAAGCACCACGAGAGCGGCGATCGTGCGGCGGACAAAGGACCCGGGAGAAGTGGGATTCGCACACATTTCACCCAGAACGTTACCGCGACCACGCCCGGTGGCAACAGCACCCCCGCCTGCCCCTGGAATGATCCGCCGTACCCTCCCTGCATAATCGTCCGGTGAACTTCACCCCGGTCGACTGGGCGATCGTCGTCGGGTACCTCGTCGTGACGGTGGCCGTCGGCCTCATCGGCAAGCGGTTCGTCGGCAGCGTCTCGCACTACCTGGTGGCGGGGCGCGAGCTCGGCCTCTACGTCGGCATCGCGACGCTGGCGGCGACCGAGATCGGCACGATCACCTTCATGTACAACGGCGAGTTCGGCTACAAGTACGGGTTCGCCGCCTTCGCCCCGGCGCTCATCTCGGGCCTCGTGATGATCTTCGTCGGCCGCACGGGGTTCGTCATCCGTCGCTTCCGCGATCTCAAGCTGATGACGGTGCCCGAGTACTTCGAGGTCCGCTTCAGCCGGGGCCTGCGCATCGTCACGGGCGTGCTCGTGGCGGTCGGCGGCATCCTCAACATGGGCGTGTTCCTCAGGATCGAGGGCGAGTTCCTCACGATCGTCAGCGGCATCGACTCGCGCCATCTCGTGGCCGTGATGACCGTGATCCTCCTGCTCGAGCTCGTCTACACCGTGCTCGGCGGCATGGTCTCGGTCGTCATCACGGACTTCATCCAGTACGTGCTGCTTTCGGTGGCGACGATCCTCGTCTCGATCTACGCCGTGACGTTCGCGGGGTGGGACAACATCGTCTCGAAGGTCACGACCGTGATGGGTGACGGCGGCTTCAGTCCCATAGAAAATCCGAAGTTCGGTATCACGTTCCTGGTGTGGCAGACGCTGCTGTGGCTCTCGCTGCACACCTGCTGGCAAACGACGGCGATGCGCGTCTTCTCGACCAAGAGTGCCGAGACCTCCAAGCGCGTGATGACCTGGACGGGCTTCATCTTCCTCGGCCGGGGCATGCTCCCGATGCTGTGGGGCATCGCGGCCCTCACGCTCTACGGGACGGGCGCGCTCCAGGGCGGCGTTCCGCAACCGGTCGTCGACGGACAGACGCTGGCGCCGATCGAGGCAATGCCCGCCATGCTCGCCGACATCCTCGGCCCCGGCGTGCGCGGCGTCGTCGTCGCCGGAATGCTGGCGGCGACGATGTCGGTCAACAGCTCGTACCTGCTCGGGTGGAGCGCGGTCATCTCCCAGGATGTCGTCCTGCCGGTCCGCCAGGCACTCGGCAAGGGGGCCCTCAGCTCGCGCGCCCAGATCTTCGTCAACCGGATCGCGAACCTCTTCGTCAGCCTGTTCCTAATGTTCTGGGGGCTCTATTACACGCCGCCCGGCGCGGTCTATCTCTACCTGAACATCACGGGCACGATCTTTCTGGCCGGCGCGTTCGTGTGCGTCGTCGGCGGCTTGTACTGGAAACGGTCGAACACCCTCGGGGGGTACGTCGCGATGCTGGCGGGCGCCGCCGGGGCGATCGTTCCCTTCTTCTTTCTCGAGTGGAACGAGAACGTGACGGGGTTCGCGGCGTTCGGGCTCGCGCTGTGCGGCCTCGTCGTCGGGTCGCTGCTCGGACGCCGATCAGCGCGGAGGGCGAGATGAATCTCTGGCTGATCTTCTGGACGCTGATGTTGGTCGTCGCGGGCGCATCGTTCGCAACGATCACGCTCGTCGTGTCGGTGCGGGGCGTGCGCGACCTACGGCAGTGGTTCGCGAGCCTGAGCCGGCAAAACACCGATCCGTAGGGGGCGGCAACACTTATCCACAAGATGTTCCACCTGTTGATCCACAGGGCTTCAGGCGTACCGTCGTCCTATGGAGAGTCCCGTGGTGTTCGAGGTGTCCTTGTCTGACGGTGAGACACAAGTGGTCTGTGGTGCGAACGCCTACGTCCAGGAGGGTCCGCTCACCACCTTCTTCTCCTCACCGAGGAGCCGGGCCCAGATCGACTCCCGGTCGGAGCGGCTGGGCAGTTTCCGTACCGCCGACATCCGCCGGATCGTCCGCCGCGACGTCGAGGAAGTCGGTCTCCGGGCCGTCCCCGACGGCGCCGACGACGGTTACGGCCACTACGTGTTCGGGACGGGCCGGGCCTAGCCCAGCGGCCCCGGAGCGTCGTCGCCCGGCTGAGGTTCACCGTCGGCATCCTCCGCCATGCGGTCGGCGTAGTGATGCGCTTCGAGCCGGTTGAGGACGGGCAGGTGCCGCAACTCCAGATCGAGCAAGGTCAGCAGGGTCACGAAGACGGCCAGCCAGGGGTGGCCGGTGCCGGCCACGACGCCGATGCCGGTGGCGGCGAAGATCGCCGCGGCGGAGGTGACACCGCGGATCATGCCCATGCCGCCCCGGAGCACGAGACCGGCGCCGATGAAGCCGACGCCGGTGACCACGCCGCCGATGGCCTGGGGCGCCGGGCCAACGGTCACCGCCGTTATGGCCGCGGCCGCCGTGCCGACCAGCGAGAACGTGCGGTCACCGGCCGCCGCGCCCCGCAGCGCCCGTTCGAAGCCGACGGCGTAGCAGAGCAGGAAGGCCAGCCCTACCCGTCCGAAGAGGACGAGATCTTCGTGGCTCACGGTCGCCATCGCATGGGCCCGATTGAACCAGCCCGGGAAGCCGGGGCGGTGGACCCGAGTGCCTCACCCAGGCGGGCTGGCGCCGAAGATGGCGAAGACCGTGCGAAGGATCGGGTCGGCGAGGTCGGGTACCTCGGCTGGGCCCCGGGTGCGGATGCAGTCCCGGACGAGCTCTTCGAGGCCGGCGGCCAGGGTGGTGAAGACCTCGTCGGGGAGTGGCGGGAGCGCGGGGTCCTCGGCCCGGGCCCGCTCGTGGACGTTGCGCCACACACCGCTGAACATGGTGAGCATCCCGGCCCGCCGGTCGAGGGCGGCGGGGCCGGCGGTGAGGATCTCGACCTGGAGGGCTCGGGCGAAGGCGGGTTCGGAGGCCAGGAGCGCCAGGAAGGCCTCCACCCCCGAACGGGCCCGCTCCCGCCATCCGGCATCGGCGTCCGCCTCGGCCGCCTGGCGGATGTGGGCCAGGACCGCGGCCAGTCCGGCGTCGTAGGCGGCCAGGAAAGAGGCCTCCTTGTCGGCGAACTGCTCGTAGAACGTGCGCCGGGAGACCCCGGCCCGCTCGACCACGTCGGCCACCGTGGTGGCGCCGTAGCCCTTCTCGGCCACGATGTGGGCCATGGCGTCGATCAGGCGGGCCCGTTGGGAGGCGGCCACGGCCTCGCGGGTCAGGCCGTGCCGTCCGCTCGGGAGGCGGCTGGCCGGCTCGGGCGGGATCTGACCGGGCGTCATCGGACACCTCCGGGGAGGCCGGCGACTTCAGCCGTCGGAGGAATCGGCGGCGCGGACGTGCCGCCCCCGCGGTTTGTGTCACAGCCTGTTCGTAGGATTGGCGGGTGAGGTTTCGGCTCTATCCGACGCCTGCCCAGGAGGAGTGTCTGCGTGGGCATTGCGCTCAGGCGCGCTTCGTGTGGAACCTGGCTTTGGAGCAGGCCAATTGGTACCGGCCGGAGTGGGGGCCGACCCCGGGTTACGTCGCCCAGAGCGCCCAGCTGACCGAGGCGAGGGTGGCCAACGGGTGGCTCGCCTCGGGGTCGTTCACCGTCCAGCAGCAGGCGTTGCGGGACTTCGCCCAGGCAATGAGGAACTGGTGGGCGGGTACTCACCGCCGGCCGACATGGCGCAAGAAGGGCTGCCACGAGGGGTTCCGGATCGTGGCGGTGAAGGCGGGACATCTCCGTCGCTTGAACCGCCGGGGCGCCGAGGTGTTCGTCCCCAAGGTCGGCTGGGTCCGGTTCCGGCTGACCCGGCCGCTTCCCGCTGGGGTCAAGTCCTACCGGATCAAGCTCGACCGGGCCGGCCGCTGGCACCTCGCTCTGGCGCTGAAACCCGAGCCGGTCGAGCGGATTCCCACCGCGGCGATGATCGGTATCGACCGAGGGGTGGCCAACACCCTGGCCACCAGCGACGGGCAACTGCTTCACGCCCCAGTGCCGACGCCGGCGGAGCGGGCCCGCCTGGCCCGACTCCAGCGCCGTCTCGCCCGCCGCAAGAAGGGGTCGCGGCGCCGGGAGCGGGCCCGGATGGCGGTCGCCCGTCTGCGGGCCCGGGACGCCGACCGGGCCAAGGACTGGGTGGAGAAGACCACGACCGGCCTGGTGCGGGACTACGACCTCCTCGCCATCGAGCGTCTGCAGGTGAGGGCCATGACCCGCTCCGCCCGGGGCACCATCGAGGCGCCGGGCCGCAACGTGGCGGCCAAGTCGGGGCTGAACCGGGAGATCCTCGCCCGGCGCTGGGGCCTCTTCGCTCGCCGCTTGTGTGAGAAGGCCGCCCTGGCGGGGGTGGTGGTGGTGAAGGTGGACCCACTGAACACGTCGAGGCGATGCCACGCCTGCGGCCAGGTCGCCGCCGAGAACCGTAAGAGCCAAGCGGTCTTCGGCTGCGTCGCCTGCGGGCATGTCGCCCACGCCGACGTGAACGCCGCTCTGAACATCCTGGCCGCCGGACGGGCGGTGACCGCGCAGGGAGAGGCTGTCGTTGTGGCCTCGATGAACTGCGAACCTCAACACGCACCTCCCACAGCTGCGTAGTTGGAATCCCACGGCTTCGGCCGTGGGAGGACGTCAACGATCCCTAGAGTACGGAAGCGTGACCTACGTCGACTCTGACCATCCCGCCGTCGTCGCCTTCGCCGAGCAGGCGACGGCCGGTGCCAGCACCGACCGGGACAGGGCCGTGGCGCTCTACTACGCCGTGCGGGACGGGATCCGGTACGACCCCTACACGATGTCGGCCGATCCCGAGACCTACCGGGCCAGCACGGTGCTGCGGAGCGGAGTGTCGTACTGCATTCCCAAGTCGGTGCTGCTCTGTGCCGCGGCCCGAGCCGTCGGTCTCACCGCCCGGCTCGGTTTCGCTGACGTCCGCAACCACCTCAACACCGAGAAGCTCCGGGAACGCATGGGGGGGTCGGATCTGTTCGTCTGGCATGGCTACACCGAATTCCTGCTCGACTCGCGCTGGGTCAAGGTCACGTCGGCCTTCAACATCGAGCTGTGCCAGCGGTTCGGGGTCAAGGCCATGGAATTCGACGGCGAGCACGACGCGCTGCTGCACCCCTACACGGTCGACGGACGTCACCACATGGAGTACGTCCAGGAGCGCGGCAGCTTCGACGAACTGCCGTACGACGAGATCATGGCCGACTTCCGTGCCGCCTACCCCTTGATGTTCGAGGTCGCCGCTCCCTCCGACGTCGCCTTCCGTCCATAAGCAAACCCTGATGGGTTGACGGCGGAAACTCCATAGACAGCCGATGGGTGGCGCGGGACCATCGGTCGATGAACGGGACAGACGTCCGGGTCGCCATCAACGGCTTCGGACGGATCGGCCGCCAGGTCCTCCGCCAGATCTCCCGGTCGGCCCAGGGCCTCGACGTGGTGGTGGTGAACTCGGTGCGGGCCAAACCCGACCTGTGCGCCCACCTGTTCAAGTACGACTCGGTCTTCGGCCGGTTCCCCGGCTGCGTCGAGCACGACGCCGACCATCTCGTCATCGACGGCCGTCCCGTGCGGATCACCGCCCAGGCCGATCCGCTCCTGTGTCCCTGGCACGCCTTCGACGTCGACGTGGTCATCGAGGCCACCGGGCGGTTCACCCACCGCGACGAGGCCGTCGCCCACCTCCGGGCCGGGGCCCGCAAGGTGCTCATCACCGCTCCCGCCCGGTACGAGGATCTGACGGTCGTCATGGGAGTCAACGACGCCAGCTACGACCCCGACCGGCACCACGTGGTGTCGGCCGCGTCCTGCACCACCAACTGCCTGGCCCCGGTGCTGTCGGTGCTGCACGACTCGTTCGGCGTGTCGGGCGGGCTGATGACCACCATCCATGCCTTCACCCGCGACCAGGAGCTGCTCGACGGCACCAACGGCGACCTGCGCCGGGCTCGGGCCGCCACGCTCAACATGACCCCGACCAAGACCGGTGCGGCTCGCGCCATCGACAAGGTGATGCCCCACCTGGCCGGGCGGATCGTGGGGATCGCCGTGCGGGTGCCGATCCCCGACGTCAGCCTGGTCGACCTCTCGGCCACGTTCGACGCACCGGCCACCGTCGAGGAGATCAACGACGCGTTCCGCGATGCGGCCGGCGGGCGCCTGCGGGGCATCCTCGACGTGACCGAGGAGCCGCTGGTGTCGGGCGACTTTCACGGCGACACCAACTCCGCCGTCATCGACCTCGTTTCCACCCGGCGGGGTCCGGGCACCCAGGCCAAGGTGCTGGCCTGGTACGACAACGAAGCCGGCTATTCGGCCCGGGTGATCGACCTCTGCCGCTTGCTCGGGGCAGGGAGCTCGACACTGACCCGTGTCCCGCTGCCCACCGCCGAGGTGAGCTGAAGTCGGGCGCCGACCAGTTCGGCCCGCTCCCGCATGCCGACCAAACCGTAGGCCGGATCGGCTCGCTGGCTCCGGTCCGTCCCGGCCGGATCGAAGCCGCGGCCGTCGTCCTCCACCACGAGGTGCACGGACCCGTCAGGCGTCGTGAGCCGGACGCTCACCCGGTCGGCGTCGGCGTGCTTCATCACGTTTTGCAGCGCCTCCTGGGCGATCCGGTAGAGGGCCACCTCCACGTGGGCCGGCAGCCGACAGGGAACGACGTCCACCTCCACTTCGGGCCCGGCCACGGTGCGGGCCAGGCTCTCCAGGCTGGGGCCGAGGCCGAGGTCGTCGAGCAGCGACGGGCGCAGCCCGGCGATGGCCACGCGGGCTTCGTCGAGGGCGGCACTGGTGAGCTCCTTGGCCACGCTCAGCTCCCGACCCGCCACCTCCGGGTCGGACACGAAGGCCTCGGCCGCCTGGAGGCGGTACCAGAGGCTGATGAGCCGCTGGCTGATCCCGTCGTGGATCTCGCCGGCCAGGCGGCGGCGCTCGTGCTCCTGGGCGTCGACGGTGCGGGCGGCGAACTGCTCCAGCATCCGCTCCCGCTCCGCCAGGCGCTCGTAGAGGCGGGCGTTCTCGATGGTGCGGGCCATGAGGTTCCCCACCTGGGTCAGGAGGGCGACGTCGTTGTCGCCGTAGCGGCGGGGCGTGCGGGAGTGGACGTTGAGGGCCCCCACCACCTTCTGGCCCCGACCCAGCAATGGCACCGACACCAGGGACTGGTAGTCCTCTCCCCGCAGGGCGGGGATGTAGACGTAGCGGTCGTCCTTCCACTTGTCGGGGACGACGGCCGGCTCGGCGTGGAGCGCCACCCACCCCGCCACACCCTCTCCGAGGGCCAGCTCGACCGTCCCCGACAGGTTCGTGAATGGCGGAGTGGCCCCCATGAGCACCAGGCGCTGCCGGGCGTCGTCGAGTACATGGACAAAGCACACGTCCGAGCCCGTGGCCTCGGTGACGAGGACGGCAACCTGGTCAGCCACCTCCCGCAGGTTGAGGTCGGACGAGGTGACCTCGATGATCCGGCGTAGGAGAACGGTGTCCTTAATGGAAGATGCCCTCGCGCAGGGCGACGGCGATGGCCTGGGAGCGGTCGCCGACGTCGAGCTTCCGGTAGATGGAGCGGCTGTGCGTCTTGACCGTCTCCTCGCCGATGTAGAGCTGCTGGCCGATGGCCCGGTTGGACAGGCCCCGGACGATGAGCTGGAGCACCTCGCTCTCCCGCTGGGTGAGGCCGAGGTGGGCGCCGGGCCAGAATTCGCCGCTCTGGAGGCGGGCGGCGGTGACCGCCACCCGGCCGGCCAGGGCCGGGTCGATGGTGACCTCCCCGCCCATGACCCGCTCGAGGTGCCCGGCCAGCTCCCCAGCCGTGGTGCGCTTGAGGAGGAAACCCGACGCCCCCACCCGCAGCGCCTGGAACAGGTACTGCTCGTCGTCGTAGACGGTGAAGAACACGACCTTGACCTGCTGGTGGCGACGGGTCAGCTCCTGGCAGACGTCGAGGCCGCTGGCGCCTTTCAGGCGGACGTCGAGGAGGACGACGTCGGGCTGGAGGTCGGCGGCCATCCGGAGGGCGGCGTCCGGTTCGGTGGTGACGCCGACGACGGAGACCCGGTCGCGCTCCGAGGCCAGCATCGACACCAGCCCCTCCAGCACCACCTGGTGGTCGTCGACGAGCAGGAGGCGGACGGGCCCGGCGGCGCTCTGACCGGGGCCTGAGGCTTTGGACGCGCGGGGATCCACCTTCTGTTCCACCGGGGAAGTCTCCCACCGTTGGAAGCCCCGCAACATCCCCCGCGGGTGTCCCCCGAGGGGGGACGATCCCGGACCGGCCGAGCCGTACCGTCCGTCCCTATGCCCGACAAGCAGATGGCCATCCAACATGCCTGGCGCCGGAGGAACGAACCGGACCGGCCGATCATGGTCGGTATCGCCGGCGACAGCGCCTCCGGGAAGACGACCCTGACCCAGGGCCTGGTCGACGCGCTGGGCGCCGATCGGATCACGGCCATCTGCGTCGACGACTACCACCGGTTCGACCGGGTCGAGCGCAAGGGGTTGTCCTTCACGCCGCTCCATCCGGCCTGCAACTACGTCGAGGTGATGGAGCAGCACCTCCAGCTGCTGGCCCTGGGCCAGCCCGTCCTCAAACCGGTCTACAACCACGCCACCGGCACCCTCGACCGGCCGGTGCTGGTGGAGCCGTCGGAGTTCGTGATCGCCGAGGGGTTGCTGCCGCTGCACACCCGCTTGGCCCGGGCCTGTTTCGACGTGACCGTGTACCTCGATCCGCCTGAGGAGATCCGCCGCCGCTGGAAGGTCCGGCGCGACACGGCCAAGCGGGGCTACTCGGACGAGGAGGTCGTCGCCGAGCTGGGCCGGCGGGAGCCGGAGTCAGCCGCCTACATCCGGCCGCAGCGGGCCCACGCCGACATCGTCGTCCGCTTCGCTCCGATCGAGGAGCGGGGCGAGACGATCGACGACCCCCTGTCGGCCTACGTGATGCTGCGTCCCACGATCGCCCACCCGGACCTGTCCGGTGTCATCAGCGACGACACCCGCAAGGCGGCCCACCTGAAGCTCCTCCGGGACGAGGACGGCAAGCCGGTCGACGCCCTCCACGTCCACGCCTACGCCGAGCGGTCGCTCACCGACCAGGTCGAGCTGTCACTGTGGCGGGAGCTGCAGGAGCCGGCGGCGCTTCCCGGCGGGCTGGGCCGGATCGGGGCCGAGGGTCGCAGCGAGCCGCTGGCGGTGGTGCAGCTCCTCCTGCTGTTCCATCTCTTTCAGGCGCGGGGCCCCGAGCGGGCGATGGCGGCGGCGTCAGTCCCCAGGTAGGACTCCACGACCCGGGGGTGAGACAGAACCTCGGCGGGGGTGCCCCGGGCGATCACCGCGCCGAGCTCGAGGGCGATGACCTCGTCGGACACGGCGGCGATCAGCGGCATGTCGTGTTCGATCACGAGCATTGAACAGCCGGTGTAGGCCTGGACACGACGCAGCAGCGGGCCGAGCGCCTCGGTCTCCCGCTGGGCCACCCCGGCCGACGGCTCGTCGAGGAGGACGACGGCCGGGTCCTGGGCGAGGATGCAGGCCAGCTCGACGATCCGCCGGCTCCCGCTGGACAGCTCCCCGAGGAGCTTGTCGCGGAAGGCACCGAGACCCATGAGCTCGATGAGCGCCTGCACCCGGGCGGCGAGGTCGGTCTCCGACTCGTACGACGCTGGCAGATGGAGCGCCGCCGCCACCATGTCCCTGCTGGTCAGGTGGCGCTCGAAGGCGATGGCGATCGTCTCCCAGGTGGTGAGCGACGGATAGAGCAGCGCCTCCTGGAAGGACCGGCCGAGGCCGGCCCGGGCCCGCTCGTGGGGCGCCCAGCCGGTGACGTCGCGTCCCCGGAGCTCGACCCGACCGGCGTCGATGGGAAGGAACCCGGAGATGCAGTCGAACAGCGTCGTCTTGCCGGCGCCGTTCTGGCCGATAAGGCCCAGGATCTCCCCCTGCCGCAGGTCGAGGTCGACCTCGTCGACGGCGTGGATGCCGCCGAAGCGCTTCACGATGCCCCGGCAGGACAGCAGAACGGGCGACTTGTGACCGGTCGGCGGTCCTGAGACGTCGACCGCCCTCGGGCCCTGGCGGATGAACACCGACCGGAGGAGGTCGGGCCGCTCCAGCAGGTCGGCGGTCGGACCGGTGAAGCGCACCTCGCCCTTCTCCATGAACACCGCTCGTTGAGCCAGCGTGAGGGCGATGTTGACCGACTGTTCGACGATCACGATCGTCGTACCGGCGGCGTGGACGGTGCGGAGCACGTCGAGGAGATGCCCGACGACCGTCGGCGCCAGGCCGAGCGACAGCTCGTCGACCATCAACAACCGGGGCTTCGTCATGAACGCCTGGGCCAGCGCCAGCATCTGCTGCTCGCCGCCGGAGAGGTAGCCGGCCGGCTGGGTACGGCGCTCGGCCAGGATCGGGAACAGCTCGAGGACCTCGGCCCGGGCGGCTTCGATCCGGGCGCTGTGCTTGCGGAACGTCCAGGCGGCGAGACGGAGGTGCTCGTCGACGGTGACCGTCGGGAAGATCCCCTTGCCGCCGGGCATCAGCGAGACACCCGCCCGGGTGACGGCTTCGGCCTCGCGGCCGGTGATGTCCTGCCCGTCGAAGAAGACCTTGCCGGCCGTGGGGTCGATGAGGCCGGACACCGCTTTGAGCAGCGTCGACTTGCCGGCGCCGTTGGTGCCCAGCAACGCCACGATCTCGCCTTCGGCGACCTCGAAGTCGACGCCGAAGAGCACCTGCACCGGCCCGTAGGCGACGTCGAGGCCCTTGCATTCGACAAGGGCGCTCAACGGCGACCTCCGGACAGCGCACCGTCCAGCAGATCGACCTCGTCCTCGGGGTGGTCGTCGTCGGGCCCGGTGTGCTCCGGCGCGTGGCGGGCGTCGGCCACGAGGCTCGGCACGAGAACGCGGCGCCGCTTGGCCACCAGCTTCAGGAACCGGTCCCGCACGTTGAAGGCCACCTGGCCGAGCCCGCCCGGCACGACCAGCAGCACGGCCAGGAGGCTCGTGCCGGTGACCAGCAGCCGGTACTTGGCGTCGACATTCTGGAGCGCCCGCAGCGAGACCACGCCGAGCAGCACCCCGCCGACCGAGCCCAGGCCGCCGATCACCGCCATGGCGAACACTTCGAGGCTGTACACCGGTTGGTAGCTCCCGATGCGGGCGCCGTGGAGCAGGACCACGTGGAGGCCGCCGGCGATCCCGGCCAGCACCCCGGAGAACACGAAGCCCGACAGGATCACTCCGGTGGTCGGCACCGAGGCCGCCTCGGCCGCCCGACGGTTGTCCCGCGAGGCGATGAGCACCCGGCCGGCCCGGGACCGACGCACCCCCCGGGCCAGGAAGATCACGAGCACCAGGAAGCTCAAGCATAGGAAGTACATCGTCCGGGCCCGCTCCAACGGCCACCGCTCCCAAAGGTTGGGCCGTTCGAACTGGCTGGGGATCCACTCGTTGAAATACGTCGGGTTGAGGAAGTAGCTGTCGAGGGCCACGGCGAAGGCCAACGTGGTGACGGCCAGGAACAGCCCTCGGATCCGCAGCGCCGGCAACCCCAGCAGGAGGGCCACGACGCCGCCCGTAACCCCGGAGACCAGGAGCGCCACGAACAGGTCGGCATCGAGTTCGTGACCATGTTCCCGGCGGTGACCGCCCCCACGCCCACGATGGCGAACTGGCCGAGGCTGATGTGGCCGCCCCAGCCGGTCAACACGACAAGCGACACGCCGACCATGCACCAGACCAACGTGAGCGACAGCGTGAGAGTGGTGCTCGACCCGTACACGAACGGAGCGGCGATGGCCGCGCCGGCCACCAAGAGGTAGAGCACCGCCTTACCGATCCGGACTTCCGGCAGGCGGCGCAGCTCGAACGGCACCGGACGGGCGACGGCGGTGTCGGTCCACGAGCTCGCCGTGTCGGACAGGCGACCCATGCGGTCACGGCGGAACAGCAACCCGGCCAGGATCACGAGGAGGAACACCACGTCGGCCGCCGAGGGGACGTTCCCGTTCCAGAAGACCAGCTGCTCCAACGCCCCCAGTGCGGCCGCGGCGAAGAAGGCCACCGGCAGCGACTCCATGCGGGCCAACACGGCGGCGGCCAGGGCCGGAAGCAGCAGCCCGGGCCCGGCCAGGCCGGAGGGGACCGCGCCCTTGCTCGGAACGGTGAGCACGTAGGTCAGCGCCGAGAGCCCACCGCCCACGATCCAGACCATCGTCGACAGCCGGGCCACCGGGATGCCGAGGAGGCGGGCCCGGTCGACGTTCTCGGCCGCGGCCCGCATGGCGATACCGGCGTCGGTGCGGCCGAGGAACCAGGCCAGGGCGCCGATCACCAGCGGCACCACGGCCAGGATCAGGATGTGGTCGCCGGTGAAGACGACCGGTTCGATCTCGAACACCTTGCCGTTGATCGGCGAGCGGAACCCGCCCAGCGGCCCCCCGCTGGCGTCGAACAGAGTCGGCAGCAACAGCTCCATGCCGCCCAGCACCTGGGCCAACCCGATGGTGGCCACGGTGAGCACGAGCCGGGACTGGCCGGCGAAGCGCCGGATGACGAGGAACTCGACGATGCCTCCGAGGGCCAGGCCTAGGGCCACGGCGACGGCCATGGCGGCGAAGTAGTTCCAGCCGGAGGCAAGGTACAGCTCGACGCCGAACAGGCCGGCGACCGAACCGAGTGAGCCGTAGGCGAAGTTGACGATCCGGTTGGTGCGGTAGATCAGGATCAGGCCGATGGCCAGGAGCCCGTTGGCTGTGCCGAGGACGATGCCGGTCAGCACGATGCCGACCGGCGCGCCCTGAGGCAGCAGGCCGGCCGCCAGCGGCCAGACGAGGATGAGCAGCGCGGCGACCGCGAAGCCCGCCGCCACCCCCCGGAGGCGGGCGATCACCGCTCGGGGATGGCCGGGTCGGTCGTGGGCCACTCACCGGGCTTGTACCGCTTGCCCGGGTTGGGATCGATGTAGGAGCCCTTCTCTTTGTTCTGCGGCGAGGTGGCGTTGCGGTCCCAGTAGATCTCCCGGGCATCCTGCGTCGGCGTGTAGCGGCCGGGGGTGAACTTCCAGGTCCCGGCCGGGCCCGACCCACCGGGCCAGGCGTACATGCCCCGCTCGAACGTCTCCGGCGTGAGGTGTGGGCCGGCGTGCTGCACGCCGATGGCCAGCAGGTACATGTTGTAGTAGAGGATGTCGACGAGCACCGACGGCTCTTCGTTGGGCCGCACCGCCTTGAAGGCGTTGTAACCGGTGGTGGCCCGCAGCGGCTGCAACGGGCCGATGAAGCTCACGCCGAGCGACCGTGACCACTGGTCCTGTTGGTAGAGCTGGCCGAGGACGTCGAGGTCGATGAACCCGGCTCCGGTGATGATCCACTCGGGGAAGTAGCCCTGCTCCTGGGCCTTCGACGTGAGGAAGATCGGGATGGCCGGGTCGCAGCCGCAGATGACCGTGGTGATCTTCTCGCTCTTGAGCTTGGCGATGATGCTGGCCGCCTGGTTCGACAAGGTGTTGAAGTCGAGCTTGTAGGCGATGCGGGCCTGGTAGGGGTGACCGGCCGCCCGGGCCACCTTCTCGCCGGCCTCGACGCACTGCTGGTACCAGGGGTTCTCGGGAGCGAGGATGGCGGTGGTGCGGGTCTTCCCCTTCAGGTCACCGCCGGCGTACTTCGCCGGCCGCCCGGCCAGCCGCTTGTTGGAGTAGTCGCTGACCGATTGCTGGATGAAGGTGCAGTCGGTCGTGGGGCTCCAGGCGTAGGGCCGCCGGGCCGCCAGCCATTCCTGCGACATGTACGGCGCTCCGAACGACATCAGGCCACGGCGGGCGAGGGCGTCGGAGTACGGCGCGCTGATGGCGATCATGTCGCCGAAGGCCTTGATCTCCTCGGCGGCCTTGACGGCGTCGGCCTCCACCGCCTCCTGCCCACCGCCCTGGAGTTCGGTGTTGAAGTTCCCCTTGCCGTCGAAGAAGACCATCTTGAGCTTGCGCCCGTAGAACTGGAACCGGCTGTTGAAGTACTCGGCCAGGCCCTCCAGGGTGCGCTTGATCTCCTCGGGCTTGATCGAGAATGAGGCGGCCGGGCCGCTGTCGCTCGGGGCGGCCGAGAAGTCGGGCAGGCCGGCCAGCCGGACCGACATGATGATCTCGCTCGGGGTCACCCCGCGGTAGGTGGCGCCCCCGTTATCTCCCGAGAATGCGATACAGGGCGGGGAGTAGGGGTCGTTCGGCACCTGTGCCTTGCGGTTGGCGCAGCCGCCGATCTTGGGGGCGGCCGCCTGCTTCCCGCCGGCACCCGCACCTGCCGCGCCGCCGGCCGCTCCACCGCCGCCGCCGGAGGAGCCGGCCGCGGTGCCGCTCCGCCCGCCGGCCGCCGCCTTGCCGCGGGCCGCCGGGCCGGAGGCCGCCGTCGTGCCCCCAACCCCGTTGTCGCCGGTTGTCTCGCCGGGCGCGGCGGAGGCGTCGCCGCCGATGGGACTGCCGTCGCCGGCCGTGGGCCCGCCGCCACCGGGACCGGCCACGGTCACCGTCTTGATCTCGGTGCCCACCGTCGGCACCAGGGCGGCCATGAGCATGAACAGCACGGCGAAGCCGAACAGCGGGCCGTAGCCCCGCATCAGGCGGGTGGCGGGGGACGGCGGTGGGGACGCAGACGACGGAAGGCTCACGAGATGCTCCGGGACGCTCGACGAAGGTGGAAGGCGTCGGCCGCCGCCAGGGCGCCGACGGTGAGGAGGGCGAGGGCGGCGACGGCCAGGGCCCGCCCTCCCTTGCTGCCGGGTTCGTGGCGCGACGGCGACCCGAGGAGGGCGGAAGGGTCGAAGAGCCCGAGCTCGTCACCGGCCGGGTTGGTGCCGGCCGTGGCGTCGGCGCCCGGAGCGGAACCCGAGGATGGGCGGCCCAGGTTGCCGCCCAGCGGCTCTCCCAGGTCACCACCGGTCAGCCCGCCGTCGGTCGGGTCGGCGAACGCCGTGGACGGGGCCGGGGCGGCGGAGAGGTCGGGCAGGCCGGGGACGTCGGTGCCGTCGCCGAAGCCGCCGTCATCCAGGCCGCCGCCGTCGCCGGTGCCACCGTCGAACGGGTTGTCGTAGAGCTCGCCCTCGGTCGTGGCGCTGACGCCGCCGAAGTCGAAGCGGATGCCGCCGGTGCCGGTCAGGACACCGGCCGCGACGTCGGCCACCGTCACCGCCGCGCCGAAGTCGCAGGAGATGGCCAGCAGGCCGCCGACCACCGCCTCGCGGAACGGCTGGAGGCTGGTGACCAGCGGGGCGAAGAGAACCCCGCCGAGCGGCGAGTCGGCCAGGCGCAGGGTCATGGGCGACACCCGGACCACGCCTCCGGCGGTGTCGAGGCGGGGCGATTCGACGGCCAGGCCGCTGGGGGCGATCGCCGTGTTGAGGACGGTTAACGGGTCGGGCAGCGGGGGAGCTGACCCTCCGGGCACGACGGCGGGCGGAGCCGGTGGCGCGGGCAACGGCTTGCCCTGGAGGAGCACCGAGCCCACGGTGAAAGTTCCGTCGGCCAGCGCGCCTTCACCGGTGCGCTGCGTCGCTTCCCAGCGGACGTCGATCAGGCTGATGGCCCCGCCGGCCAGTTTGAGCCGGTCCATGGTGGTCACGGCGTGGGCCACGCGGGTCTTGCGGTCCACGACGCCGGTGGTGGCCTCGGTGCGGCCGTTGACGACCTCGATCAGCGGCCCGAAGGCGAGGGCCCCGCTGGTGGTCGCCGCCCAGGCGGACGGGTCGGCCGTCGCCTTGACCTGCTGGTGTTCCAACCGTCCGCTGATCGGGCTGCCGGCGGGGAAGGCCCCCTGGTCGATCTGGCGGCCCTTCTCGGCGTCCTTGTCGCCGGTCGAGACCGACAACGTCGACACGAAGGGGAACTGCGTGGGGCTGCTGCCGCCGCCGGGCTTCGGGGGAGCAGGGGCGCCTCCGCCACCGCCTCCGCCTCCGCCGCCGGGCGGTTGGGGTTGGCCGCCACCGCAGTCGCCCTCGGCGGCCTTCTGCTCCGGGGGCTTCACCCCGCCGCTGGTGGCCGTGGCCGAGTTGCCCTGGTACGTGACGAGCGCCTTCCCGAAGTTGATCGGGATCTCGAGGCCGCCCGTCCTCGGGATGATCTCGAACAGGTTGGCCCGCGCCCGGCCGCTTCCGGCCACGAATTTTTCTTGGGGGGAGACCCCCCCGACCCCCCCGTCAGGGTCGGCGCCGGCACCCGTCCCCAGGGGTACGACAGCCAGGATCGTGACCCCGACCAATGCCGGGGCACGGCGCCGCCATCTTCTCGTCGTGGGCCTGATGGGTGAGCTCCCCCCGCTCGATCCCGGCTGGTCCGGTATGGCCGGGCCCGTCCAGTCATGCTACCCAGCCAAGTTACCGGTGAGAAACGCGGGGCCGCCGTCCCGATTCGCGCAGATCGTCCGCCGGAAGAACCTGGCACTGACGGTACCCTCCTTAGAGCATGAGGGCACCCTCTGAGCGAGATGTCCAGGCGCTGGCCCGCCAGATCGCCCAGGCGGGCGGGGAGGACAAGGCCCGGCTCTTCCGGGGCTCGTGGTGGAGCGAGCAGCTCCTCGAGTGGTCCATGGCCCCCGGGGCCTTCAAGACGCAGCTCTTCCGCTTCGTCGACGTCTTCCCCGGCTGCCGCGACGACGACGACGTCATGCGCCACCTCCAGGAGTATTTCGAGGGTGACACCACCCCGGCGCCGTTGCGGCTGGGCCTGGGTCTCGGCGGCAAGGTGCCGTTCGGCGCCGGCGTGTCGGCGGCCACCGCCCGGCGCAACATCCACTCGCATGGCCCGGCAGTTCATCGCCGGGGAGACGGCCGCGGAGGCCCTGCCCCGGCTGGAGGCGCTGTGGTTGGCCGGTGAGGCGTCGACCGTCGACCTGCTGGGGGAGAAGACGCTGACCTCGGCCGAGGCCGACCGCTACGCCGAGCGGGTCGGCGAGGTGCTGGAGACGGCTGGCGATGGCCACGGCGGTGTGGCCGGCGCAGCCGCTGCTGGAGTCGGATCCGTGGGGGCCGATGCCCCGGGTCAACATCTCGGTGAAGGCGACGGCGCTGGCGCCGCGGCTCGGCGCCCCTGACCCGGGCCGAGGGCATCGAGGAGGCCCTGGGCCGGCTGCGGCCGATCCTGCTGCGGGCCCGCGAGGTGCCGGCCACGATCCACATCGACACCGAGCACGACGACGTGAAGGACCTGACGTTCGAGCTCGCTCCGGGCGCTGGGCGACGAGTTCCCCAGCGGGCCCGCAGCTGGGCTGTGTGGTGCAGGCCTACCGGAAGGACTCCTACGCCGATCTGCGCGACCTGGTGGCCTGGTCCAGGCGGGCCCTGCAGGTTCCCCTGCAGATCCGGCTGGTGAAGGGCGCCTACTGGGACTACGAGACGGTCGTGGCCAAGGCCGAGGGCTGGCCCGTGCCCGTGTTCGAGGAAAGGCCGAGACCGACGCCAACTACGAGCGCTGCGCCCGCTACCTGGTCGAGCACGCCGGCGTGGTGCGGCCGGCCTTCGCCAGCCACAACCTGCGGTAGCCTGGCCTACGGGCTGGCCGCGGCCCGGGCCGGCGGGCCTGCCCGACGGGGCGGTCGAGCTCCAGCTGCTCTACGGGATGGCCGAGCCCGTCCACGCCGCCCTCCGCGCCCTGGGGCAGCGGGTGCGGATCTACGCCCCGGTCGGCGAGCTGGTCCCGGGCATGGCCTACCTGGTTCGGCGGCTGCTGGAGAACACCTCCAACGAGTCGTTCCTCCGGCACCGCTTCGCCGAGGGCCGGGAGCTCGCCGAGCTGCTCCGCCCCCCGGAGGTCAGGAGCGGGACCTGCCCGACGCCGGGCCGGACGCGGCGCCGCGGCCCGCCGACCGACCCGGCCCGACCCCGGGCCGTTCGTCAACGAGCCGCCGGCCGAGTTGCGCCGGATCACGGCCCCGGGCCCGCCTGGTGGCGGCGGTGGGCGCCACACCGGCCCGGCTGGGCTTCGAGGCGCCGGTGCTCATCGACGGGAGGCCCGTCCGCACCCGGGAGCGAGATCGTCTCGGTCGACCCGGGCGCCTACTCGACGGTGGTGTGCCGCAGCGGCCGGGCCGGCTCCGCCGAGGTCGAAGCCGCCGTGGGCGCAGCGTCGGCGGCGGGCCGGGAGCTGGCGCGCGCGCGGGCTTCTCCGGACGGGCGGCCGTGCTGTTCCGGGCGGCGGCGCTCATGCGGGCCCGGAAGGCGGAGCTGGCCGCCCTCATGGTCTTCGAGGCGGGCAAGCCGATCAAGGAGGCCGACGGCGACGTGGCCGAGGCCATCGACTTCTGCGAGTACTACGGCCGGGAGGCGCTGCGTCTCGGCGCCGGCGTGCCGATCCTCCAGGCCCCGGGTGAGACCAACACCTACCGCTATCAGCCCCGGGGGATGGGCGTCGTGATCGCCCCCTGGAACTTCCCGCTGGCCATCCCCTGCGGGATGGTGACGGCCGGCGCTGGTGACGGGCAACACCGTGCTGTTCAAGCCGGCCGAGCAGACGCCGGGCATCGCCTACCGGCTGGTGCAGATCCTGCTGGAGGCCGGGGTGCCGCCCGGGGCGCTGGCCTTCCTGCCCGGGGTGGGCGAGGAGGTGGGCGCCGAGCTGGTGGCCCGGCCCGAGGTGTCGTTCGTGACGTTCACGGGCTCGGTGGCGGTGGGCCTGTCGATCATCGAGCAGGCCGCCGTCCACCAACCCGGCCAGGGCCACGTCAAGCGGGTGGTGGCCGAGATGGGCGGCAAGAACGCCATCGTGGTCGACACCGACGCCGACCTCGACCAGGCCGTGCCCGCCATCGTGGCCAGCGCCTTCGGCTACGCCGGCCAGAAGTGCTCGGCCGCCTCCCGGGTGATCGGTCTCGGCCCGATCTTCGACGAGCTGGTCGACCGGCTGGCGGGGACCACGGAGCTCGTGCTGGTGTCGGCCACCCCCGGGAGCTGCGCACGTCGGTGGGCCCGGTCATCGACGAGGACGCCTGGAAGCGGGTCCGCCGCTACCAGGAGGCGGCCCGGGTGGAGGGCGAGGTCGCTGGCGCAGCGCAACGACCTGCCCGACGGCGGCTGGTACGTCGGGCCGACGGTGGTGGTGACCGACGATCCCGGGCTGCCGGGTGGCCACCGAGGAGATCTTCGGGCCGGTGCTGGTGGCCCTGCGGGCCGACGGCTTCGACGAGGCCCTGGCGCTGGCCGGCGCGACCGACTACGCCCTCACCGGCGGGCTCTTCTCCCGCTCACCGGCCCGGATCGCCCGGGCCGCCGAGGAGTTCCGGGCCGGAAACCTCTACATCAACCGGGGCATCACCGGCGCCCTGGTCGGGCGCCAGCCCTTCGGCGGCTTCGGCATGTCGGGCGTGGGCTCCAAGGCCGGCGGGCCCGACTACCTGCTGCAGTTCGTGGAGCCCCGGGTCATCACCGAGAACACGATCCGCCAGGGCTTCGCCCCCAGCGAAGGCACCTGAGGGGCATTTTGAAGGCTCGGGGGACCGGGCGTTCTGCCCTATCCCTCCAACGAGAACAACGCTGGACACTTCGGATCATGACGCCCGGTCGTCACAATTTCTTCGTGTGACCTTGAACTTCTCTTATCGGTCTCTTTGGACAGTGCCTGACGTTCCGGACAGTCCGGACGTTTTGGCCCCAGACGCGCCTCACCGCCTCCGACGGGCTCGTTGGGCGGGCTGGGGACCGTCCGGCGTGCTCTCGTCTGTCGAGGCGGTGAGTCGTTCCTGCGAGGCGGTCGCAGGAGGCACGTTCATCACGATAAGGATTTCGGGCTGAGCCCACCATCCCGCCACCCGGCATCTCGGGGGTAGGGCCACCCCCACCCCCTCGATCGCGCTCGGCCTCATCAGTCTCTCGACGACTGGCGACCCCGACGACCTGCCCGGGCGGCGAACCGATCGAGAGCGTCGATCACCTCGGGGGTTCGCCAGAGCTGGTTGCGCTTGCGGTCGGTGAACTCGACGAGCACGTCAGCGTCCACGAGCCGCCGGAGCGATCGGTAGGTGTTCTGCGGGGCGATGCCGAGCTCGGAAGCGACGAGCGGGGCGTTGACGACCGGGTGGCGGAGCAGCAGGTCGGCGATCCGCCAGGCGTTCGCCCCGCGGCGGGCTCGGACGTGGTCGTCCCAGCCCCGGCGGATGGCGCGCAGGTCATCGACGAGCCGGCGCCCGTTGCCGATGGCGGCGAACGCCGCCCGGGCGAACTGCTCGACGATCGGAACTGGATCCCCGTCCCGGTACCGGGTGAGGGCGGCGAAGTAAGCGTCAGTGTCGGTAAGGAGCCCGGCTGACACGGGGACCGTCACGTTCCGGGTCAGGCCCTTGTGCCGGAGGTAGGCGTGCACCAGGGCCCGTCCGACGCGGCCGTTGCCGTCGGGGAAGGGGTGGATCGTCTCGAACTGGGCGTGGGCCACCGCGGCGTGGGCGAGGACAGGGATGTCGTCCCGGTCGATGAAGTCCACCAGATCAGCGATCGCCGCCGGCACCCCGGTGTGGTGGGGCGGGATGAACAGGGCGCCGCGGGGGCCAAGGTCGTCACCACCGATCCAGACCTGTTCGGTCCGCCACCGACCGGCGATGACCGGGTTCGTCCGCTCGAGCAGGGCTGCATGCATGGCCAGGACGGCGACGGCGTCGAGGCGCTCGGCCAAAGCGATAGCGGCCGTCATCGCCCGCTCATTGGCGACGATGAGGGACGCGTTGCGGTCGGCGTGGGCGTGCAGCTCCGCCTCGGCGATCGCCCGGGCCGACGCCGTGAGGTTCTCGATCTTCGATGAGGCGGCCGACTCTGAACGCAGGAGGACCGCGGCGAAGGGAGCGATCTCATGCCCGAGCTCGGCGTCGAAGCGTGCGACTTCGGCAGCGGCGTCGTCGACCAGCGCGCCGGTCTCCGGCGGCAGAGGCAGAGGCAGGGTGGCGATCTCGGGTACGACCGCCGCCCGATACGGGCCCCGCTGGCGGCGCCGGGCGGCCCGGGAGGCCGGTAGCGTCGGATCGCTCTCCCAGGACCACTCCTCGTACCCCACGGCGGGCCACCGAGCCTGACCGACCGAGTCGGCATCCGACACGAACCACCTCCCGTACGTATCACTTGTACAACAAGTGATACTAATGTTTCTGGCTTTCCAGGCGGCAACCCGGGCGTGGCCAACCATCCCGCCACCCGGCATGAATGGGGGTGGGGCCACCCCCATTCCGGATCGCGCCCGATCGGTGCCGCGTCCTCTACGATGAGCCGTTCCCAGCGGGCGGTTAGCTCAGGGGTAGAGCACCTCCTTGACGCGGAGGGGGTCAGAGGTTCAAATCCTCTACCGCCCACAGGTAAAAGAGCAGGTCAGGGGCACTTTCGGGTGTCCCTGATTCGCGTCCGGAACGCTGTCGTGCCACGAACGTGCCACAACGAAATGGCACGAGCGGTCATTCCGGGCTCCTGGAGGCCACTCCGGGAAGCTTCCGCACCTCGGCTTGGGAGGGTTTCGCGGGGGCCGTGTAGCCCGCTTCGAGGCGCTCCATCACTGTCCCCTCGTGCCCGGGGAAGAGATGGCCGTAGCGGTCGAGCACGACAGAGACGGACGTGTGCCCGGCCCAGGTGGCGATCTGCTTGGGACTGCCTCCCTGGGCGATCCAGAGGGCAACCGCGGTGTGGCGCAGGTCGTGCGGCCGGAGGGGCGCCAGATGGGCCTCGACGATTGCCGGCGCCCAGTGCCGGGCCCGCCATTGCCGGGCCCGCAGCGCGCCCCCGTCCGGGCCGGCGAAGACGAGCGCGTCGGGTTCGGGCGCTACAAACCGCTCGAGGTGGATGGCGAGCTCCCCGGCGACCGGGCGGGGGAGCGGCACCTGCCGCCGCCCAGCTCTGGTCTTCGGCCCTCCAGCCATCAGCTCACCCCGCACTTCGACCATCTTCTCGACCACATCAATGCGGGAGCGGAGCACGTCGACCCGGCCGCGGCGCAGCCCGGCCATCTCGCCGATGCGGAGGCCGCCGTACCCGCCGACGAGAACCAGGGCCCGGTAACGAGGGTTGATCACGGACGCGAGCTGCGCGAGGTCGGCGGGGGAGAGGAATCGCATCTCCCTGTGCTGCACCTTCGGCAGCGGAACGTTGCGGCATGGCGAGATGGCGAGCAGCCCGGCGTCGACGGCGGCAGCGAGAGCCTTCGAGAGCACCTGATACGCCTTGTGGACCGTGTTGGGAGCGAGACCGGCTGCTGTGAGGTCGGCGACCCAGGACCGGACGTCCAGCTGGCCGATGTCGGCAATGGCGGCGGAGCCGAAGGCCGGGAGGATGTGCCCTCGGAGGAGCCATTCGTCGCGCACCCGGGTCGTAGGCGCCAGGTCGGTCGTCGTCGCCCACCACTCGTCGACCCAGTCGGACAGCTGGCGGCGGCCGAGCGCCGGGCTGGCCCACTGGCCGCGCAGGCCATCGGTGATCGCGATGGCGACGGCGCGGTCTGCGTCGGCTTTGGCGGCGAAGCTCCCCAGGGACTCGAGCCGGTTGGTGCGGGGGTCGCGAATCCGGGCCTGCCATCGCCCGGAGGGCAGGCGCCGGACACTTCCTGCGGTCCGCCGTCGTGTGGGCATGTGAGACCTCCATCAGTCTCTGGTCCGTTTTGGACCCAGCTGCGCTCCCAGAACGCAGCCGGACGGTGGGACCAACTCTAAGGCCAGGGAGCGACAACCGGCCTTGGCCGGAGTGGACTGCACAACGTCCACCCCGGCCGGCTCGGTTCGGGTCTGAGGATCAGGCGGGTCGTCGCCGACTGGCATCGAGCCACTCGCCGATCTCGTCGGGATCGAAACGCAGCAGGTGCCCCCACTTCACATAGGGGATGCGGCGCTCGGCGACGAGCCGGCGGACGTGCCGCTCGCTCACGGCGAGATGCTCGGCCACGCCGGCGATGTCGAGGAGCCGCGGCAGGCGACGACTGCTCAGGTTGTCCGGGTTGGGCATGCACACCTCCTTTCTCACTTGCACCTATGCGCGTCGAGGAGGCCGTTTCCGACACGCGACACACGAATTTCTTGCCGGAAGGCGCCGGTCGGGCGCGAGGAACCTCCACCCATAGAACTGGGCGCCGGAGCCGAAACGGACCAGAACTTCTCCGCGGAGCCCCAAGATTGGCCCCTGGAGGCCATGCCAGCCGCAGAGCTTCAACAGCCCCAGATGCCGTTCTTCCTTCGCCCACCAGTCACCTCCACTCGAGAGGACTGGCGCGCGGGACGGTGGTTCGCGACAGGGCAATCGAATTTGGCGCCGGGTGTTGGAGCCCCGTCTAGTAAATTAGGCAGATGACGAGCCAGACCCTCATCCGGATGCTGACCGGCCGTCGGTTCAAGGTCGTTGTCCGCCGGGACCCCGAGGATTCCAAGGCTTGGCTGGTGAACGTCGCCGGCGAGTCGGGCGCGCACACGTTCGGTCGTTCCTTGGCCGAGGCCAAGCGTCACGGCATCGAGGTCGTAGCGCTCTGGTTCGAGCTTGAGCCCGACCAGTTCGAGATCGACTGGGATATCCGTCTCGGTGATCTGTCGAAACCCGTCAACCAGGCAAGAGCTGCGATCGCACATGCCGAAGCCGACCGGCAGCGCCGGGACGACGCCGTCCGAGCGCTCACCGCTGCCGGGATGAGCTACCGAGACGTGGCTGAACTGCTTGGGCTCTCCCACCAGCGGGTCGCTCAGATCGCTCGGGCGTCATGACCGAACGGGAGGCGGGCGCAACGTAACGCCCGGCGCCCAGGGCGCCGACGACGGACCGACATCGAAGCGCTCGTCGGCACGAGGGATACAGCGCCTGTCCTTCGGCCCGCCGGTGCCGTGCCGGAAGTCCCTTCCTACGAACGATTACGGCATATGCCGTACCTGTCCGTCAACGCCCGTGACGCCTCTTCAGTACTGAATCGCGACCGCTACTCCCACTGATTATCCGTAAATCACCGACTACCAAATAACCTTCCCAAGCCTCTATCCAGTCGCCCTGAGTCATGATTTCATGACCGTCAAAGAGGACACCCCTGCACCGGGGGTGCGGCAAGGGGGCGGGCACACTCTGAACGGGTTGGTCCCGATGATGTCGGGCAGCTGGGAGTACTACGACCACGAGGTCTCGGTGGACGACTACTACGCCGGCCACGGTGAGGAGGCCGGTCAGTGGGTCGGCTCCGGCGCGGCGCTGCTCGGCTTGTCGGGGACAGTCGAGGACGGCCAGCTCGCCCCTCTGTTCGACGAGGGCCGCCACCCGGTGACCGGGGTACCGCTGGGCTTGCCTTACCGCCACGACTCCAAGCGGAGAGTGGTGACCGGATTCGCGCTGTCGTTCTCTCCGCCGAAGTCGGTGTCCCTCCTCGGCGCCTTTGGCAGCGAATCGGTGGCGCAGGAGGTGAACGCCGCGCATGACGCTGCTGTGCACGCGGCACTGAACTTCCTGGAGGAGCATGCGGCGTTCTCTCGTACCGGGCGGGGTGGCTTCGTCCAGGTGGACACCGAGGGGTTCGTGGCCGCGGCCTTCAAGCACCGGACCTCGCGGGCCGGCGATCCCCAGATGCATTCGCATGTCCTCGTGGCCAACAAGGTCCGCTGTACTGACGGTCAATGGCGGTCATTGGACGGGCGTGAATTATTCGCCTTTCAGAAGGCCTCCGGCATGCTCTACAACGCCGCGCTACGAGTTGAACTGTCAGCTCGACTCGGCGTCGCTTGGAAGCCGGTGGACCGTAACGGCCAGGCCGACATGGAGGGAGTCCCGCGCACCCTGATCGAACTATTCTCGAAGCGCCGCCATGATGTGGAACGACGCGGGACACAGCGCATCGCCACGGCCGAGGCCGGACTCGGGCGGACGTTGACAGACGACGAGCGCGCCGACCAGTTCCAGCGCGCCACGTACGAGACCCGTCCGGACAAGACCCACGAGGACGAGGAGACCCTCGGCGGACGGTGGCGGACGGAAGCGGACGCCGCCGGATGGGATCCCGGCCGGTGGCTTTCGGACACCCTCGGCAGGGAGCACGGCGCCTCGCCCATGTCGATCGGTCCGGCAGACCCGGGCGTTGTCGCCGACATCGTGGCCGAGCTCAGCGAAGGGCGCTCGACCTGGAGTCGGGCCGAAGTCGCCAAGGCCGCCGCCCGGTGCCTACCGCCAGGCCTTGGCGAGAGCGCAGAGGCCGGCCGAGCCTGGATCGAGGAAACGTGCTCGGCTGTGCTCTCCAACCCAGAGATCATCACGCTGGCCTCGCCGCTGTCTGCAGACGTCCCGGCGGGACTGCGCCGCCGGGACGGACTCGCCGGGCACGAGCGCCATGGCGCTACCCGCTTTACCACCCGGCAGACCCTGGCCCGGGAGGCGACGGTCCTCGATGCTGTCGTGCGGGGCCGCGAACGCGGCTGTGGCTACGGCGGGGACCGCTCAGGTTCGGGCGATCGCCCGGGCTCACGGCCTTGCACCCGACCAGACCGTTGCGCTGCGGCGCGTCTGCGAGGGCGGCGAGCGGATCGTCTGCATCGTCGGGCCTGCCGGGGCGGGCAAGACGCGCCTCGTCGCCGCCGCCCGGGACGTCTGGGCTGCGAACGGCGTGCCCGTCCGGGGACTCGCCGTCTCGGCGGTGGCGGCCGGCGTACTGGCCCAGGAGACCGGCATCGCCTCGGACACGGTGGCGAAGTTCCTCTACGACCGGATGCGGGGGAGCGACGCGTCAGGCGGACTCCGCCCGGGTGAAGCCGTCGTCGTCGACGAGGCCGCCATGGTTTCCACCGCGGATCTCGCCGGCCTAGTCGAAGCCGTCGAGGCGGCAGACGCCAAGCTCGTGCTCGTCGGCGATCACCGCCAACTCGGCGCGGTCGAGGCTGGTGGCCTCTTCCGCCTTCTCGTCACCGACAGTCGCGCTGCCGAGCTCCACAACATCCACCGGTTCGCGTCCGGGTGGGAGGCCGCGGCCAGCCTGGGGCTCCGCAACGGGGACGAGTCGGTCCTCGGCGACTATGACGCCCACGACCGCATTCGCGGCGGGACCAGGGAGGCGATGCTCGAGAATGCCTTCGGCGCCTGGCGGGCCGCTCGGGCCGCCGGAGAGTCCATCGTGGTCCTCGCCCCGGATCACGCCACGGTCGACGCCCTGGCGCTGCGGGCCCGGGCCGAGCTGGTTGCCGCCGGTGAGGTGGAAGCGGGCGGGATCACGGTTGGAGTCCAGACCGTCGGCCAGGGGGATGAGATCGTCACCACCCGCAACGACCGTCGGTTCATCACCACCGACGGCCTCTGGGTTCGCAACGGCGACCGCTGGCACGTCGACGCCCGCCGGGACGACGGTGCCCTGGTCGTCTCGCGCCTCGACGGCGCAGGCCGGGTCGTCCTTCCGGCGGACTACACGGCCGAGCACGTCACGCTGGCCTACGCCCTCACGGTCCATAAGGCCCAGGGCGTCACGGTCGACCGGGCCGTCCTCCTAGCCGACTCAGCCACCACCGCTGAGCACCTCTACGTCGGAATGACACGAGGCCGGTTCGAGAACCGGGTCTGTGTCATCACCGACGCCGCCACTACGGGCCACGGCGGTCATCGCCCGGATGAGCCCACGGAGGTCCTCGCCAAGGTGATGAGGCGCTCGTCGGCGGAGACGTCCGCCACCGAGAAACTCCGGAGAGAACTCGCCGACAGCGAAGATCCCGTCGTCCTGCGCCGGCTCTGGGAACAAGCCCGGACCTTCATCGAGGTCGGCGCCGGCCCGAACCGGCTCCCCGAACTCCGCCGCCTCGAGAAGCTCCGGGACGATCTTCCGATCCTCGAAGGCATCGCAGCCGTGAAGAAGGAACAACTCGACGGGACGGAGCAGGCCATTGCCGCGACCCGCCAGGACCTGGCGGCCGCCGGAGCCCGGCTCGAAACCTTGATGCGACGACGCTTCTTCCGACGGCCCGATCACGAAGCCGTCGACAGGCTGACGCTGGGAATTCAAGCGCGGAGAAGCCGCCTCATCGAACTCCAGCACCAACGCAACGCCCAATCCGCCGACCTGCGACGCAGCGAACGGCGGCTCGCCGACGCCCAACGGAACATCGAGCGCATCCCCGAGGTGGAGGCGGCCGTCTCCCGGCGGAAGGACTGGACGTCCGAGCACACCGCCGAACTCGACTGGGAAGCCGATCTCCGTTCCCGTCTCAGCCGAGACGTCGATCACGACGACCCCGCCCCTCCCGAGCAGATCCAGCCCGACCGGCAGCGTGAATACGATCTCGGCGACTTCGACATCGACCTGCGCACCGTCAACCTCTGGAGTCGCGGCAGCGGATCCGGCCTCCAACGCCGCCTCGAAGACGCCCTCGGCCCCGCCCGTTTCCGCAACGGACCCGACGTACCGCATCCCACTCTTCCTGGCCACGGCCTCGACGGGCCGGACTTCGGCCCGTGAGGGCCCGTGCCTTGTCCGGCCAGTGGGACGAGCCCGACAGGACGACCTCGGGCGGCGAGCGGCCGGTTGGTTCGCAGTTGGCAGCCCTTGGGCTGCTCAAGGTATTCGCCGTGTTCCCGGCGCAGCGCCCTTCCTAGCGCTGGGCCCATCCCACAAGACCGGGGCGCAATCTGCGAGGCTCGGAACCCCATGGACGAGAGAAGAGAGCCGCCGAGGCAGATCTGGTACGACCTCGACGAGGCGATCGACCTTCTCGCCGTCCTGGAGGATGCCCAGCTGACCGCGCTCGACGCCGGGGCCCTGGCCCTCGTGATGGTCCTCGAACACCAGATCGAGCTCCTCCACCGTAAGCTGGAGATAGGCGACGCAGGAGGAGCAGATGCCTGACGAGACGGCGGCCCATGAGGCTCATGCTCTTGGGGCCCTGACGATGGCGGAGGCCGCTCGTCGCATCGGCGTCCCGACCCGGGAAATCGTCGAGGCCGTCGTAGAGCGCCGGATCCGCTTCATCATGGTCCGCGGCATCGCCCACATTCCAGAAGATGCACTGCAGGACTATCCGGCCAAGGCGTCCTGAGCCGGGCGTTCGTAGGAGACCCCGGCTACCCGGCGAGGTAATCGGCCCGCATTCGCTGATACCGAGCGGTTCGGCGGCGGCGGTCGGACGCCAAGAACCCGACCTATAACGAGGCACGTTCGCGCCAGCCAAGTCGACCCGGGCCGACTGATCGTCGCTCGATGTTATGGGTGGTTCCACTGGTTACCTGGCGGGACCGATTCGTCGCTATGTGCGCCGAGCGCTCGCCCTTCGCTTCTGGACTCAGAGCAAGTCGACTTGCCTCAACACGGTCGCATGGTCCCAATAGATCCGCTCGCAGGCGATGCGGTCGTCTCGGAACTGGACGACGACAACAAAGTCGACCTCTACCTTCCGGTTCGTCGGCGAAAGGCCGGGCAGAAACCAGTCCATCTGTTTTGTGTGGGTGAAGCTGGCGTGGAGTTCGTCGACGAGCTGGTTGTCTCCGACGACGCGGTTCACCGGCAGCATCTGCTGATCGTCGGGCCATGAAGGGATGAAGACGTCACGATAGAAAGCGCGCAGTTCTTCCTTGCCCCGGCCGCCGGTGTTCACGGGCATGTGCTTGATGTACGCGTCATCGACCATGGTGGCGAGCGTGCCCTCCACATCCTTGGTTCCGAACTCTCCTTCGAGGTGTTCGGACCAGAGGCGCTCCATTTCCTTGGGCTCCATGAGCACACCCCCGCTCTCGGCTGCGCCCCAGCATCGCATGCCTACTACGAGCCACCCATACTCGTCGATCGGGAACTGCCGGCTACGTAAGCGGGCCCGAGGCCGCTCGAACCACCCATAACCGCCACCATGCGCTGCGTCGCCAACGACCGGTCTGCGCCGAGGATTAGTCTGGGCCCGGCCGAATCCTTCTGCCCGTCCTCGGCCTTAGCTTAGGCGCCGGCGCGGCGGTACTGATCGGGCGGGTAGGTTCCAGCAGCGACGCAGGCTGACGACCAAGTGTTCAACTTCTCGATGACCTCGTTGATGGCGGCGCCGAGAGCGGCGACGACGGGTTCCTCGAGCGCATCCGTTTGCGCCTCGATGGTTTCGCGGACCTCGAGGCCCCGAGCGGTGAGCTGTTCGTCGGCGACCAGACCCTTTGCCTCCAGCCCGGCGACGCAGTCAGCGATGTCGCCGGGCGACCACCCGTAGATGCCGGAGTGGGAGCCGAGGGGCGTGCCCAGCCAGAGTTCCAGCAACGTGTGCATCTCCAGTGGCTTCAGCCCGGCGATGGTGTAGACGGCGAGGTGACCGTCGCCCCGACGCTCCCGCAGCGCCTCGCACGACCGCCACAGCACGCCGATCGGCTCCTTAGGCCATACGAGAGCCCGGATCCCGGAGAAGAGGGGTCGGCAGGTGCCATCGACGGCGTCGACCGCCTGCCGGAGGGCGTCGGCGACCGGAGCAACCTCCTCGTCGGCGACGCCGAGCACCTTTGTGAGGCTCTCGATCACCGACGACTGGCGGGCGGCGAGCAGGCGGTCCCGCCCGCAGGCCTTCCGCCCCGCCTCGTGGAGCGCGGTGAGCAGCTGCGGTTCCCAGGTGCCGAAAGTGGCCAGCACGACCGCCGCCGGCGGGTCACCGAGGGCGGCGGCCCGGCCCCAGACCAGGCCGGGGAGGAACTCCAGCCCGACGTCGGCCAGGGCGTCGACGACGTGGCGGGACCAGACGGTGTGCTGGCCGATGGGTTCCATGGCGTCGCGGAGGCGCCGGGCCGGGCTGGCATCCACGGTGGGAGGCGGGCGGCGGGGCGTCGTCGGGCATGAGGTGGAAGAGGCCCGTCACCGCATCGTCGTAGTTCACGTGTCCTCCTTGCCGTTCCACGATGACCAGCCACCCGACAGGCCGGCGAGGGCTTCGGCGATCGCCGTGTCGGTCGAAGCGGCCCGGCCGTAGGCCACTTGTTCGGCGAAGCGCTTCGAGCCGAGCAGTTCCTCGGCCTCCGCTCGGCACCGGCGCACCTCTGCCGCCACCACCCGCACGCCGCCGAGGGTCTCGCCCAGCGCTTCCCGCAACGCCGTCGCCGCCCCGAGCAGGCGGGCCGTCGGCTCGCCGGCGTGGTCCTCGAAGGCCACGACGGCGGCGATCTCCAGGGCGTCGGCCATCCAGCGCCGGGCCTGGAGGTCGCGCAGGAGGGCCAGCAGCTCGGCCAGCGTCCGAGCGGCGTGGCGCTGGTTCCCGACGACGACGTCGGCCTCGGCGGCGCGGGCGAGCGCCATCGCCAAGATCATCCGTCCCGGCAGCGAGCGGGCGCTGCGAACACCCTCCTCGGCCAGCACCTGGCCCCGGTCGGGATCAGAGAGGGCGACGAGCGGGGCCGCCCCGGCCAGGACATGGGGTGTGAGCCACTCCCAGAGGCGGCCCTGTCGGGCGAACTCGATGATCCGCTCGAAGTGTCGTTGCGCCCGGTCGAAGTCTCCCTCGGCTACGGCCACCCAGCCCAGGTCCTGGTGACACCAGCCGATGCCGTCGGGGTCGCCAGTCCGTTCGAACTCGGCGGCGGCCTCCTCGATCAGGGACCGGGCCACGCTCACCCGGCCGAGTGTGAGCAGGAAGGCGCCGAGGTTCCAGCGGGCCAAGGCCAGTGCGGTCGGGTCGTCGTGGGCGGCGGCCACCCGCACGGACTCCTCGAACAGCGCCTCACTGGTCTCGGGACCGGCCCGACCGAACGTCTGCAGCAGCATGCCGAGGGCGGCGAGTATGACCCATGGCACCGGGACGCCGAGCCGTTTGGCTTCGGCCACAACGCGTTCTGTCCAGTCGCACCCTTCGAAATGACCGCCCCACAACCAGAACATCGACTGGGCGGATATGAGGCTCAGGGCGGCGGCGAAGTCGCCCTCGCGCCACGCCCATTCGAGCGCAGCGCGGAGGTTCTCCTGCTCCGAAGCCACGAGCCGGAGCGGCCAGTTGAACTCGGCCGTCACCAGGGTGCGCCATTCGCCGACCACGGCCAGGTAGTGGTCGTGATGGCGGCGGGTCGCCTCGGCCGCCTCGCCCTCGGCCGCCAGCTTCTCGCCGGCGTACTGCCGGACCGGTCTCCAGCAGGCGGTAGCGGCACGTCGTCGTCTTCGTCGACGACGACCACCAGCGACTTGTCCACCAGCCGGGAGAGGAGGCTCGACGCCGTCGACGGCCGACCCCGGCTGCCTGCACCACACCGCTTCGGCCGCGTCGATGTCGAAGCTGGCCGGGAACACCGCCAGGCGGCGGAGGACGGCCTGCTCGTCGGCGGCGAGCAGCTCGTAGCTCCAGTCGATCGCGGCCCGCAGGGTCTGGTGCCGGGAGACGGCGGTGCGGGCCCCGCCGGTGAGGAGCCGGAAGCGGTCGTCGAGCCGGGCGCGCCACCTCGTTCGGCGCCCAGGACCCGCATCCGGGCGGCGGCCAGCTCGAGGGCCAGGGGGATGCCGTCGAGGCGGCGGCAGATCTGGGCCACGGCGGCGGCGTTCCGCCGGGTCAGCTCGAAGCCGGGTCGGGCCGCCCGCGCCCGCTCGCAGAACAGCGCCACCGCGTCGGACCCGGCGAGATCGGCCACGCGCCGGCCGGCGTCGCGGGGGCAGGGACAGCGGTGGCACCCGCCAGGCCATCTCGCCCGGCAGGCCCGAGCGCCTCCCGGCTGGTGGCCAGCACGGTGAGGTCGGGGCAGCCGCGCCAGCAGGGCGTGCTGGCCAGGCGGCGCGCCGCGTCGATCAGGTGCTCGCAGTTGTCGAGGACCAGCAGGCGCCCGCTTCGAGCGCAGATAGGCGCACAGCGTGCTCCAGGACGCCGTCGGGCCCGTCCAGCCCGGTGCCCGAGAGCTGCCGAGGGCACGGCGACAGTGCGGCGCGACCAGCGGCGGCGTCGCGCAGCGGCGGCCAGCTCGACGAGCCAGACGCCGTCCGGGTAGCGGTCGAGGGCGGCGGCGCGCCGCCTCCAGGGCCAGGCGGGTCTTCCCGGCGCCGCCGACGCCGGTGAGGGTGACCAGGCGAGCGCCGGTCGAGGAGCCGTCGCACGTCGTCGAGCTCGGCAGCCCGACCGACGAAGGCGGTGAGCGCTGTCGGGAGGTTGTGCCGGACCGCGTGCCCTGGGAGCGCAGGGGGGGGAACGTCGTCGGCAGCCCGGGGTCCGTTCATCTGGAATACCCGTTCCGGCCGGGCGAGGTCGGCCAGCCGGTGCTCGCCGAGGTCGAGCAGGCTCAGCGCCGGAGCGAGGTCGCTGCCGACCAGGTCGGCGGCCGCCTGCGAGCAGAGCACCTGGCCGCCAGCGCCAACCGCCAGCAGACGGGCGGCGCGGTTGAGCGGCGGGCCGAAGTAGTTGCCCGCCCGGCGCTCGGCCGCGCCGGTGTGGATCGCCATGCGCACCAGGATCGGGTCGGGCCCGGACCAGTTCGCTGCCCCGAGCGCCTGCTGGCCGGCCACGGCGGCCGCCGAAGGCGGCAGCCGCGGTCGGCGAAGGCGGCGCACAGCCCGTCCCCGGTGTGGCTGAAGACCTCGCCGCCGAGGCGTCCTCGAAGGCAGCCCGGAGCAGCTCGTCGTGGAGGGCGAGGTCTTTGGCCATGCCGGCGGGATCGCCTTCCCAGCGGCGGGTGCTGGCCTCGATGTCGCTGAACAGGAACGTGACCGGCGCCGGTGCGCTGTGCCCGTCCGACGGGGGCGGCAGGTCGAGGTGGGCCTCGTGACGGAGGATGGCCCCTTCCAGCCGGGAGAGCGCCAGCCCGGGTTCGAGGCCCAGCTCCTGGCCGAGGATCTGGCGGACTTCCTGGTAGGCGCGCAGCGCGTCGGCCTGGCGGCCGGAGCGGTACAGCGCCACCATGCGTTGCGCCCACAGCCGTTCCCGAAGCGGATGGGCCCGGGTCAGCGCCTCCAGTTCGGCCACGACTTCGGCGTGGCGTCCGCAGGCCAGGTCGGCGTCGAGGCGCTCCTCCAACGCCGTCATGCGGACCTCGTCGAGGCGCGCGGCCTCCGCCCGGACGACGGGCCCTTCGGCGACGTCAACGAGAGCGGGGCCGCGCCACAGGGCCAGGGCTTCGGCGAGGACGCGGGCCGCCCGGGCGTGGTCGGCCCGCTGGGCGTGCTCCCGTCCTTCGGTCAGGCCGGCCTCGAAACGGGCGGCGTCGAGAGCCTCGGGGGCGATGCGGGCGACATAGCCCGGTGGCTCGGTGACGATCACGTCGGTGCCGACGACCGCACGGAGCGTCTTGCGCAGCCGGGAGACGAAGACCCGCACCGCCGGCACCGCCCCTTCGGGCGGGGTTCCCGCCCAGAGGTCCTCGGCGATCCGGTCGACCGAGACGACGTGGTTGGCGTCGGAGAGGAGCACAGCCAGCACGGCGCGTTCGCGGCTGCCCCGCAGCGTCACGCTGCGGCCGTCGTGAATCACCTCCAACGGACCCAGGATGTGGAAGTCCATGCCCGCCTCTCCCGCCCGTCCCACGGTGCCCCTCAGGCTACGGAGCGGCCCTCCAGCCGTCATCCCCTTCTGATCAGGGCAGTTATCGGGTGGTCATCGGCCGGTAATCGGCGGGCCCCAACCTCGCTGAAAAACCGAGGAGGCGGGGATGTTCACGAGCAGCGAGGAGCGATTCAGCGTCCGGGGGAAAACGGCGGTGGTCACCGGTGCGTCGTCCGGAATTGGGCTGACTCTCGCCCGAGCGCTGGCCCAGGCCGGGGCCCGGGTTGTCCTCGCGGCCCGGCGGGGCGACCGCCTCCGGACGCTGGCCACCGAGGTCGAGGAGTCCGGGGGGATGGCGCTGCCGGTCGTGTGCGACGTTGCCGATCCCGAACAGGTGGAGGAGCTCATCGAGCGGGCCTGGGCCGAATTCGGGCGCGTCGACGTCCTCGTCAACAACGCCGGGATCACCGCCGACGCGGGCCCGATGCCGGAGCGCCTGCCCCACGCCGCCGTCGAACAGGTGCTGCGGGTCAACCTGCTCGGCACCTGGTATGGATGCCGGGCCGTCGGGGCCCGCATGTTGGCGGACGGGCGGGGCGGCTCCATCGTCAACATCGCCTCGATCGGCGCCCTCGGCGGCCACCCCGGCATCCCCGTCGGCTACGCGGCCTCCAAGGCGGCGGTGGTGAGCCTCACGAAGAACCTGGCCGGCATGTGGGCCGACCGGGGCGTGCGGGTGAACGCCATCGCCCCGGGCTGGTTCCCGAGCGAGACGGCCGACCCATTCCTCGCCCCCCACGCCTTCGGGCGCAACGAGCTCGCCCTCCAGCCCATGGGCAGATTCGGCGACCCCGACGAGCTCGTCGGCGCCCTCCTCTTCCTGGCCTCAGACGCCTCGAGCTACGTGAACGGCCACGTACTCGTTGTCGACGGGGGCGTCTCCGCCTCCTGGGGCGCCCCTCGCTACACCGAAGAGCTCTACGCCTTCCACGCCGAGATGGCCCCTGGCTTGGGCGAACGAATCCAGCCCTCCAGCCTCATGCGAATGGAGTAAGCGATGAAGATTGAAACCCTCTCCTCCGAGGCCGAGCTTCAGGGAGCGGCGCCGGACCCCGGACCTCCCCCCGCCGGCCCGGCGACATCAGCCAGCCCCTGGACAGAGTTCGCCCGCCTGCTGGGCGAGGCCTATCGACTCGCACCGCTGTTCCCGTGACCGTCTGGGGTGAGCGACCCACCGGCTAAATCGAGTCGCTAGGGCCAACCGCAAGAAGGGGCGCGGGCGCAACGCTGCTCGTGCCACGAACGTGCCACAACGAGGTGGCAAAGAGGGGGTCTGGCGGTCAGTGGCGGACAGCCGAAATCGACTCTGACCTGCCCGAATACCATGAATGTGTTTCAGCGCTTAGGGCCCGATCCTCCTTGACGCGGAGGGGGTCAGAGGTTCAAATCCTCTACCGCCCACACGTAAAAGCGCAGGTCAGCCCGGATTTCGGTCGGGGCTCCTTCTCGAGGCGTTCCATGACCGTCGCCTCGTGCCCGGGGAAGAGATGGCCGTAGCGGTCGACGACGACCGAGACGGACGTGACCCGGTCGGACAGCCGGCGGCGGCCGAGCGCCGGGCTGGCCCACTGGCCCCGCAGGCCATCCGTGATCGCGATGGCGACAGCGCGGTCGGCGTCGGCCTTGGTGTCGAAGCTTCCGAGGGATTCGAGCCGATTCGTGCGCGAGCCGCTCGGCACTCGATCCATCGTGACCGGAGCCGGCGACGCCAAGGTCGAGAGCGTCTCGCCACGTAACCCTGCAATCCCGGCCGGTGTTTCACGGGCCGTGACGCGGGCGTCGCACTCTCGAAACACACGCCTCGTACCGTGATGTCAGCCGTTGCAGCCCAGTGGACCTCCCTCCCACCGGGCAACGCTCGGTGGGACGGTGCCGGGCTTCGCAGTGCGGTTTCCCCCCTTCCGCACTGCGAAGCAACCGGCGTTCAGCCAGACGACGGAGGTAGCAGGAGACATGGCCAAGGTGTACGTCGAAGGCGACCACGAGGCACTCGACCAGATCGCGGCCGTTCTACGCTCCGCCGGCCTGTCCACCATCGACATCGAGTTCGTGGGCCGGAGCCGGGAGGTCGCCGAGCTGCCGGCCACGCCGGGGAACTGGGCGGCCTTCGCCGACCTGGCCCCCGACCTGAGCTACTCCGACTGGCGCGAGGAGGTCCTGAGCCTGGTCGACGTCGAGGAGCCCGTCGCCCTGCGGGCCGCTCGCACCCTCTGCGAGACCGTCACGGATCTGCGCCGGGCCGGTTAGCGCCTTCGCCGGTCAGACGGGGCTGTAGGGCCCCGACGACGGTCTTCCTGCTGAACGGGCGGCGCGACGGCGGCTTGGTTTGGGCAGTCGGAGCCGGCGGGACAGGCGGTTCGATCAGAGGAGACCCGTCAGGGCACGGCGGGAGATTTCCTTCCGGGGGGTTCGGCGTCTCTCAGCTGCCGGGCAGTCAGGTCAAGTTTCGGTCGGTCGGGGACGGCGTCGAACCATCAGAATCATGATCGAGGCAGAGGTTGGTGCTTCGCGGCGCGAGCGGGGCCTCGGGGCTCTTCAGCAAGACCGCGTCGAGACGACCGTTCCTCCGGCGTTGACCAGGTGTGCGGTGTCCCCGCTGTTGTTCCACACGCTCCGGCTCGTCCAGCTCAGCTCACCCGAGCCGGACGGGCCGCCACTTCGGATCGTCACCGACGCTCCGGGGGCGAGGGTGTACCCGGCCGGGAACCCGTAGGTGAAGTTGGCACCATCGTCGTGGATCGACCAGCCGGTCAGGTCGGCGGGTGATGACCCACCGTTGCCGACGGTGACCGCCTCACCCTCGCAGCCGAGGGCGGTGACCGCCACCGTCCCGCCGCTCAACGGGGGGGTGCTGGTCGTCGTGGTGGTCGGGGGGACCGTCGGCGTCGTGGCCGGCGACGAGCCGGTGCAGGTCCGCAGCATCACCTTGAGGTCGTCGACCTCGTTCTGGTCAGCGGTCAGGTCCCACGCCTTCTTCACCGTCACCCAGTCGTTGGCGTAGTCGCACCAGGCGGCGTCCCGGGTCGGCTTCCACTGGCCGGGGTCGAGGTCGCTCTTGGAGCGGTTCGACGAGGCGCTCACCGCCCGGAGCGCCTCCGGGTGGTCGAGGTCGTTGGCGAAGGCCCGGCGCCGGGCGGCGTCCCAGCCGGCCGCCCCGGAATCCCACGCCTCGGCGAGGGCCACCATGTGGTCGATGTCGAGTTCCGAAGGGTCAGAGAACGTCAGGCCGTCGTAGGCGCTGAACCAGTCGCCGGCGATCACTTTGCAGCCGGAGGGGTCGACTTGCGCTTGGCTGAGGGACTCGGCGATGAGGACTTCTTCCCGGGTGTCGCAGCGGTCGCCGTCGGCGTCGACCCAGTGGGTGAACAGGTCTCGGTCGTAGCCGGTCCTCGCTCCCTCCGGTGCGATACGCAGTCCGGCGAGAACCGCGGTC
The DNA here is from genome assembly GCA_963723985.1 of uncultured Actinomycetes bacterium. Lineage (GTDB taxonomy): Bacteria > Actinomycetota > Acidimicrobiia > IMCC26256 > BP-133 > BP-133. The sequence continues at coordinate 163,308 of CAVRTC010000017.1, forward strand.
GGGTCACCCGAAGACGGTGGCTTCGTCGTCGTGGTCGTGGCTCTGGGCTTCGCGGTCGTCGTGGTCGTGACGGCCTTGGCCGGGCCTGATCCCGGGGTATGCGACCCGATTATCGGGGTGGGCGCGGCGGTACTGGCCGTGGTCGTGGGTGCTTCAGGAGCCGGAAGCGAGCTCGTCGTCGACGAGGACTCGGCCGGCGGCATAGCCGTCCGGCCGCCGGTGCTCACCTGCCCGGGCCCGTCCGGTGTCGACGAAGCTGAGACGAGGACGGCGATCCACACCACGGCCGAGACTGCGGCCAGGACGGCCGGTCCGGTCCGTGCCGCCTTCGGCCTGGCCGCCGCCCACAGGCCGAGGGGGACAGGCCAGAAGACGACCCAGATGAGGATCTGCGTCCAGCGCGGCAGGGCCCGAAAACGTTCCCAGAGACGAGTCATGATCGTGAGGTAGGAAGCCTGTGTGACCCGGAAGCTGCCTACTCGCAGGCGACGCCGTCTTTATCCCGGTCGAGCTTCGTGCTGTAGCCGGGGTCGCCCGTGTACAGCGGCGCCTTGCCGGCGGCCCGGACGGCATCGCAGTTGGCGTAGGAGACTGACACCGGCGCCGTGGTGGTCGTCGCCGGCCGGGTGGTCGTCGTTGTCGGCTTCGCAGTCGTGGTCGTCGTCGCCTTCGCCGTGGTGGCGGTGGTCGACGGCGCGCTGGTTGTCGACACGGGAGCAACCGTGGTGGCGGTGGTCGGAGCCGTCGAGCTGCTCGACGCGTCGGCCGGCTTCACGGTCCCGCCCGACTTCTTCTCCCCGCCCCCACACGCGCCGAGGACCGAAATGGTGGCGAGAACGACAACCGCGATGCGGACATTCACGATGGCAACCTCCGGGTAAAGCGGCGACCCGGAGCCCTCTGCCACGGAAGCGCACGATCGGTCCACTTATCGGCAGCTTCGGCACAAGCCTGAATATGGGAAGTTCTGGTAGTCAGGCTGCGTTCGGTTCGTTCACCGGCCCAGGTCGGGGAGGACCTTGGTGGCGAGCACGTCGAGGGTGTGGCGGGCGCTCGTGTCGTCGTGGCCCAGGATCATCGAGCAGTCGCCGACGCCCAGCTCGCGGTAGCGGGCGAGGCCGTCGGCCAGCGCCGCGGCCGGGCCTGACAGCACGTGCCGGGGGAACTGGACGCCGTCGGGGACGTCGTCGCCGGTTTCGATGAAGATGCGGTGGGCCAGCAGGCCGCCGCCGGCGTCGAACCAGCGGGCCGCCAGAGGAGCCAACTCGTCGGGGAGGGCCCGTGACGCCTGGTAAGGCAGATCCAGCTCGAGGGCGAGACGCATCGTCGGGGTGCGACCGGCCAGCCAGATCGGCGGGCCCCCGGGGGTGAGCGGCCCGGGCGAGAGCGGGCCGTCGGCCAGCAGCTCCCGAAGGGTGGCCAGCCGCCGGCGCAGTTCCTCGCCCCGGCGGGCCGCGTCGACGCCCCTATGGCGAAGCTCGTCGGCCCAGAACCCGGCGGCGACGGCGAGGACGAAGCGGCCCTCGGTCAGGTGGTCGAGCGTGGCCGCCTGCCGGGTCAGCCACTCCACGTCCCGCAAGGGCAGCACCGCGGCGCTGACGCCGATCCGGGCCGACGGATGACGGCCGGCGAGCCATGCCAGCTCGGTCAGCGCCTCGAGGCCTCCCCACCACCTGGCGAAGTCGGGCCGACGGAAGATCCCGTCCCCCAACCACAGGCTGTCGATGCCGGCGGCGACGAGGTCGTCGGCGAAGGAGAGGGTTGCGGCGCGGTCGGACGCGTAGGGGGACGCACCGAGCCGCATCGCCGAAGTGTACGGGCGGCTGCCAAACCCCGCGAAAGCCGACAAAGCGGTCACCGCGGGAGCGCGGCGCAACAGGGTCGAAATGTGACGATGGGCAGGTCGGGGCGAAGACCTGAGCGAATCCACGCAAAAGTCTTCACCCCGATTGGGAGCGAGTCCCCTTGTCTTTTCCTTCATTCCATTGGCGCGCCCGCCGACGGCTGGCCGTGGCGCTGTTGGCCACCTCTCTGCTCGGCCTCGTGGTGCCCGGTGGTACGGCGAAGGCGGCCGAGACGACCGGTGTGCTACAGGGCGTCGTGGTGAACGAGAGCGGTGTCGTGCTGCCGGGGGCGAGTGTGTCGCTGACCGACAGCTCGGGGGCCACGGTTGCCGGCGGCGTCGGCGGTCAGGACGGTCGCTACGTGCTGGCCGTGGCGCCCGGGACATACACGCTGAGGGCCGACGCCAACTCGGCCGGCACCCCGGTCCACGTCACGGTGCCCAACGTCGCCGTCGGGGCGGCCACGTCGCTCGACGTCGTGATCGTCGGGCGCCCGGGCGGGCTCGTCCAGTTCCGGGGCCGCGTCCTCGACACGAGCGGAGCGCCGCTCGCCGCCGAACTGAGTCTGAGCGGGGACACGTCGACCGAAACCGATCCCGCCGGGTACTTCGCCCTGGCCGTTCCCTCAGGCGTCTACCACCTGTCGGTCGGCCCGCCGCCGACGCAGCGAGACCTCACGAGCCCCCCCAACATCGGGGTGGGCGAGTTCGACCTCACCCGCGACCGGATCGGCGACCTCACCCTCGCCCTCGTGACCCACGACGTGACGGTGCGCGACAGCTCCGGCAATCCGGTCGCCGGGGCCTGGGTGGATGTCGGTCCGGCCGAGGAGGGCACCGCTTCCCCCGAAGTCCTGGCGGGAAAGCAGGGCAAGGGCTGGTCCAGGTCCGGGCGGACCGATGCCGACGGCCGTGTCCGCCTGTCGGCGCTGGCGACCTCGAACCTGGTGGTGGAGGTGAGGGCGCCCGGGGGCTCGCCCAGGGCGGAGAAGCGCGGGATCGACGGTCGCCGCTCCACGACAGTGGACGTGACACTCCCGCCGCCGCCGCCGCCTTCGTTTCTCATCAGCCTGTCGGGGACGGTCACCGACGTTGACGGCGTCGTCCGGCCCTACATGGGCGTGAGGCTGCTGGGCCCGGACGGCGAACCGGTCGATCGAGGGGCCGCGACGCCCAGCGGCCAGCCGGGCTACTTCACGCGCGAAGCCCCGCCCGGGACGTACGACCTCCGGTTCTTCGCCACGTTCGGCTCCCTGGACGACGACCCCGGGGGAGATCCGTCCGGAGACCGGTATGAGCTCCTCTCCAAGGGATACCGGCACGACGCGGCCCGCCACATCGACCTCCGGTTCCCGGCCGGCCCCGCTCTCACCGTGCGGGTGCTCGACCCGCAGGGCGCACCCGTCGCCGGCGCCAAGGTCACGGCCCAGAGCAAGGTGTCGACCGACGCAACAGACGTCGAGATCGCGCCGGGTATCCGGGCGAGCGGCACCCTCGAATCCATTCGGATGACCGGCGCCGACGGCGTCGTCAGCCTCCGGACGCTTCCCGGCCCTCCGCCCTCCCTGCAGATCGAGGCTCCGACCGATCGCGGAGTCGATGGCAAGTTCACGGTGCCGGCCGGTGCGACGACGTCTGATGTCAACCTGAAGCGCGGTGCCGTGGTCACCGGCACGATCCGGACCGGGAGCCTTCCCGGCCAGCCCGACGAGAGAATCGCCCTGGTGTCCAAAGACGGCGACGTCCGGGTGCCCATCGCCGTCGCCGCGGACGGCACGTACCGGGTCCACGTCGCCCCGGGGGCCTACCGCGTGGTCTCCGACACCTACGAGTGGGAAGACGGCGGCGAGTCCGACGACCACTCGGACGTCGAGAGCGAATCGTCGGTGTTCGACATCACCGGTGACCGCACGCTCGACCTCAACTATCCCGACTCCTCGAGGGCACAGGTCCGGTTCGTCGGCGCCGACGGCGCGCCCATCGAGGGCGAGGTGGGGTTGCGCTCGAAGACAGCGTCGGGCGCCTTCGACCTCGCCCCGGGGATTGCGGCCGGCGCCTCCTGGTGGTTCAGCGCCTTCGGCGAGCGGGACTCGCAGAGCGTCGTGACCTGGCCGGGTGGCGCCACCGTGTCCGGCACCCTCGACTACAGGACGGCGCTGCGGTTCTCAGGGATCCGGCTGCACCCGGGCGGCGCCGCCGTCGTGGCGCTGGCGCAGGGGTACGGCCTGGCCCGTCCCGACCCGCCGGGGGGCCTCACGGTCGTGGCCGGGCCCGACGGGACGGCCACCGTCAGCTGGGACCAGTCCGCCAACGGCCACGGCCACCCGATCATCGGGCACAAGGTGTTCGTCTACGAGTCCGAGTCCCGCAAATACGTGGTGCCCGCCCCGGCGACGTCGATCACCGTGCGATGCCTGCTCCCGAACGCCAAGTACAGCTTCTACGTGGCGGCCATGACCGTGCGGGGGATCGGCGAACCGGGCTACCCCGGGATGAGAATGGTCACCCCTGACGGCCCGGGGCCGGCGACGTCCTGCCCGCCGCCGGCGCCGCCGAGCGAGACCCCGGGCCCGCCCGGATTTCCCCCGCTGCCCGACCCGACACCGGGGAATGGCAAAGGGCCCAACTTCGCCCTCGCCCCGGTGGGCTACTGGATCCTCGAGTCGGACGGCAAGGTCCACGCCTTCGGCGGTGCACCCACGTTCCCGCCCACCGGCGGAGCCCGAGGATCCGCCCGGGCGGTTCACATCGAAGCGACGCCGAGCGGCCAGGGGTACTGGGTCCTCTGGGACGATGGGTACGTCGGCGCTTTCGGGAACGCCGCCGCGCCCGGCGATCTGACGGGACGACTCCAGGCGGGCGAACTCGCCACCAGCCTGTCGGGCACGCCGAGCGGGCAGGGCTACTGGATCTTCACCAACCGGGGTCGCGCCGTCGCCTTCGGCGACGCTCCTACCCTGGGCGACGTCTCGCACCTTCGCCTCAACGGGCCGGTAGTCGGCTCGGTGGCGACGCCGAGCGGCCAGGGCTACTACCTGGTGGCGTCGGACGGCGGGATCTTCTGCTTCGGCGACGCCCGCTTCGCCGGCTCGATGGGTGGGACCCGCCTCAACGCCCCGGTCCGCAGCCTGGTGCCGACCGGCGACGGCCGCGGCTACTGGCTGGTGGCCTCCGACGGCGGGGTGTTCGCCTTCGACGCGCCGTTCCGGGGCTCGATGGGCGAGGCACCGCTCAACAAGCCGGTGACCGGGATGGTCCGCTACGGCGACGGTTACGTCATGGTCGGTGAGGACGGCGGCGCCTTCAACTTCTCCGACCGGCCCTTCATGGGCTCACTCGGCGGCCGTCCCCCCGTCCACCCGGTCGTCGCCATCGCCAGCACGTTCCGTCTCTAGCTCTGGCGGGTATGCGCGTCGGGGAGACCCGTAACCCGACACGACGGAGCTGAACCATGGCCAAGACCGACACACTGCAGGGCAAGACCATCGCCTTCCTCGTGGCTAACGAGGGTGTCGAGCAGATCGAGCTCACCGAGCCCTGGCGGGCCGTGGAAGAGGCCGGCGGGCGGCCGATGCTGGTCGCCCCCGATAGCAACAAGAAGGTTCAGGCGTTCAACCACCTCGACAAGGCCGACACGTTCGGCGTCGACATGGCCACGACCGAGTGCAATCCGGACGAGTTCGACGGTGTGGTGCTCCCCGGCGGAGTGGCAAATCCCGACCAGCTCCGCATGGACAAGCCGGCCATCGCGTTCCTCCAGGCGATGTTCGCCGACCGCAAGCCGGTGGCGGTCATCTGCCACGGCCCCTGGACACTGGTCGAGGCCGGCGTCCTGAAGGGTCGCACCATCACCTCGTGGCCGAGCATCCAGACCGACATCCGCAACGCCGGTGGCACCTGGGTCGACGAGCAGGTCCACGTCGACAATGGCCTCGTGTCGAGCCGCAAGCCCGACGACCTGCCCGCCTTCTGCAAGAAGATGATCGAAGAGTTCGCCGAGGGGGCGCACCGCGGCTGAGTTTGTTGCCCGCCGCGACCTGTCGGATATGACCGGGTAGGCCCAATCGACAGGAATGTCTGAGCAATGCTCCGAACACTTGGGGAGCGCAGTCATGTGCTCGGATAGGGGGAGTCCGTCGTGGGTCGCCGCGTTTCACGCCTATGGGGTATCGCCGTCGCGGTGGTGATGCCGGCCATGCTCATGCCGGTCGACGCCGGTGCCATCGTCGGAGGCAACAAGGACTACGGCGGCCATCCCAACGTGGCGTTCATCGCTGCCTTCGACGCTGCGGGCAAGGTCGCCGACGCCTGCACCGGGACACTGGTCGCTCCGAAGGTGGTGTTGACCACTGCCCATTGCGTCGGTGGGAAGGAACTCGGTCTCGTCGACCGGTACATGGTCACCTTCAAGCAACGGGCCGGCGAAGGACTCGTCGAAGCCGGCATCGCCGGTCAGCCGCATGCCAATCCCCGGTTCGACCTCCAGTTGGAGGACTCGGGCGACGGCGAGGCGTTTTACCACAACAGCCAGTACGACATCGGCGTGCTGGTTCTCGAGCGTCCGGCCAAGGAGCTCCACCCCGGGATCAAGCCGGCTGCGCTGCCAGTGAAGGGGGCGCTCGAGAAGTACCGGACGGGCACCCGCAAACCTTCCTTCACCCATGTGGGCTACGGCCTGCCGCGTTCCGGCACCTTCGACGGCATACGCCGGACGATCACTTCGCCGCTGTCGGAGGTCACTGGCTCGCTGCTCTTCACCGAGGGGAACATCTGCATGGGCGATTCCGGCGGCCCCGTCTTCGACGCCAAGGGCGTTGTCGTGGCCGTCGCCGCTTTCATCGACGGGGACTCCTGCTGGGACGATGCCGGCGGCCCTCGCCTCGACGTCGAGAAGACCCGCAGCTTCCTGCGGAAGTTCGGAGTGGGTTGACCGTGCCACCATGAAGGGGTGACGGTCGCGGAGGTCACCGAGGCGAACCTGGCGTTCTACGGCGCCTTCGAGGCCCGCGACCTGGCCGCCATGGGCGAGGTGTGGGAGCAGAGCAGCCGGGTGGCGGTGACGCATCCCGGCTGGCCGACGCTGCGGGGCTTCGAGAAGGTGCTGAGCTCCTGGCGGGCGATCTTCGCCAACACCCCGTACATCCAGTTCTTCCTCACCGACGAGGACGTGACCGTCGACGGCGACGTGGCCTGGGTCACGCTCTACGAGAACATCCTCCAGGAGGTCCCCGGCTCGGGCGACGAAGGCCGCCAACCGGAGTTGGGGGACTCCCGCGTCGCCGCCACCAACGTGTTCTGCCGCACCGGCGGCCGCTGGCGGATGGTCGTCCATCACGGCTCCCCGGTGGCCCGGGGGTTCGAACCCGGCTAGAGCTGGGGCTCTAACCCGCCGCCGCCCGGAACTGCGTCTCGAACAGCTCGGCGTAGAGGCCGCCGGCCCGAAGGAGGTCGGCGTGGCGGCCCCGCTCCACGATGCGGCCCTCGTTCAGGACGAGGATCTGGTCGGCGGCGGCGATGGTCGACAGTCGGTGGGCGATCACGATCGCCGTCCGCCCGGCCAGCGCCACCCCCAGCGCCTGTTGGATGAGGGCCTCGTTCTCGGAGTCGAGGTGGGAGGTGGCCTCGTCGAGGACCACGATGGCCGGCCCCTTCAGCAGAAGGCGGGCGAGCGACAGACGCTGCTTCTCCCCGCCGGACAGCCGGTACCCCCGCTCGCCGACCACCGTGTCGTAGCCGTCGGGGAGGGCTGCGATCACGTCGTGGATCCGGGCGGCGCGACAAGCGGCGACGATCTCCTCCTCGGTGGCCTCCGGCCGGGCGTAGCGCAGGTTGGCGCCCACCGTGTCGTGGAACAGGTGCGGATCCTGGCTCACCACACCTACGGCGGTGGTCACGCTCTCCAGCGTCAGGTCCCGCACGTCCCGTCCGTCGATCCGCACGGCCCCCGACGTCACGTCGTAGAGGCGGGGGATGAGCGACGACAGCGTGGTCTTCCCAGCTCCGGACGGCCCCACCAGGGCCACCACCGTCCCCGGTTCGGCCGAGAACGACACGCCCCGGAGCACCGGGTCCAACACCTCGTCGCGCCGGTCCCGAGTCCCTTCCCCTTCCAGCGATTCGATCGACACGGTCGCCGCCGAGGGGTAGCGGAACCACACGTCCTCCACGTCGAGGCGTCCCCCGGCCGGGCTGGCGAGCGGCGTGGCTCCGGGCAGGTCGTCGACCGCCGGCAGGGTGTCGAGCACCTCGAACACCCGCTCGAAGCTGACGAGGGCGGTGAGGAGGTCGACCCGGGCACTGGCCAGTTCGGTCAGCGGCGAGTAGAGCCGGGACACGTAGGCGGCCAGAGCGGTGAGTGTCCCGACCTGGAGCGACCCGTCGATCAGGCCCCGGCCACCGATCCAGTAGACGGCGGCGGTGCCGATTGCGCCGACCGTGGCCAGGCAGCCGTAGTAGAGGCGGCTCTGCACCGCCATCCGCACCCCCGACTCCCGCACCGCCGCCGCCCGGCGGGAGAACTCCTCGACCTCGGAGCGGGGCCGGCCGAACAGCTTGACCAGGAGAGCCCCGGCGACGTTGAGCCGCTCGGCCATCGTCGACGACATGTCGGCGCTGGACGCCATCCGCTGGCGGGACAACGCCGCCAGCCGCTTGGCCATCCGCCGGTCGAGGACGATGAAACCCGGCACGACCAGAAGGGCCAGCAGCGTCACCTTCCAGCTGAGCAGCAGCATGGCGGTCAGCGTCGTGGCCAGGGTGAAGACGTCGGCCGTCACGGTCGACAGCGTCCCCACGGCCTGCTGGGCGCCGAGGACGTCGTTGGAGAGACGGGACAGCAGCGAACCGGTCTGGGTGTGGGTGAAGAACGCCACCGGCATCCGTTGCACGTGGCGGAACAGCGCCACCCGCAGGTCGTAGATCAGCCCCTCACCGATGCGCGAGGCCAGCCACCGGTTGAGGAGCCCAATCCCGGTCATGGTGATGGCGATGGTCAATGCCGCCAGGACGAGCAGGTTCACCCCGCCGGTGGTCAGTCGCCCGTCCACCGCCCGGTCGACGAGGGCCTTGAGCACCAGAGGGGGGAGGATGCCGATGACGGCCATGGCGGCCAGCCCGAAGAGCTGGAAGGTCAGGAGCCCCCGGTAGGGGCGGGCGAAGGCCCAGGCCCGGCGGAGCGACCCCCGGTCGATCCCGCGCTCGAGCTCCGACGGATCGAGATGCGGAGCGTTACGCCAGCGAGCCATGGAGATCCATCAACGCTTCGCCGACGCCGGGCATTCCCCCTGCCCGGCCTGGAGAATGGCCCGGATCAGCTGTCGGCGGCGGCGAGGTGGCCGGAGCGGTCGGCCACGGGCCGTACGTCGGGCACCGGCGGTGCCTCGATGACCGCCTGGATCGTTCCCTCGTGCTGCTCGTAGCGCACCACGTTGAGGACGGCGGAGTACACCACCAGCCGGCCGAAGATCAGCAGCCAGGCCAGGACGGCGAAGACGATCCCGAGGGAGCCGTACAGCTGGGACGACGACGCCACGGCCTTGGGGACGTAATAGGCGCCGACGACCTTCAGCACCTCCAGGCCGACCGCGGCGAGGAGCGCTCCGGGCAGGAGGGCCCGCCACGGCAATTTGGTGTTGGGCAGGACCCGCAACGTCCAGAGCCACAAGCCGACGCTCACCAGGAAGGTCACGAGCACCCCGAGCGGCGTTAGGAAGCCAGGCAGCCAACGCAGCGCAGTAGTGGTGGCGGCGCCGCCAATGAACAGTACGGCGGCGCCGCCCAGCCACAGCAGCCCGAACGCCTTGTCCTTGATGCCACGGTCCTTGACCTGCCACACGGAGTTGAAGGCGAACTGCAGGGCGCCGACGAGACCCAGCCCCGACCAGAGAAGGCCGAGGAAGCCCACCACGGAGGCCGCCTTCCGGCTGCTCTCGGCGGCGTGGACGGCTTCGGTCATCATCTTGGCGCTCTCGCCCTGGAGGCCGAGCTGGTCGACGAGTCGGCCGGCCAGATCGCCTTCGCCACCGGTGATACCGCCCGCGGCCCCGTGGGAGTGGGCGGACAGGAAGCCCAGCACCGCCAGCCCTACAAGGAGCAGGGGGAAGATCGACAGGAAAGCCTGGAGCGTGAAGGCGGCGGCGAGGTGGTTGCCGCCGACATCGCCGTACCGGCGCTGCACTGCGGCCACCGGCTTCAGGAAGGGGGCCTTCCTCGCCAGCTTGTCGAGGAACGACGGGGACTCCTCGAGCTTGGTCTCGGTCTCCCGCCGCTCCCCATCGGCGCCGTCCTCCGGGTGCTCGGAGCGGGCGTGGAGGGCGGCCGACGTGACGAGGGCGGTGGCCGCGGCGGGCAGCAGGACCTTCTCGACGACACTCCGCTTGTTCTCGGCCTGCTTCCCGTTCTTCCCGGCCACGGCGGACACATACCCAAATGGGTCGGTGTGCCATCCTCACGGCTGTGACCGTCTATCTTGTCGGCGCCGGCCCTGGGGACCCGGGCCTGATCACCGTGCGGGGTGCCGAGGTGCTCGCCCGGGCCCACGTCGTCGTCTATGACCGGCTGTCGGTGGCCAGCCTCCTCGACCTGGCCCCGCCGGACGCCGAGCGCATCAGCGTCGGGAAGGCCCCGGGCCGGGCCAGCCGGCCCCAGGCGGAAATCAACGCCCTGCTGGTGGAGCGGGGGAAGGCCGGCGAGGAGGTCGTGCGCCTGAAGGGGGGCGACCCGTTCGTCTTCGCCCGGGGAGGCGAGGAGGTCGCCGCCCTCCGGGCCGCCGGGGTGCCGTTCGAGATCGTCCCCGGGATCACCTCGGCCGTGGCCGTTCCGGCCTACGCCGGCGTGCCGGTCACCCACCGGGGGCTGGCCTCCTCGTTCACCATCGTCACCGGCCAGGAAGGGGAGGCGGGGCTGCCCGTCGACTGGGAGGCCGTGGCCCGGGTCGGCGGCACGATCGCCGTCCTGATGGGCGTGGCCAAACGGGAAGAGATCGCCAGCCGGCTCATGGCCGGCGGCCTCCCGGCCGACACCCCCGTCGCCGCCGTCACCTGGGGGACCCGCCCCGAGCAGCGCACCCTCCGCACCACCCTCGGGGCGCTGGCCGGCGAGCCCATCGAATCGCCGGCGGTGCTGGTGATCGGCGCGGTCGCCGCCCTCGACCTGCCCTGGTACGAACACCGGCCGCTCTTCGGGAAGAGGATCATCGTGACCCGGGCCCGGGAACAGGCCTCCGGCCTCGTCGAGCGGCTCCACGAGCTCGGCGCGGCCACGGTGGAGCTGCCCGCCATCGAGATCGGCGAACCGGACGACGGCGGCGCCGCGCTCCGGACGGCGGCGGGGCAGGTCAGCGATTACGACTGGGTCGCCTTCACGTCGGCCAACGCCGTTCGCCGGTTCTTCGCCGCCCTCGACGAGGTGGGACTCGACACCCGGTCCCTCGGTGGCCGGCGGGTGGCGGCCATCGGGCCCGGCACGGCCGACGCCCTGGCCGCCGCCGGGGTCCGGGCCGACCTCGTCCCCGAGCGGTTCATGGCCGAGTCGCTTCTCGAGCGACTTCCCGGACGGGCCGGGCCGGGTGCTCCTGCCGCGGGCCGCCGTGGCCCGCGACGCCCTTCCGGCCGGTCTGACCGACCGGGGCTGGGCGGTCGACGTCGTCCAGGCCTACCGCACGGTGGTCGGCCGCCCGCCGCCCGAGGCCATGGCCGCGGCGGCGACCGCCCACGCCGTCACCTTCACGTCGTCGTCCACCGTGACCAACTACCTGGTTGTGGCCGGCGATGTGCCCCTCCCGCCGGTGGTGGCCTGCATCGGGCCGATCACGGCCGACACCGCCCGGGCGGCCGGCCTCACGGTGGACGTGGTCGCCGCCGAGCACACCATCGAGGGTCTCGTCCAGGCCCTGATCGAGACGTTGGCGGCCGGCGGTTGATCTGGACCAGTTCGCGCCACGACGTCTGGGTCGGCCAGGTCGTCCGTCACCACCGGCACTTCGACTACCGCGGCAGCTACTGCCCGCAAGGCACGCAGGCCTGCATCATGATCCTGGCCAACTTCCGGATCGTGCCCCTGACCCCGCAGGCGACGGCCGGGCTGCGCCGGGCTGCTGGTGGACGGGCGAAGCTCGTCGGATACCAGGCCCCGGCCCCGAACCCCCAGCACAACGGCGTTCTCTACGTCCGTCAGGTCACCCGGGCCTAGCCTCGGCGCTAACGGTCGCGGTGGGCGACGAAGGCCGCCAGTTCGACCAGGGCGGCGCGGGCCCGGGCGGTGAGGGCCGACCGGTCGAGGGAGGCGATGGCGTCGACGGCCAACCGGTCGACGAGCCGCTCGGTCTCCTCCCGGGCGCCGGTCTCGGTCATCAGTGTCTGGATGGCCGCCACCTCGTCGTCGCCGAGGTCGGGGGTGCCGACCCGGTCGAGCAGCGCCGAGCCGGCCGCTCCCGCCCGGGCGGTGGCGATGGCCAGCAGGGGGGTGGGCTTCCCCTCGCGGAGGTCCTCCCCGACGGGCTTGCCGGTCACGTCCGGGTCGCCGAAGGTCCCGAGGATGTCGTCGCGCATCTGGAACGCCTCACCGAGCGGCAGGCCGTAGGCCGACAGCGGCTCGGCCAGGTCACCCAGCCGGCCCATGAGGGCCGCCCCGAGGTGCAGCGGCCGCTCCACCGTGTACTTGCCCGACTTGTAGCAGGCGATCCGACGGGCCATCGGCTGGTCGCGGCGGCCCTCGGCGGTGCCGATGAGGTCGAGGGCCTGCCCGATGTTCAGCTCGATCCGCAGTTCGTTGAAGATCCCGGTGGCTTCGGCCGGCACGCCGACCATCAGGAGGTCGGCGTAGACGAAGGCCAGGTCGCCCATCAGGATGGCGACCCCCTCGCCGAAGCGGCGGGCCTCCCCCCGCCAGGCGGCGGCGACGTGGCGGCCGGCGAAATCGACGTGGACGGTGGTGCGGCCCCGCCGCAGCCGGGACCCGTCCATCACGTCGTCGTGGAGGAGGGCGAAGGCGTGCAGCAGCTCGAGGGCGGCGCCGGCGTCGACCACCGCCCGGTCGGCCGGGTCGCCCCCGGCGCCGACGTAGGCCCAGTGGCAGAAGGCCGGCCGCAGCCGTTTCCCGCCGTCGAGCACGAAGCGCCGCAGCGCCTCCAAGGGGGGCAACAGCTCCGGATCGACGAGCCCCCACCGGTCGACCTCCGCCTGCAGCAGGGCGTCGATCCGGGCCTCCACCGGCGGGGCCACCCCCGACAGACTGGGCGGTACCGCCCCGGGGTCGACAGGAGCGGCGGCAGCGTCCGGGGACGGCCTCATCGCCATCCCAGGCAGCCTACGCCGGGCCGCAGTAGTTCCCCGACTGGATGTTCTTGATCTTGCTGGCGTCGGCCTGGCCGTCGAGTTGGCCGATGAGGATGCCGCCGGGCTGCGTGATCGTGAACCCCGGCCCCGCCTCGCCCCGGGCGACGGTCAGGTCGGAGCCGTAGGCCGCCTTCAGCTGGGCCACGGTCGATCCGATGCCGATGCCCTTGTCGGTCTTGAAGTCGAGGGCGTTCGCCCCCAGCGGGCCGAGGAACCAGCCGGCGAACCCCGGCTTGCCGGCCCCGGAGGCGCCGCTGACCTCGTTCACGAGCACCTGGAAGTTGGCCCAGTGGAGCCGGCGGGTGGCGCCGCAGGCCGTGCCGACCGGGAGCGGCGTGTTCTTCTCGGGCTCGCCCAGCGCCTGCATGAAGCGGGCGATGGTGTGGGCCGCATTCGTCCCGAACTCGAGGGGGCCGACGCCGTTGGCGGCGAGGACGATGGCCTCCTTGGTCAGGCGGGCCGTGGTCGTCGTCGGCGCGGTCGACGCCGTCGTGAGGGGGACCGAAGAGGTCGTGGTGTCGGTCGCGTTGTCGTCGCCACCGTTGCAGGCGACACCGGCGAGGAGCACGGCTGACAGCACGATGAGGGCGGCCCGGCGGGGGCGCTCGGCGGCCTTGTTTGGCGGCCCCAGCCGTCGGATCGTTGTCATGACCGCGCAGAGTAGCCACTGGGCGGCGGCCGTGACGGACAAGCCCGGTACCCTGCGGCGCAATGGCGCTGTTTCTGTCCCCGGAGTGGATCGCCGCCCTCGATGACGCCGCTCGGGAGGCGGCCGTTCCGGCCGGCGTGCAGCTCACGATCCAGCAGGTCGTGACGGGCGACGCCGGCGGCGACGTCCGCTACCACCTCGTCCTCGACGGCGGGCGGCTGCGGGTCCACCCCGGTGAGGTGGAGGCGGCCGACGTCACGCTGGTCCAGAGCCGCGAGGTCGCCGCCGCCCTCAGCCGGGGGGAGCTGAACGCCCAGCAGGCGCTGGAAGCCGGCCGGCTCAAGCTCCGGGGCGACATCGGGCACCTGGCCCGGGAGGGGAAGGCCCTGACCGCCGTCCAGGACCTGTTTGCCGCCGTCAGGGCGGCCACGTCGTACTGAGGCCGCAAAAAGGGGCGCCCCCCGACCCAGGGTGTCAGGGCCGGGGGGCTTGGGAGGGCCGCTGGGGGGAACGGACTTCCACCCTCAACAACGGTGCAACCCGGCACGAATGACGCGAGTGGGACGAATTTTCTGCTTTGACGGGGTTCTCGGCGGGCGGAGCCCCCGGAGTGGGGCATGATGGGGCCCTTTTCGCGACTGACAGTCCGGGGGGTGGTGCCAGGTGCGCGTTTCCATGACCGTCAACGGCTCGACACAGGAGCACGACGTCGAGCCCCGGCTGCTGCTCGTGTTCTACCTGCGGGAAGTGCTCGGTCTGACCGGCACGAAGATCGGCTGTGACACCACTTCCTGCGGGGCGTGCACGGTGCTGCTCGACGGTGAGTCGGTCAAGAGCTGCACGATGTTCGCCGTCCAGGCCGACGGCGCGGAGATCACCACCATCGAGGGGCTGGCCGCCAACGGCGAGTTCCACCCGCATGCAGCAGGCCTTCCACGAGAACCACGGCCTGCAGTGCGGCTACTGCACCGCCGGCATGGTGATGGCCGCCGTGTCGCTCCTCGAGGAGCAGCCCAACCCCACCGAGGCCGACGTGCGGGAGGGTCTCGAGGGCAACCTCTGCCGCTGCACCGGGTACCACAACATCGTCAAGGCGGTCCTCGCCGCCGCCGGGTCGGGAGGCGGCTCGCATGACGCACCGTGCTCGGCCAACGCTGCTCCGGTCGGGAGGACGCCGGCCTCCTCACCGGCGAGGCCCGGTTCGTCGACGACCTCGCGTCCCCGGCGCCCTCTGGCTGGCCCTGGTGCGCAGCCCCGACGCCCAGGCCCGCATCCGCTCGATCGACACTTCGGCCGCTCTGGCCAGCCCCGGCGTCGTGGCCGCCTACACCGGCGAGGACCTGATGGGCGAGTGGGCCGCGCCCGCTGCCGGTGGCCATGGCCGACCACTCCGGACATGAAGGTCCCCGCCCACTACCCGCTGGCCAGCGGCACGGCTGAACTACGTGGGCGACCGGTGGCCGTGGTCGTGGCCGAGACCCGGCGAGCAGGCCACCGACGCCCTCGAGGGCGTGCTGGTCGACTACGAGCCGCTGCCGGCGGTGGTCGACCTCGAGGACGCGCTGCTCCGACCGGGTGCGTGATCCACGAGGACCTCGGCACCAACCCCTCCTACACCTGGCCGCTCCAGCCCGAGAGGCGGCCGTGGACGCCGCCTTCGCCGACGCGGCGTACACGGTCAAGGAGCGCTACATCCAGCAGCGCCTCATCCCCTCGGCCATGGAGACCCGGGGTGTCTGCGCCGTGCCCGCCCCCTACGGCGGCGAGTTCACGCTCTACACCACACCCAGATCCCCCACATCCTCAGCATGCTCCTGGCCCTCACCCTCGGGATCTCCGAGACGAAGATCCGGGTGGTCGCCCCCGCCGTGGGCGGCGGCTTCGGCGCCAAGCTCAACATCTACCCCGAAGAACTGCTGTGCCTGGCGCTGGCCCGGAAGCTGAAGCGGCCGGTGCGCTGGACCGAGGAGCGCAGCGAGAACTCCCTGGCCAGCATCGCACGGCCGGGGCCAGGTCCAGGACATCGAGCTGGCCGCCGACGCCGACGGCAAGGTCACCGCCGTCCGGGTGGAGCTCTCGGCGACATGGGGGCCTACCTCCAGCTCGTCACCCCGGCCATGCCCATCCTCGGCGCCTTCCTGTACCACGGCGTGTACGACGTCCCCGCCTACTCCTTCACCTGCACGTCGGTCTTCACCAACAAGACACCCGACCGACGCCTACCGGGGCGCGGGCCGGCCGGAGGCCAGCTACGCCATCGAGCGGGCCATGGACAGCCCTGGCGGCCAGATGGGGATCGACCCGGCCGAGCATCCGGCGCACGCAACTTCATCCCGCCGTTCGACAGCGGCTTCCCGACGCTGCGCCGGGCTCGTCGTTCGACTCGCGGCGACTACGAGCCGGCGCTCGACAAGGCCCTCGAGATCGTCGGCTACGACGGCCTGCGCAAGGGAGCAGGCCAGCGGCGGGAGGCCGGCTCCACCAGGCACCTGGGCATCGGCCTGTCCTCCTACGTGCGAGATCTGCGGCCTCGCCCCGTCGCCAGGTCCTGGCCGCCCTCGGTCGGCGGCCGGCGGCTGGGAGTCGGCCACCGTCCGGCTGCTGCCCACCGGCAAGGTGGAGGTGGTCACCGGGTACCACGCCCCACGGCCAGGGCCACGAGACCTGCTGGTCGATGATCGTGGCCGACAAGCTCGGGATGCGCGCCCGACGACGTCGAGGTCCTCCACTCCGACACCGCCATCTCACCCCACGGGCTGGACACCTACGGGTCGCGTTCGCTGGCGGTCGGGGGGCGCGGCCCTCGCCCTGGCTGCGACAAGGTCATCGCCAAGGCGCGGCCATCGCCGCCCACCAGATGGAGGTGGCCGAGGACGACCTCGAGTTCGCCAACGGCGCATTCAGCGTCAAGGGCTCGCCCGACAAGGCCATGCCGCTGGCCGGCGTGGCCTTCGCCGCCTTCACCGCCCACAACCTGCCCGACGGCATGGAACCCAACCTCACCGCCGAGACGTCGTTCGACCCCCCAACTTCACCTTCCCCTTCGGCACCCACATCTGCGTGGTGGAGGTCGACGAGGAGACCGGGCGGGTCGACCTCCTCAACTACGTCGCCGTCGACGACTGCGGCAACCAGATCAACCCCATGATCGTGGAGGGGCAGGTCCACGGCGGGATCGTCCAGGGCGTGGCCCAGGCGCTCTTCGAGGAGGCCGCCTACGACGACGACGGCAACCTGCTCACGCGCCACCCTGGCCGACTACCTGGTGCCGTCGGCGGCGGAGCTGCCGAGCTTCGAGCTGGACTCCACCGTCACCCCGAGCCCGATCGAACCCCTCGGGGCCAAGGGCGTCGGAGAGGCCGGCACCATCGCCTCCGCCCCGGCGGTCATCAACGCCATCGTCGACGCGCTCCGCCCACTCGGGGTGACCGACGTCCCCATGCCGGCCTCCCCCCAGCGGGTGTGGGCGGCGATCCAGAGGCCCGGAATCGATCGACAGGGGAGGCGAACCCGATGATCCCCGCGGCGTTCGACTACGTCCGGGCCGACTCGGCCGAGGAGGCCGTGTCGCTGCTGACCGAGCACGGCGACGACGCCAAGCTGCTGGCCGGCGGCCATTCGCTGCTCCCGCTGATGAAGCTCCGGCTGGCCTCGCCGGCCGTCCTCATCGACGTGGGCCGGCTCACCGACCTGTCCTACGTCCGCGACGGGGGCGACCACGTGGCCATCGGCGCCCTCACCCGCCACCGGGACGTGGAGACAGCGACGTGCTGCCCGAGGTGCCGATCCTGGCCCACGTGGCCGGCCTCGTCGGCGACCCCCAGGTCCGCCACCGGGGCACGATCGGCGGCTCGCTGGCCCACGGCGACCCGGCCTCCGACCTGCCGGCCGCCGTCCTCGCCCTCGGCGGGACGCTCGTCGCCCGGGGCCCGGGCGGGGAGCGGACCATCGCCGCCACCGAGTTCTTCACCGGGTTCCTGGAGACGGCCCTCGGCCCCCGACGAGCTCCTGACCGAGATCCGGGTGCCCAAGGTCGCCGGGGCCGGCTGGTCGTTCCAGAAGTTCAACCGGCGGGCGCTGGACTGGGCCATCGTCGGGGTGGCGGCCGTCAAGAACGGCCACGACCGGCGTGGCCCTGGTCAACATGGGCTCGATGCCGCTGCGGGCCACGGCGGTGGAGGACGCGGTCGGCTCGCGGGGCCACGGCGGCCGAGGCGGCCCTGGCGGCCCCGGAGGGGACCGAGCCGCCGGCCGACCTCAACGCCTCGCCGAGTACCGCCGACACCTGGCCCGGGTGCTCGTGCGGCGGGCCCTCACCGAGGCAGGACTCTCTAGAGCAGGCGCCGCAGGCTCGAGCCGGACTGGCGCCGTAGCTTCCACCGTGACCGATGTTGAGGGCTCACCGTCGCCGAGGTCGCGCGGCCTGGCCCGGCACGGCTACCTGGCGGACGAGGGCCTCGCCACCGCCGTCTTCCTGGCCCTCGAGCTGCGGCCGGCCCCTGCTGCTCGAGGGCGAGGCCGGCGTGGGCAAGACCGAGGTGGCCAAGGTCCTGTCCCGCTGGACGGGCGGCGAGCTGCTGCGCCTCCAGTGCTACGAGGGCATGGACGTGGCCCAGGCCGTCTACGAGTGGGACTACTCCCGCCAGCTGCTGCACCTCCGCACGGCCGAGGTGACCGCGGCCACCAGCGAGGCGCTCGAGGACGAGCTCTACTCCGAGCGGTTCCTCGTCCGCCGCCCGCTGCTGGCGGCCATCGACCACCGGGCGAGGCGCCGCCCGTCCTGCTGATCGACGAGGTCGACCGGGCCGACGACGAGTTCGAGGCGTTCCTGCTCGAGATCCTCTCCGACTACTCGGTGACCGTGCCCGAGCTGGGCACCTTCTCGGCCAAGGTCCCGCCGATCGTGGTGCTCACCTCCAACCGCACCCGTGACCTCCACGACGCCCTCAAGCGCCGCTGCCTCTACCACTGGGTCAGCCACCCCGACTTCGAACGGGAGGTGGCCATCGTGCGGCTGCGGGCGCCGGAGGTGCCCGACGAGCTGGCCCGCCAGGTGGCGGCGGCCATGGTGGCCGTCCGGTCGCTCGGAGCTCTACAAGCCGCCCGGCGTGGCCGAGACGATCGACTGGGCGCTGTCGCTGGCCGCCCTGGGCCGGACCTCGCTCGACGAGCGGTCCGTCGAGGTGACCCTCGGCACGGTGCTCAAGTACCGCGAGGACCAGGAGCGGGTGCGCACCCACGGCGTGGCCGACCTCGTCCGGTCGGCGGTCCTGCGCGGTGCCTGAGCGCGATCGCCAGAACCCGGGCCTGCGGAGGCCGAACGGCTCGGCGGTGGCCTTCGCGCGGGTGCTGCGGGGGGCCGGGCTGGACGTGCCGCGGCGGCCGGTGCGTCACGTTCGCCGAGGCCCTGGCCCGGGTGGGGATCGACCGTCCGGGCCGGTCTACTGGGCGGCCCGGACGACCCTGCTCGGCCGCCGGAGGACACGCGGCCTTCGACGCCGCCTTCCAGGCCTTCTGGCGGGTCGGCCAGGACATCGCCATCGGCGAGGACCCGCGCCGGTGGCGGTCACCATCGTCCTCGACACCAGGACGACGCGCGGACGAGGGGGAGGAGGAAACGATCGAGCCGGAGGGGACGACCCAGGCGGTGCGCTTCAGCCGCCACGAGGTGCTGCGGCACAAGGACTTCGCCGCCTACACGGGCGCCGAGCTCGACGAGGCTCGCCGGCTCATGGCCGACGTCCGCCTGGCCGGCGCGCTGCGCCGGTCGCGGCGGCGGCGTCCGTCGCGGACGGCGGAGGGCCGCCCCGACCTGCGCCGCACCGTGCAGGCGCGCGCTGCGGGCCGGGGGCGAGCCGGTGCGCCGGGCGTTCCGGAGGCGGGGGAGCGGCCCCGGCGGGTGGTGCTGTCTGGTCGACGTGAGCGGCTCGATGGAGCCCTACGCCCGGGCCCTGCTGCGGTTCCTGCACGCCGCCGTGGTGGGCCGGGGCACGGTCGAGGCCTTCGCCCTCGGCACCCGCCTCACCCGCCTGACCCGGGAGCTGACGACCCGCGATCCCGACGCTGCCCTGGCCGCGGGCGGGCAGCGCGGTGCCCGACTGGTCGGGCGGGACCCGCCTGGGCGAGGGCCTGCGGGCCTTCTGCGACAAGTGGGGCGTGCGGGGCATGGCCCGGGGGGCGGTGGTGGTCATCCTCTCGGACGGCTGGGACCGGGGCGACCCGGGCCTGCTGGCGAGCCGATGGAGCGCCTGCACCGGGTGGCCCACAGGATCGTGTGGGTAAACCCACTCAAGGCGTCACCCGGTTACGCCCCGTTGGCCGCCGGAATGGCGGCGGCCCTCCCGCATGTTGACGAGTTCGTGGAGGGTCACTCGTTGGCTTCCCTCCAGAAGCTCGCCGAGGTGAACCTCGGTCGTCGTAGTCGTAGGGGGGAGGCAGTCAGATGAAGGAGATGCTGGGGGACATCGACCGCTGGCGGGCCGCCGGGCGGAAGGTGGCGCTGGCCCGGGTGGTCGGCACGGACGGGTCGGGTCCCCGCGACCCGGGGGCGGCCATGGCGGTCAACGAGGACAGCGAGGTCATCGGCTCCGTGTCGGGGGGTTGCGTCGAGGGCGCCGTGCTCACCGAGGGACTCAAGGTCATCGAGCGGGGCATCCCCAAGCTCGTCACCTACGGCATCGCCGACGATGACGCCTTCGCTGTCGGGCTCACGTGTGGCGGCACCATCCACATCTTCATCGACGACTTCAACGACGAGATCGACGCCGCCATCAGCGAGGCCCTCCAGACCGGCGAGCCGGCCGCCCTGGCCACGATCATCGAGGGGCCGGGGACGGGGGCCAAGCTGCTGGTCCGCCCCGACCAGCCGTCGATCGGGACGCTGGGCCACGCCGACCTCGACCGGGTGGTGGAGCGCGACGTCCTCGGCGAGCTCCAAGCCGGCCGCACCGGCACCCGGAACTACGGCGTCCACGGCGAGGCCCGCCAGGAGGAGGGCGTGAAGGTCTTCATCGAGTCGTTCGCCCTGCCGCCCAAGATGATCATCTTCGGAGCCATCGACTTCACCGCCGCCCTGGCCCGGGTCGGGCAACGTGCTGGGCTACCAGGTGACGGTGTGCGACGCCCGCCCGGTCTTCGCCACCCGGAAGCGCTTCCCGATGGCCAACGAGGTGATCAACGAGTGGCCCGACCGATACCTGGCGGTCGTGGGCAAGGAGCTCGGACCCACGGGACGTGGTGTGCGTTCTCACGCACGATCCCAAGTTCGACGTCCCGGCGATCATGGCTGCGGTGGAGACCAAAGCCGGCTACATCGGCGTCATGGGCTCGCGGCGGACCCACGACAAGCGCCTCGAACGGCTCGAGGAAGCCGGTCTCGACGCCGACGGGTTCGCCCGCCTCTGGTCGCCCATCGGGCTCGACCTCGGCGGCCGCACGCCGGAGGAGACGGCGGTGTCGATCTGCGCCGAGATCATCGCCAGCCGGACGGGCCGGCGGCTCGAGTCCCTCAAGGACACCGAAGGCCCGATCCACAAGCGCTAATCCCGGTCCCGTAGGCTCCCGACCTATGGAACTGAGCAACGAATTCGTGGTGCCCGTCGGGGTCGACGACGCCTGGAAGCTGCTGACCGACGTCGAGCGCATCGCCCCCTGCATGCCCGGCGCCGAGCTCCAAGAGATCGATGGCGCCGAATACCGCGGCATCGTCAAGGTCAAGGTCGGCCCGATCACCGCCCAGTACAAGGGCAAGGCGACCTTCGTCGAGAAGGACGACGCCACCCACATAGCCGTGCTGCGGGCCGAGGGGCGTGACACCCGGGGGCAGGGCAACGCCAATGCCACCATCACCGCCACGCTCGAGCCCGAGGGCGACGGAACCAGGGTGTTGGTGGTGACCGACCTGGCCATCACGGGCCGGGCGGCCCAGTTCGGCCGGGGCGTGATGGCCGACGTCAGCACCAAGCTGATGGGTCAATTCGTCTCGTGCCTGGAGAAAAACGTGCTCGGCGCCGGTGCCACCGTCGAAGCGGCGCCGTCGGCGGAGCAGGCACCGGCCGAGGTCGGCGCCGGGCGGGCGGCGGCCACCAAAGGCGGAGGGGCGCCCGCCGCGCCGGTGACCCGGGAGCCGGGTGGGGCCAGCGACGCCGCCCTGGCCTCGCCCAGCGGCAACGGGTCGAAGTCGGATCAGACGGCCACCGTCCCGGCCGGCCCCCGAGCCGTCGTCTCCCGGCCAGCGGAACCCGTCGACCTGCTCGGCACCGCCGGGTCGCCCGTCCTCAAGCGGCTCCTCCCGGCGGTGATCGGAGCGCTGGTGGCCTTCCTCATCGGACGGCGGTTGCGGCGGCGCCGACCGGCCTGACGCCGGTGGCCCCGAGCTGGCTCCGGTCCCCAAGGGCCCGCCTGGCGATCGGAGCGGGCGTGGCGGTGGCGGGCTCTGTGGCGGCGGCCGGTGGGGTGGTCGTCGGGCGGGAGGTGCGGCGGTCGGGGCCCCGGGTCCTGCTGGAGCGCAGCCGGCGGAGCCGGCGGGTGGCGTTCCTGGCCCTGCGGCGGGCGCTGGCCCTGGCCCGGCTGCGGACCCGGCGGGCGGGAGAGGAGGAGTACGACGCTTTCCACGTCCACACCGCCGAGCAGGTCTTTGAGCTCCTCGGCGGCATGAAGGGCGCGGCCATGAAGCTCGGCCAGATGCTCTCGATCGTGGCCGAGAACATTCCCGAGGTGTACCAGCAGGCGCTCCGCGGCCTGCAGCAGAGCGCCCCGCCCATGGCCGCCCACCTCGTGGCCGACGTCGTCTTGGCCGAGCTGGGCGAGCCGCCGGAGCGGGCCTTCTTCGAGTTCTCCCCCGAACCGGTGGCGGCCGCCTCCATCGGCCAGGTTCACAGAGCCAGGTTGTTTGACGGGACGCCGGTGGCGGTCAAGGTGCAGTATCCCGGGGTCGACGTCGCCATCCGGGCCGATCTTGATAACGCCTTCCTGTTGTACTCAGCCGCTCGGGCCATCGCTCCCGGCATCGACCCCGAACCGGTGGTCAGTGAGCTGCGGGAACGGATGGGCGACGAGCTCGACTACCGCATCGAGGCCGCCAACCAGGAGGAGTTCCGCCTGGCCTACGAGGGGCATCCGTGGGTGCGGATCCCGGCCGTCCACCGGGAGATCTCGACGGCCCGGGTGCTGGTCACGGAATGGGTGTCGGGCGGTTCGTTCTACGATCTCCTCGACGAGCCGCAGGAGGCGCGGAACCGGGTGGGGGAGCAGCTGTTCCGGTTCTGGGCCGGCTCGATCAGCAAGATGCTGGTGTTCAATGCCGATCCCCATCCTGGCAACTACTTCTTCGAGGAGGACGGCTCCATCTGGTTTCTCGACTTCGGGCTGGTCAAGCGGTTCGAGGCGACCGAGATCGAGCACCTGAAGGACCGGGTCTCGGCGCTGCGCGGCGGCGACGATGACGCCGTGATCGCCGCCATCAAGCGCCACGGCTGGCTCCGGCCGGGCATGAAGATCGACCACAAGCGGATGGTGGAACTGGCCCGGCTGTCGGTGCTGCCCCTGGTGGACCACCGGCCTTTCACCTACACCCGGGAGTACATCGCCGAGACGATCGACGCCATGTTCAACATCGACGGGCCCTACGGCGACGTGATCCGCCAGATGACGCTTCCCCGCAACCAGCTGATGCTGACCCGCATCCACCTTGGGCTCGGGGGGCTCTTCGCCAAGCTGGGGGCGACTCAGGGCTGGGCCTCGATTCTCGACGAGTATCTCTTCGAGGGCCCGCCCTCGACCCCGATGGGCGCCGAGGTGTCCGCCTGGCCCCGAGTGCCAGTTGAGCCGCCACGGAAGGCACCGGGCGGCCCCACCCCGTAGACTGGCCAGAATGTCCAGGTCGATTCTGCAGCGGCGTCTCCTCGACGTCTCCGAGCGGCTCAAGCGGGTCCGCGCCGAGCTCGCCGTGGCAGTCGAACAGCAACGATTCCTCGATGAGGAAAGCGAGGAGGCCCGCCTCCGGGCGTTGGTCTCCGAGACCCCGTTGAGCGATGCCGAGGCCCGTGAGGCCCGCCGCCACGCCGAAGCGATGACCCGGCATCGCCAGGCCCTGGAAACCACCCTGACCGAGCTTCTCGGCGAGCAGGACGCACTGCTCGATCGGATGGCCAACGAGCTGTCCTCGCAACCCTGACCCCACCCCCGGAGCGCCAGACTGTGAAGACATCCACGCGCGTCGTGATTGCCGAGGACGAGGCCATCATCCGCCTCGACCTCAAGGAGCTGCTCGAAGAAGAGGGCTACGAGGTCGTCGGCGAGACCGGCCGCGGCGACGAAGCTGTCGACCTCGTCCGCGATCTCGACCCCGACCTGGCCATCCTCGACATCAAGATGCCGGGGATGGACGGCCTGACCGCCGCCCGCCACATCGCCGGCGAGCGCCGGGCCGCCGTCCTCATCCTCACCGCCTTCTCGCAGCGGGACCTGATCGAACAGGCCCGCGATGCCGGCGCCCTCGCCTACCTCGTGAAGCCGTTCCAGAAGAGCGACCTCATTCCGGCCATCGAGGTCGCCCTGGGCCGGTTCTCCGAGCTGGTGGCCCTGGAACGGGAGGTGGGCGACCTGGCCGAGCGGCTCGAGGCCCGCCGCCTCATCGACCGGGCCAAGGGTCAGCTGATGGACAACCACAACCTCACCGAGCAGCAGGCCTGGCGGTTCATCCAGCAGCAGGCCATGAACCGCCGTCTGAAGGTCCACCAGGTGGCCCAGATGATCATCGACGGCGAGCTGGGCCCTCCGGCGTAGGCGGCCCTTAGGTCCGGGCCGACAGGGCCTCCGTGGCCAGGGCCAGGCGGCCGGTCATCCGGCGGCGCCAGTCGGGGTGCAGCACCCGGAACGGGCCACTGGCGAGGCGGAGAAGGCAGTAGGCCTCCCGCCAGGCCAGCTCGGCGGGGTGGGCGTCGAGGCGGCGGCAGAAGGCGGCCCGGAGCTCCGCCCGATAGCCCAGGATGCGGGCGCCGGCAGGGCTGACGGACGTGCCCAGCACGAGGAGATGGGCGCTGAAGTTGGCGGCGTCGAGGAGGGGGTCGCCCGGTCCGAGGTCGTCGAGGTCGATCAGGGCGAGGTTCTCGCCGTCGACGAGGATCTGGCTCTCGTAGAGGTCGCCGTGGACGATCCAGTCCTCTGTCCTGTCCGGCCCCTCCTCGGCCAAGGCGCTGACCGCCTCGGCGAGCCTGGCGGCGGAGCAGCCCTGCTCGGGAAGAAGGCGAGCCACGACCTGGGCCGCGCACAAGGCCGTGACCGGGTCGACACGGCGCCGGGTCACCGCCCGCTCCTCGGTCAGCCCCGTGGCGAGCAGCGCCGGGGGGCACCGCCGGTGGAGTTCGCCCGTAAGGCCGGCGACCCGCTCCGGCTCGGGGAGAGGTCCGCCGGAGAGCAGAAGATCGCGCAGTGACGTGCCGGTTAGGCAGGGGAGGACCAACGCCCCCGGAGCGAGCCGTCCGGTCGGCAGACCGAGGAGGAGGTCTGTCCCTCGGAGCGCCTCCGCCAGAGCCAGCAGGCGGCGGCCCCGGGCCGGCGTGACCACCTTTCCGAAGAGGGCCCGCTGGCGGTCGAGCCGGTAGCGGAGAACCGCTCGCCGGCGGGGGCGGTACCGGAGCGGCTCGACCGTCACCGCCGCCGGATGGGAGCGGAGGCGGCGGCGGACCAGGGCCGCGTCCGCCGCCACGGCCAGACCGGTGAGGGCGGGGTCGTTGGGGAAGGCCCACACAGCTGCGGGTTCACCGGCCCGGCACTCGACGGTGATCGTCGGGGTGAGCGGGCGGCCCGACGACCGGTCGACGGCCCCGGTGCGGTAGCAGACCGTCAGCGATCGGCCCGGCCGGTAGTGAGCCTGGGCCGGTTCGATCCGGTGAGGCTCGAGTCCGCGTGCGGTGAGGAACCGGGCGACGCGTTCGAGTCCAGCGCCGGCCAGGAGATCGGCAGCGCCGGGAAGGTCGCGGTCGGCCGCAAATAACAGAGAACGCCTGAGGGCGGTCGTGACCATGTGCCGGAGAGATCATCGAGCCGGGGCGACCGGCCGGCGAGATCCTACTCAGGCAGGCTGGAGGCTCACGTACAGGCTGTGGGCGATGGCGGAGCCGACGGCGATGGTCTGGTCGCCTGTGATGGTCACGACGCGGGTCTGGTCGGGGGCGACCGTGGAGACGCTCCCCGTGACCCCGGGTATGAAGCCGTGGTCGTCGAGGTAGACGAGGGCTTCGTGGTCGATCTCCAGTTCCTCGCTGACCCGCTCCAGGCGGATGGAGTCTCCGGCCTGGGTCTCGGAGAGGAGCACGAGCTCCACTTCCGGGGCCCCGGCGCCGGGGATCGGGTTGCCGTGCGGGCAGGTGAGCGGGTTGTCGAGCTTGGCCCGGATGAGCTCCTCGACCTCGGCCGAGATCACGTGCTCCCAGCGGCAGGCCTCGATGTGGGCCCGGTGCCAGGGGAGCCCGAGGATGTCGGTCAGCAGGCGCTCCGCCAGCCGGTGGCGCCGGACGATGGTGGTCGCCCAGTCGCGACCCTTCAGGGTGAGTGTGAGGGTGCGGTCGCCGTTGATTTCGAGGTAGCCCTCGGCCTTGAGGCGGCGGACCATCTCCGACACCGAGGGGGCGGAAACTCCGAGCCGATCGGCCAGGCGGGCCTGGATGACGCGCGCCCCCTCTTCCTCGAGCTCGAGGATCGCTTCGAGGTACTCATCTACAGGAGGGTGCATGGCATCGCCCATGGCTCCATCGTACCGAGGAAATGCCCGGCACGGTGCTGGCGCCGAAAGAACTTTTGGGACTGCTTGACACCGGTTCTTAGGGCTACCCTAATATGATCTCGAAGGTGCTCCTGACTCACCCGATAGCCCTCCCCGGCCGGGGCGCCCCCCGCCCGAACCGGGGAGGGCATTCGGGTTTCTCAGGTTCGGTTTGTAGCGTTGCCGCATGCGCCCCGGCGACCCCGCTCCCGACTTCGAACTCTACGCCCAGGACGGGCATCCCGTCCGGCTGTCGGAGGAGCTGACCCGGGGCCCGGTGGTCCTGTTCTTCTACCCCCGGGCGATGACTCCCGGGTGCACGAAGGAGAGCTGCCACTTCCGCGACCTCGAGGCCGAGTTCGCCGCCGTCGGCGCCAGCCGCCTCGGGATCAGCGCCGACCCGATCGACCGGCAGCGACAGTTCTCCGAGAAGCACGGGTTCGAGTTCCCGCTACTGTCCGATCCCGACCGGGTGGTGGCCCGTCAGTACGGCGTGAAGCGGCCGGGGCCGCTGTTCAACCGGCGGGCGACGTTCGTGATCGGCGCCGACGGGGCGCTCCTGGCCGAGATCCGCTCCGAGATCGACATGGCCAAGCACGCCGACGAGGCCCTGGCCCTCCTCAGCGCCCAGGAGGAAGAGGAATAGGCGCCAAGCGGCAGGGCACGCCGTCGATCAGGCCCACCTACGATGCGAGGAATGGCGACCCTCGTCCTCCTCGACGGCCACTCCCTGGCCTACCGCGCCTTCTACGCCCTTCCCACCGACCTGGCCACCAAAGCCGGGACGGTGACCAACGCCGTCTTCGGCTTCACCTCGATGCTGGTGAAGCTGCTGTCCGACGAGAAGCCCGAGTACCTGGCGGTGGCCTTCGACGCGCCCGTCCGAACCTTCCGCTACGACCTCGATCCCGAATATAAGGCGGGGCGCAAACAGACCCCCGACCTCTTCGCCGCCCAGATGCCCCTCATCCGGGAGGTGCTGGAGACCATGCAGGTGCGCCAGCTGTGCGTCGAGGGCGTCGAGGCCGACGACGTCATCGCCACGCTGGCCACGCAGGCCGCCGCCGAGGATGTCGACGTGATCGTCGTGACCGGCGACCGCGACGCCTTCCAGCTCATCGAGGACCCGCACATCAAGGTGCTCTACAACCGGCGTGGGGTCTCGGATTACGTGCTCTACGACGAGGCGGGGATCGTCGAGCGATACCTCGGGGTCACGGCCCGGCAGTACCCGCAGTACGCCGCCCTCCGGGGCGACAACAGCGACAACCTGCCCGGCGTGCCCGGGATCGGGGAGAAGACCGCCGCCGCCCTCATCGTGAAGTACGGCGACCTTGACACCGTCTTCGAGCACCTCGACGAGCTGCCGCCCAAGCAGCGCCAGAACCTGGCCGAGCACCAGGACCGGGTGCTGCTCAACCGGACGATGACCTACCTCCGGCGCGACGTCGAACTCGAGTACGCCCCCAGCGACCTGCGCCAGGGCGCCTGGGACCCGGAGGCGGTACGGACCCTGTTCAACCAACTGGAGTTCCGGTCGTTGTTCGCCCGTCTGCCGATGGCGATGGGGGAGTCGGCCCCGCCGGCCGAGGCCGACGCGCTGGAGTGCGTGGTCGCCACGCTGGACGAGCCGGCGGAGGCGGCCCGCTTCCTCGACGAGGTGGGCGTCGGTGGCCGGACCCGGGGGTCGGGGGGTGTCCCCCAGAAGCGCATCGGGCTGGAGCCGCGGTTCAGCGCCGCCCTGGGCCGGAGCGACCTGCTGGGCCTGGCGGTGGCGGTCGACGATTCCTCGGCCACGTACCTGCCGGCCCACGTCCTCGAAGCCCCGGCCGTGGTGGCTGCCCTGGCCGCCCTCGTCGGTCCGGGCGGGCCGCCGCTCGTCGCCCACCGGGTCAAGGACCTCACCCACGGGCTGCGCCGCCTCCCGGGAGCCCAAGGGAATGGGGACAGCGCGATCGACGTCCGGACCCTCGACCTTGACACGGCCGTGGTCGCCTACCTCCTCGACCCGGCCGAGAGCACGTACGAGCTGCCCGACCTCGCCCGCCGGTATCTCTCGCTGGACGTGGCCGCCGGGACGGCGACAGGCGTTGGCCAGCTCGACCTCGACGGCAACTCGGGTGTCGAGGAGACGGGCCGACGGGCGGTGGCCGTCCACCGACTGGCCGCCGCCCTGGAGGAAGGGATGGCGGCCCGGGAGCTCACCGAGCTGTACCAGACGGTGGAACGGCCCCTGGTCCGGGTGCTGGCCCGCATGGAGGAGGCGGGTGTCCAGGTCGACCTCGAGTTCCTCCGGGAGCTGTCGGTCGAGCTGACCAAGGAATGCGGCGAGCTCGAGGCCAGCATCCACGCCGCCGCCGGCGAGCGCTTCAGCGTCAACTCCGTTCCCCAGCTGCGCAGGATCCTCTTCGAGAAGCTCGGGCTCACCCCGGTCAAGAAGACGAAGACCGGCCCGTCGACGGACGCCGACTCGCTCCAGAAGATGGCCGCCGACCACCCGATCGTGGAGGAGCTGCTCCGCTACCGGGAAGTCGAGAAGCTCCGCAACACCTATGCCGACGCCCTGCCGCCGCTGGTCGGGCCGGACCGGCGGATCCACGGCATCTTCAACCAGACGGTGGCCACCACCGGGCGCATCTCGGCCGAGGCGCCCAACCTCCAGAACATCCCGTTGCGCACGCCCGGCGGCCGGGAGTTCCGCCGGGCGTTCATCCCGGCCGAAGGGTGCGAGCTGCTGATGGCCGACTACTCCCAGATCGAGCTCCGGCTCCTGGCCCACCTGGCCCACGACCCGGGCCTGATCGAGGCCTTCCAGCGGGACGCCGACGTGCACACGATCACGGCGGCGAAGGTGTTCGGCGTCACCGAGGAGGAGGTGGCGCCGTTCCAGCGCCGCTTCGCCAAGGTCGTCAACTACGGCCTGGCCTACGGGATGGAGGCCTATGGGCTCGGGCAGCGGATGGACATCCCCACCGACCAGGCCAGAGAGATCCTCGACGCCTACTTCGACTCCTTTCCCAACGTCCGGTCGTTCATGGAGACCACCGTCAAGGAGGCCCGGGACCGGGGTTACACCACCACGCTCATGGGTCGGCGGCGGCTGCTGCCGGAGCTGGCGTCCGACAACTTCCGTATCCGGCAGATGGGCGAGCGGATGGCGCAGAACGCCCCCGTCCAGGGTGGGGCGGCCGACATCTTCAAGCTGGCCATGGTCAACCTCGACGCCGAGCTCGAAGAGCGGGGCATGCAGTCCCGGATGGTGCTGACCGTCCACGACGAGGTGGTGCTCGAAGTGCCTCTGGAGGAGCACGACGTTGCCGTCGAACTGGTCCGGCGGGTGATGGAGTCGGTGGTGACGCTGGAGGTCCCCCTCAAGGTGGACATGGCCACCGGAACGACCTGGGCCGACGCCAAAGGTTGATCCCGGTAGAACCGGGTCCGGGGGGTCCAGGGGTGTCCCCCCGAAATACACAGCCCATGTGCGGGAGGGAGAACCCGCTACGCTTGCCCCCTGGCGACACCGTCGTCACGCCCCGCGCGCCAATCGCAAAGGGCTCTATGTCCGGCAAGGAGTAGGCAACCGATGTTCGAGCAGGAAGGTCCGAGCACCACCCCCGCCCCCGAGGTCGCTGGCCCCGAGAGCACCACCCAGGGAGCGCCGGCTGCCACGGAAGCGGAGGAGGCGCCGGCCGCACCGGCTCCAGCTCCTGCTCTCCGCTAGCCTGCCCACGCCCGGCTGCTGCCGACACCGCCCCCGCTGCTGCCGCCGGCCGCGCCGCCGAGGGCCCGACGCCGACGGGGGGCCGTCCTTCGGGGGCACCGACGCCGACGGCGAGTACCAGCCGTTGCAGGTCGTGAGCGACGACCTGGGCGGCATGTCGTTCGCCGACGCCATCTCGGGCACGATCGTCGAGTTCGACGAAGGCGACATCGTTACCGGCACCGTCGTCAAGGTCGACAAGGACGAGGTGCTCCTCGACATCGGCTACAAGTCGGAAGGGGTCATCCCCAACCGCGAGCTGTCCATCCGCCACGACGTCGATCCCCATGAGGTCGTGGCCACCGGCGACGTGATCGAGGCCCTCGTCCTCCAGAAGGAGGACAAGGAAGGCCGGCTGATCCTGTCCAAGAAGCGGGCCCAGTACGAGCGGGCCTGGGGCACCATCGAGCAGATCAAGCAGACCGACGGCGTCGTCGAGGGCCCGGTCATCGAGGTCGTCAAGGGTGGTCTGATCCTCGACATCGGCCTCCGGGGCTTCCTGCCCGCCTCACTGGTGGAGCTGCGCCGGGTGCGCGACCTCCAGCCCTACGTCGGGCGGACGCTGCAGGCCAAGATCATCGAGCTCGACAAGAACCGCAACAACGTCGTGCTGTCGCGCCGGGCCCACCTCGAGGAGACGCAGCGGGAGGCCCGCGACGAGTTCCTGGCCAACCTCAAGCCGGGCGAGGTCCGCCGGGGCATCGTCAGCTCCGTCGTCAACTTCGGTGCGTTCGTCGACCTCGGCGGGATGGACGGGCTCGTCCACGTGTCCGAGCTGTCGTGGAAGCACGTCGACCACCCGTCGTCGGTCGTGCAGGTGGGCGACGAGGTCACCGTCCAGGTCCTCGACGTCGACCTCTCCCGGGAGCGGATCTCGCTGTCCCTCAAGGCCACCCAGCAGGACCCGTGGCAGCAGTTCGCCAGCGGCCACCAGGTCGGCGAGCTGGTCTACGGCCGGGTCACGAAGCTCGTGCCGTTCGGCGCCTTCGTCCAGGTCGGCGAGGGCATCGAGGGTCTCGTCCACATCTCCGAGATGGCCGCCCACCACGTCGACCTGCCCGACCAGGTCGTCTCGCCGGGCGAGGAGCTGTGGGTCAAGATCATCGACCTCGATCTCGAGCGCCGGCGGATCTCGCTGTCGATCAAGCAGGCGGCCGAGGGCGGCACCGTGGCGGCCGAGTACCAGGACCTCTACGGCGAGCACGCCTACGACGAGCACGGCAACTACATCGGGCCCGACTACACCGAAGGCGAAGGCCGGCGAGGGCGGCGCGGCGGCGGACGCCGCAGCGGCACCTGAGGCCGCGGCTGAGGCCGCGGCTGAGGTGGCGGCACCTGAGGCTGCGGCTCGAGGTGGCGGCACCTGAGGCGCGCGGCTGCGGTGGCGGCACCTGAGGCTGCGGCTGAGGTGGCGGCACCTGAGGCTGCGGCTGAGGTGGCGGCGCCTGAGGCAGAGCCGGCCACCGCGGCCGAGGAGGACGAGGCAGCGCCCGCCTGAGCGGCCGGGGCCACCGCCCCTATTTCTCGTTGACCAGGTGGACGGGGTTGCCCAGCACGCTGACCGACCAGGTCGTGCGGTCGGTCACCGAACTGCTCGTCGTGGTGTAACGGATCTTCCACCACGTCTTCGTGCCGAACTGAGCGGTGTAGTTGGCGGGGAGATCGACGTAGGCGGAGACGTTCCGGTCGCTGTACTTCGACTGGCTCGACAGGTTGCCGTAGGGCTGCGTCCCGGTTCCGCTCACGTCGAGGTAGGCGACGTTGTCGGACCCGGCGGTCTTGGTGGTGGCGTTGCAGGTCGATCCGGACGGGGCGGCGATCGTCTGGCCGCCGACCGTGCCACAGGGTGTCCGCCAGTCGAAGTTCACCGGGCTGCCGTTGGGGTTGAGGATCTCCAGCCGGCTCGCCCCTTCGCCGGGGTCGAACAGGTCGATCTGCATCGTCTTGCCGGCGTGCACCGGATCGATCTGGGCCAGGTAGAAGGTGGCGGAGCTCCCGGTCTGGTTGGCGAAGATCGACATGTCCTCGACGCCGTGGACCTGCGGGCACCCCGCGGAGTAGCCGGGGTCCCCGGCGATGGTGGTGCACACCGAGGTGGAGTTGTTCCAGGCCACGGCGGCCGGGCGGGCCCGGATGCCGAAGCCGTTGGAGCCGTAGCTGTTGGCCTCGTTGGCGGTCGTCTTCACCTGGAGGTAGTACCGGCCGGCCGTGGGCGACGGGAGGGTGTAGAGGTGGACCCAGCTGTTCTGGCCGCTGGTCCCCGACGGGAACGTGCGGGTGTAGAGCGGGGTGGTCGACGTCGGGGAGTCGAACGGGGTGGTGGTCTGACCGTAGACGGTGTAGGTCGTACTGACGGTCGATCCGCTTTTGAGTGAGTTGTCGGCGTTGGAGCCCGTGGGGTGGTACCCCGGGTCGTAGATCTCGATGGCGATGTTCGCCCCCGGTGCCGATTCGAAGTCGACGGCATAGAGGTACCCGGTCGCCTGGTAGTCGGGGTTGGCCGGCAGGCCCGATCCGCACGTCCAGTTGCCGCCGACGAACGTCTGATCCTTACCGGCCAGCCGCAGGTCTCCGTTCTCCCGGCCCGAGCACCAACCGCTCACCGCCGCCCAGAAGTTCTCCCGGTTGGCCACCGGGAGCAGGTTGCCCGTTCCGAACACGTTCTTCGGGCTGCCCATGGGTACGGGAGTGACGTATTCGCCGGTGGCCGATCGGACCTCGGTGATCTTGGGGATGATCGGCCGGGCGAAGAAGGCCGGGACGTCGTTGTCGGTCAACTGCACCCGGAACTGCTGGCTGGAGGTCGGCGGGGGATAGGACACGATCACCGCGGTGGTGTCGATTCCGTTCTTCTGCAGCGCGGCAATGGCGGCCGCCTGCGCCGCGGTCGGGTTGCCCGGCATCCACACGACGCCGGCCAGGGCGGCGGCGTCGGCCGCCCGCTGGAGCTTGGCGCTGCGCAGGTACCAGAACCCGAGGTCGACCGCGAAGCCGGCCATGCCGAGCAGCACGATCAGCATCATTGCCATCCAGACAAGGACGATCCCGCTCTCGCTCCGGACCCGGTCCCGGAAAAGGGCGATCACGGCACCCTCGGTTCGATCCGCATGACGACGTGGTCGGTGATGACGCGGGACGCGCCGAACAGGTTGGTCACGAAGCCGTGCGTCGTCTTCACCCACACGCCGATGTAGTCGGGACCGATGGCCTGGCTGTCGCTGCGGGTGGTGGGGCACCAGACGAAGTCGATCGAGCCGGGCCCACACCCGAACTTGCTCGCCGGCTGGCTCAAGGCGCTGATCGTGTAGACGTTGCACTTGTCGGAGGCCGACGACGTCGTCTGGCACATCGTCGTCGGGCCGCCGCCAGTGGAGGTGGACCGGTAGATCGAGATCTGCTCGATGGAGTTGGCCCCCCCGGGGAGGGCGGCGGCCGACGCCTTCAGGGATTGAAGGATCTGGTAGTCGGCGTCGGCACCGCTCCCCGCCGCGCTCCCCACCCGGGCGCCGGCGCGGGTCGTGTTGGCGACCGTCAGGTAGTCCTTGAAGAACATGCCGAACTCGAATGTTCCGAAGGTGAGGAGCATGAGGATCGGTGCCACGAGAGCGAACTCCAGCAGGCTGGCGCCGCGCTCCCGGTGTGATAGCAGCTGCGAGCTCATCAACCCTCCTTCGTCGTTCCCCGTTGAGTCCCTGTCGAGCAGTCGCCTCCCGCGATTGAGTCGCGAACCGTGCAACCCGTTTGGGGGCAGCATCTTCGCTCCGCCTTTGACGGTGCCTTGACGGAGAAGGCCCGGGGCGAACGGCACCTACGGTTTCATCTCGGGTCTTTGCGGCGGAGGGCATCGCGGTGCCGGCGATGACGTGCCGACAACCGTTCACAGCACACCGATCTGAGCGAGGTTTTCACCGTGGGTAATCGCCGGATGCTGATCCTGGTCATCGCCGTGGCGCTGGCCGGCCTGACCGCCTTCCTCACCTTCAATTACGCCAACTCCGCCGACGAGCGGGCCTTCAAGGACGCCGAGCTCGTCTCGGTCTTTCTGGTGAAGAAGGACATCCCGAAGGGGTTCCCGGGGGAGAAGGCGCTCGACGAGGGCTACATCGCCCGGGACTCGACACCCCGGAAGTTCTTCCCCGCCAAGGCGATCACCAACGCCCAGGCCCTGCGAGGCCAGGTGGCGCTGGCGCCGCTCTCGGTCGGTGTGCCGGTGGTCGAAGGAAGCTTCGTGGAGCCGCGGCTCGCCCAGGAGTCCTTCGCCCAGCAACTGGAAAAGGGCATGCAGGCCGTCACGCTGGCGGTGAGTGACGTGCAGGGCGTCGCCCGTCTCGTCGTGCCCGGCGACCACGTGAACCTGATGCTGACCACCGACAAGCCGCCCGCACCGGGCGCGCCGGCCACGGCCGGCGGCGACAAGGAGACACAGTTCGTCCTCCAGAACGTCGAGGTGCTGGCCGTGGGCAACTCGACGGCGCTCCAGCCCGGTGAGGCGGCCCTGCAGGCGCAGGAGCTCGAGGCCGGCCAGGCCAAGACGGTCGACTCGGGGCTCATGACCTTCGCCGTTGCGGCGCTCGACGCCGAGCGGGTCGTCCACGCCAGCCAGGCCGGTTCGATCCACCTCACACTCGTTCCGCCGGACTACGTGCCGGCCCCCGTTGCGCCGGTGAGCCGTGGCAATCTCTTCTCATAACCTCACCGGTACGGCCGACGATCTCGAGGCCATGGTCCCCGGGGGCCCGGGGATGTCCCCCGGAAGCCGGGAAGGGGTGGCGGTGCCGCTGGCCGTCGTCGACCCCGACCCGAAGCTGAGGACGCGGCTGGCCCTTCAGCTCGGGGAGGACGCCGACGTCGTCACCTACTCCGAAGTGGCGGCGCTGGCGGAGTACGCCTCCCCGGCCCGGCCGCTGGTCGTCGTCTTCGGACCGGGCCTGGCCGACGGGCCGGGTCTGGCGGAGATCGAGCGGTTCACCCGGGCCCGGCCGGACGCCGGGGCCATCCTGGTGGCGGCGGAGCTGTCGACCAACCTGC
Source organism: uncultured Actinomycetes bacterium (assembly GCA_963723985.1). GTDB lineage: Bacteria > Actinomycetota > Acidimicrobiia > IMCC26256 > BP-133 > BP-133. The sequence goes on from CAVRTC010000017.1 coordinate 198,684, forward strand.
TGCAGCAGGCGCTGCGGTCGGGCGTGCGTGACGTGCTCGGTGCCCCGACCGAGGCCACGTCGCTCATCGAGTCGGTCGAGCGGGTGTCGCGCACCCTCACGATGGTGGTGCCGTCCGCCGCCATCACCGACGACGCCAGCGGACAGGGCCGCGTGATCACCGTCGCCTCGACGAAGGGCGGATCGGGGAAGAGTGTGGTGGCCACGAACCTGGCCACCGCCCTGGCCCGCCGGTCGTCCCGCCCGGTGGTTCTGGTCGACGCCGACCTCCAGTTCGGGGACGTGGCGGTGATGATGCGCCTCGTCACGCCGCACACCCTGGTGGACGCCGTGTCGGCCCAGGAGCGCCTCGACGCCCAGTATCTCCAGAGCCTTCTGGTGCGGCATGAAGCGAGCCGGTTGCTGGTGCTGCCGGCGCCGCTCGAGCCGTCGTTCGCCGAGCGGGTCACGAGTCGGGACATGACCCGCATTGTCGAGATCCTGCGGTCGTTCTGCGAGTACGTGGTGATCGACACGCCGGCCCAGTTCAACGACGTCGTCATCGCCCTCATCGAGAGCTCCGACGACGTCGTGATCGTCGCCGGCCTCGACATCCCCAACATCAAGAACACGAAGCTGGGGCTGCAAACCCTGCGCCTCCTCGAGGTGGATGAGGGGAAGCTCACGCTGCTCCTCAACCGGGCCGACTCCAAGGTCCAGCTGGATGTGGCCGAGGTGGAACGGACCCTCGGGATGCGGGCCGAATGCCTGGTTCCCAGCGACATCGCCGTCCCCCAGTCGGTGAACAAGGGCGTGCCCGTCGTGCTCGACGCGGCCCGCTCCGAGGTGGCCCGGGCCTTCGAGTTGCTGGCCGACCGCATGGTCGGCGCCGCCGCGGCCCCGGCCCCGGCGCCGGCACCGGTCAAGAAGTCCCGGTCCCTGTTCGGCCGGTCCTGAGCTTCGAGGAAGGAACTCGGATGTCCCTCTACCAACGCCTCCACGAGGTCCAGCGCAGCGACTATCCCGAGTTCGCCTCGGGCCGCGATCCGGTCCTCGACGAGCTGCGCCAGAGGGTGCACCACCTCCTCATCGACGAGGTCGGGCCCCTCCTCTACGACCGGCGTATCAGCGAGGACGAGCTGCGCCGGCAGCTGCAGGAGCACCTCAAGGTCATCCTCGGCCGGGAGAAAGTGCCCCTGTCGACGGCCGACCGCACGCAGCTGGTGCAGGACCTCACCGACGACGTCCTCGGCTACGGCCCGATCAGCGGGCTGCTGTCCGACCCCGACGTCAACGAGGTCATGGTCAACGGGCCGGGCCGGGTCTACGTCGAGCGCAACGGCAAGATCGTCAAGTCCGGGGCGTCGTTCATCGACGAAAACCACCTCAAGCGGATCATCGAGAAGATCGTGGCCCAGGTGGGCCGGCGGGTCGACGAGTCGAATCCGATGGTCGACGCCCGCCTCCCCGACGGTTCCCGGGTCAACGCCGTCATCGCCCCGCTGGCCATCGGCGGGCCGTTCCTCACCATCCGGAAGTTCGCCGCCGACCCCTTCACGGTCGAGGACCTGATCAACTTCGGGTCGTTCTCCCGCACGGTGGCCCAGTTCCTCGACGCCTGCGTGAAGGGCCGCCTCAACGTCATCGTGAGCGGCGGCACCGGCACCGGGAAGACGACCGCCCTCAACGTCCTGTCCTCGTTCATTCCCCACGACGAGCGCATCGTCACCGTGGAGGACGCCAAGGAGCTCCAGCTCCACCAGGAGCACGTGCTGTCGCTGGAGTCCCGCCCGCCGAACATCGAGGGGAAGGGAGAGGTCCGCATCCGGGACCTGGTGCGGAACACCCTGCGCATGCGGCCCGACCGCATCGTGGTGGGCGAGTGCCGGGGCGGGGAGGCCCTCGACATGCTCCAGGCCATGAACACCGGGCACGACGGCTCGATCACCACCATCCACTCCAACGCTCCTCGTGACACCCTGGCCCGGATCGAGACCATGGTCCTGATGGCCGGCATGGACCTGCCGGTGCGGGCCATCCGGGAGCAGATGGCGTCGGCCATCGACCTCATCGTCCACCTGACCCGGCTGCGAGACGGCACCCGCCGGGTGACCCACGTCAGCGAGGTCCAGGGCATGGAGGGCGACGTGGTCGTCCTCCAGGACCTTTTCCTGTTCGACTTCGGGATGGGCGTCGACGACACCGGCCGGTTCCTCGGCCACCTGAAGAGCACCGGCATCCGGCCGAAGTTCGGTGAGCGCCTCGCCGACCACGGGATCCGGCTGCGGCCCGAGATCTTCGCTCAGGAGCCGTTCGCCCGCCGCACGACCGGGGCCCGATGAAGCGGGTGCTTCTGGCGCTGGGCGCCTCAGCTGTCCTTGTGCTCGCCCTGCCGGGCGCAGCCTCGGCGGACGGGTCTCCCGGGGGTTCGGGGGTGTCCCCCGGAAGCACAATCCGGAACGTCGACACCACCGCCTTCCCGACCGTCCGCCTCGATGTGCGCGTGTCGGGCCCCGCCCCGGAGCCGAGCGCCTTTCACCTGCGGGAGAACGGCGCCCTGGTACCGGACGGGAACCTCACGGTGCGTCCGTTGCGGCAGACGACTCGCCCGGTCGGCACCGTGCTGGTCATCGACACGTCGGGCTCCATGGCGAGTGGCGATGCCCTGCCGCAGGCCCAGGAGGCCGCCCGGCAGTTCGTGGCTGGACGCGGGCCGAACGAGTGGACGGCGCTCGTCTCCTTCTCCAGCGCCCCGCTCATCCGGTCGACCTTCACGCAGGACACCAGCGCGCTCAACGCGGCCATCGACTCGCTGCAGGCCGTCGGTGAGACCGCCCTGTGGGACGGGATCATCGCCGCCGCCCACCTCTACGACCAGCGCCCGGATCTCCAGCCGAATGTCCTCCTGCTCTCCGATGGATCCGACTCGATCAGCACCGGCACCGAGCAGCAGGCCGTCGGTGCGCTCAATGGCGCCCGGGCCGCCGTCTTCGCCGTCGGGATCGGCTCCGACGAGCTCGACCCCGCCGGCCTGGAGCGCCTGGTCGGCGCGGCCGGCGGCTCGGTCACGATCAGCCGGGACCCAGCCGATCTTGTCGCCCAGTTCACCGGGATCCGCGGCGCCATCGAGAACCAGTACGAGATCTCCTACCAGTCCCAGGCCGACGGCGGCCTTCTGGCCCTCGACCTGACCGCCGGTGAGACGCGTCTCTCGGCCCAGACCCGGGCCGGCACGACGGGCGCCCCGGCGACGCCGACGGCCGTCGCCCGCCCGAGCGGCCTGTTCAGCTCCGGCTCCGGCAAGGGGCTCCTGTTCCTGCTGTCGGCCATGGCCGCCGGGCTCCTCACCTTCGCTCTCCTGTTGATCTTCGGGAAGCGCGACGACACGCTCGACAGCCGGCTCAGCCCCTATGCCGCGGTGGAGGCGGCGGCGGACGACACCGCCGCCCTCCCGGGCGCCAGCCTGGTGCAGAGCGGTCTGGTGCAGCGGGCCGTCGGCCTGACGTCCAAGATGGCCAACCGCGGCGACCTGCTGCTCAAGGTGGAGCGGCTCCTGGAACAGACCAACCTGCCCTTGCGGCCGGCGGAGGCGTTGTTCTTCTACGGTGCCGGCGTGGTCCTGGTGGGGGTGCTGGCCGTGGCGGCGGCGCCGTCCCTGGCGGTCGGTCTGATCTTCGCCGCCATTGTGGCGGCCCTGCCGGTGGTGGTCGTGCGCCAGCTGCGCAAGCGGAGGCTCAAGGCCTTTGAGGCCCAGCTGCCCGACACCCTCAACCTTCTGGCCGGCTCACTGCGGGCCGGGTACTCGTTCCTGCAGGGGCTTGAGGCCGTGGTGCGGGAGACGTCGGATCCGATGGCGCGGGAACTGCGCCGTGTCCTGGCTGAGGCCCGGCTGGGTCGACCCCTGGACGACGCGCTGGGGGACGTGGCCGTCCGTATGGAGAGCAACGACTTCGACTGGTCGGTGCTGGCGATCCGGATCCAGCGTGAGGTCGGTGGAAACCTGGCCGAGCTGCTCCAGACCGTGGCCGAGACCATGGTGGCCCGGAGCCGCCTGCGGGGTGAGGTGCGGTCCCTCACCGCCGAGGGGCGCCTCTCGGGAATCATCATGGGTCTGCTCCCCGTCGGGCTCGGATTGTTCATGTTCACCGCCTCGCCCGACTACATCGACGACCTCTTCAGCTCGGTGGTGGGTTGGAGCCTGGTGGTCGGTTCCGCCGTGATGGCTGCGGCCGGGTTCGTCTGGATCCAGAAGATCATCAAGATCGAGGTCTGAGAGTCATGCTGCTCCTCACCGTGGGCGGGATGTTCGCCGCCATTCTCGTGGCCACTGTGGTGTTCCTCTCGGCCGGCAACGATCGGCGCGAGGTGCGGGATGCGCTGCGCGGTCTGGCCGAGTACGAACTCCCGGCCAACGTGCGGGAGCAGGAGATGCTGAAGTCGATGCAGGAGCGGGTCGTCGCCCCCTTCGTGCGGCGACTCTCGGCGCTCTTCGGCCGGTTCACCCCGGCCGGTTACACCCAGGCCGTCCGGGAGCGGCTGATCCAGGCCGGGAACCCGGCCGGGCTCGACGCCGACCGCTTCATGACCCTCAAGGTCTTCGGGGCCACCTCGATCGTCTTCTGGCCCTGGTTCGCCCTCAAGTTCGCCGACCTCGGCGGATTCTACGGACTGATCGTGACCGGCCTTCTATGGGGGATCTCGTTCTTCGGGATCGACGTGTACGTGCAGCGCAAGATCGACCAGCGCCAGTACCTGATCGCCACCCGACTCCCCGACGTGCTCGACCTGCTGGTGATCTCGGTCGAGGCCGGGCTGGGATTCGAGCAGGCCATCGACCGGACGGTGGAGGCGGTCCCTGGTCCGCTGGCCGACGAGTTCCGCCGGATGCTGCAGGAGACCCGGATGGGCGCCACCCGGGCTGAAGCGCTGCGGGCGATGGACGAACGCACCCAGGTGCCGGAACTGCGTTCCTTCATCCTGGCCATGCTCCAGGCCGACACGTTCGGGGTGTCGATCGGCCGTATTCTCCGTTCCCAGGCCGAGGACATGCGGATCCGCCGCCGCCAGCGAGCCCAGGAAGCGGCCCAGAAGGCGCCGGTGAAGATGCTGTTTCCGCTGATCTTCTGCATCTTCCCCAGCCTTTTCGTGGTGATCCTCGGCCCTGCCATCCTCCAGATCACCAAGGCCGGCCTGACGTAGTCCTTCGCCGTGGGAGGCTCTGGGGAGCAGTCCATGTCCTGAGGGAGGAGAGTCGGCCGTGCGTGTCATCCGTGAGCAGCCGCAGTCGGTACCCGGGCCCCCCGAGTGGTTCACCGGGACGGTGTGGTTCAACGACCTCTCCGGAGGTGGGCGTGTCTCCTTGGGGAGCGTGCACTTCGCGCCGGGTGCCCGCTCGGCGTGGCACAGCCACGCCCAGGGCCAGACGCTGTATGTGACCGAGGGAGTCGCCCGTGTTCAAGATCGCGGCGGGCCGGTGGAGGAGGTCCGGGCCGGAGAGACTGCGGTCACCGACGCCGGAGTCTGGCACTGGCACGGCGCGGCCCCCGGCCACTTCATGACCCACCTGGCCGTCTACGAAGGACCTCCCCAGTGGGGCGAGCTCGTCAGCGACGACGAATACCTCTCGGTCAGACCTTACGAAGGGGGTTGTGGCGGGGGCGCTTCCGAGCCGGGCGATTGAAACGCCCCTGCGAGGCCTTGCGCTTGGCCGCTTCCCGGTCCGCGACCTTCTTCGCTTTGAGGGCCCGGCGGAGACCCCGGGCCGAGACCCAGGTCCACATGCCTTCGAGGATCAGGAAGCCGTAGTCATCGTTGACGGCGGCGACGACCGTGAGGATGAGGGCCCCGATCATGTTCATGGCCATGAACTGGACCGAGTCGAGGGCCAGCCGCTTCTGTTGCCAGGACACGTAGGCGCTGATGATGAGCAGCGCTCCGAGGATCTGGACCCACTGTCCCATGGCGGAAGTGTACGGCGTCCCCTTCGGTAAGCCCAGAAGCGGTCAGAACTCGGCGCGCCAGCCTTGCCCGGCGGTCGTGAACCGGCCGTTGGTGCAGCAGGTGGCTTCGCCGACCACCAGGGGACCGGACCGGTTGCCGGGGCCGAACGTGGGGGGCGGGAGGTAGCCGGAGTCGAAGCCGCTCATCTTGGTTTCCCAGGTCTGGACAAGGCCTTCCCGGGTGAGGTCGGGTCCGGCCCGGCGGAGGGATTCGATGAGGCTCTGCAGGAGGGAGTAGAAGATCAGCAGGAGGTCGTCGGTGTCGGCGCCGGTATTCGGGGCGTACTTGCGCATGACTTCCGAATAGTGACGGCCCTGGGGCGACTCGAGCGTGGGGGTCGCCCGCAGGAGGCGGACGCCGTCGGCGGCGCCACCGCTGGCCTGGGCGACGACGTTGAAACCCCAGCTGATACCGATGCCGGTCCAGGTCGGCTTGTAACCGAGGGCACGGGCGTCGCGCAGCATGCAGATGCCGCCGAGGGGCCCGTTCATCATGTAGACGAGTTCGACGCCCCGGGCCTGGAGGTTGGAGACCTCGTTGGCGCAGGTGGACTGGTTCTGGGCGATCGGCTGCTCGAAGACGACGTTGAGATTCAGCTCCTTCGCCTTGTCCTTGAAGGCGTTCTTGGCGTCGATGGCCGTGCTGGTGCCTTCGTAGACGACGCCGATCTTCTTGGCGCCGCCGCCGAGGACGTTCTTGATGAACCCGGGGAGGAGCGTGGCCTGGTGGGCCCAGTAGGGGTAGACGGCGAAGGCGTGAGTCAGCGGGAGCGCCACCTTCCTGTCGATGTTCCCGATGACGATGGGCACCTTGTGCCGGTCGGCCAGGGGGGCGAGGACGACATTCGACTCTCCCACCAGGGAGACGTATTGGAAGACCTCGTTCTTGGCCCGCTTCTCCTCGACCTGGATGGTGCTGGCGTTGGCCGTGCCGTCGTCGTAGTACTTGACCACCAGCTTGCGCCCGTGGATGAGGCCGGCCTCCGCGAAGGCCGCCTCGATGACGGCCGGTGCGTTACGGCCGATCCCGGCATAGGCGCCGGTCTTGGGGTAGAAGAGCCCGATCGTGATGGTGTCCCTGGTCACGCCGATCCTCGTTCCACCGGGACCAGGTCCGGGGCTCGGTACCGTCGTCGTCCCGCCGGGATTGCCACCACCGCTTCCTGCCGGTCCGGACGGACCGGAACCGGTGGCGGCGTCTCCCGAGGGCGTCCCCGGACCGGCCGAGCCGGAGGCGGGTGTGGATCCGCCACCGGCCGGGCCCGTCGGGCCGGTGGCGCCGGCCGACTGGCGGGCGGCCCGGGCAGCCGGACCTGAGACCGGGGTGACCGCCGTCGCGCCGCCCGCCGGGCCGGCCGCCGGACGGGCTCCCACCGGAACCGCCGCCGGCACCGCGGTGTCCTCGGGCGCAACGCCCGTTGCGTCCGGAGCGGCGCCGGCGCTCTCGTCGGCACCGACGGCGGACGCCGCGGCCGACCCCGCCCCGGCCACGTCGGTGCTGACGATGGCGTTGCGGTACTTGCCGACGTCGCCGGCGCAGGCCGTGGCCATCAGAGCGAGAAGCAGCACGAGCGCCTTTGATCGCATCGTCGTCACCCTTCCGTCGTGGCGAGATGACCGCCGAGGTAGGTGGAAGCGACCCGCTCGTCGTGGAGCAGGTCGGCGGCCGTCCCCGAAAGCCGGACACCGCCCCGTTCGAGGACGTAGGCCCGGGCGGCGATCCCGAGGCTGGCCCGGGCGTTCTGCTCCACCAGGAGGACGGACAGGCCGCCGGCCCCGAGGCGGGCCAGGGCTTCGAACACCTCCTCGGTGGTAGCCGGCGCCAGGCCGAGCGACGCCTCGTCGACCATGAGCACCTTGGGGGCCGACATCAACCCCCGGCCGATGGCCAGCATCTGCTGCTGCCCGCCGGACAGCGACGACGCCCGCTGCGCCCGCCGGTCGGCCAGGAGCGGGAAGAGCTCGTAGACGCGGTCCAGGCACTCCCGCCGGTCGGCGTCGCCGGCCCGGCGGGCGAAGGCCGGCACCTCGAGGTTCTCCAACACACTGAGATCGGGGAACACCCGCCGGCCCTCGGGGACGTGGACGACCCCGGCCCGCACCCGGGCGGCGGCCGGCAGGCGGGAGATGTCCTCGCCGTCGAGGATGATCTCGGCGCCGGCCTTCACCAGGACGCCGGAGATGGTGCGCAGCAACGTGGTCTTGCCCGCCCCGTTGGCGCCGAGCACGGCCACGATCTCGCCGGGGCCGACTTCGACGGTGACGTCGTGGAGCACCTCGACCGAGCCGTACCGGCTCGACGCCACCGCCGCCCGCAGTCGGACCGCACTCACGGCGTCGCCGCCGCTTTCCCGAGGTAGGCCTCGATCACCCGCTGATCCCGACGGATCACGTCGGGTGGACCCTGGGCCAGCATCGTGCCGAAGTCGAGGACGTAGAGGTATTCGACCGTGGACATGGCCAGCGCCATGTCGTGTTCGATCATGAGAATGGTGGTGCCTTCGTCGCGGTGGAGGTCGCGCAGCAGTGCCCCGAGCCGGGCCCGTTCCGGGGCGCCGAGCCCCGAGGCCGGCTCGTCGAGGAGGAGGAGACGCGGCCGGCGGCACAGGGCGGCGACGAGCTCGACCAGCTTCGCCGTCCCCACCGGCAACTGGTCGACCCTCTCGCCGACCACGTCGGTCAGCTCCAGGCGCTCCAGCAGGGCCTCGGCCCGGTGCTCCGACTCCTCACCGCGCCGGAGGCCGAAGGTGACCCGCAGCTCGTCGACGATGCTGCCGCCCTGGCGGGCGACCTTCAGGTTGTCGGCCACGGTGGCCTGCTTGTCGAGCCCGATGTTCTGGAACGTGCGGGCGAGCCCGGCGCGAGCCCGGCGGGCCGTCGACCAGCCATCTATCCGTTGCCCGGCCAGGCGGACCCGCCCGGCGGACGGCGTGACGAACCCGCTCACCACGTTGAAGAACGTCGTCTTGCCCGCGCCGTTGGGGCCGATGAGCCCGACGAAGGCGCCCTCCCGTACTTCCAGCGTGACCCCGTCGAGCGCCTGAACGGCGCCGAAGGCCACGCTGACCCCGGCGACGTCGAGGACCCGGCCCCGACCCGGTGCCAGGCGCCGGCGATGGGGCCGTTCCGACGAAGCGGGCGGGCTCTCGGCCAACAGTGTCATTGACGGGTGGGGGTGGTGACGGCGCCGTTCTCGACCGATGCCTGGATGCGCTTGACCTCCAGGGTTTGGAGCCAGTCCTTGGTGTCGTTGATGTCGTGCTCGAGATCGTCGATGCGGTCGCGCAGCTCCTCCACGCCTCCCCGGATGGCCCGCTGGTCATCAGCCCGCAACAGGCCGGTGCCCACCACGATCAGGCCGAGGCCGGTCAACCCCCCGCTGGTCATGTAGGACAGCTGGACGGCCACCACCGGAGTCGACTGCACCCCTCCCCAGGCCGCGCCGATGGCCACGAAGCCGGCGATGATGACCGCCCAGCCGAGCAGGGTCTGGCGATGGTTCACGATGGGCCTCCTCCGGAGACGTGAGCGGCGGCAACGGCGGCCCGGCGGCGGGCCACGGCGTGCCGGATGGAGTGATGGAGGGACTGGTGCAGGCCGTTGAGACCGGCCGGAGAGGCGATGACCACGGCCAGGATGGCCAGCGGCCCGACCACGTCGATGTAGTGACCCAGGCCACGGAACAGAACCGGGAAGGCGGAGAAACCGGCCGCCGCCTGCAGGGAGTTGAAGATCGGTCCCGGCCCACCGAGCAGGACGGCCGACAGGTACAGCACCGCCTTGTTGACGGGGAACGCCTGTGGGCCCACCCGGCCGATGGAGATGACCATGAAGGCACCGGCCAGACCGGCGCAGGCGGCGGCGTAGGAGAAGGCGAAGAGCTTGTGGGCGGCCACGCCGATGCCGGTGGCGGCGGCGACCTCCTCGTCATGGGCGACCATCCGGAGCGAACGGCCCAGGGCGCTCTTCCCCAGGTGGTGGGTGACGGCCACCACGGCCAGGCAGGCCAGCCCGACGGGGATCACCAGCTGGCTGCTGGACGTGATGTCGAAGCCGAGGAGCCGGTCGTCGCGCAGCGGGATGCCCGACACCTGGGGAACCAGCCAGGGCTGGAGAAACAGCCACCGGCTGGCGGCGAAGGCGAAAGCCAGGGTGATGATGGCCAGCGCCAGACCCCGGATCCGCAGCGCCGGGATGCCGATGGCCAGGCTGGCCACCACCGCTCCGGCCACGCCGAGGAGGACGGCCAGGGGCAGGGGGACGGAGAAATCGGTGTTGGCCCGGGCGGTGACGAAGGCGCCGACCCCCATGAGCGCCACCTGGGCCAGCGAGATCTGGCCGGCCCAGTGGACCAGTACGTGGAGCCCGGCGGCGATCAGCATGCCGATGCACATCTGGACCACGACGGTGTTGGCGAACTCGGAGAGCCGCCAGGCGCACAGGAACGGGACGGCCAAACCCACGGCGCAACGCCGGTTGGCCCTTCGTCGGTCTCATGCGGTCCTCCGCACGGCCGCCTGGGGCCGGAGCAGGAAGACCACGATGAGCCCGACCAGAACCGCTTCCGGCAGCCCGGGCTGGGTGGTCTGCCGGGTGAGCGCCGCCTCGGCCAGGCCGAGGGCCAGCCCGGCGGCCAGCGCGCCGGGCACGTTGGTGAGCCCGGCCAGCAGCGCGGCGGCGAAGCCCCGGATGGCCAGCAGCGTCATGAAGAAGATGTCGAAGCCGACGAGCGGGGCGACCAGCACGGCGGCTGTGCCCGGCCAGGGCGCCGGCCACCGTCCAGGTGACGACGTCGAGGCGGGTCACGTCGACACCCATCAGCTCGGCGGCGTAGGGGTCGCTGGCGCTGGCCCGGAAGAGCAGGGCCATCCGGCTGGTGCGGAAGAGCACGAAGAAGCCGCGGGCCAGGACGATGCCGGTGCAGGAGGACCAGCAGCCGTGGCCCGGCGAAGATGCAGGCCGGCGATGTAGACCTGCACGTCGGCCAGCGGCGGCGGCACGTAGAACTGGTCGGGCCCCCAGATCTCGTTGGCCAGCGAAGACGAGGGTGCCGGCCACGGCCAGCGTCCCGATGAGCATGTTGAGCGGATCGGCCCGCCGGCGGGCCAGGAGCAGGAAGGTGGCGCAGCCGAGCACGGCCGAGGTGGCCACGCCGGCGGCGGCGGCGACGAGGTAGGGGAGGTGCTGCTCGACCGACAGGACGTAGAAGACGAAGGCGCCGAACATGCCGACCTCGCCGTGGGCGAAGTTCAGCACCCCCGACTTCTTGTAGACCAGCGTGATGCCCAGCGCCACCAGCCCGTAGATCGCGCCGATCACCAGGCCGTTGCTGAGAATCGTCGTCAACTGCCCTCCCTCTCCCCGCTCGGCAACTGTAGGCAGGGGGTTTCCCAGGGAATGTCGCCTCCACGACAGACCCAGCGATCCCCGGCACAGTGACCGAGCGGTACGGTCGCGCCGATCGACGCAGTTCAGCCCGACCTCGACGCCTTCGTGGCCGCCTTCGGCGAATGGGTGGAGGCGTGCTGGTTCGCCGAGCAGGACCGGGCCGACAGCCGCCTCGAGGCGCTGGTGGCCTTCCCGCCCGACGTGGTCCTGGTCGGGGCGTTGTGGATTCTGGCGCCGGCTGCTGGAGGTGACCGACCCCCGGGAGGTCGCCCCGGCGCTTCGGCGACGTGCCGAGGACGTCGGCGGCGCACTGGCCGAGCACCTGCTGATCACCGGCCCCGATCCGCCCCGGGAGGCGCTGATCCGGGCGGTGGTCGTCGCGGCCGGCGCCGGGCCGGCCGCCCGGCGGGAGCTGCTCCTGACCTACGGCGCCGAGGCCGTAGAGGCCGCCGCCCTGGAATGCGCCTCGGTGCTGGCCCAGGCGCTGGCCAACCGCTGGGGCGTGGTGCCGTCGAACATCCTCGAAGACTTCTAGACGTATTGCGGAGGAGGTCGCGCAGCGCCCGGGCGGCGGTGATGATCGTTTCGTCGTCATCGCCGTCCTCGCCCTTCTCCAGGGCCGTGACGATGGCCGACGCCTCCGTCTGGATCCGGTTCCACACATCGGCTCGATCCCGTAGGGCGGGAGGCACTGGCCGACGGCCGAGGCGGCCTCGATGAACTCGACCACCTTGGGCTCGTCGTAGGTGTCGTGGGACGGCCCGTCGGCGGCGATGAACAGGTCGCTCATGGCGGTGGCCGCTTCCTCGCCGCCGTCCTCGTCCGGTCTCGAGCTCGACCAGCGCCTCCTCCTCGCCGGCGAGGGCGTTCTCGTCGATCTCGTCGAGGATGGCGTCGACCTGCTCCTCGACGCCGGCCGGCACCACCAGCACGAGGTTGTCCTCCCAGCGGTACGGGATGTCCAGTTCCACGAGGTCGGCCGAGGCGATGGCCCGGTCGTCCGCCGGCCACTCCGCCAGGTCGTAGGCGATCTGGTCGTCGTCATTCTCCGACGGCGCCAGGAAGGCCGGCGGGATCCTCGAGTGCCAGGCCGCACTCCACGCACAGCGAGTGCGTGACGGAGAACTCCAGGCTCACGTCTTGAGCGAACAAGGCGCCGCAGCGGGGACAGAACTGGTTCATACATCCTCCTGGATCCGGCCGTGCCACCGGGGTGACCGGCAGAAACCCTAATCTGCCGCCCGTGGCGACGACTCGGATGCCGGTGATGCGCCCCTCGATGGCTGTGCTCTTCACCATGGTCTTCGCCCTCGGCGGCTGGCGGGCCGGGCTCAGCCGCCTGTCGGACAACTCGTTCTTCTGGCATCTACGGACAGGCCGCCTGATCCTCGATCAAGGCATCCCGCACCGTGATCCGTATTCCTATACCGCCGAGGGAGCCGACTGGGTGGCTCAGTCCTGGCTCGCCGAGGTGCTCTACGGCGCCGTCGATCGGGTGGCCGGACTGTTCGGAATCCGCCTGCTGGTGGCTGTGACGGGAGCATTGGTAGCCACCCTGACCTACCGGCTCGTGCTCCGCCTCAACCGCGACCACCTGGTGGCGGTCGGCCTGACGCTCGCCGCGATCGGCGCATCCTTCACGCTGTGGTCGGAGCGGCCGTTGTTCCTGGGGTTGCTCCTCTTCGTGACCTTGCTGTGGGTCGTCGAGGTTCCCGACGGGCCGGCCGGACGGCATCCGCTCGTCGCCGTGCCGATTCTCATGTGGGTATGGGCGAACGTTCACGGAACGTTCGCCCTCGGGGTTCTGTATCTCGGATTGCACCTGTTGGGGCGATGGCTCGAGGGCGCGCCGCCCTGGCGGGGCCGCGAGCGGGTCCTCAGCCTGGCGACGGCGCTGGGGCTGGTGGCCACACTCTTCAATCCCTATGGCCCGAGCCTCCTCCTCTTCCCGATCCGCCTCCTCGGCCGCGGCGACATCCTCCGGCAGGTCACCGAGTGGCGCTCCCCGGAGCTGCACACCGTGCAGGGGATCATGTTCGCCGTCTGGGTCGTCGTGTTCATCGCCTGCCTGGTCCTCGGACGGCACCGCCTGTCGCGCCGAGACCTCCTCGTGGCTCTCCCGTTCCTCGTCCTCGCCGCATGGGCCGAGCGCAACGTCGCCCTGGCTCCGCTGGTCGGGGTAGTCGTGGCCGCCCGGGTCACGGCGCCTCGATCACCGCGACCGGCGACCGCTTCGTCGTTGAACGGGGTTGTGGCCGGGATGCTCCTGGCGCTGGCGGGGCTGTGGGGCGTCCAGGCGGGCACTCAATCCGATCTCGACCTTCACGACTATCCGGTCGCGGCGATGCGCTACGTGGAAGACCAAGGTCTCCTCGGCAGCCGCCTCATGACCGACGACCGGTGGGGCGGCTATCTGATTCTGGAGCACTGGCCCCGCCAGAAGGTCTTCGTCGACGACCGGTACGACATGTATCCACTCCCGGTTCTTCACGATGCGTTCCGCTTCTCCGACGCCGATCCCTCGTGGCCGGAGATCCTCGACCGGTGGAACATCGAAGTCGTCGTGTGGAGGCGATCGGCCGCGATCACCCAGTCGATGGAGCGGTCCGGCACCTGGCAAACCGCTTATGAGGACGACGTGGCGGTGGTGTTCACCAGAACGCCGCCGGGACCGGGCACTCCTCCGAAGACGGACCGGCGCTCGGAGAGCGCCGAAGACCTCCAGGCGGTGGTCGACAGGTTTGTGGCCGGGCAGGCCGTACCGTTCAGCGTGGTGGTGGAGGACACCTCGACCGGTGTGCGGGCCGCCCACCTGCCCGACCGTCAGGTATTGAGCGCGAGCCTCTACAAGCTGTTCGTGGCGGCGGAGTTGCTCCGGCGGATCGATGAAGGCCAGTTGAACCGGAACGCCATCGCCGGCGACGGCAGCGGGCGCACGATCGGAGAATGCATTCAGGACATGATCGTCGTGTCCGACAACCGCTGCGGTGCCTGGGGGCTGCGGGCGGTGGGAGGCGGTGCCCTCGACTCCAGCCTGGCGCGCCAGGGCTTCTCCGGCACTTCGCTGGCCTCCCCCCAGCGCACGACCGCCGCCGACGTCGCCCGGTTTCTGGCGGACGGGCGGCGCGGGACAGCAACGGCGAGCTGTACCGGCTCCTGCAGGGCCAGCGGGTCAACGACCGGCTGCCCGTCGGGCTCCCGCCCGGCACCCCCATCGCCCACAAGACAGGTGACCGGCGCCATTGGGCCCACGACGCCGGCATCGTCGACACCCCCGGCGGCGAGCTGCTGGTCGTTGTCCTGAGCGGGCCCTGGCCGGAGCCGTGCTGCGATGCCGACCATCCCGGCCCCGCCGAGGCGAAGGCCTTCGGGGCCATCGCCGACCTGGGCCGCCTGCTGTACGGCAACGCGAGAGCGGGGCCGGCTTGACGCCGGCCCCGCTCGCACTGCACCCCGCCCGCTGAACTAGTTCAGGCTGTTGTTGACGTCGTTGAACTTGGTGGAGACGCCGGTGCCGAGGGCCTTGACGGCGACGATGGCGATGACGGCGATGAGGGCGAGGAGGAGGCCGTACTCGACCATGCTGGCCCCACGCTCGTCGGCGATGTTGAGCTTGGCCTGGATCCAGGTCTTCAGAACGTAAAGGTCCATCTGTGCCTCCGGATTTCTTAAGAATTGGCGCTCGATGTGCGCCTGCATTTGGTTATCGGGACGAGGCTTCACGGCTGAATAGGCCGTTCGGCTCATCGATCTCGGTCCCGTCAGCTGCTGACGGACGTGGTGACGCTGTCGAACTGCATGGAGACCCCCTGCCCGAACGCCTTGACGGCGACGATGGCGACGATCGCGATGAGGCACGAGCAGCAGCCCGTACTCCACGAGGCCGGCTCCGCGCTCCATGCCGAACCGGGCCCGGAGCCAGATGATCATCACAGCGAAGGTCCCTTCCATGGCCTGCCGTCTGCGTTCATCCGAGGGTTTGACACGCGCGCCGGTGCCGGCCCACCCGAGGGCGGCCGGCACCGGCACACAGCAGTGGTCGCCCGACTAGCTGGTGCTCAGGCTGTTGCTGACCGTCTCGAACTTGCTCGACACGCCCTGGCCGAGGGCCTTGACGGCGACGATGGCGATGACGGCGATGAGGGCGAGGAGGAGGCCGTACTCGACCATGCTGGCGCCACGCTCGTCGGCGACGTTGAACTTGGCCTGGATCCAGGTCTTCAGAACGAAAAGGTCCATGTCGATTCTCCTCTATTCGGCGCCCGAGGCGCTTCGCTTTTTTGGCTGCGGCGCCAGTCTTGCGCCTCGATGATTTAGGTATCGGCTCGACCGGAGAGCGACTTCATAGGCCGATCGGCTCATCCTCGGCCGCCGGAGCGGCTAGTTCAGGCGGACGATCCCCATTCGCACCGCGGTGAGCACCGCCTGGGTGCGGTCCCGGGCGTCGAGCTTCTCGTAGATGGAGCCCAGGTGGTTCTTGACCGTCTTGGCGCTGATGTAGAGACGCTCGCCCACTTCGACCGTGGAGCAGCCGTCGGCGAACATTTGAAGGACCTCGACCTCCCGGGAGCTCAGCGACGTGGCCGAGGCCGCCGGCGGAACGGAATCCAGCGGGCCGGGCAGCTCGGCCAGCATTGAACGGGCGAGGTCGGCGGAGAGGTCGGTCTCACCGGCGGCGACAGCGTGCAGCGTCTCGGCGACCTGGTCGGTGGAACAGTCCTTCAGGAGGTAGGCGACGGCACCGGCCCGCAAGGCCTCGGCGACCGTGGCCTCCTCGCCGTGCATGGTGAGGATCACGACCCGGGCCTCGGGAGCGGAGGATCGGAGTCGGCGGGTGGCCTCGATTCCGTCCATGACCGGCATGGAAAGGTCCATGAGCACGAGATCGGGGCGCGTCGTCACTGCCAGGCGGACGGCCTCCTCCCCGTCACCGGCCTCGCCGACGACGTCGAACCCGGCTTCTTCCACGGCTCGACGCAATCCCTGCCGGAGGAGTTTGTGGTCGTCGACGAGGAGCAGGCGGGTCATGCGGCCACCTCCCGTCCCACGGGGGGTGCGGGGGTATCCCCCGGAATGACCGTGACTTCGATCTGGATCGCGGTGCCGCCACCAGGGTGGGAGTTCACCTGGAGGCGTGCGCCGATGACGTTGGCCCGTTCCCGCATGGCGGTCATGCCCGAAGTGGCGGAGGCGGCGGTGATGACGCCGCCGGGGTCGAATCCGGCGCCGTCGTCGGCGACCACGAGACGGCCGTGACGGCCGTCACAGGTCCAGGTGACGTCGAGGCTGGTGGCCTTGGCGTGCCGTTCCACGTTCCCGAGCGCTTCCTGGCTGATGCGCCACAGCTCCTGCTCCACGGCCACCGGAAGCCGGGGCGTCCCCGCCGCGGCGCCGAAGCGGGCGGTGATGCCCGTCCGGTCGGCGAAGCGGGGTAGTTCCGCGGACAACATGTCGGCAAGGCCGGCCGTTGGGGTGACTCGGGACCGGAGCTGGCGCAATGTTTCGCGGACGTCGCCGAGCAGGCCGTGGACGTGCTGGCGCAGCTCAAGCAGATCCGGGCCGGGTGCCGGCTGGCGCGAAAGGCGGTCCAGCTCCAGCTTCACGTAGGCCAGTCCTTGGGCGAAGTGGTCGTGCAGGTCGCGCGCCAGGCGGTCGCGCTCGCCTTCGGCGCCGAGGCTCCGGAGCCGGTCGAACCACAGGCCGTTGTCGATGGCCAGGGCCAGAGGCTCGGCCAGGCCGGCGAGGACGTCGGCGTCCCGGAGCTCGAAGGCGTCGCCGTCGACCCGCTCGAGGGCCACAAGCGCCACGAGGTGATCGCGGGCCACGAGGGGAGCGTAAAGCCCAGTCCGAGTCTGCGACCACAGGCCGGGACGGCTGCCGGGCTCGAGATGGGTGTTCACCACCTGCCCTCCGGCCGGCGCGGCCGACCCGTTGCGGAGCGCGAGCTGGAGCAGAGGCTGCGGCAGCTGACTGGTCGTCATTGGCGGAGGGGCGGGCAGCCCAAAGGTTCCCTCCGCCCGCCAGGTGCCGGTGGCGGCGTCGAGCACCAGCACGGCGGCGCCGCTGCAGTCGAACATCTGCCGGAGGTGGGTCATGGTGGCGGCCACCGTGTCGCCGAGGTCCAGGGACGAGGGCAGCGTCAGGGCCACCTGGGTGAGCTGAGAGAGGAGGGCGTTGGCCTCCGTGAGGCTCGACACCCGGCTCTCGAACGACGCCTGCTCGGCGACGGCGTCGACGAAGAGCCGCCGGGCGTAGCCGGCCAGCGCGCCGGTGGCGGCGTAGACCAGGATGACCTGCATCGCCGTCTCGGTGGGAACCCGCGCCGAGTCCAGCGTGGCGCCGAGGACGAGGAGGGGGAGACTGGCGGCCGTCGCCGTCACGAACCCGCCCACATAGCCCTGGGTGAGTCCGGCCAGCAGGACCGGAACCAGCAGCACGAGAACGAACGGGCTGCCGAAGCCGCCGCTCAGTGCCACGGCGACCAGCGCCACGGCCAACTCGGCCACGATGCCGGGCGGGGTGACCTCCCCGGCGTCGGGACTCGGCAGCGGTCGCAGGAGCCGGAAGCCGGCGTAGAGGCAGAGGAGCGAGGTGGCGGCCATGGCCGTCGCCGAGCCGCGAAGGTCGACGAGCGACAAGATGGCGCCGGTGCTGACCGTCGCCCACCGCAGCGCCAGGATCAGGGCCGGAAATCGTCCCCCGGCCGGGAACCCGGCGGCTGCGGATCCGCTTGTCGTCTGCACGTCAGAGGGTCTTCGAGATGCCGATGACCGCCGGCCCGAGGATCACCACGAACAGGGCCGGAAGGATGAACAGCGTCAGGGGCACCAGGATCTTCACCGGCAGTTTGGCGGCCTTTTCCCGGGCCCACGCCTTGCGCTTCAGCCGCATCTCTTCGGCCTGCGTCCGCAGGACGCGGCCGATGGGCATGCCCAGCGCGTCGGCCTGCACCAGGATCAGCACGAAGTTCGACAGCTCGGGGACATCGGTGCGGCGCTTCAGGTTCTGCAGCGCTTCCCGCCGGGGAAGGCCCAGCTCCATCTCCTGCAGCGTCCGGGCGAACTCGGTGGCCAGCGGGCTGTCGAAGTGACGGGTGACGACCTCGACGGCGCCCTCGAAACCGACCCCGGCCTCGACGGAGATGGCCAGCAGGTCGAGGACGTCGGGCAGGTCCCGCTTGATCGACCCCTGCCGCTCGTCGGTCTTGCGGCGCAACCAGGCGACGGGGGCGAACACGCCGATGGCCGCCCAGCATCACGACCAGGCGGAGCAGTCCGAATCCGGTGTAGCCCGACGCCTTGGCCATCAGGAGGCCGAGCAGGACGCCGCCCCCGAGGCCGACACCCTGCATGACGACGAACTCCTCCGGCCCGACCTTGGCCGACACTCCGGCGACGAGGAGCCGGTGGCGGAGCCGGTCGGCGCGCTGGCGGGGAAGGAGCCCGGCGATCATCTCCCCGAGGAACCCAGCCAGCGGACGGATCAGCCGGGTGGCGAGCGGGTCCTTCAAGCGGATGGCGAACTCGTCGAGGACCGCCGGCTCGGTGTCGAGCTCGGCCAGCACCGCCTCGGCGTCGACCTGCGGCTCCCGCGTGGCCTTGACCACGAGCACGGCACCCACGGCGGCCAGGGCGAAACCCAGAGTGAGGAGCATCGACGGGTCCATCAGATGTCGATCTTGACCATGCGCATGATCATCCCGATCCCGACGCCGACCGATACAGCCGCGCCGAGGAGGACGAAGAGGCCCGGCGCCCGCAGCATGGGGTCGAGGTAACCGGGGCTCATCGTCTTGACGGCGAAGAAGAGGCCGACGGGCAGCGCGCCGAGCACCCAGGCCGAGAGGCGGCCTTCGGCGGTGAGGACCTTGACCTCCCGGCGGATCTCTTCCCGGCCCCGCATGAAGTCGGCCAGTGTGTAGAGGAGGTCGGCCAGCTTGCCGCCGACGGTCTGCTGGATGCGGATGGCCTGCACGACCCAGGCGAGGTCCTCCACGTCGAGCCGCTTGGCCATCCGCTCCAGGGCGTCGACCAGAGGATCCCCCAGCGCCGTTTCGGCCACGACCCGTTCGAACTCCTCCGACAGGGGCGGCTCGCTCTCCTCGACCATTGTCTGCACCGCCCGGAGGGCGGTGTGGCCGGCCTGCAGCG
The DNA here is from genome assembly GCA_963723985.1 of uncultured Actinomycetes bacterium. Taxonomy (GTDB): domain Bacteria; phylum Actinomycetota; class Acidimicrobiia; order IMCC26256; family BP-133; genus BP-133. The sequence continues at coordinate 218,199 of CAVRTC010000017.1, forward strand.
AGGAGGCAATGAGGGACAGCGCCTCGGGCAGCTGCGCCTCGAAGGCCTTGCGCCGCCGGGCGACCTTGAACTTCACGAAGTTCCAGGCCAGGAAGGGGCCGGCCACGGCGGACAGGACGCCGAGGAGCGCCTGGCCCGTGAGGAAGAACATCGCCAGCCCGAAACCGGCGCCACCGCCACCGGCGACGAGGACGAACTCGCCGGGGCGCAGAGGCAGGCGGGCCCGCTCCAGTTCGCTGGACAGGCGGGCCATGAGGTTGAAGTGCTCGAGACCCTCGGTGGCCAGGGAGACAGTGCGCTCGAGCAGCGCGGCCCGCGACTCCGTCACCGCCTCGATGGGGACGTCGCGCTCGCCGAAGGGCAGCTGGAGGATGGCGGCCAGGTCGTCGTCGCGCTCCTTGGCCCGCTGCAGGAACGACACCACGGCCAGCGCCAGCCCGACGCCGACCGTGACGGCGGCGATGATGGCGATCACCGGCGGCCCCCGGTGACCGGGCCACCGCTGCGGGCGATGAGGTCGGCCACGGACGGCACGGAACGGGTCTTGGGACGCACCTCCCGGGGCCGAACCGGGGCCTGGAAGACGCTGGCGGGCAGGTCGATGCCGGAGTGGACCAGCGCGTCGAGGAACTTCGGCCGCAGGCCGGCCGCCTCGATCTCGCCGACCTGGCGGCCGTCTGCCGACGTGCGGGGGACGTAGCGGAAGAGTTCTTGGAGCAGGATGACGTCGCCCTCGAGGCCCTGCACCTCCTCGACAGAGACGATGCGCCGGGCGCCGTCCGACGCCCGCTCGAGCTGGACGATCACGTTGATGGCCGAGGCGATCTGCTCGCGGATGGCCCGGATGGGAAGGTCGAAGCCGGCCATGAGCACCATGGTCTCCAGCCGGGCGAGGGCGTCGCGGGGGGTGTTGGCGTGGACGGTGGTGATCGAGCCGGCGTGGCCGGTGTTCATGGCCTGCAGCATGTCGAGGGCTTCGCCGCCCCGGACCTCGCCGACGACAATCCGGTCGGGACGCATGCGCAGGGCGTTGCGCACCAGGTCCCGGATCCGCACTTCGCCCTTGCCCTCGGAGTTGGCCGGGCGCGACTCCAGCCGCACGATGTGGGGCTGCTGGAGCTGGAGCTCGGCGGCGTCCTCGATGGTGACGATCCGTTCCCGCTCCGGGATGAACGACGACAGCACGTTGAGGGTGGTGGTCTTGCCGGTGCCCGTCCCGCCGGAGACCAGGACGTTGAGCTTGCCCCGCACGGCCGCCTCGAGGAACAGGGCCAGGTCCATGGTCATCGACCCGAAGTTGATGAGGTCGGCCACCGTGTAGGGGTCCTCGGCGAACTTCCGGATGGTGAGCGTGGAGCCGTTGAGCGACAGCGGCGGGATGATGGCGTTGACCCGGGAGCCGTCGGGCAGGCGGGCGTCGACCATGGGGCTCGACTCGTCGACCCTCCGGCCGACGGCGCTCACGATCTTGTCGATCACCTGGCGGTACTGGGAGTCGTCCGTGAACGACAGGTTGGTGGGCTCGATGACACCCTTGCGCTCCACCCAGATCGAGTTGTAGGCGTTGCACATGATCTCGGTCACGGAGGGGTCGGCCAGCGGAGCGTCGAGCGGGCCGTACCCGAGGATGTCGGAGAGGACCTCGGTGACGAACTTCGACCGCTCGACGGGGGAGATCCGGACGTCCTCCCGCGCCAGAGCGCGGTCGAGGCCGGCCTTGACCTCCTTCTCGAGTTCGGCACCGAAGCGCTTCGGGCCGGTCAGGCGGGGGCCGAGGTCGGCCAGGACGAGGTCCCGTACCCGCTTCTTGGTGTCCTCCCACCCGGCGTTGACGCGCTTGGCGCGAACGGGCTTCTCGGCCGGCTCGTCGGCGGGTTCCGGTCGCGTGGCCTCAGGCTTGGGCTTCGGCGCCGGGGCCGGCGTCGGCGTCGGCGTCGACGCCTTTTTCTCTTCCGACTCGACGGCACCGAGGCGCTCGGAGAGCCTCATGAGGCGTTCCCGGCGGGGGTCAGGTGCAGGTTCCGGCCGAAGAGCTTGAAGCGGCCCTGTGTCTTGACCGGCTGCTCGAGACCCTCGTTGGCTTTGACCCGGTCGGCGTCAGGGAGGTACTCGAGGAGGCAGGCGGCCAGCTTGCGGGAGACCTCGGCGGTGGGGTCGGAGGCCAGCACCGGCATGCCCATGTTGATCGACCGGGAGACTTCCTTGGCGTAGGGCAGGATCGCCTTGAAGCCCTGGGGGAAGAGCCGGGTGATCTGGCCGATGTCGAGGCCGACGTCGCGCTCCGCCTTGTTGAGGATCAGCGAGATGTTGTCGGACGGAATCCGCAGCTTGTCGAGCGTCTGGAGGAAAACGCCGAGGTTTCGGACGCTGGGCAGGTCGACGGTGGCCAGGGAGAAGAGGTGCTCGCTGACGTCGAAGGCGGCGAGGACAACCTCGGTCAGGGCGGCCGGCGTGTCGACCACGAGGTAGTCGCAGTGGCTGCGGAGGACATCGAGGACGCGGGTGACGTCGGCGGGGCCGATCCGGTCGGCTTCGGCCGGATCCTTGGGAGCGGCCAGGACGTAGAAGCCGCCTTCGTGCTGGACGAGGAACTCGTCGAGGTGTTCGCCGAAGTCGAAGTCGTCGTCCTCGCGTTGGAGGGCGTCGTAGATCGTGTAGTTGGGCCGCAGGCGCAGGGCGGTGGACACCTCGCCGAACTGGAGGTCGAGGTCGACCAGCACCACCCGCTGCCCGGTGTGGCGGGCGAGGAACAGCGCCATGTTGGTGGCCATGAAGGTCTTGCCACAGCCGCCGGTGGCGGAGCTGACAGTGAAGACCTTGGCCTGGGTGGAGGCGACCGGGCCGACTGGCAGGGAAGCCACCCCGGGCGACGCCTTGGGGGTCACGCCGGCCAGGCGGCGGCCGCCGATGTCGAGGGCCCGCTCGAGGGCGATCACGAGGTCGTCGTGGTCGAAGGGAAGGCGGAGGATGTCGTCGGCGCCGGCCTGGACGATCTCCCGGAGGCTGGCGTCGGGCCGGTCGGTAAAGGCCAGGACGATCGAGGTGGCGGGGCAGTCCTCGTGGAGGGCGGCCAGGCGGCGCAGCCCGGAACGGCTGGCCAGCGAGGGCCCGGCGAAGAGGACCGTGAACGGTCCCTGCTGGTGCAGGACGTCGCCGACGGCGCCGACCCGGTTGCAGGCGACGACCTCGGTGTCCGGGTCGATCCCGAGGGCGGCCTCCCGGATCATGTCCGCCAACTCGGCGGACCGCTCGAGGACGAGGATCTTGGGCTTCACCGATTCCCCCTAGAAGGCGTTCTTGTACGAGCGGCCCGGCGTCGGCGAGGGGCTCTGCCCCTTCGGCACCAGGGTGAGCCAGAGCGACTCGAACTTGGCGAAGAAGATCGCTTGCTCGGCCTGGGAAGCGTCCAGGGCCAGAAGGTACGTGGTGTTGCCACCCTCCGCTCCGGCGCCGGGGCCGGTGACGGCCAGGACCTGTACGTCGGGGAGGATCATCTTGGTGGCCGGCGGGACGGGATCGATTGCGCCCTTCTCGACATTGCCGTACACGTTCACCCGGTCGCCGGCCTTGGCGTAGCCGGCCAGTCCGGCCACGAACGGGATCTGAACCGCAACCGCCTGCTTACCTTCGGGGATCGTGAAGCTGGACGGGGCGGTGGGGGCGGTCCCGACGACCACCGTGCCGGCTTGGATCGTGGTGGTCGTGGTGGCGACGGCACCTTTGTCCTTGTCGCTCCCCGAGCCCATGAACGAGACGAGGACGACACCCGCTCCGATCACGAAGACGGCCAGACCGAGGATCAGCATCTGAGAGGAGCGGCGCAGCGCCATCGAGTCTCCGTTGAACAGTGCGGGTTGCCCGCAGACTTCCTGTTCTTCTCTTGTCGGCGGGGTTCGCGGCTTCCCTCATAGCCCGGCCGGGTCATTTGCCGGCGGTGAGGGGACTAGTGAGGAGGACGAGTGGGGTCATTTGTCTCGGGGGCACGCGGCTCCCCCGGGCGGGTCGGGGCGGCGCCCGTCCGGTTCGGGCGACGGCCGGTTCCGTCGATCGGCGGCAGCGGCGGGGGCGCGCCCGGGCGATGACGGAACAGGGCCGGGAAGGCAGGTCGGACAGATCGATTTCGACGGGCTCCCCCAGTGCGGGAGGAACGTCGTCGACGACCACCGGGTCGACCGGGTCGACCGGGGCGACCGGGGCGACGGGGCCGGGGCCGACCGGGGCGGGCGGGGTGGGCGCCGGTTCGGCGGCGCGGACCTCGGGCGCCGGGAGCGCCGGGGTGGTGGCCGGGGCCGGGGCCAACCTCACCGGTTCGGGCTTCCGGCTGCCGGGGAGGACAACCGACAGGGCCGTGGTCAGCAGCTCGGTGATCGGCGACTTCGGCTTCCCCACCACCAGCGGGACGCCGACGTTGATGGAGAGGGGAACCTCCCGGGAGTAGGGGACCATCGCCTCGAAACGCCGTCCGAGCTCGACCGCCATGTCGAGGGGGTCGAGGCCCGTTTCGGCCTCGGCCTTGTTGAGTACGACGGAGACGTTGTCGGCGGTCATGCCGAGCCGCTCCAGGACGCCGAGGTACCGGCCCAGGTTGACGAGGCTCGGCCGGTCCGGCGTGGCGACGGCGAAGACGTGGTCGGTGGCCTCGAGGGCGGCCACGCACAGGTCGCTCAACCCCTCGTGGGTGTCGATCACCACCCAGGCCCGGCGGGCCCGCAGGACGTCGAGGATGCGGGTGACGTCGCCCGGGGTGACCGAGTCGGCCTCGCCCGGGGTCCGGGGGCGGCCAGGATCCTGAACCCGTCCGGGTGGCTCAGGAGGAAGTCGTCGAGGATCTCCTCCAGCTCGAACCCCTCGGCCTCGGCGGCCAAGGCGTCCGTGATCGTCACGTCGGGCCGGAGCCGCAGGGCGGTGGACACCTCGCCGAACTGCAGGTCGAGGTCGATGAGCACGACGGGCTGGTGGGTGGTGCGGGCCAGGAACTCGGCGGCGTTGGTGGCCAGGAACGTCTTGCCGCATCCACCGGAGGCCGAGGAGATCATGATGGTCCGGCCCCGATCGGCGCGGGACCCGTTCGTCATCACGTCGAAGCGGGCGCGGGTGATTCGCACGGCCCGGTCGAGGGCGGCGCGCAACTCGTCGTCGTCGCTGTGCAGAGGCAGGAGGTCGTCGGCCCCCACCTGGACGATCTCGGCCAGGTCGGCCCGGGGTCGCTCCTGGAGGGCGAGGATGATCGACACCCAGGGGAAGCGCTGGTGGAGCGAAGACAGGCGGCGCAGCCCGCCCCGGTGCATGAGCGACGGCCCGGCCACGAGGACGTCCCAGGGCCGGCCGGCCAGCTGCGCCTCGGCCCGGGCGGCGTCGGGGCAGGCCTTGACGGTGGCCCGCGGACCGACCGCATTGTGGCGGATGCGGGCGGCGAGCTCGCCGGTGCGGTCGAGGACCAGGATCCTCGGTTCGGGGACGGTCAAGGAGGCGTCACTCCACCAACTGGACGCCGTTGCACTTGACCTTCAGGGGCGTCAGGTCGGCGCCGAAGAGGTTGAGGCCGAGCAGGTGGCTCAAGGGCTCGAGGAGGCTCGTGCCCACCGTCGCCAGTGCTGCGTTGAGCAGGCTGCCCAGCGTGCCGGTCACCGTGTTGAGCGGGTTGGCCAGGTTGGTGTTCAGCACGGTGACCGAGCTGAAGGTCATCGGATGGGTGCTGCCCAGGCCCAGGGACTGCGAGCCGACCGAGTGTTTCTGGCCGAACTGGGTCTCGTCGTACCAGGCGGCCGGAGCGCTGCCGGTCACCTGGGTGTTGAGTGTTCCGGTGAGCTGGGCGATGTTGCCGAGCGAGGTGCCGAGCAGCGATCCCGTCAGCCCGACGTTGGCGCTGCCGGTGAGCGTCACCGGCTGGAAGGTGGGGGTGAGCTGCATCCGCTTCGGGTCGCCGCAGTCGATGCCCGTCAGGGTCCCCCGGGCGCCGACGGCCTGCACCGTGATCGGCAGGCTGGCCGTGAGGTCGAGAGAGACAACCCGCTGGATGTTGAGGATCCCGAGGATGCAGCCGGCGAGCTGGAGAATGTTGATCGAGAAGAGGCTCTGCAGGAGGCCCTGGAGGACGTTGCCGATGGAGCAGATATTGATGCTGCCAGGGCCGGTCGAGAGGTTGATCGTCGGTGTGACGGTGGCGCTGACCTGGGCGGTCTCGGCGTAGGTACCGATCTCGCCGAAGACGGTCTTGGCCGGCTGGGTGACCGTCAACGCGATCTGCACGCTGCCGATGCCGGGCAGGTTGAGCGCGGCGGAGGGGATGTTGATCGTGTGCGTGCCGTCGGCGGCCAGCGCGTTGGCGGTGAGGATCTGCAGCAGGTTGAGCGAGGCGTCGGCGGCGGCGCTCTCTGCGCCGGTCTCGATGTCGATGGTCCGGCCGAGATCGATCAGCTGGCCCGCTGGGACGTTGGCGGCCATGGCGTTCAGAAGGTTGATGGCGGCGGTGTTGTTCGGGTTGACGGCGTCCACCGAGGCGAGGAGGAAGTCCCGCATGTTGATGCTGGCGCCCACTAGTTGGGTCGGCGTCATGGCCACCGGCATGTTCAGCCCGATGGCCTCGAGGGTCACGTTGGCATTGGCCAGGCCGTCGTAGTTCACCAGGCTGAGGCCGAACTCCTCCCCGAAGATCTGGGCCAGGACGGTGTTGCCGCCGGCGGGGATGGCGGCCAGGAACGACCCGACGGAGAAACCCGCCTTCTTGCTCTGGACGGCGACGGCCGACCGGCTCGACGTGCCCGATCCGGGCGCGAAGGAGAAGTCCACTTCGCCGTGGGCGATGATCCGCACCGCGTTGGGCGACACCGGGTTCACCACGAAGCCCGAGCCACTGGTCTTCGTGCCGAGCTCGACAGTCACCTGGTCGGCCGGGAAGTCGTTGCGTTCGGCGCTGTCCTCGGCGGCGGCCTGGACGGCGTTCAGGCCCGAGCCGAGCACCCGCACGGCATCGAGGGCGATGACGTCGGCCGTGGCCTGGAGGTCGCGGTTGTTGGTGGTCAGCTGACCGACGTCGACGGCCAGGGCCGTCGCCCCCAGCATCACGACCGAGGCGATGGACACGACGACGAGGACGGCGCCGCGCTCGTCGGACGCCCGGCGGGCGAACCAGCTGCGCATCAGTCGATCTGGGTGATCGAGGTGGACCGGAGCGAGTCGGGGAGCAGCAGGCCGAGCCCGGGGAACTTCGGCAGGAGGGGGTGGTTCTTCCAGTCGTAGGTCACCTGAACGCGCATGCAGTCTCCATTCGCCGTGCACCCGGTGTCCGTCGCCTGCGTGGAGTAGGTGCAGGCGAGCCCACCGCTGTTACAGGTCCGGTTGAAGGCGTTGACCGATCTCGCCACCGCGGTGGGGGCGTCGGCGCCGACGGCCGCCGCTCGGGCGCCTTCCGCCGCGGCCTGGGTGAGGCCCTGCTTGAACGACAGGATGTAGCCGTAGGAGATGATCCCGAACAACAGGGTGAGCAGGACGACGCTGGCAATGGCGAACTCGACGAGAGCCGCGCCGCGCTCGTCGTGCCCGCGCTCGTGGTGATTGGGGCCGGGCGTGCTGGCGATCTTCACGGCTGCGCTCACCCTTCCTCCCTCGGCTCCTCTCTGCGGTCTCGGCTACACCGGAGAGTGGCTGGATAGCGCGACCGGACTATTTCGCGGGCGGCCCGGGACTAGCCCCGGGGGCGAACCGGGCGGAAGCTCCAGTCCCTTGTGCGGCAAGGGGTTCACCTACAGTCATTCGGCATGCTTCGTGTCGGACTGAGCGGTGGGATCGGATCGGGAAAATCGACCGTGGCCCGGGCGCTGGCCGGCCGGGGCGCGATCGTCATCGACGCCGACTCCATCGCCCGGGAGGTCGTCGCGCCGGGGCGGCCCGGTTTGGCGGCCGTGGTGGAGCGGTTCGGCCCCGGGGTGCTCGACGGCGAGGGGCGACTCGACCGGCCGGCGCTGGCCGCCCTGGTCTTCGACGACGCCGCCGCCCGGGCCGACCTCAACGCCATCGTCCACCCCCTGGTGGCGGTCGAGACCGCCCGGCGGCTGGCCGCCGCCCCGCCGGACGCCGTCGCCGTCCTCGACGTGCCGCTGCTGGTCGAGGCGGCCCGGTCCGGCTACGACGTGGTGGTGATCGTCGAGGCCCCCGAGGACGTGCGGCTCGACCGGCTGGTGGCCCGGGGGATGTCGGCCGACGACGCCCGCCGCCGGATGGCGGCCCAGGCCAGCGACGCTGAGCGTCGCCAGGTGGCTGACGTGATCCTGGACAACTCCGGGTCCGAGGAAGGCCTCGAGCGGCAGATCGACGCCCTGTGGGCTCAGCTGACCGCTTCGCTTCGCTGCTGACGGGAGTCGGAGCGTGGCCCGTCCGGCCCCTCCTTGACTGTCGTACCCCGCCGTTACGATGCCGGCATGGCCGAGTTCCAGCTGGTGTCCGACTTCGCCCCGGCGGGGGATCAGCCGGCTGCCATCGAGTCCTTGTCTGAGGGTTTGGCCGCCGGCGAGCGGTTCCAGACCCTCCTCGGCATCACCGGGTCGGGGAAGTCGTTCACGATCGCCGGGGTGATCGCCCGGGCCCAGCGGCCCACGATCGTCCTGGCCCCCAACAAGAGCCTGGCCGCCCAGCTGACCAGCGAGTTCCGGGAGTTCTTCCCCAAGAACCGGGTGGAGTACTTCGTCTCCTACTACGACTACTACCAGCCCGAGGCCTACATCCCGTCGAGCGACACCTACATCGAGAAGGACAGCTCGATCAACGACGAGATCGACCGGCTCCGGCACTCGGCCACCAGCGGGCTGCTGTCGCGGCGGGACGTGATCATCGTGGCCTCGGTGTCGGCCATCTACGGGCTCGGCGCCCCCGACGAGTACGCCCACCAGCTGCTGACCGTGGCGGTGGGGGACGAGCGCGACCAGCGGTCCATCCTGTCGCAGATGGTCGACATGGGCTACGAGCGCAACGACCTCAACTTCGTACGGAACAAATTCCGGGTCCGGGGCGACACCATCGAGGTCTTCCCGGCCTACGAGGAGCGGGCCACCCGCATTCAGCTGTTCGGCGACGAGATCGAGCGGATCGTCTCGGTCGACCCGGTCACCGGCGAGGTGGTGGAAGACCTGGAGAAGCTGGTCATGTTCCCCGCCTCCCACTACGTGGTGTCGAAGACCCGGATGGAGCGGGCCATCGCCCAGATCGAAGACGAGCTGAAAGACCGGCTGGCGGTCCTCGAGGGGGGCGGCAAGCTCCTCGAGGCGCAGCGGCTGCGGATGCGCACCACCTACGACCTGGAGATGCTCCGGGAGGTGGGCGTCTGCTCCGGGATCGAGAACTACTCGAGGCACCTCGACGGGCGCTCGGCCGGGCAGCGGCCGTACACCCTGCTCGACTACTTCCCCAGCGACTTCATCACGATCATCGACGAGTCCCACGTGGCCGTGCCGCAGCTCCACGGCCAGTACGCGGGCGACAAGTCACGGAAGGACACGCTGGTCGAGCACGGGTTCCGGCTGCCATCGGCGATGGACAACAGGCCCCTGCGGTTCGAGGAGTTCACCGAACGGGTCGGTCAGGTCGTCTTCATGAGCGCCACCCCCTCCCCGTTCGAGCTCGAGGTGTCGTCTCGCGTGGTGGAGCAGATCGTGAGGCCCACCGGGCTGATGGACCCGCAGGTCGTGGTCCGCCCGACCAAGGGGCAGATCGACGACCTGGTGGCCGAGATCCGGGCCCGGGAGGAGGCCGACCAGCGTGTGCTGGTCACCACCCTGACCAAGAAGATGTCCGAGGACCTCACGGAGTACCTCCTCGAGCTCGGCATCCGGGTCCGGTATCTCCACTCCGACATCGACACCATCCAGCGGGTCGAGATCCTCCGGGGCCTGCGGCTCGGCGAGTTCGACGTGCTGGTCGGCATCAACCTCCTCCGGGAGGGCCTCGACCTGCCCGAGGTGTCGTTCGTGGCCATCCTCGATGCCGACAAGGAGGGCTTCCTCCGCTCCGAGACGGCGCTCATCCAGACGATGGGGCGGGCGGCCCGCAACGTCGAGGGCCAGGTCGTGATGTACGCCGACCACGTCACCGACTCCATGCGGAAGGCCATCTCAGAGACCGAACGGCGCCGCGGCCTCCAGGCGATCTACAACGAAGCGCACGGGATCGACCCGCAGACCATCCGCAAGAAGGTGACCGACATCCTGGAGATGATCCGGGGGCGGCAGGACGAGACCGCGCCCGTCCCGGCCAAGGGCCGCCGGCGCATGACGGTCAAGGAGGCGGCCCGGCGCCAGGAGATCCTGGAGATGCCGCACGAGGAGCTCGGCCGGCTCATCCAGACCCTGGAGGAGGAGATGCACGAGGCCGCCACCGACCTGCGCTTCGAGTACGCCGCCCGCCTGCGCGACGAGATCAACGACCTGAAGCGCGAGCTCCGGGAAGCCGGTTAACCTCCCGAACCCCATGTCAGAGACGCTGATTGTCCGGGGCGCCCGGGAACACAACCTCAAGAACGTCAGCATCGAGCTGCCCCGCGACCAGCTCATCGTCTTCACCGGCCTGTCGGGGTCGGGCAAGTCGTCGCTGGCCTTCGACACCATCTACGCCGAGGGGCAGCGCCGCTACGTCGAGTCGCTGTCGTCCTACGCCCGCCAGTTCCTCGGCCAGATGGACAAGCCCGACGTCGACTTCATCGAGGGCTTGTCGCCGGCCATCTCGATCGACCAGAAGTCGGCGTCGCGCAACCCCCGTTCCACGGTGGGGACGATCACCGAGATCTACGACTACCTCCGGCTGCTCTACGCCCGGATCGGCGTGCCCCACTGCCCCCAGTGCAGCCGCCAGATCACCCGCCAGACCCCGCAGCAGATCGTCGACCGGGTGCTGGAGCTCCCCGAGGGCACGCGCTTCCAGGTGCTGGCCCCGGTGGTGCGGGGCCGCAAGGGGGAGTACGAGTCGCTGCTGGCCGACCTGGGCCGCCAGGGCTACACCCGGGCCCGGGTCGACGGCGAGGTCGTCGAGCTGACCGGGGTGGAAGCGGCCCGGCCCCGCCTGGCTCGCTACGAGCAGCACACCATCGAGGTGGTCGTCGACCGGCTCGTCCGCCGTCCCGGGATCGAGCGCCGCCTGACCGATTCGCTGGAGACCGCCCTGCGGCTGGCCGAGGGGGTGGCCGAGGTCGAGATCGTGGCCCGCGACGACGCAGCGGGAGTGGAGGGCGAGACCCTCACGTTCTCCCAGCACCTGGCCTGCACCCACTGCGGCCTGTCGTTCGACGAGCTGGCGCCGCGCAACTTCTCCTTCAACTCGCCCTACGGCGCCTGCGAGCGCTGCGACGGGCTCGGCACCCGCTTCGAGGTCGACCCCGAGCTGGTCGTCGGCGACGACGAGCTGTCGATCGACGGGGGCGCCATCGCCCCCTGGGCCGGGTTCCGGGGCGAGTACTTCGGCCGGGTGCTCCAGGCCGTGGCCAACTCCTCCGAGTTCTCCACCGCCACGCCGTGGAAGAAGCTCAAGGCGGCGGACAGGAAGATCGTCCTCTACGGGACGGGCGCCAAGCAGGTGCTGGTCCAGTACCGCAACCGCTACGGCCGGGCCCGGTCCTACAACACCCGCTACGAGGGCGTCATCAACTGGCTGGAGCGCCGCCACTCCGAGGCGGAGAGCGACCGGACCCGGGAGCAGATCGAGGGCTACATGCGGGAGGTGCCCTGTCCGGAGTGCGGCGGCTCCCGGCTCCGGCCGGCCACCCTGGCCGTCAAGGTCGGAGGCAGGAACATCCACGAGGTCACCAGCCTGGCCATCCGCGACTCGGCCCGGTTCTTCGCCGACCTCGAGCTGTCGGAGCGCGATCGGCTCATCGCCGAGCGGGTCCTCAAGGAGGTCAACGAGCGGCTGACCTTCCTGCTCGACGTCGGCCTCGACTACCTGTCGCTGGCCCGGTCGGCCGGCACGCTGGCCGGCGGCGAGGCCCAGCGCATCCGGCTCGCCTCCCAGATCGGCAGCGGCCTGGTCGGCGTGCTCTACGTGCTGGACGAGCCGTCCATCGGCCTCCACCAGCGCGACAACCGCCGCCTCATCGACACCATGATCCGCTTGCGCAACTTGGGCAACACGGTGATCGTGGTGGAGCACGACGAGGAGACGATCCGGGTCGCCGACCACATCGTCGACATCGGGCCCGGCGCCGGCATCCACGGCGGCGAGATCGTGGTCGACGGCACGCTCGACGATCTGGTGGCCGAGCCCCGGTCGATCACCGGCGCCTACATCTCCGGTCGGCGGGAGATCCCGGTGCCGGAGATGCGCCGGTCACCGGGCGACCACTGGATCGTCGTGCGGGGCGCCCGGGAGCACAACCTCGACGACATCGACGTCGAGTTCCCGCTGGGCTGCCTTATCGCCGTGACCGGGGTCAGTGGCAGCGGGAAGTCGACGCTGGTCAACGACATCCTCTACCGGGCCATGATGCAGAAGATCTACCGGTCGAAGACGGTGCCGGGGCGGCACCGTACGATCGAGGGCGCCGAGAACCTCGACAAGGTCATCGACATCGACCAGTCGCCGATCGGCCGCAGCCCCCGGTCCAACCCCGCCACCTACACCGGGGTGTTCGACAAGATCCGCAACCTCTTCGCCCAGACCCAGGAGGCGAAGGTGCGGGGCTACCAGCCGGGCCGGTTCTCCTTCAACGTCAAGGGCGGCCGCTGCGAGGCCTGCGCCGGTGACGGCACGATCAAGATCGAGATGCACTTCCTGCCCGACGTCTACGTCCCCTGCGAGGTGTGCAAGGGCGCCCGCTACAACCGCGACACCCTCGACGTCACCTTCAAGGGCAAGAACATCGCCGAGGTGCTCGACCTGACGGTCGAGGAGGCCTGCGAGTTCTTCGCCAACCAGCCGGTCATCTCACGGCATCTGGTGACGCTGAAGGACGTCGGCCTCGGCTACATCCGCCTGGGCCAGCCGGCCACGACCCTGTCGGGCGGCGAGGCGCAGCGGGTGAAGCTGGCCTCGGAGCTGGCCAAGCGGGCCACCGGGCGGACGATCTACATCCTCGACGAGCCGACCACCGGCCTCCACTTCGAAGACGTCCGCCACCTGATCGGCGTGCTGCAGCGGCTGGTCGACACCGGCAACACCGTGCTGGTCATCGAGCACAACCTCGACGTGATCAAGACGGCCGACTGGATCGTCGACCTCGGCCCCGAAGGCGGCGACGGCGGCGGCCGGGTGGTGGCCGAAGGCCCGCCCGAGGTGGTGGCCAAGGTCGCCGAGAGCCACACCGGCCGGTTCCTGGCTTCGGCGCTGGGAATCAAAAGGGAACCCCGCCCAGCCCCGAAGAAGCGGGCGACCAAGCGGGCTGTCGCGGCGTCGAAGTAATCCGTCGACACGTCATCTACGTCTCGACCGGCGAGGCGAGTGGGAGGCACGATGGCCTCACGGGCCCGGACCGGACCGGTGATCACTCCGGAGGGGCGGACCGGGGCGGCGGTGGGCGACCTCCGTTGCCCTGGGCCCGGAACAGCTCGGCGATGCCGGCCAGCGAGCCGAGGTAACCGGAGGTGTCGAGGGGCAGGAACACCTTGGTGGCCCGCCCATTGGCCACCTGACCGAGCATCTCCAGGTACTTGATGGCAATGAGATCAGGGGTGGGGCCGCCCTGGTGGATGGCGGAGAAGACCGCCTCGGTGGCCGTGGCCTCACCTTCGGCCAGGGCCACGCGGCGGAACTTTTCGGCCTCGGCCACCGCCTTCATGGCCTGGGCCTGACCCTCGGCGGTGAGGATGTCCCGCTGCTTCACCCCTTCGGCGGTGAGGATGGCGGCCGCCTTCTCCCCCTCGGCCTGGGTGACTGCCGCCTCCCGGTGGCCGAGGGCGGTGGTGACCACCGCCCGGCGTTCCCGTTCGGCCCGCATTTGCCCGTGCATGGCCGCCACCACGTCGGGCGGCGGGTCGATGCGTTGGATCTCGACTCGCACCACCCGCGTACCCCACTTGTCGGTGGCGTCGTCGAGGATGTCCCGCAGGCGGGTGTTGATCATGTCCCGGGAGGTGAGCGCCTGGTCGAGCTGCATGTCGCCGATGACGTTGCGGAGGTTGGTCTGGGCCAGCTTGGTGACAGCCAGGTAGAAATTGGCCACGTTGTAGACCAGGCGTTGGGGATCGGTGGCCTCGTAGTAGACGACTGCGTCCACGGATACGACGACGTTGTCGGAGGTGATGACCTCCTGGGGCGGGACGTCGACCACCTGCTCCCGCATGTCCACCCGGCGGATGTTGTCGACAAACGGGATGAGCGTCCGCAGGCCGGGGTCGACCGTGGCCCGGTACTTCCCCAGCCGCTCGACGAGCCCCCGTTCGTAGGGCCGGATGATCCTGACCCCCTGGGCCACGAAGACGAAGAGGAGCAGGGCGATGATGCCCAGCAGGATGGCCAGTGCCTCCATGGAACGGCTGTCCTTTCCGGCGCCTCGTCAGGGCGCCACGCGCTCGACGACCGCCCGGGTGCCGTCGATCCGTAACACCTGCACGACCGTCCCGGCCTCGATGGGGTTCCCGTCGGCGCTCTCGGCGCGCCACTGCTCCCGCTCGAGCCGGATCACTCCCGTCTGGGCCACGCCGCCGGGAATGCCCTGGATGACCTCGGCCCGCTGCCCGATCCAGCGCCTCGACCCCGGGGTCCCCTCTGTCGGTGCACCCCGACGATCCAGCCGTTTGGCCAGCGGCCATAGGATGGCGGAGGCCACACCGGAGGCCACGACGAAGCCGAGCCACTGCCAGGTCAAACCGATGCCGATGAAGGCGAGGACGGTGGCCAACGTGGCGCCGAGCGCGAACGGCAAGGCGAAGAAGGACCCGGCCGTGGCCATCTCGCCCACATAGAAGCTCACGGCGGTGACCGCCCAGATCCAACGCCAGCTGTCGGGGGAGTCGAGCACGCGGCCAGCCTAATGTCCGCCGAGAAGCGTCAGAGGGGCCGAGTCGTGGCGAAGACCCGTCGGGGCTGACCTCGGCCGGCCCGGTCCCGAGGTCCAAGAGAAAAGCTCTCTGAGGTCGGCTAGGCCGGGAGGTCGTAGATTGCCGGTTGGAGTAGGCGGAAGCGGACGGCGGGGTCTGCCAGGCGAGCGGGGAAGGCGGGAGTGTCGGCGGCGAGGCGGATCGTCTGGGCGCCGGGCGGGACCACAAACCGGCGGTGGAGGGTCGTCTCCCCGGCGGCGACCGGGACCCGCTCGAGCGAGCCGTCGGGCCAGGTGATCTCGATGGTGCCGGGGCCGGCGGCTTCGATGCCGGCGTCGAACGCCACCGTGCGGTCGGTCTGGTCGGGATTGATGGCGTGCAGGGCGGCTGAGGCGTTGCCTTCGAGCCAGTGGGTGGCGCCGTCATCTCGGTGGCGGTGCAGGCCTTCGCCGGGGCGGACCTCGAGGGGGGACAAGGTCTGGGCGGCGAGGGCGTCGAGTTCGGGGCTCGGACGGTCCCGGTGGAGGGCGGCGCTGAAGTCGGCGAGGGAGAAGAACGACAGGCTTCGGTCGGCGCTCACCAGCGGGGGTGTGCCGAGCTGGTCGGTCAGCTCCGTCTCCAGGGCGGCGGCGTCGTCGAGGTAGCCGTGGCGGTCGATCCAGAGGCCGGCGAAGCCCACGGCGGCGAGGCGCCGCAGGACGAGGTCGAGGGGCTGGCCCATCAGGGCGTCCTGCCAGCCGTGGTCCCGGCCGCGGACGGCGCCGAAGCTCCAGCGCAGGTGCTCCGAGTGGAGGTAGCCCCGGACCTGGTCGTAGGCGGCGGTCCCGCCCACCGGTCTCGATTCGGGGAAGGAGAGGTACGGCAGTTGGTAGACCATGGCCCGTCGAGGGAGGAGGTCCTCGATCGTCCGTACGAAGGCCCGGTCGCTGTCGTGCTGTGTGGCATTGGCGGCGTAGGCGGGCACCGCGCTGCTTCCCGTCTGGTCGAGGAGGCCGAACAGGAGGAGGAGCGTCAGGAGCGCCGCTCCGGCCCGGCGGCGCCGCGCCGCCGACGAGGCGGTCGGTGGGCCCGTCGGGGCGCGGTGCGCCCACCACCGGTCGACCAGGAGCCCGACCGCAGCAAGGGAGAGGAACCCGAGGAGAACGGAGACCCGGTTCCAGGAGCGGAACTGAGGTGTCAGGAAGTAGGCGACGAGAACGGAGAAGCCGCCGACCGTTCCGGTCAGCAGCGTCACGACGGCCATGAACGACAGGGTTCTCTGGGTGCCCGTCGCGCCCGGCAGAGTCCGCCCGCCGGCGATCGTCGTCAAGGCCGCGGTCAGCAGCCACAACAGGCCGACGGCGCTGACGACGCCGAGAGACTGGCCACCTTCGGACGGGACGTCGGACGTGCCCCGGTACCGCGCTCCGAGGGCGCCGAGGGAGGCGATCCGGTGGTCGGGGTCGGGCAGCAGCATGGCGGAGACCTTCAGGCCGTAGCGGTCCGTCTCGGCCGGGTCCCGTTGCGCCACCTGTTGGTTGGCGCCGTTCCGGGCCCGGTGGACGATGTCGGGCACGAGGTTGAAGCCCAGCACGGCGACGATGGCGGCGGCGGCCAGGGCCGCCGGGAGTGCCGGGCGCAGCGACCGGCCCCGGAGGGCGTGGAGCCCGCCGGCGGCCCCGAGCAGCACCATGGTGAAGGCGGCGTAGTAGGAGCCCGACGATCCGATCACTGCCGCCAGCGCCAGCGTGGCGAACGTCCGGGGGGTGGCCCACACGGCGGGGCCCCGCCCCGGGGACCGGCGGGCGAACAGCGCGTCGCCCCGGGTGGCCGTGACCGCCAACGCCACCCCGAGCGGCACGGCGTAATACCCCGACAGGAGGAGGTGCGCCTCGCCCCGGAAGAGGTGGTAGGGGAGGAAGGCGTAGAGGACGGCCAGCACCGCGGCCACCGGCCTCGACAGGCCCAGCCAGCGCAGTACGAGCAGCCCGGCTGTTGCCACGAGCAGGAACGTCAGCAGGAAGTAGGCATTGGTGACCGTCCCGGCATCGGCGGAGAACAGCGCCAGTCCCCGGATGAGGAGGAACTGCAGGTTGTCTCCGCCCTGGGGGAAGTCGTGGAGCGACGCCCCGAACGGTGCTCCCAGCCGAGGTGCCCGTTCGTACCAGCCGGTGTCGATGATGTTCTGCACCGTCATCTCGACGAAGGCGGCGTCGCCCTCGGAGGTGAACGGCACGCCCGGACTGGCCCGCCACAGCTGGAGGATGAGGGTCAGGGCCACCAGCGTGATGGCGACCGTGGCCGCCACCGTCGGCACCTCGCCCCGCCACGACCGGCGTCGGGCGGGCGGCGGCCGCTCGTCGTTCCGTCGGTCGTCGGCCGGGTGGCCCGGGCCGGGAGCCAGCCCGGTGTCGAGCGCGGTCATGGCCGGCCGGATCAGCCGGGGGTCCCCGGCTGGGCCGGGCGGTGGCACACGGCCAGCAGGGACACGCCGAAGGGGAGGTCGGTCACGCGCAGGAGGAACCGCTCGGCGGAGAAGACCTTCTGCAGGAGAGCGTTGGCCGGGCCCGAGGCGAAGGCGGCGTCGGAGCCCTGGTGGGCGGCGGGCCGGAACCGGTGCCTCAGCCGGACGGCGGCGGCGGCCGGGAAGAGGAACGTGTTGAAGAAGGTCAGGCGCTCGACGACGAAGCCGGCGTCCTCGAGGCGGCGGCGGAGGAGGCGCCGGGTGTAGCGCCGGTGGTGGTGGTGCACCACGTCGTGGCCGCTCCACAGGAACGGGAAGGCGGGCACCGTGCAGACGAACACGCCACCGGGGGCGAGCCGCTCGCATATCCCGGCCAGGGCCTTCTCGTCGTCCTCGAGGTGTTCCACGACGTCGAAGGCGGTGACGACCGCCACTCCGTCGGGGATGTCGGCGGGGATCAGGCCCTGGCGGACTTCGACCCCCGCGCCGAACCGCTGCCGGCAGTAGCCGACGGCGATGGGCGAGGCGTCGAGGCCGCTGACGGCGCCGAACTCCCGCACCATGTCGAGCATCTCGCCGGTGCCGCATCCGACGTCGACGATCCGCCGCGAGCCCGCCCCGGCCTGGGGGAGCCGCCGGCGCAGCACGTCGGCCAGGATGCGCCGCCGGCCCTGGAACCACCAGTGGGTCCGTTCGGCGCCGGCCAGTTCGTCGTAGACGAAGTCATCCATCGGAGCGGCGGTTCCCGTCGTGGCTCGACTCGACCAGGTAGACGGGCCGTTGCTTCGTCTCCTCGTAGATCCGGGCGATGTAGGCGCCGAGCACCCCGGTGACGATGAGCTGCATCCCGCCGAGGGTCAGCACCACCGCCACCAGCGAGGCCCAGCCGTCGGGGGTGTGCTCGGCGAAGATCCGCTGGTAGACGGCGACCCCGAGGAACAGGACGCCGGCCGTGGCGGTCATGAACCCGGCGTAGGCGGCCAGGCGGAGCGGGGCGCTGCTGAAGGCCAACAGCCCGTCGACCGCCGTGCGGATCAGTTTCCGGAGCGTGAACTTGGCGTCGCCGGAGTGGCGGACGGGCCGCTCGTACTCCACCCCGACCTGCTTGAACCCGGCCCAGCTCCGCAGCCCGCGCATGAATCGGTTCTTCTCCGGGAGGGTGCGGACGATGTCGACCACCCGGCGGTCCATCAGGCAGAAGTCGCCGGCGTCGAGCGGCATGTCGACTTCGGCCACCACCCGCATCAGGCGGTAGAAGACGTGGTAGCCGGCCCGCTTCCACAGGGTTTCCTTGCGCTTGCGGCGGATGGCGTAGACGACCTCGAAGCCCGCCTCCCACTGGCGGACCAGCTCGGGAAGCACCTCGGGTGGATCCTGGAGGTCGGCGTCCATGACGATCACGGCGTCGCCCCGGGCGGCGTCCATGCCGGCCGCCACCGCCCCTTCCTTTCCGAAGTTGCGGGTGAGCCGGACCAGCCGGACGGCCTCGTCGCGTTCCTGCAGTTCCAGCGCGACGGCGGCGGAGCCGTCGCGGCTCCCGTCGTCGACGAAGATGACCTCGTAGGCCCCCAAGGCGGCCAGGGCTGCCGTCAGCCGTTCGTGGAGGAAGGGCAGGTTGTCCTGCTCGTTGTGGAGCGGGACGATCACCGACAGCCGGGGGCGCGCCACCGGCGCCGGATCCGGGCCGGGATCGGCGCCGGGCATCCGGAAGTCGGACAGGTCGACCCGGGCCAGGAGGTCGATGAAAGCGCCCTCGTCGAGGTCGGCCACCGAAACGGCGGCGGCCAGCGGCAGGTTCCCGCGGACGAACTCCCGGAGGGCCAGCATGGCGCGAAAACTGGCTGTTCCGGCCGGCGATCCGGCCGGCGACGTCGTCACAGGCGCAGGGACGAAGTCGGGCGCGAGGGTCACCTTCTTCGTGTCGGAACCACACCCTCGGCGCTGAAGCCGCCAGACCCAGAATGAGTCGATCGGACTACCGGCAGGGCAGCCCGGAGGGGTTCGTGGTGGCTACGCGCCGGAAACGGCGGTGATTCTCGGTCGCGCCGTCCTCGACGAATCCCGCCGGAATGGGCGATTTCGTGTTTTCCCGGACGATCAGGTAGTCGACGTCCTCGGCGGCGTCTGGCACCGGCGCCCGATGCTGGGGGCCGGGCAGCGTGTTGGCCGGCGCCGCTTCGAACGGGAAGGGCCACAGGTAGGCGGCGTCGCGCCGCGCCAGGCGGGCCAGCGCCGACGTGCCGGCCGACACCCCGGCGCCGTCGGGGATCCCCCGGGTGAGGCAGAGGAGCTCCTGGTCCGGGGTCCAGAAGGACAGGGCGTAGCTGTACCCCGGAGCCGGGAAGACGACGGCCGGCAGGACCGGGCCCAGCAGGGCGGCCAGCGCCAGGCTGGCGGCCACGACCCACCGGGCTCCGGAAGGCCGGCGGGCGACCGGGATCCAGGCCAGAGCCAGGAAGAACGTCGGGGCGTAGCCGTACTGGAAGGTGAAGGTGTTCGTGCCGGGCCAACTGGAGAGCAGGACGGGCAGAGCGACGACCAGGGCGGGGATCGCCCGGCGGGGGAACAGCAGGCAGGCGAATCCGCTCCCGGCCAGCCAGGGCAGCACTTTGATCAGGGTGGGGGCGGAGAACATCGTGGTCAGGATCCGCCAGGGGTGGGTGATGGCCTCAACCGGATTCGCCCCGAGGTGGCTGTAGTGCATCGCCCAGAAGATGTCGTGACCCAGCGCCTGCTCGAGGTACTGGGCCACCGCCAGATAGGCAAGCAGCAGGCCGGCCGGCCGGAGCCGTCCTGGGGATCGTCGTCCCGGCCACACGGCGAAGGCGGCCAGGACGGCGATCCCGACATCCATCCGGAACAGCGCCGCGGCCAACCCCAACAGCACGGCTCGCCGGGGCTTCCCGTCTTCGACGGCGAAGACCGCCGCCAGTCCGAAGGGAACGGCGAGAACGACGGAGTGGAAGTCCCACAACAGGGCGTAGGCAACGGGTGGGGAGAGCAGCAGCCCGACCCCGGCCAACGCTGCCCACTTCGACCCGACCGATGGTTCGAGGCGCCGGGCGACGATCCGGGCTCCGGCCCAGGCGGCGAGGCCTTGCCCGAGAAACAGCCACACTGGGGTGGCCACAATTTTGTACAGCGCTACGAAGAGGAGCATCCCGGGAGCGAAGTGGTCTTCGAACAGCGTTTCCCGGATGATGCTGGCCGGCCGCCCGAGCCCCTGACCGGCCATCCACAGGCCCTGGTCGAAGATGGCGAGGTCGATGCCCGACCGGCCGTTCACGTAGGCGGCGATCGACGACGCTGTGATCACCGCAGCCGTCACCGCCAGCAGAAGGCCCCCCGGAAACGGTCGGGAGGTTGGCGCCGTGGATTCCGCCGCCGGCGACGCGGGCGCGTTGCGGCCCGGCCTCTCCACCGCCTGCTCGGTGACCGTCACATCTCAGACCATCGGCGCCGTCCACCCCCGTCTGAAGCGGGCGGCTCAAGTCGCCCTGCCGCCCGGTCGAAGGGAAGGAAGATGCGAACCCTGACGCCGCCCGTACTCCCGGAGGCCGCTCCGGTCGAGGAGGCGGCGAGCCCCGGCGCGGTGCGCCGGCGGGGCTGGCGGCCGCCGTCGACCGCCACGCTCCTCGGCCTCGTCCTGGCGCTCATCGTGTGGATCCTCGAGCTGCGGCCGCTCATCGACAACTCGTTCCTGATCCATCTCGAAACCGGTCACTGGATCCTCGACCACCGAGCCGTCCCCAGCTCGGATCTCTTCTCGTTCACCGCCCAGGGCGTCCCGTGGGTGGTGCAGTCGTGGCTGGCGTCGGTCGTCTACGCCGCCATCGACCAGGCCGTCGGCCCGTTCGGGCTGCAGGTCCTGCGGGCCGCGACCTGTGCCCTGATCACGTTCCTCGTGTTTCTCCTGGCCCTCCGGCTGGCCGGCGACCGTACCCGGGCCACCCTCCTGGCCTTCGCCGCCACCGGCATGTCGATCACGGTGTGGGCGGAGCGCCCGCTCCTCCAGGGCGTCCTGGCCATGGTGGTGCTGATCTGGGTCGTCGAGATGCCCGACTCCTTCGTGGGCCGCCACCCGCTGGCCGTCGTGCCGCCGCTCATGTGGCTGTGGGCCAACTTCCACGGCAGCTTCGCCCTCGGCTTCGCCTACCTCGCCCTCCACCTCGTCGGCCGCGGGCTCGACGGCGCCCGCCCGACCAGGGGGCGGGAGAGGGCCCTCCTCACCGCCACCGGCGTCGCCCTCGTCGCCTGCCTGGTCAACCCGCTCGGCCTGACACTGCTGACGTTCCCCGTCGAGCTCCTGTCGCGGGGCGACACGCTGGCCCACATCCGGGAGTGGCGCTCCCCGGACTTCCACAGCGTGATGGGGATGCTCTTCGCCCTGTGGATCGCCACGTTCGTCATCGGGATCGCCCGGGGGAAGGACCGCTGTTCCCGGCGCGACCTGCTCGTCAGCCTCGTGTTCCTGCTGCTCGCCTTCTGGGCGCTGCGGAACCTGGTGGTCGCCCCTCTTGTCGGGCTGCCCATCGTCGCCCGGGCCTGCGCCGTGCCCGAGCGCCGGCCCGACCGCCGGCCCCTCCTCAACTGGGTGGTGCTGGTCCTCTTCGTCGGGCTGGGGCTCACCGGTTTCGTCCAGGCCGCCGGCGCCAAGCACTACGACTTCAGCGACTACCCGGTCAAGGCCTATGGAGGCGGTGGAGCAACAGGGCCTCCTCGGCCGGCGCCTCCTGACGACCGACGGCTGGGCCGCCTACGTCATCCACACCTACTGGCCCCGGCAGCCGGTGTTCCTCGACGACCGCTACGACATGTACCCGACCACCGTCTCGGACGACTACTTCGCCCTCGGAGAGGGGAAGGCCAACTGGCGGGAGATCCTCGACCGTCACAACATCGAAGTCATCGTGTGGGACGAAGACGAGCCGCTGGCTTCCCTGCTCGACCTCGACACCGCCCATTGGACCCGCGTCCACGGCGACGACCAGGCCCGGGTGTGGGTGCGGAGGCCGGTCGGCTAGTAGGACATCTCGTAAATGACAGTGATGTCTTTCTTGATGTCGTACCCGGTCGGTATGGTGCACCCATGGCGATGGTGCATCGGTCTGCTCGGGTGGGGCTGCGGGGGAGTCGAGGGCAGCGCCGGCGGTGTTTCGGGTTGTTGCGCAGCGGTGGTGATGTCTGGGGGGCGCTGATTGATCTGAACCAGGCGCGGTTCGTGCGGAGGGCTCCGCCGGTGGCGAACTATCAGGCGCTGTGCCGGGAGGTCGCCGGTGTGGCGGTGGGCGAGTTGTCGGTGACGGCTATTCGCTCTGTCGTGCGACGTTACTCCGAGGCGTTTTTCGAGACGGCTCGCCGTAAACGGCGGGGGGAGCGGGCCCGCTACCCGCGGCGTAAGCGGGCTCTGATCCCGCTGCGGTGGTATCAGGGAACTTTCAGCCTCTCGGGCCGGCACCTGGGGCTGTCGGTGGCCCGGGGCTGCCCGCCCCTGGTGGTGCGCCTGGCTCGGGAGCTGCCCTACTCGGCCGAGGCCGTCCGGTCGGTCACCCTCCTGGCCGAGGGCGGCCGACTGTTCGTCCATGTCACCGCAGCCCTGCCCGTCGAGGACCATGACCTCGATCCCTCTCGGATCGGTGGGGTCGATCTGGGCATCATCCACCCGGTGGCGGTCGCCGCCGGGGACGAGGCGCTGATCGTCTCGGGCCGAGCGGTGCGGGCCGAAGAACGTCTCCACCTCGAGGACACCAAACGGCGAGGCGCCCACTTAGGCCGCAAGGCGCCCCGCCGGGGGCAACGGGGCAGCCGCCGCTGGCGTCGGTTGCGGACGGCACAACGCAAAGCCGAAGCCCGCCACCGTCGCAAGGTCCGCCAGGCCCACCATCAGGCCGCCAAGACGGCCGTGGCCTGGGCGGTGCAGCGGCAGGTCGGAACCCTGGTCATTGGCCACCCCAAAGGCATCCGGGACCGCTCGGCCGGCCGGATCCAGAACCGCCGCCTCTCCACCTGGCGGTTCGCCCATCTGCTCGGCGCCGTGCGGGACAAAGCCGAACAGGCCGGCATCACCGTGGTGACCGTCGACGAGCGGGGCACCTCGAGCACCTGTCCCGAGTGTCGGCGGCCCGCCCCCAAACCCAAAGGCCGCCACTTTTCCTGCCCGCACTGCAGGCACCAGGGCCACCGCGACATCGTCGGAGCCCGCAACATCGCCGCCCGAGGCGGCGGAACCACGACGGCACCCACCGTCGTCACGCACCGTCGAGCTGGGAAACCCCCGGCCCGGCGTGACCGGCGCCGACAGCTCTATGACGAGCGCCGGTCCGGCCCGGCACCGGGCCGCCCGCCCCCGGGCGGGAGTCGCTCGCTGGGGAGCGAACCACCAAGAGGGCAACCTCCCAACGGTCCAGCTCAACCCGCAGCACCGGCCAACCCAGCGAGGATCGCGGACATCACAAAGATTTCCGCGAGGGTGCACTAGTAGACCTTGCCGGATGGACGCCTGGGAGCGGCACGCCGGCTGGTGGCAGGAGGGATTCACCGACGGCGCCGATCCTGAGTACGAGGAGCAGATCCTCCCGCTGGCTGCCCAGTGGCTGGCCGGTGCGGAGCTGGTGCTCGACGTCGGGACCGGTGAGGGCCAGCTCGCCAGGCTCGCAGTGAAAGGCGGCGCCGCGCTCGTCGTGGGGGTCGACCCGACCTGGGGCCAGCTCACCGTCGCCCGGGAGCGGGCCGGCGGTCCGTGCTACGCCCGGGGCGGCGCGGCCGCCCTGCCGCTGCGTACCGGCGCGTTCGACGCCGCCGTCGCCTGCCTGGTGTTCGAGCACATCATCGACTTCGCCGAGGCGATCGCCGAGGTGTCCCGGGTGCTGCGGCCCGGCGGGCTCTTTCTCTTCTTCCTCAACCACCCGCTCCTCCAGACGCCGGGAAGCGGCTGGATCGACGACCACATCCTGGAAGAGCAGTACTGGCGGATCGGCCCCTACCTCCTCGATGACCTATCAGAGGAGGAGGTCGCCCCGGGCGTGTGCCTGCCCTTCATCCACCGCCCGGTCAGCAGGTACGTGAACGCCATGGCGGAGGTCGGCCTGCTCATCGAGCGGATGGAGGAGCCCGCCCCTCCCGAGGGATTTCTCGAAAGGGCCGCGGAGTACCGCGAGGCGGCCACGATTCCGCGCCTGCTGTTCCTGGCCGCCCGGAAGCGGTTGCACTCAGCCTGAGGCGGCCGATCGGCCCCAAGAGGCCCGACCCGCCGTCGTCGGCCAGGGCCGGGTGGATCTCGCCGACGAGGGCGACCAGGATCCCTCCGGCCAGGATGCAGGCTCCGAAGAAGGTGGCGTCGCCGAAGGCGAAGATGCCGCCGTCGCTGGCGACGAGCCAGTAGCCGCGTCCGGTGGGGGCGGTGGCCATGCCGACGATGGGTTTGTTGAGAGGGCCCGGTTTCCTGCGGGACTGCCGGTCGGCCGGCACCTTTGAGGGGTACGGCCCGATAGGGGCGGCGCTACACGATCGCGAGCATCCGCTCCAAGGCCAGGCGGGCGGCCTCGGCGGTGTCGTTGTCGACGGTGATCCGGTTGACGATCTCGCCCCGGGTCAGGGCGTCGAGGCACCAGGCCAGGTGGGGCTCGTCGATCCGGAACATGGTCGAGCAGGGGCAGATCAGAGGATCGAGGGAGAACACCGTCTTGTCGGGGTGCTCGGAGGCCATGCGCCGCACCATGTGGATCTCGGTGCCGATGGCCAGCGTGGCGCCGGCCGGAGCCTCGTCGACCCAGGTCAGGATCCGCTCGGTGGAGCCGACCTTGTCGGCCAGGGCCACGACCTCGTGGGCGCATTCGGGGTGGACGATGACCGACACGCCGGGGTGTTCGGCCCGGGCGGCTTCGACGTGCGCCGGCGTGAAGCGCTGGTGCACCGAGCAGTGACCCTTCCACAGGAGGAAGCGGGAGTCCTTGATCTCCCGGTCCTCCAGGCCGCCGTCCTCGAAGCGGGGGTTCCAGACCTTCATCTCCGCGGCCGGGTAGCCCATGGCCAGGGCGGTGTTGCGGCCCAGGTGCTGGTCGGGGACGAACAGGACACGGTCGCCCCGCGCCAGGGCCCAGGTCAGCACGCCCCGGGCGTTGGACGAGGTGCAGCAGGCGCCGCCGTGGCGGCCGACGAAGGCCTTCACCGCCGCCGACGAGTTCACATAGGTGATCGGCACGACTTGGCTGACGTCGATGACGCCGGCCAGGGTCTCCCAGCACTCCTCGACCTCGTCGGCCGCGGCCATGTCGGCCATGGAGCAGCCGGCGTTGAGGTCGGGCAGCACGACCCGCTGGTCGGGCCCGGTGAGGATGTCGGCCGACTCGGCCATGAAGTGAACGCCGCAGAACACGATGTCGGTGGCCTGGGCGTTCTCGGCCGCGTAGCGGGCCAGCTTGAGGGAGTCGCCCCGGGCGTCGGCCCAGCGGATGACCTCGTCGCGCTGGTAGTGGTGGCCGAGGATCAGGAGCCGGTCGGACAGCTCGGCCTTGGCGGCGGCGATGCGGGCCTCGAGCTCGGCCGGCGCAGCCAGGGTGTAGGCGTCGGGCAGCGGCTGCTGCAAACGAAGCATGGCTTTGGCCCTCCACATGCGAGCCCCGGTTACTGGCCGGTGGGAGCGGCCTGGCCCGTCCCACGGGGATGTCGGCCCCGGAGCGAATAAGGCCCGCAAATGCCAGGTGCGGGCTGGGTGCCAGTGTACTGGCACCTCGTCACAACATGCCGGGTGGAGGCCCCTATTCCGCCAGTCCGGGCAAACCGTCGATGCTCTGGGCGTTCTTCTTGGCCCGGTATTCGGAGAGCTCTTCCTCGGTCTTGCGGATGGCCCACTCGGCCAGCTGGTTGCGGTCCTTCTCGTAGGCCATGACGGGGACGCCGAAGCCGCAGGAGTCGGAGACCCGTTCCAGGGCGACCTTGATGACCGAGCGGGTGCCCGGCTGGGGTGGGAAGCGGGCGGCCAGGTCTTCCCACTCGTCGGCGCCGGGCAGGACGACGGTGCCCCGCCCGTGGAGACGGACGATCCGGGGCGGGCCGGAGAAGGCGCAGAACATGATGACGATCCGGCCGTTGTCCCGCAGGTGGGCCACGGTCTCGATCCCGCTGCCGGTGACGTCGAGGTAGGCCACGGTCCGGGGGTCGAGCACCCGGAACGTCCCGCCCATCCCCTTCGGCGAGAGGTTCACATGCCCGTCCGACCCGCTGGGGGCCGTGGCCACGAAGAAGACGGGCTGGTCGGCGATGAACCCGCCCAGCCGCTCGTCGATCCCCTCAAACGTCTTGGCCATGCTTTCTCCCTTGGGGGCCGAGTCTGCCAGGTGCGCCCGGCAGAATGGAGGGTTGACATGCTCACCCGCCCTGCCGCCGGCACGATCCCCGACGCTCCCGGTTCCTACCAGTTCAGGGACCGGGACGGCCGCGTCATCTATGTCGGCAAGGCCAAGAGCCTCCGCAGCCGGCTGTCGAACTACTTCGTCAACCCGGCGCTGCTCCCGGACCGCACCCGCCACATGGTCACGGCCGCCGAGACCGTGGAGTGGATCGAGGTCCGCAACGAGGTGGAGGCGGTCTTCCTCGAGTTCAACCTGATCAAGAAGCACAAGCCCCGCTTCAACATCCGGCTCAAAGACGACAAGTCCTACCCCTACCTGGCCGTCACCGTCGGCGAGGAGTGGCCCCGGGCGATGGTGATGCGGGGAGCGAAGCGCAAAGGGGTCCGCTACTACGGCCCGTTCGCCCACGCCTACGCCATCCGGGAGACCCTCGACCTCCTGCTCCGCACCTTCCCGATCCGCACCTGCAACGACAACAAGCTCGACCGGCATCGCAAGCTGGGGCGGCCCTGCCTCTACGCCCACATCGAGAAGTGCTCGGCGCCCTGCGTCGACGCCATCAGTCCGGCCGACTACGAGACGCTGGTCGGCGAGCTCCTCGACTTCCTCGACGGCCGCACCGAGACGATCGTCGAACGGCTCGAGGCCCAGATGAAGTCGGCGGCGTCGGAGCTGGAGTTCGAGCGGGCCGCCCGCCTGCGCGACCAGCTGGCCTCGGTCCGCAAGGCCATCGAACGCCAGCAGATGGTGGGCGAGCGGGACGAGGACTACGACGCCATCGGCCTGGCCGAAGACGATCTCGAGGCGTCGATTCAGATCTTCAACGTCCGCCGGGGTCGCATGGTGGGGCGCAAAGGTGTCGTCCTGGAGAAGGTCGAGGAGCTCACGCCGGAGGCCCAGTCGGCCCGCATCCTCGAGATGCTCTACGGCGACGCCCCGGCCGAGGACGTGCCCAAGGAGGTGCTGCTACCGGTCGAGCCGGAGGAGCTCGGCCTCTACGAGGAGTTCCTCTCGCACGTGCGGGGTTCGAAGGTGCGGATCCGGGTGCCGAAGCGGGGCAGCAAGCGGAGCTTCCTGGAGACGGTGACCAAGAACGCCGAGGAGACCTTCACCCGCCATCGCCTCAAGCGGGCCTCGGATCACAACGCCCGGGCCCGGGCCCTCACCGCCTTGCAGGACCACCTCGACCTGCCCGAGGCGCCGCTGCGGATCGAGTGCTACGACATCTCCCACACCATGGGGACCGAGATGGTGGCATCGATGGTGGTGATGGAGGACGGGCTGGCCAAGCGGTCCGACTACCGCCGGTTCAAGATCCGCTCGCTCGTCGACCAGGACGACTTCGCCGCCATGTCCGAGGTCCTGACCCGGCGGTTCACCAACTACCTGCGGGAACGGGACGAGGGTGTGCGGGCCGGGAAGCGCTTCTCCTACCCGCCGAACCTGGTGCTGATCGACGGCGGGAAGGGGCAGCTCTCGGCCGCCGTGTCGGTGCTGGAGGAGCTCGGCCTGGAGGAGATCCCGGTGGCCAGCCTGGCCAAGCGGTTCGAGGAGGTGTACCTCCCCGGCGAATCCGACCCCGTCCGGATCCCCCGCGACTCCGAGGCGCTCTATCTGCTCCAGGCGGTGCGGGACGAGGCGCACCGCTTCGCCATCACCTACCACCGCAGCCGCCGCGACAAGGCCATGACCAGGTCGGTTCTCGACGACGTCCCCGGCCTCGGCCCGGGACGGCGCAAGCGGCTGCTCAAGGAGTTCGGGTCCGTAAAGAAGCTCCGGGCCCTGACCGAGGAGGAGCTGCTGGCGCTGGCCTGGCTGCCCGACGCCGTCGGGCGGCGCCTCTATGAACGTCTGCACACTCCGTCCCCGCCTGTCCGTTCCCCTGCGCCCGCCGGTCTGTCATCGTGGAGGGGCGATGGGCGAGGAACTTGACATCACGATCGTCACCGGATTGTCCGGGGCGGGGCGGTCCGAAGCGGCCAACGTGCTGGAGGACCTCGGGTTCTTCGTGATCGACAACCTGCCACCGCTTTTGATCCCCAAGGTCGCCGAGCTGGCCCGGGCACCCGGCCGGCCGCCGACCCGTTACGCCCTGGGCGCCGACGTCCGCTCCGGCGCGCTGGAGGAGCTCCACCTCGCCCTGGAACAGCTCCGGGAGGCGGGGGCCCGCACCCGCATCGTGTTTCTGGAGGCGGCCGACGACGTGCTCGTGCGCCGCTACGAGGCCAGCCGCCGCAAGCACCCGCTGGGGGCGGGGGAGCGCATGTCGGAGGCGATCACCGAGGAGCGGGCCCTGCTCGAGCCGCTCAAGGCCGAGGCCGACGTCGTCATCGACACGTCGAACCTCAACGTCCACCAGCTCCGGGACCGGCTGCGCCACCTGTTCGCCGGCGGGCCCGCCGAGCAGTCGCTGCAGACCAGCATCGTCTCCTTCGGCTTCAAGCACGGGCTGCCCCTCGACGTCGACCTCGTCTTCGACTGCCGGTTCCTGCCCAATCCCCACTGGGTGGAGTCGTTGCGGCCGCTGCGGGGCACCGACGCCAAGGTGCGCCGCTACGTGATGAAGCAGCCGGAGACCGAGAGCTTCCTGGCCGAGTTGGAGCGGCTCTTCGCCCTCCTGCTGCCGGCCTACGTCAAGGAAGGTAAGTCGTACCTGTCGATAGGCGTCGGCTGTACCGGCGGCCACCACCGCAGCGTGGTGCTGGCCGAGGAGCTGGCCCGAACCCTCGAACGCCTGGGCTTCCCGGCCCGGGTCCATCACCGGGACCTCGAACGTGGCTGAAGAGAACCAGCAGAACGGATCTTCCGGGGGAGACCCCCGGACCCCGGCCGACAACGAGCACGGCAGCTGGGAGCGGCGGCCGGCACCGGCGCCCGCTCCGACCCGTACGCGGCGGCCGACCGGCGGCCGGCGCCCCCTCACGCCCATGCCCAAGGGCGACCCCTGGTCCCTCGGCGGCCCGCCGCCGGGTGGGCCGGCCGTGGTGGCCCTCGGCGGCGGCCACGGCCTGGCCACCACGCTCAACGGCGTCCGCCGCTACGCCGGTTCCGTGACGGCCGTGGTCAGCGTGGCCGACGACGGCGGCTCCTCGGGCCGCCTGCGGCGGGCCCACGACGTGCCCGCCCCGGGCGATCTGCGGAAGTGCCTCGTGGCCCTGGCCGCATCCGACACCATGTGGCGGGAGGCGTTCGAGCACCGCTTCCGGGGCGGCGACCTCGACGGCCACGCCCTCGGCAACCTGATCATCGTGGGGCTCAGCGAGGTGCTGGGCGACTTCAGCCGGGCCCTGGAGGAGGCGGGCCGGCTGCTGGAATGCGCCGGGCGGGTCCTGCCGGCCACCACCGACCCGGTGGTGTTGCGGGCCGACGCCGGCGACGGCGCCGACCCCGAGACCGGCAGCATCGAGGGCCAGGTGGCCGTGTCCAACACGATGGACCGGATCCGCCGGGTCCACATCGTCCCCGAGGACGCCAAGGCCCACCCCGAGGTGCTGAGCGCCATCGAGCTGGCCGACCAGGTCGTCCTGGCCCCTGGTTCGCTGTTCACCAGCCTGGCCGCCGGTTCTCGTCGTGCCGGCGATCCGGGAGGCGCTGGCGACGACGCGGGGCCGCATCGTTCACGTCTGCAACCTCCAGCCCCAGGTCCCCGAGACCCTCGGTCTCGACGCCACCGACCACCTGCGGGCCGTGCTCGACCACGGCGCCCGGGTCGACGCCTTCCTCTACCACCTCGGGGGGGAGCTGGCCGCCGACGAGTTGGCCATCCGGGCGCTGGGCGTCGAGCCGGTGGCCGCCGACGTGGCCGGGCCCAACGGCCTCGTCCACGACCCGGCCTCGCTTGCCAAGGCGCTCGAGAGCCTCTTGTAGTCTCCTCCCGAGGTTGTCGACCCCCTGGGAGGAAGAGCAATGACGGTACGTGTCGGGATCAACGGCTTCGGACGGATCGGCCGCTCGTTCTACCGGGCCATCCTGGCCAGGGGCGCCGACGCGGGGGTGGAGCTGGTGGCGGTCAACGACCCCTTCGGCGACAGCGAGACGATGGCCTTCCTCCTCAAGCACGACTCCGTCGGCGGAGTGCTGCGCAACGAGGTCAAGGTGAGCGACGGCGGCTTCTCGGTCGACGGGAACGAGGTCCGGAAGTTGGAGTCGAAGGACCCGGCCGAGATCCCCTGGGGCGACTACAACGTCGACGTCGTCATCGAGTCGACCGGCATCTTCACCGCCCGGGACAAGGCGGCCGGCCACCTGACGGGCGGGGCCAAGCGGGTCATCATCTCGGCGCCGTCGGGCGACGCCGACGCCATGATCTGCATGGGGGTCAACGACGAGGTCTATGACTCCGCCCAGCACACGGTGATCTCCAACGCCTCGTGCACGACCAACTGCCTGGCGCCCATGGCCAAGGTCCTCAACGACCGGTTCGGCATCGAGCAGGGGCTCATCACCACCGTCCACGCCTACACATCGGACCAGCAGCTCCAGGACATGGCCACCGTCTCCCGCTCCGGGAAGCCCGACCTGCGCCGCATGCGGGCCGCCGCCCTGTCGATCATCCCGAGTTCGACTGGCGCCGCCCGGGCCATCGGCACGGTGCTGCCCCAGCTCAAGGGCCGCCTCGACGGGACGTCGCTGCGGGTGCCCGTCCCCACCGGATCGATCACCGACCTCGTGGCCACGGTCAGGAACGACATCTCCAAGGAGGACGTCAACGCCGCTTTCGCCGAGGCCGCCGGCGCCGCCTCCTACCGGGGTGTGCTGCAGTACACCGAGGAGACGCTGGTGTCAGCCGACATCGTCGCCAACCCGGCGTCGTGCATCTTCTCCGCGCCCGACACGATGGTCAGCGGCAAGATGGTGAAGATCCTCGGCTGGTACGACAACGAGTGGGGCTACTCCAACCGCCTCGTCGACCTGGCCGCCTTCATCGCCAAGTAGTGCCGTGAGTTCCGGGAGCCTGCCCCGGCTGGAGGACCTGGCCCTTCAGCCGGGCAACCGCGTCCTCCTCCGGGCCGACTTCAACGTCCCGTTGTCGGATGGTGGGCGGATAGAAGACGACATGCGCATCCGGGCTGCCCTGCCCACGATCGAATGGCTCCTCGACCGGGAAGCGGCGGTGATCTGCTGCTCACACCTCGGCCGGCCGAAGGGCGCGCCCGACCCGAAGTACTCGATGGCGCCGGTGGCCCAACGCCTGGCCGACATGCTGGCCATCGAGGTGCCGCTGGCGCCGGAGGTCGTCGGCGATCAGGCCCGGGCCATGGCCTCCGGGATGGCGCCGCAGTCGCTGATGATGCTGGAGAACCTCCGCTTCGAACCGGGTGAGACGAAGGGAGACGACGACCTCGGCGCGGCCCTGGCCGCCCTGGCCGACGGTTACGTCAACGACGCCTTCGGGGCGGCGCACCGCGCCCACGCCTCCGTCGTCGGGCCGCCCCGCCACATCCCGTCCGTCGCCGGGCGGCTCCTGGCCGCCGAGATCGAAGCCCTCGGCGGCCTGCTGGAATCCCCGGGCCGTCCCTTCGTGGCCCTGCTCGGCGGGTCGAAGGTCAGCGACAAGATCGGGGTCATCGACGCCCTGCTCGACCGCTGCGACCTGCTGCTGGTTGGGGGGGCCATGGCGTCGACCTTCCTCGCCGCCCAGGGCCATTCCGTGGGCGAGTCGCTGGTGGAGCTCGACCAGGTCGAGCAGTGCCGCAGCCGGCTCGGCACCGGCAAGGTCTCGGTGCCGACCGACGCCGTGATCGCCAGGGACATCTCGCCCGACGCGCTCACGGCCGTCGTGGGGGCGGCGGACGTGCCCGATGGCTGGAAGATCCTCGACATCGGCCCGGCCACCGCCACCGGCTACGCCGCCGAGGTGGCCCGGGCGGGCGCGGTGTTCTGGAACGGGCCGATGGGTGTCTTCGAGGTCGAACCCTTCGCCGCCGGCACCCGGGCCGTGGCCGAGGCGGTGGCGTCCTCCGACGGCTACACCGTGGTGGGTGGCGGCGACAGCGCCGCCGCCCTGGCCAAGTTCGGGCTGGCCGACCGGGTGAGCCACCTCTCCACCGGGGGAGGGGCGTCGCTCGAGTTCCTGGAGCAGGGAGATCTGCCCGGCCTGCGGGCCTTGAGGGAGGGGAAGGCAGCAGGTGCAGTTTGAGTTGGTTCTGGTGGGGTTTGGTGTGTGCTTGTTGGCTGCTGGTCGCCTTCCGGTTCGTCGTGCCCTTCCTCCGGGGTGAGTTGTCTCACCTGGCCGGGATACTGGTGGTCGATGATGGTCACCCAGGCGTACCGGTTCGAGTTGGATCCGAGCAACGTGGTGGGCGGGGCGTTGGCGTCGCACGTAGGGGCGGCCCGTTTCGCGTTCAATTGGGGTCTGGCCGAAGTGGAGTCCCTTCTGGAAGCCCGCCGTGTAATGACAGTCTTGGCAGTCCGCCAGGGGGCGTCGCTGGCCGAGTCGGAGTCATGGGCGGCGAGGCTGGTGGGCCCGGTTCCGTGGAGCCTGCCCGCTCTGCGGCGGGAGTGGAACCGGGTCAAGGGGGAGGTGGCGCCGTGGTGGCAGGAGAACTCGAAGGAGGCTTACTCCTCTGGGCTCGACGCCCTGGCCCGAGCGTTCAAGAACTACTTCGACTCCAGCGGGGGTGGGCGGCAGGGACGTCGGGTGGGATGGCCCAAGCCCAAGCGTCGCCATTTAGGCCGTAGGTCGTTTCGGGTGACGACGGGCAGTTTCGGGGTCATCGACACCCGCCATGTTCGCCTGCCCCGCATCGGGGTGATCCGCACGAAGGAAGCCACCAGCAGCTTGGTCGACCGGCTGGAGGCCGGGACCGGCCGGGTGCTCTCGGCCAACGTGTCGGAGCAGGCCGGGCGGTGGTGGGTCAGTTTCACCTGCGAGGTGGATCGGGCCGAACCAGCCCCGACCCAGCCGCAGTCGGTCATCGGGGTGGACCTCGGAGTCAGCCATCTGGCCGTGCTCTCCAACGGGGTGATGATCCCCAACCCCAAACCGGCCTCGAAGTACCAGCGGCGCATGGCCCGGCTCCAACGTGAGTGCTCCCGTCGCCGGGGCCCGGGTAAAGGCCGGCGGCCCTCGAAGGGCTGGCAGCGCTCCCGGGCCGCTCTGGCTCGGACCCACCGTCAGGTGGCCCATGCCCGTCTCGACGGGCTGCACAAGCTCACCACCGCTCTGGCCGCCGGTCACGGCACGATCGTGGTCGAAGATCTCCACGTGGCCGGGATGACCGCCACCGGCAAGGGAGCGGGTCACTGGCGGGGCAAGGCCGGGTTGAACCGGGCCATCCTCGACGCCGGCTTCGGCCAGTTCCGCCGTCAACTCGCCTACAAGTCCGTCTGGTACGGATCCCGCCTGGTGGTGGCCGACCGGTGGGAACCGTCGTCCAAGACCTGCTCGGGGTGCAAGACAGTGAAAGCCAAACTGCCCCGCACCCAGCGCACCTTCCGCTGCGGCCACTGCGGCCTGGTCATCGACCGGGACCTCAACGCCGCCATCAACCTGGCCTCGCTTGTCGAGGCCGTCGGTACCGCCAGTGGGGCGGGAACCGGCCGGAACCAACTTCCGGCCGACGCGCAGGGAGAGGAGAGGTTCATGCCCAACGGCAGGTGCTCCTCGATGAACTGCGAAGACGGCACCGGCCCTACCCGGCCGGACAAGACCGCCACCGCCGCCGAGCAATCGACGGCTGCCTGAGAATGCAACCCATGCACACTCAGATGCAACGGAAGCGGTAGATGGCGGGTGGCGGCGGCCGCCGACCCTGTCGCTGATCCCGGTTCACCACTTGCGTCACGGCTATGCCACGGCGGCGCTGCGGGCGCGGGCGAACCCAAGGACGGTCGCCGACCGGGTCGGTCACGCCCGGGTCAACGTGACCCTCGACACGTATTCGCACGTGCTGCCCGAGGTGGAGGAAGCTGAGGCCGTGCGGGTGGCGCAGATCATCGTCGGCGAGCCACCGGCAGCGCACGGGGTGACCAGTACGTGACCAGAGGAGTCGTGGCGTGAGCGAAAGCGCAGGTCAGGTGGGCCGCAAGCCGATCATGGCCGGGAACTGGAAGATGCACCACAACCACCTGGAGGCCATCCAGGTGGTGCAGAAGCTGAGCTACCGACTCTCGGCGGAGGACTACGAACGCTGCGAGGTGGTGGTCTGCCCGACGTTCACCTCGCTGCGGTCGGTGCAGACGGTCATCGATTCCGACAACCTCCCGATCGGGCTCGGCGCCCAGAACGTCTACTGGGAGGAAAAAGGGGCCTACACCGGCGAGGTGTCGCCGGCGATGCTGGCCAAGCTGGCGGTGGCCTACGTCATCGTCGGCCACTCCGAGCGCCGGGAGCTGTTCGGCGAGACCGACGAGATGGTCAACCGGAAGGTCAAGGCGGTGTTCGCCCACGGCATGACGCCGATCATGTGCGTGGGGGAGACACTGGAGGAGCGGGAGGCGGGGGAGACGGCGACCAAGGTGTCCCGCCAGGTGCAGGCCGGCCTGGACGGAGTGGATCCCACCCAGGTCGGGTCGATGGTGATCGCCTACGAGCCGATCTGGGCCATCGGGACGGGCCGGAACGCCACCCCCGAAGACGCCAACGAGACCATCGGCACGATCCGGTCGATGGTGGCCGGCCTGGCCGGGGAAGGCCCGGCCGCTTCCATCCGCATCCAGTACGGCGGGAGCGTGAAACCGGGGAACGTCGCCGCCATCATGGGCCAGCCCGAGATCGACGGGGCCCTGGTCGGTGGAGCGTCGCTGGAAGCCGACGATTTCGCCCAGATCGTGCGCTGGGCCTAGAGCGATCGGTGCGACCACCGCTGGTAGTCTCGACTGAGACACCCCCCAAGGAGCAGTGCGACCCGTGGTCAACATCTTCCTCATCGTCGTGCATCTCATCGCCTCCAGCCTGCTGATGCTGTTCATCCTCCTGCACGCCGGGCGGGGCGGCGGTCTGTCCGACATGTTCGGAGGCGCGGCCGGCGGCGGGTCGATGGCCGGATCGACGGTGGTGGAGCGCAACCTCGACCGACTCACCGTCGCCATCGCCATCGTCTTCACCTTTACGACCGTGCTGCTGTCCCTGCGGCTCGAAACCGTCTGACGGAGCCATAGGCCCGGATGGCTGACACCTCCGGGGGAGACCCCCGGGATCCCGGCGCCGAGCCTCCGGAGGGGCCTTGGGGAGAGGCGCCGGAGAAGGATCGCTGGCGGTCGACCCAGCCTCTGACCAACTGGCGGAAGCAGGCCCGGCCGGGCGGCTTCCTCAGCCGTCATCCGGCCCTCGGGATCGTCCTCGTGGTGGTTCTGGCCCTCGGCGGCGTCCTGGCCGTCGTGGGGGCGGTGCGGTCGGGGCGGAAGACGTCGGCGGCCGGCTCCGTCGGCGGGGTGCTCCAGGTCGCCGTGGTCGGCCTCCCGAGCCTCGACCCGGCCGACGCCCGCGATCCGAAGGCGGTGATGATCGTCGACCAGGTGTTCGACACCCTGGTCCGCAACGGCGGCGAGCTCCAGCCCGGCCCCGGCCTGGCCCGGAGCTACGAAGCCAACCCGGAGCAGACCGTCTTCACCTTCCGGCTCGCCCCGGGAGCCCGCTTCGACGACGGCAGCCCGCTGACGTCGTCCGACGTCAAGTTCACCCTCGAGCGCATCGCCCGCCAGGGCTCGGAATCACCGCTGGTCACCCAGCTGGAAGCCGTCAGCGGCTTCGCCGCCTTCCACACCGACGGGACGGCCCCGGGCCTGACCGGGATCGAGACGCCCGATCCGGCCACGGTGGTGGTCCGGCTCGACCGGGCCTTCTCCAGCTTCCCGGCCGTCCTCGGCCATCCCGGCTTCGGGATCGTGCCCCAGGCCGCCGTCGAGCGGCTGGGGATCGCCTTCAAGCGGGCTCCGGTCGGCTCCGGGCCGTTCCGCCGGGTCGACCCGACGGCGCCGGGCCGGCTCAGCCTGCGGCGGACCCCCGGGCGCAGCCCCGAGGCCAAGGTCGACGGCATCGACTTCGTCGACTTCGGGGACGCCGACGCCGCCTATGCCGCCCTCACGAACGGCACCGTCGACGTCTCCCCCGTCCCGCCGGCCCGGGCCGAGGACGCTGTCCGGAGCTTCGGCCGCCAGGCGATGAGCCCCTACATCGGTCTGGTCTTCTACGGCCTCAACGTGAAGAGCCCCGACCTGGCCGACCGGCGCTTCCGAGAGGCGATCAGCCTGGCCGTCGACCGCCGCCAGATCGTCGACGAGGTGTACCAGGGGGGCGCGGCCCTGGCCACCGGCGTGGTGGCCGACGGGGTTCCCCAGCGTGACCCCGACCGTTGCGGCGACCGCTGCCGCCACGACCCGGACCGGGCCCGGAGCCTGCTGGTCGAGGCGTTCCCGGCCGGGAACATCCCCGAGGTGACCATCGACCACGACGACGACCCCACCCAGACGGCGGTGGCCGCGCTGATCAAGACGGAGCTCGACACCGTCGGCATCCCGGCCGTGCTGCGGCCCCACCCCTTCGCCGACTACGGCAGGTTCCTCGTCAGCGGCCAGCACGAACTCTTCCGGCTCGGGTGGATCGCCGACTACCCGAGCGCCGACGGGTTCCTCACCCCGCTGTTCTCCTCGACGTCGCCCGACAACCTGACCGGCCTGGCCAGCCCCGAGATCGACCAGAAGCTGGCCGCCGCCCGGGCCGAACCCGATCCCCGCAAGCGGCTGTCGCTGTACCTGCAGGCCGAGGACCTCGTCCTCGACCAGTACGTGGTCGTGCCGGTCGCCCAGCTCGAGAACCGAATGGCTGCGTCATCCCGGGTCAAGGGCTTCGACCTCGACGCCATTGGGACGTTCGACGGAGCCGACCTGTCGCTCTCACCCAAGAAGTGACCGCCCGGGCCGGCCGGCTACCGGCGGCCGTCCTGGGCGCCGGGCTGATCCTCGTCGCCGCTGGTTATGGCATCGGAACGTGGATCCGCAGCGACGGGCAGAGCCCGGCCGCGAACGGGCCGACGACGTCGACGGGCGGCCCGACCGGCGGTGCCGCCGGTCCGACGGCCGGCGCCATCCGGCTCGGTGTGCCGGAAGAGCCGGCCAGCCTGGACCCGTTCGACCCGAAGTCGCGGACGGCGGCCGGGGTGGCCCTCCTCGGCCAGGTCCTGCCACAGCTGTTCCGGGTCGACCCGGCCGGACGGGCGGTCGGCTGGCTGGCCGACGACGCGTCGGTGCGGGCGGCGCCGGAGGGTTCGACCGCGACCTTCTCCCTGCGCCCCGGGGCCCGCTGGTCCGACGGTGTGGCGATCACCGTCAACGACCTGCGGTTCACCCTCGAGACCATCCGGGGGGCCGCCTGGCCCGGCCCCCGGGCCGGCTACGACCGGCTGACGGCGGTGGAGGGCACCCAAGGACGAGTGACGCTCCGCTTCGACGGGCCGTTTCCCGGCTGGCGGCGCCTGTTCTCCGGCGCCGACTTTGTCCTGCCGGCCCACCGGCTGACCGGCAAGGACCTGCGGGCGGAGTGGAAGCAGGGTCCCGACGTCTTCGGCGGCCCGTTCAAGCTGGGTCCGGTGACTCCGGGCCTGTCGGTGGTCTTGGAGCGCAACGACGCCTGGTGGGGCCAGAAGGCCGGCGCGGCGGCGATCTCGGTGCTGGTCGTGCCCGACGTCCGGACCATGGAACAGCTGCTGGCCCGTCAGGAGCTCGACGTCGCCTGGCCGCCGGTGACGGCCAACCGGATCGGTCGCTTCCGGGCCCTTTCCGGGGTCGACGTGTCGGTCGCCGATCCCGGCGGAACGCTCGAGGCCCTGGTGGCCAACACCGCCAACCTGCCGGCCGAGCGGCGCCGGGCCTACCTCGGCCTGGCCAACCGGGACCGGTTCGTCGACGTGCTCCTGGCCGGCGAGGGCGACCGGGCGCGGTCCTTGCTCGGCCCCCGACCGGGCCCGGGGGCCGGGGCCCCGGACACCGCGATCTGGGCCGTGGCCGGACTGGAACCCCCCGGGGACCGGCTCGACGAGTCGGTCAGCTCGACATTGGTGACGGCCGAAGAGGACCAGCTGAGCCCACTGCTGGGACGGGTGCTCCAGTCGGGCGCCGAGGCGGCCGGGGCCACCGTCGAACTGAAGTCGGACGAGTCGAGCACGGTCGACGGCTCCTGGATCCCCGAGGGCCGCTTCGACCTGGCCCTGCTGAGGACGGTGTCCTGGCCCGAGCCCTGCTGGGCCTGCTGGTTCGCCGAGGACAGCACCGGCCGGGGGAACGTCAGCCGCGTCAAAGGGCTGACGACCCTGGCGATCACCGCCGACCGCGACCCGGCCGCCGTCGCCGCCCTGGAGGCCCGGGTCAAGGCCGAGGGCCTGATGCTCCCGCTCTGGCGGCCCCGGGTCGTGCTGGCCGGCCGGGGAGTCACCGGCCTTGAAGCCAATTCCTGGGCCTTCGGCCCGTTCTGGTCGGCTGAGTCCTGGGCACCTTCGGGGACGCGCTGACATAAGATGGGGTGCCCAAACGCGGAAGTGGCGGAATCAGGCAGACGCGCTAGCTTGAGGTGCTAGTGCCCTTAGGGGCGTGGGGGTTCAAATCCCCCCTTCCGCACCAGATCGAACTGCAGGTGAGAGGCCCTTTCGGGGGCCTCTTCTTGTTGTCTAGGGGCGAGAACGCTTCACCAGCCGATTCTCGAGGGCGGCGAGGGCGCCGTCGATGTGGTCGGGCAGCTCACCTCCCTGGATGGCCCATTCCTCGACGGCGACGACGAGGGCGGCGACGAGGGCGGCGGCCACGGCTCGCACCTCGAGGTCGGCGGGGGTCGGCCTCCATGCGATCGGCGAGTTCCTGGGCCAGCAGGGCTTCGGTTGCTCGGGTCTGTTCGTATCGGCGAGCTCGCAGCGCCGGAACCGAGAGCACCAGCCGGAGGCGCTGTCGGATCATCTCGACGTCGAGGGCGTACACGGCTTCGAGGGCGGCGGCCAGCGAACGGCGGACGGCGCGAACGGGGGATTCGTGGGCCGGACGGTCATGGACCAGGGCGACGATGAGCGCGTCGTAGTCGTCAGCCAGGACGACGTCCTCCTTCGTGGGGAAATACCGGAAGAACGTCGCCGGTGACACTTCGGCGGCGGCGGCGATCTGCTCGCAGGTCGTCGCCTCATACCCGTGTTGCGTGAAGAGCCGGAGCGCCTCGGTCTGGATGGTGTCCCGGGTCCGTTGCCGTTTGAGGGCCCGAAGGCCGACGGGCGGCGGTGCGGGGGACCCCGGCGCGGAGGGGGTCGGTGCCATCGTCAGGCCCCCGCCAGGTCACGACGGTGGAACGCCAGCATCCCGGCCAGCATCCCGGCTACGCCCAGGCCGAGCAATGCCCCGGCCCCCGCGGCCCGGAACGGAGCGGCCGGGACCAGACCCACGTGGTGGAACAGTGAGAGGTCGAGCATGAGGCGGCTTCCGGTGCCGGTCGCGCCGAGGATCGTGACGGCGAACGACCAGGCCACCAGTCCGTAGGCCGCAACGGTCGCCCGGCGGGGCGCCAGGCCATGGACGAGGGTGCCACGTACCGAGGACGGCGATGGCCGCGGGAAGGGTGTTGAGCCCGGCGGCGGCCATCCGGGCCGGGCTGACACCGGCGTGTTGGCTGGCCGCACCGGCCCAGCCCGCTGCTCCGGCGATGAGTCCCAGCCCGACCAAGGCACCCGTGCAGACGGCCAGACGACCGGCCAGCCAATGCATCCGGCCCACAGGTTGGACCAGCAGCGTGTCGGTCTGCCCGTTGGTTTCTGTCTCCCGGATGGCGGCGACGTGACCGGCGGCGGCGAAGGCGATAGCCGCGCCGAGGATGAGGTAGAAGGTCCCCAGATAGGCCTCGAGGCCGCCTTGGCGGGCGCCGAGTCGGGCGAGGGCGCCTTCGAGGGCATCGGACGAGGTCGCGGCGATGGCCGAGGCCACCACACCGAAGAGGAAGCTCATCGAGGCCAGGGCGGCGGCCCACGCCAGCCAGGGGGCCCGTTCGAGTCGGGCGGCCAGCCGCAGGGGGCCGGCCAGGAGCCCGGTGCGGGGCCGGGCGAAGTCCCGGGCAGGGAATACGCCGGTGCCGACGTCCCGGACCCCTGCCAGGGTCACCGCGACCGCGGCCAGCGCGGCTATCAGCAGGACCAACGGGACCAGCGGGAGGATCGAACTGCCCGTCAGCGGATGGAGGCGCTGCATCCAGCCGAGAGGTGTCAGCCACTGCACCCAGAGCAGGTCCGGGTCACTGTTGCCCAGTATCCGCAGGAGGAAGGCGGCACCGAAGGCGGCCGCGGCCAGCTGCGAGGCCAGCCGGCGGGTCGGGGCCAGCTGGCTGGTGACGGCCCCGACGGCCATGAAGACGCCGGCCGGAGCGACGAGCGTCAGAGCCAGAAACGCACTCTCCCCGAGCCCGAAACCGGCTTCGGGGATCCGGCCGATGGCCAGGACCATGGCCGTGGTGGTCGCCCACAACGCCGCCAAACCCGACCCCATGCCCGCCATCGCCCCGGCAGTGGCCCGCCGCCGGGTCGTCGGGCCGGCCACCACCAGCTCCCAGCGACCGGAGTCCTCCTCTCCCCGCAACCAACGGGTGGCGGCCAGCAGAGCCCACACGGAACCGAGGATCGTCACGATGCCGAGGCTGCGCCACGCCGTCCACCCGGGCACCGTTTCGAGCGCCCGACCCGGCCCGAACAGTGCCCTCAGCGCCCCGTTGCCGCCGATGGTTTCGGCGATCTGGCGCCGGCTCTCCCTGGTGTCATAGGCCGTCGTGAACTGCTCGACCGACGACGCCACCACCAGCCCGAATACCAGCCCCCATCCCAGACCGCTCCGCAGCGTTCGCCGGGACAGGAGCCGTCTGACCGCCCGGCCGGACCGATCAGGCCCCACCGGACACCAGCCCGTCCTGCGGCACGGCGCCATCGACCCCGTAGTGGGCCAGGAACAGCTCCTCGAGCGACGGTTCCCGGATGAGCAGCCGTTCCACGCCCGCCTCGGCCAGCGCCTCGCAACACCGTGTCGATCGAGCCGAGCAACTGGAACTGGAGATGGTGTCCGTCCACCCGGATACGGCTCACGCCGGGGACCCGTGACAGGTCCGGCGCCGGTCCGGTGAGCGTGGCGTCGACGGACACGGCGGCCAAGTGGCGAAGCTCGGTCAGTGTTCCCATCTCCACCAGCCGGCCCCGGCGGAGGATGGCGACGCGGTCGCACACCATCTCGACCTCGGAGAGGATGTGTGACGACAGCAGCACCGTCTGACCCCGGGACTTCGCCTCCAGCACACAGGACCGGAACACCTGCTCCATCAGAGGATCGAGCCCGCTGGTGGGCTCGTCGAGGATGAGCAGGTCGGCCCTGGTCATCAGGGCGCCGATCAAGCTCAGCTTCTGCCGGTTCCCCTTCGAGTAGGCGCGCACCTTCCTGGCCGGGTCGAGGTCGAATCGCCCGATCAACTCGTCCCGATAGGCGGCGTCGAACGCGCCGTGGACCCGGCCCAGGAGGTGCAGTGTCTCGGCCCCGGTGAGCGACGGCCACAGCGTCGCCTCGCCCGGAACGTAGGCCATCCTCCGGTGGACGGCCACCGCTTGCCGTTGCGCATCGAGACCGAAGATCTCCGCCCGGCCCGCGCTCGGTCGAGCCAGGTCGAGCAGCAGCCGGATGGTCGTCGTCTTGCCGGCACCGTTGGGCCCCAGATACCCGAGCACCTCGCCCCGCTCCACCTCCAGGTCCAACCCCGACAGGGCCTCGATCGCGCCGAACCGCTTGGAGAGCCCGTCCGTGCGGATCGCGACCTCGGCCACCACACCCCCTATACACGAGAGTATCTCTCACTTGAGAGTAACTCTCGACTTCATTGAGGGCAAGCTTGATCCCAACCCGGCTTTCAGTACTGGCGACGCCGCCCGTTGACGACTCTGATCACGGCCCAGGTGAAGACGCACGACGCCAGGGCGGAGAAGGCCAGGTTGGCGACCAGCGCCCACCTGTAGCTGATCCCGAGGTCGCGAAGGTGCCGAGCCTTGGCGGTGCCATCGGCCCCGAAGGCGAGTTCCCAAGCGGCGCCAGCCGTTCCGATGAGCTGGCTCCCGAGCAGGAACAAGGTGACGAGTTCTGCCCATCGGCGCCCTGTCTGGGTGGCCGCGGCGAGGAACCCGAGGGCAGCGGCGACGACGGCGTACAAGAACCCATAACCGACCTTCCCCCGGGCCATGGCCAAGGCGCCGGTCGTGGTGGCCAGGCCGACCCCGGTCAGCCAGAGCGCAATCGCGGCCCGCCGCAACCCAGGGGAGAAGGCATCGCCGCGCACCGTCGCCAAGCCTGCGGCAACGGTATCGCCGGCGCAATGGCCTATGATCGGCAACGGGTGTGCCGGGAAGGCTGGTCGGCGTTCGCTCCCGCCTACCCCGAGGAGCTCCGTGCCCCAAGCCTCCCGCCGACCGATCTGGCTCCACAGCGACCGGTTCCTGGCCCGGAACCTGGGCCGGCCGGTCCTCCGGTTCCTCCACATCGAAGCTGCCGGCGGCATCCTCCTCCTCGCCAGCACACTGGTGGCCCTCGCATGGGCGAACTCGCCGTGGTCGGAGGCCTATCACGACCTGTGGACCACCGAGGTCGCCGTCAACCTGGGGGGCCACGTCGTCGCCGAGGATCTCCGCCACTGGGTCAACGACGCCCTCATGGCCGTGTTCTTCTT
The DNA here is from genome assembly GCA_963723985.1 of uncultured Actinomycetes bacterium. Classification (GTDB taxonomy): domain Bacteria; phylum Actinomycetota; class Acidimicrobiia; order IMCC26256; family BP-133; genus BP-133. Next base: position 261,600 of record CAVRTC010000017.1, read on the forward strand.
CGTCGTCGGCCTGGAGATCAAGCAGGAACTCGTCACTGGGCACTTGTCCAGAGCGCGCGAGGCCCTGCTGCCCGCGGTCGCCGCCCTGGGAGGGATGCTGGCCCCGGCGCTCATCTACGCCGCCATCAACGTCGGCGGAGCGGGCAGCGCGGGTTGGGGAATCCCCATGGCCACAGATATCGCGTTCGCTCTGGGAGTCCTCGCCCTGCTCGGCGACCGAGTCCCCCACCCGCTCAAAATCCTTCTGCTGGCGCTCGCCATCGTCGACGACATCGGTGCGATCGCGGTGATCGCCGCCTTCTACTCCGACGACATCCAGGCCGGATGGGTGCTCGCCGCCCTCGCCGGTCTCGCCGTGGTCGCCGCCCTCACCCGGGTGAGAGTCTGGTACGTCCCGATCTACGCCGTCCTCGGGTTCGCCGTGTGGTTCGCGACCTTCGAGAGCGGGATCCATGCCACCATCGCCGGCGTCGCCCTCGGCCTGCTCTGTCCGGCGAGGCCGCTCCTTCCGGAGGCCGACGCGGCGGTCATCGCCGAAGAACTCAGCGACGATACGCAGGTGACGGTCAGCGAGATCCGCTCCGTCTCGTTCCGGCTGCGGGAATCGGTCTCCGTCGCCGAGCGACTGGAGGACCTTCTCCATCCGTGGACGAGCTACGTCGTGGTCCCCCTGTTCGCCTTGGCCAATGCCGGAGTCGAACTTTCGGGCGAGGTCATCGGCGACGCCACCACCTCACCCGTCACCGGCGGCGTGATCGCCGGGTTGCTCCTCGGCAAGGTCGTCGGCATCACCGGCGCCGTGTTCATCGCCACCAAACTCCGGATGGCGACTCTTCCGAGCGGCGTCACCATGCGCCAGATCGCCGGCATGGCCGTGCTGGCCGGCATCGGCTTCACCGTTTCGATCTTCATTGCCGGGCTGGCCTTCGACCAGCCCACCCTCGACGCCGAAGCGAAAATCGGCATCCTCGCCGCCTCAGCCCTCGCCGCTGTCGGCGGCAGCCTGATGCTCCGCACCACTCTCCCAAGAGACCACTGAAAAGGGCTACCCAACTCGCCGGGACCGGTTCTTGTCGTAGATGGCGTAGAGGATCACCAAGAAAGCGGCCAGGCGAATGCCATAGACCGCGACCCGAAACTCGCCGGACGGATCGGTCAGACCCAGGGTGGCGGCGTTGAGAGCCAGCAGGGCAAACGCAACTGCGAAGAGGACGAAGAGCCGGTCCTTCGTCTGTCGCCAGAACCTGAAGAAGAACAGAGCAATGGTGAGTGTTCCAGCGGCGAGTGCACCGGAGAGGAGGTCTCTCACTCCGACTCCCAGATGAGTCCATACAGCAGGAGGGCAACGCCGAGTACCGCGGGGACGAGCCGCCAGGTCGAGAGATCGGTGTCGGGAACGATCATAAGATCGACGACGAGTAGGGCGTTGTTCAGGGCGAGGCCCAGGAAGCAGAGGCCGCTCCACAGCAGCAGGCGAGTGCCCGTCCGGGCGTAGGCCCGAAGAAGGAGCACGGCGCAGAGCGAGCTGGTGACTGCGCACAGGAGGTACACCGCTTCGGCCATCAGTCCTCGTCTCGGAGGCGGAACGCCTCGGAGAAGTCGCGTATCGACCGGTCGGGCTTGGAATAGATCAAGGAAATGATGGCCGTCCGAAACGATGGATAGAACTCCGCCAGGGCATCGACCCTTGCCGCAAGCTCGGCCGTCCGAGGGGCGTAGTGGTAGGTCCCGTCGTCCTCGTCGACAAGACCACCCTTGGTGAGCTCGGTCAGTAGTTGTCGCGCCTGGTCGCTGTTGAACCGGAGTTCTCTGGCAACCCTCGTGGGACGCCAGCCCTCGCGCTCTTGGTGCAGGAGGAGCAGGATCTCGACTTGGGCCGCCGCGGTGAAGTGGCGCTCGATGAAAGTCCGCAGCGTGGCGGGAAGTTCTACCCGACCCAAGTGCCCGCTCCGATCCCGCGGCATCCGCCCGACCGCGAGCGAAACCGTCACCGGTCGAGGATACCCACTCGGGCCCAGGCCACCCCGGAAGCAATGCGGTTCGCCAGGCTTCGGGCCATTTGCCCGACACTGCGCCCGCGGAAAGCGGGCCTGGTACCGGGTCGTCCCAGACTGTGCCCGGTTACCGGTGCTCGGGGTTGGGGAAGTCGAAGCGGCAGCCGGCGTCCCACTCCGACCGCTGGTTCCCGTGGGCGGGGATGCCGCCGGCGTCGGTGATCATGCGGGCCAGGTGGAGCAGGTTCCAGGTCATGAAGGTGGTGTTCCGGTTGGTGAAGTCGTTGTCGGGCCCGCCGGAGCCGGGATCGAGGTACGAGGGGCCGGGCCCTGCCTCGCCGATCCAGCCCGCGTCGGCCTGGGGTGGGATGACGTAGCCGAGGTGCTGGAGGGAGTACAGGACGTTCATGGCGCAGTGCTTCACGCCGTCCTCGTTGCCCGTCACCAGGCAGCCGCCGACTCCGCCGTAGTAGGCGTACTGGCCGGCGTCGTTGAGCAGGTGGGAGTTGCCGTAGAGCCGTTCGATGACCTGGGTGCAGACCGACGACTTCTCCCCGAGCCAGATCGGCGTGCACAGCACGAGGATGTGGGCCGCCTGAACCAGCTCGAAGATGGCGGGCCAGTCGTCGCGCTCCCAGCCGTGCTCGGTCATGTCAGGCCACACTCCCGTGGCGATGTGGTGGTCGACGGCCCGCACGACGTCGACCGTGACGCCCTGTCGTCGCATGATCTCGATCGAGATGTCGGCCAGGCCCTGGGTGTGGGAGACGTCGGGTGATCGTTTCAGGGTGCAGTTGATGAACAGCGCCCGCAGATCGGTGAAATCCCACCGGGTCTGGCGGCAGAGTTCCTCTTGCTTTGGTGAGAGCGTTGTCATGGACTTCCCTTCTCCCATCGTCTGCGCCGAGGAGCGGAGGGTCGGAGCCGGACCCGGCCCCGACCCCCGCGCTTAGGTGGATGGAACGCCAGGTGTCCGGCCAGGACAACGACGAAGATGACGGCGACGACGATGATGAGCCCGGCGCTGTAGTTGCGTGGGAGTGAGGTCGGGTTGCCGAGCCTGTGGCCGTAGCCCTTGACGAGGGGATAGGCGTAGAGCGCCACCGCTGCGGCCGTGAGCAGGGCGGCCTGGACGGGCGCCCGCCACTGGCCTGGGACGGTGCGGGCCACAGCGAGGCCGGCCGCCAGGACGACGGGCGCCAGGACCAGGTCGTGGGCGGCGAGACCGGTGGCGAAGAAGCGGAGAAGTTCGCCGGGGCGGGTGTCGATCTGGTGGGCGGCGATGCCCCGCAGTCCCCAGGCGATGAGCACCCAACCGGCGGCGGTGGCGACCCAGAAGGCCGCCCCCCGCTGGCGTATCACAGGACCACCACCCGGGTCACCCACTTGGTCTGGTTCACCCCGGGGCGGCCGGGCCCGATCAGCCGGACCGGGGAGCCGTGGTCGGCCGACAGGATCTCGCCGTCGAGGTGGGTGGCGAGGAGGGTGTGGCGGTCCGATGCCTGGCGGCGGTTGAGGAACGAGGTCCGGTAGGGGCTCTTCGCTTCGAGCGACTCGACGCGCACCGCGGCCCCGGGCCGGGCGCCGGCCCGGCGGAGCAGTTCAGGGAGTGCCACGCCGGTCCAGCGGGCTGAGTAGCTCCATCCCTCGACGCAGGCGATCGGGAGGCGCGCTTCGGTTGGGGGCAGGGCCCGCAACTCGTCCACGGTCAGCGAGAGCGGTTGGCGGACCCGGCCGGTCACCTCCAGGCGATAGGCCGCCGATGTCGCCGATGCGGTCACGCCGGCGGCCGCGGCGCTGCGGTTGATCGGCCGGTCACGCGGGTCGCGGGGAGCGAGAAGGGCGAGCGGTGCCAGGGGGCGGACCGTCTGGCCGATGGTCACGGCGGTGAGGACGCCGGCGGCGCCGGTCACCGTGGCGAGGAAGCCCCGCCGGGTCAGGCCGAGATGCTCCACTTCGGCCGAGCTGTGGATGGCCGGGTCGGCATCGGCCAGCCGGGGCCGGCGGGACGGCCGGCGCAGAGCCTGCCGGGCGACCGCCCGCTTGGCGCCGATGTGGGCGACGATCCCGCCGATCGTGATCCAGCCGACCTGGTAGTGGGCGGCGGTGAACGAGAACGGCCACGGATACCACTGGGCGATGTTGGCCACGCCCGTCCAGACCATGAAGATCCCGCCGCCGACGAGGGCGAGAAGCCCGGCCCGCTCCACCACGTCGCTCGGCCGGCGGAACGGCGGCACCGACAGCAGACGGGGCCAGACGAGCCAGAGCTTGGCCACCAGCACCGGTACGGAGGCGATGCCGGCGGCAACGTGGAGGCCCTGAGTGAAGCGGTACAGGCCCGCCGGCCGGGCCGGAACCGGGAACCAGCTGACCGGGTGCTGATGGGCATGGGAGAAGAGGCCGGTGACGAAACAGATCGTGAAGAGGATTCCGAGGGCGGCGCCGAGCCAGGCGGCGAGGCGTTCGTCGCGCAGGGGGCTCTGGTAGGAGTGCTGGCGCAGCGGGAGGTCGGGGTCGGTCGTGAACCGCGCCAGCCACTCAGGCAGCGGCATGGGGGGTTCCTCCCCTGCGGCCGAGATGGGCGAAGCAGCGGCCTTCGGCGGCGATGCGGTCGAGGCGGAGCAGGCGGAGCCCGGATGCCCGGGCGAGTCCGGCGATGGCGTCGGCGCCGACGACCGCCCAGCGGAACCACGGCCCGCGGGACCGGCCCCGCTCGAGCCGCGCCCGGTAGGGCCGCCAACCACAGGCCCCGCCCGTCGGGGGCTCGACCTCGACGAGCACCGTGCCGTCGGCGGCGAGCAGTTCGCCGCAGCGGCGCAGCAGCGTTGCCGGGTCGCCGCCGATGCCGATGTTGCCGTCGGCGAGGAGAACGGTGCGCCAGCGGCCCTGCCCGGGCAGCGGGTCGAAGACCGACTTCTGGAGGACGGGCGCACCCCGCCTGCGGCACAGGGCCACGGCCGCCGGGGCGGGATCGACGCCGAGGGCCACGATTCCTCGTTGTGCCAGGCCCATGACGAACCGGCCGGGGCCACAGCCCACGTCGAGGACCGGGCCGGCCATGGCGTCGAGGAGCCGGTGCTCGGCCGGGGTCGGTTCGGCGTGCCACCGGGCCGGGTCGAGGGGCAGCCGGGTGCCGTTGTCGGCCCGGAGCACGACGGCGTCGATCATCGTCACGCCACCACTTCCCTGGGTCGGGCCAGCGAGCGGGCGACGTGTGCGGTGCGCAGCCGGGGGAATTCCCGGGCGACCGTCTGGAGGTCGTCGATAGTGTCGATGTCTCGCTTCGGCGCCGCCCGGTGCAGGCCAAGGCCGAGCGCCAGGATGCGGGCCTCCTGGGCTCGGCCGGTGTGGGCTGCGCTCATGGGGATGCCGGCGAACATCGCCTGCGGGTCGGCGCCTCGCCAGCCGATGACCCACCAGCCGCCGTCGAGGGCGTGGCCCAGGACGGCGTCGCCGCTGTCGAGGTGGGTCAGGAGTTCGTCGAGTTCCGGGGCGGCGACCTGGGGTGTGTCCATGCCGAGTTGGACGCCGGGGCCGCCGGCTTCGCTCCAGGCGGCGGCGAGGCGCTGGTTGAAGTCGCTGCCGTGCTGGCGGACGACGTCGAATCCGGGTGGCAGCCACGGACCAGGTTCGCCGTCGAGGGCGAGGATCTTGCGGGGCGCGCCGCAGGCGCCGACGGCGGCCAGGGTGTCGGCCAGGGCCGCTTCGGCCACGGCCGCCGCCTCTTCCGGGGAGCACGGCGGGCAGAGGCGCGTCTTCACCCGCCCAGGGCGGGGTTCCTTGGCCATGACGAGGACGTGGGGTGCCCGGGTGCGGGGGCGGCGGTTCATGCGAGGAGCCGGGCCATATCCCGCGTGGCCCGGACCGTTCCCCGCAGCGTTCCCGTCACCTTCGATTTCCCGGACCGGGCGGCGTAGGGGACGGCGACCTCGTCGATCCGCCAGCCGGCGGCCGCCGCCCGCACCACCATCTCCAGCGGCCAGCCAAAGCGCCGGTCCTGGAGTCCGAGGCCCAGCAGGGCGTCGCGGCGGGCGGCGCGCATCGGCCCGAGGTCGGACAGCCGCTGTCCCGTCCGCCGGCGCAGCTCCAACGCCAGCAGGCGATTGGCCGCCCGGGCGTGGATCGGCCAGGCCGCCGTGGTCGTAGGACGGCGGGCGCCGAGGACGAGATCGGCCGACCCGGCCAGGACCGGGTCGGCCACGGCCGGGAGATCGCGAGGGTCGAGGGAACCGTCGCCGTCCATGAAGCAGACGACGCCGTCGGACGAGTCGGCGGCCAGCAGCCCGGCCCAGCACGCCGCCCCGAACCCGCGCATTGGTTCGGAGACGACCCGGGCGCCGGCGGCCCGGGCAAGATCGCCGGAGCCGTCGGTCGAGCCGTTGTCGACCACCAGCGGCCGGTAGCCGGCCGGCATGGCGTCGATCAGGGCGGTGATGGCCGCCGCTTCGTCGAGGACGGGAACGATGACATCGGGCACGGAACGGTTGTATCCGGAGAGCTCTTACGCAGTGCTGGCGGAGTTCTCACAATTCGGTGAACAACCCGACGTGTGTACGGACGGCCTGGTCCAGTCTGGCGATGATCGGAGCCATGGTGGATGCTCCTGCGGTGGCCGCCCGAGTGCTGATCATCGAAGACGACCCCAACGTCGCCGAGGTCGTGGGCCGGTACCTGATCCGCGAGGGCTACGAGGTCGAGATCGCCTCGGACGGCGCCGCCGGCCTGGAACGGGCCCTGGCCGACCCCCCGGAACTGGTGGTGCTCGACCTGATGCTGCCCCATCTCGGTGGGCTCGAGGTCTGCCGTCGGATCCGCGCCGCGGCGCCGGTCCCGGTGATCATCCTCACCGCCCTGGGCGAGGAGGCCGATCGCATCGTCGGGCTTGAGCTGGGCGCGGACGACTACGTCGCCAAGCCGTTCTCGCCCCGGGAGCTGACCGCCCGGGTCAAGGCGGTGCTGCGGCGGGCGTCGGGTCCGCTGGCGCCGCAGGCCGAGCCGGTGATTCTGCGGGCCGGCGCACTCGAGGTCGACCCCAGGGCCCACGAGGCCCGCCTGGGCGGCGAGCTCGTGGCGCTCACCGCCAAGGAGTTCGACCTGTTGCAGTACCTGATGGAGCATCCCCGGCGGGCGTTCCGGCGGGAGGAGTTGCTGGACCAGGTGTGGGGATTCAGCTATGGCGACACCTCGACCGTGACGGTCCACATCCGCCGCCTGCGGGAGAAGATCGAGGCCGACCCCTCCGCACCCCGCTACGTGACCACGGTGTGGGGCGTCGGCTACCGGTTCGAGCCGTGATGCGGCCGGGACCAGGCCGGTGGTGGCCGCCCGTGGCCGTGGGGGCCGCCGGTCTCGCCGCGGCGGCGATCGCCGCCGGAGCGGGCGGCTTCCCGGCCGAAGACGCCGTCCGGCTGGTGGCGTACTCCGTCGCCGGTTCGGTCGTGGCCGGAATCGTCGCCGGCGCGCTGCTCTACGCCCTCCGGCGGGCGACCATCGGCGTGCAGGCCGCGGTGGCGGCCTTGGCGGCAGTGCTGGCGGTGGCCATCGGCGTCGCCTGGGCCTCGTCGCAGATGTTCCTCATGAAACATGACCTCCGGGTCCTGTGGGTCGTGCTGATCAGCGCCGGCACCGCCGGCCTCATCGTCGCCGTGCTGTTCGGCCGGCGGGTGGCGACGGCCAGCCGTTCGGTCGGCGAGATGGCCCGCCGCCTCGGAGAGAGCGGGCCCGGCGCCAATCTGTTCGGCACGGGCCGGGCGGGCGGTGGGGCTGCGCCCGGTGAGCTGGCGGCGCTGGCCGCCGAGCTGGCCCGGACCTCGGCCCGGCTGGCCGAGGCCCAGGCGCAGGCATCGGCGCTGGAACGGAGCCGGCGCGAGCTGGTGGCGTGGGTGTCGCACGACCTGCGCACACCACTGGCCGGGGTCCGGGCCATGATCGAGGCGCTCGAGGACCGGGTCGTCGTCGACGACGAGACCGTGGCCCGGTACTACGCCACGATGCGCCGGGAGATCGACCGCTTGGCGGGACTGGTGAACGACCTGTTCGAACTGTCCCGCATCCAGTCCGGGACACTGTCGCTCGACATCGAATCGGTGGCCCTCGACGAGCTGGTCGGCGACGCCGTGGCCGGGGCAGCCATCGCCGCCTCGGCCAAGGGCATCGACCTGCGGGGCGAGATCGGGGAGCCGTCGCCGGTGGTGGAGCTGTCGACCCCGGAGATGGTGCGGGTGGTCCGCAACCTGCTCGACAACGCCATCCGCCACACCCCTCCGGGCGGTGTGGTGCTGATCACCGCCGGTCTCGACCCGTCCGGTCAGGAGGCCGAGGTCTCGGTGCAGGACGCCTGTGGAGGGATCCCCGAGCGTGACCTCGACTCGGTATTCGAGATGGCCTACCGGGGCGACGCCGCCCGCACGCCAGGTGACGGCGGCGGCGGTCTGGGCCTGGCCGTCGCCCGGGGGCTGGTCGAAGCCCACCACGGCGAGATCACCGTCCACAACCACGGGCCGGGGTGCCGGTTCACCGTCCGGTTGCCGTTGCACCGTTCCTGACAAGGGGTTGCATCCGTTGAAGGTTCTCGTCACCGGCGGTGCCGGGTTCATCGGTTCGCACGTTGTCGACGCGCTGCTCGACCGGGGGGCCACCGTGCGCGTCGTCGACTCGCTGGAGCCGTCGGTGCACGGCCCGGACCCGGGGGCCGGTGTCGACGTCGACTCCCGGGCGGAGCTGATAGTCGGCGACCTGGCCGACCCGGGAGTGGCCCGGCGGGCCGTGGCCGGCGTCGACGCCGTGTGCCACCAGGCGGCCAAGGTCGGCCTCGGCGTCGACTTCGGCGACGTCGCCGGTTACGTGGCGGGCAACGACACGGCCACCGCGGTGTTGCTCGAAGCGTTGTGGCGCAGCGGCTTCGCCGGTCGGCTGGTGCTGGCGTCGAGCATGGTCGTCTACGGCGAGGGGATCGCCCGCTGCTCCGTCCACGGCCCCGTACGCCCGGGCGCCAGGACCGACGCCGACCTCGCCGCCGGCCGGTGGGAGCCGCGCTGCGCGTGTGGCGAACCGGTGGGCTGGGTGGCGGTCGACGAGTCCGCGCCGGCCGATCCCCGCAACGTGTACGCCGCCACGAAGCTTCACCAGGAGCACCTTTGCGGGCTGTGGGGCCGTTCCGCCGGTGCGACGGTCGTGGCGCTGCGCTACCACAACGTGTACGGGCCGCGGATGCCGCGCGACACGCCTTACGCGGGTGTCGCATCGGTCTTCCGGAGCGCACTGGCCGCCGGGCGCCCAGCGCTGGTGTTCGAGGACGGCGGCCAGACCCGCGACTTCGTCCACGTCCGCGACGTCGCCCGGGCCAACGTCCTCGGCCTCACCGCCGCTGTCGCCTCGGGTGCCTACAACGTCGCCAGCGGAACACCCCATTCGGTACTCGACATGGCCGTGGCACTGACCGACGCCTTCGGTCCCGACGCACCCCGCCCGGAGGTGCGGGGCGGATGGCGGCCCGGCGACGTCCGCCACATCGTGGCCTCGCCCCGGCGGGCCGCCGAGGACCTGGGCTTCATGGCCGAGATCGGCTTCGAAGAGGGCATGGCCGAGTTCGCCCGAGCGCCCCAGCGGGCTGCCGCCGGATGACCGCCATCGTCACCGAGCCTGCTGTCCAGGCGGCGGTGGCCGGGGAGCACCGCTCCCGATGGTGGCCAGCGGTCCTCGTCGCCGCCGCCGGCGCAGGAGTGGGGCTGTCGCTTCACATCGCCCGCGGCGAAGCCCTGCTGGCGTCAGGGTGGTGGCTCCTCGCCCAGCTCGGGCTGTGGGCGGTGGCCTGGGTCGTGGGGGTCGCCGCTGCCCTGCGGGTCGCACGCCGCGGTGCGCTGGCCGTGGTGTTTCTGGCGGCGGTGGCGCTCCGGCTCGCAGCGATCGCCGGACCCCCGATTACGTCCGACGACCTGTTCCGCTACTCGTGGGACGGGCGGGTGCAGGCCGCCGGCATCAACCCCTACGAGCACACACCGGAATCGGGCGAGCTCGTCCACCTGCGGGAGCCCTGGCTGTGGCCCGAAGATCGGCCCTGCCCCCTCGCTTATCGGGAGAACGGTTGCACCCGGATCAACCGGTCCCGGGTGCACACCATCTATCCACCGGCAGCCGAAGCGTGGTTCGCCGGCATCTACCGCCTGACCGGCATCGAGGCCCGCCACAAGCCGTGGCAGGTCGCCGGCCTGCTGACCGACGTGCTCGTCGTCGCCTTGCTGATGACGGCATTGCGCCGGGGGGGCCGCGACCCACGCTGGGCGGCGCTCTACGCCCTCTGTCCCGCTCCGGTGCTGGAGATCGTCAACAACGGCCACGTCGACGGGCTGGCCATCCTCCTGGCCCTGGCCGCGCTGACCGTGGCATCGCCACCCGTCGACCGTGCCAGTCAGTTGAGCCCAACGCGGCGCGACCTCGTTGCCGGTGCATTGGTCGGGCTCGCCGTCCTCGTCAAGCTCTTCCCGGCGCTGCTCGTCGTGGCCATCGCCGCCGCCTCCCCCGACCGCCGCCGGACGCTGTTCCGGACCGGCGGGGCAGCCCTGGCCGTCTGCACCGCCGGCTACCTCCCTCACGTCCTCGCCGTCGGCGGCAAAGTCGTCGGTTTCCTCCCCGGCTACCTCCGGGAGGAGCACTACGACAGCGCCGGGCGCTACCTCGTCGCCGCCGCGTTGCACATTCCCGGCGGCCTCGCCGGCCCACTGTCGACGGCGGCCGTCGCCGGTGCGGCGGCCTGGGTCTGGCTCCGCCGTCCGCCGGCGCCGCTCGGCGCCACCGTCCTCATGGGAACGCTGCTGGCGGCCGCATCGCCCGTCCAACCGTGGTACGCCGTCACGCTGCTCGCCTTCGCCACCCTGGCCGTGGCCCCGCAATGGGCCGCCGTCCTCGCCGCCGGCTACCCCTACTTCTTCGCCGTGATCCTGCTCCATCCCCACCGGGTCGGCATCGGAGGGGCGGTCTACACCGCCGCGGTGGCCTTCGTGCTGGCTGCTCGCCGCCGCTCGCTGGAACGGTCGGGCGCGTCCAAGTCCCGGTCGACTCAGCTGTCCCTTTAGGAGATGGGCGCGATGTAGCCGGGCCCGGCCGCAGATCCGCGTCTCGTGCTCCTCGTTGGGCACTATCTGGTCACTAACTCCCTCGTACGGACCGGACTGGAGCGCACTCGGCGGACAGGGGGCCAGACAAAAGTGCACGTCAGAGGCCGAGACGGACTCAATAGACGGTCCTGTGTACCTTGAGGTGCTAGTGCCCTTAGGGGCGTGGGGGTTCAAATCTCCCCTTCCGCACCACAACAGAAGTGCTGGTCAGGGGCTTCTCGGGGGCCCTTCACCTTGTCTGGCGAACGGCGTTCACCGTGGGATGCGGTTCGAGGTCGGCACTGGAAGTACATGCAGGTCCAACGGCTTCTGGCCCTGATACTTCAGCTGCTCTCGGGCCTCGTGCTCTTCGATCGCCAGCACGCCTCGCAGGACACCTTCGAGAACCACTCGATCCGGAGAGTCCTGCCCGCTGGCCAGTAGCGGGACGATCCGAGAAGTTCGAAACACCCGGCCAGGATGGTTGAGGTCGTGGAGTTCCGCTACCACGAGGACCCCAGTGTTCCCGTCGGGCAGGACAGTGGTCTCGAAAAGCCATCCGGGTCGATAGGTCACGTCGGCCAGTACTCGGGTCACGACATCAGGGGGAATCCTTGCCCGACGCTGGGAGAAGAATTCCTGCAGGTGCTCCACCATGGCCGTGACTGACACGACGGCCGCCACGCTGCTCTCCGCCGGGTTGGCAAACTTGTAGGGACGATCCCTTTCGCCTGGGCCGTCCTCCTGGGTGACCGCCCAACCCTCAGCGGCGGCGAGAAGGGCACGGTGGACCGCGTCCGTCAGGCCGGTGATGAACTCCGGTGATGCCAAGCTGCGAGTGTCAACGCCTTCCGCGGCGCTCGGCTGGCGCGTGTTGTCATCCACGGCTCGCCCCTACCCGCCCGGAACCTCATAGCGGAAGGTGTTGATCTCGTCGTCACCGTTCTGGCGCCTGACTCGAATCTCGATGACGCCTGCTTCGGTCCGAGCCGACGCTCTTTCCGCTCCTCCTTTGTCGGCACAGGGGTACGCACCTTCGGGGTAGGGGAAGGCCGCCGTTCGAACTGCGCCGTCTGGAGTTGTGAACCGGACCTCGAACCCGCCTTCAGTCAGATGGACCGTGACTCCGTCGGTCCCGTCCCCTCCGCCGCCCTCGGCGTCAGAAGTCGGATCGTTCTCTTGCATGGTCACCTCCAGGGCGCGTCATGCGCGCTCAGCCGATGTGGCTAGCAAAGTGGCGATGGCATTGACGATTCGTTCGGCCGCGTCGGCGGCCGTTCGGATGTGATTTGCGTCGAGCTGGCGAGTGGCGAAGTCGCCGTACTCGGCAATGGCACGATCTCGTCGTATGTCCTCGGCTTCGGTCAGGTCTTCTGCCGTGATGACATCAGCGAGGCGATAGCGGGCGTAGTGCAAAACGATTCGGTGGGCGCCTTTGCCGCTGCGAGGCCGGAATCCGGCGGCGGTCATCTGCGCGGTGAGAGCTTTGCGGATGGCGTCGTGGCAGGCGGCGATGGCGAGCGTCGGGTCTTCGGAGGCAAGGAGCCGTGCAGAGCGGACGTGGCGGCGGGCATCGTTGACCCGGTCGCCTGCGGCGCCCATGTTCGGTTGCACTCGTTCGAGATCTCGAGTGGCCAGTGCCTCGGTGATCCACTGGCCCCGCTCCTGCCCGCTCATCCTGCGCTCAAGGGGATCGGAACCAGAGGCTGGCTCTTTAGCTGGACGACGAACGGTTCCGGTTTGGTGGCGTCCCATCGGTCCCGATCGATCATCACGGGGTTCACCTCAACCCGGAGTTCCTGCTCGACGGGAGTGCAGGCCCGTCGAACCGTTCGGAGGCTCGCGTCGCCGACAACGAGCACGTCGATGTCGTTCGGTGCCGGGCCAGGCTCTCCGGTGTAGCGCGCCGCCCAGGAGCCGAAGACAAAGGCCTCCTCGACGCCGGCCACGTCGGTAAGGGCGGTGCCGAGCCGGCCGAGAAGACCTACGGTTTGGACGAGAATGGATCGGAGGTCTCTGGCCCACGGGAGGTTCCAATTCGCCCGCACGAGCGTGTTGCGGCCCAGGGCTCGGGTGGTGACCAAGCCGTGCTGGGCCAGTCGGGCGACCTCGCGACTGGCGGTCGCCTGAGCCACAGCGGCACGTTCGGCAAGAGCACCGATCGGAATCTCCTCTCCGTCCTCGCCGAACAGCACGGCCAAGATCCGGAGCTGCTGATCGGACCGGAACAGCGGAGCCAGCGGGGGAGCGGATCTGCTCACATTCTCGATTATATCATCGAGTGTGCAGATGAATCTGGACTCCACGGACGCGATGACACACTGCGTACGGTCCCGAGTACCTCTTCTTCTCTCGTCGACCGGTCAGTCGGGTGGGCGGATGGCGATGATCTCGACGTTGAACTTGCCGGCCGGTGCGTCGAAGGTCACGACGTCGCCGGGGGCGTGGCCGAGAAGGACCTTGCCCAGCGGGGAGGCGGGGGAGAGCACGTCGTAGCCGCTGCCGCGCTCCTCGATGGAGCCCACGAGGTAGGTCGAGGGCTCGTCGTCGCCCTCCATCAGCACCTCGACGACGGTGCCGACCTCCACCCGGTCGACAATGGTCGCCTCGAGCACAACGGCGTACTTCAGCATGGCCTCGAGCTGGCGGACGCGGGCCTCGTTCAGGCCCTGCTCGTTTTTGGCCGCGTGGTAGTCGCCGTTCTCCTTCAGGTCGCCGAGCTCTCGGGCGCGCTCGATCCATTCGGAGATCTGCCGGCGGGTCGGACCGGTGCGCTCGGTCAGCTCCTCGGTGAGGCGCCGGTGTGCCTGGGGTGAAAGCTTCGTTGTCCGTTCCACGGAATGACCACCTTAGGGGCAGGCGGTGGACCCGGAGGTTCCGGCGCAGGCCAGATGGCGGCGGAGTTCGGCTGACAGGGCGTCGGTGTCGGGCGCCCGGGCCGGGTCGGTCACCAGGAGATTGTCGAGCTGCCAGGGATCGGCGGTGAGGTCGTAGTACTCGCGCCACTGCACGGTGGTGTTGTCGGCTGCGTAGTACTCGATGTACTGCCACTGCGCCGTCCGCAGCGAGGCCCACGTGGGGATCCCCCTGTGGGCCTCGTAGAGCGGCGGGCTCGGTTTGCCGACGGGGCCGAACTCCAGCAGCTTGACCGCCTTGCCGGACTCGCCGGGGAGGAACGACCGGCCGTCGATCGGGTGGCCGAACTGCGGTGGTGTGTAGTGGGCCGCCTGGAGGTAGGTGGGCAGGAAGTCCTCGCCGCCGACGAGGCGGTCGTCGACGCCACCGGCCGGGAACACGCCGTCCCAACGCACCAGGAACGGCGCCTTCACGTGCTCGGCGTAGGGCAGGCCCTTGCTGTTCACGCCCCGCTCCCCCCAGCTGTAGCCGTTGTCGCTGGTGAAGATGACCAGGGTGTTGTCCAGCTCCCCGGTCGCCTCGAGACGCGACATGATGGCGTCGACCATCTCGTCGGCGGCCAGCAGCGTCCGCATCTGCCCCTCATGGGTGTTGGCCGCGCACTGCAGGTCGTAACGCTTGGGCTGCAGGTACGGGACCTTGTCGGCCTTCTGAGCGACGGAGTCGGACCCGGCTTCCACCGTCACGGCCGGGGACGGGTTCCAGGGCGGCACCGCCACGCCGTCGTGCCGGGTCGGCCAGCGGTACAGCTTGTTGACGTCGCAGCCGCTGTCGGTGCTTCCCGTGTCGTCGATCTCGTCGTCGTGGGGGGCCAGCGGAGAGACCTGCATGAACCACGGCTGGCCGTCGCGGGCCTCGTAGCCGTCGATGAACTCGGCGGCCTTGGCGGCGATGAAGTCGGTGGAGTACGGCGCCTTCTCGGGGTGGTAGGCGGCGTCGCCGGGGTTCTTCACCCAGAAGTCGGCGTCGACGTAGCCACCGTGGAAGACGGCGTAGTCGTCGAAGTGCGGCGGCTCGTACCGGAAGTTCCAGTCAGTGATGAACTTCCCGACCAGGGAGGTGCGGTAGCCGGCGTCCTGCAGGTAGCGGGCGCTGATCCAGTCGCGGTCGAGGTCCTTGCCGAAACGGTTGCTGTAGACGCCGTGGTTGTGCGGGTACCGCCCGCTCCAGACGGTCGCCCGCTCGGGGCAGCAGAGCGGGGAGGTGACGAACCCCTGGGTGAAGGTGGTGCCGCCGGCCTGCAGCCACTGCTTGGTCCGGGCAGGACGGCGGGGACGTCCATCACGCCTGCCTCGCGCAGGTCGTCGAGGAGGATGAAGAGGATGTTGGGGAGGGTCTTGACCGCCGGCATGGCCACCGTGTCTGGAGTCCCGGTTCTCGAGGGGCCCGGGCCGATCCCGGGTACCGCCGCCGGCAGGGCGGCAGCTCCGACGATCGGCCGGGCGAGGGGCGGCAGGGCGGCGAACCGGGTGGCGTTCCCGAAGGGCAGGACGCGCCCGCCGGAGGAGACCTGCCAGTACCCGGCGCCGGCGGGCGTGGGCACGGTGGCCAGGATGGTGTCGCCGGCCGGGGCGGGGCCGGCCTCCGGTGCGGCGCCGAAGAAGCCGGCGTCGCCGTAGGAGAACAGCCCGCCGTCGGAGGCGGAGAGCCAGTAGCCCCGGCCCGATGGCGTGGCCGCCATGCCGGCGATGGGCTTGTTGAGCCCGATGGCGCCGGTCGACCCGAAGAACGCCGCATCACCGAAGGAGAAGATTCCCCCGTCCGATGCCACCAACCAATACCCCTGGCCGGACGGTGTCGCCGCCATCCCCACAATCGGCCGGTTCAACCGGATGGCCCCTGTCGATCCGAAGAAGGCGGCATCACCGAAGGAGAAGATCCCGCCGTCTGCCGCCACGAACCAATACCCCTGGCCGGACGGTGTGGCCGCCATCCCCACAATCGGCCGGTTCAACCGGATGTCGCCGGTCGATCCGAAGAACGCCGCATCGCCGAAGGAGAAGATGCCCCCGTCGGCGGCCACCAACCAATACCCCCGACCGGACGGTGTCGCCGCCATCGCCACGATCGGCTGGTTGAGGCGCAGAGCGCCTGTCGACCCGAGGAACGGCGCCGCCCCGCCCGGGAACACGCCGCCATCCGAACTCACGAGCCAGTAGCCGTGAGCGGCGCCGGACGCCACCGCCGGGGCTGCGCCGGCGACGTCCGTACGAGCGGGGGTCAGCGGCAGGGTGGCGGTGATCAGCGCCACGGCTCCGGCCAGCACGGCCGGCCAGCGCCGGGTGCGGGAGCGGGCGCGGCGAGTCGAGCGGGTCATCGGAACGTCCGGCGGAGGGCGACGGCGATGACGGGGTCGGCGGGGGGGTTGGCGCCGAGGGAGCCGTGGAAGGGGATGTCGCCGAAGGCGAAGATGCCGCCGTCGGCGGCGACCATCAGGTAGCCACGGGCGGCGGGCACGATTCCGGTCACCGGTTGGTTCAGGCGCACGTGGCCCATCGAGCCGAAGAACGGGGCACCGAAGGCGAAGATGCCGCCGTCCTCGGAGACCAGCCAGTAGCCGAAGCCGTCGGGGTCGGGGGCCATGGCGATGATGGGCCCGTTGAGGGGTTGCGCGCCCATCGAACCGGCGAACTTGGCGTCGCCGAAGGCGAAGATCCCGCCGTCGGCGGCGACCATGAAGTAGCCCCGTCCCGTCGGGGTGGCGACGGAGTCGAGGACCGGGCCGTTCAGGGTCACCCGGGACATGTCGCCGAAGAAGAGGGCGTCGCCGAACGGGAGGACGCGGCCGCTGGTGGTGAAGACCCAGTAGCCCTCGCCACTGGGCGTGGCCGACAGTGTCATGGCCAGCTCGTCGGGTTCCAGCTCGGCGTCCCCAAGCCAAAGGGCGGCGCCCTGGGCGGTCACGAGGCCGTCCAAATGGAGAACCCAGTAGCCGTCCATGTCCGGCGTCGGCTCGATGTCGGCCGCGCCGACCTCGGCGTCGCCGAAGTGGACGGCGTCGCCGAAGCCGAAGATCTCGCCGCCGGCGGTCAGCATCCAGTAGCCGCCCACCTGGCCCGAGAGGCCGGCCCCCGTCGATTCGGTGTCGGTCTCCGGCGGCAGTTCGACATCGTCGAGGCCTTCGCCATCGAAGGGTTCCTCGAGCCAGGGCGGAGGGCCGGGCAACGGACCGTCCGGCCGCCAGGTTTCGATCACGTGAGGCGTGATCTGCGTCCAGGACCGGGCAGCGACGTCGAAGAGGAAGATCTCCCGCCGGAGACGGGGGTCGACGTCGTCCCAGGCGGACTCCATCACCAACAGGCTCCCGTCGCCGGACAGCTCGGGGGCGAACACCCCGAGGTCGGGGGCACAACCGAAGTCGGCCGCCCGGACTGGGAGAACCGCGCCGGACCGGAGGTCGACCAGCACGACGTCGTCGTGGCCATTGGCGTCGGCGGCGTCGATGGGGTCCACGGTCTGGATGGCCACCACGGACCCGTCGCCGGACATGGCCACCGAGGGGCTCATGGTGGGGCGGGCGGAGGAGAGCCACCGGGTCGTTCGAGCGGCCCGGTCGCGGACGTAGACGGCCCCGCCCTCCCCGTCGCGGTCGAGGGCACGGAAGACGACCAGGTTCCCGTCGTCGCTCATGGCCAGGGCCGTGCCGCCCATGGCCCGGCCCGACGGGTCGATGCTGACGAGTTCGTAGCGCTTCGTCTGGCGGTCCCAGACGTAGGCGTCCCAGGCGGCGTCGTGGGTGTCGTCGGGGGTCCATTCGGCAATGGAGGAGAAGGCGACGAACCGCCCGTCGCCGGAGATGGCGGCCGAGTCGGAGTTCGTCCCGTTGCGGGACTCGCCGAACGGGGCGGTTACCGCGATCGTCGTGTCCGAGTCGAGGTCACGGAGATACACGTCGCTGTTCAGGGCGAAATGGTCCCGGGGCCGGGAATCGGAGGCCACCAGGTCGGTGCCCTGGGAAGTGAAGGCGACCCAGCGGCCGTCCGCACTGATGGCGGCGTCGGAGGCCACGGGGCCGTTCGACGGCTTCCCGTCGAGGTTGGCGGAGACGAGCTCCGTCTTGACCGCCGTGATCCGGCGCACGTAGAGCTGGTTTTCGGAACCCTCGCCGACCAGGTCGGGCGAACCGGTCAAGAAGAGGACCCGGTCGCCGTCGTCACTCACCGACGTCGGGAAGCCGCCGTGGCGAAGCTCGCCACCCGTCTTCTCCAGATTGAGCCGGAGGATCTCCCCGGTCACCCGGTCGTAGCGGTAGACGTCCCCGGAATTGTTGGTGTCAGCCGGGACCAGCGGGTGGTAAGACAAGAACACGACGAACCGCCCGTCCGACGACAGGAACGACTGCCTGGACGAGGATCCCTGGCCTGGGTCGGCCTGGACCGCCAGCCCGAAATCGCTGCAGCCCGGAGGAGGCGGAATCGGGCTGGCCTCCGATGCCGGGGCCGAAAGCCCCATTGATGCCGCGGCCAAGACCGCCGCAACCAACTTCGTCCCGCGCCGACCGGCCAAACGACTTCACTCCCCCTCGCAGTCTCTGACTGGTGCTATTTCGGTGTTGGCGATCTGCATCCTGGCCCAAGGGGCAACTCGCCAGAAGGCGGTGAAATCCCCGAAAACCACCGTGGTGTTCACTGATCGTTCACCTGTTAGCCGCTCTGCGTTTGAGTAAGGGCAGGGGGAAATTCGGGTGCCCCTATCATTGTCGGAGCAGGAGTAACGGGTTGGTAACGGGAAGGGATCCTCCGTGCGCTTCCGCCTTATCCCCACCGACGAAGGCTTCTTTCCGCTCTTCGACCAGGCGGCCTCCAATCTGGCCGAAGCCGCCCGGCTGCTGCGGGACGTGCTCGACGGGTTCGAGGGCGCCCATGACAAGCACGCCGCCATCGACGAGTGCGAACGCCGGGGTGACGAGCTCACCCGAACGATTCTCCGCCGTCTCGACTCGAGCTTCGTGACGCCCTTCGACCGGGAGGACATCCACTCCCTCACGGAGCAGCTCGACGACGTCATCGACGACATCCAGGCCGTGTCCGAGCTCCTCGTCCTCCACGACGTCGAGGAGCCTCTGAGCGAGGTCCGGGAGATCGCCGACGTCCTCGTCAAGGCGGCCGACGCCAACGTCGCCCTCATCGCCAAGCTGCCCAAGCTCAAAGACCTCGAGAGCGAGCTGCAGGCCGTCGACCGGCTGGAGAGCGAGGCCGACCGCATCTACCGGCGTTCGGTGGCTCACCTCTTCTCGGGCGACTTCAACGCCTTCGACGTGCTCCGCTGGAAGGACATCGTCGAGGCAATTGAAGACTCCGTGAACAAGCTCGAAGGCGTGTCGGACATCGTCGAGAGCATCGCCCTGAAGCACAGCTGACGGCCCGCCGACCCCCCGGGACAGAACCTCGATGGAAGACCTCGCCCTCGTCTTCGTGATCGCCGTTGCCCTGACGTTCGACTTCACGAACGGGATGCACGACGCGGCCAACTCCATCGCCACGGTCGTGGCCACCCGGGTCCTCTCGCCCCGCTACGCGGTGATCTGGGCCGCGACGTTCAACTTCGTGGCGTTTCTCATATTCAAGACGCACGTCGCCAGCACCATCGCCAAAGGGGTGGTGGAACAGGACGTGCTGTCGATCGGCGTGATCTTCGCCGGCCTCCTCGGCGCCATCGCCTGGAACATGCTGACGTGGTATCTGGCGCTGCCGAGCTCGTCGTCGCACGCCCTGGTGGGCGGCATGGTCGGGGCGGCGGTGATGAAGTCGGGTTTCGGGGCGGTGGTTTCGAGCGGGTTGTCGAAGATCGGGGTGTTCATCGTGCTGGCCCCGATCATCGGTCTGGCGCTCGGCTTCATCGTCATGGTCGTGGTGCTCCAGTTGAGCCAGTTCGCCCGCAACGTCGACCGGCTGAACCGGAAGTTCCGGCGCATGCAGCTGGTGTCGGCCGCGGCCTACAGCCTCGGCCACGGCGGCAACGACGCCCAGAAGACCATGGGTGTGATCCTCGCCCTCCTGATCGCCACCGGCCACGCCGGCGCCACCGCCGACGTACCCCTCTGGGTGGTCCTGGCGGCCCACAGCGCGATCGCCCTCGGCACGCTGACCGGCGGCTGGCGGATCGTGAAGACGATGGGATCAAAGATCACCCGGCTGCAGCCGGTCGGGGGAGTGTCAGCCGAGTCGGCCGCCGCCGCCACCCTGTTCTTCGTCTCGGCCAACGGCATCCCGGTCTCGACGACGCACACGATCACCGGCTGCATCGTGGGGGTCGGCTCCATCCACCGGCTCTCGGCCGTCCGCTGGGGCGTCGCCGGCCGGGTGGTGTGGGCCTGGATCCTGACCATCCCGGGAGCGGGGATCATCTCCGCCGCCACGTTCATGCTGCTGAGTCCGTTCTGATGGACCGGCGAGCCCTGTTCTTCTGCATCTTCGCCTTGGTCGCCGCGCTCCTGGTGCCGGTGACCGACAAATCGCTCCAGTACGTCCCGGAGATCGTCTCGGTGACCTACGTCGTGCTGGCCGCGGCGAGCTATCTCAACTGGCGGACCACCCGCCGCTGAGGTTCAGACCGACGTGCCGTTTCCGCGGGAGCGGAGGGCGGCGGCCACCTCGGGGAACGTGATCCACTCCGGGATCTCCTTCCCGGAGGCCAGGAGCGACCGCAACTCGGTGCCGCTCACCGTACGGGTCTCCGCCCCCGGGGGAACATCCCCCATCGGGACGTAACGATCGAGGTCGGGGACGTACGTGAGCGCCGGGAAGGCGACCGTGGCGATGCCCGTCTCGGCTTCGTGGCGAAAGAGGATGTCCTGGGCCTCGTAGGGACCGTAGAACGGCCGGCCGTCGTGGTCGGGCCCGGGGCTGGCGTGGTCGCGACCGACGATGTAGTGGGTGCAGCCGAAGGTGGCGCGCAGGATGGCGTTCCACAGCGAGTCCCGGGGGCCGGACATCCGCATGGCCATCGGGATGGCGGCCATCATGGCGCTGCCCGACGGATAGCGGTGCATGAGCGCCTCGTAGCACCGGATCCTGGTGAGGGCGTCGACGTCGCCGGGCTTGGTCATCCCGACCACCGGGTGGAGGAGGAGCCGGGCCCCGGCCGACTCGGCGGCCTGGCGGGTCAGCTCGAAATGGGCCCGGTGCATCGGGTTGCGGGTGTGGAAGGCGACGACCCGGTCCCAGCTCCGGCGAGCGAACTCCGCCCGCATCTCCAGCGGCCCCGGCCGCAGACGGCCGAAGTCGGGCGAGGCCGGGCGGCGCACGCCCTCCAGGCGCCCACCGACGTAGAACGGATGGGTCTTTTCGAACAGATGGACGACGCCCGGATGGGCGGCGCTGGTCGTCCGGAAGACGGCCTCGGCCTCGGCCCGGAGGTCGGGGGCCCAGACGTCGTCGACCCACAGCACGGCCAGCAGCGAGCCGTCCTCCTCCCGGAGGGCCAACCCGTCGCCTGGGGCCAGCCGGCCGGCGACGTCGGCCGGGACGTCGAGGGTGATCGGCATGGGCCAGAGGACACCGTCGGCCAGGCGCATCCGGTCACAGACGGACTCGTAGTCGGCCCGGCCGAGGAATCCGGGAAGGGGCGACATCGCTCCGGTGATCAGCAGGTCGAGGTCGCAGCGAGGTCGCTCGGTCGGGGTCCACGCCACCAGGTTCCGGGCCAACGCCCGCAGTTCCCGCCGCCGGGCCGGTGAGGCCAGCAGGGGCTCCGGAAGCGCCCGGGCGGGCGCAGGCTGAAGGGTCATGGCAGGGGGGGACCTCCGCAATGCGGACAGCGGTCGTCACGGAGTTCTCCGGGCGGCGGCGCATGTCCTGCCTGTGTGGCACCCTGGAGCCATGACTGAGCTCAGCCCGGTGGAGGTCGAACAGGTCGTCCCCGAACGGGTCGACGAGGGCGATCACGACCGGTTCGCCCACGTGGTCGTCCCGGCGTCGGCGGTCATGGAGGCCATGATCAGCGGCGTGCCCTGCACCGCGCTGTGCGGAAAGCGCTGGGTGCCGTCCCGCGACCCCAAGCGCTATCCCGTCTGCCCGACCTGCAAGGAGATCGTGGAGACGGCCGGCTACAACATGCCGGCGGGCTGATCCGACTCCGGCGCTCAGCGGGTGACGACGGCGGCGTTGGACAGGACCGGCTGGCCCCGCTCCCGGGTGGTGGCCGAGATGATGACCCGGTCCCCGTCGCGCCACATCGATGTGACCACGGTCTCGCCGGGGAAGACCACGCCGGTGAAGCGGACCTGGTAGCGGGCCACGGCGCTGACGTCGCCGCCGAGGAGGGAGTCGACGACCGCCTTGCAGACGATCCCGAAGGTGCACAGGCCGTGCAGGATCGGTGTGTCGAAGCCGCCGAGCTTGGCGAAGTCGGGGTCGGCGTGGAGCGGGTTCTTGTCCCCTGACAGCCGGTAGAGCAGCGCCTGGTGGCTCATGGTGGGCGACTCGACGACGGCGTCGGGGTCGCGTTCCGGCGGCGTGTTGCCGGGCGGCGGCGAGTCCGGATTGCCGCCGAAGGAGCCCTCGCCCCGGGCGAAAATCGTGAACCGGTTGGTGAAGAGCGGGTCGCCCGCCGGACCCGACTCGACCTCCACGGTGACCAGCGCCGCCTTGCCCTTGTCGTAGAGAGAGGCGATCCGGGGCCGGTGCTCGGCGGTGGCGGAGATCGGGATCGGCTTGTGGATCTCGACGTCCTGCTCGCCGTGGAGCACCATGACCGGGTTGATGGCCAACCCCGGCACCTGGCCGGTGGCGGCTTTCACCAGGGCACCGAACGCCGGGACGACGGCGAAGCTCGGCAGCACCACCAGCCTCTGTTCGTAGGTGTAGGCCAGCTCCCCGGAATCGGTCGGCTTCCCGAGGCCGGCGCCGATCCCGAGGTGGTAGAGGATGACGTCGTCGGCGTCCCAGCTGGTCGAGAAGGGCTCGATGCTCGCGCTGAGGGCGACGTCGGGGTCGATGGGCATGAGTACGTTGACCTCCGTTAGCCGAGGGCGGCGAGGAGCAGGCGGATGTCGTCGTTGGCGCTGCCCGGCACGGTGTAGCCGTCCTCGCCCCGGATCTGGTCGATGTGGCTGGCGATGTCCTCCACCGTGGGCTGCGAGCCCTTGCCGGCGAACCAGCCGGGCGTCTCGCCGATGAAGACCCGGGAGTACTTCCCGCCGCCCACCGAGAAGATCTCGTGGGTCAGCTCGCAGGCTTCGGAGACGAGGTAGAGCGACAGCGGCATGACCAGCTCGGGCTCGACGAGCTCGGCCAGCGGGCCGAGCAGCTCCTCGGTCAGGCGGGACCGGGCGATGGGGGCGATGACGTTCGACCTGATGCCGGCCTTGGCCCCTTCGACGGCCAGCACGTTGGACAGGCCGACGAGGCCCATCTTGGCCGCCCCGTAGTTGGTCTGACCGAAGTTGCCGAATACCCCGGCGGCCGACGACGTGAACAGCAGGCGGCCGTAGCCCTTCTCCTTCATCACCCGGAAGGCGGGCTGGGTGACGTAGAAGGCGCCGAGGAGGTGGACGTCGATCACGGCCTGGAGGTCGCCCAGGGCCAGGTTGGCGAACGACTTGTCGCGCAGGATCCCGGCGTTGTTGATGACGATGTCGACCGAGCCGAAGGCGTCGAGGGCGGACCTGGTGATGGCTTCGCCGCCCTCGGGCGTGGCCACGGAGTCGTAGTTGGCCACCGCCTCGCCGCCGGCGGCCTTGAT
Source organism: uncultured Actinomycetes bacterium (assembly GCA_963723985.1). Classification (GTDB taxonomy): domain Bacteria; phylum Actinomycetota; class Acidimicrobiia; order IMCC26256; family BP-133; genus BP-133. Next base: position 285,289 of record CAVRTC010000017.1, read on the forward strand.
CTCGGCCACGGTGGCGTCGGCCGGGCTGGCCGCTCCGCCGGTGCCGTCGGGGTTCCCGCCGAGGTCGTTGACCACCACCTTGGCCCCTCGCCGGCCGAGCTCGGTGGCGTAGGACTTGCCCAGCCCGCCGCCGGCCCCCGTCACGATGGCGACACGTCCGTCGAACTCGATGGTCACGGCCCTCTCCCTTCTCGCCCGGCCGCACATTCTGTCTACCGTGCGGAGGGTGGACACCATCGGGGCCCCCCGCTACGGCATGACCCTCCCGCTGCCGGGAGTTCCCTTGACCGAGCATCGGGATCGGCTGATGGAGATGGCCGATCTCGGCTACACCGATCTGTGGTCGGCCGAGGCGGACGGGTCGGATGCCTTCACGCCCCTGGTGCTGGCGTCGCAGTACGCACCGGAGGCCCGGCTGGGCACGGCCATCGTCCCGGCCTTCACTCGGGGGCCGGCGCTCATCGCTCAGTCGGCCGCCTCGCTCGCCCTGGTCAGCGGCGGGCGGTTCGTGCTCGGGCTGGGCACGTCGTCGGACGTGATCGTCGAGCGGTGGAACGGCATCCCCTTCGACCGGCCCCTCGGGCGGGTGCGGGACACCGTGCGCTGTGTGAAGGCGCTTCTGGCCGGTGAGAAGGTGACCGAGGCCTACGAGACCTTCACGGTCTCGGGGATCCGGCTGGGCCAGCCGCCGGCCGGGCCGGTCCCCGTCATGGTGGCCGCGCTGCGCCCGGGCATGCTCCGCCTCGCCGGCCGGGAGGCGGACGGGGCCATCATCAACTGGCTGTCGGCCGAGGACGTCCGCACTGTGGCGCCCTACGTGCGGGAGCACCACCCCGCCCACGAGATCGTGGCCCGGATCTTCGTCTGCCCGACCGAGGACGCCGAGCGGGCCCGGGCCATCGGGCGCCGGATGATCACGGCGTACCTGAACGTGCCGGTCTACGCCGCCTTCCACGACTGGCTCGGCCGGGGCGACGTGCTGGCCAAGATGTGGGAGGCCTGGCGGGCCGGGGACCGGCAGGGGGCGCTCGAGGCGGTGCCCGACTCCCTGGTGGACGAGCTCCTGGTCCACGGGCCCCCCGGCGCCTGCCGGGAACACATCGAGGCCTACCGGGAAGCGGGTGTCACGACACCCGTCATCATGCTGATCGAGACGGCCGACACGGCGGCAGCGGTCCGTGACCTTGCCTTTCGCTGAGTGTGCAAAATCTGCTATGACCTGTTGCCCATGTTGCGGGCGCTGTAGGCTGTTGAGCGCTCAGCGCCGGTTGGGTCGGTTGGGAGGCAGGTCAGGGACGTGGCGGGTCGCTCAGTGATGCGGGTTGTCGTGGCGGTGGGAGTGTTCGCCGGCGCCGGCCTGCCCTGGATCGACTTCGTCGAGGCGGCGGGGGAGGGGAAGGAGATCAACGCCACCCTCGACCCGGGCCGGTGCGACAAGACCGTGGGGGCCGCCCTGCTTCACCCCCGCCAACGGGACCGTGACCGAGGTCAGCGTCGGCGACACCATCACCTGGAAGGCCCTCGACGGCACCCACACGGTCACGCCGGTCGACCCGTCCGCCTTCTCGGGATCGGGTGACCTCACCGGGCCCGATGCCAGCTACACGCGCCACCTTCGACAAACCCGGGGCGTTTTCGTTCTACTGCAAGCACCACGGCAGCGTGGAGGACGGCGGGAAGACGCACCACGGGATGTGGGGGAAGATCGAGGTCAAGGAGGGCGACACGACGACGACGTCGGCCCCGCCCCCGTCGAGCCCGCCTCCGACCGAACCGCCCCCGCCGGCCAAGCCCGAGCCAGCCCCGCCGCCGTCGACCGGGCCGGCCCATCCTCCGGCCCCGCCGCCGACCAGCCCGCCGGCCACGTCGCACGGCTCGACCGGCCCGAACGGCTCGAACGGCTCGTCGGGCAACGGGCAGACGGCCGCCGGCAGCGGGCGGCCCTACGTCGGGCCGCCGCCGACTGCGCCGCCACCGTCCACGCCGCCGGCCCGGGTGGCGGCGTCGGAGCCGCCGGACCCGGAACCGAAGGCGAAGCCGGCCGACCGGGGGCGTGAAAGCGAAACGACGCTCCCGCCGGAGGCGACGGCCATACCGCCCGACGAGCTGGTTACGCCGCCGAGCCCGCAGTTCGCTCCACCCACCACGGCGCCGTTGGCCGAAACGCCCGGAGACGTGCCGCACGGCGACACCATCGCCGTCCTCAAGAACGAGCCGGGCGGGCATCGCCGCAAGCTCGTCCTGTTCGGGACGCTGTTCGGTGTGGGGGCCTTCGCCCTGGGAGTCGGCGGCTGGAAGTACGCCAACCGGCCCAGCAAGTACTGGCCCGCCTAGCGGGCTGTCGCCCGCTACGGCCTTGTTTCTGGCGGCTTCGCCGCCCCGCCTGGGGCCCCACCCCCAGGCTCCTCCCGAGCATGGGGCCCCTGCCCCATGCCCGGCCGTGCTACCTGCAACTTGCCGAGAGCAGCGGGTAGGGGCTCACGGGGATGCCTCCGTCGGGGTGGTACTCGAAGTGCGTGTGGTAGCCGTAGGAGTTCCCGGTGCTGCCGACGAGGCCGATCACCTCGCCCGGGACGACCCGGCGGGGGACGGCCCCTTCGATCCGCATGAGGTGCATGTAGACGTAGGTGTGACCGTCATCCCCCCGCAGGAAGATCGTGATGCCCCCGCCGGCCCAGGGCCGGGTCTCGACGGTGCCGCTCACGACGGCCACGTTGGGGGTCCCCCGAGGGCTGAGAAGGTCGTTGCCCAGGTGCCGGCGGCCGCCGCCCGCGGGGGGCGCCGAAGTCGTCGCTGAAGGCCAGCGGCCCGTCGATCGGGCACACGAACCCGGCCGCCGGTATCCCCCGGGCGACGCGCCCCCGAGGCGAGGGGCCGAGCGGCTGGGCCGGGCTGAGGGCCGGCGGGCGGACTTTGGGGGGAGGGTGGCGGCCAGCGCTTCGAGGTCGGACGAGATCTGCTGCCGCTGGGCGGACAGGGAGGCCATGGTGGCGTCCTGGTCGTGGCGGCGGGCGGCGAGGTCGGCCTGGCGCTGGCGGAGCGCGCTGCTTGGCGCTCGAGCAGCGCGCCGACCGCCGGTCATCTCCCGCGCGGTGACGTCGGCCACGAGGTGGGCCGCCCGATCGGAGCCGCAACATGGCGGCGGCGACGGCGAACTGGTTGACCGCGGCGACCGCCATGTCTCCCTGGTAGACCGCCACTGCCTGGCGGGTGATCTGCTGTCGCAGGGGGCCGAGGCGAGCCTCCAGTTCGGCGACCTGACGTTCCAGGGCGGCGACCTGGTCGCCGAGGCGGGCGTGCTCGGCTCGGGCGGCGGCGTACCGGACGGCCGCCTGGTTGGCCTGGGCCCGGAGGCCGGCGGCCGTGACGGGCGAGGTGGTCGACGTCGTCGGCGGCGAGGTGGGTTTGGCCCGGCCCCGGGCCCCGGCCCCGGAAACGGCGGAGACGGCCGCCGCGGTCACGACGAGGCACGGAAGGACGCTTCGGATGAGAAGGCGCATGGGAGGAAGTGACCCGGCCGAACGCCCGCCCGGGCACCGAGACCGTAACCAGGCATTTCGGACGGCTCGCAACCCAAGCACCCTCGCGCGAAACGTACGCAACAGAAGCGGGCAGAGCCGTACTCCTGTGTACTTGGCTACCGGGCGAGGAGATGCTCGGAGAAGAACTGCAGCGTGTGGCCGACTTCCTGGACGCGGTTGTCACGCTTCTGGGCGCCGTGGCCCTCGTCGCCGAAGAGGATCAGCCGCGCCGCCGCCCGGCGACGATCGAGGGCGGCCTGCATCTGGAGGGCCTCGCTGACCGGCACGCGGGGGTCGTTGGCGCCCTGGATGATGAGCAGCGGGTCCTGGACCCGGTCGATGTAGGAGATGGGGGAGAGCCGGCGGAGGGCGTCGGCGTCCTTCTCCGGGTCGCCGTACTCCGTGATGCGCAGTGACCGCCGGTAGGCGGCGGTGTTGTCGAGGAACGTGGCCAGGTTGCTCATCCCGACCACGGCCACCCCGGCGTCGTAGGCCCCGGCGAACATCGTCATGCCGGCCAGGGTGGAGTAGCCGCCGTAGCTGACTCCGGTGATGCCGATCTTCGGTGGCCGTCCCCCGTCGCCCCAGTGGTCGCGGATGAAGCGGGCGCAGTCCTCGATGTCGGTGATCACCTGCAGGCGCCGGGGGCCGTTGTCGGCGTCGAGCCAGGCCTTGCCGTAGCCGGCGCTGCCCCGCACGTTGGGCGTCACGTGGATGAACCCGGCGTTGACGAAGAGCTGGGCGCCGGGGTCGAACCCCGGTTGGGCCTGGGACTCGGGCCCGCCGTGGAACTCGACCACCACCGGGCAGGGCGGGGGAGATCCGGGGGTGCGCTCCGAGGATGTGGGGCACGAAGCCGGGCGTCGCACGAACATCGGGATCGGGGTGCCGTCCCGGGCGGGGTACGACTCCAGGGTGGCGGCGGCGAAACGGCTCGGGTCGATCTCCGGGGCGCTCGGGACGTGCCACTGCGTCAGGCGGCCGCTGGCCCAGTCGAGCACCGAGCTCGACGGCAGCGCCGTGGCGCTGTTGGTCAGGACGGCCGTGTATCTCCCATCCCGAGTGCTCGAGCCGAACGACACGTGGTCGGCGGCCGGCAGCGCCGGGAGCGGGATCTCGGCCGACGTGCGGGCGTCGACGGCGTGGAGCCGGGTGTAGCCGCCCTCGTTGACCGTGTAGAGGATGCGGCCGCCGTCGTCGTTGACGGAGAAGCCGTCGACGTCGTGGCTCAGCTCCGGCGAGACGGGCACGAGCTCCCTGGTGGCGATGCGGTACCGGTAGAGCCGCTGGAAGTTCCCTGCCCGGGGGTTCGGGGGTGTCCCCCGGGGACTCAGCGGAGTCCGGACGACGAGTTCTCCGTCGGGCAGGCCGAACTCGACGTCGTAGTCCTCCCGCTCGCCTTGACCGAGATAGGGGGTGAGGGCCCGGGTGGCGGGGTCGTAGCCGAAGTACTCGCTCGACGTGTTGCCGGTCGCCTTGGCCAGCAGGAGAAGGCCGTCGGGGCGACGATCGGCGATGCTCCACAGCCCGGCCTCCCCGAAGACCAGCTCAGCCCGGCGGCCGGCGACGTCGTAGCGGTAGACGGCGTAGGAGTCGGGCTGACGGTCGTTGGCCGTGTAGAAGATCGAGGAGCCGTCGCGGCTGATGTGACCGAGGAACGCCCGCACGCCGTCCTTCTGGAAAATGGTCTCCAGCGGCCCGCCGTCGGCCGCCTGCAGGTACAGCCCGGGGTTCTCGGCGCCGCCCCGGTCCCGGGCGACGACGATGTGCCGCCCGTCGGGCATGACACCCTGAAGCGTGGTCGGGTCCTCCCCGCCGCTCAGCTGGACGGGGAAGCGCTGCGGCCCGTCGATCCGCCACACCTGGCTGGTGCCGGTCACCGACCAATTGAAGAACAGCCGCGTTCCGTCGGGCGACAGCTGACCGGCCCCGGGGGAGCGGACGTCGAACATGGCCTGCACCCGGCGGCGGAGGTCGGCGGGAAGGGGCGGCGCCCCATAGCGGGCCAGGACCTCAGGGCCGGCGGCCGGGGGCGTCGCCTTTCCCCCGACCGATCGTGACGGCGAAGACGACGAGGCGATGAGCGCCGTCATGACGAAGAGCGACGCCAACAGCACGACGGCGACGGCCGCCCGGCCCGGTCGGATCACTTCAGGTCTCCAGGCACCACGAATGCCTCCAGCGTGGCGGTACCCCAGGCGAGGTCCTTCCACGGCCCGTTGAAGGCCAGCGTGGCCAGAGCGCCGGTGGGGAACTTCAGGTCGATGCGGGCGATGAGGCTCCGGATCGCCGTCACGCCCCAGCCCCTTGACGAGGTCCTCCAGGGTGGGGTTGTGGCCCACCAGGAGCAACGAAGGCGTCTCCTCGGGCACGTCGCGCAGGCGGACGAGGACATCGGAAGCGCTGGCGCCGTAGAGGTGGTCCTCGAACCGGACCTCCGTGCTTTCCGGGAGACGGGCGCGGATCGGCTCGAGCGTGTCCCGGGCCCGGCGGGCGGTGGAGCACAGCACGAGAGTGGGCGGCGGGTCGATGGCCGCGAGGTGGTCGGCGAGGGCCTCGACCGCCCGCTGACCCCGGGAAGACAGGGGCCGCTCGTGGTCGGCGAGACGGGCGTTGTTCCAGCTCGATTTGGCGTGCCGCAGCACGAGCAGGCGGTGGGGGGCGCCCTTGGGCTTGGCCATGGCAATGATTCTGACTCCCCGGAGCGGGGGTAGCGTGTCGGTATGACGAGCGAGCAGGCCAGACACGGCGACGTCGTCGCCGCCACGGAAGCCGTGCGGGCATCCATGAGCCCGCAACGGGTGCCGATCAACGTGCACGAGACGACCGAGGCCCTGGTCGATCGTGGCGCCCTTGCCGGCCGTGACCGCCAAGGACGTGACGGTGGAGCTGCGGCCGGGGGCGCTCCGCTTCTGGGCCCACGTCCGCAGCGCCGGGCCCCGCGACTACCTCGTCCACGAGTGGCACTACGGCGGCTACGAGCGCGGAGCTCGACCTTCCCGCCGGGTTCGGGGCCAGCGTGGAGGCGACCCTGACGAACGGCCAGCTGGCCATTCGGGTGCGGCGGGGCGAGCCGTCGACCATGACGATCCAGCCCAGCCACGGCTAGGTTCGGCAAATAGGTGTGACGCGAGGGGGTTCCCCGACGTTCCTGGTTGCCGTTCCGGACGCCGTTGCCGGCGTCCCGTCCAAGGCTCATGCCGCCGCCCTTCGGGGCGGCGGCTGCTTGGTTCCCCCCTCGGGCGACCCTGCCCCCTCGGCTTCCGCGTCAGGGGTCTTACCAGGTCTCGGGGCGGCGTTTTCGGAGTCCGGTCGTAGCCCGGCACCGTCCTGCATGTGCTGCTGGTTGCTGCTGGTCGTGTGTTGTCCGAGGAGCCGGGCGGCTTCCAGGGCGATGCTGCGGGCGGCGTTGACGTCCCGGTCGGAGACGGCGCCGCAGTCGTCGCAGGTGAAGACCCGTCTCCCATAGGGGCAGCTTGGCTTTCGCGGCCCCGCAGTGCGAGCAGGTCTTCGACGACGGGTAGAACCGGCCGACGGCCACGAGGGTGTGGCTCCGGTCGGCGGTCTTGTAGGTGAGCTGGCGGCGCAGCTCGCCGAGGCCGGCGTCGGCGAGTCGCGGCCGAGACGGCGCTTGCGTTTGGCCATGGCCCTGAGGTTGAGGTCCTCGACGGCGACCACCTCGAACGCCGCCGGCCAGGGTCGTGCTGAGCCGGGTGAAGGTGCAACGCCCGGGTCTGGGCGACCCGGCCGTGGAGGCGGGCCCGGCCGGCGCAGCAGCCGCCGGTGGGACTTCGAGCCGGACTGGGCCGAGGCGATACGGCGGTCGAGCTTCGTCGAAGCCGGGCGAGCTGATCCTCGAGGACGGCCGGGTTGGGGACGTGCCCGTCGTCGTCGGTCAGCGCTCGGCACCGGCTCCGACAAGGTGGCCAGGTGGCGGCACGCCGACATCGACGCCGACGAGGCGCGCCGCGGCCGCCGGACCGGACGTGGGCGCGGCGCCTCGCGGTAGCGGACCTGGAACGACGCCCGCCAGCGGCCGCCCCGGTAGGCGATGGTCACCTTCTGGATGGTCGCCTCACCCGACTCGACGAGGCGGTACAGGGCACTGGTCGACTCGACGGTGTGGAGCCAGCCGAGCGAGATGCCGGCGCCGGCGCCAGGTCCGGGTCGGGAGATGACCTGGGGCAGCATGAGGCGGACGTGGTGGCGGTCGGGGTGCAGCCACGACAGCTGGTGATTGATCTCCACGAAACTGACCGACGGGGTCGACCGCTGCTTCGACTTGAAGCCCGGGGAACCCCATCCGGCGCCCTTTGCGCCTTCCCGGCCTTCGAGTCGCGACCAGTTCTCCAGCGCGGCTGCAGCGCGAGCGATCCCGGAGCGGAAGGCGTGCATCGATACCTCCCGCCACCACGGCGCCTCAACCTCCTTCACCTCGTTCCACCGCTTCGACAACGACCTCGCCGACCACGACACACGCCGGGGTGAGCCGCTCCTCGGCCACCCCGGCCGCCCGCTCGGCCTTCCGGACGGCCAGGTTGTCCTTCACCTGGCCGATCACCCAGTTATGCGCCTTGCGGACCGCCCCCCAGTACGACCACAAGAGCCGCTCCTCTGCCGGCGACACGTCCAGGATGAACACCAACCCCCTCGTCACCCCGGCCGCCATAGCCCGCATTGTGCCGAGAGGGTCTGACAGAAACTCTCCGACGCCCCAACCCGGAGCCCGCCGCCCGTTGGAGGAGTCCGGCAAGCCCTGACATGTCCTCACTGGTAAGAGTGGAAGGCGATCGGTGGGATAGGCAGGACGGGGTGGTCGAGCCCCGGTTACGAATCACTTCGACACGACCTTTCGCAGGCCAACCTCATCCTGCCCCGGCCCCCCGCCCCCGCCACCTCCGTTTCGGCCCCACCCAGTGGCGGCCCCGCTATGACGGGGCTGGCAGTTGGGGAAGTTCTGTAGAGCCGCCATCCCCGGGTGGGACAAGAACCCCCCTCGCGAACTCCGCCACGGCTGACGGAGCTCTCGTCTCTCAGGTCGCTCTCATGAACGGGGAAGCGTGACGGAGTAGTTTCCCCGCCGGACTCAAGTCGAGCCCTGGTAGGGCCGATGTAGCCCATACGTCCTCTTCCGCGCTTTCGCGGCAGACGGACCCGATGAATTTGGGGCATCGGAGACAACGTGAACCTGGGGAAACCGCATAGTGGCGGCGCGCTTCGGCGCGGGTGGCCGCGCCAAGTCAGCGCCATGGGCGTCGCCGTCGCCGTCGGCGTCTTCGGACTCGTCGGCGTCGACCAGACCGAGGGCCGGGCCGACGCCGGTACCGGCGCTCGACTGGCCCGCCAGCCTTGAGCCGGCGCCGATCGTCGACCTCGCCGTTGCGCCCCGGCTGATGATGACGCCGGAGCCGACCACGACGACGACCGCCCCGGTGGAGACGACGGCGGCCACCGCTCCGCCGCCGGTGGAGACGACCACGACGACGTCGGCTCCGCCTCCCACTCCACCCGTCACCGCGCCGAAGCCGGCTCCGGCCCCCAGCCCGAAGGCGCCGGCGGCCACCGGGCCGGAAGCCCGGGCGCAGGTCGAGGCCATCGCCGACTCCAGCGGGTGGAACTGGCGGGCCGCCGGAGTCCGCTTCAACCTCAGCTTCCACCCGACCGGGCGGAACTGGGGCGTCTACGAGAGGGACACGGGGATCATCTGGATCGGGCCGACGGCCTTCGCCGATGCGGGCCGGCTGCGGTACGTCGTCCTCCACGAGCTGGGCCACGCCTGGCAGTACCGGCAGAACCGTTTCGCCGACTTCATCAGCGACTACAGCCCGTTGGGGGTTCAAGACGATCGGGCCCGCCCTTGAAGCGGGCGCCGACTGCGTCGCCGCCGTGTGGGGCGTCGGGGCGGGGCCACTACTGGAGCTGCCCCGCCGACGCCCGGGCGCTGGCCATCCGCCGTCTCGGGGGCGATTGGCGCTAGCCCGTAGGCTGGAGGGATGTCCACCAAGCGGATGCTGACCGGGGATAGGCCGACGGGGCAGCTGCACGTCGGCCACTACGTCGGCAGCATCCAGAACCGGGTCGAGCTCCAGCACCAGTACGAGAGCTTCTTCATCATCGCCGACCTCCACATGCTGACAACGAAGAACAGCAAGGAGGACATCGCCGAGATCAGCGCCAACGCCCGGACGATGGTGCTCGACGCCCTGGCGGCCGGGATCGAACCGGAGCTGGCGACCTTCTACCTGCAGTCGGCGATCCCGGAGGTCTGCGAGATCAACACGATCTTCCAGAACCTCGTCACCGTGCCCCGCCTCGAGCGGATGCCCAGCCTCAAGGAGATGGCCCGGGACGCCAAGAAAGAGGAGATGCCCTACGGCCTCCTCGGCTACCCGGTGCTGCAGGCGGCCGACATCCTGTGCGTCAAGGCCCACGTCGTGCCGGTGGGCAAGGACAACGTGCCCCACGTCGAGGTGACGAGGGAGATCGCACGGCGTTTCAACAACTTGTATGGCCCGGTGTTTCCCGAGCCGGAGTTCCTCATGGCCGATGTGCCCACGCTGGTCGGCACCGACGGGCAAGGGAAGATGAGCAAGAGCCTGGGCAACACGATCTACCTGTCCGACGACGAGGCCACCGTCCGCAAGAAGGTCGGAAACATGTACACCGACCCGAAGCGCATCCGGGCCGACATCCCCGGCACCGTCGAAGGCAACCCGGTGTTCATCTACCACGACGTCTTCAATCCGGATGCGGCCGAGGTCGAGGACCTCAAGTCCCGCTACCGGGAAGGGAAGGTGGGTGACGTCGAGGTGAAGGAGAAGCTGGCCGTGGCCGTCAACGCCTTCCTCGACCCCATGCGGGAGCGGCGGGCCCGCTTCGAGGCCGACGCCGGCCTCGTCGATCGGCTGATCGTCGAGGGCACCGAGAAGACGAGAGCTGAGGTCAAGCAGACGGTCTTCGACATGCGGAAGGCCATGGGCCTGACCGCCGTCTGGAACCAGATCCGCCGGAAGGCGGAGCGCTCGGCCAAGTAGGCGAAAGGTTTCGCCGGCCGCTCAAGGCCGGTTCAAGTCAATCTCAAGAGCGAAGGGCCGCCTGCCGGCTCGGCGAAGTTGTGTGCCGACCTGGCCGCGGACAGCGCACCATGAGATCGCCACTGCGAGGTCCGTCACAGGGAGGCTGGCAGGACTCCTGCCCCGCCGGTTGACGGGTGCCTGACGGGGCCCCGGGTCGTGTCGACGATCCGGGGCCCTGTCACTTCCAGCCCTGCGCCGCTAGGCGGCTTCCCAGGCGTCGGTGACGTCGGCCACCGGTACGAAGATGTCGTCTCCGTTGACGAAGATCCACAGGATGCCGGTCCCGCGGGTGGCCGAGACCAGCTCGCAGTCATCGACCCGGGAGCCGTCGGCCAGCGCCAGGCACACCCGGCGCCCTTCGAGGTGGCCGATCAGACGGGTCACCCGTTCCAGTGTCATACCTCAACTTACCAGAAACCTGGCATTGAGTGTAGTACAGGCATGAATGCCACAAGTTGGGACAAAGTTGGGCGAGCTACCCACCGTCCTCCACAGTGACAACACCGTAGGTCTGAGTTAACGTTGCCGAATGGGCGGTCGCGGAAGGTGGTCGGCGGCGATCGGGATCGGGTTGGCGATCGGTCTCGCCAGCCCCGCCCTGGCCGGCGAGACGACCTTTGACGACGTCTGCGCCGACGTCTACGGGAAGCGACCCGTCGGTGATCTCGAGAAGGCCACCGATCCCGTGGCCGGCAGCAGCGTGGTGCCCGGACACCGGTTGTCGGTGACGCTGGAGTGGCCGACGTCGGCCGTGGCCGGAGAGCGGGCCCACCGGGTGATGGAGTGCATGACCGTCGACGGCGGTGACCCGCAGCTGTGGACCGACCGCCGGTTCAGTACCTCGGAGGGCACGGTCACGCTGTCGGCCGTCGTGCCGGCCGCCTCTCGCAAGACCGTGTGCAGCCAGAGCTTCCTGAAGACGCGGGGTTCGTTCGGGCCCGTCACCCGTCGGAGCGAGAAGACGTGCTATCCGGTCGGGAAGGCCGGGACGTTCACGGCTCTGGCGCGGTCGCCGTCGCCCCCGTCGGCGGCACCCGAGCCGGCGCCCGAGAGCCGGAGCACACCGACGACCCGGGGGCCGATCGTCTCGACCAAGCCTCCGTCGTCTTCTTCGTCGCCGCCCAGCGGCGACTACGAGCCTCCGTGGCCGCCGTGGGAGAAGGAGCCCCGGGTGAGTGCCGCCCCACCGGTGGCCAGCACGAGCGTCACCACCGTTCCCAAGACGTCGAACCCCCGCAAGTTGCAGGGCCAGGAGGCGGCCGCTCCGGCGGAGCCGGACTCTTCGACGCCGCGCTCCCAGCCAGACGCTGCCCCGGACCGGCGCCGGCATCGTCGTCCTGCTCGGGGTGGGGGCGGTCGTCCTGTTCTCGGGCCGCACCCTGCGCAAGACGGCCCACCACATCGAGGACAACCTGCCGGTCGAGGCCGTCCCGGTCGACGACGATTATGAACCGACGTTGATCCTCGGCCGCCGCTGGTAACCGGCGGCACCGCTCGCCGGGTCAGGACTCGTCCTTTACGTCCCCCTCCGCAGGAACTCGGGTCCGATCCCTGGAACCCTTCACCTGATGCTGGGGGAACGCAGACGTCGGCCGTGCTACGCGCGTCCGGTGCAGCCAAGAACGCCGAACGGTCGGCGCCATGGGTGGCGCGCGCCCGGCGCCAGTACCGCTTCTAGCGGTCTCTAGGCGGCGAACCCGGCTGCGGTGGCGGCCAGCAGCTCGGTGTCGGTGGGGTAGGGCAGGTACAGGTTGAGCCGGTCGGCCACGTCGCCATAGCGGGCGGCAATGGCCTTGGCCACCTCGCCGGGCCGGGCCCGTACCGCGAAGGCCTCCAGCACGGTGTCGTCGATGCGCGCCGCCATGTCGGCCCATCGCCCGTCCTTGGCCAGCCGGTTGAGGTCGCGGTGTAGCTCGAGGAAGCCCTCCAGCTCCATGAGCGGCTGGTAGGTGGGCGTGGAACCGTAGAAGGCCAGCAGCGCCCGCACCCCGGCCTCAGCCACCGCCATCTCGGCGTCGGTCCGCCCGGTGACGACGATCACGTTGCTGACCAACGAGAACGAGCTCCGGTCCCGACCGGCGGCGGCCAGACCTTCGTCGACCGCCGGCAGCACCCGCTCCCGCACGAACCGCTCGCTGGAGAACGGGTGGACCAGCAGGCCGTCGGCCACCTCGGCCGTCATCCTGGTCATGCGGGGGCCGAGTGCCCCGACCAGCACCGGCGGGATCCCGTAGGGGTTCGGTCCCGGGCTGAAACCGGGGTTCATGAACGTGTGGCGGTAGAAGCTCCCCGAGAACTCGAGCGGCCCGCCCCCCTGCCAGCAGGCCAGGATCGCCTTCGTGGCCAACACGATCTCCCTCATCCGCTCCACCGGGTGGGACCAGGTGGCGGAGAAGGCCCGCTCGATGACCGGGCGCACCTGGCTGCCGACCCCGAGGGCGAAGCGGCCCCTGGAGATCAACTGGAGGTCGTAGGCCTGGTGGGCGAGATGGAGCGGGCTGCGGGGGAAGGCGATGGCGACGTTGGTCATCACCTCGAGGTCGGTGGCGGCGGCGGCCAGCGCCAGCGGCAGGAACACGTCGTGGCTGGACTCGATGGTGAAGACGGCGTCGAAGCCGGCGGCTTCCAGCGCCCGGGCCTGCTCGACGACCTCACCGTAGGAGGGGCGCAGCACCGCTTCGGGATCGTCGGCTGAGCCGGCGTAGAGCTGCGCCAGCCCGGCGCCGCGCCCGGCGATGTCGGACAGTCCCAGCCGCAACAGCGTTCCGACCTTCAACCGCAGCCTCCCCGCCCTCTGGACGGGGCGGAGCCTAGTGACGTACTACGGCGGCGGCAGCCACCCGGTGGCGTCGGCGTGAATGACGACGGTGCCGGCCGACCGGTCGTGGAGCGGTTGGAGCAGCGGGTCGCCGAGCGCCAGGAACGTGATGAACCAGAACAGCGCCCGGGCCCCGCCGCGGTGCACCGCGTCACGCAGCCGGATCGGCCCGCCGGTCTCGCGGCGGATGACCCGGATGCCGACGATGCGCTTGCCGAACGTCTGGCCGCCGGCCGCCTCCATGAGGGCGGGCCCGGCCAGCACGGCCAACCACACCAGGACCCGGACGACCTGGCGGGGGCCGGACACGTCGGTGGTGAAGGCCTGGTCGCTGCCGATGGCCCCGGACCACAGCAGGGCCAGGGCGCCGAAGGTCACGTCGAGGCCGGCGGCCGCGATCCGGGCCTGCGGTGTGGCCACCTCGGGCGGCCGGGCGGGGCGGAGCAGGGGCGGGGCGGTGGGGTCCTCGGCGAAGGCCAACCGACCGAAGGCCCGCAGTGTCGGCCGTTCCCTGCAGCTGCCGCAGGGACCGCGCCAGCTACCGCCCAGGGAGCCGCAGGTCGGGCACTGCACCCCGTCAGGATCCGCCTGCGGGCCGGGTCTGTAAAGAGGCCGGCGGGGGCCGGGTCAGCCGGCCGGGAGCCGGAACGCCACGGCCGCCCCGCCGCCTGGCCGGTTGGTAGCCTCGATGGTGCCGCCGTGGGCCAGCGACGAGGTCGCGGGCGATGGCCAGGCCGAGCCCGCTCCCTCCCGACGCTGTCGGACTTGGTGAAGCGGTCGAAGAGGTCGAGGGAGCTGTTCGGCGGGGAAGCCGGGGCCGGTGTCGGCCACCGTGAACCGCACCCAGCCCGGTTCGGGCCGGTCGACGGCCAGGGTGATCCGGCCGCCGGACGGCGTGTGCCGCAGCGCGTTGCCGAGGAGGTTCCCCAGCACCTGCTGAAGGCGGACGGGGTCGGCGTCGACGGTCGGCGACAGGCCGGCGGCCGGGGGCGGATCGGCGTCCAGTTCCACCCCTCGCGCCGCGGCGGTGGCGGCGTGGGCGGCCCGGGCGTCGGCCACGACGCTGGCCACCTCGATTGTCTCCTGGTGGAGCGTCAGCCGACCGGCGCCGGCCAGAGCCAGGGTGTGGAGGTCCTCCACTACCCGGGTGAGCACGTGCGTCTCGTCGAGGAGTGAGGCGAGGTGGGCGTCGTCGCGGGGGTGGATCCCGTCGAGCTGGGCCTCGATGCCGCTCTGGAGCACGGCCAGGGGTGTGCGCAGCTCGTGGGTGACGTCGGCCAGGAACTGGCGGCGGGCGGAGTCGGCCGCCTCCAGCCGCCCGCTCATCTCGTTGAACGTGCGCATGAGGCGTCTGCACCTCCCGGGGCCCCCGGGGCGCCAGCCGCCGGTCGTAGGCGCCGGCGCCGACCCGGTCGGCCGCTTCGAGCAGCTCGCCGACCGGTCCGGCCAGCCGGCGGTAGGCGAGCCCGGTGCCGGCCAGGGCGGCCAGCCCGATCACGATCGCCACGCCCGGGAAGGGCCCGCCGCCTCTCGATCCCGGCCCGTCGGGCCCCGGCCGCCCGGGCCGCCCCTCGTCGTGCCAGAACGCGGCTCCGAGCGTGATCCCGAGCCCGGCGACGACGACGAAGACGAGCGCCACGAAGAGCAGCAGCCGGCGCCGGAACCGGGCCGGCCCATGGCGCCACGGCGGCCCGGCCGGAGGCCATTGCTCGCCTTCCGGCCACCACCCCGGCGGGCCCTGGTGCCGGCGCCAGGGGCCCCGGCCCGGGCGGCCGGGGCCAGGTGGCGGGGTGGCGTCAGGCACCCTGGTCGGTGAAGCGGTAGCCGATTCCGTGGGCGGTCAGGACGTAGCGGGGGCGGCGTGGGTCGGGCTCGAGCTTGCGGCGGAGGTTCTTCACGTGGGCGTCGATGGCCCGCTCGTAGGACTCGACCGCCACACCGTGGATGGCGGTCAGGAGCTGGGTCCGGGTGAAGACCCGGCCGGGCTGGCGGGCCAGGTGGGCCAGGAGGTCGAACTCCGTGGGGGTGAGCTCGACGACCCGGCCGGCGACGGTGACCCGCCGGCGGGCCGGGTCGACGACGACGTCGCCCCGCACGATCGGCTCGTCGGCCGCCGGCCAGCTCCCGTTCGTCGACCCGGCGGAGGACGGCCCGCACCCGGGCCACCAGCTCCCGGGGGCTGAACGGCTTGACCAGGTAGTCGTCGGCGCCGAGCTCCAGCCCGATGATCCGGTCGACCTCGTCGCCCCGGGCGGTCAGGATGATGACGGGCACCCGCGACGTCCGGCGCAGCTGGCGGGCCACGTCGAGCCCGTCGAGCCCGGGCAGGCCGAGGTCGAGGACGACGAGGTCGGGGGAGAGGGCCCGGGCCCGCTCGAGCGCCGCCGGCCCGTCCCCCGCCGTGCGCACCGAGAACCCGGCGTGCTCCAGGTACTCCCGGACCACGTCCACGATCTTGGGCTCGTCGTCCACGACCAGCACGGTCTTCATTCCGCCACCATCCTCGCGGAGTCCGCCCTAGGCGGTGTTCGTCGGCGTCTCCTGGGGCTCGGCATGAGCGCGCTCGGTGCCAGTCCGAGAGCACCGCTTCCTTGCCTCCGGGGCCGCAGGGGCCGCCCCAACCAGGTCCGCCCCAGTAGGCGCGGCGGCGGCCGGCGATCAGCACGACGATCAGCCCGATGATCAACAGCGGGAAGAGGAAGCCGAAGGGGGGCCCGCCCCGCCACGGTCCCCCGTAGTCCACGACCCGCACCGTCTCACCGGCGACGGTGGACCATGGCCACGTCGTGGCTCTGACCGGCGTGGTACGCGCCGATCCCGACCACGACCAAGGCCAGCGCCACCAGCACGCCGACCAGCAAGACCCGTCCACATCCGTTTGCTCATTTCGTTTCCTCCGTCTTGTCGACTCGTTGGCGCTCACGATGACGGCGAGATGTGAAGACGGTGTGGAGACGAAATGCAGATCTACATGCGCTCCGGGGCCGTGATGCCGAGCAGGTCGAGCCCCTGGGCCAGCACCCGGGCGGTGAGGTCGGCCAGGAACAGGCGGGAGCGGCGCTGTTCGTCGGTGTCGGCCCGCAGGATCGGGCAGCCCTCGTAGAAGTCGGTGAAGGCGGTGGCGAGACCGAACAGGTAGGTGCACAGCCGGTGCGGCGCCAGGGCCGCCTCGGTGTCGTGGACGGCGCCGTCGAAGGAGAGGAGCTCCAGGGCCAGGCGGCGCTCCGCCGGCTGGAACTCGGCCGCCGGCGCCAGGCCCGACGACGTCGACCCCCTGGGCCGCCCCCCGGCGGAAGATCGAGCGGACCCGGGCGTGGGCGTACTGGAGGTAGGGAGCCGTGTTGCCGTTGAGCTCCAGCATGCGGTCCCAGTCGAAGACGTAGTCCTTGACCCGGTCGTTGGACAGGTCGGCGTACTTGACCGCGCCGATACCCACCGACTGGCTGACCGCCGCCTGCTCCTCGAGGCTGAGCTCGTCGCCCCGCTCGGCCACCACCCGGGCGGCCCGCTCGACCGCCTCGTCGAGCAGGTCGACCAGCCGGATGCTGCCCGCCGGCCCGGGTGCGGAACATCTTGCGGTCGTCGCCCAGCACGCTGCCGAAGGCCACGTGCTCGGCCCGGGCCGGCGGCGTGAGCCAGCCGGCCAGACGGGCCGTCTCGATGATCATCTCCAGGTGCTCCCGCTGGGGGGCGCCGACCACGTAGACGACATGATCGGCGCCGAGCTGGCGGAGCCGGTAGCGGATGGCGGCCAGGTCGGTGGTGTCGTAGCCGAACCCGCCGTCGCTCTTGCGGACGATGAGCGGGAGCGGGTTCCCCTCGCGGGTCGTGAACCCGGGGGGAACACGCACAGGGCCCCGTCGCTCTCGACCAGCAGGCCGAGTTGTTCCAGCTCCGCCATGGTGTCGGCCAGCATCACGTTGTACATGCTCTCGCCGGCCTGGTCGGCCGGGGTGAGTTTCACGCCGAGCCGCTCGTAGACGGCCGTGAAGTAACGGGACGACTCGTCCACCAGCAGCTTCCACAGCCGGAGCGTCTGCGGGTCGCCGGCCTGGAGCGCCACCACCCGGCTCCGGGCCCGGTCGGCCACGTCGGGGTTGGCGTCGAACTGGGCCCGGGCCTCCTGGTAGAAGCGGCCGAGGTCGCCGATCGACAGCTCGTGGGCCGCCTCCTCCTCACCGACCGACAGCAGGTGCTCGATGAGCATCCCGAACGGGGTGCCCCAGTCGCCGAGGTGGTTCTGGCGGAGCACCCGGTGGCCGACGAACTCCAGGACCCGCACGAGGGCGTCGCCGATGATCGTGCTGCGGAGGTGCCCGACGTGCATCTCCTTGGCGACATTGGGGGCCGAGTAGTCGATGACCACCGTCTGGGTGGCGGCGGCGGGGGTCACGCCGAGGGCGGGGTCGGCGGCCGTCTCGGCCAGCGCCCGGGCCAGGAAGGCGTCCTGAAGGTTGACGTTGATGAAGCCGGGCCCGGCGATCTCGGGCGGGTGGGCGATGTCGGCCAGCTCCACCCGGTCGATGAGGTCCTGGGCCAGATCCCGGGGCGGCCGGCCGGTCCGCTTGGCCAGGGCCATCGATCCGTTGACCTGGTAGTCGGCCCGGTCGGAGCGCCGGACGACCGGGTCGGCGCCGCGCAGAGTCTCGTCCAGCGCAGCCAGGGCGCCGGCAAAGCGCTCGCTCAGAACGACGGTCGGATCGGCCACGAACAGGAAGGTACCGCGGCCCCATTGGGAAGTCCCGGCAACGCCGGCCGCCACCCCGAAAGGTGTGATTGGCGCTATGGATGTTTCGAATGTGGTTAATCTGGGCATCTGTTAGCAACTGTTGCAATAGTGCAAGGAGGCGGCCATGCACCGTCGAGTCCTGTACCCGCTGGCCGCGGGCATTCTCGGTCTCGTGGCGTTCGCGCCCGTCCTGGTGTCGGAGCCGTCGGCGTTAGCCGCCGGCTCGGTCCCGGCCAAGGCGACGACGACGTCGGCCAGTTCGGATCCCGGATCTGACTCCGGGTCCGCTCCGGGGCCTGATTCCGGCACGGATCCGAGCAACGATTCCGGCACGGACCCGGGCAACGATTCCGGATCCGATCCGGGCAACGATTCCGGATCCGATCCGGGATCCGATTCCAGCGCCGCTCCGGGTTCCAATTCCGGCCCGGATTCCGGCTCTGGTTCGGGCTCCGACTCCGACTCCGACTCCGACTCCGGGCCTGGCTCCGGTTCGGGGTCCGGTTCCGGTTCTGGGCAGACGTCGTCGACCACGTGCGACGCGCCGGTGACCGACCGGGGCCCCGCCCCTCAGGTTGGGGATGCGCCCCAGACCCACGAGGCCGGTGAGGCCGGGAGCGTCGAGGTCGAGCGGCTTTCCGACACCGAACTGCGGGTCGTGGGTGCCAGTCCCAACGACGGCTGGCAGGAGCAGGTGAAGGTGCCGTCGGGTCCCCGGGTCACGGTCCGGTTCGACCGCTCGGGGCAGTCGCCGTCGCTCATCCGCTTCGCGGCCTCGATGGACGAGAGGGGCACGATGATCCACATCCGGGTCACCAGCTGCGGCTGATTCGGCTGGGCGAGGGGCCGTCGCCGAGCGTGACGGCCCCTCGTGATCAGGCCAGGATCCGGCCCCGCAGCATGATCCGGGCCGGCGACCGCAGGACGGTGAGGTCCGTTCGGGGATCGCCGGCGCAGACGAGGAAGTCGGCGGGGGCGCCCTCCTCGAGGCTCGGGTGGCCGAGCCAGCGGCGGGCGGCCCACGACCCGGCCGCCAGCGCCGCAACGGCGGGGAGGCCGGCGTCGTGGAGAGCGAGGATCTCGTCGACGACCCGTCCGTGGCGGATCCCGCCGCCGGCGTCGGTGCCGCAGTAGATGGGGACGCCGGCCTCGAAGGCCGCCCGGATCCGCTCTCGGGCGGTGCCGTGCAGACGGGCCATCCGGTCGGCGTAGACGGGGAACTTGGCCCGGGCCGCCTCCGCGATGCCCGGGAAGGTGTCGATGTTGATGAGCGTCGGCACGAGCGCCGCGCCGCCGGCCGCCAGCCGGGCGACGAGGTCGTCGGTGAGGCCGGTGCCGTGCTCGATCGAGTCGACGCCGGCGTCGATGAGGTCGGGCAGCGCCTCCTCCGAGAACGTGTGGACCGCCACCCGGGCGCCGGCCGCATGGGCGCCCTCCACCGCCGCCCGGAGGGCATCGGCCGGCCACAGGGGCGTGAGGTCGCCCTCGGCCCGGTCGATCCAGTCGCCGATCAGCTTGACCCACCCCTGGCCGGCGGCGGCCTGTTCGGCCACGGTGCCGACCAGCTGGTGGGGGTCGATCTCGACCGCGGTCCGGGGGGAGTAGCGCTTGGGCCGGGCGATGTGGTGGCCGCAGCGGACGATGCGGGGCACGTCGGCCTCGTCGTCGAGGAAGCGGGTGTCGGCGGGGGAGCCGGCGTCTCGGACCAGGAGGGCGCCGGCGGCGGCGTCGGTCCGGCCCTGGTCGTGCAGCTCCGCCGGGTCGTGGACCGGCCCGTCGGGGCCGAGCCCGATGTGGCAGTGGGCATCGACGAGGCCCGGCACCACCCAGCCACCGGAGGCCACGGTCTCGGCCCCGGGCGCCGGATCGAAGGTCAGGCGTCCGTCCACGACCCACAGGTCGCGCTCCTCTGCCTCGGGCAGCAGAACGGCGCGGACGTGTAGGGGGGTGGTCATCCGGGGGATGCTACGCGGGATGCTGCGCCACCAACGGCGGTCGGCTCCGCCCGTGCACGACGGCGACTTTCCCGATCCGTTCGTGCTCGTGGCCGGCGACCGGTACTTCGTCTACGGCACCCAGACCGGCGACGTGAACGTGCAGGTGATGGAGTCGGCCGACCTGACGCGGTGGGAGCATCGGGGTGACGCCCTGCCTCAACTCCCTGACTGGGCGGACCGGGGCCGCACCTGGTCGCCGGCGGTGCTGCGGCGCGGCGACACCCGGGGGTCGGGGGGTGTCCCCCAAGAGAACTACGTGCTGTACTACGCCGTCCGCCATCAGTCCGCCGGCCGCCAGTGCATCTCGGTGGCCACGGCCTCCGACCCGGCCGGGCCCTTCACCGACCGGTCGACGGAACCCCTGCTGTTCCAAGAGGACCGGGGCGGCTCCATCGACCCCAGCCCGTTCGTGGACGCCGACGGCACCGCCTACCTCCTGTGGAAGAGCGACGACAACGCGCTCGGACCGGCTCCCGAGCCTGTGGGGCGCGCCACTGCAAGACGACGGCCTCGGTCTGGCCGGCCCGCCCGTCGAGCTGTTGTTCCACAACGCCGCCTGGGAGGCGCCGCTGATCGAAGCGCCGTCGCTGGCCCGGGTGGACGACGGTCGCTACTGCCTGCTCTACAGCGGCGGCTGGTGGGCGTCCGACGGCTATGCCATCGGTTACGCCACCGGTCCGGCGCCACTCGGCCCGTTCCGCAAGGAGACCGAGACCGGGCCGTGGCTGGCGTCGGAGCCCGGCCCCGGTCCGGCCGGGCCCGGCGGCGCCGAGGTGTTCGCCGACCGGGACGGCCACTGGCACCTGGCCTTCCACGCCTGGACGGCGCCCGAGGTCGGCTACGACGCCGGCGGCGTCCGGTCGCTGTGGATCGAACGGCTCGACTTCGAGGACGGGCGCCCGGTCCTGGCCGGGGATTGACGGTCCGGCGGGTTCAGACCAGCTGGTCGATTGGGCCGGCCGGCCCGCAGCGGCCGTACCACTCGTAGCCGTAGACGGCGGCGAAGTCGGCGTCGGGGAGGCGCATGGCCGACGACGTCTCGGGGATCTGGCTGGCATGGGCGGCCATCGCCTGCCGCTTCACCCCCAGGACGGGCCGCACGTCGACCGTGCAGTCGATCTCGACCGTGGACAGCCCGAGGGGCGCGGCGGCGAGGCCCAGACCCGCTGGTCTTTCGGGGGACACCCCCGACCCCCCGGGGGTCCGTTCCGGCTGTGTGGCCACGGTGGCCTCGACGACGAGGTGCGTCTCGACGAAGTGGAGGTACTCCCGGTCGACCGTCGCTTCGTAGACGGTGGCCACGCCTGCCGCGGCCGCGGCGGCCATTCCGACGAGATGGACCTTGATGTGGTCGACGTGCCCGTAGATGCCCCGGGCGTCGTAGGTCACCAGGGCGGCGGTGGGTTCCTCGGCCAGGATGGCCGCCAGACGGGCCGACGCCGCCTCCACTGGCGCATCGGCGAAGGCGCCCACCGGCCGTCCTCCGGCGGTTCCGGTCAGACCCCGGTCGTCAACCCCGGAGTCGTGGTAGCCGAGAAACTCGACGCGCTGGGCGCCCAGGCACTCGGCCGCCTGAGCTGTTTCCCCCATCCGCCGGACGGCCAGAGGAACCTCCGGCCCGACCAGCGCCGACGACAGTCCCTGCTCGCCGGCGGTGGCCACCACCAGCACCACCCGCCACCCGGCGGCCGACAGTCGGGCCATCGTCCCGCCGGTGAAGATCGCCTCGTCGTCGGGATGGGCGTGGAAGAAGACGACCGAACGCGCTGCGCCCCGGGCTGCCATGGGCGAATGCTTAGCGCAGCCGACGATGCGATACTGACGGCGTGAGCGAGCGCAACGTCCTCGGCGGCCCGCTCGAGCCCTGCGGGACCGATCCCCTCACCGGTTTCTACCGGGACGGGTGCTGCACCACGGGGCCCGACGATCTGGGCAGCCACACCATCTGCGCCGTGGTGACGGCCGAGTTCCTGGCCCACCAGCGGGGCATCGGCAACGACCTCAGCACCCCGGTGCCGCAGTACCACTTCCCGGGGCTCGTCCCGGGCGACCGGTGGTGCGTGACGGCCATCAACTGGCTGCGGGCCCACCGCGACGGCGTGGCCGCCCCGGTGGTGCTGGCCTCGACCCACGAGCGCGCCCTGGAGATCGTTCCCCTGGACGCTCTCCGGGAGCACGCCGTCGACGTCCCCGCCGACCCCAGCGCCCTGCTCTGAAGCCGGGAGTGTCATAGCCGGCACAGTCCGGAACGGGCCTCCCAACTAGGGTTCGGGGCGTGACAACGGGCGCATCCCTTGACGTGATCAGCGATTGGGCGGGGTTCTCGGGTCCGGTGGGCGACGATCCCTACGGGCTCTACGCCGAAGTCCGGCGGGAGGCGCCCGTCCGTCGGGTGGTGCTGGCCGATGGGCGCCCGGCGTGGATCGTGACCGGCTACGAGGAGGGCCGCCAGGCACTCCTCGACCCGCGGCTGGTCAAGAACATCGGACGGGCCCTGGCCGTCCGGCCGGAGATCGTGGCGCCGGGGTTCGCCCATCCGCTCTTCGGCCACCACATGCTGGCGTCCGACGGCGCCGATCATTCCCGGCTCCGGCGGCTGGTCGGCGGGGCCTTCACCACCGCCCGGGTGGCGGCGATGCGGCCCCGGATCCAGGCCATCGTCGACGGCCTCCTCGACGGGTTGGAGGAAGCGCCAGCGGGAACGGCGGTCGATCTCGTGGCCCGGTTCACGCTGCCGCTGCCCCTCACGGTGATCTCCGAGCTCCTCGGTGTTCCCGTGGAGGACTGGGCCCGGGTGCGGAGCTGGTTCCACGCCATCTTCGGAACGTCGGTCGCCCCCATCGCCGACGAGGAAGGGCGGGCGGCGGCCGACGCCATGTTCGCCTACCTCTGCGACCTGATCGCCGCCAAGCGGGTGGCGCCCGGCGACGACCTGCTGTCGGCGATGGCCCACTCCGCCGACGACGACCGACTGGCCGAGGACGAACTGCTGTCGACCGCCTGGCTGCTGATCGTCGCCGGCCACGACACGACGGTGAACCTGATCGGCAACGGGCTCGTGGCGCTGTTCCGGCATCCCGACCAACTGGCCCGCCTGCGGGCCGACCTCTCGCTGGTCCCGGCGGCGGTGGAGGAGTTCCTCCGCTACGACGGGCCCGTCCAGCACACGACGTTCCGCATGACGGCCGAGCCCGTCACCATCGGCGACGTCGAGATCCCGGCGCAGGAACAGGTTCTGGTGGTGCTGGCCGCCGCCGACCGTGACCCGGAGCACTTCCCCGAGCCCGACCGGCTCGACATCGACCGGCCCGACAACCGCCACATCGCCTTCGGCCACGGCATCCACTTCTGCGTCGGCGCCCCGCTGGCCCGGCTCGAGGGCGACGTCGCCTTCACGTCGCTCCTGCGCCGCTTCCCGAACCTCCGCCCCGCCGTGGCGCTGGACGAGTTCCACTGGACCTACCGCCTCGTCCTTCGCGGCCTGACGGCCCTACCCGTCCTGCTGCGCTGAAGCTCGGGCGGCGCCGGCTACTGGGCCCTACGAGTCGAGCTCGCTCAGGACCTCGCCGATGATCTTCGTTGCCTTGTGCGCGGGTAGGGGGTCGCCGCCTTTGGCGTCTGCGATCTCAGCGGCGAAAGCCTCGACGGAAGGAACACCACCGACCAGCACATGGCGCAACGCTTCTCCGCTGGCGTTCGGATCGGCGAGAGCGGCCACGGCCGGCGCCACGGCATGGTCGGGGGAGTGGGCGACGGCGTGGACCAGACCCATAGCCTCCTCCCGTCCGCTGGCCGTCGAGACGGCCGGTGGACGATCCGGGTTCTGCTGGAGATCCCATTCAGCCAGCGCCTCGTCGTAGCCACCCTCTCCCGGGTGCAGGATCCGGGTCGCGGGCTGCGTCGCTTGGCCGTCAGCCTCGCTGGCTGAGCCCTCTGTATCGTCATCGGTTGCGTCCGACCGCTCCGGCTGTACGGGAACGACCAACGTGCCATCGTCATTTCGAACAATGTCCATGAGTCAGGTCTCCTCCGGGTATGGAGCACGCAACAGGGCGCCAGACGCCCTGTTCCTACCCAGGCTGGGCCCCGCGGATGTTCGCCCGCTCGGTTCCCACGCCAGAGACCCTGTCCGACCAGGATCGCCACGTTTGCGTCCCCAGCGAAACTGGCGTTCGTTTACCGGGGATACGGCGGAAATCGAACGCCGGAACGGTGCGGCCGGCCGCCGGCGGCCAACTGGCGTTCGTTTACCGGGATATAGCGGAAAAGGAACGCCGGTTCGTAAGGCGCACAGCTAACGGCGGTCGTCGATGACGGTGTCGCCCTCGGGCCAGGTGGCCAGGAGCTGGCGCTTCTGGACCTTGCCGACGTCGTTGCTGGGCAGGGGTTCCGTCCGCAGCCACCAGGCGGTGGGGATCTCGAAGTAGGCGAGGTGCTCGGCGGCGAAGGAGCGGAGCTCGGTGACGGTCACCGGGCTGTCGGGGGCCAGCACCACGGCGGCGGCCACGATCTCGCCGAGATCAGGGTCGGGCCGGCCGCAGACGGCGACCTCGGCCACGTCGGGGTGGCGGAGGAGGACGTTCTCCACGTGGGCGGCAGCGATGTTCTCGCCGCCCCGGATGATGAGGTCCTTCATCCGGCCGGTGATGAAGAGGTAGCCGTCGGCGTCGAGGTGGCCGAGATCGCCGGTGTGGACCCAGCCCTCCTCGTCGATGGCGTCGTCGGATGACTGGCCCCAGTAGCCGAGCATCGCCGTCGGGGTGCGGGCCAGCACCTCGCCCGTCCCCTTCTCGTCGGGCCGGTCGATGCGCAGCTCCACCAGCGGCAGGGCCCGGCCGGCGGTGCCGGGCCGCTCGACCAGGTCGCGGCCCGAGGCGGCGGTCAGCGTCCCCCCGGCCTCGGAGAGGCCGTAGACCTGCGACACGCCCCGCTCCACGTTGGGGAACCGGGCCTTGATGCGGGTCACGAGTTCAGGCGGCACCGGGCGACCCTCCGAGCGAGATGGCCCGCACGTTCGACAGGTCCCGCGTCTCGATCGACGGATCGGACAGCACGCGGTTCACCATGGTCGGGACACCGCCCCAGCGGTGGACGCCTTCGGCCTCGATGAGGTCGAGGACCTCGGTGGGGTCGAATCGGCCCTGGGGGAAGACCAGGGTTCCGCCCAGCAGCAGCTGGCGGGTCAAGGCCTGCACGCCGCCGATGTGGAACAGCGGCCCGGTCTGGAGCGCGACCTCCCGGGGAGAGTCGTCGCCCAGCGTGTGGGGCAGCTGGCGGGTGACGTGGAGCAGCATGTGCTGCAGGGCGATGACCGACCGGTGGGGAAGGACGGCGCCCTTGGGCGGCCCGCTGGTCCCGGACGTGAACAGGATGATGGCGGGCTCGTCCTCCCGGGCGGAGCTGGCGCCGTCGCCGCCTGCCGGGCGTGGGGTCGCCTCGGGCGGGGGCCGCCCGGCCGCCCGCTCGACCAGGTCAGCCAGCTCGCACAGTGGGGCCCCGGCCGGCACGAGCTTGGCCGAGCGGGGGTCGGCCAGGATCAGGGCGACGTCGACGACCCCGAGCGCGTGGCGGAGCTCGGCCTCGCTCCACCAGGCGTTGGCCAGCACGACCACCGCCCGGGCGGCCAGGGTGGCCCAGAAGCCGACGATCCACTCCACCGAGTTGAAGGCCAGCAGCATCACCCGGTCGCCGGGCCCAACGCCGTGGTCGGCGAGCACCTCCGCCGACCGGGACACGAGATCATCCAGCTCGGCGAACGTCAGCCGCTGCTCGCCCCGCACCAGGTGCACCCGGTCGCCCCAGTGGCGGACGTCATCGAGCAGCTCGGCGGCGTCGGTCCGGCGGGGTTCGTAGGTGAGGAACGGAATGCCGTCGGCGCGGCGGACGGGTTCCGTTCCCCACACGAATCGAGTCATGGCCTGATTCTTAGACGATCTCGCCGATCACGGTCCCAACGGGGTGGACGCCGCCCGGCTCGACCGTCTGGCGGACGGTGCCCGACGCCGGCGCCTCGCAGTCGGTCTCGACCTTGTCGGTCTCGAGCCGGTAGAGGACGTCGCCGGCGGCCACCGCCGCACCGTCGGGCACCACCCACTCCAAGAGCGTCGCCTCGGTCATCGTCATGCCGAGCCGGGGGATGATGACGGGGGTGGTCATGCCGCTACTTGGCCACCGCCCGGACCGCCTCGATGATGTCGGCGGCCGACGGCAGGTGATAGTCCTCGAGCTCCTTGGCGTAGGGGACCGGCGTGTCCTTGGCCGCCACCCGCCGGACCGGCGCCAGGAGCGTGCCCCACAGCTCCTCCTGACAGGAGGGCGGCGATCTCCGCCCCGAACGCCGCAGCGCCGCACGGCCTGGTGGACGACCACCGCCCGGCGGGTCTTGGCCACCGAACCCAGCATGGCCTCGGCGTCCAGCGGGACGAGGGAGCGCAGGTCGAGCACCTCGACGTCGATCTCGCCCTCGAGCTGGCGCGGCGGCCGCCAGGCAGTCGTGGACCTGGCGGCCGTAGGTGACGAGCGTCACGTCGGACCCCGGCCGCTTCACGTCGGCCTGGCCCAGCGGGACCACGTGCTCGCCGGCCGGGACCGGGCCCGGTGGCGCCGTAGAGCGCCGCCGGCTCGATGAAGACGCAGGGGTCGTCGTCGCGGATGCAGGCGGTGAGCAGGCCCTTGGCGTCGGCCGGCGGTCGACGGGAACGACCACCTTGAGCCGGGCACGTGGACAGCCAGGCCTCGAGCGACTGCGAGTGCTGGGCACCCATCTGGAAGCCGCCGGTCGTCAGACACCGCACGGTGAGCGGCACGTTGGTCCGCCCGCCGGACATGAACCGGAGCTTGGCGGCGTGGTTGACGAGCTGGTCGGCGCAGACGGCCAGGAAGTCCATGATCATGATCTCGGCCACGGGCGCAGCCCGGCCATCGCTGCGCCGATGGCGGCGCCGATGATCGCCTGCTCGGAGATGGGGGTCTCCCGCACCCGGTTCGCGGCCGTACTTCGTCGACAGGCCCTTGGTGACCTGCATGACGCCCCCGGCGGGGTCGACGATGTCCTCGCCCAGGAGGAACACCGCTCGGATCCGAGGCAAGGGCGAGATCGAGGGCGTGGTTGAGCGCCGCCGCCATGGTCAGGTCGATCGTGCGTCGGCTCGTCGGTCATGGGGCGATCACCTCGGCGTAGACGTCCTCGAGCAGGTCGGACGGGTCGGGCGAGCGGGGCTGGCGAAGCCGGCCTCGATGGCGGCGTCGGCCTCGGCGCCGGCGTCGGTCTCGATGGCAGCCAGCTCGCTCCTCGGTGGCGACTCCCTCGTCGAGAAGGCGCTCCGGAAGCTGGGGATCGGGTCGTCGGCCAGCGCCGCCTGAAACTCCTCCGGGTCCATGTAGGGCATCTGGTCGCCGTAGAAGTGGCCCATGAGCCGGTAGGTATTGGCCTCGATCAGGGTCGGGCCGTCACCGGCTCGGGCCCGGTCGATCGCCTCGGCGGCGGCGGCGTACATGGCCCAGCGGATCGTTGCCGTCGACGGTCACGCCGGGCATCCCGTAGCCGGCGGCCCGGTCGGCGACCTGCTCGATCCCGCTGCGACCTCGTGGATCGGGGTGAACTCGCCGTATCGGTTGTTCTGGCACACGAACACGACCGGCAGCTCCCACACCGCGGCCAGGTTGAGCGGCCTCGTGGAAGGCGCCGATATTGGCCGCGCCGTCGCCGAAGTTGGCCACGGTGACCCGGTCGTCACCCCGCAGCTTGGAGGCCAGGGCGAGGCCGTTGGCGATCGGCAGCCCGCCGCCGACGACACCGGTCGTCACCATCACACCGGAAGTTGGGTCGGAGATGTGCATCGGGCCGCCCTTCCCTTGCACGTCCCGTCCGGTGCGGCCGAGGATCTCGGCCATCAGCTCGGGCAGCGGCGCACCCTTGGCGATCTCGTCGTGGATTCCCCGGTAGGTCGTGACGATGTAGTCGTCGGACCGGAGCGAGGCCGACACCGCCGCCGGGATGATCTCCTGGCCCCGGGGCGAGTAGTAGAAGATGAAGATCCGTCCGGTGTTGAGCAGACCGCGGAGGCGTTCGTCGCAGGCGTTGATGCGGCTCACCGTCCTGAACATGTCGAGCAGAGTTTCCGCACTGACCGTCACGCTGTTTCCCCTCTCTCCCAGTGCCCTTTTCGACCGGGGCCTTCACCGACCTCCGGCTCACGACCATGGGGCCCGAAACCTCGAGCTGACAAGCGAGCCGGGCCCTCGGCTCGTTCGCCTTCATGCCCTTCGACAGGGTCGCCCGCTCGGCTGCCTCCATTCCCGAACCTTGCTCTGCGCCTTCCTCCACCACTACCCAGCAGGTGCCGCACTCGCAGTTGCCGCCGCAGACCGTCGGCCAGAACCACCCTGTGCCGTTGCGCCGCCCGCATCAGCGACTCACCCGGGCTGACCTCGACATCGGCGTCGGCGGGCAGCACCCGCACGGTCGGCACCGGCGCGCCTGCGTCAGTCGCCGGTCAGGTAACGATCGATGACGTCGTGCATGTGGGCGATCCGGGCCTCGAGGCTGGACAGCCGGTGTCCCGGCGCCGCCGGGCTGCGGAACCCGGCCTGCTGGTTCGGCAGGTTGCCGAGGTCCTGGTCCATGACCGGCCCGCAGGTCTGGCCCTCCGGGATGACCTGGTGCGGGTCGGGAGGCGGCAGCGTCTCCATGGTGTCGGGGACCCGGTGGAAGTACCACATGTCGATGGTGGAGTAGTTCGGGATCGTCGGGGTCAGGCAGGATCCGGAACAGCCAGTAGCCGAACGAGAAGTTGTTGATGATGACGTTCGGGAAGAAGTAGAAGTGCCAGTCGTCGACCAGCTGGGAATCGTCGAGAGCCTCGACGTCGATGTTGGACTGGGCCATCCCGCCCCGCATGAGCGGCACCATGAGCTCCCGGAGCTCCTGGCCCGGCTGGAGGTGGCACACCCGGAGGAAGTCGACCAGAGCGGTGTCCTCGCCGAAGGCGGCGAACGACCACTCCATGGCGTCCATCATCTCCTGGTAGTCGGGCACGGTTGGCACCGACTCCACATCGGGCAACCCCAACGGGATGATCATCAACGAGTGGTCGCCGAGGAGGCGCACCGGGTAGTCGGTGTAGTTGAGGAAGGTGATCGACTCCGGGTGGATGGCCCGGGCGTGGTACGCCTCGTTGAAGGCGTCCACCATCCCCTTCCAGTTGACCCGGTTGCGGGTGGAGCGGCTGTACCACTTGTACTGCCGGTCGAGGCGGTAGGGGGCGAGGATCTCCGGCAGCTCGCCCAGGTAGTCCATGAGCGGCCCGGCGGTGCGGTCGAGGTTGACGAAGATCCAGTGCTGCCACTGGTCCACGAGGACGGGCTGGAGGGCGGCCTCCTCGTCGGCGAACTCGCAGTACGTCTGGCGCTCAGGGACGTGCTTGAGCTGCCCGTCGAGGTCCCACGTCCACAGGTGGTAGGGACACTGCAGCGCTTCGGTGTGCCCGCAGCCGCTCTTGATGCGCCGGCCCCGGTGGCCGCACACGTTGTGGAAGGCCCGCAGCGACCCGTCGAGGGCCCGGAGGACGACGATCGACCAGTCGCCGACCACGTACTCGTAGAAGTCGCCCGGGTTGGGGATGTCGCTGTCGAGGCAGGCCAGCTGCCAGGTTCGCGACCACAGCCGTTCGAACTCCAGCTGGGCGAACTCCGGGCTGGTGTAGCGCTTGGGGTCGATCAGCTTGGTCGGCGCCGGCGGGCGCTTGGCCTGCGCCCGGGGTTCCTCGGTGACGGCCATGGGCGACCTCCAGATCCTGCCACGATAGGAGCGAGTGCTCACTGTTTAGCCCGGTGGGGACCCGGGAGTCAAGGCGGTGGCCAGCTCGGCGGCGACGGCGGCGTTGTGCTCGACCAGGGCCACGTTGGCGGCGACGATCCGACCGCCGGTGGCGGCGGCGATCCGGTCGATCACGAACGGTGTCACCGCGCCGCCGGCGACACCGGCCGTCCCGGCTTCGGCCAGGGCGGCGTCGATGATCGGCGCCAATTCGGCCAGGGGGACCTCGTCCCGTTCGGGCACCGGGGTCACCACCAGCACGCCGCCGTGGTAGCCGACGGCGCGGGCCGCCCGCACCACCGCCGCCACCTCGCCGGGGGTGTCCACCTCGTGGGGGACGGCCAGCCCACTCCGGCGGGACCAGAACGCCGGGAACCCCCCGCCGTCGGTGCCGACGCCGACGACCGGGACGCCGAGGGTCTCGAGGCGCTCCAGCGTCCGGGGCAGGTCGAGGAACGACTTGGCCCCCGCGCACACGGTCACCACGGGGTGGCGGGCGATGGCCAGCAGATCGGCGCTCTCGTCGCCGGTCTGGGCCCAGTCCCGGTGGACGCCGCCGATCCCGCCGGTGGCGAACACCTCGATGCCGGCCGCCGCCGCCAGCGCCAGCGAGGCCGAGACGGTTGTGGCCGCCGACGGCCACCGCTGGGCTACGGCTACCGGGAGGTCCCGTTCCCCGGCCTTCCGATCAGCGCCCAGGACAAGGGGAAGCTCCTCCTCGTCGACGCCGACCCGGGCGACCCCGTGGAGTACAACCGTCAGGGCCGGTACCGCGCCAGCCGCCCTCATGGCGGCACACGTGCGCTGCCACGCCTCGCTTCCGGCGCCCCCCGGCAATCCCAACCGGCTGAAGACCGTGGACTCCAGCGCCACCACCGGCTGCCCGTCGCCCAACGCCTTGGCCACCTGCGGCGAAACCCGCACCCCCGGACTCACGCCGGCATCGTACGGTCAACGAAGAACTGTCGTTCCACCTTGGCAAGCGCCCACTACACAGAATTGGTCGCCGCCGCCGAGGAGGCCGTTGTTGAGGCGCGGATTTCTGTGTAGTGACCACTTGCTCCACGAAATAGGGCGGCGTAGGCTCCGGGGGTGGCCCGCTCGGTTGGCGGGACCGGGTGTGGGCGTGGGGAGGGCGTGATGCGACGAATCGCAGTACTCCTGTGTTCTGTGCTCTTGGCCGCCGGTTGCGGGGCCGGAGGTGAAACGTCGCCATCGGCCGCACCAACGGCCGGAGCGCCCCTGGCGCAGGCCGACGCCGAAGGCGCGCCGGGCGGCGAATCGCCTTCTGGCGCAACGGGTGCCGGGGCTTCCGATGCGGCGGCGGCGACGCCTTCGGGGGCGGCCGCCGGGTCGACGGGAGGATCGACGGCGGCGCAGACGACTCCGGGCGCGGGAGCGGCCACGTCGGGGGCCGGGACGGCGGCGGCCCGGCCGGGGGGCGCCGGTCAGTCGAGCGGCGCCTCGCGGGGCGCCGCTTCGTCTCCCGCTCCGGCGGGCGGGGCGAGCGTCTCCGGAGCGTCGGGTGAGCCCGGTAAATCTCCCCGGGCGGGAACGGCGGCGGCGGCGCCGCCGACCGGTACTCCCACTCCGGCGGCACCGGGGGCCGGAGCGACGGGACCGCGCTCGGAGATCCGACTCGGCTCGATCGGTGTCGGCAGCGGCCCGATCGGCGCCGCCATGCGCTCCTTCGTCGACGGAGCGAAAGCGTGGTCGGAGGCGGTCAACGAACGGGGTGGACTGAACGGCCACGCCGTCCGCGTCATCTTCGTCGACGACGGCGGCGATCCCCGGTCGGCCCTGGCCCTGGCCAAGCGCCTCGTCGAAGGGGACAAGGTGCAGGCCTTCTACGCCACCCACGCCCCCACCACCGAGGAGGCCTACACCGCCTACCTGGAGCAGAAGCAGGTCCCCGTCATCGGCACCTGCGGCTGCTCGAACGTGGTCGACGTCAGCCCCATGATCTTCCACGTCGGGCCGGGCTCGCCCGGCGGAGCCAGCTGGGCCCACGTGCTCCAGTTCACCGCCCTCAGCGACAAGCGGAAGGTGGCGCTCCTGTACTGCCGCGAAGTGGCGGTGTGCCCGCTCCTGGCCGACGGGGTGAAGAAGGCCTCGCAGCCCTCGGGGTTCAAGGTGGTCTACGAGGCGCAGGTCTCGCTGGCCCAGCCCGACTACACCGCCGAAATGCTCTCGGCCCGCAACAGCGGCGCCGACGTGGTGGTGTCGATCTCCGACAACGCCACCGCCATCCGGGTGCTCCGCTCGGCGCACCGACAGGATTACCGGCCCGTCTTCGCCATCCAGCAGTCGGCCAACGAAGACACGTTCCTCAAGGCGGGGAAGGACGATGTCGAAGGCGCGCTGGTCAGCGCCGTGGTGCCCGACTACGCCACCTCGCCCAAGCTGGCCGACTTCCGGGAGGCCATGGACCGCTTCGTGCCCGGCGGTCGCAAGGGGAGCTTCGCCGCCCAGACCTGGGCCGCCGGCAAGCTCCTGGAGGCCATCGCTCCCGGTTTCCCGGCCGACGTGCGCAGCGCCGACATCCTGACCGGCCTCTACGGCCTCCGGGGCGAGACACTCGGCGGGCTGGTCCCACCGATGACCTTCGCCCCCGGGCGCGGGCACGGCGACGTCAACCAGTGCGTGATCCCGTCGAAGGTCGAGCAGGGGCGGTTCGTCTACCCGTTCGGAGACCGGTTCTTCTGCCCGCCGGGCTTCAAGCCGTTCGGCTCCTGACCGACCGAGGAGGGCCGTCATGACTTGGCAGCAAGCGCGATCGTTCTTCGTGGCCGGCGCCGTCGCCCTGGTGGTGGCGGGAGGCGCGGCGCCGGTCGACGCCGGTGCCCGGCCAACCGGGTTCGTAGGGGTGGCCGCCGCCAGCGGCGGGCGTTTGACGTTCACCGTGCCCGAGTTCGCCGTGGTGGAGGACGTCATCGACGGGGGCGGGCCGGTGGCGCAGTCAGTGCTCGAGTCCGGAACGGCCACCAGCTTCGCCTCGCTGCCCTATCCGGGGGACACCGCCATCGCCTTCCCCGGCCTGTTCAACGCGGCCAGCGGGCAGGACCTCCCGGCCGGTTATCCGTTCTACGTCCAGGCGGCCCATCCGACCGTTCCCGAAGCGCGCCTCGCCGACCCCAGCGGGAGCTACGCCCTCGACGCCCGGGCCGCCTCCGGCCGCACCGACGGCGCCGCCCGATTGGGGCGCGACGGCGACGGCGACGGCGGCCGGTCCCGGGTGCGAACGGAAGCCACCGAGGAGGGCGAGGTGGTCACGGTCACGGCCGAGACCGTCGACGAGGCCCTCTCCCTCGGCAACGGCGCCCTCCGGATCGCCTCGGTCCGCTCCCGGGTGGAGACGACCTGGCGGGCCGGCGACGCCTCCCCGTCCAGCACCTCCAGCCTGGTGGTGCAGGGCGGTTCGGCCGGCGACTACACGTTCGGCTTCGGCCCCGGGGGCCTGGTCGTGGCCAGCCAGGGCGCCCCCGTCCCGGTGGCGGAAGGCTTCGAAGCGATGAACAAGGCGCTCGCCCCGGCGGGCATCTCGGTCCACTTCATCGCCCCCCAGGGGGTGGCGGGCGGCGTGGCGGCCGGCATCTTCGAGATCGTGGTCCGCCACACGGCGCCCGGCCAGGGGATCCCCGGCGCGGTCGTCCGCCTGCGCTTCGGCGGCGCCATGGCCGCCATCCACCTCGGCCAGTCCTCGTAACCCACCGACGTCGCAGGAGTACGCCGTGGCCTACCCGCCTCCGCCCACCGCGCCGACCGAGATGACCGTGCCCCACGACAGCGCCACGTTGGTCCTGGCGGTGTTCTCGACCCTCGCCGCCGTCCTCGTGGTGGCGGCCGTGATCAGCTGGCGACGGTCGGGGAGCCCGTTGATGCTGGCGGTCCTGGCCGGAGGCCTGGTGGCCGTGGTGATGGAGCCGTTCGCCGATGTCCTCGGTCTCGTCTGGTTCCCCGTCCACGACCAGATCCACGCCTTCACCACGCTCGGGGTGCCCATCCCGCTCTTCGTCGTCGTCGGGTACCTCTGCTTCTTCGGGCTGGTGACCTGGTCGTTCCTGCGGCTCATGGAGACCGGGCCCACCCGTCGCCAGTTTCGCCGGATCGCCGGTATGGGACTGGGCGCCGCGCTCCTCCTGGAGTTCCCGCTTCTACCGACGGGCGTCTACACGTACTACGGACCCCAACCGCTGAAGCTGCTCGACTACCCGCTCATCTGGATGACCATCAACTCCGGCGCCTGCCTGTTGGCGGCGCTGGTGATCTACCGCTTCCGGCCCTTCTTCACCGGGGCCCGGACGCTGGCGACGCTGCTCCTGATCCCTTGCGCCGACGGGGCGGTGATGCTGGCCACGGGCTGGCCGGCCTTCACCGCCATCCACAGCACCGCACCTCAGTGGGTGGTGAACCTCTCCGGCCTGGTGACGCTCGGGCTGGGCCTGGGTCTCTACGGGCTGGTGGCCGAGGTGTGCTGCACCGATGGCCGGTTCCACGTTCCGCCCCGGGAGGCCGGCCCGGCCTGGATCGCCCGGTTGATGGCACCGGCTGAGGCGCCGGTGGCCGCCCGGACCTACGAACCGGTGGGCTGAGATGGCCGTGGTCAGCCCGGCGCGCTCGACGCCATCGGTGCCACCCCGGACCAGGCTGGCGGGGAGCGGCCCGTCGGGTGCGGCCGTCCTGGCCGGTCTCGGGGCCGTGATCGTGGCCTACGAGCTGTGGACGTGGGGCGCATGGCTGGCGGCCGGCCCGACCCAGATCACGGAGTACCGCGACCGGAGCAGTGCCGCCTGGGTCGCCGCCCGGGGTTACGAGGCTCTGATCCTCGTGGTGGCGGTCGGATTGCTGGTCCGGGTGGTGCGGCAGTGTCGGGCCGAGCGTCGTCTCGTCTTCGACGCCAAGCTGCTCATCGCCGGGGTGGCGGCGCTGTTCTGGGACCCGTTCGGCAACTTCGTCCAGCCGGCGTTCTTCTACAGCTCCAACTGGCTCAACGTGAACTCCTGGACGGGTTTCGCCCCGCTCGTGGTGAACCCCGACGCCAGCCGCCTCCCGGAGCCGCTGTTCATCTGTCTCGTCTACCCGTTCGGGCTACTCGGCTTCGCCATGATCATGAACGGCGTCATGCGGGCCTATCGGCGGCGTCGCCCGGGAGCGTCGAACCTGTCGGTGCTCGGCGTGGGCAGCCTGGCCGGTTTCCTGCTCGGCATGATTCTCGAAGCGCCGATGTTCCTCATGCACCTGTGGTCGCTGCCCGGAGCGCCGGCCGCCTTCTCGATGTTCGGGAACAACCACCGCTACGCCGCGGTGGAGTACCTCACCACTGGCTTCGTGTTCGCCGGCTGGGGGGCGGTGCGCTGGTTCCGCGACGACAGCGGCCGGGCCTTCACCGAGCGGGGCTTCGACCGGCTGGCCCCGGGGCGGCGCACCGCCGCCAGCCTGCTGGCCACCGTGGGCTGGTGCTGCGCGCTCCTGCTGGGGCTGCAGCTGATCGTCAACCTGTTCGCCTTCCGGGCCGACCCGTACCCGGCCGGGTTCCCCCGCCATCTGGTCAACGGCATGTGCGACGTCGGCGCCACCACGGGCACACGCTACGGGCCCTGCCCTGGGAGCGACGGGTTCCGTCTCCCGACGCCGGGGACCCTGGGTGGTTCCGCTCCCTTCCGATGATTGGTGCTCCGGCCGGCGGCGTTTGGCGCGCTACGCCGGCCAGGGACGCCGCTGGCTGCGTCCTCCTCCTCGACGTAGTCCCCGCTACGCCTCGTCGTGCGTCCTTGCCAGCGGCGCCCCTGACTCGCCGTGAGCATCACCAACGCCACCGGCCGGAGCACGGTTACCATCCCGCGGTGCCCGAGGGACGCCGATCGACGGCCGAGGTCCGCCGCCTGCTGCTAGAAGCCGCCCAGGAGCTGTTCGCGGCCAAGGGTTACGCCAATACCACCACCCGGGAAATCGCCGAGCGGGCCGGCGTCTCGGAGACGCTCGTCTTCCGCCACTTCTCCTCGAAGCAGAAGCTGTTCGAACGGGCGATCGTCCGTCCCTTCGGCGACTTCGTCGCCGAGTTCGTGGCCCAATGGGAAGCGCACGCCCCCGGGGAGCAGACCCCCGAGGAGCTGTTCCGCCTGTTCGTCACCGGCTTCTACGACCTGCTTCGGGAGCACCGGGAGCTGGCCCTGGCGCTGGCGTCGGCGTCGCTGTTCGAATCCGGCTCCGCCGACCTGTTCGGCGACAACCAGTCGCCCCTGTCGGAGCTCCTGAAGCAGATCGACAAGATCGCGGTGGCCGAGTTGGATATCCGCGACTTTGCCTACGACCCGCCGGTGGCCGTCCGGCTGGTCTTCGGCATGATCCTTTCCGTCACCCTGCTGGAGGACTGGCTGTTCCCGCCCCGGAAGAAGCCGAGCCGGGCGCGGGCCATCAACGAGGTGGTGGGCATGATGGTCGACGGGCTCACCCATCGCCCTCCACCGAAATGACCGGGGCTCCCGGGATGGCCGGGCTGGGCCGGCCTACTCGTAGGTGTTGGTGGACCGCATCTCCTCTTCGAGCTTCTTGAACTCGGGGGAGTTGGTGAGCGGGAGGAGCGAGAGGAGCTTGGCCATGTTGCCGGTGACCTTCATCTTTCCCTGCATGAAGGCGGCGTTGGTGTCGACCTCGCCCTTCTGGATCTTGACCGCGTCGTCGTAGGCCATGGCGATGGTGAAATCGGTGTCGGTCGTCTCGCCGAGCTGGGCCTCGGTCAGGGTGCCGTCGACGATGACCCAGTAGTAGGAGACGTCGCCCGTCGGGCCGCCGGTGACCTTGTACTGCATCCGGGCCGAGACGCCGGGCCGCTCGGGCTGCGTATCGTTGGCGACGCGTTTGAACTCGTCGAGCCACTCCTGCGTCAGGTACTTCGCCATTCGGGCGCCCCTCCTTGTGCGTTCGGTGCGGGCACTTTATTTCGTGCGCTGAGGACGAGCACCACCCTAGCCATAGGAGTGTGTACTCGCTAGCATGCGGGCATGAGCGAAACCGACGCCTCCGCCTGGGGCCCTCTGTCCGAGCCGATCCATACCGACCCGCTGCCCGAGGGGCGGCCCGCCTTCCGGGACAACGCTTTCCTGGGGTTCTGGGACCGGAGCGGGGACGTGCTCGGCGCCTTCCACGTCTCGACGTCACCCAACGCCGAGGGCCGCCGGGCCCGGTTCAGCTTGTCGGTGGGAGGCAGGGCGACCGAGATCATCGAGCCGCTCGAGCCCTACTCGTTCAAGAGCCCGTCCCTGGCCTTCGACCTCGACCGGCTCATCACGGTCGACGGCCCGACTCTGGCCGGCGAGGTGACCTGCACGCCGCTCTACGCCGTGGCCGACTACTCGAAGGGGTCGGTCATCCCGCCTCTCCTGCCCGACGAGCCGCTCCAGCACTTCCAGCAGGCCGCCCGGGTGCAGGGCCGGCTCACCGTTGACGGGCACGACGTGACGGTCGACGGGTTCGGGATCCGCGACCGCACCTGGGGGTACCGCGACGAGTCGGTCAGCATCGCCGAGTACGTGGCCGTGACCGCCGTCCTCGAGGACCACGCCTTCACCGTGATGCGCTTCGTCGGGGCCGACGGGAGCGACCGGACCGAGGGCTACCGGCTGGGTGAGGCGGCCGAGCCCATCACCGGCCTGGGGCTGACTCGCGACGCCAGTGGTCTCCTCGCCGCCGCCCACCTGACGCTCGACGGCGGGAAGCCGCTCGAGGTGCAGGTGACCGAGCGCCTCGGCGGGTTCTGGGTGCCCATGGGCTGGGCGCGGCGGGCCCCGACGATGAGCGCCTACGACGAGTTCGACCGGATCCGCACCGACCGCGGCGCCGAGGGCGTCACGCTCACCGAGCAGGGCGTGGTCCGCCGCGTCTACTGATGGACAGTCTTTCGGGGGGACACCCCCCGTCCCCCGGGGATCCGGTCCACGGCCGGTCGGCGCCGGACTCCCACTGGAGCACGGCCAACCTGGCCGAGGCCATGCCCGGCGTCCTCACGCCGCTGGGTTGGAGCGTGTGGGGCCCGGCCAGCGAGCTCGGCGCCCGCGACGCCTTCTACGCCATGGGCGCCATCCCGGCGGTGGAGCGGGCGGTCCCGGCCCGGCCGGAGGACCGCTTCATCAACATCTTCTACGGCCGTCCGGCCGCCCGGGTCGACTATCTGGCCTCGATCGGCGACCGCATGCCGGGGACGTCGGCCGAGGCGATCGCCACGCAGCTCCTCGGGTTCGTGCCCCCCGGCTTCGTCAGCCGGCCGACCCGGAGGCGGTATCCCCTGGTGGCGCTGCGGCTGCCGAAGACGTTCGTCACCATTCCGGCGGTGGTCCGCCGGACCCGGGCGGAGACCGACGCCTGGTGGCGGGCCGAGCTGTCCCGCACCGCGGAGCTCGACGCCGCCGGCGCCCGGGCCCAGCTGGAGGCGGGTATCGCCCGCTTCCGCCGCAACGTCAGCATCCAGGGAACGGCGCTCATCGCCTGCATCCAGGGGGTCTACGACCAGCTGGCCCGGCTGGCGGCAGCGGCCGGGGTCGACAGCGCCCCGCTGATGATCGGGCAGGGCTCCCACGAGGAGACGGCGGTGGTCGAGGACCTGTGGGCGATGTCGCGGGGGCGCTTCGACCTCGAACGGTTCCTCGACCGGCACGGTTACCACGGCCCCGGCGAAGGCGAGATCTCCGGCCGGGTGTGGCGGGAGGACCCCGGTCCGATCGAGGCACTCCTGGCCGGCTACCGGGCCATGGGCGACGACGCCGACCCCGCCGGGGCCGAAGCCGGCCGGGTGGAGGCGCGGCGCCGGGCCGAGGCGGCGCTGCTGGCCGCCCTGCCGGCCGCCCGCCGGGCCCCGGCCCGACTCGTGCTGCGGCTGGCCCGCACCTACCTGCCGTTGCGGGGCGTGGGGAAGGTGGCCTTCCTCCAGAGCCTCGACGTGGCCCGCGCCGCCGCCCGCCGGCTGGGGGCGCTCCTGGCCGAGGAGGGCGTCCTGGCTGACCCGGAAGATGTCTTCTTCCTCACCGCCGACGAGCTTCTCGGGCGTCTTCCTGACGATCCCGGGGCCCTCGTGGCCGAACGGCGTGTCCGCCACAAGCACTACGGCACGCTCCGGATCCCGGGGATGTTCCAGGGCGACCCGGAACCTGAGGTTGTGGCCGACAGCGGTGTGAGCTCGGCTTCGATCCTGAGCGGAACGGGCGCCTCGCCGGGCACGGTCGAAGGGCGGGTGGTGGTCGTGACCGATCCTGCCACCGCCGATGTCGAACCGGGCGACATCCTCGTCGCCCACACCACCGACCCCAGCTGGGCGTCGATCATGTTCCTGTGCCAGGCGCTGGTGGTCGACATCGGCGGCCTGCTGAGCCACGCCGCCGTGGTGGCCCGCGAGCTCGGGATCCCCTGCGTCATGGGCACGCAGGACGGGACCCGGACGCTGCGGACGGGGGATCTCTGCCGGGTCGACGGCTCGGCCGGCACCGTCGAGGTACTGGAGCGGCCCGGGAAGGAGGGCGGTTCGTGAAGACCATCGCCAGCGCTTTCGCCGCCACGGTCGCCGCCCGGGCCGACGCCGTGGCTCTGCGGGGCGGCACCGGGCCCGGTGCCCCGACGTTGACGTGGGCGGAGTACGCCGAGCGGGCCGGCCGTGTCGCCGGGGCGCTGGCGGGGCTCGGCCTCCAGCGGGGCGAACGGGTGGCGCTCATGCTGCGCAACCGGCCGGAGTTCCACGTGGCCGACATGGGGATCGTGCTGGCCGGCGGCACACCGGTGTCGATCTACAACTCGTCGCCCCCCGACCGGATCGCCTACGTCGCCGATCACGCCGAAGCCCGCCTGGCCATCGTGGAGGAGGCCTTCGCCGATCGGTTCGACAAGGCCCGGGCGCTGCTGCCCAAGCTGGAGAAGGTGATCGCGGTCGGAGCCGGCGGCGATCTCGCCTTCGACGACCTGCTCGGCAGCGCTGCCGTCGACCTGTCCGCCGCCGTCGGCGGCGTCGCCGCCGACGACCTCCTCACGATCATCTACACCTCGGGCACGACCGGCGACCCCAAGGGCGTGATGCTGACCCACGCCAACCTGACCTTCGCCGTCGACACCTACCGCACGGTGCTGGGCCGGTCGCTGGAGGGCCTGCGCCAGGTCTCGTTCCTGCCCATGGCCCACATCGCCGAACGGTTGGCCACGCACTACTTCCACGTCTGCGAAGGCAGCGACGTCACGACCTGCGACGACCTCGCCGCCCTGGTTCTGACGATGGCCGCCGTGCAGCCCGAGTGGTTCTTCTCCGCCCCCCGTCTGTGGGAGAAACTGCAAGGGGCGCTGGAGGCGATGGCGGCCGCCGACCCCGCCGGTGCCTCCGGCTTCGCCGCCGCCCGGGCGCTCGGCTGGCGGGTGTTCCTGGCCGAACGCGAC
Source organism: uncultured Actinomycetes bacterium (assembly GCA_963723985.1). GTDB lineage: Bacteria > Actinomycetota > Acidimicrobiia > IMCC26256 > BP-133 > BP-133. The sequence continues at coordinate 325,654 of CAVRTC010000017.1, forward strand.
GACGGCGGGACCGATCCCGGCTTGGCCGCCGAGTGCACCGAAGCGCGCCGGCGGCACGTGACACCGTTGTTGGAGAAGGTCGGCCTCGGCCATGTCCTCATCGCCTTGACGGGGGCGGCACCCATCCCCCGCGGCACCTCGGAGTTCTTCCTCTCGCTCGGCGTGCCCCTGTCGGAGGTGTGGGGGATGTCGGAGACCTCGGGCCTCGGCACCTGGTCGCCCCACCACATCGTCCCCGGCACGACCGGCCGGCCCGTCCCCGGCGTCGAGATCCGCCTCGGCGCCGAGGACGAGATCCTGGTCCGTGGCCCCTGCGTCTTCGGGGGTTACCTCCATGACGCCGAACGGACCGCAGAAGCGCTGGATGCCGACGGCTGGCTCCACACCGGCGACGTCGGCCGCTTCGACGCCGGCGGGAACCTGTCGATCGTCGACCGCCTGAAGGACATTCTCGTGCCGTCCTCGGGCCACAACGTCAGCCCCGCCGGGCTCGAAGCCCGCCTAAAGGAATGCCCGCTGGTGGGCCAGGCCTGCGTGGTCGGTGACGGCCGCCCCCACGTCGCCGCCCTGGTGGTCCCCGACCCTGAGATGGCGAAGGTCTGGGCTGCCCGTCACGATCTCCCCGATGCCACCCTGGCCGACGTCGTGGCCCACCCCGCCTTCCGCTCCGAAGTCGACGCTCACATCGCACGGGTCAACGAGACGGTCCCGCCTTCCGAGCAGATCGCCGCCTTCCAGATCCTGTCCGAGGAATGGCTCCCCGACAGCGACGTCCTCACCCCGACGGCCAAACTGAAGCGCCGGGCCGTGAACACCCGCTACGCCCCTCTGATCGACTCTCTCTATGCCTGACGCCGCCCCCTCCCGACCCCACGACCGAATCGCCACCCGCAAGATCCGGCAGTACCGAGCGGTCCCGGGCGGCCACCGACCACCTGCGTTCATTTTCGACAGACGGGTGTCGCAAATGAACGCCGGATCGTGCCGAGAGCCCACCGGCTACCGAACCGGTTGCGCCGCAGCGGCATTGACGGCCGTCTTTACTCGTCGAGCGCAACCGGTTGCACTCAATGGGTGGCTTCTCCAGCCAACCGGCGTTCCTCCGCAACAGACGTCCGTTGCGCAGGAACGCCGGTCTGTGCGGACCGCCCATCCGTGCCGTTCTGAGCGGTTCCGCAGAGCCGTCAAAGACTGCTCGTCCCTGGCATCCTGAGTGGGTGGCGAAGGACCGTTCGGAACTCCTGGCGCTCGTCGAGGCGGGCCGCTTCGACGAGTTGCACGACGCCGTCGGCCTCGACGTCATCGCCCGGGCCTGGCTGGCATACCACCGTAAGTCGCCCACGGCGGCGAAGAGGACGCCGATTGGTGGGCTGTGGAGTTGTGGTTCGAGGAACCGGATGACCATCGCCGTCGGGCGATGCTCGAATCGTTGATCGAGCAAGCAGTCGATGAGGACGACCTGGCCAACGTGGCCGCCGGTCCGCTGGAGGCCTATCTGTCGGACGACGAGTCGACGCTCGATTGGGTCGAACGGCAAGCGGCGAATTCAGCCAAGCTCAAGCGGGCGCTTGCCGGGATTCACGTCGACCGCCTCTCCGACCGGGCCTTCGCCCGCATCGAAAGAGCCGCCGGCTCCGTGCTCCAGGCGTCCCGACCGGGAAGCCTACGAGCGCCGGACAGGCCGCCCTTCAACTGCCGATAGGGCTCGCCTTCCGGATCACCCGAACGAGAGCCGGAAGGGTTCTATCGCCCGAACGGGGCGAATCTGACTGTGTATCCGGTGCGGCAACCATCGCCGTAGATCGTGAAGCTCGGCCCGCTGCCAGGGATCGGCGGAGTCGGCACCTCGACGACGGAACATCGCAAGTCGGGGAACTTGGGCACCATCGGGCGCAGGGCGGCCAGCTTCTTGGTGGGCGGGTAGATCACGATGAACGTCCCTTGGCTAACCATGGCCGGCGCGGTGGTGCCGTCGGTGAACTCTGCCGTCACCGGCTCGATCTCCGGGACGACCGTCCCAGCGGCGTAGCTGTAGGTACCCTTCCGGCCATCGGGTTGGTGGGCGGAGAGTGTGTTGAGTGGCTGGCTGCTCATCCTGGTCAGAGACGGGGCTGGGGCACAGCCGCTGTGCTGGCGGCCACCATCAGAGGCAAGGGTCGAAAGCGGTGGAGGAGGGGGGATGGTCTCGCCCGTCACGGGGTGCACGAGGTTGGCGGTGGGCGGGAAGAGGGACGGCGGCTTCGGGGTCCAAATCCAACGAGATGCACCGAAGACGCTGCTTGGCGGAGTCGCCGGTGAAGACGCTCGACTGCACTCCAGCGTATGTCCCCTGGTGTGCCAGGCTCCAGGCTGGGATCGGATCGTCGGGAGAGCCCGCCTCGGCCGGCAGGTCGGTGCCGCCGAGAGTCGCACCGTCGGGTGTCCGCAGGACACAACCCGAGCCGAACGTCACCAGCGCGCACAACAGGACCAACACGCCGGCAGGCGCCCGGAGACGACGATCAGAACGGCCCATGGACCAAAGTTTCGTTCTCTCATGTCGCTGAACCTGGTCAGCGCCTCGACGGACGCTCGCGTGACGACGCATATGCCCCGATGCGCTGGCTGCGCCGAGCAAACCGACCGAGAGCAGGCGGTACGTGTAGATATGCCGCCCATCCTTCACGGTCTTCGCGGTTCGTCATCGGGACGGACCGTGTGGCTGGAAGGAGCCTCTGGTGCGTATCGACAATCGTCACGCTGGGCGTGTGCGCCTCGGCGATCCGCTGCTTGATCGGTATCTGGAGTTCGTCGAGGACCGGGCCCGGCCGAACACGGTCCTGGCCACGGCGTCGGATCTGCGGATGTTCTTCGCCGTGGTCCGCAAACCCCCGGTGGAGGTGACCTCGGGCGACGTCCTGGCCTTCATCACCGCCCAGCGCCGCCCGGCCGGCGACGGCCGGGTCGTCCGTCTGGCGGACGGCGAGGCGGGGTTGTCGACCAAGACGATCAAGCGGCGGTTGTCGACGGTGTCGGGCCTGTTCAGCTACTTGGTGATGTGCGAGATCGTCCCGCGCAACCCGGTCCCTCATGGGTTGCCGACCCGCCGCCCGGGGCCACCGACCGGTGGCGCTGCTGCGGACCCCGAGACTGCTGCCCAAGATCCTCAACCCCGCCGAGGTCGATGCTCTGTTCGGATCGTTGCGTCGTGGCGGGACCGGGCGATGGTCGAAGCGATGGTGCTCGGCGGCTTGCGCCGCTGCGAGGTCCTCGGGCTGCGCTTCGAAGACCTCCGCCCCGGCGAACGCCGGGTGTTCATCGCCGACGGGAAGGGCGGCCACCAACGGCTCGTCCCGATCTCCGCTCGGTTCTTCCGGTCCGTGGCCACCTACATCGATCTGGAACGACCGGCCGAAGCGACCACCGACCGCCTGTTCGTGGCTCTGAAAGGTCCCCGCCGGGGCCGGCCGCTGGGCGAGGACGGGTTGGACAAGATCGTGGGCAACGCCCGGCGGCGGGCCGAACTGCCCCATTGCACCTGCCATGAACTCCGTCACACCTGCCTCACCCGCCTCCGGGAAGCCGGCATGGCCCTCGAGGCCGTCCAGGCCCAAGCCGGGCACCGGTCGCTGGAATCGACCCGGGTCTATCTCCACCTGGCCAACGAGTGGTTGGCGGCCGAGTATCTCCGAGCGGCCGACATCATCGACGCCTCCCGCCGCGCTCGAGGAGGTAACCAGGTGAACGCCCCCGCCCTCGTCGCCGCCGGGCTGGCCCCGTCCTCATCGGAAGTCGAGTGGCGCATCATCACCGCTCAGGCGCCGGGACTGGCCGCGACGTCCGGCCGTTACCTCGACCAGATCAGTCACTCGCTGCGCCCAGGGAGCGTCACGGTGGCCGACGCAACCTTGCGCATCTTCTGCCGCTACCTCATCGACGAGCATCCCGATGCCACGACCTTCGCTCGGGTGGGCCGGACCGAGATCGAGGGGTTCAAGACTGCGCTGGGCGCCCGGGTCACCCGCAAGGGAACCCTGGTGAGCTCGAATTACCGGCGGCAGCGACTCGGGACGCTGCGCACGTTCTTCGACCGCATGATCGAGTGGGACTGGCCCGACGCTCCCGCCCGCACCCCGATCTTCGCTGCTGACCTCCCCCGACCCGACGAGCCGCTCCCGAAATTCCTCGACGACGGCGACGCCACCCGCCTGGCCCGGGCCATAGCCGCCGAACCCGACCCGCTGCGCCGTCTCGTCCTGGAACTGTTGTCCCACACCGGAATGCGCGTCGGCGAGCTGTGCGCCCTCGAGTCCGACGCCGTCGTCCAGATCGGCGACGGCTGGTGGTTGCGGGTCCCACTCGGGAAGCTCCACAACGACCGCTACGTCCCGCTCCTGCCCCAACTCCTCCCGCTCCTCGAGGCCTGGCGGGCCAGCCACGACGACGGCGGCACCGGCCTGCTGTTGACCAAACACGGCCGGCCGCTCAACCGCCACATCGTGACCCGGATGCTCAACCGGGTCACCCGCCGGGCCGGCCTCGCCCACGTCCATCCCCACCAGCTCCGCCACACCCTGGCCACCCAGGCCGTCAACCGGGGCATGCGCCTCGAAGCCATCGCCGCCCTGCTCGGGCATCGGACCCTGCGGATGACGATCCGCTACGCCCGCATCGCCAACCACACCGTCGCCGACGAGTACCACGCCGTCTCAGCCAAGGTCGAAGCCCTCTACGCCCAACCCCTCGACGCCGACGCCGAAGGGCCCACCATGCGCCGGGTCAGAGCCGACCACCACCGCATGCTCGGCAACGGCTGGTGCACCCGACCGTCCGAACTCGACTGCAGCTTCGAGACCATCTGCGAATCCTGCGGGTTCTTCGCCACCACCACCGAATTCACCCCGATCCTGAACCGCCAAGCCCAACACGCCGCCGACCACGACCAACCCGGCCGAGCCGAACTCTTCACCAGGCTCGCCATCACCGCCGACCAGGCCGGCTCATGAGCCCCCACGACATCGTCGACGACGAGATGGCGGTCGTCTTTGACGACACCATCGGAAGCCTCCGCCTGCTCTACGCCCAAGACCACGACACCAACGCCACCGCCGAGTTGGCTGCGGCCAGCCGGCTCATCAGCCATGCCCGCCGCCGCCTCCCCGATCTCGTCGCTGACGCCCGCGACCAGGACGCCAGTTGGGCTGAGATCGCCAGCCAGCTCCACCTCACCCGCCTCGGCGCCATGGTCCGCTACGGCCGCCACGCCCGGACTCGACCCCAACCCCTCGACCCCGACTGACCCGTCACCCGCCGTGATCGCCGGGGCGACACCCCGCCCCGGCGATGGGCGGCATATCCCGAAATCCCTTGACAGGATGGGCGGCATAAGTGCCGTTCTGCGTCCCGATTGTGCCGGTCAACCGGCACGATCCGGACGCAGAAGGCTGGAGGCAACCCCGAGCGCAGAAAGGGGCCGCGGGTCTACCTGCCTCGTAGGAGGCGTATCGGAGCGGGCGGCGCCAAGACCAAGGAATGGGTAGGCGTGCCGAACCCATAGTCATGGCTCGCCCATTGCGGAGCGGGATGCGGGCGAACGTGTCGGTCCGCCCGGCCTCTTCCATGCGGCCGGCGAAGACGGCTTCGAGAAGCTCCTCCAAGACGGCGCACGGATCGGGGCGGCGTTTCGATATCCAGAACTCGAAGAGCGTGCGACCAGCTCTGACCCAGAGTTCATCCGACATCAGACCGATCGAGACGGGCGCTGCACCGGGTCGCCGAGGGCGCACCTCGATCATGTGCATCTCGGCGCCGTCAGCCCACCCAACCGCCAGCTCGGCCGCATCCTCGCTGGACCCGGCGCTTCAGCGGCGCGTGCGGGGTGCGGTTATGGCGAGGCCTGAGCCGGCTCCTGCTCGGCGAGGAAGGAGGCGATGAGGTCGTTGACGGCCTTCCGGCGCCTCCATGTTCGTCATGTGGCCGGCGCCTGGGTACGACCACTCGACGGGTGTTCGGCGCTTTCGCCTCGATCTCGACGGCGACACCCTGTATGCCCTCGTTATCGAGCCCACCGATGATGACGAGAGCCGGCACCGAAAGCTGGCCGAGGCGCTGGGCCGGCGGCGGGTCGGGGTCCACGTGATTCGGCTGGCCCGTCAACTGCCAGCCCGACCAGTCGTCGACCATCTCGCGCAGGCGTTGGGCGACGGCAGGATCCCGGTTCGCCGGCACGAGGAGGGGCGACTCGATCCAGATGCGCTTCGCTTCGGCCAGGTCGCCATCGCGCCCAGCCGTTTGCATGGCGATCATGGCCGGGATCATCGAGCCGAAGTCGACATCGAAGCCACCGAAGCGCGGAGCCGATGACGATGACCGAGAGCACGCGGTCCGGGTACTCGAGGGCGAAGTCGATCGTGACGCCGCCACCCATTGAAAGGCCACAGATGTGCGCCCGCTCGATGCCGAGGACGTCGAAGAGGCGGCGGAGGTCGTCGTGGTTCGAGAACGGGGCCGCCGTGGGCACGCCCGAGCGCCCAAAGCCCCGGAGGTCGTAACGCACGACCCGGTAGCGGGGGGCGAAGATCTCGAACTGGTCGTCCCACATCCGCCGGTCGAGGGCGTAGCCGTGGACGAAGACCAGCGGCGGTCCGCCCCCGGCGACCTCGTAATAGATCTTGGCGCCGTTGGCGTCGGTGAAACCGGTCCCGATGTTCATCATTCGTAGAACGGGGGGAGCGGCTTGATGAGCGGCTCGAGCAGCTCGGCGGCTCGCTCGACGCCGAGCACGTCGGCGGGGTCGAGCTTGATGAAGTCGCGATCGGCATCGTCGTATTCCCAGACGTCTTCGCCGATCATCCGGCCGCGCTCGCATAGGGCCAGATCATGGCGATGTCGATCTCGTGAGGTACATGGCCTTCACGTCGACGTCGCACGCCAGGCGGCGAGCGCCGAGCCGGGCACTGCTGGTAGTTCCTCGCTCGGCTGGCGATCATGTTGTCCCCAACCGCCAGTACCTCGTCCTCGGCGTAGAAGACGTACTGATAGGTGTCGGACAAAGCGCGGTAGAGCGCCTCGACCTGCATCGCCGCCGTCGAGCATGAACGACCGGCCGATCAGTCTAGAAGCGTAGACCGGGTGCTCGACGGTCATGACGGGCGCGAGGAGCTCCTCGTAGCGCCCGGCCATCTCGAGGTAGCGGTGGCGGTTGTAGGCCGCCAGCAGATAGCGATGCCGAGGATTGTCGGTGACGTCGAGCAGCCGCTCGACCGCGCGGTTGGTCTGGGTGATGTCGAAGTGCTCCATGCCGGGCGGCTCCTCAGTTTCAGCAACTTCCCGATGGCTTGAAATCTGAGCGTGGTGGACAGCGAAGCACATGGACGGTCTTTCAGCCAGCCTCCCCGAAGGCGGGCGCGCAACGTCGTGAGAGTTCTCAGTCGTTCACACGGGACACCTGTCGACCCAGTCCCTCCACACAATTCTCCGCAAGCTATATCGGGCTGAGGAACGGGCGGTAACGTCGCCCGGTGACCGAGCGGGTCGAGAACCTGGTCGCCGAGGGCGCGGGTGAGGGTGAGGGGGAGGCGCCGCCCCGGCGGTTGGCCGGGCCAGTGGCCGCGGGTGTCTGGGCCGTATCGGTGGGGCTGGCGGTCTACGTGCTGTACTCCGTGTTCCGGCCGCAGCCGGCGCTGCAGTACCGCATGACGTTTCTCGCCGTCGTGCTGCCCCTGACCTTCCTGGTGTACCGGCCGACCCGTGACGGAGGGCCGGATGGCGAGGGCGCGGTCGGCGGCGGGGGACCGGGCGGCGAGCGCGTCGTCGCCGGCAACGGTCCGAGCCAGGTGGACGGTCCCGGCTTGGTCGACTGGGGCCTGGCTGCCACGTCGGTGGTGGTGGCGGTGTATCCGCTGGTCGTCCTCGACGAGTTCATCCGTCGCACCGTCACGCCGACCAACGCCGATGTGGTCATGGGGTGGGCGACACTAATCCTGGTGCTCGAGGCGACCCGCCGGACCGTGGGGCCCGTCCTCCCGCTGGTCTGCCTCGGCTTCCTCGGCTACGCCTACTACGGCGGGTACCTGCCCGACTGGTCGATCGCCCACGGCGGCTACGGCCCCGAGCGTCTGGTGGCCCAGCTCTACATGGGGACGGAGGGCATCTACGGGGTGCCGCTCGACGTCGCCGCCACCTACATCGTGCTCTTCGCCATCTACGGCGCGGTCCTCGAGCACTCCGGGGCCAGTCGGTTCTTCATGGATCTGAGCTTCGCCGCCTTCCGGCGGTCGCGCGCCGCCCCGGGCCGGACGGTCACGCTGGCGGGGTTCCTGCTCGGAACGGTCTCCGGCTCCGGGGTGGCCACCACCGTCTCGCTCGGGTCCGTCTCGTGGCCCATCCTGCGCCGGGCCGGCTACCCGGCCGAGGCGGCGGGCGGGGTTCTGGCCGCCGCCGGAATCGGGGCGATCCTCTCCCCGCCCACGCTGGGGGCCGCCGCCTTCATCATCGCCGAGCTCCTCGAGATCACGTACCTCAAGGTGCTGGTCTACGCCCTCGTCCCGACGCTGCTGTACTACCTCGGGATCTTCCTGGCCATCGAGATCGACGCCCGCCGCTTCGGCGCCCACGCGGTCGACGTCGCGCTCCCGTCCCCCTGGCGGCTCCTGGCCCGCTTCGGCTACCACTTCACCTCCCTGGTGCTGATCGTCGTGCTGATGGCGATGGGACAGTCACCGTTCAAGGCCGTCGTCTACGCCACGCTGCTGGCCTTCGCCCTGTCGTTCCTCGATCCCGACCGTCGGCTCGGCCCCGCCCGGGCCGCCGCGGCACTGGCCGCCGGGGTCGCCGGGGTGCTACCGGTGGCGGCCACCACCGCCGCCGCCGGGATCATCGTCGGTGTGGTCACCCTGACCGGCCTCGGTCTCAATGCCAGCACCCTCATCGTCGACGTGGCCGCCGGGAACCTCGCCGCCGACCGCGCTGCTGTCGGCCGTCGCCGTCATGGTGCTGGGATTGGCCGTGCCGGTCACGGCGTCGTTCATCATCGCCGCGGCCATCGTCGGGCCGGCCCTCATCGGCGTCCTGACCGCCGGCGGTACGGCCGACGACCTCACGAAGGCCACCGCCTACATGTTCATCTTCTACTACGCGGTGCTCTCGGAGGTCAGCCCGCCGACCGCGCTGTCGGCCGTGGCCGCTGCCGCCATCACCGGCGGCAACGCCTACCGCACCATGCTCATGACCTGGAAGTACACGTTGCCCGCCTTCCTCGTCCCGTTCGCCTTCGTCCTGGCGCCGGACGGCGCGGCGCTGCTCGGTCAGGCCCCCGCCGGGGAGATCGTCCTGGCGGTGGCCGTCTCGGCCCTGGCGGTGGCCGCCCTGGCCGTGGCCACCGGCGGCTGGCTCATCGGCCGGGCCGGGCCGGCCGAACGGCTGCTGTGCGGCGCGGCCGCCGTGCTCCTGCTCTACCTTCGACCCGGCACCGCGCTCCTCGGCCTGGGCGCCCTCGCCCTCGGCATCGTGGTGCACATGCGCCGCCGGAGCGGCGTGTGAGCGGGAACTCACTTCTCGGCCAACACCGCACGGTGGTGGGGCCCGTGGGGCCGGGCCGCCGGCTGTGAGCCGGGTCCGGCTGTTCGGGCGACGCCGCACATCCGTAGCGGTTGTCGTCCTGATCGGTGTCGTCCTCGCCGTACCCGGCGGAGAAGGCGTGGCGTATCGCGGGAGGAACTGGCTCTCCCTCTGCACCGGCAACACCACCGGCGTGTACTACATACTCGGCGGGGGGCTGGCCCGGCAGATCTCCCGGTCCCTGCCCGGTCACCGGGCGACGGCCGAACCGACCGGCGCCAGCGTCGAGAACCTCCAGCGCGTCGTGCGCGGCGACTGCGACCTGGCCTTCACTCTGGCCGACAGCGCCGCCGACACCGTGACCGACCAACAGCCCATCGCCGCGCTGGCCCGCCTCTACCCGAACTACACCCAGGTCCTCGCCCGCCGCTCCGCCGGCGTGAACCGCATCGCCGACCTGCGCGGCAAGCGGGTCTCCACCGGCTCACCCAACTCCGGTACCGAGGTGATCGCGCTGCGACTCCTGGAAGCGGCCGGTCTCGACCCCGGCCGCGACGTCGACCGCCAGGCCCTGAGCCTGCCCGAGAGCGTTCAGGGGATGAAGGACGGCATCATCGAGGCGCTCGTCTGGTCGGGGGGTCTGGCCACCCCCGGCATCACGGACCTCGTCACCAGCCTCAAGGGCAAGGTTGCGTTCGTGGCCCTCGACGACCTGCTGCCCCCGCTCCGGGCGGAGTTCGGGCCGATCTACGACGCCGCCGAGATCCCGGCCGACCGGGCCAACGGCCAGAGCCGGCCGACACCGACCATCGCCGTACCCAACCTGCTGGTGGTGAACGCCGGCATGAGCGAGCAACTGGCCTACGACCTCACCAAGTTGCTCTTCGACCGGAAGGACGACCTCGGCGACAACGTCCACCCGGCAGCCAAGAGGATCCCACCGCCGGCCGACCAGCGAACCGACCCGGTCCCACTGCACCCCGGAGCGGCGCGGTACTTCCGTGACCGCGCCGGCGGCGGTTTGAATTAGGGCAGCTTGAGTACCGACGCGGCGGGCGCGGCCACGCGCCGGCCACCCAGGAGGGGCAGGAGGAAGCCGGCCAGGGCCATGAGGGCGGCGGCCGCGCCCACGGCCACGTAGAGGCCGGCGACGTCGTCGTCGCGCAGACCCCGTCCCACCGAGGCGGCCGGGCTGGCCAGCCGGACGTCGGTCCGGGGCGCGGCGGCCCCCACCGGCGGCGCCGGCGCGGTCCCGGTGGGCGAACCGGCGGCTGCCTCCAGCGCCGGCGGCAGGCTGGCGAGGTCGGGGAGGCTCGGGGCGACCGGAACGACGAAGGAAGTGGCGGCGTCACCGATGTCGACGGTCACCTCGGTCGCCGCGGCGGGCGGGGCCGGCTCGCCGGCCGGGGCGGTGACGGCCGACGGATCGGAGGAGTCGGACGTGGTGGACGCCGGCAGCGTGTCGTCGAGCAGGTCGTCCTTGGCCGGGGCGGCCTCCCCGTCGATGCGGGCACTCACCCGGCCGATGGTGAACGAGACCCGCTGGGTGGCCGGCCCCATCTGCTGCACCTGACTGATCCTCAAACCGGCCGACTCGATCGACGTGTCCGTACCCGCCGCCGGGAGGAACTCGACCGTGATGCCGGCGGGCTTGAGCGAGTCGAAGAACCCGGCCGGCGGTTCCGAGCTGGGCGGGGACTGGTCGCCGGCCTGGAACCCCTTGTCGGAGTACGACAGGGTCATGGGCCCGACGGTGATCGAGCCGATGGTGAACGACGACTCCTTCACGGCGGCCTGACCGGCCTCCCGGGTGATCTTGGCGTGGGCGGTGGACTTGCCGATCTGGAGGTTGTCGGTGAGCTTGAAGGCGTCGAGGCGGGAGTCGGCCACCGCGCTCGAGCTTGCCGGTGACGTCATCGACGGCCACCGCGCTCGACGCCTGGGCCTGGAGGGCGGCCAGGACGTCGCCGGTGATCAGCCCGCTGCGGGCCTCGCTCCGGGAGGCGTGCTGGGAGCTGTGGGCCTCGAGCCGGTTGCCGCTCTGGTCCTGGATCGAGTCGGGCCTGATCGGGTGGCTACTCGTCACGACGAAGGGGTAGGTGGGCACGAGCTCCGGCGGGCCGCCGAGGCCGGCCACGACGCCCTTGCCGTTGTCGGGCATGCCGATCATCACGTCGCCGGGGTAGGGGGCGGCGGCCAGGGCGCCGGACTGGCCGACGGAGTCGACGGCCGAGATGGCGGTGGCCGGCGTGCCGTAGATGATGGCGTTCTCGGCGAAGACGGGGGCCGCCGTGTTGAGGTACTCGATGGCCATGGCGTCGGCCCGGGCCACCACCTGGTAGCGCGACCCCGGGTCGAGGGCGGCGTGCGCCGCCGGGTCGCCCGGCATCCCGGGGGCCAGCACCCCGGCGGTCACGGCGACGAGGCCGGCGATGAGGATGACGGCACGTCTCATGCGATCAGACCCCCCATGGTCAGACACCGAGGTACGAGGCGAGGATCTGTTCCTCGCCGAGTTCGTCGGACTCGCCCACGAACTGCACGCGGCCCTTGTTCAGGATGTAGACGAAGTCGGCCAGTTCGAGCGCCCGGGCGACGTACTGCTCGACGAGCAGCAGCGCCGCGCCCTGGCTGGCCAGTTGGTGCAGGTATTCGAAGATCTCGTCGATGATCTTGGGCGCCAGGCCCATCGACACCTCGTCGAGGAGGACGGTCTTGGCCCCGGCGACGTAGGCCCGGGCCAGGGCCAGCATCTGCTGCTCGCCGCCGCTCATGGTCCCGGCCCGCTGGGCCAGCCGTTCCCCGAGGCGGGGGAAGGCCTGGGTCACGGCCGGGATCGGGTCGAGGTCGAGGTCACCGTTGGCCTGGAGCCGGATGTTGTCCTTCACGGACAGGGCCCGGAAGATGCCCCGCCCCTCGGGCACGTGGCAGACCCCGGCCTGGGACAGGCGGTGCGGCGGCCAGCCGGTGGCGTCGACCCCGTCGATCAGGATCCGGCCGGCCGAGGGCCGCAGCAGCCCCGATGCCACCCGCAGCAGCGTCGTCTTCCCGGCCCCGTTCGGTCCGAGCAGGGCCACCACGGCGTTGTCGGGGATGACGAGGTTGACGTCGCGCAGCACGGTGTGCGATCCGTAGCCGGCGGTGATCCCCCGCAGTTCGAGCATCAGTGCCTCCCCTGGTGCCGTTGCCGAGGGGCAGGCCGAGCCAGGGGCGTCGCTGGCAAGGACGACGACGAAGGCAGGGCGAACCCCCTGTCGAGGAGGACGACGCAGCCAGCGGCGTTCCTGGCCGGCGTGCCCCCGGAGGACGGTGCCAGGGGAGGCACTAGACCTCCACGTCCGCCGCTTCGGAGCCGAGGTAGGCGGCCTTGACGATCTCCGCCGACAGGACGTCGGAGGCGGTCCCCTCGTAAATGAGCCGCCCGAAGTCGAGGACGTAGATGTAGGAGCACACCGCCCGCACCAGGGCCATGTCGTGCTCCACCAGGAGGATGCCGATGCCTTCCCGTTCGACGAGGTTCTTGAGGATGCGGGCGAATTGCTCCGTCTCGTTGACGTCGAGGCCCGACGACGGCTCGTCGAGCAGCAGGAACCGGAACCCGCCGGCCATCGCCCGGGCCAGTTCCACCAGCCGGCGCTGCCCGGTCGACAGGTCGCCCACCGTCAAGCGGGCGAGATGGCTGATCCCGCAGTGCCCCATCGCCCGGGTGGCTTCGTCGGCGCACACGGTGCCTTCGGCCGGCGTGCCGAACAGCCGCCCCGTCCACCGCCGCCGGCCGGCCAGGAGCGCCTCCCGGCCCAGGCGGATGTTCTCGGCCACCGTCATGGTGTCGAACAGCTCCATCCGTTGGAACGTGCGGCCCAGCCCGAGCCGGGCCCGCCAGGCCGACGAATGGCCGTCGAGCCGGCGCTCACCGAGGTGGACGGTTCCCGCCGTCGGCGAGTTCAGCCCGGTGCAGGCGTTGAAGGTCGTGGTCTTGCCGGCGCCGTTGGGGCCGATCAGGCCGGTGATCACTCCGCCCCGGGCCCGCAGCGACACGTCATCGACGGCCACCAGGCCACCGAAGCGGACGGTCAGGTCGTCGACGATCAGATCGGGGGAGTCGGTCAGCGGCACGGCCAGCGCCTCGGCGGCTAATGAATACTCAGACTTCATGCTGTGATCTCCGAGGTCGAATGAACTCTGAGTATTCACTCATGCGGTCACCTCCACGGCTGAGGCTCCGCCGGCCAGGGCCGGGATCTCCGGCCGGGCGGCCCGCTCCCGCAGGGGACTCCCCTCGGCGGCCCGCTCCCGCAGCCGGCGCGACGACCGCAGCCACTCGACCATCGACCGCCCGCCGACGATGGCGGCCACGATGGCCAGCGCCCCGAACACGATGGGGTTCCAGGTCTGGGCGGTCTCGCCGGTGGCGTAGCTGGGGATGACGACCACCAGCACCGAGCCCACCACCGCCGAGAAGATCGGCTGGCGGCCGGCCACGAACAACACGGTGATGAGCAGGAGGGAGACCGAGAAGTCGAAACCACCGATGTCGACACCGGAGGCGGCGGCCGCCGTCCCGGTGATGGGCCCGGTGAGGGCACCGGCGACGCCGGCCATGAAGGCCGACACCGAGAAGACCAGCACCTTGAGCTCGTTGGTGTTCGTGCCGTGGGCGTCGACGGCGGTGGGGGAATCGGCGAACGCCCGGAGCAGGCGGCCCATCCGGCTCCGGCGGATCAGCACCACCAGGGCGCAGCAGGCGACGGTCACCGCCAGGGCGACGTGGTAGTAGCCGACGTCGGTGTGGGTGTTGAGCCCTCCGAGGCGGGGACGGGGTGAGCGGATGGCGAACGTCCCGCCGAACATGAACATGGAGGCGTAGATCAGGCGCTGCATCACCAGGCCGAATCCGAAGGTGGCGATGGCCAGGTACACGCCCGACAGCCGGATGGCCGGAATGGCCAGCAGCGCGCCGATCGGCACGGCCACGAGACCGCCGGCCAGGACGGCCAGGGGCCAGGGGAACCCCTCGCCCACCGCCCGGGCGGCGGTGGAGGCCCCCACGGCGGCGAAGGCGATGTGGCACAGCGAGACCTGGCCCGACGTCCGCACCAGCAGCCCCAGCGAGGCGAAGAGGATCACGTAGGCCAGGGCGGTGATGTAGATCGGCAGCTTGGCCCCGACCACGTGGGGGATGACCAGCGCCAGCCCCAACCCGGCGACGGTGGCCACCGTCGTCACCCGCCGGCTGAAGGCCAGCGGCGCCAGCGGGCGGCGCACGACCTGACTGCCGCGCTCGACCAGCTTTCTGGTCGGCGTCACGAGCAGCGCCACGAACAGCACGACGAACGGCAGGTTGACCGGCAACGCCTGGATCGGGCCGGTCAGCTGCTGCTCGCCGAGGAAGTTGGTCAGCAGCGAGGCGCCGATGCCGATCCCGATCCCGCCGACGTAGGTGAGCGGCAGGCTCGAGAAGCCGCCCACCGCCGCGGCGCCGAAGGCGAAGAACACCAGCAGCGTCAACAGCCGGGCGTCGAGCGTGACCGACGGCGTGAGGAGCATGCCCGACAGGGCGGCAAAGCAGGAGCCGACCAGCCAGGCGAACCGGCGGACGGCAGTCGGGCTCGTCCCGGCCAGGCCGAGCAGCGCCGGGTCGTCGACCACGGCCTGGGTGGCCAGCCCGAGCCGGGCCCGGGTGAAGAACAGGTACAACCCACCCACCGCCACCAGGGCCACGACCACGATGATGATCTGCTCCCAGCGCACATTGACGCCCGGCAGGCTGACCAGCTTCTGGGAGAGGAACGGCTTCATGGCCAGCGACGCCTTGCCGAAGACGGCGATGAGGCAGCCCTGGATGAACACGAGCAATCCCACGGTGGCGGTGACGCGGGCGGCGACCGACGTGGTCGACAGGAGGTAGGCGCCCCGCTCCAGGATCAACCCGACCACCACACCGGCCAGCAGCAGCGACAGCAGCCCGGCCACCGGCCACGGCATGTCCATCCGTTCCCGGAACTCGAACATCAGGTAGGCGGCCAGCGCGGCCTGGGCGCCGTGGGCGAAGTTGAAGATGCCCGACGTCTTGTAGGTCAGCACCAGGCCGACGGCAGCCAGGCCGTAGATCGAGCCGTTGGTCAGCCCGGCGACGATGAAGGGCAGGTAGGTCTTCATTTCGGAGACACCCCCGACCCCGGCTGCGGCTGGCAGGCGGGGCAGGCCTTGCGGCCGGCCCCCAGGTGGGCGGACAGGGGCGCGGCGGGCCAGTGGCGGCCCTCGACCAGCAGGCAGTCGGAGCGGTGGAACCACTTGGCGTTGGGCCCGGCGACAGTCTCGACGATGAGAAGCGGTTCGCTGGGGCCGGCGGGAGCCGTTCCCAGCAGCAGCCGGGTGCGGGCGCCAACGGCCCGGCGTCCCCGCAGCAGCTGGCCGGCGGTGGCCGACATCCCCAGCAGGGCACCGACGAGCGAGAGGCTCACGAAGACGAGCTGGTCGCCGGCGTCGGGCCGGCCGGCGGCGAAGAACCACGACAGGGCGATGACGACGGCCCCCACGGCCAGCAGCGTCCCGACCCGGAGCCGGTCGGCGCGGCTGAACAGCGGTGGACGGCCGGCGGCGATGCTCACCCGCTCACGCCTCGACGAGATCTTTTGACGGCTGCGGGCGGGACTGGTGCTCCTCGGTGGCTTTCAAATCGACCAGGGGGGTGTCGGCCAGCCGGTTCAGGGCGTCCTCGATGCGGTCGAGCTTGGTCCACTCGTCGCGCAGGTCGGCCGACAGCCAGCAGAGCGCGCCGAGACCGAGGATGAACACCCCGGCGATACCGCCGGAGATCAGGTAGGGCAGCTGCTTGGCGGGAAACGCCTCACCGCTCACGCCCACCCAGCCGAGAATCAGCGCCACCACCCCGACACCGATCAGCGCCAGGGCGGCCGCCCGGTCCCACGCCAACCGCAACCAACGACCAAGTTCCATGGTGTTCGCTCCGTATCCTCGATCCGTGGACCTAGAAGCAGTGCTGCTGGGAGCCGAACGGGGCGGTCCACTTCGCCCCGACGATCCGGATGTAGAAGACGCAGCGGACCTCGCTGGCGGTGCCCCCGGCGTTGAAGGTGAGCGGGCCGACCAGGCCGCCGAGCGTGTTGGCCTTGACGGCGTACAGACCGGGGAAGAAGTCGGCCGACGACACCTTGCCCTCCGGCAGCTTCCTTCCGACCTCTTGGAGGAGCACACCACCCGTCCACAC
The DNA here is from genome assembly GCA_963723985.1 of uncultured Actinomycetes bacterium. Taxonomy (GTDB): domain Bacteria; phylum Actinomycetota; class Acidimicrobiia; order IMCC26256; family BP-133; genus BP-133. The sequence continues at coordinate 342,422 of CAVRTC010000017.1, forward strand.
GGTGGCGACCGCCGGCGTGATCTCGACACCGGGGGCGTACTTGCCCATGGCGGCCCGGAAGGTCTTCTGGCCCGGCAGGTCGGTGGCCATGTGCGGGAACACACCCTGGGGAGACATCAGCCCCTCGAGGTTGGGATCCTTGGTGATCGACTCGATCACGGCCAGGCTGGCCGTCATGTACTGCGGCTTGTAGCCCTGCTGGGCGCAGGAACGGGTCAGGCGGACGATCGACGGGCCGTCGACCCCGGTCATGACCCCGTCGGCTCCGGCCCGCTGGGCCTGGATGCACTCGGCGGTGAAGTCGGGCTGGGCCAGCGACACCTGGGCGTCGTAGACGATCTTCACGCCGAGGCTCGACGCCTTGGCCACGGCCGTGTCGTGGAACGTCTTGCACTGCTCGGCCTCGACGCAGTGGAGAATGGCGATCTTCTTCTTGCCGAGATCGGCCAGGCCCTTGATGGCCCCATAGGAGATCCCCGGGAAGTTGGCCGAGCTGGTGAAGTACATCGGGCTCTCGAGCCACACATTGATGGTGCCGTCGCCACCGATGATCGGGATCTTCTTCGACTCCAGGTAGTCCCGGGGCCCGTAGCCGGAGAACACCATGAGCGTGGCCATGAAGGCGACCGCGCCCTTGTTCTCCACCATGTCGCGGGTGAGGGACAGCGCCCGGGCCGGGTCGCCGCCGGCGTCGCCGACGATGACCTTGATCGGGTGCCCGTCGAGGCCCCCGTTGTCGTTGACGTAGCGGGCGATGACCTGGGCGGTGACGTCGCCGCCCTTCATGAGCGTGCCGATGAGGCCGCTGTAGTCACCGATGTGGCCGAAGACGATGGGCGGCTTGCTGGCCGCCGCCTGGGCGGGACCTCCGCCGGCGCCCGGGGTGGGCGTCGCGCCCGGTGTGGCGGTGGCCCCGCCGCCCGAGCCCGTAGCGTTGCCCGACGCCGCCGCGCCTCCGCCGCTGCCGCTGGCGGTCCTGCTCGAGGCTCCGCCGGACTTCGTCGCCGCCCCCGATCCGGCTGCCCCGGTGGCCGCACCCGGCGTGCCCGCCCCGGTTGACCCGCCACCGGCGGCGGGCGTGGCGGCGGTCTGGGCCTCACCGGTCGTGGCGGCGCCGGCATCGGCGGTCAGGCCTGACGTTGCATCGCCCAGGACCGCGTCGGCGGTGCCTGTCCCGACCTCGGTGCTGTCCGCGCTCTGCCCCACCCCGGCCGCAGCCTCGATGCGGGCGTCGTCGAGCCGGGTGCCGCAGCCGGCGACGAGCAGAGCCGCCCCGAGTACTGCGATCCACCGGATTCCGCGGATGTCCAAACTGGCGCGTGCCATCGCGTCCCCCCCACGGCTCCACCCGTCATCCAACCCTTATGGAGCGAGTGCTTACACGCTAATCCGCGCTGAACCCCCCGTCAAGGTCCATGGTCGCACCCCCGGGAGGCTCTGTCACGGCCGGACGGGTCACCGGCCGGGCAGCCCCTGCCGGGCCCGTACGTCCTCCGGCAGTCGGGGGTCGTCGGGGGCGATGTGCAGCGACTTGTCGTGCGGGATGGGCACCGAGTCGCTGGGGCAGGCGTAGTCGGTCCCCTGGCCGCAGATCCCGGCCCGGAGGTACGAGGGCATGGGCGGGAACGTGTCGGCTTTCAGGGCGAAGAAGTTGTACGGCCCGAAGTAGGCGCCGACGAACCAGACATGGATGAAACCGGTGACGGCGAAGAACCGGAGGGCGGTGCGGGCCCGGGCCGGGATTCGGAGGGTCTCCTCACCCCGTTCGGCGATCGACCGGCCCCGATCGTCCCGGAACCAGCGCAGGGCCGTCATCCCCGACACGTAGAGGGCGATGATGAACGGCTCGTAGAGGGGGAACTGGTAGTACTTCCCGGCGAAAAGCGTGAACTGCTCGACGGTGCCGGGGTAGGCGGCGAACTGGGTCCGCATGAAGACGTTCTCGACGACGACGTCGAGGATCAGCACCACCAGGAAGAGGTGGGCGAAGAGGCCCAGGTTGGTCATGGCCGGATGCCGAGCCTTGACCCGGCGCATGTACCAGCAGCCGAAGACCGCCCCGCCGAACATGAAGATGGCGTAGAAGCCCCCCATGACCAGGAACGGCTCGGGGAAGAGGTTCTGATTGGGGGCCTGCAGGCCGGGGATGTAGCGGGCCCACGAGGCGAAGTTCAGGAAGTGGGCGTTGTAGCTGAACGTGTAGTTGAAGTAGTTGTCCAGCGGGTCGTAGAAGTACATCAGCAGGACGGCGACGATCATCATCCCGTCGAACGTGAACCGGCGCTCCCGCAGGAGGTCCCGCAGGAGGAACTTCCACACCATCACGAGGCCGCCGCAGAAGACGGCGCCTTCGAAGAGGTGGAGCGCCAGGAGCTTGGTGTCGGAGATGGGGTCCGAGCCCTGGGGGCTGGTCTTGAAGTCGGGGGAGAGGATCCAGGCCGTGAAGCCCCAGAGGATGACGGCGGTGGAGGCGGCCCCGGCGGCCGCCCACAGCCAGATGGTGGGGGAGCGGTGAGCGGTCGAGACGCCTGTCACCGCCGGCGCCGTCACGACGGGTCTGCTGGCTGTCCGCACCGGCCCTCCCTATAGCGAGTGAGCACTTGCTCCGACCGATCGGGCATCGTAGCCTGAAGGCCGAACGCCGTCGAGCAGGGGACCCGGTGGAGGGGAACAGCGGAATGAGCGACTACGACCCGTACGCCTATGCGGTCAAGAAGGACCCCTACCCCCACTACGAGCGGCTCCGGAAGACCTGCCCCGTCCATCACCACGTGCTCGAGTCGGTCGACGTCGACAAGCTCAACGCCAACCCGCTCGTGGCCCGGCCGACCACCGAGTTCTGGTCGGTGATGCGTTACCAGGACTGCGTCGACGTCCTCCAGAACGCCGCCCTCTACGCCAGCGGGCAGGGGCCGGGCCCCGAGCGGCTCGTGGCCCTCGACGGGATCGGGATGCTGATCTACGCCGACGAGCCCCACCACACCCGGCAGCGCCGGATCGTGGGGAAGGGGTTCAGCCCCCGGATGGTCGAGCTCGTCGCCCCCAGGATCCAGGCCATCTGCGACGAGCTGATCGACGGGTTCGCCCCGGCCGGGGCGGTCGACATCGCGCCCGACTACGCCAACGCCGTGGCCATGGGCGGCATCTGCGAGATGCTCGGCATCCCGGCCACCGACCGGCCGCTGTTCCGGCGCTGGACGGAGGAGACGATCCAGGCCTTCGGGGGCAACCCCGAGTCCTACGAGCAGTCGTTCAACTCCCTCATGGAGCTGTCGCAGTACTTCATGGCCGAGATCGAGCGCCGCCGGGCGCGGGCCGGCGACGGGAAGGACGTCCCCGACGACGTGCTGTCGGCGCTGATCTTCTCGCCCTACGAGGAGCGCCAGCTCAACGACGTCGAGCTGATCATGGCCTGCCAGATCCTCCTCGTGGCGGGCAGCGACACCACCACCCACGCCGTCGGGAACGCCGTCTATCTCCTGTGCGCGCACCCCGAGGAGCGGGCCAAGCTCGTGGCCGACTGGTCGCTGCTCGACAACGCCATGGAGGAGGTGCTGCGGTTCGAGCCGCCGGTGCAGGGCCTCTTCCGCTGCGCCGCCGAGGACACGGAGATCGCCCACTGCCCCATCCCGGACGACGCCAAGGTGCGGGTGATGTACGCCTCGGCCAACCGCGACAGCGACTACCTGCCCGACGGCGAGGAGTTCCGCATCGACCGCGACCCCAAGGCGCTGCGGCGGCATCTCTCCTTCGGCTTCGGAATCCACGCCTGTGTGGGCAGCGCCATGGGCCGAATGGAGCTGCGGACGGCGGTGCGGACCCTGTTCCAGCGCCTGCCCGACCTCCACCTCGACCCCGAGACGCCCATGCGATGGCTCGACGCCTTCTTCGCCCGGGGCCCGGAGTCGCTCCCCGTCCGCTTCACACCCGTCCCGGCGAGCCAATCGGAGTAGGGGGCCACATGAACGAGCAGGAGAACCTCAAGATCGTCACGGAGTTCTTCCGGGCCTGGGAGGGCGGGACCTACGCCCAGCTCCGGGGCGCCTACGACGACTTCCTGTCCGACGACTGCGTCTACGAGAACTCGGGCCTGCCGCCCTGTGAGGGGAAGGCCGCCGCCCTGGCCCTGATCGACGGGATCCAGGCGCTGACCGACATCCAGTCGATCACGGCCGAGATCCGGGGCCTGGCCACCAGCGGCGACCTCGTGTTCTCCGAGCGGATCGACCACCACTTCGACTCGTCGGGCGTCGAGAACCTGACGCCCCGGATCTGTGGCGTCATGGAGGTCCGGGGCGGAAAGATCGTGGCCTGGCGCGACTACTTCGACGCCGCTGCCCTGCTGGCTGCCATGGGAGCCCACGGCTAGATGAGCGACACCCTGTCCTTCAGCGTCGACGGCTATGTCGGCGAGATCACCCTGACCCGCCCCGAAGTCCTCAACCGGTTCGACTTCCCGCTGCACCAGGAGTTCACCGAGCTCCTGCTCGACATTCGCAGCCGTACCGATCTGCGGGCGGTGGTACTGGCCTCGACGGGCAAGGTGTTCTCCGCCGGCGGCGACTTCGAGCTCATGATGGCCTGCCGGGCCGACGTCGCCACCCGGACCCGGGGCGTCGACGAGGGCCGTCTGCTGTTCCGGCTCCTGGGCGACGTGCCGGTGCCGATCGTGGTGGCTATGCAGGGCGACGCCATCGGGCTCGGCGCCACGGTGGCGCTGGGCTGCGACGCCATCGTGGCCAGCCGCACCGCCTCGATCGCCGATCCCCACGTGAACATCGGGCTCGTCGCCGGCGACGGCGGCTGCGTCGTGTGGCCGTCGGCTGTGGGCATCCTGCGGGCCAAGCGGTACCTGCTGACCGGCGACCGGCTCAAGGCTGAGGAGGCCTGGGCCATGGGGCTGGTGACCGATCTGGTGGACGGGCCCGACGATGTCCTGCCCGCCGCCCGGGCCCTGGCGGCCCGGATGGCGGCCCTCCCGCCGCTGGCCGTCCAGGGCACGAAGCGGGCCCTCAACCAGGTGCTCCGGGCCCGGGCGACCGAGGTGCTCGACCTGTCGTTCGCCCTGGAGGCGGCCTCGATGGCGTCCGACGACCTCGCCGAGGCCATCGCCGCTTTCAAGGAACGCCGCGAACCGAAGTACCAGGGCCGGTAGGCGGACGGGTTCGTCGTGCCGCCCCCTCGTTCTGGCGTTCGTTTACCGGAATACAGCGGAAATGGAACGCCGGTTCGAACTGACGGCGCGCTCGTACGCTTCTGGCGTTCGTTTACCGGGATAGAGCGGAAAAGGAACGCCGGTTCAGGACGGAGGCTCGGATCGTGACCCAGGCCATCTGCGTCGTCGGCGCCACCGGGGCGACAGGAACCAGGGTCGGGCTGGCGGCGGCCGCGGCCGGGTTACCGGTCGTGCTGGCTGGGCGGAACCGGGCCAAGCTCGACGTGCTGGCCGGGGAGATAGGCGGCGCCGAGGTGCGGACGATCGACCTCGACCGGCCGGGCACGCTCGACGCCGCCTTCGACGGGGTGGCGGTGGTGGCCAACTGCCTGGGCCCGGCCACGCTGACGGGCCGCCCCGTGGCCGAGGCTGCCGTGCGGGCCGGCGTCCACTACGTGGACACCACCGGGGAGCCCCTCTTCTGCCTGTGGCTGGTCGAACGCCTCGACGGGCCCGCCCGAGAGCGCGGGATCGCCCTGGTTACTGCGGCGGGCGGCTCGGCCGTCCCCGGGGACTTCGCCGCGGCCTGCGCCATCGCCGACGCCCGGACCACGGCGGAGGGGAGTGGCCCGGCCACCTCCCTCACCCTCGCCTATCGGATCAGGGGGATGCGACCGAGCCGGGGCACGCTGCTCTCGGAGATCGAGATCACGGCGGGCGGCGCGGTGATCGTGGAGGGCGGGGCGCTCAGGCGGGTGCCGGCCGGCGGGGCGCCCCGGATGCTGCCCTTCGGGTCGGGTGTCCGCATGGCCGTGCCGGATCCCGTCGTGGTCTCCCGGTACTGCGAACTTCCTTCGATCGAGGCGTTTCTGGTGTCGCCGGCGGCCGGGCTGGTCGGGCGGGGCGTGCGGGGCGCGGAGCGGGCCCTCTCCCGGTCGGACCTCCGGTCGTCCCTGCGGCGGCTGGCCGCCCGGCTGCCCGAGACCGACGACGGCCGGCCCCACGGTCACTTCGCCGTCGACGCCACCGTGTGGGGCCGCTTCGGGGCCGTGACGACAACGGCCGCCACCTCCGACGTGTACGGCTTCACCGCCCGGTCGGTCGCCCACCTGGCCGCCCGCCTCGCCGACGGCGAGGGCGTCGGTGACGGGGGAGTTCGGGCGCCCAGCCAGGTCGTGGCCGATGTGGAGAAGGCCGCGGTCGCCCTCGGCATCACGCTCGAGCACCGTACGGCTCGGCCGGGCGAGCCGGTGACCGTCCGACGCGGAGGCCGGTGACGGTGGGGCGGGCGCTCATCGTCTACTACTCCTTCACCGCCCAGACGGAGCGGGCGGCGAACGAACTGGAGAAGGCCTGCATCGACGCCGGGTGGGAAGCCCGCACCTGCCGGCTCGACTTCGCGGCCGGATCGCCGGAGTTTCCGCTGCGGCCGCTCATGGGCCGAGCAGTGCAGCTCAGCCTGCCGAGCCTGCTGGAGCGGCCCGTGCCCGTCCGCTTCGACGAGTCGGTCCTCGACGAGGCCTGGGACCTTGTACTCATCGGGTCGCCGACCTGGCTGGCCAGCCCGGCCCGGCCGGTGTCGTCGTTCCTCCAGACGCCGGCGGCCAGACACCTCCTCACCGGCACACCCTTCGGGGTGTTCGTGGTCTGCCGGGGGTTCTGGCGCCGCAACCGGGCCCGGGTGCGCAGGCTGGGGCAGCGGGCCGGCGGACGCTACGTGGGCGGCGCCGGGTTCGGTTTCGACGGGCACTACGTCCAGACCAACCGGGCCTTCTTCGCCTACCACACCTCGTCCGGCGCCAATGCCGCCGGCTACGGACTGTCGGAGCCGACCCTGGCCCGGGTGCGGGCCTTCGGCACCGGTCTTCTGCGGGAGGTTCGATGACGACACCGACCGATCAGGGTCTGGCCCTGCTCCTGGCCGAACGGGAGATCGAGCGGCTGCTCCTGCGCTATTGCCGGGGGATCGACCGTCTCGACGAGGACCTGATCCGTTCCGTCTACCACGAGGGAGCGTCCGACGACCACGGCGTCTACCAGGGTGACGGGAAGGCGTTCGCCGCTTTCATCGTCCCGCTGCTGCGTGACGCCTACCGCTCGACCACCCACGCCGTCCACAACTGCCTGATCGAGGTCGAGGGCACCGAGGACGGGGCGGGTGCCAGCGCCGAGACGTACTGCATCGCCTACCACGAGCGCACCGACGATGCGGGGGAGCGCTGGCTCGACCTGTTCGCCTGTCGCTATCTCGACCGCTTCGAGCGGCGGGCGAGCCGGTGGGGGATCGTGCAGCGGGTCGTCGTGCACGACTGGAACGCGGTGGTGCCGTTGGCCGGCGACTTCGGGGAGATGGTGAAGACCTTCACGGCCGGGCGCCGTGACCGGGAGGACGAGAGCTACGACAGGGGGATCGGATGAGCAACGACAACGTGGCGCTGGTGCGGGACTTCCTGGGGTCGATCGACCGGGCGATCACCCACAAGGACCCGGAGGTCATCGAGAAGCTCATGGGGCTGATCTCCGACGACATCCGTTACCAGAACAAGCCGCAGCGCCTCATCGAGGGCCAGGAGGACTTCCTCAACTGGTTCATGGAGTTCATCGCCTGCGAGCACATGGAGTGCAACGTGCTACGGGCGGCGGCCGACGGCGACTGGGTCCTGACCCAGCGGCGCGACACCTGGACCATGAACGGCGTCAAGGTGACGATGGACCTGATGGGCAGCTTCGAAATCCGCCATGGCCAGATCGTGACGTGGCTCGACTACATCTGCGACCGGGAGCAGTGGGAGGCCAGCGGCCAGATGCCGGAGGGCTTCTTCTCTCGGTGGGCGTCCGACAACGTCGTGTACGAGAAGGTCTGAAGCACCGTGGCGCTCGAGGTCACCGTCGACGAGGGCCTCTGCCTCGGCGCCCAGCGCTGCATCTACCTCGCCCCGACCGTCTTCGAGCTCAACGCCTCCGGCCAGGCCGACGTCCTCGACCCGACGACGATCTCCGAGGTGGACCTGATCTCCATCGCCCAGCAGTGCCCCAACTTCGCCATCACGGTTGTCCGCGACGGTAAAGTCCTCGCCGGCGGCGACTGACTGAGTGGAAGAGGAGTGCTGTGCGGATCGTGGTCGTTGCGTACATGAGCCTGGACGGGGTCGTGCAAGCCCCCAACGGGCCTGAGGAGGACACCGACGGGGGCTTCGCTCACGGCGGCTGGTCACACCGCTTCTACGATCCGGAAGTCATGGGGCCCGTCTTCGGGGAGGCGATGCAGGGCGCGGCTGCGCTGTTGTTCGGGAAGCACACGTGGCAGGCGTTCGCCGCCGCCTGGTCGGGCCGGGCCGGCGACGCGTTTTCCAGCCTCATGACCACCCTTCCGAAGTACGTCGTGTCCAGCACGCTTGGCGACGACGACCTCACCTGGAACACGAAGCTCATCCCCGGTGACGACGCCGTCGCCGACATCTCGAAGCTCCACAAGGCCGCCGGCGGCGAGCTCGTGGTCCTGGGCAGCCCCCGGCTGGTGCAGACCCTGCTCAGCGAGAACCTGGTCGACGAGCTCCGGCTCATGATCGAGCCGGTGCTCCTCGGCGGCGGCAAGCGGATCTTCCCCGACGACGGCGGTATGCGGACGCTCGAACTGGTCTCCACCGTCACCGCGGCCACCGGCGTGAACGTGTGCACGTACCGGCCCGTGAGGCCGCCCACACGGATCCAGGTGCCGCTGACGGAGGGGTAGACAGCCGGGGCGTCAGGCCCGCCAGGTGCGGGTGGAGCGTTCGCCGGGGGGGTCGGGGCGGTCGTAGGGGTCGGTGGCGCCGGTCGGGGTGGGAACGCGGTCGCGGCCGCGGCGGGGAGCGCGGTAGCGCGGGAGGGACGGGATCGGATCCCAGGAACCCGGTCCCGAGGAGTCGGGCCAGGCGGGGCCCGGGGCGGGGCGGGGCCGGCCAGGACCGCCGGAGGGTGGGGCGGAGGGCAGGGCGGCCAGCGCCAGGCGCCAGGCCCGGGCGCCGAGCAGTGCGCCGATGCCGGTGCAGACGAGCAGCACCGCCGGGGCGATCATCGGACCGACGGTGGCCACGCCGAGCGCCCCGAAGGCGGCCAGGCGGGGCTCGTCGATCTTGGTCATGGCCCAGGGCAGCGCCCAGCCGAAAGCGAACCAGAAGACGCCGGCCCGCAGGGCCCAGCGCCCGGCCCGCGACAGCACCCCGGGCCGGTCCGAGGAGGCCAGCAGGCCGAGGCCGAGGAAGGTCACGGCCAGGAAGAGCGCCAGGGCGCCCAGCTCCCGTGTCCGCTCGGGCAGCCACGCCATCCTCGGCAACTTCGAGGTGGGCAGATCGATCGACAGTGACGGCGCTTCGGGAAGCGCATGGGCCAGTTCCGGCCGGGCGGCGATCAGCGCGTCGCGCCCCGCCGCGCCGATGGGGGTGACATCGACGGTGACCGGCCCGTCGTAGTGGCCGATCATTCGTTGATGGGAGCTGAGCACCGTCGTCCGCAGGGCGTTCTGAGTCCGCGGGTCGTCGAGCGCCCGCTGAGCGGCGGCTTCGATCTCGAGCGGGTCGATCGGCGTTCCCGGCGGCAGCGCCCGCAACAGCGCAGTGCCGAGCCCCTCCGCCACGGCGTCGCGGATCACGGCCTGATCGATCAGCGTGTCAGCGATGCGGGCCGACCGGTCGGGGTCGAGGACGGTGACGCGGGCGGCCAGCGCCCACCAGGCCACCCCGGCCGACAGGAGGCCGAGGGTGACGAGGACGGAAGCGGCGGCGCGACGCATTCGGCGGGGTATCGACTGGCGGCGGACTCAACCTGAGCGGCGCGCGGCGCACTTGCTCCGCGAGGCGCACTTGCTCCGCGAGGCGGAATCGCCGGGCTGGCGACAGGGCCGTCAGATTGCGGTCGGGGCCCCTTCGCGCCGGAGCCGGGCGTAGACCATCACCGACCCGATCGGACCCAGGACGATGACGGTGATGGCGTACTTCCACGTCCAGCCCATGTCGGCCCGGACACCGAGGACCATGGCGGCGAAACCCAGGAAGACCATCCCGTGGATCGACCCCATGAGCAGCCGCCCCGGCCGGTTCCCCGTCACCCAGAAGAAGAACAGGATGCAGTAGGTGACAGTCTCGGTGAGCGATGCCCACCGGAGGGGGATCAGCTTGCGTTCCAGCTCGGTGGTGGTCGAGTCGGCGAAGTCGGGCACGCCGTCAGGTTAGAAGCGTGAACCTCAGCCGCTGGCCTCGGCCGGCTCCTGGGCGACCTCGCGGTGGGCGAGGCCGTGGAGCATGAAGGCCACCATCTCGTTGGTGATCCGCCCCCGGCTGGGCCGCCGCTTGCCCATGGGGAACAGCCACTCGTCGAGCAGCGCCATCGACATGACCATCCCCGCCACGAGCCGGGTGGAGATCTGGACGTCGAACTCGAAGCCCCGCAGCTCGGCCTCCCGGCCGGCCACCGTCTCGAGCTCGTCGAGGAGCCGGCTGAGCGGCGACGCGTCGTTCAGTTCCTGGATCGACTCGTAGGCCTGGGCCGTGACCAGCGCCAGGACCAGCTCGCGGTTCTCCGACAGGAGGCGATAGAACCCGTCGACGAAGGCGTAGGAGATCCCTTCCGGGGTGTGGTCGGCGACGGACCGGGCCTTCCACTCGTCGACGTAGTCGTGGATGAACTCGTTGATCGGGTCGAGGATCGCCCGTTCGAACAGTTTGGCCTTGGTGCCGAAGTGGCGGAACAGGAGCGCTTCGGAGACGCCGGCCTTGAGGGCGATGTCGCGGGTGCTGGCCCCGGCGTAGCCCTTGGCGGCGAACAGGGAGCGGCCCGCTTCGAGGAGGAGACGGCGCACTTCGTCGGGAGCTCGACGAGCGGCTCCCGGTTTGGCTTTCGCAGCTTTGGCCGCCGAACTTTCCGCCATTGCTTCGCCAGCATACCTGTCGGTCATACGGTCACCGGTCCACCGCGGGCGAGGCCGTGCACCATGAACTGGACCATCTCATTCACGATCCGTTCCCGGGACGGACGTTTGTCACGGGGAAACAGCCAATCGGAAAAGACAGCCAGGGCGGCGACCATGGCGAACGTGACCCGGATCGTCACCGGGACGTCGACGCCGGTCAGGCCCCGCTGGGCCAGCTCCACCTCGACCAGGGCCTGGAGCCGGTCGAGGGCGTCGGACAGCTCGGGCGTGGCGGTGAGGTCGACCTCGTAGGCCCGGGCGGCCAGCAGCGCCATGACCAGTTCCCGGTTCTGGGAGAGGAGGTCGTAGAGGGTCTCGACGTAGTCGCGGCTCGGGACCTCGGGCGGGGGCGGTTCGTCGGTGATGTCAGCCGGACGACCCTCGACGTAGGCGTCCATGAAGCCGTGGAACGGGTGGAGGATGGCCAGTTCGAACAGGTGCGCCTTGGTGCCGAAGTGGCGGAACAGGAGCGCCTCGGACACGCCGGCGGCGTCGGCGATCTCCCGGGTGCTGCTCCGGGCGTAGCCCCGGGCCGCGAAGGTCGACCGGGCTGCCCCGAGCAGGAGCTCCCGGACCTCCTGCGGGGACCGCCGCGTGCGCCGCTCCTGCCTTCCGGGAGGCTGGTGAAGCCCCCGAGAACCGTTCTCGATCGCCATGCGCAACCTTCAAGAGGAGTGGGCACACACTGCCCTTGGCCCTGATAGTAGCTAGTACACACTCTCTATGTCGAGGGTCGGGACGTATGGTGCGTCGTGGCCGACCCGAGGCGGGGGCCGGCACCGGCGCCGGTACCGTGGATGTGTGCACCGCCTGAGCCGCCTGCTGGTCGTCGCCGCCCTCGTGGCCGGCGCGGCCTGCTCGGGCGACGGGGGCGTCGGGGGTCGGGATCAGCAGGCGGTGGAGGTCACCACGACGACCGCTCCGACGACGACCACCGAGGCCCCGACCACCACCACCGCCCCGACCACCACCACGGCGGCGCCGGCCTCGACGACCGCCACCAACCCCGGGGCCGCTTCGCCGCCGGCGGCCTCTTCGGGCGGGCTCACCTGGAAGGCCTGCGGCGCGCTCCAGTGCGCCAACCTGAGCGTGCCCCGCGACTACGACGATCCGGCCGGCCCCACCATCACCTTGGCCCTGGCCCGCAAACCGGCCCGCGCCCCGGCCAGGCGGATCGGGTCGTTGCTGTTCAACCCCGGCGGCCCGGGCAACTCCGGCGTCAGCGACCTGCCCCATGAGCTGCGCTCGCTCACCGCCACCCTCCAGAACCGTTTCGACATCGTGTCGTGGGATCCCCGCGGCATCCAGCGCAGCGCTCCCGTCCACTGCTCCGACCCGAAGGCCACGGGCGGAGGCGCCGGAGGAGGTGGCGGCGGCGGGTCGACCCTCGACCCCGCCCCGACGAAGCCCGAGGAGCAGCAGGCCCTGGCCGACGCCTACCGGGCCGCCGGGGAGGCGTGCCTCCGGTGGAGCGGCGACATCCTCCGCCATGTCGGCACCGACAGCACCGCCGAGGACCTGGAGCGGATCCGCATCGCCCTCGGCGAGGAGAAGCTCACGTTCATCGGCCACTCGGCCGGGACGCTCCTCGGCGCGGTGTACGCCGACCGCTACCCGCACCGGGTCCGGGCCTTCGTCCTCGACGGTCCGATCGACCCCAGCCTCAGCCTCGACCAGATGACGCTGGCCCAGGCCAAGGGCTTCGAGGCGGCCCTGCGGTCGTTCTTCGACTGGTGCGCCAAGAACACGTCCTGCCGGTGGCGCCCGGCCGACCCCGACCGGACCGCCGCCCTCCTGGCGCTCATGGACCGCATCCGGGCCCAGCCCCTCAAGGCCTCCGGCGGGCGGACCGTCGGCGTCGACACCTTCGTCAGCGGCATCATGAGCCGGCTCACCGCCCGTTCCCGGTGGTCGTCGCTGGGCGACGCTCTCGCCGCCGCCGAGCGGGGCGACGGTTCCCCGCTGGCCACGCTGGCCAGCAACTACCAGAACGCCGGCGCCAGCAACGCCGCCGACGCCCGTCAGTCGATCCTCTGCCTCGACCATCCCGCCCCCCGCGAGGTGTCGGCCTACCCGCCGCTGGCCGAGGCGTCGAAGGCGGAAACGCCGGTGTTCGGGCCGGTGTTCACCTGGGCGGCCCTGTCCTGCGGGATGTGGTCGGTGCCTTCCACCCTCGAACCGCGGCCCACCCGAGCGGCCGGCGCCCCGCCCATCCTGGTGGTGGGCACCACCGGCGACCCGGCCACGCCCCAGGCCTGGGCCGAGGCGCTGGCCGGCCAGCTGGAGCGGGGCGTCCTCGTGCTCCGCAACGGCGCCGACCACGTCGCCTATTACTACTCGGCCTGCGTCCGCCGCCTCGTCGACGCCTACATCGTCGACGGACGGCCCCCCACCTCCGGCACGGTCTGCGCCAGCTGAGACTGGTTCACCCGTCAGAGGTTGCGGGTAACCAAACGGTATGGGCAGCAACAGCGCGGAATTTCACGAGGCGGAGGAACGGCTCCGGCCCGAAACAATGGATCGGCACCGGGCCATCGTCTCGCTCATGGAGGAGCTCGAGGCGGTCGACTGGTACGACCAGCGCGTCGACGCCACCGAGGACCCGGAACTGCGGTCGATCCTGGCCCACAACCGCGACGAGGAGAAGGAGCACGCCGCCATGGCGCTGGAATGGCTCCGACGCCGCGACCCGGAGCTCGACCGGTTCCTCCGGCAGTACCTGTTCACCGAAGGTTCGATCACCGGCCGGGAAGAGGCTCCGGGGGGTTCCACGGGAGAGTCCAATGGGGCTCGGCCCGGAAGTGCTCCTGGACTCGGCATCGGAAGCCTGCGCACGAGGAGCGATCGATGAGCCATCTGCACCGGGAGCTCGCTCCCATCTCCGACACCGCCTGGACGGAGATCGAGAAGGAGGCGACCCGCACCCTGCGGACCTTCCTGGCCGCCCGCCAGGTCGTCGACTTCTCCGGTCCCCACGGGTGGGACTACTCAGCCGACAGCGTCGGGCGCCTCGAACGGCTGCCCGGCCCGGTCGACGGCGTCGAAGCCGGGCTCCGGGCGGTCCAGCCGCTCGTCGAGTTGCGCCACGCGTTCGAGATCTCCCGGGCCGACCTCGACGACATCGACCGGGGTCGCCCCGATCCGAACCTCGGCGTGGTCGTCAAGGCCGCCCGGCAGGCCGCCCTGGCCGAGGACCACATCGTCTTCGATGGCTTCAAGGATGCCCACATCATCGGGATGGCCGAGGCGTCGCCCTATCCCGGTATCGAGATCGGGGACAACTACGCCGAGTACCCCAAGCTCGTCGCCCGGGCGGTCTCCCAGCTGCGAGAGGGCGGCATCGACGGGCCCTACGCCGCCGTGCTCGGGCACCGTTGCTGGACGGGTGTGATCGAGACCACGGAGTACGGGGGCTACCCGGTGCTGGAGCACCTCCGCCTCATCCTCGGGGGCCCGGTGGTATGGGCTCCGGCCCTCGACGGGGCCATCGTCCTCTCGATCCGGGGTGACGACTTCGAGCTCACCTGCGGGCAGGACATGGCTCTCGGCTACGTCACCCACGGATCGGAGGCGGTGGAGCTGTTCCTGGAGGAGAGCATCGGGTTCCGGGTGCTCACCCCGGAAGCGGCCGTGCCCTTCATCCACCTGGGTTAGTCGGAGCTGATCTCCCGAGCCAGGTGGCGGAAGGCGCTCCGGGCCGACGACGTACTGATCCGCCAGTCGTAACGCTTCTTCACGTTGAAGTACACGATCGCCTTGATCTCGGTGAACCTGGTCTTCAGCACGTCGGCGGCGTCCCGCAGCCACTGCGCCTTCTCACCCGACCGCCGTTCCTGTACCCCGAACTCACCGATCATGAGCGGCTTGCCCCGGCCGGCGGCCCAGTCGTAGAAGGGCTTGAAGACGTGCTCGAAGGAGCGCCACTCGTCGCCCTTCCGGGCCGGGGCCCAGTTGTAGCCGTTGGCGCAGATCCAGTCGACGTACTTGTCGCCGGGGTAGTACTTCTGCGCTTCGCCGGTGGCGAAGCCCCAGGCGTTGGGACACCACACCCACGACACGTTGGTGGCGCCGGCCTGATCGAAGATCTTGTGCAGGCGCTTCCAGGCGGCGATGAACGAGGCGGGGGATTTGGCGATGTGCCGGTTGCGGGCCCCGTCCATCTCCCAGAACCATTCGAGCAGAATGGGATGACCGAAGTCCCTCACGGCCTTCGCCCGCTGTTTGATCATCCCGTCATAGCGGCCCGAGTTGATGGTCGACGTCGACGCTTTGGCCCACGAGACGAAGGGGACGCGCCCGTGTTCGACGTCCCATTTGGCTTTCCAGCCGGGCCAGGTTGACGTCCAGGCGGCGTAGGCATGGTCGAGGTCGAGCTTGTCGCCGATCAGTTTCTCGACGTCGAGCACCCGGTTCATCCTCGCCTGCTGCGAACCGGTGTGTTCCTCGTAGGTGCCGATCCAGGTTCCCGATGCGGGCGGGACGACCTTGCCGCCGGGGTCGGTTTCGGGGCCGTCGCCGGCGGTGGCGCCGGGAGCAAGTGTGGCAGCAGCGAACAGGGTGGCCAGGACAGCGATGGCGCACACCATCCAAGGGGGGCGCGATCGAACGCGCCGAAGCGACTGGGTTGGCATTTGGTGTCTCCGGGGGATTGGAGTCCCGGCCGCCCCAGCCGAAACATTTCTGACCGAACGCCCAGATGGTTCAACGATGGGCGGTGAGTTCCTGCCGCCGTTACAGGATCGACAACTAGGCGAGACGGTTCTGACGCTCGCCCCAGTAGCGGTCGCGCAGGATCCGCTTGTAGAGCTTGCCGGTCGGCAGTCTCGGGAGGGCGGGGTCGAAGTCAACCGACCGGGGGCACTTGTAGTGCGTCAACCGTTCCCGGCAGAAGGCGAGCAGCTCGGCGGCCAGCTCCGGGGTGCCCTCGTCGCCGGGCCCCAGTTGCACGATCGCCTTGACCTCTTCGCCCATGTCCTCGTTGGGCACGCCGATGACGGCGACGTCGTCGACCAGCGGGTGCATGACGAGGACGTCCTCGATCTCCCGGGGATAGATGTTCACGCCGCCCGAGATGATCATGAACGTGGCCCGGTCGGTGAGGAAGAGGAAGCCCTCCTCGTCGACGTAGCCGACATCGCCGAGGGCCGTCCAGCCCGGGTGGGTCGGGTGGCGCGATGACTGCGTCTGGGTCTCGTCCTTGTGGTACGAGAAGGGCGCGGCCTCCTGCTCGAAGTAGACCAGCCCCGGCTCGCCGGCGGGCATCTCGTTGCCCTCCTCGTCGCAGATGCGGAGCCGGCCGAGCACCGCCCGGCCGACGGTGCCGGGGTGGGCCAGCCAGTCCTGCGGGGGGGCGAAGGTCAGGCCGTTGAGCTCGGACCCGCCGTAGTACTCGTAGATGATCGGGCCCCACCACTCGAACATGGCCTCCTTGACCGGGCGGGGGCAGGGTGCGGCGGCGTGGATGGCAACCTGATGGGCCGAGAGGTCGAAGCGGGTGCGCTCCTCCTCGGGAAGCTTCAGCATCCGGGAGAACATCGTCGGGACCCACTGGCTGTGCGTGCAGCGGTGCCGATCCAGGGCGGCCAGCGCCTGCAGCGGATCGAAGTGCTCCATCATCACGACCGTGCCCCCGAGGCTGGACACCGCCAGGCAGAAGCCCAGCGGCGCGGCGTGGTAGATCGGGGCGGGGGAGAGGTAGACCGACTCGGTGTTGATGCCGAACAGCGGGCCGAGCCCGGTGAGGGCGCCCAGGCCTTCTCGAGCAGAGCGGGGGGGCTGGGGCCGGATGATGCCCTTCGGTCGACCGGTCGTGCCCGAGCTGTAGAGCATGAGCTGCCCGAGCGGCTCGTCGTCGAGGGGAGCGGCCGACGCCGCGGCCAGGGCGTCTTCGTAGGAGTCACAGCCGTCGACGACGCCGTCGACGGAGAGCCGCAGCTTGCACCCGGGGATCAGATCGAGCAGCTCGGTGGCCACCGTGGCCATCCCCGTCGAGGTCACGACGGCCCGGGCGTCGCAGTCGTTGACGATGTAGGCGGCCTCGGCCGCGGCCAGGTACCGATTGACCGGCGTGATCCGCAGGCCCGAGCGCATGGCCGCCCACACCACCTCGAGGAACCGCGGGTGGTTCTCCATGAACAGCGCCACGCCGTCGCCGGGACGCAGGCCGGTGTCCTGCCAGACGCGGGCCAGGCGCGTCGAGCGCTCGTCGAGCCCGGCGTGGGTGATGACGTCGTCGGTCCCGGCCATGACGACGGCCGGCTTGTCCGGAGTGACGTGGGCCCACTGTCCTGGATACATGGCGCCCGATGCTAGCGGCGGCGCCTTGAGAAGCACCCAGCGACGAAGGAGCGAACTACCCGGGGATGAAGCTGCTGCCCGACCCCACCGGCGACGGGCGCGTGGCCTTCATCCGTTCCCTCTGCTCGCCCGAGGCCAGCTTGCGCCACAACGCCCAATAGCTCGGGTACTCCAGGTCGGGAACCACCCACCCGGAGCCGACGAGCTCGGCGTGGAAGGCCGGTAGCTTTCGGAATGGGACAGCTATGTCAACGTGGTGGGCCAGGTGCCATCCGGTGTTGTAGGGCACGATCAGGAACCGGGCCAGCGGCCCCTGCCGGACGTGGTGGGTGGTGAGCCGGCGGTCGTCGCTGCGGGCCATCCCGCCGTGCTCGGCGATGGCCCGCAGCCGGTTCGAGACCTTCCAGATGCTCATCCACGACGCGAGCCAGCACACCGGGTACAGCAGGGGACGGCCCCAGGCGACGGCGGCGGCGAACAGGACGACCTGGACGGCGATGACCTGGCGGGCCTCGGTGCGGCCGGCACTGGGCTCGGCCCTGGCCGCGGCGTGGCCGAGGGCCCGGAGGTTCTTCCACCCGGAGATGAAGAAGAGGTCCCGGGTCAGCTTGCGGCGCAACGAGTCGGGTGGGATCGGATAGCCGGCGTAGAGGCCGGCGTCGGGCTCCTCGGGGCCCATCTCGTCGCGGTGGTGAGCCATGTGGGCCCGGCGATAGCTCAGCGTGCCCTGGAGAGCCGGGTAGCCGAGCAGCCAGCGGCCGATCTGGTCGTTCCACCACTTGCGGGAGAAGAGCAGGCGGTGGGCCGACTCGTGCCCCAGGATGTTGAGCTGGCAGTGGCCCCGACCCATGACGAAGAAGGCGCCCAGATACGCCCACCAGGTGTGCACGACACCGGCCGCCACCACGACACCCACCGTCTGGAGCAGGGCCGACACGACCGTGACGGCGTTGCGGGCGTCGGGGATCCTCCGGTACCGCTCCCGCAGGTCAGGGCGGGCCACGCCCTTGGCGCCGAGCCGGTCGGTGGGAAGGACCGCCGGGAGGATGTCGGGAGGCGGCAGCATGGTATGCGTCGGGGGAGGCAGGTGAAGCTCCCGAGTGAAGGCCATGGAGCTATATTACGAGAATCAATCAGACGATGCAAGAACGTAATATCCAGAAGGTCATGTGCCAGAAAGTCACGTGACGGACCACAGGGCTCGACGCCCCGAGCTGCTCCCGGCCCTCGGCCTCCGGCCGCTGTCGGCCCGCTCGGTCGTGGCCTCGGTGCTGCTCGGCACGCACCCGCCCCGGCTGTCGGCGGCCGCCCTGGTCGAACTGTGCGGCCGGTTCGGGATCAGCGGGGGAACCACCCGCGTGGCCCTGTCGCGGATGGTGGCGGCCGGCGAGCTGGCCGCCGAGGACGGGCACTACCGGCTGATCGGCGCCGGGCTGCTGTCCCGCCAGCGGACCCAGGACGACGCCCTCGATCCCCCCGCCGGACCCTGGACGGGCGACTGGCGGATGGCCGTCGTCGTCAGCTCCGGCCGGGCGGCGGCGGAGCGGATCGAGCTGCGGCGGGCGTTGGCCGACGCCCGCTTCGCCCAGTGGCGGGAGGGAGTTTGGCTGAGGCCCGACAACCTCGGCCGGCCGGGGGAGCCGACGGTGTCCTCCCGACAGGGGCGGCGAAAGCCGCCCGGGGACGTGCCGGTCCGCTGGCTCGTCGCCCGGCCCGACGACGACCCCGCCGCCCTGGCCGGTGAGCTGTGGGACCTCCCGGCCTGGAGCTCCCGCGGCGCCGAACTGCTGGCCGCCGCCCCCGAGGAGCCCGGCGATCTTGTCGCCGCGCCCCCGAGTGGGCCGCCGGGGTGTTCGCCGCCGCGGCGGCGACCCTCCGCCACCTCCGGACCGACCCCCTGCTCCCCGACGCGCTCCTCCCGGCGGCCTGGCCGGCCGAACGCCTCCGCGCCCGCTACGGCCTCTACCTTCAGGCGATCCAGCGCCTGGTCCGCTCGCTGGGAGGGGGAAGCGCCCCCCGAGTCTGGCTGGGACTAGCAGCCCGGCGGGCGGAGGCAGCGCTCCGAGAACGGGCCGGTGTAGAGGTCGCCGGGGGCGAAGCGGATGAGGCCCATCTTCTCGGGGCTCCACCACGCGACCCGGACGTGGTCGCCCCAGTGCCGGTAACCCCCGAGGGCGTGGAGGAGCTGCCCGCAGCGGGGCCCGAGCGACTTGTAGCCGATCGACCAGACGAGCCAGACGTTGTGGTTCGGGCCCGCCCGGTCGAGGAGCATCTGGGCGAAGGGCAGCACGTCGGTGCGGCGGATCGTCTTGGCGTAGTCGACCCAGTCGACGAACTTCGGACCGTGCGCCTTCGGATAGGTGATCTGGGTGAGACCCATGTCGTCGGGCAGAAGGCGGCTGACCGACGGGCCGAGCTGGTCGGGGCAGTAGGCGACGACGTCGCCGGGCTGGGCGCTCTCCCGCAGGTGGCGGGCCACGCTGGCCGCCTGTGTCCGCTCGTACTGGATGATCGGCTTGATGCCGACGACGCCGAGGGTGGCCATCACCACCAGGGCGCCGAGCCGAAGGCGGGCGTCGCCGAACGACGTCACGCCGAGGGCGACGATCAGAAGCACGCCAGGGAAGACGATCGAGGCGTAGCGAGGTGTGTACGCCTCGCCGGTCAGGTCCGACACGGCCACGGCCAGGAGCAGCCCGCCGAACGTCAGCAGCGCCAGGGTCCGGCCCGGCTCCCGGCCGATGAGGTCGATCTCGAACCGGCGACGTCCGACGGCCCGGCCGAAGACGGCCAGGACGATCAGCCCTACGGCCAGCAGAAGGGGGACGGGCCCGGCGTCGCGGTACCCCGACACCAGCACTCCGAGCGTGTCGATGACGGTGCGCACGCCCCGGCCGGTGTCGCCCCACGGCGCGCCGGTATGGGCGGCCTGGTAGAGCAGGATCGGCACCCAGGGGAGGAACAGGAGCCCGCCCGCCACCATGGCCAGCAACGACCGGCGGGCGGCGGCCCGCTCCTCACCCCGCCAGGCGTGCCAGAGCAGCACCGCGCCCACGGCGACCACGGTGTAGAGGGCGTAATAGTGGGTGAGGAGCAGCGCGCCGGTCAGGAGGGCGACGGCCGCGCCCAGGCCCCACGACGGGCGCTCGAGCAGGTTGGCCAGAGCCAGTCCTCCGGCCAGCACGAGCAGCATCGTCATCGAGTACATCCGGGCCTCAGTGGCGTACTGCACGGCGTAGGGGGAGAGGGCCATGAGGACCAGCACCGAGGTGGCGGCCGTCCGTCCCCCGACGCGGTGGCCCACCCGCCAGGCCAGCGGCAGGCAGGCCACCGAGCAGACGCCGGACAGCGCCCGCACGGCGATCGTGCCGGTGCCGAAGAGGTCCATCCAGAAGTGGAGGACGGCGTAGTACAGCGGGGGTGACCCGTCCCGCCGGAGGGCGTCGGGCAGGTCGGACAGCGGGAGCCCGGCGATGTTGACGGTGAGCGCCTCGTCCAGCCACAGGTGCGAGCGGGCCACGAACCGGACGACGATCCCGGCCGCTACGACCAGCCCGAGCGCCAGGGCCGCCCAGGGGACCGACCGCCGCGGAGTGGCCTCCCCGTCGCGGCTGACGTCGGCCTCGGCCCCCATGGTCGGGGCCGACGTCGCTGGCGTGGCCGGGATGGCCGGGATCGTCACGACCGGCGTCCCCCCGCGCCTGAGCCCCACAAGCGGGCGAATCGCATCTCCGTCCCCCTCCTGGACTGGCAGAGCTTGGGGAAATCGTAGGCGACAAAGGCCCAGGTCATGGGTATCCGCCGAGCCGACCGAGGCGGTGGAGGGCCACGGCCGCCGCGCCGACCAGGGGTGCGTCGCCGCCGAGGCCGGCCGGCCGGAGCCGGGTGCCCCGGGAGAAGTCCAGCCGGGCCAGGGCGTCGATCTCGGCCTGGGCGGCGGCGAAGAAGGGGGGCCCGAAGCCCAGGGCGACGGAGCCGGCCGCCACCGCCAGGTCGAGGTCGAGGAGGTTGGCCACCGAGGCCACCGCCCGTCCGACCAGCGTGCCCGTCCGCCGGACCGTCTCCGGGTCGGCCTCGGCCGGCGGCCGGCCCGTGATGGCCTCGATGGCCCGGCCCGAGGCCTCGCCTTCCAGGCACCCCCGCCCGCCGCAGAAGCAGGGGCGGCCCCCGGGCTCCACGACGACGTGGCCGATGTGGCCGGCGTTGCCGGCCCGGCCGTCGAGCAGCCGCCCGTCGAGCACGATCCCGCCGCCGATGCCGGTGGAGACAACCATCCCGATGTAGGCCCGTACCCCGGCGGCGGCTCCGACCCACCCTTCGGCCAGGGCGACGGCCTTGGCGTCGTTGTCGACGAAGACCGCCAGGCCGGTCGCCTCCTCCATGCGACGGCGGAGCGGGAAGTCCTTCCAGGCTGGGATGTGGACCGGGGTCAGCGCCTCGCCGCCGGCCGTCATCGGCCCGCCCGAGCCGATGCCGCACACCTCGGCCCGGGCCCGGTCGGGGCCGAGATCGTCGAGCAGGCCCAACAGGGTGCCGAAGACGACCTCGGCGTCGTCGGAGCGGGGCGTGGGGGCGACCGTCCGCCCGAGGATCCGCCCGTCGTCGGCGTCGACGAGGCCGGCGGCCAGCTTGGTGCCTCCGATGTCGACGGCCAGCACGGGCATGAGGACATGATGCCCGTAGAGTGGTGAGGGAAGACGAGCGGGGAGGGAGGCTCGTGCTCGGGACGCAACGCCTGCGGTTGGGGCAGGCCTCGGTGGCACCCCGGGCTCGGTCCACGGCGGTGCGGGACAGCCGGGTGGCGGCCGAGCGGTTCGTGTCGTGGGTCCGCCTGGCCATCGCCTCCTCGATGGCGGTGGTGGTGGCCTTCCAATGGGACGACGTCCCCTACCAGGGGGCGGCCGGGATCATCCTGACGATCGCCATCGTCTACGCCTGGCTGGCCTTCCTCAAGACGAGCCGCGACGCCCGCCGGGGCGAGACCAACCTTTGGACGGCCTGGGTGTTGTCGGCCCTGAGCGGGATCCTGGTCGCCGCCTCGGCGGCGGTCACCGGCGCCGGCGACAGCCCGATCACCCCCGTGGCCATCACGGTGGTGATCTCGACCGCCATCCGCTTCGACCTCGCCCGATCGCTGGCGGTGGCGGTGGCCATGGCGGGGTCGCTGTCGGCCGCCATCCTCTGGGTGCCGGAGCCGGGCCTGCCGTGGGACGAGAGGCTCCGCGATGCCGCCTGGTGGTCGTGGCTCATGATCGCCGTGGCGCTCCTCGTCGGCGTCCTGTCCCGGGCCGCCGACCTGGCCCGCCAGGCGCGGGCCGAGGCGGAGGCCGAAGCCGAGGCCGAGCACCGCCGCCTCGACGAGGAGCACCGGCTGCGGGTCCATCTGGAGAGCGTGGACCAGGCCCGGCGGGACTTCCTCCACGCCCTGGCCCACGACTTCCGCACACCCATCTCGTCCATCGAGGCGCTGTCCACCGCCCTGGCCCGGCGCTCCGCCGGCCTGGAACCGCAGGAACGGGCCGACCTGGCCGGGCTCATCGAACGCCACGCCCGGCACCTGTCGGCCATGCTCGGCGAGGTGCGGGAGGTGGCCGTACGGGAGTCGTTGGGCGCCGACCGGCGGGTGGAGCTGGCCGACGTCTACCTGCCCGATCTCGTGCAGTCGGCCGGGGCGGCCGCCGGCCTCGACGGGCCGCGGCTCGTGGCCACGATCGACGACGACCTCACGCTGCTGCGCACCGACGGCGACAAGACGCTGCGGATCCTCGCCAACCTCCTGGAGAACGCCAACAAGCATTCGCCGCCCGACGCCGTGGTGGAGGTGATCGTGGCCCGGCGGGACGGGTCGGTCGAACTCTCGGTCCTCGACCGGGGCCCCGGGATGCCGCCGGAGTTCGCCCCCCGGGCCTTCGAGAAGTCGGCGTCCTTCGGCCCCCACCGCTCGACCGGCCTGGGAATGTGGATCGTGGCGCAGCTGGTGGAATCGCTGCAGGGAACGGTATGGGCCGAGCCTCGCCCCGGGGGCGGGCTGGCGGTCCGGGCCCGGTTCCCGCTGGGGCCGACGATGTCGGTCCCCACCGGCAGCCCTTGACAATGCGGCGAGGGGCGGCGGGACCCCGCGCACCCCTCACCTTCCCGGCGGTCTCTGCCATCTTCGGCGCTCCGTGGCGATCAGGGTGCTTCCACCCCCACCCTGTCGCCCCAGGCCGCCGCCGGTGTTTCTCGATGTCATCCATTCGGCGCGAAACCGGCGATTCCTCCCAAACTGGACAAAATCTTCAAACGGGGCGATACCCGGCTTACCGGACGAGCGGCTTGTACCTGATCCGGTGGGGTTGGGCGGCCTCGGCTCCGAGGCGCTTCTTCCGTTCGGCTTCGTAGTCGGAGAAGTTGCCTTCGAACCAGCGGACCTCGGAGTCGCCCTCGAAGGCGAGCACATGGGTGGCGATCCGGTCGAGGAACCAGCGGTCGTGGCTGATGACGACGGCGCAGCCGGCGAAGGCCAGCAGCCCGTCCTCCAAGGCCCGGAGGGTGTCGACGTCGAGGTCGTTGGTCGGCTCGTCGAGGAGGAGGACGTTGCCCCCGGAGCGCAGGGTCTTGGCCAGGTGGAGCCGGTTCCGCTCACCGCCGGACAACTTGCCGACCGGCTTCTGCTGGTCGGTGCCCTTGAAGCCGAACTGGCCGGCGTAGGCCCGGCCGTGGATCTCCCGGCCGCCGACCACCAGGTTGTCGACCCCGCCGGTGATCTCCTCGTAGACGGTCTTGGCCGGGTCGAGCGTCTCCCGGCTCTGGTCGACATAGGCCAGTTGGACGCTGCGCCCGACCTTGAGCGCGCCGCCGTCGGGCTGGGTGGCACCGGTGATCAGGCGGAACAGGGTGGTCTTGCCGGCGCCGTTGGGGCCGATGATGCCGACGATGCCGCCCCGGGGGAGGGAGAAGGAGAGATCGTCGATGAGGAGCCGGTCGCCGAAACCCTTGGAGAGGTGCTCGGCCTCGACCACCAGGTCGCCGAGGCGGGGGCCGGGCGGGATGACGATCTCCAGCTTGTCGGGCTTCCCTGCCGACGCTTCGGACTCGGCCGCCAGCTGCTCGTAGCTGGTCAGGCGGGCCTTGCCCTTGGCCTGGCGGGCCCGGGGCGACATCCGGATCCACTCCAGCTCCCGCTCCAGCGTCCGCCGGCGGCGGTCGTCGGCCTTCTCCTCCAGGGCCAGCCGCTGCTGCTTCTGGTCCAGCCACCCGCTGTAGTTCCCCTCCCAGGGGATGCCCCGGCCCCGGTCGAGCTCGAGGATCCAGCCGGCGACGTTGTCGAGGAAGTACCGGTCGTGGGTCACGGCCACGACCGTGCCTGGGTACTCCTGGAGGTGCCGCTCCAGCCAGGCCACCGACTCGGCGTCGAGGTGGTTGGTGGGCTCGTCGAGGAGCAGCAGGTCGGGGCGGGCGAGGAGGAGCCGGCACAGCGCCACCCGGCGCCGCTCACCGCCGGAGAGGGTGTCGACCTCGGCGTCGCCGGGCGGGACTCGGAGGGCGTCCATGGCGATCTCGAGGGTGCGGTCGAGGTCCCAGGCGCCGCTGGCGTCGATCCGGTCCTGGAGGTCGGCCTGCTCGGCGAGGAGCTTGTCGAAGTCGGCCTCGGGGTCGCCCATCGCCTCGCAGACCTCGTTGTAGCGGTCGAGGAGGGCCTTCTGTTGGCCGACGCCGTCGCTGACGTTGCCCAGCACGTCCTTCTTCTGGTCGAGGACGGGCTCCTGGGGCAGGAAGCCGACCGTGAACCCCGGCGTGAGGCGGGCCTCGCCGGTGTAGCCGTCGTCCTCCCCGGCCATGATCCGCAGGAGCGAAGACTTGCCGGCGCCATTGCCGCCGAGGACGCCGATTTTGGCGGCGGGGAACATCGAGATGTTGATCCCGGAGAGAACTTCCCGATCCGGCGGATAGAACCGGCGAAGGTCGCGCATGGTGATGATGAACTGAGGGCCCATGCGGGTGACCGTAGTCAGTTCCGGCGCGGCGGCGAACCCCGCCCACGGATCAGAAGGAGTGGAGCGCGACGGCGGCCCCGACGCGAGGCCGGGGCCGTCGTCATGGGATCTTGCTTGTCAGGTGGACCGCCGCCCGGAGCTCCGTGAAAGAGTCGTTCCCGGACGTCGGCTGAACCTGCGTCTCAGGCCGGCCACTGCGGTAGTCAGCCGGCCTGTCTAGCGGGGCGGCGTACCCTCCTCGCTAGAAGCCGTCATCGTCGGTTCCAACCTCCTTCGTGGTGAGGAGTTCGGTTCCCTACGGATCCACCAAGCCCGAAGCGCTTCATGCGCTTACGAGTGCATTAGCGGTACGTCCACCTAATCAACCTCGGGGCCGCCGAGTCAAGGGGTCATCCAAGGTTTGTGCGGATTTCCTCATGAACGCTGTGTTTCGGCGAGGTTCGCGTAAGTATCGAGGAGATTGAGTGCTTCTGCGGTCCCCACCGACGGCAGGCTGAAGAGCACCCGGTCGACTCCTGAGCCGGCATAGTGCTCGAGGACCTCAGGCTTGCGACTGGCGCCGAAGACGGTCACCGGGATCGGGTCGCGGCCCCGCTCGGCGGCCAGCTCCTGCAGCCGGGTCGTGCCCTCGCCGAGGGCGACGGCGCCGCGGCCTGGGATGGGGATCCACCCGTCGCCGTACTCCACGACGCGCTCCAGAGTGCCCGGGCCGTTCCCGGCTACCAGCACCGGCGGGTGCGGTTGCCGGACCGGCTTCGGCCACTGCCACAGCGGGTCGAAGTCGACGTACTTCCCATGGAACTCGGCCTCGTCGTGGGCCCAGATCTCCTTCATGGCCAGCACCCGCTCCCGGAGGATGGCGAACCGCCGGGTGGGGTCGGTGCCGTGGTTCTCCATCTCCTCGCGGTTCCAGCCCCCTCCGACGCCGAACAGGAACCGGCCCCCGGACAGCAGGTCGAGCGTGGCCACCTCCTTGGCTGTGGTGATGGGGTCGCGCTCGACCACGAGGCAGATCCCCGTGCCCAGGAGGATCCGCTCGGTCACGGTGGCGGCGGCGGTGAGGGCCAGGAACGGGTCGAGCGTCTCCCGGTATTCGTCGGGGAGGTCGGGGCCACCGGGCCAGGGGCTGCGCCGGCTGGTGGGGATGTGGGTGTGCTCGGGGACGAACAGGGACTCGAAGCCACGCTCCTCGACCGCCCGGGCCAGCTCCGCCGGGCCGATGGAGTACCGCGTCGGAAACATGCTGACGCCGAATTTCATGGCGCCAGCCTGTCCTGGCCGGTCAACGCTGGACGAAAGGGAGCAGAAGGGAGGATTCGGACAGGGGGTGGGCGAAGTCGTTCTCGTGGATCAGAGACGACGTCTCGACCGGCGCGCCCGCTGGACCGGGCTGGCTGCCGTCGTGGCGGCGGTGGCGCTGGCCCTCCCGCCGGCCGGGCCGGGATCATGGGTGGCGGCGGCCGGAGGCGGCCCGGGTCACGAGATCGAGAGCATCGTCGTGTTGCGCCCCGGGGCGGCGCTAGGGCCCGTCCTGCGGCGAGTCGGCCTGCCGGCGGCCGTTCAGACGTTCTCCACCCTCTTCACGGGTTTTGCCGCCCCGCTGGGCGCCGTCGCCCGGGCCGGCCTGGCCGCCGACCCGGCCGTGGCGGCCGTCGTCCCCAGCCGTACGCACCGGGCCCAGCTCGAGGGCCATTTCGGGGAGGGGCCCGTGATCGACCACGCCGTCCGGCGCGTGGGCGCCCTGGAGAGCCCGACGGCGGCCATCGACGGCTACGACGGCCCGCTCGACGCCGACATCGCCATCGTCGACAGCGGGATGCCCTCCGGGAACCCCGACCTCAACGTGGTCGGCGGAGTCGACTGCACCGGGTCGGGGACGTGGGAGGACACCGTCGGCCACGGCACGTTCGTGGCCGGCGTGGCCGCCGCCCGGGACAACGACCTGGGGGTCGTCGGCGTGGCGCCCGGCGCCCGCCTGTGGGCCGTGAAGGTCATGGCCGCCGACGCCACCGTCAGCGACGCCGCCTTCCTCTGCGGGCTCGAGTGGGTGGCCCGGAACACCGCCCTCATCGACGTCGTCAACCTGAGCCTGGGCGGTCCAGGGAATGACAGCAACTGCGGGATGTGGAGTTACGACGCCCTGGCGCTGCAGCACGCCGCCGTGTGCCGCATCGTGGCCGCAGGTGTGGTGGCGGTGGCGGCGGCCGGGAACTCGGCCGTCGACGCCAACACATCGAACCCGGCCGGCTACCCCGAGGTCATCACCGTGTCGGCCTTCAGCGACACCGATGGCCAGCCGGGAGGATGGGGTCCGCCGCCGTGGTGCTACCCGGGGGCCGACGACACCCTGGCCGCCTACTCGGCCTTCGGGTCGGCGATCGACATCAGCGCTCCGGGGACCTGTGTCGAGAGCACCTGGCTCAACGGCCAGTACACCGTGGCCTCCGGGACCAGCGCCGCCGCCCCGCTGGTCAGCGGCGCCGCCGCCCTCGTGCGGGCCGTGCACCCCGACTGGGCGGTCGAGCAGGTCCGCTCGTGGCTGCTGGCCACGGCCACGCCCGGCCCGTTGGCCGGCGACTACGACGGCTACCCCGAGCCCTTGCTCAACGTCGCCGGTTACTAGCCCACCCGGGCGGTCTCAGGTCCCCGATGACCGGTTGGCGTTGGTGATGAAGCCGATGGCGATCGATCCCCACCAGGTCGATTGGGAGACCATGGCCACGGTCAGGACGCGCTGGAACCCGGCCCAGGGGATGTCGGCTCCCCGCACTTCGGGCGGCAAGGTCGTCCTCATCCGCTGGAGCATCCGCTGGGAGGCCACTCCGTTGAGCATGAGCACCAGGACCAGGCCCATCTTGAACCGGAAGAGGTTCGAGTCGAAGTCGGGGCGCAGGGCGATCCCGCTGGCCAAGAGTCCCCCGACCCCGATGGCGATCACGCTGTGGGCGACGGTGGCCAGGGTCATGACCTCGGACAGCGTGCGGTACCCCAACAGCCACATCACGCCGTAGATGTCGACCATCACCACGGACCCGAAGCCCACCGCCATCGACACCAGGTGGATGAACAGGGCCGCCCGGGCCACCTGCGGATCGTCGAGGGGGAAGGCGACGGCGGCGGCCACGGCCACGGCCCAGGCGCCGGTGACGAGGGCGTAGTCCCTCATCCGATGGGGAGCCGGCGGCGATGTCGTGGTGGTCGTGGAGGCGGACACGTGGCCTAATCCCCAGGAAGTCATTAGGTGCGCCTAACGATACCTGTCGGCCAAGGTTAACGTAAAGCGATACGCACCTTTTCCCCCCTATGGTCGCTCCTCGAACCTGGCCAGTTCCGGCGAATGCCCCGATCGGTCGAAAGCGCACATACGTTCCCCCCGATTGCAGTTGCGTTGCACCGGCAGGTGTGGGGCCAGCCAGGGCGAACAACCTTTGCGTGTCAACCTCCCCGCCCCCCGGGGAGCCGGGCCCGGACCCCTCGTCTCCCGAGCTCCTCTACGCCCATTTCCCACCGGTAGAGCCCCTGACCGGGAGGCTCCCGTTTCGACGCGGCACCCTCGCCGGCTCTGGCGGGTGCCGACGGTGCCGGTGCTGGCCACGCTGATCGTCGCGGTGCTGATGAGCGGCGTCTTCGTGGCCATCGACCAGAGCGGCTCGGGCCAGGCGCTGGCCGCGGCGGCGTCAGCTGGGACGACGGAAGAGTCCCTGGCCTTCGAGGACCTGCCCGTTCCCCCGAGCACGGCCACAACGCTTCTCGCCGCCGACGGGGCCGCCCCGGCGCCGCGGACCAAGCCGAGCGCCCCGCCGGTCAACGAGCGGGCCAAGGCCACGATCGTCAAGATCGGCGAGATCCGGATCCCCAAGATCGGGCTGGTCCATCCGGTCTTCGAAGGCGTGACGCTGACGGTCGTCGACCACGGCCCCGGGCACTGGCCCGGGAGCGCCGTCCCCGGCCAGCTCGGCAACGCCGTGTTCGCCGGGCACCGGGTGACCCACAGCCACCCGTTCCGGAACGTCGACAAGCTCGTCCCGGGCGACGAGATCATCTTCGTCATGCCCAACGGGACGTTCACCTACAAGATGACGAAGCAGGAGATCGTCAAGCCGGCGGACACCTGGATCGTCAACCCCACGACGACGGCGACGGTCACGCTCTTCGCCTGCCACCCGCCGGGCTCGGCGGCGAAGCGGATCGTGATCCGCGGCGTGTTCGCCAGCAAGGCTTGAACATCTCTGAGACCGCCACTGCGGACACGGAAGAAGGCCGGGAGCTCAGGGGGGCTCCCGGCCTTCTCACGTCATCTCCCTGAGGGAACGGCTACTTGACGAAGCCGATGTCCTCGTAACGGGGCGGGGTGGCGAAGCCGAAGGCGCCGAAGTTGGCCAGGTTGCTCCTGGCCGCGATGATCTCCGGCCGCTGGTAGAGCGTTAGCGAGTGGACCTCGTCCCAGATCATGGCGTCGATCTGGTTGCCGAGATCGATCGCCTTCTGCTCGTCGAACTCGCTGGTGGCCTTGTCGAAGAGGGCGTCGAGCTCGGCCGAGCCGACCCGGGCGTAGTTCTGCTGGATGTCGTCGCCCTTGGGCATGGCGTAGATCGACTTCGCCGAGCTGACCGGGAACGGCGTGCCGATCCAGGAGAAGACCGTGAAGTCGAAGTTTCCGGTGTTGACGTAGTCCTTGAAGAAGTCGTCCGACGGCACGGCGTCGATGTTCACCTTGACGTTGATGGCCTTCAGCATGTTGAAGACCAGGCTCGACTCCTGCTGCGACGATTGCCACCTGGGTGGGGATCACGAAGCGGATGGCCAGTTCCTTGCCGTCCTTCTTGCGGACCTCGCCCTGGACCGTCCAGCCCGCCTCGTCGAGCAGCTTCTTGGCTTCTTCGACATTGGCGGTGGCCAGCGCGCCGGCGTTGTCCTTGTAGCCCTTCTGGTTGGCCATGAAGAGGTGGTTCTGGAGCGGCTTGGCGTCGACCTCGAGCGGGCCGAGCAGCGTCCTGGCGATCGAGTCTCGGTCGATGGCCAGGGCCAGCGCCCGGCGGACCTTCACGTCCTTCAGGATCTGGCCCGTCCCGTTGACGGTGATGTGCCGGAAGTTCGGGCCGCCGGCCTTGTGGATGGTGACGCCGGGGGCCGTCTTGGCCCGGTTGAGCTTGTTCACGTCGGGCCCGACGTCGATGAAGTCGATCTCGCCGTTGATCAGCGCGTCGATGTGGGCGTCGGCGGCGATGGCCCGGTAGATGATCCGGTCGAGCTTGGCCCGGTCGCCCCACCACTTGTCGTCGCGGACGAGGGTGAGGGTCTTGGCCGTCTCGTCGATGCCCCCGAACTTGAACGGGCCGGCGGTGACGGGGATCTTGCCGATCCAGCCCTCGTTGTAGACCTTCGGGTCGTTGTTGGTCGACGCCGGGTACAGCGGTGAGAACAGCCCCTTCCAGTCGGCGTAGGGCTGCTTGAAGGTGACGATCGCCTCCCGGTCGTCGGCGCCCTTGACCACGCTCTCGATCTGCTCGTAGCCGTTCTTGGACGAGATCTTGTAGCCGGGGTTGGTGCCGTTCTGGGCTTTCCACTGGGCCTCGATGTCGGCGACGCCAATCGGCGTGCCGTCGCTCCAGACGGCCTTGGGGTTGAACTTGTAGGTGACGACCTGCTGCGGGCTCCTGGGCCGTCAGTTCGGCCGATTCGAGGTAGTTCTTGTTGACCGAGGGCGTCGACTCGGCGTCGAAGGTGAACAGCGACGGCATGAGCGGCTTCGATCGACGTCGGCGTTGTCGCGCAGCGTGCCGTCGAGGTGGTGGTAGTTCAGGTTCGGCGGGATCTCGGTGAGGGGCCACTGCAGGTGCCGCCGTCGGCGACCTTGTCGCGGTCGATGGGGTTGATGTCGTAGGCCGTGGTCGACGGGCCGCCGTTGCCGTCGCCGGTGGCTGGCGCCGGACTTCCTTCTTGCTGCCTCCGCCACCGCAGGCCGTGAGGACGAGACCGAGGGCGGCCGCCAGGGCCACCATGCTCCTGTCGCCGCATACTGTTCCTCCTGGGCATTGGCGAGATCGCGCCAACAGTCTAGGGACCGCCGCGAAACCGAAAGGGGGAGCGTTCTACGCAGAACGGCCCTCGGGGAGGTTTCAGAGAACGGTTTGGACCTGGGCGTAGTGGCAGGCGGCGCCGTGGTCGGCGCCCTGGTCCGAGCAGGGCCGGGTCCTCGTCGATGCACCGCTGGGCCCGGTCGGGCGACAGCGTGGCGTGGAGCGGGCAGCGCGTCCGGAACCGGCAGCCCGACGGCGGGTCGGCCGGGCTCGGCAGGTCGCCCTGGAGCACGATCCGGCGCCGTTCCCGCTCCCGGTGCGGGTCGGGCAGCGGGATGGCCGACAGCAGCGCCTGCGTGTAGGGATGGGCGGGGGCGTCGAAGACCTGGTCGACGTCGCCGATCTCGACGATCCGCCCGAGGTACATGACGGCCACCCGGTTGGCGATGTGGCGGACGACGGACAGGTCGTGGGCCACGAACAGGTAGGAGAGGCTCGAGCTTCTCCCGGAGCTGTTCGAGCAGGTTGATGACCCCGGCCCGGATCGACACGTCGAGGGCCGAGACCGGCTCGTCGAGGACGATCAGCTTCGGTTCGAGGGCCAGCGCCCGGGCGATGCAGATCCGCTGGCGCTGCCCGCCGGAGAACTCGGCCGGGTAGCGGGCGGCGTGCTCGGGGCCGAGGCCGACCAGCCGGAGCAGCTCCCGGACCCGGGCGGCCCGCTGCTCCTTCGCCGACGCCGTGGGTGCGCAGCGGCTCGGCCAGGATGTCGGCCGACCGGGAGGCGGGGGTCGAGCGAGGCCATCGGGTCCTGGAAGACGACGGAGACGTCGCGGCGGATGTCGCGCCGGCCGGCCCGGTCGAGGCGGGTCGTCTCCCGGCCGAGGACGGCGATCCGGCCGTCCTGGGGACGAGCCAGGGACAGGATCTCGTTGATGGTGGTCGTCTTCCCGCAACCCGACTCGCCGACGAGGCCCGAGCGTCTCGCCCTCCCGGATGTCGAAGCTGATGCCGTCGACGGCGTGGACGGTCCCGACCGTGCGGCGGAACACCGCCCCCCGGGTGAGGGGGAAGCGGCGGACGAGGCTCGTCGACGTCGAGCACGGCGGTCGCGCTCGGCCCGGGGCCGCCGGGCGATCGGCGGGTCGCCGGCCACCGGGGCCGGGAAGACATCGGGCGGCGGTGAGGCCCTGCTCCTCGATCTCGGGGTGGCGGTGGCAGGCGGCCCGGTGGCCGGGGTGCCGGGTGGGGTCGAGATCGGGCTCGAGCTCGAGGCAGACCGACAGCCGCATGGCGCAGCGGGGGGCGAAGGGGCAGCCCGGCGGGAGGTCGACCAGCGACGGCGGGTTGCCGTCGACGGGGGTCAGCGGCTGGCGCTCGGCCCGGTCGAGGCGGGGGAGGGAGCCGAGCAGGCCCAGGCGTGTAGGGCATCCGGGGCCGGTAGAAGATGTCGTCGACCGTGCCGGTCTCCACCGGCCGGCCGGCGTACATGACCATGACCCGGTCGGCGAAGCCGGCGATGACGCCGAGGTCGTGGGTGATCATCACGATGGCGGCGCCGGTGGCCTCCTGGGCGGTCTGGAGCACCTCGAGGATCTGGGCCTGGACGGTGACGTCGAGGGCGGTGGTCGGTTCGTCGGCGATGATGACGTCGGGGTCGTTGGCGATGGCCATGGCGATCATCACCCGCTGGCGCATGCCGCCGGAGAACTCGTGGGGGAAGCCCCGGGCCCGCTCCTTGGCGTTGGGGATCCCGACGAGGTCGAGCAGCTCGACGGCCTTCCGGGCGGCCTCGTCCTTCCCGACGTCGCGGTGGATGCGGACGGCCTCGGCGATCTGGTCGCCCACGGTGTAGACGGGGGTGAGGGCCGAGAGCGGGTCCTGGAAGACCATCGAGATGCCCTCGCCCCGCAGCTCGCGAGAACTCCCGGTCGCCCAGGCCGAGCAGTTCCTGGCCCCGGAACAGGATGGAGCCGGTGATGCGGGCGGTCGACGGCAGCAGGCCCATGACGGCCAGCGACGAGACCGACTTGCCGGAGCCGGACTCGCCCACGATGCCGAGGACCTCGCCGGGGGCGAGGGCGTAGCTCAGGCCCCGCACGGCCGTGACCGGGCCGCTCTCGCTCGGGAACGAGACGTGGAGGTCGCGGACCTCGAGCACGGCGCCCGGCGTGGGCGGCGACGACGCGGCCGGGCGGCGTCTCGGCCGGAAGGTCGACCGTCATTCGGCCGCCCCGGTGGCCGTCCGGGCCTTCGCGGCCGACGAGTTGGGGTCGAGGGCGTCGCGCAGCCCGTCGCCCATGACGTTGACGGCCAGCACGGTGATGATCAGGCAGAGCGGGGAAGAGGAAGATCCAGGGGAACGTCACGGCGGACCCGGTGCCGTCGGCGATCAGGTTGCCCAGCGACACGTCGGGGAACTGGATGCCGAACCCGAAGTACGACAGGCCGCTCTCGGCCAGGATGGCGCCGCCCACGTTGAGGGTGGCGTCGATGATGAGGAACGACGACATGTTGGGGAGCAGGTGCCGGAAGATGATCGTGCGCGACGGCACCCCCATGAACCGGGCCGCCTGGACGAACTCCCGCTCCCGCAGCGACAGCGTCAGCCCCCGCACGATCCGGGCGGTGATCATCCACGAGAAGGCGGCCAGCAGCACCACGAACAGGAGCCAGGTCTTGCCCCTGAACTGGGGGGAGAGGATGGCGATGATGAGGAACGACGGGAGGACGAGGAGCAGGTCGACGATCCACATGAGGATGCGGTCGACCCAGCCGCCGAAGTAGCCGGCCGAGGCGCCGACGACGGCGGCCGTCCCGGTGGAGAAGAACGCCGTGAGCAGCCCGATGACCAGCGACTTCTGGAGGCCCCGCATCGTCCGGGCGAAGACGTCCTGGCCGAGCTGGGTGGTGCCGAAGTAGTGGTTCAAGCGACGGGCCCTGGAGGGCGCATTGTCGAGGTCCTGGTCGAGGTAGTCCCACTTGGTCTGAGGTGGGGCCCGGCGAAGGCCAGGACGAAGAGGGCCGACGAGCACCATGAGGCCGACCAGCGCCGCACTTGCGGCGCAGGAAGCGGCGCCAGACGAGCCGGCCCCGGCTGACGACCTCGCGGGCACGGTGGCTCGGCTCGAAGCTCGGGGTCGGGGCGCGATGATGCGGCGTTCCTTGACGACGGCCATGGCCGCTACCGGATCCGGACGCGGGGGTCGAGGGCGGCGTAGAGGAGGTCGGCGATCATGCCGGCGATGAGGACCAGCACCGCCGAGAAGACGATCACCGCCGCCACCACGTTGACGTCGTTGGTGCTGATGGCGTCGATGAACCACTCGCCCATGCCGTGCCAGGCGAAGATCTTCTCGGTGAAGGTGGCGCCGGTGAGGAGGAGCCCGAAGCTGTAGGCGAAGAACGTGGCCATCGGGATGAGGGCGGTGCGCAGGCCGTGCTTGATCAGCGCCGTCCGCCGGCGCGAAGCCCTTGGCCTGGGCGGTGCGGAGGAAGTCGCTGCCCATGACGTCGAGGAAGGAGTTGCGCTGGTAGCGGCTGTAGAAGGCGACCTGGCCGAGCACGATGCCGAGCGTCGGCAGGATGAGGTGCGACAGCCGGTCCCGGAGCACCCAGGTGCCGCCGCTCGAGGCTCGGGGTGTACTCGCCGACGAAGCTGAGGAACGCCGCAGTCGGGCAGGTTGGGGTTCCAGTAGCGGTCGCCCCCGACCTTGAGCAGCACGGCCAGCAGGAACACCGGCGTGGAGAGGAGCACGAAGGACCAGCGCGGTCGACGTATGGTCGAACCAGGAGTACTGCTTGACCGCCCCGAGGACGCCCGAGCGCCACGCCGGCCAGCGGCGCCGAACATCGAGCCGAGCAGCAGGAGGCGGAGGCTGACGCCCATCCGCCGCTTCATCTCCTCCCACAGGGGGCGCTCCTGGAACGTCTTGCCCATGTCGCCCCGGACGAAGTGGCCGGCCCAGTGGGTGAACCGCTTGACCAGCGGGGTGCGGTCGTTGAGGTTGAGCTCGTTGAGCTTGGCGTCGATCGACTCCTGCGACGGCGGGGGGTTCCGGCCTTCGTAGTTGGAGCGGGGATTGAGGCTGCTGGCGGCCAGGAAGTACCCGAGACGAGGTCGCCATCGCCACGAGGACGAGGTAGTTGGCGAACCGCCGCAGCAGGAACTTCAGCATCCTAAGAAGGTACCGGGTTCACAGACCCTTTACGGCGCGTTGGGATCGCCCCAATCGTCCCGATCTTGATGAAGAAGCCCAGGACGTCGGCGGCGAGGCCGATCGTCCGGCTGACCGACCGGCCGCCGTGGCCGACGTTCTCCTCCCGCCGCAACAGGATCGGCGCCTCGGCCGGCGGCCGGCTGGTGGCCCACTGGAGGGCGGCGCAGAGCTTCCGGGCGTGGAGCGGGTCGACCCGGGTGTCGTTGTCGAAGACGGTGAAGAGGACGGCGGGGTAGGCGGTGCCGGGCACGACCCGGTGGTAGGGCGAGTAGGAGAGGAGCCAGCCGAGTTCGGTCGGGTCGGCGGCGGTGCCGTACTCGTCGTTCCAGGTGCGGCCGAGGCCGAACCGCTCGTAGCGGACCATGTCGAGCAGGGGAGCGGAGCAGACGACGGCCCGCATCAGGTCGGGCCGCTGGGTGAGGGTGGCGCCGACGAGGAGGCCGCCGTTGCTGCCGCCGTAGATCCCGAGCCGCTCCGGGGCCGTCCAGCCGGAGGCGGTGAGGGCTTCGCCGGCGGCGATGAAGTCGTCGAAGCAGTGCTGCTTGTGCTCCCGCATGCCGTCGCGGTGCCAGGCCTCGCCCTCCTCCGAGCCGCCCCGGATGCAGGCCACGGCCCAGACGCCGCCCCGCTCGACCCAGGCGGCCACGGTGGCCGAGTAGGCCGGCACCTGGGACACCTGGAACCCGCCGTAGCCGTAGAGAACGGTGGGGTGGGGCCCGCTCGGCGGGCTCGACGTCGGCCCGGTGGATGACGAACATCCGGACCTCGGTCCGTCGGCCGAGCCGGTAGGTGACCTGGTCGGTGACGATCGGCGGCAGGTCGGGGGAGCCGGGGGCGGTGGCCCAGAGCGGCTGCGTTCATGCGTTACGACGTCGGTACCGAGGAACGCCGGTGCTCGACGACCGGTGGTGCCAGACCTGGGACGGGCGTCGTGAAGTCCTGGTAGCCGATCCAGACCTCGTCGCCGCCCTCCGGGCCGGCTCGTGACCGACGCCACGCCGAGGCCCGGGCAGGGGGATCTGGCCGGTCGGCGGCGCCCGTCTCCGGTCGTGGGCCGTGAGCCGGCTCACGCCGTGGTGGGCCCGGACGGCGACGACGGCGTCGTCGGTCAGGGACCAGTCGGTCAGGACGCCGTCGCGTCTCGGGCAGGAGGTCGACCCAGTGCTCCGGCTCGGGGCGCTGGGGGTCGGTGACGGCCAGGCGGTAGCGGGGGGCGTCGAGGTTGGTGTGGAGGTAGAGGCGGCCGTCGGGGCCGACGTGGGCGTAGGTGGCGGCGTCGATGCCTTCGTGGACGGGGACGAGCCGGCGGTGCCCGTCGGGGGCGGCGAGGTCGGCGATCCAGATGTCGTTGCGGGGGGCGGTGCCGAGGTGCTCGGCGATCAGCAGCCACCGGCCGTCGTGTGAGACGTCGACGGAGTAGTAGGCGGTGGGGTCGCGCCCGTCGCCGAAGACCAGCTCGTCGGTCTCCGGGTCGGCGCCGAGGCGGTGGAAGCGGACCCGGCGGTGGAAGGCCTCCTCGCCGGCCGGCACGGCCCCGGGCGGGAGCCGCCGGACGTAGTACAGCCCGCGGCCGTCGGCGGTCCAGGCCAGAGAGCTGTAGCGGCAGCGGTCGATGGGCCCGTCGACCGGCTCGCCGGTGTCGACGGCCATGACCGCCAGGGACGACTCCTCCGTCCCGGCGTCGGACAGCAGGTAGGCGAGCAGGGTGCCGTCGGGGGAGGGGAGCCACCCGTCGAGGGTGACGGTGTCGTCGTCGGACAGGGTGCTGGGGTCGATCAGCACCCGGCCGCCGGTGAGCGGGTCGTCGCCGGGGGAGAGGACGGCGAGGACGGCGTGCTCCTGGTCGGGGTGGCGCCGCATCACGAAGAGCCGGTCGCCCCGGACGGTCGGCGGCGTCACGAGCCCGACCGACAGTTCCCGCAGCCGGGTGGCGAGTCGTCGCGGCCGGGCTGGCGGTCGAGGTAGGGGCGGACGAGTTCGTCCTGGGCCTTGGACCAGGCCCGGGTGGCAGGGTCGTCGGCGTCCTCCAGCCAGCGGTAGGGGTCGGCCACGAGGTGGCCGTGGAGGTCCTCGACGATGTCCTGGCGGGTGGCGGGGGGATAGGACGGGGTCATGGCGTCGGTCCGGATGTGTCGCCGCCGGCGGCGAGGGCGATGAAGCGCCCGTCGCGGCGCTCCAGGGTCACGGCGGTGTCGAAGCAGGCCGACAGGGCGGCGGCGGTGACGGTGTCGTCGAGCGGGCCGGCGGCCAGCACCCGGCCGGCCCGGAGGAGGAGGGCGTGGGTGAAGCCCGGGCGGGATCTCCTCGGTGTGGTGGGTGACGAGCACGGTGGCCGGGGCGCTGCGGGTCGGCGGCCAGGTCGGCCAGGCGGGCGACGAGCGCCTCCCGCCCGCCGAGGTCGAGACCGGCGGTCGGCTCGTCGAGGAGCAGCAGGTCGGGGTCGACCATCAGCGTGCGGGCCAGCTGCACCCGCTGGCGCTCCCCGTCGCTGGCGGTGCTGATCGGCCGGTCGGCCAGGTGGCCGCAGCCCATCCGCTCCAGCAGCGCCCGGGCCCGGGCCCGGTCGGCGTCGTCGTAGGTGTGCCACCACGTCTCGAGGGCGGCGTGCTTGGCCGCCATGACGACGCTCGAGGCCGGTGACGCCGGGCCGCAGCATCGGGGTCAGCGCCCCGCTGGCGTAGCCGAGGCGGCGCCGGAGGGTGCGGACGTCGACCCGGCCGAGCCGGTGGCCGAGGACGTCGACGGTGCCGCCGGTGGGGAAGAGCCAGCCCGCCGGCCAGGCGGAGCAGCGAGGTCTTGCCCGAGCCGTTGGCGCCGAGCACCACCCACCGCTCGCCCGGGCCCACCTCCCAGTCGACCCCGGCCAGGACGGGCCGGCCGGGGTCGAAGCAAAGGGTCACGCCCCGGAACGCGAGCACCGGGGCGTGAGGTTCTGCTCTGCTGGCCATCCGGGGCGCAGGGTAGCGGCGCCCCACTGTGGCAACGATGGGCCAGGTGAATCTGCCCAGCCCAGGTGAACCTGGCTAGCCTTCTTCGGCTCCGGCCGCACCGGCCTGGTAGAGCTCGGTCAGGTTGTTGCGGAGGTCGAAGACGTACCACATGGCCCGTTCGAGGCTTTCGTCGGCGTCGGCGCCGAGCTTCTGGTAGCGGCGCATCTCCCGCTCGAACGCCCGCCGGACCAGCTCCTGGAACCAGGGCGGGTCGACGCTCTCAGGGTGGCCGCCAATCGGCTCGTTCCCATTCTGCGGATCAGCCATGCCCCGTCCTCCACGTCCGTGTGTTGTAGAGGAAAATTCGCCAGCGGAACCCCGGTTTCCTCGCCGGGGTTCCGCTGGTCAACACGGTTGTCCTGGTTGCTACCCCATGGCGGCAACGGAGACGATCGGGCGGGCCGGCGGCTTGTCGCCCAGCGAGCCGAGGAACGGCTGGCTCGAGAAGTTGAAGATGCCGCCGTCCTCGCCGACCATCAGGTAGCCGTCGGCGTAGCGCACCATGCCGGTCACCGGCCGGTTCAGCGGCTTGCCGCCCATCGAGCCCCCGAAGGGGGCGTCGAAGGCGAAGATGCCGCCGTCGGAGGCCACCAGCCAGTAGCCCTCGCCGTCGCTGTCGGGCACCAGGGACTGCACCGGCTTGTTGAGCTTCTGGCCGCCCATGGAGCCGTAGAACTTGGCGTCACCGAAGGAGAAGATGCCGCCGTCGCCCGCCACCATGTAGTAGCCCAGGCCGGTCGGGGTGACGATGGAGTCGAGCACCGGGGCGTTGAGCGGCTTGCCGTCCATGTCGCCGTAGTGCGTGGCGTCGCCGAAGGCCAGCACGCGGCCCTTGCTGGTGAACATCCAGTAGCCCTTGCCCGTCGAAGTGGACGAGAGGCTGGTGACCTTCTCGTCGCCCCTCAGGGCGAAACTGTCGGGCGCGCCCCGGTACACGGCGTCGCCGAGGGAGGCCACGGATCCGCCGTCGTCGACGACCCAGTAGCCGTCACCAGTCGGGGTGGGCTCGAGGTCGACGGCCGCCGACCCCGGGGCGAGGCCGCCGTCGCCGAGCTGTTGGGCCTGGCCGAAGTCGTAGACCTTGCCGTCGGCGCCGACCATCCAGTAGCCCGCCCGGTTGGTCGGGTTGTTGCCCGGCGGCGGGTTGGTCGTGCCCCCGCCCCCGCCCCCGCCGGCCCGGCGGCGGGTTGGTCGTGCCGCCCGACCCTGTCACCGTCTTCAGGGTGTTGGACTGGCCCGAGTCGAGCACCACTCCGCTCGCAGTCTCGCTGCTGAGGAACTGCCAGTCGTAGTCGTTCTCGTGCAGGACGAGCTTGAGCACGCCGAACTTGCCCTCGACCTGCTTGTCGCTGCCCTCGGCCGCGGTGTTGTTGAAGGAGTGGAATTCGCCGCCGCCCGTGCCGACCACGAACGGCCGGGGCCCGGTGGGGTCGAGCTGGCCCTGGTGGTCTCCGGCCGGAGCGGTGGCCGGCTGGGTGACGCTCATGCGGTCGAACCGCTCGTAGTTGTGGTGGTGCGAACCGAGGACGATCTCGGCGCCGGCGGCGTGGAGCTTCTCCCAGTAGGTGTTGCTCTTGGCGTAGTCGCTGGAGTTGGCCGACGGGTCGTCCTGGGCCTTGTCCGGCGTGCCGTTGTCGTTCCGGGTGAAGAACCGGGCGCCGTGCCACATGGCGATGATGTGCTTGTTGGCCGCCTTGGCCTTGGCCAGGTCGGCGTCGAGCCACCTGGCCTGGGGCCCGTCCTCCTGGCAGCTGGTCCCCGTTCCCTTGACCGGGTTGCCGGGCTTGGGAACACCGCAGGCCCAGTTCAGCGAGATGATGTGCCAGTTGCCGACCTCGAACGAGTACCAGCCGCTCTGGTCGGACAGCGTCTTGCCGCCGGTGTTCTCCATCGCCTGGAGGCGATCCGCCCAGTAGGTGCGGTAGCCGTTGTTCGTCGGGCCCATCTGCGTGCCGTAGTCGTGGTTGCCGGGGGCGGGGTACGTCAGGTGCTTGAACTGGCCCCAGCCGTCGGCTTTGCCGTACTGAGCGTTGTAGGTCTCGATGCTGCCGTCGGGGTAGGCGCCGTCGCCGAGCATGAGGACCCGGGTGTGGTCGGGGTCGGCGCCGATGCCGGCTTGATGAGGGCGGCGTTCTGCTCGTCGCCCCCGCTGTCGGGGTCGGCGATGTCGCCGGCGGCGAAGATCGTCCAGGCGTGCCCGCCGCCCTCGTGGGCCTTGGCGTCGAGGGCGTTGCTCACGGCCAGGGTCGTCGTCACTAACGCCAGGGTGGTCAGCAGTCCGGTCCAGCGCTTGCGCACGGTCGCTCCTTGGTTCGCAGGAAGAGTGGGCCGCGCCATCAGGCGAGGGCGGAGACGGACACGATCGGGCGGCTGGGCGGGGCGCCGCCGAGGGAGCCCTCGAACGGCTTGGTGGAGAAGTTGAAGATGCCGCCGTCTTCGCCGACCATCATGTAGGCGTCGCCGTAGGGCACCATCCCGGTGACGGGCTTGTTGAGCTTGCTGTCGCCCATGGAGCCCTTGAAGGCGGCGTTGAAGGCGAAGATGCCGCCGTCGGAGGCCACCAGCCAGTAGCCGGCGCCGTCGCCGTCGGGCACCAGGGACTCGACCGGCTTGTTGAGCTTCTGGCCGCCCATCGAGCCGTGGAACTTGGCGTCACCGAAGGAGAAGATGCCGCCGTCAGCCGCCACCATGTAGTAGCCGAGACCGGTCGGCGTGGCGATGGAGTCGAGCACCGGGGCGTTGAGCGTGGCCTTGGCCATGTCGCCGAAGTGC
Source organism: uncultured Actinomycetes bacterium (assembly GCA_963723985.1). Classification (GTDB taxonomy): domain Bacteria; phylum Actinomycetota; class Acidimicrobiia; order IMCC26256; family BP-133; genus BP-133. The sequence goes on from CAVRTC010000017.1 coordinate 383,799, forward strand.
GTGGCGTCGCCGAAGCGGGCCACCCGACCCTTGCTGGTGAAGATCCAGTAGCCCCGGCCCTGAGGCGTCCCCGAGAGGCTGGTCACGGTCTCGCCGGTGGTCAGCGACCCTCGCTCGATCCCGCCGAAGTAGGTGGCGTCGCCGTAGGCCGAGACGGCGCCGGCGCTGTCGACGACCCAGTAGCCCGCCCCCGTCGGCGTCCGCTCCAGGTCGACGGCGGTGGCGCCCGAAGGCAGCGTGGGCGTGCCGTGGGGCTTGGCCTCGCCGAAGGCGTAGACCTTCCCGTCCTGGCCCAGCATCCAGTAGCCGCTGCGGCCTCCCCCCTGGGGGGTCACAGGCGTGTTCGGCGTCGTCGGGTTGGTGGGGTTGGTGGGGTTGGTCGGGTTGGTCGGGTTGGTCGGCGTGCCGCCGTTGTAGGGACCCCAGGTCAGCGTGTGGATCTGGTTGAACCAGGGGTCGAGGGCGGCCTCCTTGTAGGCCTCGAACGACGGCGGCGTCGTCCTGACGGCCCAGCCGCCCTCGGCGTCGGCCGACTTGCCGGGGATGTCGTAGTAGACCATCGCCGCGATGTCGGCGTAGGCGCCCTTGTACTTGTCGACGTTGGGGTCGAGGCCGGCCGGGCGGGCCATGACGGTGGCGTGGGCCTTGCGGAACCAGTCGGCCTTGAGCGCCCCGCCGTCGTCCTGCTCCTGCGTGCCGTACTCGCCGATCATGATCGGCTTGGTCGAGGCGCCCTTGTTCCGGGCGGTGTCGGCCGTCCGGGCCCACAGCATGAACTCGTCGTAGATCTCGAGGAAGTCGCGGTAGTACGGTCCTTGCCGTTCTCGCTGTGGGAGCCGTGCCAGTTGTAGCCGTCGGCCGAGACCCAGTCGACGACGTCGTCACCGGGGTAGTACTGCGGCGCCGGCTTGGTGCCGCCGGTGAAGGGGTCGTTCAGCTTGTAGCCGTTGGCGTTGGCGCACCACACCCAGATGACGTTCTTGACACCGTTGACGTTGACGACCCGGTTGTAGATGTACCGCCAGGCCTTGATGAAGTCCTCCGGCTTGTGGACCACGGTCCGCTTCTCCGGGCGCTGGCCGTCCATCTCCCAGCAGTACCGCATGAAGAACTCGCGGGGGTAGGCCTTGAAAGCCTCGGAGGCGGCGTCGATGGCGGCGTCGGCCTGGCCGGCGGCGATCTTCAGGCTGTCACCGCACGACCAGCCCACCAGGGTGATGCGGTCCTTGGCCAGGTCGTGCTGCTCGTAGAGCTCGAGCTGGACGGGCCGACCGGCCGTCTTCTCGTTCAGGTAGAACTCGAATGGCGTGGTGTAGTGGTTGTTGATGTCGAGCTTCCGCCCGAGCTCCTGCTCCAGCTTGTAGATGCCCTGGTCCTCGTCGTCGGCCAGGACGGTGACCTGCTTGTCGGGGTTCTTCGGCGTCGGAGCCGCAACCTTCTTGGTGCGGATCTCCTCGGAGTGGGTCCCGAACAGGGCGCCGGTGGCCGGCGCCAGGCGGCCGTCCGGCCGGGGCGCGTCGTAGACGTAACCCGCCTTGGGAACGTAGCTCTCCGTCGGTGTCGGGTCCGGCGTGTGGTGGGCACGGGCGGGCACGGACAGGGCCAGCGACGAGCCGACGAGGCCCATCACCGCGAGGGTCGTGCTCAGCCGCAGACGTCGGCCGGTCGATCGCTCGAAGAACATGCGGTCACCTTTCGGGTACGAGCCCAGCCACCGGTCGGTCGGGGCGCGTTCGGGGAGCGGGAGGGCACGCGGGGGTCTGGACGGTTGCTCTCGGCCCGCGCCACGCTCCAATTCGCCGCGCGGAAGGTCTCTCCCTTTTTGGTAGGAGAGTCCGAGGGCAAAAGTGTCGCCGCCCGGGGCGGCATTCCGGAGCAATCCCGGCAGATCTGATTCAACGATCCGCTCTGGGACCTTAAAGGAGTATCAACACTGTTCGGCCGAAGGGTGCTCGGGACCTTCCCCCTGCCCTACATGAAGTTCCGCGTGTGCAGCGCGGAGAGCTCGGCTGCCTCGCCGGGGGGGAAGCCGAGGCGGGCCAGGCGCCGGCGGCGACCCTCGTCCATCGAGGCGGTCAGGGCCTGAACCCGAGCCCAGCCGGCGGCGATGGCGGCCGGCGTCCAGTCACCGGCGGCCAGCACGACCAGGGCGTCGTAGACACCGGCGTGCAGCCCGGCGGTGGAGGCCAGCACGTCGTGACGGCGCTCCACCGCCGCCCGGAGGCTGGCCCTGAACCCCGGTTCCGTGGCCGTCCGGTGCTCGAGGTGGGCGACCCCGAACGCGACGTGGCGGGCCTCGTCGGCCAACGCCAGGTGGGCGACCCGCCGGGTCACCGGGTCGGGCCCGTGGCGTTCCAGGAAGCTCAGGAGGTCGAGAAATGTCCCTTCGCCGAGCACCGACAGCAGGAAGGCGGCCAGTGAGAAGTCACCTTCGTCGAGAAGTGTCTGCAGCGACGCCCGTCCACCGGCCCCCGACGTGCCGAGCGGGCCGCCCGACAGCTCCGCCCGGCGGGTGAAGACCTCGACGTGGCGGGCCTCGTCGGCCACCTGCACGGCCAGCAGTTGGACGACCTCCCGGAAGTGGGGGTGGACCCGGGCGATGAAGCGGGCCGGGACCACCAGCGCCGCCTGCTCGTTCTCGATCAGGTAGGTCATGACCTGGACGACGGCCGCCTCCACCCCCGGGTCGGGGTGGAGGGGCGCGTGCCAGTCGACCGCCCGGGCCGGGTCCCACTGCCCGGCCAGCGCCTGGGCGTAGAGCTTGGGGGCGATGGCGGCCCAGACCTCGTCGCGATGGTCGAGGTCGGCATGGTGGAGGGGCGGGCCGCCGTCCTCCACCAGCGCGCCCCGGGCGGCCAGGCCCCAGGTGGGCGGAGGGCGCTCGACGATCCCGCCCGGGCCGGGGTCCGGTCCCCGGCCGCCGGCCCGGAGGGCGCCCCGCCAGCGGGCGTCGTCCGCCGATCCCCTGATGACGGTGAGTTCCGCCGCGCTCCCGGTCATCCCCTGATCGGCCACGGTGTGGCCATGGGCCCGGGCCCAGGCCGGCAGGTGCACCTTGAGGTGCGGGTCGCGGCCCGTCACCCCCAGCCTGGCGCCGGGGGTGAGGCCGGCCAGGGCCCGTTCGACCAGGACGTGGGCGCCGCGGTCGAAACCGAGGTCCTCAAGGTCGATAGTCGGACCCAGCGGTGATCGCCCCCTTCCCGTCGTAGAAGCCGAGGTCGTCGACCGCCACCTCCAGGGCGGCGTAGCCACCCGTCCGGCCCGGCTTCCACTGCTTCAGGCCCTCGAGGTCGAGGAGCGGTCGGACGGTGGGATCGCCGTAGTCCATGGCCAGGAGCAGATCGCCGAAGCGGCCAAGCGCCGCCTCCGGCCCGGCGTCGGTCACCGTCATGTTGCAGTGGTCGTAAGGGCCGGTCTGGGTGAGCACCCGGGTGGCGCCCGAGGCCAGCGTCCCCTCCCGGGTGAACAGCAGGTGGTTGCCGTCGATCATGCAGGCGGCGTCGACCTCGCCGGCGGCCAGGGCGGCGGCCGCTTCCCGCTCCCCGCCGATGTGGTCGCCGTGGAGACCGACGCCGACGTCGAAGCGGCGGACGTCGAAGTCGGCCCCCGGCGTGAGCCCGAGGCGCTGGGTGTGGTGGAGGGCGAGGAGGGTCGCCTGGGGGGAGTCGATGGCGCCGGTGCCGACCAGCCGGCCCCGCAGGCCGTCGACCTCGGTGATGCCGGAGTCGGCCCGGACCACGACGACCGTGGTGAGGTCGCAATCGCTGTCCCGCATCGTCAGCGCCGAGACGCCCACCCCCTGGGCTTCCCCGAGGCGGCGGGCCCGCACCCAGGCCAGCGGCGAGTTCCAGGCGGCGTGGATCCGGCCGGCCAGGAGGTCTTCCACCTGCCGCTCGTAGTTGGAGTAGAGGACGTAGTCGAAGTCGAGGTCGTGGGCGGCGAACCACCGCCGGAAGCCGTCCCAGATGGTGACGACCTTGGGGTCGTAGGCCACGGCCCCCATCAGCAAAGACCGCGGGCCGCCCATCACGAGCTCGGTTCGGCGGGGCCGAGGAGCGGGAGCCCGGAGATGGCCCGGCCCACGAAGTCGAGCAGGGCGTCGGTGGTGGGCGCCATGACCCGGGCGGCCAGGCTGTCGCGGAAGTGGCGCTCGACGCCGGTCTCCTTCCGGAAGGCGGCCCCGCCGCACAGCTTCATGGCCAGATCGGTGCCGGCGGCAGCTTCTTCGGCGGCTACCGCCTTGACCTCCAGGACCCGGAGCTGGGCATCGGCCCGCTCGGTCTCGAGGGCGGTGAGGGTGTCGTTGAGGAAGGCCCGCACCCGGTCGGTGGTGAGCCGGAGCCGGGCGTAGTCGGCCCGGGGGATCGGCTGCTGGATCAAGGTCTGGCCGAGGTGCTCGAGCCGGGCGCCGGTCAGGTGCTCCCCGGTCCGGGCCGTGACGGCCTCGAGCACCCCGAGGCTGAAGGCGGCCGACAGCACGAGGAACCAGGGCAGGCCGGTGGTAAGGGCGATGTCCAGCCCCTCGCCGTCGCCTCCCAGCCGGGCATCGGCCGGCAGGCGGACGCCGTCGGCCACCACCGGGATCGACCCGTTGCCCCGCAGGCCGACGCCGTCGAATCCGGCCGTGCTCTTCGAGAGCCCATCGGCCGTCGACGGCACGAGCCAGAGCGTCACCGGGCCGGTGGCCTCGTCGAGGGGCCGGCTCGACCACACGTAGCTGTCGGCCTCGGCCCCGGAGGTGATCCACGACTTGTGGGCGTCGAGCACGACGCCGTCGCCGTCGGGGGCGGGCCGAGCGGTGGACACCGGCGTCCAGAAGTGCGACCGGGAACCGGCTTCGGTGAGCGCCAGGGTGGTCAGGTGGGCCCCGGCGCCGATGGCCTGGCGGACGTCCTTCGGGCCGTGGGCTTCGATCGTGGGGGTGGCGGCGTAGTGCATGAGAACGATCATGGCGGTGGAGCCGCAGGTGCCGGCCAGGCGCTCCACGACCTCGGCCGCGGCCCGCATCCCGCCGCCTCCGCCGCCGACGTCGGGGCTGGCGGTGAGGCCGAGGATGCCGGCCTCGCCCAGGGCCTTGATGGCCGGGAGCGGGAACACTCCCAGTTCGTCAGTCGTCCTTGCCGCCGGGGCGACAACGTCGGTGATGACACGCTCCAGCGCGTCGAGATGGGTACTCAACGGTGGCCTCCTCATCGGTCTCGTCGACCGCAGCCACCGTCGCTTTGGCGTCAACCGAAGGGCACGGCGCTGCGGTCCGGGTCGCCCGACCGGGCGATGGGGTTATTGGCTCAGCGCCGCAGCATTCCCATACCTCCTCATCGGTTTGCCGCGAGCCACGGACCTTAGTGGGAGGTGGTGCCGCCTGTCAGCCGGTGGTGGCTTCTTCGAGTCGCTGGTCGAGCCGGTCGGCGGGGGACTGGCCGGAGTCGATCTCGTCGAACGTCCAGTCGGGCTGCTTGGCCCGCTGGCGCTCGTCGACGATGGCCCGGCCGTCGTCGGTGATGTCGACCAAGGGGGCGATGAGGACGGGGTCGTCGGGCGCGGCGTCCGTCCTCGCAGTGCGCCTTGACGGCGTCGGGGAAGAGCGACAGGAGGCTGCCGATCACCCGCTGCTGCTGCCCGGCCAGGGCGCAGCGGGCTTCGTCGGCGACGGTGGCCACATGGGAGGCGAGGGCCTCGCCGTCGCCCGACTCGGGCTGGCCGCACACGACCCGGGTGAGGATGTCGGCGATGGCCAGCCCGTCCTGCTTGCAGGGCGTGCACTGGCCGCAGGACTCGACGGCCAGGAAGCGGGCCACGCCGGCGGCGACGGCGGCGAGGTCGTCGGCGTCGGAGAAGACGAGGAACCCGGCGGCGCCGAGGCCGGTGCCGGCCGCCTCCATGGCCCCGTAGCTGAGCGGCGTGTCGAGCTTGTCGCCGGGCAGGAACGGGTTGGCCACGCCCGAGAGCACCGCCTTGACCGGGGCGCCGGGCCCGCCGATCGTCTCGATGACCTCCCGCAGGGGGGTGCCCATCTCGAACTCGGCCACGCCGGCCCGGCGTCCTCCGCCGCGAAACGGTGCAGACGACCGTGCCGGGGGACTCGGCGGTGCCGGCCTGGCGGAACCAGGCGGCGCCGTCGGCCAGGATGCCGGGGACGTTGGCCAGGGTCTCGGCGTTGTTGACCAACGTCGGGGCGGCCGGGGTCTGCCCGCCAGGGCTGGCCATGACCGAGCCGGCGGCCGAGACCGGATCCGACCCGACGTCGTCGACGCCGTGCCGGTAGGGCGGGGCGATGCGGGGGAAGGGCTCCCGGCCGCCGATCACCTCGAGGAGGGCGGTCTCCTCGCCGTAGAGGTACTCGGACGGGCCCTCGACGACGACCAGTTCGCGGTTGGTCCAGCCGGCGTGCTCCACGGCCGCCAGGGCCGTGCGGAGCCGCTCGAGCTCGGGTCCGAACGAAGCCTTGAGGGCGAAGACGATTCGCTCGGCGTCGAGCGCCTCGGCGGCGATGACCGCCCCTTCGATGATGCGGAAGGGGTTGCGGCGCAGGAGGGTCCGGTCCTTGAACGACCCGGGCTCTCCTTCGGAGGCATTGACGACCACCGACGGCCGGAACCGGGCCGCTTCGTTGCCGGCGACAGTGGCCCACTTGCGGCCGGTGGGGAACCCGGCGCCGCCCCGGCCGCGCAGGCCGGAGGCGGTGACCTCCTCGATCGTGGCCGCCGGGCCGAGTTTGCGGGACGCCTGCAGGCCCCGGCCGCCCCCGGCGGCGAGGTAGTCCTCGAGGCGGCGGACCGGTTCGGGATCGAGCACGCGTGTGATGGTCGCCATGCCTGTCGCGTACCGCGCCCCCGGGCCTGGCAAACCAGACCATCGGAAGCGCAAAGAACCGTTAACGTCCGGCTGTGGCTTCCCGTCCCGCCGGCCGGACGTCGGCCGTCGAGCTGCTGAATGAGTGGTATGTCGCCTGCCTGAGCTCAGAGCTCGGCCAGGGGCGGCCCCTGGCTCGGACCGTCGTCGACACTCCGCTCTGCCTTTTCCGGGGTGGGGACGGCGGGGTGGGGGCGATGGTCGACCGCTGCCCGCACCGGAACGTCCCCCTCTCGTTGGGCCGGCTGCGGGACGGGCTCCTCGAGTGCCGCTACCACGGTTGGCGCTTTGATCGCGCCGGTGCCTGCCGGGCGGTTCCGGGGCTGTGTGCCGAGGATCCCGGTCGCCGGGGTCGAGCGGCCGAGTCGGTCCGGTGTGTGGAACAGGACGGGTTCGTCTGGGTCTTCGTCGGTTCCGAGGAACCGCCGCCGGGCCGGCTCCCCTTCCGGTTCCCCTGCATCGACGACCCGAGCTACGACACCGTCCGGCGATCGCTGTCGTCGGCCGGGACGGTGCATGCGGTGGCGGAGAACGCCCTCGACGTTCCCCACACCGCCTTCCTCCATGGTGGGCTGTTCCGGGGCGCAGGGCGGGAGCCGGTGGAGATCGAGGTCGTCGTGCGGTCGGCGGAGGACCGGATCGAGGCCGAGTACATCGGGGAGCCTCGGCCGCCGGGGGTGGCCGGCCGGCTGCTGGCACCGGGCGGGGGAGTGGTGCAGCACTGGGACCGGTTCATTCTCCCGTCGATCGCCCAGGTCGAGTACCGGCTGGAGGACAACCACCTGCTGGTGACGTCGGCCCTGACTCCGGTGTCGTCGACCACGACCAGGCTCCACTCCGCCGTGACGTTCTCCCTCCGGGTGCCCCACGCCGTGATCAAAGCGCTGCTCCCGCCGGTCGCCTCGCTGATCTTCGCCCAGGACGCCCGCATCCTCCGTCGCCAGGCCGAGAACATCGAACGGTTCGGCGGCGAGCAGTTCTCCTCCACCGAGGTGGACGTCCTCGGCCAGGGAATCCTCCGCCTCCTCCGCCGGTCGGAACGCGGCCAAGCCGGCACCGACCCGGCCGACACTGGAGATCTTGCTGATGGCCCGGCCGAACGCCGCCTCCGCATGCGGGTCTGACCCCGCCAACCGGCGTTCCTTTTCCGCCGTATCCCCGGTAAACGAACGCCGGTTGGCTGCGGTAACCGGCCGCCTCGCTTCTGGCGTTCCTTTTCCGCCGTATCGTCGGTAGAAGAACGCCGGTTTGGGCTCAGGGTGCCGCGGCGGCCAGCACCCGGAGGGCATTCCGGCCGAGCACCCGGCGGATCCGATCCTCTGGCCAACGGCGGGCCAGCATCCGGTCGACGAGGACGGGGAGCTCGAGGCAGGTCGGCATGTCGCGGGGCGTGACGATCATGCCGTCCCAGTCGCTGCCGAGGGCGGCGGCGTCCTCGCCGCCGACGGCGATGGTGTGCTCGAGGTGACGGACGATGGCGTCGGCGCCCACCCGCCAGGACGGCCGGCCGAGGAAGCCGCAGTGGTACATGATCCCGATCACTCCGCCCCGGTCGGCGACGGCCCCGATCTGCTCGTCGTCGAGGTTCCGCCAAGAGCGGTGCACCCCGCAGACGCCGGTGTGGGTGACGACCGGCGGGAGCGCGGACTGACAGGCGTCGAGCGTCTCGAGGGAGTCGAAGAAGGTCCGGCGGGAGGCGTGGGCGAGGTCGACGAGGATCTGCCGCTCGTTCAGGACCTGGACCATGGCCCGCCCGGCGGCCGTCAAACCGCCCCGCCCGCGGCTCCGGCCCAGCGGCGACGAGGTGGCCCCGAGGCGCGAGTCGGTCAGGTGCATGAGGGTCACCCGCACGAGCGTGCCGTCCGGGACGAGCCGCACGTCGTCGGGGGAGTCGAACGCGTTGCCGCCCTGGACGGCCAGGTGGACGATGAGGCCGTCTAGACCTGAGGCTGTGGTTGAGGTTGAGTGTGAAGTGATCTCCTGCAGCCGGTTGAGGTTGGCGAGCAGAGTGGCGGTACGGGTGCCGCGCCGGCGGGCCGGATTCGTGGCGATCGACAGGACGACGGTGGAGAGGCCGGCCGACCGCAGCCGGGGCAGGTCGGCCTGCCCAAACCAGCGGGCCCGCAGAGGGCCCGGGCCGTGGGCAGCGGTGATGTCGTAGCCGAAGATCCTGGTCCAGACGAAGGTCTCGACGTGAAGGTCCACCACCTCGCAGTCTCGATACACCTCGAGGGCGGCGGGCGAGGCGCCGTGACCGGGTTCGGTCATCGCGCCGCCACCGCCACCTGTCGCGCTTTGGGATAAAAGCCCTGGTCCCAGTAGGCGAACCGCAACAGGTCAGCCTGGTGGTCAGGCGTCGTACGGGATGGGCGGCCGAATCGGGCTCGCAGAGGGCCCGCATCCAGTGGGGCGGTCAGCCGGCTTCGGCCTGGCCGGGGGGCACCAGCTCCACCCACGTCCTGCCCGGGGCCAGCTGGACCACGGCGCCGGAGGCGTCGGTGTAGCGCGTCACGTCGCTGTCGGAGGTCTTCGACCAACGGCACGGGATCAGCATGCCTCCGCTGAGGACCCAGGCGTCGCCCTCACCCACCACGTCGGCTTCGGGCACGGCGGTGCCGGTGCTGTCGACCTGGCCGGTGTCGTGGTAGGTGACGAACTGCACCACCACGTTGGCCGGCGTCACCTGCCGGCCGGCGGCGTCGACGTGGGTCTCTCCGTTCTGGGTCCGCCGCCAGCCTTTGGCGGTGGAGTCCCAGTCCCAGAGGACCTCGGTCAGCCGGTGGGCCTGCCACCAGACCCGGGCCCGGGAGACGGCCTGGGCGTCGGGGCCCGACGGGGCCGCTCCGGGCGCCCGCCAGGCGAAGAGGGCCGGCGGCGGGACCGCCTCCGCCGGTGTCAGGTCGAAGAGCCTCTCGGTGGACGAGAACAGGTTGTAGGGCGACGGCCGGGCGCTGTCGCGCTGGTAGCGGTCGGGATGGGCGTCGAACCCCACGTCGACCAGCGGCGCGTCGTGGACGTAGCGCTGGAAGGTGGCGTTGGCCCCGGAGTAGGCGAACAGCGGGTGGCGCAGGGCGCTGATCAGATGGATGTCGGTGGAGCGGGCCGACCGCACCGGCCCCACGGGCTTGGCCTCATCGGCATGGAACAGCGCCGCGAAGCGGGTGATGCCGCCCTCCACGCCTTCCTCGAACACGACGTCGGCCTGATTGAGGCCCATCTGGGGCCGGGCCTTGGGGGCGTTGTCGATCTTGACCACCAGGACCGGCCGCCGGGACCGGGCGATGTCCATGGGGAGCCCGGTGAGCGGGGAGGCCGCTGTCGTGGGGGGCGGTGGGACGGCCGGCGGCGGGGCCGGGCGGGTGGCCACCGTCGACGGCGGGGCGGCCTGGGGCTTGGGTTTGGTGGTGACCGTGGTCGACGTCGCGGCCCGGGTCGTGGTGGTCGTCGGCTTCGGCCGGGTCGTCGTGGTGGTCGACGTGGACGTGGTGGTGGTCGGCGCCGGGTTGATCGTTTCGACCCGGAGGAGGTCCGTCCCGCAGGCGCTGCCGGCGAGGAGGAGGAGAGCGACCAGAACGGATCTGAGCCGAGCCATGGTTGCCACCGACCGTAGCGGCCCGACCGCGGAACCGGGCGGATTTACCTCAATCCGGTCGTCGCCTCGGCGGTGGCACTACCGGGGCTCGACGGGCACCGCTTCCACCACACACATCGGCGAGGCCGAGGGCACGACCCGTGTAAGCCGGAATCCGGCCTGCTCCAGGAGGGCGCCGTACTCGGCCTCTGTCCGCTCCTGGCCGCTGACGCTGGCCATCATCGTCCAGTCGAGCGTTTTCGAGAGGTGGGGGCCGTCCACGTCGGGGACGACGACCTCGAACAGGAGAAGCCGGCCGGCAGGGTCGATGGCGTCGCGGCAGCAGCGGAGGATCGTTACCGCCCGTTCGTCGTTCCAGTCGTGGATGATCCACCGCAGGGCGTAGCAGTCGCCCCCGGCCGGCACCGATTTGAAGAAGTCGCCGGCGATGGCCTGGCACCGGCCGGCGAGGCCGTTGCGCTCCATCTCGACCACGGTCTCCTCGATGACGGCCGGGGCGTCGAAGACCACCGCCTCGATGTCGGGATAGGCGCGCAGCACCTCCATGGCCAGCTGGCCGTGCCCGCCGCCGACGTCGACGAGCTGCCGCACCCCGGTGAAGTCATAGGCGTGGATCGGCGGCGTCCCGATGGCCAGGCCGAAGCCGACCATCGACGTGTTGAAGATGCTCCCGTCCTCCGGGTGCCGCCCCAGGTATTCGAACAAGGGCGCACCCATGACCTCGTCGAAGGCGGTCGTCTCGGTCCGCACGGCGGCCTCCCCGGCCAGCAGGCCTCGGGAGATCGGGCCCTTGACCATGCGGTACATCTCCCGCACCGAGCCGGGGACGTCGGAGCGCAGGAAATCGCCCTCGGGACCGAGGACGAACCGGCCGTTCCCGGCACTGACGACGGTGCCCGTCCCGGTCAGATCCCGGAGGAGGCGGGCGATCCTCCACTCGTCGGCGTCGACGTCGGCCGCCACCTCGGTGGGGGTGCGGGGGCCGGCGGCCAGCCGGTCGAAGATCCCGAGTTCGGCCGCAGCCATGATGGCCGTGGTGTCGACCCAGGCGAAGAGCCGGTCGATCAGTGGCTGCGGTCCGGCGTCACTCATGCGGTGACCTCCTCGATCGGCCCCGGGACCCGTCGTTTTCCAGATTCTGCCCGGAGGGTACAGGCCGGTCGTGACCCGGGTTCTGGAAGACGACGTCGATCTCCAGGACGGCGGATCCGAGCTCACCCAGACGTTCGAGCGGACGGTGGCCGACGGCGAGTACCGGCTGAACCGCAGCTGGCGGAATCTGCTGGCGACCGGCCTGGTCGGGGGGTTCGACGTCAGCATCGGGCATCCTGGCGCTGCTGCTGGTGAGGCCGAGACCGGCAGCCTTCTCCTCGGCGCGGACTGGCCTTCGGGATCGGGTTCATCGCCCTGACCTGGCGCAGAGCGAGCTCTTCACCGAGAACTTCCTGGTGCCGGTGGCGGCGCGTGACGGCCCGGCGGGGCACCGTCGGCCAGCTGCTCCGGCTGTGGCTCGGAACGGCACGATGAACCTGGCCGGCGGCTGGGTGATGGTGGGTCTGATCATGGCGGCCCAGCCCACCTGCGGGCCACCGCCCGCGAGCTCGGCACGAAGTACGCCACGTTCCCGGCCGGCCAGTTGCTCGCCCTGGCCGTCCTCGGGGGGATCGTCATCACCCTGATGACGTGGATGCAGCAGGCGACGGAGTCCGAACGCCGGCCAAGCTGGTCGTGGCCGTCTCGACGGCGTTCCTCCTGATCGCCGGCACGCTCAGCCACACGGTGGTGGCGTCGCTGATGCTCTTCGCCGCCCTCCACGCCGGGGCGCCGTTCGGTTACGCCGACTGGCTGGGGGTCGCCGGCGTGGTCACGGCCGGCAACCTGGTCGGCGGCCTCGGGCTCGTCACGCTCGCTGCGGCTGGTGCAGGTCGGACCGCGGCGCATCGACGAGGAGCAGCCGGCCGTAACGACGTAACGTAATGTCGTTTCGAGAAACCGGACGTTACGAAACGACCGAGACCCGCACGCCGGGCCGGAGGACGGACCGGCGGTAGGCGACGAGGTCCTCGATGGTCACCCGGGCGAGGTCGTGGTCGGCGGCCAGCCGGTCGAGCTCCGGCCCTCGGGCGATCGTCCCGTCGTCGTTGAGGACCTCGCAGATGACGGCGCAGGGCGCCAGCCCGGCCATGCGGGCCAGGTCGACGGCCGCTTCGGTGTGGCCCGTCCGGATGAGGACGCCGCCCTCCCGGGCCCGGAGGGGGAAGACGTGGCCGGGCCGGACGAAGTCGGCGGGACCCGCCCAGGGGTCGAGGACGGCCCGGATGGTGGCCGCCCGGTCGACGGCCGAGATGCCGCTGCCCACGCTGCGGTGGTCGATCGAGACGGTGAAGGCGGTGTCGCAGCCGGCGTCGGTGACCATCGGCGCCGATGCCGAGGCGGTCGAGGCGGGCGCCGTCGCAGGGCATGCAGACGAGGCCCCGGCCGTGGCGCAGCATGAAGGCGATCGCCTCGGGCGTCACCCACTGGGCGGCCATGGTCAGGTCGGCCTCGTCCTCCCGGTCGGGGCCGTCGGACACGAGGACCATCTCGCCCCGCTGGATGCGCCGCAGGGCCTCGACCACGGACGGCTCGCCGGTCAGAAGTGTGTCCCTCTCCGTTGAGAGTCACCGGGCCGCTCCCGGCAGCAGGACGACCATCCGGCAGCCCGTCGGCGACCGGCGCTCCGCCCGGATGTCGCCTCCGTGGAGGTCGACGATCCAGCGGGCGATGGCGAGGCCGAGACCGGCCCCTCCCGCGCTCGACGAGCGGGCCGTGTCGGCCCGGTAGAAGCGTTCGAACACCCGGCTCGCCTCCTCTTCGGGGATCCCTGGCCCCTCGTCCAGTACTTCGATGGCTACCCGGCCCTTGTCGGGACGGGCCCGAACTTCGACCCGTCCGCCGGCCGGGGAGTGCCGGATGGCGTTCTCCAGGAGGTTCGCGACGACCTGGTGGACCCGCTCCGGGTCACCGTCGGCCACGAGCCCCGGCTCGTCCACCGACACCGAGACTTGCACATGGGGGGCATGGAGGCGGGACTCGTCGGCCGCGTCCTCCAGCACCGGCCGCACCTCGAAGGCGCTCCGCTGGAGCGGGATCGCCCCCGATTCGAGGCGGGAGAGGTCGAGCAGCTGGGTCACCAGCCGGCCGAGGCGCTCGGCCTGCTTGAGCATGGTGCGGAGCCGGTCCGGGTCGGGCGGCTCGACGCCGTCGACCAGGTTCTCGAGCCCCGCCTGGAGGGCGGTGATCGGGGTGCGCAGCTCGTGGGACACGTTGGCCACCAGGTCGCGCCGCATGCGGTCGGTCTCGGCCAGCTCGGCGGCCATGGCGTTGAAGGCCCGGGCCAGTTCGCCGACCTCGTCGCGGGAGGTGGCGGTGACCCGGCGGCCGTAGTCGCCCCGGGCCATGGCCCGGGTGGCCGAGGCCATCTCCCGCAGCGGCGAGGTCATGCCCCGGGCCAGGAGCTGGACCATGGCCAGGGACAGCACTCCGGCGGCCAGCCCCGACGCCGCCGGCCACACGCCGGCCTTGGTCCCGGCGTAGACGACCAGCACCGTGACGACGGCGGCGGCCACGATCACCGTGCCCAGCTTCCATTTGATGGACGGCAGCCCGTCGAGCGGGCGGCGGGGGAAGGGCCTCACGGGCGTCCGTTCGACCCGGGGGTTCGGGGGGATGCCCCGGAGTCAGAGGGGAGAGCTCGTCGTCTCCCGCGGCGTATCCGACGCCGTGGACGGTGCGGATGACGCCGGCCCCGAGCTTGCGGCGCAGGGCCTGGACGTGGGAGTCGACCGTGCGGGCCCCGAACCCGTCGCGGTAGCCCCAGATGTCGGCCAGGAGCTGCTCCCGGGTGAAGACGACGCCGGGCTTGTCGCCGAGGAGGGCCAGGATGTCGAACTCGGTCGGGGTGAGGTGGACGGGCTCGCCGTCGAGGGTCGCCCGGCGGGTGGCCGGCTCGAGGGCCACCCGGCCCAGCCGCAGGGTGCGCCCGGCGGGGTCGGCGGCGGCGGCCGGGTCGGCCGAGCGCCCGACCCGGCGGAGGATGGCGTGGACCCGGGCCACCAGCTCCCGGGGGCTGAACGGCTTGGTGAGGTAGTCGTCGGCGCCGACGGCCAGGCCGACGAGGAGGTCGGTCTCCGAGTCCCGGGCGGTCAGCATGAGGACGGGCACCGGCCGGTCCTTCTGGATCCGCCGGCAGACCTCGAGCCCGTCGAAGCCGGGCAGCATGAGGTCGAGGACCACGAGGTCGGGCCGGACCTGCTCGACGAGCGCGACGCCGGACGGGCCGTCGGCGGCCACCTCGACCGTCGAAGCCCTCGCTGCGCAGCCGGGCGGCGACGGCGGCGGCGATGGGTTCCTCATCCTCGATCACGACGACTGTGGCCACACCAGGAGGATACGGAACCGGCTCGCGGGGAGCGCTCAGTGACGATGCGGAGATTTCTCGGAGATCCCCGAGCTCAATCCGGACGTCCGACCGAGACGGTCTCGAGCACCGCCCGGACCTCGTCGTCGGTGGTGGGGGAGAAGTCGATCGTAGGCCTGGCCGACGGCCAGGAACCGGTCGGGCATGCGGACGCAGACGACCTCGTCGGCTTCGGCCCGCAGGGCCCGGCAGGTCTCCGGCGACCCGACGGGGACGGCGACCACCACCGCCGCCGGGCCCTGGCCCCGGAGGCCCTGGAGGGCGGCCCGCATGCTGGCGCCGGTGGCCAGGCCGTCGTCGACGAGGATCACGGTGGCACCCCGCAGGTCGGCCGGGGGGCCGGTCCTGGCGGTAGGCCCGTTCCCGGGCGGCCAGGACTCCGGCTTCGGCCCGGGTCGACCGCCTCGACGTCGTCGGCCGAGATCCCGAGCCGCTCGATCACCGGCGGGTTGAGGACCCGGTGCCGCCGCTGGCGATCGCCCCCATGGCCAGTTCCTCCTGGCCGGGGACGCCGAGCTTGCGGACGAGGAACACGTCGAGCGGCGCGGCCAGGATCCGGGCCACCTCGCCGGCGACGGGAACGCCGCCCCGGGGCAGGCCCAGCACCAGCCGGGGATCGGGGAACCGCTCCAGAACGCCGGCCTCGACGAGCCGCCAGCCCGAGCACCTGCCCGGCGTGGCGCCGGTCGCGGAACCGGGTTCCCTGCGTTCTGGCGCCCATCGGCGCTCCCCTCCGGGCGGCGGCTACCTCAGTCGCTGTACCCATCGGGGCGGTTCGGTGCACAACGGCGGCGTTGGGTACGTCGCCACCACATGCCCGAACGCGCCTTCGTCTTCGCCCCCGACCCGCTGCTCACCGTCACGGTCGAGGCCAGCGGCGACGGCGACGAGATCCACCTCCACGCCGGCGGCCAGGGGTTCTGGGTGGCCCAGATGATCGCCAACCTCGGCGTCGAGGTGTCGTTGTGCGGGCCGTTCGGCGGGGAGAGCGGCCGGGTCGTCCGCACCCTGGTCGACCAGGACGCCAGCATCACGGCTGCGGGCGATCGAGACGGTCGGGTCCAACGGCGTGTACGTCCACGACCGGCGAGGCGGCGAACGGGTCACCGTGGCCGAGACGCCGCCCGACCCCCTCGGGCGCCACGAGCTCGACGACCTCTACGGCGCGGCCCTCGTCGGGGCGCTGGAGGCCGACGTGGCGGTGCTGGCCGGGCCGGGTCCCTGGGAGACGCCGGTCGCTGCCCCCCGACCACTACCGCCGGCTGACCACCGACCTGCGGGCCAACGGCAAGGCGGTGGTCGCCGACCTGTGCGGCGAGCCGCTGAGCGGCGCCCTGGAGGGTGGCCTCACCGTCCTCAAGGTGAGCCACGAGGAGCTGATGGCCGACGGGCATGTCACGAAGGCGCGGACGAGGACGAGCTCGTCGAGGCCATGTTCGCACCTCCACGCGGAAGGGCGCCGACAACGTACTCATCACCCGGGCCGAGGAGCCGGCCCTGGCCCTGGTCGACGGCGACGTCGTGACGATCCACCCGCCCGATCCTCCAGGTGGTCGACCACCGGGGCGCCGGCGACTCCATGACCGCCGGGCTCGCCGCCGGCCTGGCCCGGGGCCTCGACATGCTCGACGCCCTGCGGCTGGGGGCGGCCGCCGCCGGCGCTCAACGTCACCCGGCGGGGCCTGGCCACCGGTGACCGCCGGGAGATCGAGCGGCTGGCCGACCACGTCGAGATCGAGTCGCACCAGGAGGAGCAGAGCGACCAGGCGAGGAGTTCGGCGTGACCGAGAACGGCCAAGGGACGAGCACAGGCGGCATCGCGAGGTCACGCTCGACGAGCTGAGCCGGCGGGCGGCGGCGCCCGAAGGCGCGCTCCATGACCACGAGGGGCGTCGTCTGGCGGTGCCTGGTCACCAACGACGACGGCATCGACAGCGAAGGGCTGCGGGTCCTGGCCGAGCTGGCGCTCGAGGCCGGGTTCGAAGTGGTGGTGGCGGCACCTGCTGCAGGAGGCCAGCGGAGCCAGCGCCTCGATCACCGCCGTGGAGGAGGACGGGCACTTCGTGGTCGAGCCCCGCACCCTGCCCGGCCTGGAGGACGCCTGCACGGTGCTGGCCGTCGGCGGGTCTCCCGGCCTTCATCGCCCTCACCGGCATGCGGGGGGCGTTCGGGCCGCCGCCCGACATCGTGCTGTCGGGCATCAACAACGGCCCCAACACCGGCTACGCCGTCCTCCACTCGGGGACGGTCGGCGCGGCCCTCACCGCCTCGACGTTCGGGGCCCGGGCGATGGCGGTGTCGCTCAACGTGCGGACCCGGACCGTGTCGGGCGCAGGGTTGCCGCCGTCGGCGCTGGCGATCGCCCCACTGGGAGACGGCCGCCCACTTCGCCCGGCGCACGCTGCCGACGCTGCTGCAGTCGCCGCCGGGGACGGTGCTTCAACGTCAACGCCCCGAACATCCCCCTCGACGAGGTGAAGGGGTTCGAGCGGGCCCGACTGGCCCGGTTCGGTGCCGTGCAGACCAACGTGGCCGAGCGGGGAGAGGGCTACGTCAAGGTGGCCCTGGCCGAGATCGACGCCGAGTACGAGCCGGGCACCGACGCCGCCCTCATCGCCGGGGGCTACGCCACGATCACGCCGCTCCAGGCGGTGTGTGAGGGGGGCGTCCGTCGCGGTGCCCGAGTGCGTCGCGGCGGCAGACAGCCGGCGGGCGATCGCCTCACCCTGGTCGACGACCAGGCGCCACAGCCCGACCCCCATCATCGCCAGAGCCGAGCGACGCCACCACCGTCGAGGCGGCGAAGGTCGCCACCGCCAGCCCGGCGCCGGCCAGCGTCAGCGAGCAGCCCGACCCAACCGGACACAACGCCCGGGAGCGCCCGAGCTCGGCCAGACCCGGCCGCCGATGCGTCTGCGGCGGGGTTGGGTCCTCCTGGCCGGCGAGCTGGCGGGCTAGCCAAGGATCCCCGATCGAATCGGCCAGTCCGGCCAGCGCCTCGCGCTCCCGATCCGTCAGCACGATCCCCTCGTCGGCGT
This sequence comes from uncultured Actinomycetes bacterium, assembly GCA_963723985.1. Classification (GTDB taxonomy): domain Bacteria; phylum Actinomycetota; class Acidimicrobiia; order IMCC26256; family BP-133; genus BP-133. The sequence continues at coordinate 401,740 of CAVRTC010000017.1, forward strand.
CCCTCACAGCTTCCTCCTCCTCTGCCCCGTTCGACCCCCTGCCGGGGAGCTACCCCGGCGACGGCGCCTCAACACTCCATCGGCAGAAGGAGCGGACGGTTGCAGTCCCAGGCGGGCGGGTAGCGGCTTTTTGGTCAGAAACCCCCGCAAGTGAGGGCCAATGTCGCGCAACGAGATCACCGTCGGCGCCCCGCCTCTGGTCGTGTGGCAGGTGCTGGCCGACCCGCCGTCCTACGAGGAGTGGGTGGTCGGCAACAAGGCGATCCGCGACTACGACCCGAACTGGCCCGCCCCCGGCACGGAGTTCCACCACAAGGTCGGCTTCGGGCCGCTGGCGGTGAAGGACAAGACGGTCTCGCTCGAGGCGGAGGCCCCTCGCCGGCTGGTCATGAACGTGCGGGCGCTGCCCGTCGGCCACGGCATCGTCACATTCGAGCTTGCCGAAGCCGGTTCCGGCACACTGGTGCGGATGCACGAGTGCGCCGCGGGTGGGCCGATGAAGCTGGCGTGGCCGGTGCGTCCGGCCGCTCGTCCGGCTCCGCAACGCCGAGACGCTCCGCCGGCTGAAGCGCCTGGCCGAGGAGCCCACCACCGGGCGCCCGCCTCCCGGAGCTGACGGGCGATGACCGCCAGGGGCGCCGACGCCGACGCCGTCGTCATCGGGGCCGGCCCCAACGGACTCGTGGCCGCCAACATCCTGGCCGACGCCGGGTGGAGCGTGGTGGTCCTCGAAGCAGAGCCCGAACCCGGCGGCGCCGTCCGCAGCGGGGAGCTGACCGATCCCGGGTTCGTCCACGACCGGTTCAGCGCCTTCTACCCGCTGGGGGCGGCGTCGCCCGTCCTGAAAGGCCTGGAGCTCGACCGCCACGGGCTCCGGTGGTGCCGGTCGCCGCTGGTGTTGGCCCACCCGCTGCCCGACGGGCGCTGCCCCCTGCTGTCGACCGACCTCGACGAGACGTGCGCCTCCTTCGACGCCGACGCCCCGGGCGACGGCGACGCCTGGCGGCGCCTCTACGGCCTGTGGGAGCGCGTCGGAGGGCCGCTGATCGACGCGCTGCTGACCCCGTTCCCGCCGGTCGTGGCGGGATCGCGGCTGGCCGCCCGGCTCGGCCCGGCCGGGCTGATGCGGTTCGCCCGCCTGGCCCTGCTCCCCGTCCAGCGGCTGGCCGAGGAGGAGTTCTCGGGGGACGGGCCGGGCCTGCTGCTCACCGGCGCTGGCCCTCCACACCGACCTGGCGCCCGACAGTTCGGCGTCGAGCCTCTTCGGGTGGCTGCTGGGGGGCCTGGGCCAGCAGCTGGGGTTCCCGGTGCCGGAGGGCGGCGCCGGCCGGCTGACGGCGGCGTTGGTCGCCCGGCTGGAGGCCCGGGGCGGGCGGGTGGTGTGCGGGCGGCGGGTCACCCGGGTGGTCGTGCGGGGCGGCCGGGCGGTGGCAGTGGTGACCGACGACGGCGACGAGGTGGCGGCGGGCCGAGCGGTGGTGGCCGACGTCGGCGCCCCGGCGCTGTACCGGGACATGGTCGGTCCCGAGCATCTCCCGCCGAGGGTGCTCGACGACCTGCGGCGCTTCCAGTACGACAACTCCACGGTCAAGGTCGACTGGGCCCTCGACGGCCCGATCCCCTGGGCGGCGGAGGGGGCCCGCCGGGCCGGCACCATCCACCTGGCCAACGGGATGGACCAGTTCGTCGAGGCCTCGTGCGACCTCCAGACGGGGCGGATCCCCGCCCGGCCCCACCTGGTGATGGGGCAGATGGGGGTGGCCGACCCGACGAGGAGCCCGGCGGGCACGGAGACCGCCTGGGCCTACACCCACGTGCCGCAGAAGGTCCGGGGAGACGCCGGCGGGGAGCTCAAGGGCGTGTGGGACTTCTCCGAGGCCGAGGCCTTCGCCGACCGGATCGAAGAGCAGATCGAGGTGCTGGCCCCCGGGTTCCGGTCCCTGATCCGGGGCCGGTACGTGGCCACACCCCCGATCCTGGAAGCGGCCGACGCCAATCTCGTCGGCGGGGCGGTCAACGGCGGCACGGCCCAGCTCCATCAGCAGCTCGTCTTCCGGCCGATCCCCGGCCTCGGCCGGGCGGAGACACCGGTGCGGGGCCTGTACCTCGGGTCGGCCTCGGCCCATCCCGGCGGCGGCGTCCACGGTGCCTGCGGCGCCAACGCCGCCCGGGCCGCCCTGGCCGCCGAGCGCCTCCAGCGGGCCCGGATCCTGGCCGCCGGCGCCGCGGCGGCGATCTCCCGCCGGGCGCGGCCGGCCGGCTGACCACCCACGCTCCGGAGTCGGCCATCTCACAGGGGCGGACGCGTATGGTGGGCTCGATGTTGGGGATGTGGCGGCGGGGAGTGAGCCGGCGGGCCGTGACCGGCATCGCCGCGGTCCTCGTCGGTACTGCGGGCTTGGCGGGGTGCTCGGCGGGCGGCGGAGCGGACCTGGCTGCGGGGGTTCGGCTGGCGGACGGGCAGTGGCGGGGTGGCGAGTTCGTGGTGTCGGCCGCCGAACCCGAGCACCTGGTGCCGGCCAACGCCACCACGACCCGGGACGGGCAGATCCTGTCGGCCCTCTTCACCGGTCTGGTGGAGTACGACCTCGAGACGGCGGAGCCCCGCAACGCCATGGCCGAATCGATCCACACCGACGACCAGCGACGCTGGACCATCCGGATCAAGCCCGGCTGGACCTTCCACAACGGTGAGCCCGTCACGGCCCGGTCGTTCGTCGAGGCCTGGAACTTCGCCGCCTACGCCCCCAACGCCAACGGGAATGCCACGTACTTCAACAAGGTCGAGGGCTTCGCCGCTCTCCAGGCCGAGCGGCCGGCGACCCGGGAGATGACCGGGCTCAAGGTGGTCGACGACACCACGTTCACCGTCGCGCTGACCGACAGCTTCAGCCAGTTCCCGATCCTGCTCGGCTTCCAGGCCTTCTACCCGATGCCCCAGGCGGCCTACGGCGACATCCGGGCCTACGAGGAAGCACCGATCGGCAACGGTCCCTTTGAGATGGACGGGCGCTGGCGTCACGACGAGTCGATCCGCCTCCGGCGCTTCGCCGCCTACGAGGGGACACCGGCGGCGGCGGACGCAGTCGAGTTCCGCATCTACTCCAAACCGGGTGGCGGCTACGAAGACCTGCTGGCCGGGAACATCGACGTCGCCCACGACGTCCCCCCCGAGCAGCTGGCCGCGGCGCAGGCCGAGTTCAAGTCCGGCTTCATCGAGCGGCGCACCTCGGCCTTCTACTACCTCGGGTTCCCGTTGTGGGACGGGACCTTCGGCCGCAAGGAACTGCGCCAGGCGATCTCGCTGGCCATCGACCGGACGGTGATCGTGAAAGCCATCTACGACCGCAGCCGGGAGCCGGCCTCGTCGGTCATCAACCCGGTCGTGCCCGGTTCCCGGCCCGACGCCTGCCGCTACTGCGAATACGACCCCGTCCGAGCCCGGCAGCTGCTCGACGCCGCCGGCGGCTTCCGCGGCCCACTGCACTTGTGGTTCTCGACCAGCGCCGAGAACCAGCCGGCCATGGAGGCGGTGGCGAACATGCTGCGGACCAACCTCGGGATCACCGACATCCGCTTCGAGGTCCTCGACTTCGCCCAGTTCCTGTCCCTGGTGAAGGCCCGCAAGGTCACCGGCCCGTTCTTCTCCAGCTGGCTGATGGACTACCCGAGCCCCCACACCTACATTGCGCCGCTGTACACCGGCGGAGCCCCGACCAACCGCACCGGCTACGCCAACCCCCTCGTCGACGAGCGCATCGCCGAGGGTGACCGGGCGCCGTCGATCCCGGCCGGCATTGCCGCCTACCAGGCCGCCGAGGACGTCATCCTCGAGGACATGCCGTTGATCCCGCTGTGGTTCGGCATGACCCGGGCCGTCCACGGCGACCGGGTGAAGCATGCGGCCATCGACCCCTTCAGCCGAATCCGCGTCCAGGACGTGCAGGTCGTCAGCTGACCAGGTACGTCGTCCGCCGGCTGCTGCAGGTCGTGCCCGTCTTCTTCGGGGCCACGTTCCTGATCTTCGCCCTCGTCTACGCCGTTCCCGGCGATCCCATCGACGCCCTGGCTGGCGACCGGCCCGTGGCGCCGGCGGTGCGGGACGAGCTCCGCCAGCGCTACCACCTCGACGATCCGCTGCTCGTTCAGTACGGCAAGTACGTGAGCGGGCTGGCGACGGGCGACTTTGGCACCAACTTTCGGGGCCGGCCTGTCAGCGAGATCATGAAGCAGCGCTTCCCGGTCACCATCCGGCTGGCTCTGCTGGCCTTCGCCCTCGAGGCGGTGCTGGGCCTCCTGGCCGGGGTGGTGGCCGGGCTGCGGCGCCAGTCCCTGATGGACAGTCTCGTGCTCGTCTCGACCACCGCGGTGGTGGCCGTCCCCGTCTTCGTACTCGGCTACGTCGCCCAGAAGCTCCTGGCGGTGGAGCTCGGCTGGTTCCCGGTGGTGGGCATCCGGGATGGGTGGCGGAGCTACTTCCTCCCGGCCGTGGTGTTGGGCTCTCTGTCGCTGTGCTATGTGGCCCGCCTGGCCCGGGCCAGCCTGATCGAGTCGATGCGGGCTGACTACGTCCGCACCGCTCGGGCCAAGGGGTTACCCGAACGACCGCGTCGTCGGCGTGCACGCCCTGCGGAACTCGCTGATCCCGGTGATCACGTTCCTCGGTGTGGACCTCGGGTCGCTGCTCTCCGGGGCGATCGTCACCGAGGGGATCTTCAACCTGCCCGGGATCGGGCAGGCGACGTTCTCGGCCATACAGACGCAGGAGTACCCCACGGTGGTGGGGATCGTGACCGCCCTGGTGCTGGTCTTCATCCTGGCCAACCTGCTGGTCGACGTCCTCTACGCCGTGCTCGACCCGAGAATCCGGTACCGCTGATGGCGGCCATGCAGGCGCCGACGCCGGATGCCGTATCGGCCGCTTCCGTCCGGGAGGCCGGCCTGTGGTCGGACGCCTGGCGCCAGTTGCGCCGCAACCCGCTGTTCGTCGGTTCCGCCGTGCTCGTCGCCCTCTTCACGGTCATGGCGATCGTGCCCGGCCTGTTCACCCGGGCCGACCCTCGGGTCTGCGACCTGTCGAACAGCCTGCTGCGGCCGAGTGCCGGGCACTGGTTCGGCTACGACCTGCAAGGCTGCGACTACTACGCCAAGGTGATTCACGGCGCTCGGGTGTCGATGGCGATCGGGATCGCCACGGTGGCCGGGACGGCACTGGTGGCGGTGGTACTGGGCACGCTGGCCGGGTTCTACGGCGGCATCGTGGACACGCTGATCGCCCGGGTGACTGACGTGTGGTTCGCCCTGCCGACGTTCCTCGGGGCGGTCGTCGTCCTGTCGGTGCTGGGCGGGAAGGGCCTGCCGCAACTGACGTTCGTGCTGGTGATCTTCGGCTGGCCGACGATGACCCGGCTGATGCGCTCGGCGGTGTTGTCGGTGCGAGAGATGGAGTACGTCACCGCCGCCCGGGCGTTGGGCGCCGGCGACGTGCGACTCATGTGGCGTCACATCCTGCCCAACGCCCTGGCTCCGGTGATCGTCTACGGCGCCATCCGGGTGGGCATCGTGATCGCCGCCGAGGCCACGCTCTCGTTCCTGGGGCTGGGGTTGCAGCTGCCGGCCATCTCCTGGGGGCTGATGATCGCCACCGCACAGCCTCGGCTGCTGTCGGCGCCGCACCTGCTGCTGTTTCCGGGTCTGTTCCTCAGCCTGACCGTGCTGGCCTTCGTTCTCCTCGGCGACGCCCTCCGTGATGCTTTCGATCCCCGCCTCCGCTGAGCCCGTGCTCTCCGTCCGGGATCTCACCGTGGAGTTCCCGACGACGGACGGGGTGATCTCGGCCGTGAACGGCGTCGGCTTCGACCTCTCCGCCGGCGAGACCCTGGCCATCCTCGGGGAGTCGGGATCGGGCAAGAGCGTCACCGCCCAGGCGGTCATGGGCCTCGTCGAACGGCCCGGGCGCGTGATGGCGGGGTCGGTCCGCTTCGGCGGGACCGACCTGCTGGCCGGCTCCGACGAGGACCGCCGCCAGGTGCGGGGCAGCGGCCTGGCCATGGTGTTCCAGGACCCGCTCTCGGCCCTCAACCCGGTGTGGTCGGTGGGATTCCAGATCGGGGAGATGTTCCGGGTGCACCGGGGTCTGTCGCGGCGCGACGCCCGGCGGCGGGCGGTGGAGCTCCTGGAGCGGGTGCGGATCCCGGCGGCAGCGGCGCGGGTGGGGGAGTACCCGCACCAGTTCTCGGGCGGGATGCGCCAGCGGGTGATGATCGCCATGGCGCTGGCCCTGGATCCCCGGGTGCTGATCGCCGACGAGCCGACGACGGCGCTCGACGTGACGGTGCAGGCCCAGATCCTCGAGCTGCTCGACGACCTCCGGGCCGAGACCGGCATGGGCCTCCTGCTCATCACCCACGACCTCGGCGTGGTGGCCGAGACCGCCGACCGGGTGGCGGTGATGTACGCCGGCCGCATCGTGGAGACCGGCCCGACCGACGCCGTTCTCTCGTCGCCGGCCCACCCCTACACGGAGGGCTTGCTGGCGTCGGTACCCCGGGGTCAATCCGGCCGGGAGGAGCGCCTGCGTCCGATTGCCGGCGCCCCGCCCAGCCTGGCCCGGATCCCGCCCGGCTGCGCCTTCCACCCCCGCTGCCCGTACGTGATCGACCGTTGCCGCAGCGAGCGCCCCCCGCTCGGCCCCGTCGGCGAAGCGTTCCACCCATCTGGGCACGGAAAACCGCGGGATCCGCGGGAAAGCGTGCCCGGATCGTTGCCGGTCGGAGACCGGGAGGTCGTTGAGCGGCTGGCCGCGTGTTGGCGAACGGAGGAGGTTCTCCGTGGCAGTGGCTGAAGGCCTCGGCGAGGGCAGACCCGTCCTCCAGGCGGTCGGGCTCACCAAGGACTTTCCGCTCACCGGCGGGTCGGTCCTCCGGCGGGCGGTGGCGTCGGTGCGGGCCGTGGACGGCGTCTCGTTCGAGGTGGCCCGGGGCGAGACCCTCGGCCTGGTGGGGGAGTCCGGGTGTGGCAAGTCGACGCTGGCCCGGCTCCTCCTGCGGCTCGAGCGGCCCACCGCCGGACAGGCGCTGTTCGACGGGGAGGACATCTTCGGCCTCGACAAGCGGCGGCTCCGGACCTTGCGGCGCCGCATCCAGATCGTGTTCCAGGATCCGTTTGCGTCGTTGAACCCCCGCATGACCGTGGGCGACACCGTGGCGGAGGCCTGGCACATCCATCCCGACGCCGCTCCCGCCGGTGGCGCCCGCCAGGGCGTCGAGGAGCTCTTCGAGCGGGTCGGGCTCGAGCCGGCCCACGCCAACCGTTATCCGCACCAGTTCTCCGGGGGTCAGCGCCAACGGATCGGCATCGCCCGGGCGCTGGCGCTGCGACCCGATCTGGTCGTGCTCGACGAGCCGGTCTCGGCCCTCGACGTGTCGGTGCAGGCGCAGGTGGTCAACCTGCTGGCCGACCTCCAGGCCGAGCTGGGGCTGGCCTACCTGTTCATCGCCCACGACCTGTCGGTGGTACGCCACATCTCTCACCGGGTGGCGGTCATGTACCTCGGGCGGATCGTGGAGATCGGTCCGGCGGCCGACGTCTACGAGCGTCCCGAGCATCCCTACACGCAGGCGTTGCTGTCGGCGGCGCCGGTGGCCGAGCCGGGCCGGCGCCCCAGACCACGGGAAGCGAGGATCGTGCTGGCCGGCGATCCGCCCAGCCCCGCCGACCCGCCGTCGGGCTGCCGGTTCCGCACCCGCTGCTGGAAGGCCCGGGATGTCTGTGCCGCCGAGCCCGGCCCCGACCTTGTCGACCGGGGAGCCGGACGTCCGGTGGCCTGTCTCTTTCCCGGTCCCTACGATCACACGAATGACGGTCTGCCCGGCGTGCGGTCATGACAACCGTGAAGGCCGGAAGTTCTGCGCCGAGTGCGGCACGGCGCTCGACCTGTTGGCCTGCCCCTCCTGCGGGGCCACCAACGAGAGTGGCGAGAAGTTCTGTGGCGACTGCGGCGTTCGACTGACGCCGACGCAGGCCCCGGCCCAGGAGCGGGTGGCGGCCGTCCCCAGCTCGGGTGAACGAAAGCACATCACCGTCCTCTTCGCCGATGTGGCCGGCTCGATGGACCTCCAGGAACAGCTGGACTCCGAGGTGTGGGCGCAGATCATGGGCCGGTTCGTGTCGATCCTGGCCGAGGGCGTCGGCCGGTTCGGCGGGACGGTGGACAAGTTCACCGGTGACGGCATCATGGCGCTGTTCGGCGCGCCGGTGGCCCAGGAGGACCACGCCCGGCGGGCCTGCCATGCCGCCTTGCACCTGACCAAGACGATCGGCGTGTACTCGGACGAACTGCGCCGGGAACAGGGTGTCGAGCTCGGTGTGCGGCTGGGGCTCAACTCCGGCGAGGTCGTGGTCGGCCGGGTCGGCGAGAACGTCACGCTGGATCCGACCGCGCTGGGGCACACCGTCGGGTTGGCGCAACGGATGGAGTCGCTGGCCGAGCCGGGACAGGTGTACCTGACGGAGGCCACGGCCCGGCTGGCCCGGGGCTGGTTCAGCCTGGAGCCCCTCGGCTCGTTCTCGATCAAGGGCGCCCGGGAGCCGCAGGGGGTGTATGCCCTGGGCGCGCCAGCCGTCTCGCCGGGGCGGCCGAGGGTGGGCGGCTCCCCGTTGGTGGGACGGCGAGGGGAAATGACGATGCTCGAAGACGCGCTGGCGATGGCGATGGACGGACAGGCCCAGGTCGTCGGTGTGGTCGGCGAAGCCGGGGTGGGCAAGAGCCGGCTGTGCGAGGAGTTCGCCCAGTCGTGCCGGGCGCCGAGGAGTCACCGTGCGGCGGGCGGCCGGCGTCTCCCACGGGCGGGACGTGCCCCTCCTACCGATCCTGGCCTTCTACCGCGACTACTTCGGCATCAGCGACGCCGACGATGCCCCGACGGCGAGGCAAAAGGTGAGCGACCGGCTGCTCGGTCTCGATCCCGGCCTCGACGACACGTTGCCGCTGATGTTCGATTTCATGGAGGTCCCCGATCCGGACCGTCCCGTGCCGCCATTGGCGCCCGAGGTCCGCATGCGGCGCATCTTCGACGTCGTGCGCCGGGTGACGGCCCGGCGGAGCGAGCAGCAGACCCTCGTTCTGGTGTTCGAGGACCTCCACTGGTTCGACTCCCAGAGCGAAGGATTCCTGGAGCGGCTGATCGAGTCCTATCCAGGGTCGCGGACCCTGGTGGTCACGAACTTCCGGCCCGAGTTCTCCGCCGCCTGGATGCGGCACTCCTACTACCGCCAGCTGCCGCTCAGCCCCCTTCAGGAACGGGCGGTCAGCGAGCTGCTGGGCGGGCTGCTCGGCGTCGACCTGTCGCTGGCGCCGCTGGTGTCGTTCCTCCTGGAGCACACCGGCGGCAACCCGTTCTTTGTCGAGGAGGTGGTCCGGACCCTCATCGAGGACGGCACCCTGGCCGGCGGCCCGGGGGAGTACCGGATCACCCGTCCGCTGAAGGAGATCCGGGTACCGCCGAGCGTGCAGGCCGTGGTCGCCGCCCGCATCGACCGTCTCCATCCGGACCAAAAGAGCGTCCTGCAGACCGCGGCGGTGATCGGACGCACGTTCGACGAGCGCGGTCCTGGCCCGAGTGACGGGTCGGCCGGCGACGGGCTCGACCAGGCGCTCTCGGCGCTCTGCGCCGCCGAACTGCTCCAGGAGGCGGCGCGACGAGCCGACGGCCGAGTACCGGTTCTGGCATCCCCTGACGCAGGAGGTGGCCTACGGGTCGCTCCTCACCGAGCGCCGCCGCGCCCTCCACGCCGCCGTCGGCCGGGCCACGATCGAAGCCGATCCCGCTCGTCTCGACCAGAAGGCCGCCCTGATCGCCTCGCACTTCGAACGGGCCGGCGACGTCCCTTCGGCGGCGCAGTGGAACTTCCGGGCTGGGGGATGGGCGGTGCGCACCGACCTCCACGAGGCCATCCGCCGCTGGCGGACCGCCACCGAGCAGCTCGACGGCGTGCCCCCCGACGAGGAACGCCGCGCCCTCGGCACCTGGACCCGGGCCCGCCTCCTACAGATGGGAGCGCGCACCGGAATGTCCTCCGAGGAGGCCGACCGGCTCATGGCCGAGGCCCACGTCCTGTCCGAGGGACTGCCCGACGACCAGCCGTGGTTCGCGGTGACCCGTTTCCACACCACGGTGCAACTGACCCACGGTCAGGTCCGTGACGCCCTCGACGGGCTGCTCCTTCTCGCCAGAGGTGACGAAAGCGGCGACCCCGGCCTCGCCGCCGCGCTGTGGACGGGACCGGCCTTCTGCTTCGTATGGACCGGTCCGGTGCCCGACGGTCTACGGGCCGTGGAGCGCGTCGCCGATCTCTGCGGCGGCGACTCGAGCCGCGGTGTCGAACATCTCGGCTACAGCCCGCTCACGCTCAGTTCACTCAGCTGCGCCCGCCTCCTGGCCCAGGCGGGACGCCTGTCCGATGCCGCCGCCCAGCTCGACGATCTCGTCGCCCGCGCCCGGGCCAGGACCGAACCGGAAATGCTGGCGTTCGCCCTGGCGACCTACGCCGTCCTGGCCGACTGGACCGGCGAAGGCAACGATGTCCTGACCCGGGCCCGGGAGGCGGTGCGCATCACCGAGGAACTCGGCAACGCCATGGTCCGGATCCCGGCCCTGCACGCGGTCGGCGTGGCGCAGCTGCTCGACCACCAGGTCGAGGAGGCGATCCGTACCCTGAGCGCGGCACTCGAGGAGACCCGCACGAAGAACGCCGGACGGTTCGACGAGGCGGCCGTCCTCGCTCACCGGGCCCGGGCCCACCTCGCCGCCGGCGACACCCCGGCGGCGATGGCCGACGCCGAGGGGGCGGTGACGATCGCGCGGCGCCAAGGTGCTCGACTTGTCGAATGCCAAGCCCTATTCACCCAGGCGCACGTGCTGCGCGTCACCGGCCACGACGACCAGGCCGCCGCGGTGCTCGACGCCACGGCGCGGCTGGTCGACGAGACCGGCGCCCGCACCTACGAGCCGTTCATCGCCGAGGAACTGGCCCGGCTCCACCGGGACGAGACAGAGCTCCGACAAGCGCTCGCGCTGTATCGGCAGATCGGCGCCACCGGCCACGCCCGGCGCCTCGAGTCGGTGCTGTCCGCCCGACCCGTCCCCTGACCTCCGCGCCCGAATCGCTGCATCCCCCGCTGCATCCCGGCCGGAAGGGCCGCATTTTCCCGCTCACACAAATCGCTCAGCATCGGCGAGCGCAGGTGACGACCTTCCGATAGGCGGAGAAGTCCACGTCGAGGTCCTCGGGTGCAATCCATTGCCAGGTCCCGGGCCCGCCCTTGTAGGTGTAGCCGCAGAAGGTCTTCAGGTAATGATGGAACGGGCAGAGATGGGCCAGGTCTTCCAGTTTCGTGACCCGGGTCCGCCCGAAGGTGTTGCGGTGGTCCTTCTCGAGCCGGCGGTAGTAGTCGCAGCCCGGCACGATGCACTTCTGGTCCCGGACGTCGAGGGCGGTGCGGAGGTGGGCGGGGATGGTGTAGCCGCCATGGGCCACTGCCGCGACGTCGACCCCTTTGGTGAGTAGCACCTTCAAGATGGCGTCCTCGCTCATCTGACGGGCCAGCGTCACCGGGATCGGCCCGAATCCCGGGATCTCGCACTTCTCGCCGGCCACTGTGTGGCCCCGCATGAGAGCGTCGTGGTCGACCACGACATGGACCATGTTGGTCGGACCGGCTGGGGCTTCGTCGTCGGTCAACAGCAGTTCGACGAGAGCGTCGACCCGATGGGCCTCCCGGCTCTCGAACCACCGGCCCTTGATCGCCTCGACCACGATGTCGTCGCAACGCCGGTCGATCGCCCCCATGACCCGAGCCAACTCGTCAACGGTCGTGGTCAGGGTCATCCGCCCCACGCCGTGCCGGTCGCCCCACGCCCGGATGTTGCGCCTGCGGTGGACCCGCCGGTACCGGTCGTCTTCGTCGACCGCCGCGGCCGCTTCCACCCGGGCGCACTCCTCCTGCAGGCTCCGCAGGGTCAGCTTGCCGGCCGCCTCCAGCAGTTGCTCTTCGGCGTCGGGCACCTCCCACGCCACCTCGGTGATCGCCCGGGCCTGCGCCTCCGAGAGTCGCCCGGCGCGGAACGCCTCCGCCACCAGCGGCAGCTCCGCCAGCCGCCCGGCCATCTCCACACTGGCGATCGCCGCCCCGGGGGCCGTGCCGGTCTTGGACGCCATCCACTGCCCGACGGAGCGGAATCCCTCCCGCCGCCACAACGCCTTGTCCTCCAACGTGGCGGCCGCAACGACCCTCAACGCCGCCAGCAGCCGCTCGGCCTCGGCGCACTCCTCCACGATCCGAGCCGCCACCTCAGCGTCGAGCCCGTCGACCTCGATCCCGGCCACCACCGACCGGACCGAAGCCAACAGCTCACCCAGCGGACTCTCGACCCCAGCGTCGATCATACGTCCGACTCTACCGAGGGGGTACGACAGTTAAGCCGGCCTGTCAGCCGTTATGCGCTTCGGGGAGGAGGGACCCATGCGCCCCGACCGCCGGATCTGGGCGTGTTGGCGTGCTGGCTACTCCTACTGCGGTGAGAGGAGCTCGACTGCTCGCCGCTCGATGTTGGTCAGTCCCCGGTCTCGGGCGGTGGCAAGTGCCTGGTGCAGGAGGTCGTGGGCTTGCTCGGTGTCGCCGGGCTTGGCTCGGGTGAGGAGCATCCGGGCCCACTCGACGCGGGTGCGGGCCAGCCAGGTCGGGGCGCCGATGCGCTCGTGGGTGCCGGCGGCTTCGGCGAAGCGACGCTCTGCGCCTCGTCGAAGTCGCCAAAGGTCGCGGCCAAGACGGCCAGGTAGTGGGCCACGGCCCCGATCGCTCCCCCGTTGGTGAAGACGATCTGGCTGGCATACGGCACGAGCAGGTCGAAGAGCACCCGGGCTCCGGCCCGGTCTCCCAACGAAGCGGCCACGGCGGCGCACTGCGACACGCCCAGCATCCAGGCAACGTCCCTGGGCAGAGCGGTGAAGTTCTCGGCGGCCAGCAGCTCGTAGTGCTCGACGGCCTCCTCGGGCCGATCGAGCTCGCAGAGGAGCCGCGCCAGGTACGCCCGGGCGGTGGGCAGGCCGGGGAGAGCGGCCACCACACCGGCAAACTGCTCCTCGAGTTCGCCGAGCCGATCCTGTTCGAGGCGGACGAGGAACAGGTGGCCGGCCAGGAAAGTGGGGGCGTCCCGCTGGCCGGTGGCCTGGCCCAGCTCGAATCCGGCGTGGGCTCGGCGCTCACCCTCTTCGAGATCCCCGGCGAGAATGGTGCGGACGGTCGCCGTTGTCCCCACCAGCCAGCGGAGGGTGGGCTGCCCGAGTTCCTCGGTGAGACGCTCGGCCGCCTCGAAGCGGCGGTTGGCCTCCTCCATGTCACCAGCCGGGGCCAGGATGCGGCCGCGCAGCCACAACGCTTGGGCTCTGATGACGGGGTCGTCGAGGCGCTCGGCCAGCGCCAGGAGCTCCTCAGTGTTGGCGAGGAGCTCGTCCAGGGTGTCGGGGAAATAGATGGTGATGCAGCGGTGGAGGAGCACCAGGGCGAGCGTGGCGGCGTCCCCGGAGCGGCGGGCGATGGCGAGGGCCTCGTCGGCGAGGAGCACGCGCCGCTCCCGGTCGCCCGTGTACGTGATCTCCGCCGCGAGGGCGGCGAGGAGGCGGGCTCGGGTCGGGGTGTCGTCGCCTCCGACGGCGTCCAGGGCGGCTTCGAGGGCCGCCACGCGCTCGTGGTCGACATCCCCGAGCGGTGCTCGGCAACGTCCCCCGGGTGTTTGCCAGTACGGCCCGGGCCAGAGCGTTGGCATCCCCTCGCTCGGCGGCCAGGCGCGAGGCCTCCAGCAATGTCTCCCGGTGGGCGGTGTCACCTGCTCTTCGCTGCGCCTCGCCGAGCGCGATGAGCAGTTCGATGTGTTGCCCACCAGCTGAATCCCCCGCCACCTGGAGGAGCTCCAGTGCCTGGCGGTAGTACGTCACCGCCTCGTCGTGGGCCAGCTGGGCCAGGGCGCGGTCCCCGGCCCGGGTGGCGTAGCCGACGGCGCGGGCCGTGTCCGCCGCCGGCGCCGACGCCCGGGCCCAGTGGTGGGCCAGGGCGGGCAGGTAGTCGTCGAGGGCACCCTCGTGGATCGTTTCGATCGCCTGCGCCGCCTTCCGGTGGAGCGTCACCTTCCGGGTGGCGGTGAGCGACTCGTAGAGCGTGGCCCGCATGAGCGCGTGAGCGAAGCGGAACCGGGTGGCCGAGACCTCGATCACCACCCGGGCGGCGACCGCTTCCTCCACGGCGGCGAGCAGCGCCTCTCCGCCGAGATCGCCCGCCGCCTGCACCACGTCCAGCTCGAAGTCGGCTCCGACGACGGCCGCCACCCGCAGGGCCTGGTTGGCGTCGCCGGACAGGCGGGCCAGGCGGCGGCCCACCACCTCCCGCACCCCTTCGGGAATCCCCAGCTGGTCGACCGGAAGCCGGGTGGTCCAGCCGCCCTCCTCCCGCTCGACGGCCCCACTCTCCGCCAGGTGGCGGAGCACCTCCCGGACGAAGAACGGATTGCCCTCCGTCTCGCCATGGATCGGCCCGGGCCAGGGCGAGCCCGTCCTCGTCCAGTGTCCGTGCCCGGCTGCCTGCTCGCCACGAAGGTGGCGACTCCCCGTCGTCGAGCCCGGAGAGCGAGAGCCGGTCCACCTCGGACTGGCGCCGCAGGTCGGCCAGCAGTTCGATCAGGGGGTGATCGGGGTCGAGCTCGGTGTCCCGGTAGGTGCCGAGGACCAGGAGCCGCATCCGGTCGGCCGGCGCGCATGAGGTGGCGGAGCAGCAGCAGGGTGGGCTTGGTCGCCCACTGCAGGTCGTCGAGCACGAGCAGGAGCGGGTCGTCGGCGGAGGCGGCCGCCAGCCAGGCGGTGACGGCATCGAAGAGCCGGTAGCGCTCGGTTTCGGGATCGGAGCGCAGCGGCGGCGGGAAGTGATCCCGGCAGGCGCACGGCGAGCTCGGGATGGACCCGCACGAGTTCGCCGGCGTGGCGGCCGAGGCTGGCCGGACGAGGCGCCGGCGGGAGACGTGGTCGACGAAGTGACGGAGGGCCTCGACGAAGGGTTGGTAGGGCACGCCCATGTCCTCGTCGCAGCGGCCGGCCAGCACGGTCGGCGCCTTCGTCATGGACACTCCGGGCGAACTGGGCGGCCAGACGGGTCTTTCCCACCCCGGGCTCGCCCGCCAGCAGGGCGAGGCGCACGCCCGCCGTCGCGTCCTTCCAGAGCTGCCCAAGCCGTTGAGTTCCCGTCGCGGCCGACGAAGACGCGGCCGATGTCGGTCAGGAAGGGCGGGAAGGGGATGGTGGACGCCGGGGGCGGTTCCCAGTCGACCTGGACAGCCGGGACCGGCTCGGGCAGACCCTTCAGCTCGAGGTCCCCGACCGGGGTGAACGTCCCGCCTCCGGACCGGGCCAGCCAGCGGACGATCTCCGAGGCCAGAATCTGGCCCCGCTCGGGCGGCGGCGCAGAGACGGGCGGCCTCGATGACCGGGCGTGCCGAAACAGTCGTCGCCCTCGAAGACGACATCCCCGGCACTCGATCCCGAACCGTTACTTGCAGCCGCGTCGCCGTGCCCGGCTAGCGGGCGATCGCCTGCTGGATCGCCACCGCCGCCGCCGACCGCGTCAGCGGCCCCCGCGAAGGTGGCCATGATCCCGTCGCCCAGGTTCTTGACGAGGACGCCCCGGCTCGCCTCGACCGCACCCCCCACCAGCCTGTCGTGCTGACGGCGCAGGTCGTCGGCCACGTTCTCCCCGAGCCGCGAACGAAGCTCGGTCGACCCCACAAGGTCCGTGAAGAGAACCGTGGCAGTTGACCGCACCGTCCCGCCCGCCCCGCCCTGCGTCACGGCGCGATCGTAAGCAGGACTGTCCAACTGCGCCATCAGTTGGTCCCCGGCGGCCACTATTCGCCCACGGTCGGAGCCGGCCACGCCAGGGGACCACGCACATCAGACGGTTCGGCGCCGGGTCCCCAGTTGCTCGTCGCTGCGGAGCCCGGCGGGTGCTCCGATGCGCCGCCTATTCGATAAACGCACCCGTGCCTGATGGAGGATCGGTTTCGGGCGATGAAGTGACGGCCCGTAGCGATTCTCTTCCACTTTCGTGGTTGGCGATCTCGCTACACCTAGGCGGAATCCGGACGGCGGTTAGCTCGCCCGGAGGTGAACGAGCGGGGACCCCTCGGGAAATGCGGCGAGAGCGCTGACG
>CAVRTC010000018.1:0-130648 GCA_963723985.1 uncultured Actinomycetes bacterium
GTCGACGAGGACGGTGTGGAGGACGACGATGACCGGAACGGTGAGCTGCTCGAGGACGGAGACGACCTGGTCGCCGTCGGGCCCGCCGTAGATGCCGTACTCGTGCTGGACGACGACGGCGTCGAAACAGTCCAGAACGGCAGCCGTCTCGGCCTCGCCGCCCGGTGAGCTGGTGACGAGGTGATGGACGATCTCAGGTCTGGTGCCGGGCGGGAGCTGATCGACGACCCGAACCACTCCGATGTTGGCGGCGGGTGGGCCCGTCCGGAGCTCCCCGCCAAGGCGGCGGTGAAGGTGGCCAGCCCGCATTCGGTGGGCGTGTAGGTGGAGAGGAATCCGTAGCTCCTGGGCATTCGGCGCGCAGCCTCCTGGCTGGAAAGGCACCGGTTCTCCCGGCGTAAGGACCCTGACAAGACCCGATTCACCGGTAGGGACACCCCGACCATAGCAGCGAATTGCGGCAAAAACGAACGAAGAGGTTTTGGTTAATTGAGAAGAATCTGTCCCGCAATAACGCTGGAGCGCCGCCACCTGTTAAGGTGGGGTTTTCAGGCCGGACTTTCCTGCTCGCAAAAGGAAATCCCATGCAGATCGTTGGCATCATGGCTTCGGCAGTGGTTGGTTTGTTTGTACTCGCGGCCACGGCCATCGCGCTCAAGTCAATCCCGGACATCAGGCATTACCGCCGTATCCGGAACATGTAAAGCTGTCGGACGCTCTTATTTCTTCGAGGACGCCGGCTTCCGCAGAGCGAGGGCACACCCGAGAATGACCGCGCCGATG
This sequence comes from uncultured Actinomycetes bacterium, assembly GCA_963723985.1. Taxonomy (GTDB): domain Bacteria; phylum Actinomycetota; class Acidimicrobiia; order IMCC26256; family BP-133; genus BP-133. The sequence goes on from CAVRTC010000018.1 coordinate 784, forward strand.
AGGACCAAGGCGAAAATGTTCATAAGGGTGAAATCGTTGCTGACGGCGAGGATGGCAGTCATTGGCGCCTCCCGTGCTCCTGGGTCATCCGAAACGGATTCACGCCACCAGGGTCTGGGGGAGCGCTCCACCGACGCTACCATCGTTTCGGCGGAGAATTGACCGCACTCAGAGAGTCTCTCTTACGCGCACCGTCAACGGCACCCCGAGTGCGGCTCGAAGATCGGCCGAACCGACCGGTTTGGTGACGTAGGCGTCGGCCCCCTGATCGAGGGCGGTCTGAACGGTGAGGGCGTCGTGGTGGAAGGAGCAGACCACGATCCGCGGTGGCGGTGACATGAGGCGGAGGGCGGTGATGGTGTCGAGCCCTTCCGCCAGCGGCATGGCGATCTCGAGGACCACGACGTCCGGACGGCATCGACCGACCAGCTCGATGGCCGCCTCCCGGCTGTCGGCTTCGCCGATCTCCTCCGGTTCGAAGCAATGCTCCAACAACCGCCGGATCACGAGACGCCGCTCGGTACGCGAGTCGACTGCGACGACACGCACGTCGTCCAACTCCGCTTCGCTCCGCACTTCCTGATCCACTCGCATACTCGACCTTCCTCGGCATCCAATCCATCGGACGCGCAACCGGGGTCTCGAGCAGCGCCTCATCGCAGGCGGACAGCCTGCCCACACCCCTGACAGGCTACCCGCGTCCGTTGACCACGGTGGTACGCTCATGCCGCCACACCACAAGATTCACCGGTGATGGCGGCGCCGCTCCGGACCTTGGTTGCGCATCCTGACGACACGGATGAAGCCCGGAGGAGTGGCATGCGAGATCCCAGCGCATCGGTCGAATCACCTCCCGCATCCCCGAACAGCACCTTCGCTCTCCCCGACGCCGACCTGGTCCACGCCGCGTGGACCGACCCGCCGCCGGGGGCGCGTCCGTCACGCCCGGACAAGGCGAAGAGCATGTCCGCCGCGATGCTGGCCCTCGGCATCGCTCTCCTCTTGTTCGTCCCCGTTGGCGGTGTGTTCTTTCTCATGGCGGGAGGTCTCGGTCTCGTCATCGCTTCGGAGACACCGACGGGCGTCCCCTCGACCAATACGTAAATCAAGGGCCGGCCGTTCCCACGACGGCTACCGGCCTGCGACAGGGAGTTTGGAAGAGGGCCGGAGGTCTGTCGCATGGTGAACATCGACCTCGCCACACCCCTCGAGGACTGCGTCCGTGACGTCATCGAGATCGACCTCCTGCGCCCCCACTGGATGCGCAGGGCCGCCTGTCGGGGGCAGGGATTCGGCACCTGGTTCTCGACCGACGAGGTCGGGGAGGAGGCCGACGCCGCCCGGCGGGTTTGCGCTGGCTGCGCTGTCCGGCCCGAGTGCCTCGACTACGCCCTCGACTGTCGCATCCGTTATGGCCTGTGGGGCGGGCACTCACCCACGGAACGGGCGGCGTTGAACCGCCGCCGCGGGCCAGAGGCCCGCCCGCGCTCCTACGCCTACGGGCGCTGAAATCCCGGGCCCGTCAGCATTCGCTCGTCGAAGAGCGCGATGCCGGCGCCGCTCCGCTTTGCCCAGAACATCGCTTCGTCCGCCTCGGTGAGGAGGGCAGCCGGTTCGGTGTCGTGGCTCGCCGAGATGGCCACCCCGATGCTGGCCCGGATCGAGAGGTCCCGACCGGCGACGTGGACCGATGCCTCCAGGCTGGTGGCAAGACGCTCGGCTACCGCCAGGGCGCAGGCCTCTCCACCGACGTCCTCGCAGACGGCCACGAACTCGTCGCCCCCCAGACGGCCGACGGTGTCGGGCGGGCGGAGGGCGGCTCGCAGACGTTCGCCGGTCGCCACCAGCACGGCATCGCCGGCGTCGTGGCCCATCGTGTCGTTGACGACCTTGAAGTGGTCGAGATCCACGAACAGCACTCCCACGTGGGACGGTCGTCGTCGCGACCGGGATAGCGCCAGTCGGAGGTGGTCGAGGATGAGGGCCCGATTGGGGAGACCGGTGAGCGGGTCGAGGAGTGCAGCCCGCCGCTCGTCCTCCTCGTCGCGGAGGCGCTCCAGGGCGGCGGCCAGGATGTCGGCGACCTGGAGGGCGAAGTGCCTGTCCTCGTCATTGAAACCGCCATGGTCCCGCCGGGCGGCCACGAAGCCGAAGGGAGGCGACGTCCGAATGGGGACCATGAGTGCCGTTCCAGCCGGAGCGGAGCCGTCCGTGCCAGGGGCGGCCAATGCCACCGTCGTGACGTCGATGGTGGCCGGTCGGCGATGCTGCCCGGGGGCGAAGGCAGCGGCCCGCAGCAGGAGGTCACGACCGCCGGGAAGGTATTCGTAGACCCCGCAGCTTCCGGCGTCGAGCGCCGTCTGGATGAGTCGCGCCGCCTCGGCCAGGAGGGGACGCTGCGGGATACCGAGGAGGGCCGTGCGGGCGAGCTCGGTCAAGGCGGTTTGGCGGATCAGCGCTGTCGCTCTCCTGCCACCGACCACCTCGAGGGATCGGGTCGGCGGGGCCTGGGACGGGTGGGAAAGGGGGAGGAGCTCGTCCCAGGTCATGAACGTGGTTCTGCCGAGTCGTGGTGGAGCATCGTCCGCTGCCGCCGCTCGAGAGCGAGGCGGATGAGCCGGCCGAGCGCCTGGACGCCGGGCGATCCCTTGACCAGGAATTCGTCGGCGCCTTCCCGGACGCACTCCAGCGCAACGTCGAGATCCCCATTGCCGGAAAGGACGATCAAAGGCACGCCGGGGGCCGCTCGCTGCAGGTGCCGGACGGTGGCGGGTCCGTCGCTGTCGGGGAGGTTCAGATCGGTGAGAATGAGACTGAAGGGCTGTCGGACGAGACGGTCCAACGCCGCGCTGAGGCGACCGACGTGCTGCACGTCGAATTCCGGGGCGGACTCCGCGAGGACATGGCGAACCAGCTCCGCCAGGAGCGGGTCGTCTTCCAGGAGGAGAAGAAGCAGGCGCACCTCGTCGTTCGTCGGCGCGGTCCCTTTCTCCATCCACCGATCGTGCTCCATCCCCCGATCGTGCGGCCCGGTCCTGACGCTGTTCTGAGCCTTTCCTGACTGACTCCTGAAGGAACAGACCGCCTCGCCTGATCAGCTGCTGTCGATATCGGGGAGCACGAACGAGAAGCGGCTCCCGCCCCCCGGAGCGTCCTCGACCCAGATGCGCCCGCCATGGCCCTCGACGATCGTCCGGCAGATGGAGAGGCCAATGCCCGTCCCACCGTCCACTTCGGCGTCGCGCCCCCGCTTGAAGAGATCGAAGATCCGTTTCCGGTCGTCGGCCGGGACGCCGGCCCCGTCGTCGGTGACCGACAGCTGCCAGGCGCGGGCCAGCCGGTCGGCAGACACCAGGATATGGGCCGCTCCGCCCGGCCGGGCGGACTTGCAGGCGTTGGAGATGAGGTTCTGGAACACCCGGCCCAGCTGGCTCGGCTCGGCGTAGACGGTCGGGAGGTGGCCGACCTGGATCATCGCCCCTGTGCGAACGATCTCGGGATGGAGATGGACGAGCGTACGCTCGACGATGGCCGCGCTGTCGACCAGCGTGAGCGGAGCCTCGGCCCATGTCGCCTGTCCGTGTTCGAGCGCGGCGTTGATGAGGTTCGCCATGTCGCCGGCCGCTGACAAGATCAGGGCCAGGAAACGCTGTGACGTCTCGTCGAGAGCCGCCCCTTCGCGCCGGGCCAGCAGCTGGGCGAAACCGGTGATCGCCTGAAGGGGAGCCCGCAGATCGTGGGCGGCATCGGCGGCGAAGCGGCTCAGGGCCAGGTCGTGACGGGCCAGCGCGTCGAAGCGCCGTTCGAGTTGCCGATGCTCGCGGGCCAGATCCTCGGTGCGATCCTGTTCCGGGGCATGGGCCGTCATGCGCGGAACACGTACCCGGCGTTGCGCACGGTGTGGATCACCCGGGGCCCGTGTTCCTCGAGCTTGCGGCGGAGGGCGCTGACGTGGACCTCGACCACGTTGAGGTCGTACTGCTCGAAGCCCCAGACGTTGGTGAGGAGCTGCAGCTTCGACAGCACCATGCCGGGGTGCCGGCACATCTCGACCAGGAGCGCGAACTCCCGATGGGTCAGGTCGATGGCCTGGCCGGCCCGGACGACGCTGTGGGCGTCGGCGTCGATTCGCAGGTCACCCAGCTCGAAGACCGTCCGGCCCTCGCGCCCGCTCCGGCGGAGGACGGCGCGCATGCGGGCGACCAACTCCGCCATGACGAAGGGCTTGACAACGTAGTCGTCGCCGCCGACGTCGTAGGCGGCGAGGATGTCCTCGGTGGCAGTGGCCGAGGTGAGGAAGAGCAGGGGAAAGTCGTCGGTGCCCTTCAACCGGCGGGCGACGGTGATGCCGTCGACGCCGTCGCCGAGGCGCATGTCGATGAGGGCGATATCGGGCTTGAACGTCGCCGCGGCGCGTTCGACCCGGGTTCCGTCGGGCTCGGCGTGGACCTCGAAACCCGAACCGGCCAGTGCGGCCGACAACACTTCCCGGGTCAGCGCGTCGTCCTCGACGAGGAGCACCCGCAGCCCCCGGTGGGGCCGGGTCGTCTCTGATATCACCGCCAACTCCTCCCGGGGCTCGTCCATCCGATCGGCAAGGATGCGCGACCAGGGTCTGGAGCGGCGCCGCTACCACGAGATACCCGGTGGAGCGAAATCCCAGTCTACATGGACGAGAACTAGGTGCGGGTCTGCACTAGGGTCTTTGGCGTCGGCTTGGTCCTCGATTGGCCGAGCCCGGGTGCGCGTTGGATCCAGACCCCGTTGAGCGCCTCCCATGTGGACGAGGGAGCGATGTGGTCATTGGGATCCGCCGAAGGCTGAGCTATGGCCGGTGACCGGCTGTTGCGCATCCTGGCCAGGCTGACGTCGGGGGCGACGACCGAACCGGAACCGGCCCGGCTGTGCGAGGTCTGCGCCGACGTCGCGCTCATGACCGGCGCCGGCATCATGCTCATGACCGGCGACACGCAGCAGGGTTCGGTGTGCTCCAGCAACGAGGTGAGTGCGCTGATCGAGGAACTGCAGTTCACCCTGGGGGAAGGGCCCTGCGTCGACGCCCACCGGGGTGACCGGCCGGTGGTCGAGGCTGACCTGGCCGATCCCGACATGCCTCGCTGGTTGGCGTTCGCCCCGCCGGCGGTGGCGGCGGGGGCCCGGGCGGTGTTCGGGTTCCCCATGCGGGTGGGCGGTGTCCGCCTCGGTGCCCTCAACCTCTACCGTGACCAGCCGGGCCCGATGAGCGACGACCAGTACGCCGATGCACTGGTCCTGGCCGGTGTAGCCGCCCAAGCCGTGGTGGCCCTGCAGGCGAACGCCTCGCCCGGCGCACTGTCGACGGCCCTGGAGGAAGGGGCGAACTTCCGGTTCGTGGTCCACCAGGCGACGGGCATGGTGGCCGTGCAGCTCGGCGTCAGCGTCGGCGAAGCTCTGGCCCGGCTACGGGCTTATGCCTTCGGCAACGACGTCCTCCTCACCGAGGTGGCTGGGGCGATCGTGGCTCGAACGCTCCGCCTCGACGACCGCCCGCAGGGTTAATCGTCTACAGGCCGCTGACTTCGGCGACGCTTCCCGGTGGGGCACGCTCAGCGCCGAGTACTTCAGCCTCGGGGCCGGAACCGACATCGCCCCGCTGCTCCGTGGCCTCCATGACGACGCCTGCCAGGCGCCGCACTGGGGCTACATGATTTCTGGAGATCTCGTCGTGACCTATACCGACGGCACCGAGGAGACCTGCGGCGGCAACGACCTCTTCTACTGGCCCCCCGGCCACAGCGTCCGCGTCATCCACGACGCCGAGGTCGTCCTCTTCAGTCCCCAGCAGGAGCACATGGAGGTCATGGACCACATGCTCAAGCAGATGGCGGCCACCTGATCGACCAGGCTGGCAGCACGTCGACTCGCTCGGCGGCGCCCCTGACGCGGGCCCGCCGAGCCGGCCGGCGGGTGGGTTCAGACGCGGTGCGCCGGGCGCGGGGGGTCGGGCGTGACGGTCCCGTCGATGACTGCCTGCGCCACGTCGGCGAGGAGCCGGTTCTTGCTGCGGGCATGCTGGCGCAGCCAGGTAAAGGCCTGGTCCATGTCGAGGCGGGACCGTTCGGCGATGACACCCTTGGCCTGCTCGATCGCGATGCGGCTCTGGAGGGCGTGGTTGAGCTGATCGATCACGATGTGGGCCTGGCGGGCGGCGCGGTGCTGGAGGATGGCGATCGTGGCGATGTCGGCCAGCGCCCGGGCGGCGACGACGTCGGCTTCGTCCAGCTCCCCCTCGTCGGCCGCGAAGAGGTTGAGGGCGCCGATGGTCACGCCCCGCAGGCGGAGGGGGAGGGCGTGCACCGACCGGAACCCGGCCTTGAGGGCCACGGGCCCGAACCGGGGCCAACGGGCCTCGTCCCCGGCCAGGTTCCGGCTCAGGGCGGGCTCGCCGGTCCGGTAGCAGTCCGGGCAGGGGCCTTCCTGGGCTTGGAGCTCGAAGAGTTCCACCAGGCGCATCTCCTCACTGGAGGACGCCACCACCCGCAGGTCCCCCTCGGGGGCGACCAGCATCAGGCCGGCGGCGGCCACGTTGAGCACCTCCACGCACCGGTCGGCGAGCAGGGTCAACAACTCCACGACGTCGAAGTCGTCGACCAGCGTGTCGGCCAGCTCCACCAACGTCCGGGCCAGCAGCGCCTCTCGGGGCATCGGGATCCTCCTTTCCGGTCGGCGCCCACGACCCGGCGGTTTTGGGGCGGACCTCAGGACGGATGGTAGCCCCGACTGGACGCGGCGGTCGCCGGTAGATCCCCAGCCCTCGATCGCCTAAGCTGGGAGTGCTTCACATCGGGTTCGGAACCCCCTCCCGGCCCGGTCTTCTCGATTGGCGCATCCCCAGACCCTGGCGGCGGCGATCGACCCCCCTGCATCAGCGGAGGTCGGCCCGTGGACGAGGATCTGTCTCGAATGAGGGGTCTCGCTTGGCGAGCTGTCGGGCTCTGCCGCGACAAGGATCCGAACCTCTTCTACCCCCTGGGGAAGGGGCGCGTCCCCGTCCACCAAGCTGAGGTGGCGAGGGCGTTCTGCGTTCTGTGCCCGTCCCGGGAGCCATGTCTGGCCTTTGCCCTGGCCACGGATCAGCGGCTCGGGGTCTGGGGAGGCACAACGCCCGAGGAACGCCGGCAACTGCTCGGTCGCCGGCGGCGGACCCCGGTCGCGTCCTAGCCCGCACCCGTCTTGGTTCCCGTCAGGGTCGGCGGGGTACTGACCGGCACGGGAGTCTTGGTTCTCGCGATGGGTATGCGGATGGCCGCCGTGGTCACGGTGGGCGGGTCGGGCGCTCTCCGGTCGCCGGGGAGGAGCCCATCACCGACGATCGTTGCCACCGGCTCGGGGCTCTCGGGGAGCTCCTGGCTGGAGGCCTGGCGACCACCACAACCGACGCCCAGTACGGCGACCAGCACGGCTGGCGCCGCGAGGGCGAGGACGCCCCCAATCCCCCGGACCGATCGCATCGCTCTCAACTCCCTGGGTATCCAACGGGTGGATACGCCACCAGGGACTGGAGCAGCGTTTCGATCGACGATACGTCGATAATCCGCAGACGGCCAATTGCCGGTGGCCATTGAGCTAGGCGCGAGCCGGGCGCCGAGAAAATGTCTCGGCGCCCGGCTCGAGTTCGTCTGCGGTCTGGGAGGTCTCCGCCGTGGGCCCCATGACCTTGGGCAGCCGCTCAGGTCACACCTCGCTGCAGGCTGCTGGGGGAGGGCTTGCAGCGTCGGCGTCCGGCCTCTTCGTGGGACCTCGTCTGACCGTTCTGGTCCGCCGGCCGTAGGGAGTTCCCTGCGGCCGGCCCATTCAGGCCAGTGGGCCTCGCCTGCTCGTGGTGGTCATGTCCCGTCGGACCCCCTTCTCGGTCGGCCCTGCCTATCCGGACATCACCTGAGGCCGCCGGAGGGCGCTCGGTCCAGCTCCCTCACTAGCTCCGGTCCAGGTGCTGTGCTCACAGTGGCAGAGCCCGGGTCGACCGGCACGGTCGCTCCAGCAGGAACGCGCCGTTGCTCCCGATCTGGGGTTTTTGGGTCAGGGAATAGTCACCGCGATGGTGCCGATGGGCCATGGATTGACCCACCAGCAAAACCGGCTCGACCCCCTTCACCGCCGAACGGATCAGGCCGCCAAGCGCTCCGTCGGCTGACCGGTGACTTCGGCGATCAGGTCGAAGTCCTTGTCGACGTGGAGGACGGGCGGGCCTGGTCGACGGACTCCGGCGCCGGTGCGCCTCGTCAGGCGAGGGAGTCAGGCCTTCAGGTGGGCGAAGGCGATCAGGTTGTCGCGGTAGTGGCCCGACGACCGGTCGAAGGACCCGTCGCAGGTGATGAGGCGCAGGGTGGCGTCGGGCGTGGGGCCGTAGACGGCGTCGGTGGGGAAGGCGTCCTTGGGGTGTCGCTCGAGCCGGTCGACGAGGAAGGCGACCTCGGACCCGTCGGCTCGGGTGACGGTGACCTCGTCGCCGGGTTGGAGGTCCCGGAGGCGGTAGAACACCGCCGGGCCGGCCTTGGAGTCGACGTGGGCCACGATGATGGCCGGGCCGACCGCTCCCGGGTTCGGCCGGCCGGTGTAGTACCCGGCCCGGTCGAAGTCGGCGGGGGTCTGGAGGGTGCCGTCAGGGTTGAGGCCCAGCGGGTCGATGGGAGCGGAGGCCCCGATGGCGTCGATGCGGATCTGCACCGGGGCGGCCGGTGCTGGCGCGGCCGGCGTTGCCGGCTCGGGGGGGTTGGTGGGGCTGGCGGAGGCGGGTGGGATCGCCACCGCGGCGATGGCGGGCTCACCGTGGTGGAGGGCGACGATGGTGATCGTCGCTCCTCCCACCACGAAGAGCAGGACAAGGGCGAACCGGACCACAAACTGCCACGGCCCCTTCGTTGCGATTCGCCCGTTCATCGCTAGCTGACCCAGCGCCGCAGCCGGGGGGTCACGAAGCCGGCGAGACCGATGCCGCCCAGTGCGGCTGCGAAGGGCAGCAGCGGATTGCCGCCGCCGCTGGTACCGCCACCGCCGGTCTGGACACCACCGACCGGCGCGGCCAGCTGCTCACCGAGCACGGTGGTTGGGGCAACGGCCGCCGGAGCGGTGACGTCCGGCTTGGTCAGGGTCTCGCCCAGGACTGTGGCGGCCGCGTTGGCTTCGGCCGGCGGGTTGGCCGGCGGGTTGGCCGGCGGGATGGCGGGGAGCGTGCAGCCCTTCACCCAGAAGACCTTGTGCTTGGTGTCCGCCCCCTTCGATCCGTCGGCGTTGACGGTGAGCTTCACGTGGTAGCCCTGCTGGGGGTGCTCGGGGTAGGCCCCGACCAGGTCCGAGCTGAGGTCGTACTCCCGGCTGGCGTCGAGGCCGGCCTCAGACCCTCCGCCGCCGTTATCGTCCTCGCCGATCGGCACCGTGTCGGTGCGGAGCACGGCCTTGCCCGTCGGGGGCTGGGCGGCGAAGGTCACCTTGGCGTCGAGGTCGCCCTTGTCGAAGCCGTAGAAGTCGACCTCGAAGATGCAACCGACGTGGGGTTCGTTGTTGGGATGGCTGTCGAAGGCCTTCCCGTCGATCTTGACGGTGCCATTGTTGCCTGGTGGCCCGTTCGTGTGGGAGGAGCTCGCACCGGCGGGGTTGGCCAAGGCCAGCACGGCGAGGGGAAGGGCGGTGAGCCCTGCTCCCATCCGGCGTCGCCGGGCACGAGAAGTGGCCATGGTCGTTCTGATGTCAGTGTTCATGTCTCTACCTCTGGGGTTCCGCGGGCAACTTCGGGCCGGTGCTATACGTCAGAAACCCTCGAGTTGAAGATCGAAAAGGGTTCCGCCGTTCACCTGTGGAGCAGGCCTTGGCCGCCGGCGGCACACATACCGCCTCCATGGCAGCGGTGTCACCCGCATCGCCATGCTCGACTTGAATACTCGACTCCCTAGGAGATCCAGATGTGGATCTGCCACCAGGGTCCGGAGCAGCGCATTTCCTAGCACCTTCCAGAATGCGCCGGTGCAGGACATTAAGCTATGGCCCGTTGGCGTCATTTGTGTGGCCATTGACAGCGGTGCAGCGGTGGGACTCCGGGGTGAGCGGCCTGGGCGACCCGCGGCGCCGCCGTCACTGCCCAAGACGCTCTGCGACGTTGATCGAGAACGCCGGCCATCCAGGCGGAAGACCGTTGACGCGCACCCCACCGCGGCATGAAGGCGCCCACGACCACGGGTCAGAAAGTCGCTAACGGTTCTATGGGTCAGCGCTTGCCGGCGGGCGCTCAGGCGGCGGGGTGAGGGGTCTCTCGTGGGTCGGTCGGACTCTCAACCTCGGGTCCGCCGGAGAGCATGTCAAGGAGACGGCTGATGAGCTGCTCCAGTTTGGGTTTGCTCACCGCGGTCGGGAAGATCGGCGTCGCTGGTCCCGGGCCACCGCTCTCCGGAAGCTCATGCTTGATCCGGTACATGGCGGCGTCGGCGGCGTGGATGAGGGCGGTGGGTCGGTCGTCGCCGCCCCCCGAGACGGCGACGCCGATGCTGGCGGTGACATGGAGTTCCGTGCCGTGGGTGGTGAACGGCTCGTCGAAGGCGCCTGCCAGGCGCGCCACGATGACCGGCGCGTCGGAGGCCCGCTCGAGGTCTTCGCAGACGACGACGAACTCGTCGCCGCCCCAGCGGCCCAGGGTGTCGGACGGCCTGACCGCCGAGCGGAGCCGCTCGGCGATGCGCACCAGGATCTCGTCGCCGGCGCGGTGGCCGAGCGTGTCGTTGATCGGCTTGAAGTCGTCGAGGTCGAGGAAGATGACCGCCGCCAGCGAGGATCGCCGGCCGGCCCGGGCCAGCGCCTGGTGGAGGTGGTCGAGGACCAGGGAGCGGTTGGCCAGGCCCGTGAGCGGATCGTGGAGGGAGGCGTGTTGACTGGCCGCGGCGGCGTCGATCTTGCTGCTCGCGGCTCGCAGGATGTCAGCCACCGATGCGGCGAATGCGACGTCCTCCTCGTCGGCGTCCAAGATCAGATCGAAGGCACCCGACGCCGGCGCCGGGAAGACCTGGTGGGCGAGCACGGTTGCCTCGGCGCGGAGCGGTTCCACTTTGGTGGCGTCCAGCGCCATCCGGGCGAACTCGGCCAACGCCGTCTGGTGGGCCAGGCGTCGCTGGAGGAGCCGGCGGCCCGGATCGGAGTCGGAGGAGGAGAGGGAGACGGGAGCGGGCGGGGTCGCGGCCTCGTCTGCCGGCCCCGTCGTGGACGGCTCGTGGCGTCCCATCAGGGCCTTTCAGCGGAAACTGCGGGTGACGGGTGATTCCCTGTCACCGTGTTCACCGCAGGTATCGACCCGCCGGACGCAAAACATAAGCCCCGTTGGCGCGATTTGCGCCGTCGAAGCCTGCCACGGCGAAGTCCGTTGAATCTGATAATCTGATTTCATGTCCGAGGTGAGCTCCACTGACGCCGCTCGCAACTTCGCGGATCTCCTGGACGCCGTCGAGCATCGAGGGGAGCGTTTTACGATTGTGCGGAGAGGCCGAGCCATCGCCCAGTTGGAACCGGTTCGAGGGGGCACCGGAGCCGCCGTCAAGAACGTTCTTCGGGGCCATGGCCGGGACCCGAGTTGGGCCGAGGATCTCTCCGCTCTCCGCCAACTGATCGAGGTTGAGGAGCGATCCTGACCCGGCTCCTACTCGACACCACGTTCCTGATCGACACTGAGCGGTCGGGCGATGAACTCGACGAACTCATTGCCGACGAGGACGACATCGCCATCGCGGCGATCACCGTGGCCGAATTGCTGGTCGGGGTGGAGTTGGCTGAGGGTAAGAAGCGTGCCCAGCGCCAAACGTTCGTGGATGACATCGTGGCCACACTCCAGGTCCTGACCTATGACCTCGACGTCTCCGCCGCTCACGCTGAGCTGCTGGTAGCCGTCCGGCGGCAAGGTCTCCCGAGAGGAGCGCACGACCTGATCATCGCCGCCACAGCGAAGGCCTCAGACCGCACCGTCGTCACAGCTGACACCACTGCATTCGAGGACCTCCCCGAAGTCTCCGTCCGGGGCCATCGGTGAGTACGGGTGTACCCTCGGGACCGCCTCGTCTGCTTCGGCGGCGTTCCCGACGACTGGTCGCGCTCGAAGCCTGACCCACGGCGCTGGCGAGACCCGTCAGAAGCCGGCCGCTCCCGCCAGTCGCCCCACCAGGGTGGTCACCGCCATGGCCAGGCAGCCGCCGAGGATCACCCGGCCTGCGGCCTGGACCCTGGGCGCCCCGCCGGCGCGAGCGCCCAGCGCGCCCAGCATCCCCAGGGCACCAAGCGCACTTGCGAAGGTGAACAGGTTCCTCAGTCGGGCCGGCGCCAGCGCGACCGCCGCGATCGGGATCGCGGCGCCCAGGGCGAAGGCGACGGCGGAGACCCACGCCGCCTGGAGGGGCCGGGCCAGCGTGTCGGGGCTCTGTCCGAGTTCGTCGCGGGCGTGCACGGCGAGACGGTCACCGCGACTCAGCTGTTCGGCGACGCGGCGGGCCAGGTCGTCGTCGAGACCGCGGGCCCGGTAGATGGCGGTGAGCTCGTCGAGTTCACCTTCAGGATCGGCCGTCAGCTGCGACTGCTCGCGCCGCAGGTCGGCGCGCTCCGAGTCCTGCTGGGAATGGACCGAGACGTACTCGCCGCTGGCCATGGACATCGCCCCCGCCGCCAGCCCGGCCAGGCCGGCCGTCAGGACGGCGCCGTGAGAGGCGTGCGACGCCGCCACCCCGAGCATGAGGCTGGCGGTGGAGACGATGCCGTCGTCAGCCCCGAGGACCGCGGCGCGCAGCCATCCCGATCCCAGACCGCGCCAGCGGCGCTGCTTCTCCGAGGGGTCAGGCGTCGCGGTGCACGAGGGTGAAGGCGGCGGCGGCCAGGGCAGCGGCGGCGTAGAGGAAGAACACGCCGAGCCCCAGCCAGGCCGACAGCACGTCATCACCGGCCCTGGTATTGGTGCCGGAGAGGATCGCCTGGGCCGCATTGCTCGGCAGGTACTTCTGGATGCCCTCCATCGACGACGGGAGGAACGAGGACAGGACGGGGAGGACGAAGAGGATGCCGACGACGGCGGTGATGGCCCCGGCGGTCTTGCGGATGAGGGCGCCGAGGCCGAGCGCCAGGAGCCCCAGGATGGCGAGGTACAGGCCGGTGCCGACGACGGTGCGCAGGGCGTTGGGGTCCCCGAGGCTGACGCCGATGTCCTTGGCCGACAGGATTCCCTGGCCGATGAAGAAGGCGACGAAGCACGCCGTGGTGGTCACGGCGATGGTCACGGCGGTGAACACCGTCGCCTTGGCGGCCAGGACCGTGAGCCGTTGGGGTACGGCGGCGAACGTGGTCCGGATCATGCCGCTGCCGTACTCGCTGGTGATGACCAGGACCCCGAGGACGGCGATGGCGAGCTGGGCCAGGATCCCCCCGACCAGGCTGGCGACGCCGCGTCGAAGCCGGCCCTGTCCTGGACCGTCAGCTTGTCGTACTGGGCCACGTAGACGGCGCACACGATGGCCGACAGGCCGATCGTGGTGGCGGCGGCGGAGAACAGCGTCCAGTAGGTCGAGCGGACGGTGCGGATCTTCGTCCACTCGACGTGAGCACGTTGGCGGCGATCGCCCAGCGGGCTTCGGCCGGCCCGCCCATCTCGGCATGGTCAGGCCACCTTCACCAACCGGTCGGTGCTCCCGCACGTCGGCGTGGTATTCGACGCTGTCGCGGGTCAGGTCGAGGTAGGCCTCCTCCAGCGAGGCGTCCTGGGGCGAAAGCTCGTGGAGGACGATGCCCTGCGCGGCGGCCAGATCCCCGATCGCCGCCGCCGACATGCCGGTGACGGCGAGGGCGCCGTCGGGCTCGGCATGGCTCGACCCGCCCTGGGCGCCGAGCAGGCCGGCCAGCGCGGCGCTCTGCTCGGAGCGGACCCGGACGAAGTTCTGGGTGCTGTTGCGAATGAGTTCGTCGACGCTGGCCTCGGCCAGCAGGCGACCCTTGCCGATCACGATGACGTGGTCGGCGGTCAAGGCCATCTCGGCCATCAGGTGGCTGGAGACGAACACCGTCCGTCCCTCGGCCGCCAGGGACCGCATCAGGTTGCGGATCCACACGATGCCCTCGGGGTCGAGACCGTTGACCGGTTCGTCGAAGATCAACAGCTCCGGGTTTCCCAGGAGGGCGACGCCGATCCCGAGCCGTTGGGCCATGCCCATGGAGAACTTGCCGGCCCGCCGCTTGGCCACGGTGGTCAGCCCGACCAGGCCGAGGACCTCGTCGACCCGGCGGCGGCCGATGCCGTTGCTCTGCGCCACGCACAGCAGATGGTTGCGGGCAGACCGGCCCTCGTGGAGGGCCGCGGCCTCCAGCATCGAGCCCACCTGGAACAGCGGACGCCGCAGCGACGCGTAGGGCCGGCCGTTGATCGTCACCGTCCCCTTGGTGGGGGCGTCGAACCCCATGACCATCCGCAGCGTTGTCGACTTCCCGGCACCGTTGGGCCCTAGGAATCCGGTGACGCGGCCGGGCCGCACCTCGAAGGAAAGATCCTCGACGGCCGTCGTCGATCCGTACCGCTTGGTGAGCCCGTGCGCCTCGATCATGTGGACTGCTCGACCTTCCTCGGCATCCAATCCGTCGGATACACGACCGGGGTCTCGAGCAGCGCCGTGCATCGCAGTCAGTGAATCCCGCGAACAGCTCCACCGTACCACCAGCGAATGTCGAGCTAGGTACCCACCGAGGTGGCGTTCCTCACCGCTGCGGCCCTCTTCAGCACCCGATAGGCGCCGCTGGACGGCGGACACACCGTCACCTCGGCGCCTGTCTGGCGGATCCGGGCCAAGGCCCCGACGAGAATGGCCACGGCCGTGAAATCCGTGAACCGCAGATCGGAAACGTCGAGCGTGATGTTGCGCTGTCCTGTGCCGGCTAGGTCGTCAAGGCCCTCGCGGAGGAGCCAGGCCTGCTCGCTGTCGCAGTCACCCCGGACCTCGATGATCGACTCGTTCCCGACTTGGGTCACAACCTTTCCGAAGCCGAGGGTGATCTCCGTTTCGTCCATGCCGCGTTCCCTCCGATCATCGCTGGAAGCCAAGAGGAATCGGGCCTCGAACGAGGGTGGGACGGCGACCCCGTCGGGTTCCCTCAGACGTTGCGGAGGGACCCGACGGCAGCCGCCTGAGAGGCGCGCTGTAGCGAGGGGGTAGGTCATCAGCGGCGCCACTCCTGCTAGGCCCTCCTAGCGAGCGAGGGCCCGAGAAAGGAAGGAGCCCGGATCAATGCCGGCGGCGGGATGCTCCAAGAGCGGCTCCCTGGGTCGTCCAAACATTCACGCCACCAGGGTCTGGAGCAGCGCAGATGCTCGGACGCTAACACGATCGTGCCGAAAGGCCTAGTGGAATCGGCGTCGGTCAGGTCCCGCCGGCCGAAGCGCCGGGGCCCCAGGAGGATTTGACCGACTGTTCCGCCGACTTCTTGATCACGCCGAAGACGAACGCCGTGCTCCGATGGCGCTGTTGCCACGCGTCGATCCTGCGAACGCTGAGTTCGGCAAGGTTCATCGTCCTACCCCGTCGGTGTGGTCACGCGAGAGGCGTCTGCTTCGGACCTGGGCGGTTCAGCATGGCCGAGATGCGCTGGTGAGTTACCCCCAGCGTTTTCGCGATTTGGCGGGTCGAGAGGCCCTCGTCGCCAAGGGCTTTGGCCAGAGCGGGGCGGAACTGCCCGCTGACCTCGTGCAGGCGGCGGGCGCTTCGAGTGAGCAGGATGAGGAGGCCGGGTTGGCGTTCGCGCTCGAGGATCTGCGACCACGACCAGCCGAGCCGGCGTTGCTGGCTCATGCTCCGGGCGCGGCGCGCCAGACGCTGTTGGTCGAGGGCGGTCTCGTCGGCCGCTTCGGCGATCTGGTCGAGGGCGCCCGCCATGGGCTGGTCGGTCGCTGCGGGGCCGCTCGGCATCGGGCTTCCTTAGCCGGCGAGATCTGTTCACACCGGGCATGTACCCGGCAATCGCGGCCGGCAGGATGTTCCTTGACGCCGCGCTTCTACCCGCAGCCGCAGTTGCCACACCTTTGCCGCTGCTCTTGACACCGGCTCCTAACTGGCAACCGCCGTTGCCACCCCTGGTAGGATCGGTGAAAGCGGTTCGGTCTTCGATTGACTCGGTTTGGTGTGCGCTGGACCCAGACCCCGTTGGGCGCCTCCCCTGATTGTGGATGAGGGCGCGGCTATGGCCGGTGGCGAGGTGGGCCCAGGGGACGGGACGACCACCGGCGATCGACTCCTGCGCATCCTGGCCGAGCTGTCCTCCGGGGGCGCGACCGAACCGGAGGCGGGCCGGCTGTGCGAGGTCTGCGCCGACGTCTGCCTCATGGGCGGCGCGGGCATCATGCTCATGGCCGGGACGGTGCAAGGTTCGGTGTGCTCCTCCGACGAGGTGAGCGTTCTGATCGACGAGTTGCAGTACACCCTGGAGGAGGGGCCGTGCGTGGACGCTTATCACCAGGACCGGCCTGTGCTCGAGCCGGACCTGGCTGAGCCGAGGACACCGCGCTGGTCCGCCTTCACCCCTCCAGCGGTCGAGGCGGGCGTTCGGGCCATTTTCGGATTTCCCCTCCAGGTGGGAGCCGTCCGACTCGGCGCCCTCAACCTTTACCGGGGCCAGCCCGGCCCGCTCAGCGACGAGCAGAACGCCGACGCGCTGGTCATGGCCGGCGTGGCGGCCCGGGCCGTGCTCGCCATGCAAGCGCACGCGCCGCGCGGCGAGTTGGCTCCGGAGCTGCAGCGGGGAGCGAACTTCCGCTTTGTCGTGTACCAGGCGGCGGGCATGGTGGGCGCCGAGCTCGGGGTCAGCGCCGGTGACGCCCTGCGCCGCCTACGCGCCTATGCCGTCAGCAGCGGCCGCTTGCTCACCGAGGTGGCCAACGCGGTGGTAGCCCGAAAACAATCCGGGGAGACGTTCAGGGGCGCACTGTGAGGCGTGGGGGTTCGGGGGTCACGTTGCCGTCGATGACGGATTGGGCCACGTTGACGAGGAGGAGGTTGTGGCTGCGGGCGTGGTGGCGCAGCCACGAGAAGGCCTGGTCCATGTCGAGTTGCGCTCGTTCGGCGATGACGCCTTTGGCCTGCTCGATGAGGACCCGGCTGTTCAGGGCGCGGCTGAGCTGATCGGCCACGATGTGGTCCTGGAGGGAGGCGCGGTGCTGGAGGACGGCGATCGTGGCGACGTCGGCCAACGCCTGGGCCACGACGACGTCGGCTTCGTCGAGCAGCCCTTCGTCGGTCCGGAACAGGTTGAGGGCGCCGATGATTAAGCCCCGCAGGCGCATGGGCAGGGCGTGCACCGACCGGAAGCCGGCCTCGAGCGCCACGGGGGCGAACCGGGGCCAGCGTCCGTTCTCCGCGGCCAGGTTCGGGTTCAGCGAGGGTTCGCCGGTGCGGTAGCAGTCCGGGCAGGGCCCCTCGGAGGATTGGAGCTCGAACAGCTCGACCAGCCGCATCTCCTCGCTGGAGGAGGCCATCACCCGCAGGTCCCCTTCGGGGGCGGCCAGCATCAGGCCGGCGGCGGTCACGTCGAGGACCTCAACGCAGCGGTCGGTGAGCAGGGTCAGGAGCTCCACGACGTCAAAGTCGTCAACCAGCGTATCGGCCAGCTCCACCAGTGTTCGCGCCAGGAGTGCTTCTCTGGGCATCGGACCTCCCCTCGCCGGACCTCCTCCGAGTTGCCCATAACCCACGGACGGGCCTTGTCGTCTGATGCTACGTCAATCCTTGCCCTTGCCCTGGCGATCGTCGGTCCGGGTCGTTGCGGTGCTCGTGGAGCTCCGATTCACCGAAGTTGGCGGGGAGGGCAGAGTGGGCGGTGTTCCTGGACGGTCGGGGCGCCCGTGACGCTGGCGGACGGCTCGGCGCCTGCCCGCAGCGCGGACGCTACACCCACTCCGGTCGCGGTCAGGCCGGCGCGTCGAGGGGCAGGCCGAGGGCCTGGGCGGCGGCCTGCATCCGGGTGTCGTAGGTGACCACTGCCCGGAGGGCGGGAAGTGTCTGGGCAGCGGCCAGGTGGATGGCGTCGAGGCTGCGGAGCAGGTGGGCCGTTGGCAGCCCGGCGGCCCGGTCGAGGAGTTCTCGGTCGAGGTCCAACTGGTGGAAGCGGCCGAGCTGCCGGCGGGCGAGCGCAACCGCCCGGGCACCCCCCGGGGCCACAGCCCGCACGACCTCGACCCGGGCCAGGGCACACGTCGCCCTGACAAGCGATCGGTGGCGGCGCAGGTAGCGGCGTAGCGCGGCCGATTCCCGCTCCATTTGCACCAGCTTCACCAGGGCCGAGGAATCGATGTACAACGTGGCGGCCGCCCCAGAGGCCGCCGTGCTCACCTCTCGTCCGCCCGCATCTCGTTCAAACGGGAGGTGGCGTCGATCCCGAAGTTCTCGGGTGCCTCGAGGTCGCTGTCGCTCTCCGGCGCCTTCAGCCGGCCCGAGACGATCAACTCGGCGAGCGCGCTCTCGCCGCTTGGCACCGGCACCAGCCGCGCCACCGGCCGGCCCCGGTCCGTCACCTCGATTGGCTCACCGTTGGCGACGCGGGCGAGGTAGCGGCTGGCGTGCTGCCTCAGTTCGCGCACCCCGATCCGTTCCATGAGCTACATAGTAGCACATTGCGTCACCTCGGCGCGATGCGGCTAGGAAGCAGAGTGCGACGAGGCCCGGCCGCTCCCACCACCATGCGCCAGTGGGGACTCGGATTGATATGGCCCGTTGTGACCAATTTCAGGTGAACGCGCAGACGGCGACGCCGCCGGGTTCCATCGGGCGGAAGAGGACCCGGCGGCGGCCGCCTGTGAGGCGCGCTGGAGGGGGAGGTCTTCAGCGGCGCCACTCCTCCTAGGCCGTCTCGACGAGGGCCAGAAAGAGGAAGGAGGATGAGACCAACGGCGGAACGCGACTGGCGGCTCCCTGGGTCATCCGCAATGGATTCACGCCACCAGGGTCTAGAGGAGCGCCTGCCCTGATCGTAACACCCCTCAACCGTCGTCGCCGTTGTGGCCGGACGGCCTCGGGGCGAGCGTCAACACTGGGCCCCTGCTTTGGGGCCGGCTGGGGTGGGGCGTCGATGACCGGAGCGCGGCGTCGACGTCGGCGCCGTCGATCGTCTCGCGTTCGAGGAGGACGTCGATGAGGCGGTCGAGCGCGTCCCGGCGGTCGGTGAGAAGACTCAGGGCGCGCTGCTCAGCCTCGCGGAGCAGGCGGCTCACCTCCTCGTCGATGACCCGTTGAGTGGCCTCGGCGTAGGGGCGGCTACGGATCTCCTCTGTGCCGAGGTACAGCGGGGACCCGGCGGAGAACCCCACCGGGCCCAGGGCCCGGCTCATGCCGAAGTCGCGCACCATGCGGGTGCCGAGATCGGTGGCGCCGGCCAGGTCGTTGGCCGCCCCGGTGGAGGCCTCGCCGATGACGATCAGCTCCGCCGCCCGTCCGCCCATGCGCACGGCCAGCGAGTCGATCAGGTAGCTCTCGGGGTACAGGTGGCGTTCGTCGACCGGGAGCTGCTCGGTCACGCCCAGGGCCCGCCCGGCGGGAAGGATCGTGACCTTGGCCACCGGGTCGGCGTGCTCGGAGAGGGCGGCGACGAGGGCGTGGCCGGCCTCGTGCACGGCCACGACGTGTTTTTCTGCTGGCAGCAATGCGTTCACCGCGTCCCTCCGCCCGAGGATGATCCGGTCGCGGGCCTCCGAGAAGTCGTCGGGGCTGATCACATCGCGGGTGGCCCGCACGGCCACGATGGCCGCCTCGTTGACCAGGTTGGCCAGGTCGGCACCCGAGAATCCGGGTGTGGCCCGGGACACGACGACGAGGTCCACGTCGGGGCCGAGCTGCTTGCCCCGAGCGTGGACGGCCAGGATGGCCGCCCGCTCGACCTGTTTGGGCAGCGGGATCTCGACCTCGCGGTCGAACCGCCCGGGGCGCAGCAGGGCGGCATCGAGTGTCTCGGGTCGGTTGGTGGCGGCCATCACCACCACGCCGGTGGTGGGGTCGAACCCGTCCAGCTCGGCCAGCAACTGGTTGAGGGTCTGCTCCCGTTCGTCGTTGGAGAACATGGCGCCCCGGCGTTGGCCGATGGCGTCGATCTCGTCGATGAAGACGATCGACGGTGACCGCTTGCGGGCCTCGGCGAACAGGTCCCGGACCCGGGAGGCCCCGACCCCGACGAACATCTCCACGAAGCCGGAACCGGTGACGGACAGGAAGTCCACACCGGCTTCGCCCGCCACCGCCCTGGCCATCAGGGTCTTGCCCGTCCCCGGCGGCCCGACCATGAGCACGCCTTTGGGGCCGATGGCACCGGCGGCGACGTAGCGGTCGGGGTGCTTGAGGAAGTCGACCACCTCGCTGACCTCGCGCTTGGCTCCCTCGTAGCCGGCGATGTCGCTGAAGCGGGTCGACGGCTTCTCGGCGTCGTAGACCTTGGCCCGGGCCTTCCCGATCCCACCGAGACCAGAGGCGAGCTGACGGCCGGTGCGCCGTCCCAGCCAGAGAAAGACACCGAAGAACAAGACCAAGGGCAGCAGGCCCAGGATCAGCGAGACGAAGGGCGTCTGCGGGCCGCGACCACTGATCTGGACACCGTGCTGCTTGAGCGTCGGGGCAAGCTCGTCGTCACGGATGGCGACCGGTATCTGGGAGGTGTAGCGACCGCCCTCCTTCAGTTTGCCGCTGACTTTTCCGTTCATGTCGATGGACGCGGTGGCCACTTGGTCGCCCCGCACCGCTTGTTGGAAGGCGGAGTACGTGAAGCTGTGAGGTTTCTTGGCGGTCGGGCGGGTCAGCAGCGTGAACGAGATGATCAGCCCGACTACCAGCACCAGGGCCCGCCACTTCGGAGGCGCGGGAGCGGCGGGCGGGACCGGGTGATCCCGCGGCGGCCCCGGCCGGGCCGAACCGGACAGATGAAGGTGGCCGCGCACCCGGCCCCACACGCCCTGATCGTCTGGCAACTCGGACCTCCGGCATCCAGTGAGGTGGATGCGCGACCGGGGTCTCGAGCAGCGCCGTCATCGCAGGCTTGACGCTCGCGGACGACCTTCAGCCTAACACCCGGTGGTGTCACCGAAGCCCGCGGGGGCTGGCCCTTCGGAGGGCCCGGCCTCGTCGGCCGGGCCCTCGTGGATTTGGGTTCGCGGACAGGTGGAGGATTTGGCGTCAGGCGGCGCTATCCGACCGGCGGGTCATCCGCCGAAGTCCAAGGCCGAGGACAGCCAGCGCGCCCGCGAAGAGGGCGAGGCCAACGGGCTGGCTACCGGTCCGAGGCAACACCGCCTGCGGTACCGGCGCCGGCTGGGTAAGCGTGATTCCGAGCACGTCGGCGCAGTCCCGGACGAAGGTGGAACTGGTGTCCGTCATGCCCATCGCGCTGATCTTCACATTGGCCGGCGCATCTTCGACCAGTTCGAAGGGACTCTCGACCTTGCCATTGGCGGGCACGTTGACCGTCGACGACACGCCGTTGACCAGGACCGTGAAGTCGACCGGCAGCAGGCCGCCGGAGTTGGTGAGCGTCACGACCAGCGGTCCCGGGCAGGCGGAACCGATGGCGGCCACGGGGTTCTGGCAGTTCTGGGTGAAGGTGAAGGACACCGGGAGGAGCCCGGGCGCGCTCACCACGAAGGTGGCCGTCTCGTTCTCGATGAGGGTGTACGTCTGCGACACTGATCCTTCAGCGGGCACGGAGACCGCGCCGCCCTCGGTCAGGGGATGGCCGCCCTTGGTGATCGTGAAGTCCACGGGCAGTTCCCCGGCGTTGGAGAAGACCATCGCCACGCCCTTGTCACAGCCATGGGCGGCCGAGAGCGAGGGCATCTGGCAGTCGTGCTTGAACGTCCTGGTCACGTCGGCCATGGTTTCACCTTCAGCCTGGACCAAGAAGGTGGCTGTCTCGTCCTCGTCCATGGGGAACGTCAGCGTCTGGGGCGAACCCATGATCACCGATTTTTTGGCGACCTCGGTTCCGTTCTTCAAGACGATGAACTCCACGGGCAGCACCCCGCCGTTGGTGAGGGTCACCAACGCGCCGGCGGACTCGCAGCTATCAACGATCTCGGCGGACGGGATCAGGCAGTCGTTGTTGATTTCCTGGGTCGCGAGCACGGTCTCGCCGTGCATGACCGTGTAGGTGGAGGTCTCGTCCTCGGCCATGCTGTACTTCATGGTCTTCGGAGGGTCCCCCCCTCCACGGTGACGGTGTCGATGACCACGCCGTTCTTCATGACTTCGAAGATCACGTCGCTCTCGCCACCACTGTTCGACAGGGTGACGATGGCCCCTTTGCCGCACTCGGCACTCACGGTCGCGGCCGGGTTCTGGCAGTCTTTCTTCTGGTCACTGATCCCGGCCAGAGGACTTGTCGACCCCAGGACGCTGACCGTCGCGTCCACCATCTCGTCCTCGCCGATGTTGTAGTCGTCCAAGACAACGTTGTTGGGCAGCGAGTCTGGGTTGGCAGGCACCGACACATTCGTCGAAACGCCGTTGACCACGACCGTGAAGTCGACCGGGCTCTGCCCGCCGTTATTGGTGAGGGTTATGACCAGCCCGCTCAGGCAGTCGAGCGTGGCAGTGGCCCCGGGGTTCTGGCAGTTTCTGGTCATGGTCAGCGTCCTGGGACCCATGCCGGGAGCGGTCACCATGAAGCCGGCCGTGGCCCCCTCGGCCAAGGGGTAGGACACGGGGACCGTCAAGCCAGGGCCGACCGCAACTGACCGGTCCTCGGCGACGGGGGTTCCGTCCCTGTGGACAACAAAGGTGACGGCGGTGCCACCGGTGTTCCTCAGGACGACGTCGACCCCGCTGTCGACGCAATCCTGGGCGATCTCGGCGCTGGGGGCGGCAGGGGTCTTGCACTTATTGGGGTCGAGCTGCACTTCTTTGATGTCGCCATCGAGGACTGGCCCGGGCCAGCTGGCATCAATGTCCAGCGTCACGGTGCCGGCGGCGGTGCCAGGGACGGTGGTGGACGCCGGCCGCGTCTCACTTGCTATGAACACGTCGTCGACGGCGTAGCCAACGGTGAGGCCGGGGATGTTCGCCGACGAAGTCAGGTCAACATCTTCGAGCGTCATCGTCTTGTTGCTCTCGGAGTTGTTTACCGTCCAGTTAATGAGCTGGTTGCCGGCTTGGTCACACTCGAGCACCCCTGTAATGGTGGTGTGATGGGCGAACGCCGGGGCGGCGAAGCCCAGCACGGTGCCGACTACGAGCGCGGTAGCGAGGAAGGGATGAGCTAGCCGGCGCGACATCGCGCGCGGAGAGCGGGAGGGAGAATGATTTTGCAAGGAACTTGGTCTCCTTCAAGAGACCCGCTGACGCGGACACGATGTGAGCGTTCGGCGAGCTTTCACGAACGCAAGGTCCAGACGTCCCTTGGCAGACCCTACCACCTGCATAGGCGGCCGCGCGCTGGAGTCAGGCGCGGTCCGGGAACAGAGCGCCTGCGGCCTCGGCAGGCCCGGTCTCGTGCGGGGTTGCGTCGCGCAGGTCGACTTCGACCGACATCTCCGGGATGGTGGTGACGTCGGTGCCTTCGTTGCCGTCACCTTCAGCGGACCGCCCCCGATCGGCGAGGAACCTCGCCGCCTCTTGGTAGGAGCGCTCCATGAGGTCGTCCTGGGCCGACATGTCCCACAGGGCGACCTGGGCGCCCACCGACGGGATCTGGACGATCTTCAGGTCGGGACAGCCATCGGGCATCCGCAGGGCGTCGAGGCGGACCCGGGGAATCAACAGGATGGTGAGCGAGTGGCGCAGGATCGCCCCTGGCGACTGGGCGTCGGGCGCGGGCGAGGCGTGGCTGACGGCCAGCACGTAGAGCGTGTCGGCTCCCGCGTCGACCGCCGGCTTGAGGGGGACCGGCTCGGAGAGGACACCGTCGAGGTAGAGGTGATCGCCGATTCGCTGGGGAGGGAAGATCCCCGGCAGGCACGTGCTGGCCATCACGGCGTCGACCACCGAGCCGGAGTCGAAGACGACGGGTGAGCCGTCCTCGAAGTCGGTGGCGATGATCCGCAGCGGCACGGCGGCGTCCTCGATGCGGTCGTAGGGCAGGTTCTCGGTCACGAAGGCTCGCCATCGCTCCGCCGGGAACAGGGATCCCCGGCGGAGGAGGGCGTGGCCCATGCGCAGCGGGTTCAGGGAGAAGACGTTCCGGGGGCGGACGCCATGCCACAACTCACGGAGCGCCTCCACCCTTTCGGCGGAGGGGTCGGCGGCGAGGAACGCGGCGTTGACCGAACCGATCGAGGTGCCGACGAGCACCTCGGGGCGGATGTCCGCCTCGAGGAGGGCCTGCAGCATCCCGACCTGGATGCTGCCGAGGGTCCCACCCCCGGACAGAATGAAGGCGTTCACCGGGCCACCTGGGCGAGAGTGGTCGGTTCGCATACCAGACTCCGTGGGTCGATCCAACGGGTGGATGCGCAACCGAGGTCTGGAGCGGCGCCGTGAATCACAGACCACAATCCCTGTGACCCCCGGACGCTACCACGCACGAGCTGAAGACAGGCCGGGCAAAGCTGCTGATCGAGGCTGGGGCCCAGAGCAGCGACGGTAACGATGTTGTATGGTTCGAATTGGCACGACGAGATCCCGGACGTGTCGGCTCCAGTATTCGGCTGGTTCCGGGAGCGGTGCTCCAGACCTTGGCAGCGTGTCCAACCGACCGCTGACTGCCCGAGGAGCTGGATGCGATGGGACTTACCGACTTTCCTGAGATTGTGGCCGCTCGTGATTGGGACTTGGCGCCGCTCGTGTCGCGTGACGGCGAACGGGCAGTCGTCTGGCTCGACGGCGAGCAGGACATCGCCACGGTGGGCGTCCTGGCCGACACGCTGGCGAACGTGGTCGCCGCCGATGACGCCGATCTGATCGTCGACCTGAGCGGTGTGACGTTCATGAGCACCGCCACGATCGATGAGTTGATCCGGAGCCAGAAGCTCCTGTTGCGCCATTCCCGGATATTGACGCTGCGGTCCCCGTCGAGATGCGCCCGCCGCCTCCTCGATTTCTTCCAACTCGCGGTCCTCGTAGAGCCGAGCCAGAACGCCAGCCCGGTCGTTCCTTCGCTCGGCATGGCTCGTCTCGTCGCAAACTAGAAAGCGGGTGGAGAGGAGCTACGGTCGTGCGGCTCGGCGGTCAGCGATCTTCGTCGCCTTGCGCCGCTTGCGGTCATCGACGACGCGACGGGCCGTCTCGTAGTCGGACGGCCGCTCGGCCCTCAGCCGGAGCCAGGCTTCCAGCCGGCCACGGTCCAGGCGACCGTCGGACACCGCCGCCGCCAGGCGCGCATCCCTGCTCGCCGGCATGGCCGCAGTTGCCGTACTCGCAGCCCTCCGCCAGTGCTTCGACGTCCTGGAACGCCTGCTCCACGCCGTCGCCGGCGCCGACCACCGACAGGGCCCGCATCCCCGGAGTGTCGATCAGGAGCCCGCCTCCGGGAAGGAGGACCAGCTGGCGGTGGGTCGTCGTATGCCGCCCCTGGCCGTCGCGCCGCACCGCACCCGTGGCCAGGATGTCGGCACCGGCCAACAGGTTCACCAGCGTCGATTTCCCTGCTCCTGACAGTCCGAGCAGCGCAACCGTCCGCCCGGGGACGAGGTAGGGCGCCAGATCCCCGATACCTTCACCCGTCGTTGCGCTCACGACCACGACGCGGACGCCGTCGGCGACCGACTTCACCGCCTCGACCGCCTCGGCCAGCACCGCCGCCGGGGCGGCGTCGGACTTGGTGATCAGGACGACGGGCGTGGCGCCGCTCTGCCAGGCCAGCGCCAGGTACCGCTCGAGGTGGCGGAGGCCGAGACCTCCGTCGAGGGCATCGCACAACAAGACGGTGTCGATGTTGGCCGCCACGATCTGCGGCGTTGTACCCCTCTTACCGACCGCTCGGCGGAAGACACACCGGCGGGGAAGGACGGCCACGATCCGGGGCCGGTCCTCGGTGTCGGGCACCGGAGCGACAGCCACCCAATCGCCGACCGCCACCTCCACACCACGCTCAGCCACGACCCGGACGGTGGCCTCTCCGGTCATGACGGTGCACACACCACGGTCGACCCGCGACACCCGGGCGGGCAGGAGTGTCGGATCACGCAACTCGGCCAGCGCTGAAACCCAACCTTCGTCCCACCCAAGGGCCGCCAACCCCGGAACCGCCAACACGCGCTCTCCTTCTGATGCCACGAGTCCATCGGCGCGGCCAGGGTCCGGAGCTTCGCCGTGTCCATGTCCACCGTACACCCGCGACGTTCGGCTCCTGATCTCCATTCGTCCCGAAAATGGTCATGCTGAGTCATATCTATCCGGGTGATGACTAGCCCAAGCTGGGTCGCTGGTGGACGGAACGAAAGCGAGCCTGGATATGCGACGGATCGGTGTGGCGACGGTGGTCGTGGCGGGACTGCTGCTGGCCAGCTGCGGCGGCGGCGGGAGCAGCGACCGCTCTGTCGCCAGCCAGACGCAGGCCGGCGGCGCCATTTCCGGCAACGAGACCGGAGCCGGCGAGGGCCCAGACAAGGACATCACCCTGACCGCCGAGACGGTGGTGGTGGACGGCGACGGCGGCAAAGCCGTGAAGTCGTTCGGGCCCGACGGGCGCAGCCTGAGGCTCGACGCCGGCGCCAAGGGTGCCGACCAGCTGGCCCCGGGCAAGATCCTGCTCCTCACCGGGGTCACGGTCGTCCGGGTCGCCTCCCTGACCCGCGACGGCGACGCGCTCGAGATCGTGGGAGCGCCCGTCACCCTGCCCGAAGTGATCCGCGATGGCGAGCTGGTCTGGAGCGAGCAGGAGGTGAACCCCGACGACGCTCGGGTGCTGGTGGCGGGCAGCCCCATCGCCGCCCAGGGTGCGCCGCCCAGCGGCCAACAAGAGGTGCCCATCGATGCCGGGGACCTGGACCTCTTCAGTGACGAGGACATCTACGGCCTGGGCAAAACCCAGTTGGTGGCCTTCACCGGCCCTCCGCGCCTCGTGGCCGGCAAGACGATCTCCGGTCAGGCGGGCGAGATGGGCTTCGACCTGAGCTACGAGCCGGCCGGGCGCGGCCACCACATGGTGCTCAAGCTCCACCCCAAGGGCGACCTGTCGGGCACCATCGACATCGACGTGAACATCAAGTCGCTCTCCCACGGCGGCAGAGCCAGCATCGCCGCGAGCAAGGTCCAGAACTTCGACTTCGATCTGGCCGACCTGAGCGGCGAGGCCGTCATCACCACCGACCTGGTGGGTCTCCAGAACGTGGCCAGCCTCACCACCCCGCCGTTCTTCACGCTGCCCTTCAGCATCGAGTTCCCCGCCATCGTCGGCGGGATCCCCTTCACCCTCAGCCTGGGGAGCACCATCCAGGTCGCCCTGTCCATGGCCCTGGCCAACAGCACCCTCAAGGGCAAGGCGGCCGAGTTCAGCTTCGGCGGACCGGCCGGGTTCCACTTCAAGCTCGGGGAGGTCACCCTCATCGGTGGTGACCAGCGGACCACGGAGTCCAAGGACGTGCTCGACCTCCTCCAGGGCATCCACCCTGGCCCGGTCGGGATCGTGGTCACCAGCGAACTGCCCAAGGTCGGCTTCGGGTTGGGCTTCCTCCAGACCGGCGCCGGGGTGTTCATCTCCAACGGGATGGTCGGCACCCAGACGCTGCTGCCCATGCCCGCCCCCTGCACGGCCGTCAACGCCAGCTACGTCCTGGCCGCCGGAGTGGAAGCCAAGTTCCTGGGCAAGGAGTTCGAGATCGCCCGCAAGGCGATCGTGGACAAGCGCTGGAACTACCAGGTTCCCCAGGACGGGCGTTGCAACGTGGCCCGTTGAAGCCGGTGGTGCGCCCGGCCAGCCCAGTCGCTCACGGCGTGCAGTTCACCTGGAGCCACTTGTTGATGTTCTCGCTGGCGGCGGTTATCCGAGCCTGGTCGACGCTCTGGGTGTAGGCACCCAGGGCGGCGATGGCGGCCGCGTCGTACTGCCCGGCCTTCATGGGGTAGCGGGCGAGGACCTCGCCGAGTCCCTGGGCGTATTCGGTGACGACCTTGAAGTCGTCCCGGATCTCCTCGGGCGCCTCGTCGAGATTCATCTTGGCCTTGAGCTCCTCGAGCTGGGCGGCGACCTTCGGGTCCATGGCGGCGGCCATGGCCAGGCCCACCGTGCCGGCGTAGGCGGCGTAATTGGCGCAACGTTCGCTCAGGCGAGCGGCATCGAGGACGCCTTGCTGGGCCACGGCCGGAATTGTGGTCGTCGTGGGGCCGGCCTCGGTCGTGGTCTGCTTGCCGCCGCCATCCCCACCGCCGCAGGCAGCCAGCAGCAGCATGAGGGCGATGGGCGCGGTACGTCTGATCGAGCGTTGCATAGCAGCGTTCTCCTTGGGATCGATGTCCCGGGTTGCTGTAGAACCGCTGCCAGGGTCTGGAGCACCGCTCCCGTGGACCAGCGAGCTGCCGGTCGGACACGTACGGGTGTGTCGTCGTGCCGACATCACCCTACTCGCTCTCGAGCAGTATCATCGCTGGCGACAGGTCGCCCGGGGCACTTCCCTGCCGGACGACCGCGGAAGGCGATCACCCCGGACCCCGGTGACCTCCCGTTCGTGGAGAGATGAACCGGAGCGAGGATGAGCGCAGCGCTCAGCGAGGAGTCACCCGTTGAACGGCGGAGGTGGCGGGGCGGGTTCCTCCGCCGGCGTTCGGCGGTTCTCCTCGTCGTCGTGGTGGGGGCCCTCGGCGTGTTCGACCCGCCGGTCGAGGGGGCGGTCGCCCCTCCCGGAGCGACGATCCTCATGCGCCGTTACGACCCGGTGGCGGCCGTCACCGTGTTCACCCTCGACGTCGGCAAGACCAGCGGCGGCGCCCTCTCCCTGACGACCTGCCCCGGGGTCCGGGTCCTTCGGGTGGACGGACCGGCCGGCACCACGGTGATCGACCCCCCGTCGGGCACGACGGTGAGGTTCCCGAGCAAGGCGGCCGGCACCTACCGGGTGGTGGTGGCGGGCGACACGCCGGGCCTGGCGGTCGGGCAGAGCCCCGGCGGCTGCGGCGACTACGCCGTCATCAACGACCCGGCGGTGTTGACCCGGGGCGCAGCCCAGCTCGGCCCGTCCACCCGCATCAACAAACTTCCCTGAACGGCGGCGACCCCGCCGGGCTCCCGCGGACGGGCGGAAAGGGGAGCCTGGCGGCAGTCGCCTGAGAGGCGCGCGCTGAGGGGAGGACTTCAGCGGCACCACTCCTCCTAGGCCGTCGAGACGATGGCAGAAGGAGGAACGGGATGAGGCCGAGAGTGAAACGCTGCGACGGGCGGCTCCCTGGGTCATCCGAGAATGGATTCACGCCACCAGGGTCTGGAGGAGCGCCGCCAGCGACACTACCAGGCTTGTGCTGGATCTGTTTCCTCGCGGTTGCAAGGAAGTGGCCCCGGCCGAAGGGCCGGGGCCATACCTAGCAAATTCACTGCTGGTCGCTGATGCGCTCTGTGCGCCTACCCGATCCAGTCGAGCTTGTGGACCTCGAACTCGGTGATCGTCGGCTCCGGAAGCTTCGCCGCTTGCATCGCGTTGCCCAAGCCGGCCGCCATGAACCGGTCGATGTGGTCTTGCGAGTCCCACACCTCGATGACCTGAAGGCCACGATCAGTCTTTCCGGCGATATGGACGTGGGCCCCTTCAGGCTTGTCCATGCTGATCTTTCCGGAGACTTCTTCGTACTGCTGGAGGGTGGCACCCGGGACGTCGTAGATGCGACAGATCATGAGGGGATCACTCCTACCTGGGTGAGCATGGTCAGGAAGTCGAGGTAGTGCCGCATCCGGATCACCTTGCCGCCCTCGACGACGAACATCTGCACGCCGTCGAAGTCCACGGCTTTGCCCGTGGGAGGAAGTTTGCCGCTGGGGAGCTCGAGCGGGCCGGTGTGAGTGCCCACCCAAGTGATCTCGAGCGCGACGGTCGAGCCAGCCGCGGTGCTGCAGGTGATCTTCCCCCGGACGTCGGGGAAGGCTTCCCTCCAGCCCTTGGCCACTTCGAGGACGGCATCGTTCCCGCGGATCGTACGGTTCGAACCCTTTTCCTCGTACACGACATCAGCAGAACAGGTGGCCGCGAAGCGCCCCCAGTCAGCATCGTTGAAGGCCTCGATGAATTCGTTGGCTACGGCGGCCGCTTCCAAGTTGGCTCCTCTTTTTCTGATTTCGCTGGATGCGCAACCAGGGTCCAGAGCAGCGCCGTCATCACAGGCGAACATCCCCGTGGACAACGCACGGTAACACGGCTGCGGCCTCCAATCGTGCGCTAGTCGCGACGCGAATAGATATGGCAATTCATGACCATCTCCGGCAACTGGGGCCCCCACTTTGCTTCGCGTAGCACGCCGTGCTACAGTTTGGACATGGCCGAGGAAATCACGCAGCGGGAGTTGCGCAACGACAGCGGCGAGATCATGCGCCGGCTCGACGCGGGCGAGACGTTCATCGTGACCCGCAACGGTGTGCCGGTCGGCGAGTTGACCCCGCGGCGGCGCCACCGTTTCGTGGCCGCCGAGGCCGCCGTGGCGTTGTTCCGCACGGCTCCGGCCGTTGATTATCGGGCGTTGCGTGCCGATCTCGATGCCATCGCCGATCAGAGCCTGACGCCGCGTGGCTGAGGCTCCTCGTCCTCGGCGTGGGCTCCTTGACACGTCGGTGGTCATCGATCTCGATGAGCTAGATCCTTCCCAGCTGCCGGTCGAAGTGGCCGTGAGCGCCATCACCATGGCCGAGTTGGCCGCCGGACCGCATGCGACCACCGACGCCGACGTGCGGGGGCGACGTCAGGATCGTCTCCAGCGCGCCGAGGCTGCTTTCGATCCGCTGCCGTTCGACGGCGATGCCGCTCGCGCCTACGGCCGCGTCTTCGCCGCGGTCGTCGCGGCGGGCCGCAAAGCCCGCGGTGCCCGCGCCGTGGATCTGTTGATCGCGGCGACTGCGTTGGCGGCCGAGTTGCCCCTCTACACCCGCAATGGCGCCGACTTTGTCGGGCTGGAAGGTCTGGTCGACATCAACGTCGTCTGACAACCCGTGCTGTTCGGCGGCAGGGGTCACTGCTCACAGCGCGCCCGTAGCTGTAACGCCCCGGTCTGCCCCGATCTGCCCGACCTGCGCCATTGCGGGAGTGGCGGGCACCCCTACCTTGGCTTTCGTAGTGTCTGCGGCGGGAGGCAAAGACCTGCGACCTCAGAGGGTCACGTCGGTCGCAGCGAGCCAGTCGTGAACCCGGCCCGCCGCCCTTGCGGAAGCACTTTGTCCAATGGGCGTGCTGGTGCAGCCAATGCCAACGCGCCGCGAGCCGGTGTTGACGGCTCGAGGCATCGTCCCGCTCGAGCGGGCCGGGACCGTCAGCGCGGCGCTCGTGGGCGCCAAGGCGGCCAATCTGGGACGGGCGCTGACCGCCGGTCTACCGGTCGTCGATCTGCCCGGAAACCCCCGGTGCCACTCCATATCGACCGCAGGGCGCCCGCGATGCGAATCGCGAATGTCAATGGAACCCATTCCTTACAAGTCATCGATTTGCTTTGCATAAAACCCGCAAAAGACAGGCGTACAAAAGGCAGCTAGACTGCGCGGCAGAACTCGCCGATTTGGCGGGTTCTCGCTCAGGACCCCGGCGGTCGGCACCTCGTCCCGAAATCTCGGTGACGCCCTGACCAGGGGCCGCACTGGAGTTCTTCCAGGCACCGATTCTCTCGGGGCGCCGCCCCCTTGCCTCTTTCCTCATTGACTTGACGTCTTGTCGTGCCTATTCGCGCTTCTAAATCCTCTCAAGAGGAGCGCCATGTATCAGCGATTTCCAAAATCTGCCCTAGCCATTCTCACCGGCACTCTCGCCCTTGCGGCGGTTACCGGAATCGGCTTCACGACCACCACCCCCGCCTCTGCCGCCGGGACATGCACGGATACCATCACCGGCGCACACTCCGGCACCATGACGCTCAGCGGCCCCGGCGTGACCTGCCTCCAGAACGCCACGCAGGACGGGGCCATCACGGTGATGAACGGCCACGAGCTCTCCGTGGTGGACTCGAAGATCACCGGAGCAATCACCTCGACGTCCAGCGCCCCGTTCACCTTCTGCCACAGCTCCACGGTCCGGGGCGCCCTCAAGGTCTCGAACAGCATGAAGCCCGTCATGATCGGCGACAACGCAGCGACGTGCGCGGCCAACGTCATCGACGGAGCCGTCACCCTGAACGCCAACAAGAGCGGCACCCAGCTCGCCGGAAACTCGATCGCCGGCGCAGTGACCGCCAGCCAGAACGTCGCCTCCAGTGGGCCCGTCATCTCGAACAACCAGATCGGCGGCAAGCTCACCTGCAGCGGCAACACGCCGGCCCCGGTCAACAACGGTCAGTCCAACACGGTGAAGGGCGACCGAGTCGGCCAGACCTGCGCCGACGGCACCTTCTAGGCCCCAGCAACGCGAAATGAAAAGAAGGTCATCATGACCCAGCCCCATCCCCACCGAACCCACCGAGGGATTCTCGCCGGTAGCGTGGTCCTGTTCTTCAGCGTGCTCAACGGCGTACCCGCCGCCCAGGCCGGCGTCAACTGCGTCACGAGCTTCGGGGTCACCCAGACCGAAACGACCGTGACGGGAACCTCCGCCAACGACACCATCGCCTGCGGCGGCGCGCTCCCCGGCAAGACCATCAATGGCGGCAACGGAAACGACACCATCACCGGAACGGTTTTCATCGACAAGATCAACGGAGAAGGTGGCAACGACACGATCACCGGCACCATCGGCGATGACGTCGTGGACGGCGGCCTCGGTGACGACACCATGACCGGCAGTGCCGGCAACGACCGCATGGTCGGCGGCGCCGGCAACGACACCATGACCGGGAGCGAAGGCGACGACACCCTGAACGGCGACGGCAACGACGACACACTCAACGGCGGCACCGGCAATGATGCGCTGAACGGCGGCACCGGCGTCGACATCCTGAAGGGCGACGCCGGCAACGACAGCCTGACCGGCCCACCCACCGACACGAGCGTGGACGACGTCAATGGCGGGGCCAACACCGACACCTGCCAGGGACCCGGATCGGACCGCGACGTGCTCGTCGCATGCAACCCGTAACAGTCGGCCCTGTGATGTCCCGCGCCCGCCACGGGCGCGGGACCATCACGAGGGGGAGAGGTCGCTGGATGCTTCGTCGTTCATCGTCTGCGCCCAGAACCATGTGGCCTGGCCGAGCAACCCGGCCGCCTCGCGCACCAGGTCGATGAGTTGCTCGACCACCACCGCTTGGTCGGTGAGCTGGCGGTGGCCAAGAGCGCGGGGGTCAGCGGCCATCGAGACGGCGACGATCCGGGACACGTCGGCGCGGAGACGATCGGCCCGCTCGCACAGAGCCATCGTTTCCACGAGGGCTTCGTGAGCCTCCCGGTTGAACCGGGCCCGTAGGCGGCCAGAAACATCAGACACGCGATGCAAACCTCCCGGTGCGCGACCTCGGGCTCATGTGCCCCAGAGGTCCTGTCCACACCGGCAGGGTCCAGGCCGGGCTTCAACCGTACAATTCGGACTGGGGAGGCGAATTCCCTGCCGACCGCGGGTCACCCTGTGTGTGGCAGTAGCAGTAGCATCGGTGACGACGAGTCGCCCCGGACCCCGGTGACGTCTCTCCCGTCCGTGGAGAGATGAACCGGAGCCAGGATGAGCGCAGCGCCCAGCGACGAGCCACCCGTCGCGAGCCGACCGGAACCCTCCTCCCCTGACCGGCTAATCCGACCTGTTCTTCTCGGCGACGACGATCCTGACCTCCGCGGGGAGGAGGACGTCGTCGCCGCTGGTCTCGGCCAGCCCGGAGAGGTGCTCCGTCAGGAGGTGGCGGACGTCGCGCTGTTGCTGGTCATCGAGACGGTTGGTGTACAGGCCGGCCAGTGGGCCTCCGAGGATCCCCGTGCCCACGGCTTCGTCGATGGACGGGAAGGCCATCCGCTCGTCGATGGTTTCGTCGTAGGTGACGGCGAGCTTGGCCTCGCTCACCATCCGCCCGAGCACGCCGGGAAGCCCATAGAAGAACATCATCGGGCAGACACTGGCGTAGTACTCGGCGCGGGTTTCGATCAGTTCGATCACAGGACTCCACCAGACCCGCGGGGCGCGGCCCCAGACCAGCATCATGAGGCGTCCCCCCGGGGCCACAACCCGCGCCATGTGTTGCAGCGCGCTCCGAGCGTCGTAGCAGTACATGAGCCCAAAGCTGCAGGTCACCGCGCCGAAGGTGGCGGTTGGCTGCGACAGGCGCTCGGCGTCGTCGACCGCGAACGAAAGCCTTGGGTTCGAGAAGCGCTCCTGGGCACGAGCGATCATCGGCTCGGCGAAGTCGACCCCGAGCGTTTGCCCTTCGGAGAGCCGTTCGGCCAGCGCCGCAGTCGTTAGTCCCGGCCCGCAGGCGATGTCGAGGCCATTCCAGTGGGGTTCGGGGGCGAGGAGGTCCAGACCTCGGCCGGTGAGGTGAGTCATCCGTGCCGCGAACATCTCGTCGTATGTGACGGCGATGTTCCCCCAGGCATTCCGCATGCCGGCCTTCTCAACCGACTCGCCACCGTCATGAACGACCGAATCGCCCGTCATCGGTGCCGAGCGTAGCGCTCCAAATTCCTCCTGCTCCTTTAGGCGAGTTGGCCATCCGGGGCGATCCCGAACCGTGGTAGCGTGGCGGTGTTCGCGGGACGTCCCCGCGGTGACGGCGCTGCTCCAGACCCTGGTCGCGCATCTTTCGGATGACCCAGGAGTCGGACATGCAGAACACATCACTTCGGACGGTAAGCCGCGGTCGCATTGCAGCGACGGCGTTCTTCGGCCTCGTCCTCCTCGGGACGATGATCGCCCCGGCCAACGCCTCGACCGATTGGACCCCCCAGACCTCCGGGGTGTCCAAAACGCTCTTCGACGTCGCCTTCGTGACCAGCACCGCCGGCGTTGCCGTCGGGGCCGGCGGAGCGATCCTCTCGACAGCCGATGGCGGCAGCAACTGGACCGCCCGCACGTCCGGGACGACCAACGACCTGCGCTCCGTAACCGGTCTGCCGATGGGCTGCGGAGCGGCCCTTGACCAGCCGTGCTACTGGGCTGGCGGCGCCGGCGGAACGATGCTGTTCAGCAACGACGGCGGCGTCATCTGGTGCGCGCAGACGAGCGGGACGCCGGAGCAGATCAACCAGCTGGCAAACGCGGGCCCGAACGACGTCATCGCCGTGGGGAACAAGGGCACGATCCGCCGCGCCGCAACCTTGAACAACGCCCAGACGTGCGGGGCGGGCGGCGTCTACGACACGGTCACCTCGGGCACGACCAGCAACCTGTATGGCATCACCGTGGGCGAAACCTACTGGGCGGTGGGCGCGGGCGGCACGATCCTCCAGAACGCCGCCGCTGGCGGGTTCTCGCCCGTGACGTCGCCCACGACGGCCGATCTTTTCGCCGTCGGCAACGGCTGCGACGCCAGCGGCGGTGGTAATTGCATCACCCCCGTGCACTACATCGTCGGCGCCGGCGGCATGATCCTCAAAAACACCAACGAGGGCCCCTGGGCGAAGCAGACCTCGGGCACCACGCAGGATCTCCACGACGTATTGTTCCGTACCGACGATGGCCTGGCCGGTATGGCCGTCGGCAACCGGGGCGCGGTCGTCAAGACGGCCAACGGCGGGGCCGCATGGACCCCCGAGGCCTCCGGCACGTGCTCGGATCTCCTCGGTATGGGCCTGCCCGCCATCAAGACCGTAGCGGTCGGTGGTGGCGGCACGATCGTCGCCCGCCTCGGCTCGTCCTCGGCCGTCCAGCCCGACTGCTCCAAGGGCTTCTGGATGCTCGGATCCGACGGCGGGGTGTTCTCCTTCGGCGATGCCGCCTTCCAGGGTTCGACCGGCGCCATCACGCTGAACAAGCCGGTGGTGGGCATGGTCAGCACCCCGACGGGCAAGGGCTACTGGTTCGTGGCCACCGACGGCGGCGTCTTCAGCTTCGGTGACGCCAAGTATTTCGGCTCGATGGGCAACAAGATCCTCAACAAGCCGATGGTGGGCATCGCCGCCACCCCGACCGGCCTCGGCTACTGGCTGGTGGCCTCCGACGGCGGGATGTTCGCCTTCGGCGACGCCAAGTTCTTCGGCTCGATGGGTGCCATCCCCCTCAACAAGCCGGTGGT
This sequence comes from uncultured Actinomycetes bacterium, assembly GCA_963723985.1. Classification (GTDB taxonomy): domain Bacteria; phylum Actinomycetota; class Acidimicrobiia; order IMCC26256; family BP-133; genus BP-133. The sequence goes on from CAVRTC010000018.1 coordinate 36,990, forward strand.
CGGCATGGCCGCCGTCGCCGGCGGGCAGGGCTACTGGCTCGTGGCGTCCGACGGCGGCATCTTCTCCTTCGGGCCGAGCGCTCCGTTCTACGGTTCGACGGGTTCCCTGAAGCTGAACATGCCGATCGTGGGAATGGCGACGGCGCCCGCCGGCAGCGGCTACTGGTTCGTGGCCTCCGATGGCGGGATCTTCAGCTTCGGTGCCGGAGCGCCGTTCCTCGGCGTCAAGCTCGGTGGCAGCCCGGTGGCCGGAATGGCGCCCGCCGCCGACGGCCTGGGCTATTGGGTCGCCCACGCCAACGGCATCGTCGACAACTTCGGCTCGGCGGTCGATCTCGGCGGGCTCACGACCGCCCCGAAGAACCTGGTGGTGGGTATGGCCTCCATCCGCCTGGGATAGACGCACACGACACGCGCCGTGCCACGTGGCGGCACGGCGCGTTGATCGATGACTGACCGGGATCGTCGCCCGCTCCTGGAGGTCGTCGGCTGGCGTTGCCCGAGACCCCGGCGACGCCTCTTCTATCCCTGATCGCGGGGGCGCCGCATTGGCGACGCGGCCTTGACGGCCTTGAGGGAATCCTCCAAGGAGATGACGAGGGCGAAGGCGGCGGCAACCATCAGAACAGCCGCTCCGAGGGGAAAGGGCCACAGCAATCCTGCGCCGAGCAGAAGTGCGGTCAGCGAGATTCGGTCGCGGACTCTTCGATCTCGGGGGAGTAGCCCAGCCGGCATCTCAGGGCTCCTCGTCGTCGGAGTACGGGATGAGGTGATCCCCGCCGAGCTGGAAGAAGCGCTCGTTCAGGGTGTGGGCCAACACGTCGTACTCGTGGGGGCTGGGTTGGAGAGCGCCGCAGAGGTAGGCCTCGAGTTCCACGGCGGTGCCCATGCCACCCAGTTCGAAGTAGCGCAGCCAAAGAGCGCCGATTGACAGCATGGCGTCTTGACGAGCCCGGTCGAGCATGTCGCTCGGTTCCTTAGGCATCATCAGAAGCCGTGAGCCCCCCGGTCGCCTGCGTTGAGGCCATGATGTCCTCGGCCACCCGCCGCAGCGGAGTGCTGCTCTGACGGGACGAACGGCGCAGCAGGGTGTAGGCGAGGTCGGCGGTGACGCCATGGCGTTCCATGAGGACCCCCCGGGCCTGGGCGATGACGTCCCGGCCCTTGAGCGCCTCCTGGAGCTGGCGGCTGAGGTCCTCCATCGAGACATCCATGGCGGCGCTGACGAGGAGGTCGGACGCCCGCGAAGCCAACATCGACGACAGCTCGAGCTCGGGCTTCGAGAACGCCCGGGGACGGAGGGAGTAGATGTTGAGGGCGCCCATGGGGCGGGTCTGGGTGAGCAGCGGTGTCGAGAGAATGCTGTTGATGCCGCGGTCCCGGGCGAGGGGGACGAACGCCGGCCAGCGGGGTTCGTCGTCGAGTGACTCGACGTGGAACCAGTGGCCCTCGGTGGCGGCGGCGACGCAGGGTCCTTCGCCGGTGGCGTACTGGTCGCGGTCCATCCCGGTGACCGTCGCGTCACTGGCCGCCACCGTGGTCAGGGTGCCATGTCGGCTGAGGCAGACGCTCACGCCGTCGGCACCGGCCACGGTGACCCGGGCCAGCGCCACGACGAGGCGTAAAGCGGCGTCGAGGACGTCGATGTTGGCCGGGATGGCGGCGACCCGGAGCAGGCTGCGAGACAGGTCGGCAGGCTCGTCCGCGGCCGCCCCCAGGGACCGAGAGCGTTCCTCCGGCCCGACGCCTTCGCCGTCGTCATCGATCCGCATCACTGCCTCCCCGACCCCGGGACTGGCCGACTCCGGGGGGCGGGAGCGGGTGCCAGGTCGTCCGCCGGGAGGTCGCCGGCCAGGAACGCCGCCGCTACCGAGGTCAAGCCGCGGTTGTGGTGGCGGGAGTAGCTCCGCAGCCGGGAGAACGCCTCGTCGAGGTCGATCCCGGCGCGCTCGGCCAACCGTCCCTTGGCCTGCTCGAGGGCGATCCGGCTCTTGAGTGCCGCCTGGAGCTGCTCGGCCAAGACGGTGGCCTCGCTGAGCGTACGGGCCTGGAGGATCCCGATGGTGGCGATATCGGCCATCGCTTGCCCCAGGAGCACGTCGGTGGTGTCGAGCTGGTGGTCCTCGGCGTGAAACAGGTTGATCGCCCCGATGACCGTGCCCCGGACGCGCAAGGGTAGGGCGTGGGCCGACACGAACCCCGCCGCCTTCGCTTTGCCGGAGAAGCGGGGCCAACGTCCCGACGGGTCGCTCAGGCGCTGGTTCACGACCTGCTGGCCGGTCCGGAAGCAGTCGAGGCAGGGCCCTTCCTCATTCTGGAGCTCGAAGAGCTCCAGGATCTTGGCCCGCTCAGACGACGACGCCATGTACCGCAAGTTGCCGGCCGGGTCGGCCAGCATCAGCCCGGCTTCCACCGCCCCGAACAACTCGACACACCGTTGGGCGAGCAGCGTGAGGAAGTCGACCATGTCGAACTCGTCGACCAACGTGTCGGCCAGCTCCACCAACGTCGCCGCCAGCCACGCTTCGCGGTTCTCATCGCGCTGGCCCGATTCAATGGGTCGCACGTTCACACTCGCCTCCCTGTGGGCGCCCACACCCCGTCGAGCTTGGTCAAGCCGATATGGCAGTTGACGCAATAGCCGATCGAACGATCCGGAAACGGTCGATTGCGGGCCGGGCCACCTCGGGGCGTAGCAACGCCGTCGAGCGGCAGGGCGCAGCGGGGGCATTCCGGGAGCTCTACTCGCATGCTCGACCTTCCTCGGCATCCAGACCCTTGGATGCGCGACCGGGGTCTCGAGCAGCGCCACCATCACAGGCAATCAGCCCGTGAACTCCATCAATCTATCACTGGTGGTTGGAGCCCTTTCCCTCGGCGTTGGCCACGGACGCGGTCGCCCGGATGAGCTCCGCCACGCTCCAGGCCTGGGCGATGCAACCTCGGGCGGTGAATGGTGGCTCGGCGTCGAAGATCTCGCTCAGGGCCCCGATCCCGGCCTCGCCGAGGTGCTCGTACAGGCCGCTGACCATCGCCCGGGCTTCCTCCCGGCGCTGGGGGTAGGTCTTGAGCCAGGCGTCGATGAACGGGCCCAGGAGCCAGGGCCAGACCGTGCCTTGGTGGTAGGCGCTGTCACGGGCTCGAACGTCGCCGTCGTAGCGGGCCTTGTAGTCCGGGTGGCCCGGGTCGAGGGTGCGGAGCCCGACGGGCGTGAGGAGGTGCCGGGCTACCGCGTCGACGACCGGGCCCCACCGCTCGGGGCGGAGCACGGGGTGGGGCAGCGACACGGCCAGCACCTGGTTGGGCCGCAAGGTGGCGTCGTCGCCGCCCTCCTCGCTGTCCACCACGTCAAAGAGGTAGGAGCCGGGCTCGTACCAGAACCGCCGGTTGAACGATTCCCGGACCGTCTCCCGGAGGCTGGCGAGGTCGAAGCTGACGTCGAAGCCTTCCTTGGCCGTCCATTGGTAGAGGAGGCAGAGCGCCTGGTACCAGAGGGCGTTGATCTCGACCGGCTTGCCCCGGCGGGGGGTGACGACCCAGTCGTCGACCTTGGCATCCATCCAGGTGAGCTGCAGGCCGGGGGCGCCGGCCCGCAGGAGGCCGTCGGCCGGGTCGGCGCCGATCCCGAAGCGGGTCCCGGCCACGTGGCAGGCCACGATGTCGGCCAACACCGGCAGCAGGAGGCGGAGCGTCTCTCGGTCCCCGCTGTGGTGCTCGTAGCGGGCGATGGCGTGGAAGAACCACAAGGTGGCGTCGGCGGTGTGGTAGAGGCCGTGCGAGTCTCCGTCGGGGAAGAGATTGGGGATCAGCCCGTCGCGCACGTGGTGGGCGAACATCCGCAGGATTGAGCCGGCTTCCCGATGCCGGCCCGTGAGCAGGCACAACCCCTCGAGGGAGATCATCGTGTCGCGGCCCCAGTCGGTGAACCAGTGGTACCCGGCGATGACCGAACGGACCTCGTCGCCGGGCGACGCCTCCCGGTCGACCGGCTCGACGATGAACTGATCGGCGGCGAAGATGAGTTCGGGCATGTCGTTGCGCAGCGGCGCCGGAGCGTTGCGCACGAGCCGCGCCCGCCGGGCCCGTTCCGCCGTCTCCGCCGCGTCGGGTGGGTGGCCGTCGATCACCTCCCACGACTCCGTCGACGCGACGAGGGTCGCTTCCTCGCCTGGTTGCAGCTGAATCTGGAAGTAACCGGGGCTCCAGAGAGGGCCTCGGGCGTCGTAGCCCCGGCTCTGCTCGGCGCGATGGACGACGTGGGAGATCGTGTTGGGGCGGTGGGTGAAGGCGGTGTCGCGGGCGTGGAGGCGCATCCGCAAGGGCGGGAACGACTGGTCCCCGACGATTTCATAGTGGTCATCGATGGCCAGGAGCGAGTACCGAGCCAGCTCGGAGTTGACGGCCGCCTCGTAATGCCGGAAATGCATCGACGGCCGGAGCTCGAAGAGGACGTCGCCGTCGCCGGCCACGAGGTGGTACGTGACGTGGACCGTGTTGTGGCGGTAGGGGAGCACGACCCGCTTCTCGAGCACCGTGCCGTCGATGTCGTAGCGCCAGCGGGGAAGGCCGTCGACGAGGCTGAAGTCGCTGAGGTAGCGGTCCCCGTGGAGTTGCAACTGGCCGGCTTCCGTCTCCTCGGCCGCCAGCTCGACCCGGCGCTCACCGGGCAGGCGCAGCTGCTCCGAGAGGTGGGTGAGCATCACCGCCCGCCCCGTCGGGTTGGGCAGGGCCGCCACCAGCCAGCCGTGATAACGGCGGGTCACAAGTCCCGAGACGGTCCCCGAGGCGTAGCCGCCGATCCCGTTGGTCACCAACCATTCCCGCTGGACCTGGCGAACCGGATCGGCATCCGCCGGCGGTGTCACCGGGCGGACCACCGTGGCGCCGCTCACCCCGTCCCGAGAAACAGGGCGGAATGGGCCGCCAGGGTCCACGGCCTCCGCACGTCCGACTCCGGGGTGCCACTGCCGCCGTAGCGGGGGTCCTCGCTCGACCAGACCTCCACCCAGCTCCCCCGGGCGGGCGGCGCCAGGAGGGGTTCCGGGTTGGGGACCAGACTCAGGTCGGTCCCGAGGTTGACCACCAGCAGCCGGTCATCGCCCGACGGGCCGAAGAAGCGCACCACGAAGGCCTCGGGGCCGAGCACGGCGCCATCGACCGCCGTGGTGGGCACGGCGATGACCGGGTCCTCCCGGCGGAGGCGGAGGAGATCACGGTGGAGCAGGAGGATCTCGGCGTTGGTAGTGGCCTCGGCGTGATCGAGCCGGCAACGCTCGAAGGTGGTGCGGTCATTGGGCGGGGCCATGCCTTCGAGGCGGATCGCCCGGGCCAGGCTCCGGAACTGCCCGACCTGGGCCGTCCGACCAGCCCGCACCGCTTCGGCCAGATCGCCATCGTGGTCGGCGAAGTAGTGGAACGGGCTCGACGCGGCGAACTCCTGCCCCTGGAACAGCTGCGGCACCGGGGGGCTGAGCAGGAGGAGGGCGGTCAGCGCCCGCAAGCGGCCCGGACTCGTCAGCTCATGGAGGCGGCGGCCCCGGAAGGTGTTCGCCACCTGATCGTGGGTCTGGAGGTAGTGGACGAAGCGCCGGGGGCCGAGGTCGAGGGAGTAGGAGCCTCGAGGTTGGTCCTGCCAGCTGTACCACTGCCCCTGATAGAGGTAACCCCGCTTGACGCAGGACAGCAGCTCCTGGGGCCCACCGCGGTGGTCGCTCAGGTAGGCCTCGTTCCGGCCGGTGGCGGCGACGATGGCGCTGTGGTGGAAATCGTCGTTGACGGCGGCGTCGAGGCCGTGGCCGTCCTGGTTCCGGCTCCGCAGCATGATGGGGTCCTGGGGCTCGTTCTCGGCCACCAGCAGGAGCCGGCGGGCCGGGGCGGCGGCCCGGGTGGCCGTGGCGATGGCGGCCAAGATGTGCTCGGGGGAGGAGTCGAAGATGGCCTGGGCGGCGTCGATCCGCAGTCCGTCGAGGTGGAACTCGCCGATCCAGTAGACAGCGTTGGTGACGAAGAACTCCCGCACCGGAGCCGAGTCGGCGTCGTCGAAGTTGAGCGCCTGCCCCCAATCGTTGTCATGACGATCGGTGAAGTAATGGGAGGAGAACCGATCGAAGACCGCACCGACCGGCCCGAGGTGGTTGTAGACCACGTCGAGAATCACCGCCAGGCCCAGGGCGTGGGCGGCGTCGACGAAGCGTCGCATGTCGTCAGGGCGGCCGTAGAGCCGGGTCGGGGCGAAGAGGTCGACGCCGTCGTACCCCCAGCCGAACGAGCCCGGGAACTCCGCGACCGGCATCACCTCGATCGTCCGCACTCCGAGATCGGCCAGGCCGGCCAGCCGGGCCTCGGCCGCGGTCCAGGTACCCTCCGGGGTGAAGGTCCCGAGGTGGAGCTCGTAGATCACATGCTCGTGGCGGGCGAGGCCCCGCCACCCGTCATCGGTCCATTGGAACGTGGAGGGATCGACGATCTCGGACGGGCCGAACGGGCCGACGGGCTGGAAGCGCGACGCCGGGTCGGGGCTCATGGTCCCGTCGTCCAACCCGAAGAAGTACAGATCACCGGGCGCCGCGCCGGGAACGAATCCCGAGAAGTACCCGCCCGGTTGGGCGTCGAGCCGGACTGTCTGGCGGCGCTCGACGACCAGGGCGTCGGGTACCTCGCCGGCGGAGGGTTCGAGGAGGATGACGTCGAGCCCCTGGTGCGCCGGGGCCCACACGCGGAAATGCGTGCCCCCCGCACTCGGTTCGGCGCCGATGGGAGCGCGCCGACTGATCACCACCGGCTCTTGCCGCGGCTGGTGCTCGGCCGCCGGTTCAGTCAGCAAAGACCGCTCCGTTGTGTTGGATGAAGAACGTATGGTCGTGGCCCTTGTTGGCATCGGTGGAGTTGTAGGCGTGCTTGGCGCTTCCGTCCGGCACGTGCTCCTCGGAATAGATCGCCCCGACGGGGCACACGTCGGGCTGGTAACAGGCGGTGCACGAGGTGCACTCGTCGGTGTTCACGTAGAGCATGCTGTCCCCGAACACATCGATCGACTCGGGAGCCGGCACATGGCGGTTCTCGATCATCCCATCGCCCGCCGCGACCTCCGAGAACAGGAGGTTGTTCACCGGATCGAACTCGTAGATGCACTGCACCGGGCACACGTCGACACAGGCGCGGTCCTTCACGTCGATACAGGCTTCGGTGATGATGGCTAGACCAGCCATGAACCTCGGACCTCCGCGGCATCGGACTACTGGATGCGCGACCGGGGTCTCGAGAGGCGCCCTCATCGCAGGCGGCCAGCCTGCGTACACCCGCAGGGTACACTTCCTGATTCAAGGTGCCGCTCCAGACCCCGGTCGCGCCCCCTGACATTTGGCGCGAATACAGGGAGTCCGGCATGGTTGCGTGGGAGTACCTCATCGTCGCCCTCCCCGTTTTCGATGCGCCGACGCATGCACCGGGTGTGTCGGCGTCGGTCGCGGCGCTCAACGCCGAGGGGAATCAGGGGTGGGAGGCCGTCGGCATGACCGCCCTCGCCGACGGCACCGTCGCCGTGCTGATGAAGAAGCCGAGAGGGGCGGACAGCGGTGCGGAGCTCTGAACGGGCGGTGCTGGGCGGCGAAATTCTGGAACGGGCGCTGCACCCCGCCGCGGGAGTGGCGACGGACGCCGTGGCCGAACTCATCGCGCTGGCTGAAGGACGCCGCCCGCCCCTCGAGGCAGCTCAGTCCCTCCTCATCGACCGGCTCCATCGGAGATCGGACGACTTCGACGCCACCAGGGCGTTGTGCTCGGTCAGCGCGGCGCTGAGCCGCCTCGGCTGGGACATGCCCGTGCCGTGTGAACGGCGCCGTCTACGGCAAAAACGGGCGAGGGAGAGTTGAAGTTCTCGTGTACCGTGAAGGCTGAAACTAGGAGGAGCAATGCCCGACAAGTCACCCCGGAAGCCGAGCGCCAAGAAGCCGCCCGCCCATTCTCTCAAGGAAAAGCGGCAGGAAAAGAAGGACAAGAAGTCCACAACCAATCCTTTTGGCGGCGGATAGATTTAGGTTCAGTCTGGTCGTGATTTTAGGAAAGCTCCGCCTGGCAATAGCGGCGATAGAGGCGGGGAAGCTGCCGGGTCCGATCGTCGAGGAACTCGCCCACGTCGAGATCCAGCCACGAGAAGTCGTCCGGAGGTGACCGTCGGAGCCGCCCGGCCCGGTGCGTGATCTCGGCGACGGCCGGTTTCGGCGAACCGTCCGCCCTCCATAGGCCGAAGCTCCGTTCGTGGTGGGCCTCGTCGAACGGCGGGCGGCGGTGGAGGGTCGGCACATAGTCGGCGAAGCACCACAGGAGAGCGCCGAGACAACCGGCACGACGGAGACCGTCGAGTCCCTGCCCGATGTAGGCGGCGGCGGCGTCCTCGCCCACCAGGCGACCCGGCCCGGTGCCGGCCGGTGTGCCCGTCGGCAACCCGAACTCCTCGAACAAGACGGCCGAGCCGCCGGCCAGCCAGCCGGTCAGCAGGGCGAGGAAGGGAAGCAGGCGGTCGTCGGTGGGACCGTCGGCCCAGGCGGTGTAGGCCGGATAGCCGTGCATCGACACGACGTCGCAGTAGCGGGCGACTTCGGCCGGACCGATGCGGCGGTCGTCTTCCAGGTCCTCCATGTGGAGGCCGACCGTGATCAACCGCCCCGGGTCGGACGCCCGGATGGCGCCGGTCATGCGCTCGAGCCAGGCCGTTCCGGCGCCGGCGTCGGGCGGGATCGTGCAATTGGAGTTCTCGTTGCCGAGATCCCACATCCACACGGCCGGATGGCCGCACAGGGCGGAGGCCACCGACCCCGCCAGGCGCTCCTGGGCAGCGCCGATCTCGGGGTCCGAATACCAGTTCCGCAGCCCGCTCACCGAAGCGGCCCTTGGACCGGGGGCGACGACGCGGAAGCGTCGGTCTCCGTCGGCCCCGCCCGCCGCCCACTCCGGGGCCCAGTTCACGCCGCTCATGTGGCCGACGAAGAGCGTGACGATGAGCTCCGCTCCCACCTCGGTGGCGGCGTCGGCGGCGTCGACCAGCCTCCCCAGTACGGCCGTGTCGATGGCCGCCTCGGCCGGTTGGACGTCGGACCAGCGGACGAAGACCCGCAGGCAGTCGAGTCCGGCGGCGCGGGCCCGGGCGAAGTCCCGCCTGGTCGCCCCGGGGTCGTAGGCGGCGAGCCAATCCATCGCATGCTCGGCCGGCCAGTAGTTCACCCCGAGGCGGAAGATCCCTTCGCCGGGCTCCGAGGCCGCTGAAGCAGGATCAGGAAACACGGCTGAGGACCTCGGAGTAGGCGGCGAGATACTCGGCGGTCATGCGGTCCCGGCCGAAGCGGGTCACGGCCTGCGCTCGGATGGCGGCCCGATCGAATCGGAGCACCGAGGGTACGGCCGCCGCCGCCCCGTCCACGTCCTCGACCAGCGCACCGCTGTGGCCGTCCTCCAACAGTTCGGGCATCGAGCCCCGCCGGAAGGCGATCACCGGGGTGCCGGACGCCATGGCCTCCACCACGCTGAAGCCGAACGGTTCTTCGAAGCCAATGAGATGGAGGAGGGCCAGGGCGTCACCGAGGACTGCGGAGCGCTGCTCGGGGCCGACCGGGCCGAGGTAGCGGACACGGTCGCCGTCGACGTGGGGCGCAACTTCGGCCTTGAAGTAGCGCTCGTCGTGGACGATCCCCGCGATCACGAGCGGGAGACCAACCCGGCGGGCCACCTCGATCGCCTCGGCGGCCCCCTTGTCGGGATGGATGCGACCGAAGAAGAGGAGGTAACCGCCGCCGCCGTCTCCCAGAGCGAAGGCGCCGGTGTCGATCCCGTGATGGATGGTGGCGACATAGTCGAGGCGGGGATGCCGGTCGGCTTGGCTGATGGCGACGTAGGCGCCAAGGTGGTTGTACTTCTCGTAGACGGGGACGATCGACGGCGACGAGAAGCCGTGAATGGTGGTCAGCACAGGCGTCGACACCAGGGCGCTATAGGTGAGCGGGAGGAAATCGAAGCTGTTGTGGATCAGGTCGAACTCGCCGGCCCGTTCGAAGACGGCCGAGATGTGCAGGCACTCGGCGACTTTCGTGTCGGGGCCGGCCGGATCCTCGGACCAGCCCCGCGCCGCAGTCGACGCCAGCCGGGCCGATGTGGCGGAGTCGGCGGTGGCGAAGAGCGTCACGTCCACGCCCCGGGCGACGAGCCCTTCGGTCAGGAGCGACACGAACTGCTCCCACGGCCCGTAGTGGCGCGGCGGAACCCGCCAGGAGATCGGTGCGAGGACAGCCACCCGCAACGTCAGGCCTGGCGCTGGTGGCCGATCAGGGCCTCATGGCACGGTGGACACAACCACCACCCGAGCTGAGCGGTGGCGTGCGAACTGGGATCACCGGGGAACGTCACCTGGCAGCGGCCACATTGACGTTCCCGCACGGACTCTCCATCCGGGGAAGGGTCTGGCGTCGCTTGGGGATCCTCCACCTCAGTGAGCGGTCCGCCCCCGCCAGTAGCGAAAGAGTCCGACGCCGACGAGAACGAGAGCGATGGCACCCAACGTTTCCATGGTGCTCCTTCCGCACCGGGGACTCCGACCGTCGTCGACGGGGACCGATGCGTTCCTGACGAGCGTACGCCGGTTCTAGAATTCTCGCAATTTATTTCTAGAATTCTGATACCATTATCAAGCGTGGGGGATTGGAGCTTCTTCACCAACCATGCCCGCGTCCTGATCTGCATCGCCCGCGATCCGGACATGCGGCTGCGGGACCTCGCCGTTGCGCTCGACGTCACCGAGAGGAGCGCCTACGGCATCGTCGCCGACCTTGTCGACGCGGGCTACGTCGTCAAGGACAAGGACGGGCGTCGCAACCGCTACCAGGTCGAGGCGCAGCTGCCGCTCCCGGAGTCCATCGGGCAGGAACGCACCATCGGCGAAGTCCTGGGTCTCCTCGTCGACGCCGACGCCCGCCGACGGCCGAGGTAACCAACCAGGGAGCGGCAAGCCCCGTGTATCAGCTGGGCAGCTGGATGGCGGGACTCTCGGGTTCGCAGGTGCGGCAGGGCTCGAGGCCCGATTCGGCCGCCGTGTCCACGGTCATCGTCCGCAGGCGGGGGTAGTCCTGCACCAGGTGGCAGGCCGGACGGTGGTAGGCGGTCGAGCCGGCCAGCACGAGCCCTTCCCCGCCGTCGGCGGCCGCCCCGTTGCCGCTGGCCGCGCCAGTGCCCATGACGGCGACGAGCGTCTCGAGGATCCGGCCCAGGCCGGCCAGGTTCTCCTCGATGCGGGCCCGTTCGGCCCGCTGGGTCTGGGTGATCCACAGACCGACACCGATGTGGACGAGGCAGAGCCCGGCGATGCCGCCCGAGATCAGGTACGGAAACTGCCGGGTGGCGACGTCGTAGCTGGCCGCGCCGTTCCACCCCACCCACACCAGGACGAGTCCGGCCAGGCAACACAACAGCCCGAGCTGGTGTCCGAGCTTGGTCCGCTTGGGTTCCACGCTGTCCCCTCCTCCTTCAGGCGGGCGTTCCCAGGTAGCGCTCGCGCAGGCTGGCATGGTCGGTCTCGGCGCCGGTTCCGCGGTGGACGATCTGGCCCCGTTCCAGGATCATCGCCCGGTCGGCGTGGCTGAGCGCCGCCGTCCCCTGCTCGACCAGGACGACGGTCACACCCGAGGCGTTGATCTGGTCGATCATCGAGAAGACCGACTGGGTGATCGCCGGGGAGAGTCCGAGCGAGGCTTCGTCGATGAGCAGGAGCCGGGGGCCGGCCATCAGCGCCCGGCCGATGGCCAGCATCTGCTGCTCCCCACCCGAGAGCGTGCCGGCCAGCTGGTCTCCCCTTGGGAGCAGCTGCGGGAAGACCCGCATGACCCGGGCCCGGGCGTCGGCCACGTAGCCCTGGTCGTGGCGGTGCATCCATGCCCCGAGTCGCAGGTTGTGGTCGACGGACAGGCCTGGGAAGACCTGGCGCCCCTCGGGAACGAGGGTGATGCCGAGGGCGACCCGTTCGGCGGCGGACAGCTCGGTGATGTTCTGCCCGGCGAAGAAGATCGAACCTTCCTCGGGGCGCAGCAGCCCGGCCAGGGTGGCCAGCGTCGTGGTCTTGCCGGCCCCGTTCAGGCCCAGCAGCACCAGGCGCTCGGCCTCGAGCACCTCGAAGGACACGTCGCGCAGCACCGGGGCGCTCCGGTGGTGACCGGTCGTCTGGTAGCTGACCTGGAGATGCTCGGCCACGACCAGCGGATCCCGGGCCTTCTCGGCGCCGAGCAGCCAGGACGGGACCTCCTCCCCGAGATAGGCCCGGACCACCTCGGGATGGCTCCGCACCTCCTCGGGCTTGCCCTCGGCCAGGGTCTCACCGAAGTTCAGGCAGTACACGTGGTCGCACACCGCGCTCACGAAGGGGACGTGGTGCTCGATCATCACGATGGTGAGCCCGAAGGTGCGGCGCAGCTCCAGGAGGGCGGAGGCGAAGGCGGAGGTCTCCCCGGGGCCCATCCCCGACGTCGGCTCGTCGAGAAGGACGATGTCGGGATCGGTGGCCAGCACGGCGGCGAGCTCGACGTACTTGAGGATCCCGTAGGAGAGCTCGTCGACGTCGCGATCCAGCACGCCGGAGAGGCCGAGGATCTCGGCCAGGGTCTGGGCCCGACGGGAGAGCCGGCGCTCCTCGGAGTACGTGGCCGGGAGGCCGACCAGGCCGGCGGCGGCGGTGTAGCCGGCGGCGAGATGTTCGGCGGCGAGGAGGTTGGTGCGAACCGTCACTCCCCGGATCAGGCCGACGTTCTGGAAGGCCCGGGCCATCCCGGCCGCCGCCCGCTGGTGGGCCGGAAGGTCGGTGACGTCGACGCCCCGGAACCGCACGCGGCCCTCGTTGGGTCGGCGGAAGCCGCTGATGACGTCGAACAGCGTCGTCTTGCCGGCGCCGTTGGGGCCGATGATGCCGACGATCTCCAGCTCGCTCACCGATATCGACACGTCGTGGAGCGCCCGGATGCCGCCGAAGTTCACGCAGCAGCCGTCGACCTCAAGCATGGGCTTCGACCCCCGGCGGCGGGCCTGACACAGGTTGGGTCGGTCGCGGACCGGGGGGCGACGGCGCCGCCGCCAGCCAGCGGCCGAGCGGCCGGAGCATCTCCCCGAACCCGCCGGGATGGCGCGTCAGCGTGAAGAGCAGGAGCAGGGGACCGAGCACCAGGGGCGCCAGGTCGGCGGGGAGATCGGGGAGGAGCGGGATGGCGTCGACGGCGCTGGCCAGCTGCAGCTTCTCGAACAGGTAGTCGGTGAGGGAGAAGAACGCCGAGGCGACGACCACCCCGGCCCGGCTCCGGAGCCCGCCGACCACCGTCATGATCACGAACACCAGGGCCAGTTGGAAGTGGAACTGGCTGGCGACGACCGAGGTCGTGTTGTGGGCCAGGAGCGCTCCGGCGATCGAGGCGAAGATGCCGGAGACGACGAAGGCGATCAGCGTGTAGCGCTTGAGGTCGGTGCCGAAGCTGGCTGCCACCCGCGGGTCCTGGCGGATGGCCAGCAGCGACCGGCCCGTCTTCGTCGAGGTCAGGCGCCAGTCGACGTAGAGCACGACAGCCAGGACTGCCAGGCAGAGGTAGTAGTAGCGGTGGTCGCTGGCGAAGGCCGCCGGCTTGGGGGCCGCCTGCCCGGCGGAGCCGCCGGTCAGTGAGGTGATGTTGAACAGGCTGTTCTCGGCCATCGTCCCGTAGGTCAGGGTCACCAGCGCGAAGTACAGGCCGGTGATCCGGAGTGAGACGAGGCCGAGCACGAGCGCCTGCACGGCACCGACCACCACCGTGACGCCGACGGCGGCCACGAAGTTCTGCTCGTGGACGCTGGTCATGTAGGCGGAGGTGAAGGCGCCGATGCCCACGAAGGCCTGATGGCCGAGGGAGATCTGGCCGGCGTAGCCCAGCAGCACGTTGAGGGAGAGCCCGATGATGGCGTAGATGACGGCCTCGGTGAAGACGTTGGCCTCGATGCCGCTCCGGGTGAGGGGGAACACCAGCACCAGCCCGGCGAGGGCCGCCACGACGGCGATCCGGGCCAGCCGGCCGCTCACAGCGATCGCTCCGTGGGGGCGGTGATCTCCGACCGGGGCCCGAGCAGCCCCCGGGGCCGGAGGATGAGCACGGCCATGAGCAGGACGAAGACCATGACCGACGGCGCGCCGGGAATGTGGTCCGAAAAGACCGGGTAGGTGACGGCGACGCTCTCGGCCACGCCGACCACCACACCGCCGAGGAACGCGCCGGGCAGGCTGGTCATCCCGCCGAGCACGGCGGCGGTGAAGGCAGGGATCAGGGCCGACAGGGTGACGAAGCCGGGGCCGAACCCGCCGGCCAGCGGGGCGGAGAGCATGCCGCCCAGGCCGCCGAGGACGGCGGCCGCTCCCCAGGTGACCCGGGACAGCCGCTGGGCGCTGATTCCCATGAGCTCGGTCGCCCGGGGGTTCTGGCTGAGGCCGAGGATGGCGAGACCCAGGCTGGTGCGGGAGAAGAAGAGGGCGCCGGCCACCGCCAGCACGATCAGCGTGGCGATGACGAGCAGGCGCTGGTCGGAGACGGCGAAGCCGAACACCGACACCCGGTCGAGCCGGCCGAGGGCCGGGGCGACGAACCGCAGCCGCGACTCCCCGATCCACAGCTCGGCGCCGATGGCGAAGAGGGAGACTCCGGCGGTGGCCACGAGGAGCGTCACCCGGGGCGCGTCGAAGAGGGGCCGGACGACGAACCGCTCCGTGGCCAATCCGCTGGCCAGGGCGGCGAGGAGCCCGAGCAGCACGGCCAGGCCATAGGGCACACCGGCGGAGTGGGCCCCCCACAGGGCGAACACGGCGACCGTCCCGAACTCGCCCTGGGCGAAGTTGAAGATGCCGCTCGACTTGTACACGAGGACCAGGCCGAGCGCGATCAGCCCGTAGCCGCAACCGGCGACAACGCCGATGATGAGTGACTGGCGCACGCCGGGCTAGAAGTCGGCGACGAAGCGGCCGGTGGTCTTCCAACTGCGGGTGGTGCAGTCGGCTTGCAGCAGGTGCGCGGTTCGGGCGCCGAACCGGATGGTGCCGTCGTAGCTGACGTCGGGGTAGACGTTCGACCGGAAGACCCTCTTGCTCGTCACGGCGGAGAACAAGCTCTGGCGGGACAGGTCGCGACCGGTGGCTTCGAGCATCTGGTGCAGACTCTTGTTCAGCCCCCACATCAGGATGCCGACGTCGTCGGGGTTGTTGTTGACATGGCGCCGGAAGGCCTGCTTGTAGTCGGGGTCGAGCTGGTCGATGGCGTCGAGCTGGGGGAACGGGGAGAGGAACTGGGCCCCCTCGATCGATGGGCACCCAGCCTGGGCCACCACGGCCAGGCCGTTCGTGGTTCCCGGCCCGACCCAGGTCGGATGGTAGGCCTGCGCCTGGGCGTTCGTAGCCAGCTTGATGAACGGGATCGGAGCGGCGATGACGTAGACGATCTCGGCTCCGGAGTTGCGCAGCTGTTGCGCCTCCGAGAGGAGTTCGGCGTCGGAGGCGTACTTGCCGATCCGGCTCGACCGCACGATCTGCAGCCCGCCCGCCCTGACGATCTCGGAAGTGATGCTCCGCACGGTGTTGTTGAGCGCCGGGGTGGCGATGACCACGATCGCCACCTTCGTCTTCTTGATCTTCTTCTTCATGAGGTTCACCAGCGTCGACGACTGCTGGTCGTACGTCTGGGAGATGGCGAAGTAGCGGTTGAGACCGGCCAGGCCGTCCTCATTGACGCCCCCCGAGAAGTACGGGACGTTGGCCGACTCGGCGTAGCGGGCGCAGGCGGTGATCTGGTCGGAGCCGGCGAAGCCGATGATGGCGAAGACCTTCCGGTCCTCGACCATCTCGCGACAGGCCTGCACGGCGCTGGTCGGGTTGTACTTGTCGTCGCGGAAGACCACCTCGACGTTGCGGCCGTGGACGCCGCCCTTCTCGGCCAGGAACTTCCAGTACAGGTCGTCGCTCTGCTCGAAGGCGCTCTGGGGGAAGGGTGCCGCGCCGGTGACGGGGGCGTGGATCCCGATCCGGATGGTGGTGTCGGTCACTCCGGTCCGGTCGTTCAGGCCGTCGAAGGCCTCCCGGGGAGGGGCGGGTTCGGGCGCCGGGCCGGCCGCCTGCGATCTCGACGGGGACGGGGAGGGGTTGCGAGCCGGCGCCGACGAGGCTCCCCCGGCCGGCACCTCCTCATAGGTGACCGCCGCGTCCCGCCGGCCCCGCTGCCGCTCGGACTGGTCGGGCCGCGGGGACTCCGAACCGGGAGCCGGCGGTCCGATCGCCGCTGTCGCACCGTCACCCTGCGCCGGCGACTCTGGGGGGCTGGCCTGCTCCGGCGCCGGCGACTCGGGAGCCCGGTTTTCGACCTCTCCGCCGATGTCCTCGAAGAGTTCGGGACTCTCCTGCCGGAATTCTCGTTCTCGGGCCGCATCGCTCTCGCGGACTGCGCTGGGTTTCACCCCGCAGGCGGCGGCGATGAGTGCCGCCAGGATCACGGCCGCGGGACGCGTGCCTTTCCACCTCATTTGGTCTCCCCCTCACCGTCGACTCGGTCGGCGATCGCCCGGCTGAAGCCGCCGGCGCGGCGCCGCGCCGGGGTCGGCCGCCCGGCAGCACTCAAGGCGAAACCAATCAAGACGGCAAAGGTCACCGCCGCGAGCGCCAGAAGCGTGGCGGCCTGGACATCAGTCCAGAACCCAACCCCCCAAGTCACCCGAGCAAGGTATCGCCAATGGTCGGGCGGCGATAGACACGATTTCTTTAACTACTGACACTTCCGCAACTGACTGCGGAGGGAGCCCACTCTCTCGGGTGATTTCCCGCAATTCTCTGTGGGAAAGCCGCAAACGTCGAGAAGCAGGCCACTCTGGGCGTTCGGCGCCGAGGCGCTAGAGCTCGATGACGGTGCCGATCCCCTGCCTCTGCGCCTCCTCCACGACCAGGGCGGCGGCCGCCGCGTCCTGGACCGCGACGCCGACCGACTTGTACAGGGTGATCTGGGCCGGGTCGGTCCGGCCGGCGGCGCGGCCGGCGACGATCTCGCCGATCTCCAGCACGGCTTCCGGGGGGATGACGCCCAGATCGATCGCCCGGTGGATCTCGATGGCGCCCGATGGCGGTGGGGCCAGGGCGGCCTCCCGGGACTCGACCACCACGACCGCGTCCCGGACGGTGGCGGCGTCGACCTCCCCTTCCCCGGCCGGGTTGTAGCCGACGGCGTTCACGTGGGTGCCGGGCCGGAGCCAGTCACGGCGCACCACCGGGCGATCGGCGTGCGTGGTGGCGCAGACGATGTCGGCCGAACGGACGGCGTCCTCGATCGAGGGAGCCGCCTCGACCGGGCCCTCACCGGCGGCCGTCAGCTCGTCGACGAGGAGCTTGACCTTGGCGTCGTCCCGCCCGGCGACACGCCGGACGGCGACCTCCGGCAGCCGGGCGAAGGCCCGGAGGTGGGCCCGGGCCTGCACGCCCGTCCCGATGACGGCCACGACGGTGGCGTCGGGGCGGGCCAGCAGCCTGGTGGCCACGACGCTGCCGGCGGCCGTGCGGACGGCCGTGACATGGCTGCCGTCCATCACCGCCAACGGCGCGCCGTTGGCGGGGTCGAAGCAGCAGATGACGGCGTGATGCGTGGGCCGGTCCGGCGACGACGCATTGGCGGGGAAGAGGCTGACCAGCTTGGCGGTGAGCGCTCCGGCCGACTCGAGGTAGGCGGGCATGGCCGCCAGGAAACCGGCCTGCTCGGGCACCATCGCCGCGATCCGCGGCGGCATCGAGACCCGTCCGGCGCTGACGTCGACCAGGGCGGCCTGGACGGCCTCCACGAGCCGGTCGAGGTCCAGCAGCGATTCCACCTGTTCCCTCGACAGCACCAGCATCACGCCGTGATCTTTCCCCGCGCCCTGACGACCAGCAAGGTCCAGACGGCGCCGATGGCCCAGCCGGCCACGACGTCGGTCAGCCAGTGGGCGGCCAGGTAGAGCCGGGTGATCCCCACGGTGCCGATGATCGCCCCGGCGGCGACCCAGACCGCCACCTTGGGCCACCGGCGTGTCGTGCCGGCGGCCACCACGACCGCCACCATGGTCCACACCGCGGCGGCGTAGGTGGCGTGCCCGGACGGGAGGGAGGGGCTGTCGTAGGAGCCGATGGCCAGGAGAGCCGGCGGACGGGCCCGGTCGACCAGAGCCTTGATCGTGTGGGACAGCACGAAGGCGCCGGTGTAGGCCGCCCCGAGGAGGGCGAGGGGCCGGAGGCTCTGCCGGCGTCGCCAGTACCAGGCGCCGAGGGCGAGGACCAGCGGGATCAGCAGCCCCGACCCGCCCAGCGTGGTGACGATCCGCACGACGGACGTAAGCCACGGTTCCCGGTGGTCGACGAACCACCGGAGGAGGGACTGGTCGAGCTCGGTCAAAGGCCTGCCTGTGCGAGGTGCGGGATCAGGGGGCGAACACGCAGAACTCGTTGCCTTCCGGGTCGGCCAGGACGTCCCAGTTGCGGTCGGGCTCGGGGTCGTCCGTGGCCGGCCCCACTCCATTGGGACGCAGCATCCGGGCGCCGGCCTCGAGCAGCACCGCCGTCGAGCCCTTCACGTCCCAGTGCAGCCGGTTCTTGACCGTCTTGGGCTCCGGCACCGGGCCGAACACCAGGCTGTCGAATGACGTGCCGGGCAGGCGCTCCAGGCTGTAGTAGGCCCCGAGGTCGTGGTCGTGGCTCTCGACCTTCACGTCGAAGACCAGGCCCCACCACCGCGCCACGAGCTCCGGGTCGGCACAGTCGACGATGATCTCGTAGAGGAGATCCTCCGGCGGCTGCTCCCGGACGAAGGCGCAGAACTCACCGCCCTCCGGGTCGGCCATGACGATCCAGCGAAAGTCGGTGTCGTTGAGCACCGTCGCCCCGGCGGCGGTCAGGGTGGAGATGTCGCCGGTGTGCACGTCGATGTGGACCCGGTGCTTGACCGTCTTCGGTTCCGGCACCTGCTCGACCCAGACCGTGTGGGCGGGGGTGCGACCCCGGAGGACGACGTCGCTCGGACCGTTCTCCTCCAGGCGCAGAGCCAATGCCTGAGCCCAGAACGCGCCGAGCCGCCGGGCGTCCGAGGCGTCGATGACCAGATCCTTGAACGTCGCCAGCGCCATGCCCGGGAGGGTACCCCGGTGCTTCAGCGGTAGAACGTCTCGCCGGTCAAGCAGTGAGGGCGCCGTGATGGTCGGAGACGGCGCCGGCCCGGTGGAGACCGCGGCGGCCGGTGGCGACGAAGACGACGGCGAACAGCGCCGCACCCGTCAGCACGATCATCGGCCCGGAGGGGATGTCGAGGTGGTAGCTCAGGTTCATGCCCACGAACCCGCACAGGGCGCCGATGACCGTGGCCAGGATCAGCATCCGGCCGAACGAGTCGGTCAGCATTCGGGCCACCACGGCCGGGATCACCAGGGTGGCGGCCACCAGGGTGACGCCCAGCACCGTCATGGTGGCCAGGATCGACGCCGCCAGCACCAGCGTGAGGAGGGCGTCGATCCGGGCGGTGGCCACCCCGGACACGTCGGCCACCTCGGGGTCGAAGGTGGAGAACAGCAGCGGGCGGTAGAGAAAGAAGACGACGAGGGCGGCGGCCAGGGTGATGGCGGCCAGGAGCCAGACGTCGGCGTCGCTGACCCCGAGGATCTGGCCGAAGAGGAGCGAGTCGGGATTCTTGCCGCCGCTGCCGTACCGCTTGATGAGGGCGACGCCGATGGCGAACGACGCGGTGGTGATCACGCCGATGGCGGCGTCGGAGCCGATCGCCCTCCGACGCGTGACCCCGTTGATCATCATGGCGGCGGCGAATCCCCAGGCTCCCGCCCCGAGGAAGAAGTTGACGCCGAGGAGGGCGCTGGCGGCGAACCCGCCGAAGATGGCGTGGGACAGGCCGTGGCCGATGTAGCTCATGCCCTTCAGCACCACGTAGACGCCGACCAGGCCGCAGAGGGCTCCGGCCAGGGTGGCGACGATCAGGCCGTTGACGAAGAACCCGAACTCGAACGGTCGGAGAAGCTCGCTCATGAATTTCCGACCTCGTGTCCCCGCCGCGGCAGGGGGATGACGTTCTCCGGCTGGTAGCGGTCGACCACCAGCGGCATCCCGGCGTGCTCCAGGACGTCCATCGGCGCGCCGTAGGTCTGTTCCAGCACGTCCGGCGTCAGGACCTCGCCCGGCTTCCCGGCGGCGATCACCTCCCGGTTCAGGCAGACCAGTTGGGGGAGATGGGCGGCCACCCCGTTCAGGTCGTGGGTGGTGAGCACGATGGCGAGACCGTCGGCGTTGAGATCGTGGAGGAGGTGGAGGACTTCGTGGCGGGTCTTGACGTCGACTCCGGCGGTGGGCTCGTCCATGAGGAGGAGCTGCGGTTGGCGGAGCAGGGCCCGGGCGATGAAGACCCGCTGCTGCTGCCCGCCGGACAGCTGGCGGATGTGGCGGCGCTCCAGGCTCCCGATGCCGAGGCGGTCGAGGATCCGGCCGACCTCGACCCGTTCCGACCGGCTGGGCCACGGCAGTGTCCGCCCGCCCCTGGCCATCAGGACGCACTCCCCCACGGTGACGGGGAAGTTCCAGTTCACCGTCTCGGTCTGCGGGACGTAGGCGACGCTGAGCCCGGGCCGTCGCCGGACGGTGCCGACCACGGGCGGGACCGACCCCGTGATCGTGCGCAGGAGCGTCGTCTTCCCGGAGCCCGACGGCCCGACGACGCCGACGAACTCCCCCCGCTCGACGGTGAGGTCGACGTTGACGAGGACGGGTTCGGTGCCGTACCGGCACGTCACCCGGTCGAGCCGGACGAGTTCCGCCTCGCCGGCCCCGAAGCGGCTCCGGCGGCGGGGAGGGTCGGCCATGTGCCTGCACGGTAGACGGAGGCTGACGCTTGGAGCAATCAGGTTGCAATAAGGGCCTGGTAGCGGTTGTGGTGGGCACGGTGCCCGTGGTGACGGGGAGGGGAACAGCTGGGGTGTTTGTCCCCTTTGAGGAGGAATAGGCCGATTCGCGTCGAAAGGAGGAAGTACGGCTCGGTCAACGGGCCGGTACGCGCGTCTCTCCGTGCGCGACGTCGAAAGGCTGGGGGATTGATGATGCATCGGGATCTCGGCTCCAGGAGGCGCTATGGGCGCCGCTCCGCGGGCTTGGTCGGAACGGCGCTGCTGGCGGTGGGGCTGGCCGCCGGGCCGGGGATGCTGGCCGCCCGGTCCGCCACCCCGGGAGTGATCGAGCGGGTGAGCGTGGCCGACGGAGCAGCCGCCGGGGAGCGCAACGCCCGCCCCGACCGCGGTAGCTCGCTGGCCTGCTCGTCGCTGTCCTCCCGACGCTGCACCAAACGCACGATGAGCGACGACGGCAGCAAGGTCGTCTACTCGTCGGGGGCCTCCAACCTCGTCGACGGCGACGCCAACGGCCGGGCCGACGTGTTCCTCACCACGCTCAACCCCGGCCGGCCACCTACGCCGCCCTCCGCTGGCTCCGGCGGTTCGCCGGCCGACCCCGGGGTCCCCCCCTCGGTCATCTCGACCGTCCGCATCAGCGTCGGTCCCGGTGGCGCCGAGGGCGACGGCGACAGCCTCGGTGTCTCCATCAGCCCCGATGGGAAGTGGATCGCCTTCGAGTCGTCGGCCTCCAACCTCGTCGGCGGGGACGCCAACGGCCCCACCATCGACGTGTTCGTCTACAACGTCGACAGCGGGGCGCTCCACCTGGCATCGGTGCCGGCCGGCGGCGGCGGCGCCGACGGCCACAGCTACTCGGCCTCGGTGGCCAACACCGGCACGGTCTCGTACACCTCGGTGGCCGGCAACCTGGTGTCCGGCGCCGGCGGCCAGCAGGTCTACGCCCGCATCGACCCGGCCGGCGCGGCGAAGACGGAGCTCGTCAGCGCCGCCACCGCCGGCGGCGCCGGCGACGGGAAGAGCGGCGAGTCGACCATCAGCGCCGACGGCACCAAGGTCGCCTTCACCTCCGACTCCGCCAACCTCGCCAGCGGCGGGTCCGCCGGTGACGACATCTTCATCCGCCAGCTCGGCGGCAGCACGACCATGCTGACCAGCAACGCCAGCTCCTACCTGCCGGTCATCTCCTCCGACGGCAACAAGGTCATCTTCATCAGCGACGGATTCGACAACGACGGCATCGCCGACATCTACCAGAGCCCGACGGCGGGCGGCTCCCAGCCCACGATCTACGCCAACTGCCCCTGCCGCAGCGGCGGCGACGTGCCTCCCGTCTGGGCCACGCTGGGCAGCGGCGGGGCGGTGGTGTACTCCTCGGCGGCGCCGTTCTCACGGAGCAACCGGTACGTCGAGGCCCAGGTGTTCGTGCACAACCCGGGCCAGGCCATCGTCAGCGTCGCGCCGCCGCACGGTGACATGGTGGCCAACGCCCCGGCCGAGTTCCCGTCGGCCAGCGGCGACGGGATGTTGGTGGCCTTCGAGTCGGCCGCCGACAACCTGGTCGACGGCGACGCCAACAGCGCTCCCGACGTGTTCGTGTCGCAGCTCGGCGACAGCGGCAGCGGGTTCGTCGCTCAGCGGATGATCCAGGTCAGCGTCTACGCCTCCGGCGACGCCCGCCGCAGTGCCGACTCCTTCGCCGCCGCCCCTCTGGCGCCGGCGGGTGTCTCATCGGACGGGAACCTGGTCGCCTTCCCCTCCGACTCGTCGAACCTCGTGCCCGGCGACGCCAACGGGGCGAGCGACATCTTCGTCCGCAACCAGGGCACCGGCAGGACCGAGCGGGTCAGCGTCGCCAGCGGCGGCGGGGAGGCCGACGGGCCCAGCGTCTCGCCGGCCATGAGCACCGACGGTCGGTTCGTGGTCTTCGCCTCCATGGCCGGGAACCTCGTCCCCGGCGACACCAACGGGGTGATGGACATCTTCGTGCGGGACCGGCTCCGCAAGGAGACCCGTCGGCTGTCAGAGAAGCCCGGGGCGGGCGAGTCCCCGTCCCCGGCCCAGCACCCGGCCATCAGCGCCAACGGCAAGTGGGTGGCCTTCGACTCCGCCGGTGAGTTCGCCGGCCTCGCCCAGAGCGGGAGCGGCCGGGCCAACGTCTTCCGCTTCAACATGGAGAGCGGGGCCATCGACCTGGTCAGCACGATCCCCGACCCGAACGTCGCCGGCGCCCGGAAGGCGGGCTTCAAGGCCAGTTGGGCGCCCTCGGTGGCCGACGACGGGTCGGTAGCCTTCGTCTCCGACCAGACCGGCATGACGCCGAGCGCGGCCGAGGACCCCGTCGGCGGGATCCCGAACTGGAGTGACATCTTCGTCGCCAAGCCCGACGGCTCGATCGTCAAGGCTTCAATGAACAGCGACCCGCAGCCGGTGAAGGCGGAAGGCGGCGACAGCTACGAGCCGCAGATCAGCGCCGACGGCACCAAGGTCGTGTTCGTGGTCGCCGGCAAGAGCAACATGCCCAAGACCAGCGCCGACCAGAACCCCGACACCGACATCTACCTCCGGGACCTGGGGTCCAACACCACGATCCAGGTCAACGTGGGCGGCAGCGGGGCCGGCGGCGACAATCGCCGGCCGACCGTCAACCGCGACGGCAGCGTGGTGGCCTTCACCTCAGACTCCGCCAGCCTGGTCGGCGGCGACGGCAACGGGGTGGCCGACGTGTTCGTGGCCAAGGTGGCCGGCGGGATCAGCCTCGAGCGGATCGGGCCCGCCGGCGGCGAGCCCAACGGCCCGAGCTTCATGCCGACGATCTCCGGCGACGGGCACAGCCTGGTGTTCGCCTCCCGGGCCGCCAACCTGGTCGGCGGCGACGGCAACGGCGCCTACGACTGGTTCGCCCGGGCCGACGCCGACGTACCCTGCCTCACCTGTACCGGCGACGGCATCGGGCCCAACGACGGCAAGTCGATCGGCGACGGCGGCTCGCTCATCGTCGGCTCCGGCCCGGGCTACCGCTTCGTGGCCGCCGACGGCGGGATCTTCTCCTTCGGCCCGCCCTTCGCCGGATCGGCGGGCGGCACCAAGCTGGCCAAGCCGATCGTGGGCATGGCCGCCACGCCGACCAACAGCGGCTACTGGCTGGTGGCCTCCGACGGCGGCATCTTCTCCTACGGTGACGCCGCCTTCCACGGCTCCACCGGCGCCCTGAAGCTGGTCTCGCCCATCGTCGGAATGACATCCACGCCGTCGGGCAAGGGCTACTGGTTCGTGGCCTCCGACGGCGGCATCTTCTCCTTCGGCGACGCCAAGTTCTTCGGCTCGATGGGCGGCACGAAGCTCAACAAGCCGATCGTGGGCATGGCGTCGACGGTCAGCGGCAACGGCTACTGGCTGGTGGCCTCCGACGGCGGGATCTTCTCCTTCGGCGACGCCGCCTTCTTCGGCTCGACCGGCTCCCTGAAACTGAACAAGCCGATCGTGGGGATGGATCGCACCGCCACCGGCAAGGGCTACCGGTTCGTAGCCTCCGACGGCGGCATCTTCTCGTTCGGTGACGCCACCTTCCTCGGCTCGATGGGCGACAAGCAGCTCAACAAGCCGATCGTGGGCATGGCCCGGACCCGGGAAGGCAACGGTTACTGGATGGTGGCCTCCGACGGTGGCATCTTCTCCTTCGGCTCGGCCGGTTTCCGGGGCTCGACCGGCGCCCTGAAGCTGGTCAGCCCGATCGTGGGGATGGCCTCGTAGGCTCACGCAGATATGGCTGATGCGACCGAACCGACCGACGCGCCTGTGGTCGCCGTCCACGGCCAGACAGCCATCGCCCGGGCGGTCCTTGACCTGGGCGCGGCGCTCGGGTACCGAGCCGTGTCGTTCGAGGACGCCGCCCCCGGCGGCGCGGTGGCGGTCGTGACCGCCACCCACGGCGGCCCGGACGAGGAGGCGGTCCTCCGGGCCGCCCTGGCGGCCGACGTGCCCTACATCGGTCTGATCGCCAGCCGGGCCCGGGGCGAGGCGGTCGTCGCCGGGTTGGGCCTCGATCCCGCCGCCGGCCGCATCCGCAGTCCCGCGGGGCTCGACATCGGGGCCCGCACGCCGGAGGAGGTCGCCCTCGCCATCCTGGCCGAGATCGTCAGCCTCCGCCCCCGGGTGCCCGGGCAGTCCCGCGCCGCCCGGGGCCGGCGGGTCTGCGACCACGGCCCCGCCTCATCCCCGGAGTGAGCCGAGGGCGGCGAGGGCCTCGTCGAGGGTGGTGACCAGGCGGCCGCCGGAGGCGACGACGAAGTCCTCCACCTGGAGGTTCACCGCCGCCGCCTCGTGATCGGCGAGGCGGAAGTCGGTGCGGAGGCCGATCACCGGGGTGTGGTGGGCGGCGGCCCAGCCGATCTCGCCGGCGGTGCCGGAGTCGACGTCGGGCCCGTCGAGCACGGCCAGTACGGCGTCGGCCTCGGCCAGGAGGCGGCGGTTGCGGGCGCCGATCGCCCGGCTCATGGCCCGGAGCGCGTCGATCCGCTCGGGCCCCGGCGGGAGGGCGAGGGTGGCGGCGATGGCGCCGGACTCGTCGAGCCAGGGGTCGAGCACCTCCCAGCCGGCCGCCGCCAGCCGGGGATGGAGAACGGTGGTCGCCCAGTGCCGGCCGGGCTCGTTGAAACCCAGCGGGCTGGCGACGTAGAGCTTTCTGGGGGACACCACTATCCCCGGGACGTCAGGGGCCGAGGAGACCGACGCGGCGGAGGAAGTCGATCTGGTCGGCGGCGACCCGTTCGGGGGCGCCGCCCAGGTAGTTTTCCCAGTGGTCGTAGGGGTAGCGGTGGAGCTCACCCTTGGGCGCCCGGGCGGCGAGACGCTCGACGGCTCTCCCCGACACGGAGACGTCCCGTTCCCCGACGCCGACCCACAGCGGGCACGCCACCTTCTTGGCCTTGGACAGGGGCCGGTGGAGGGCGACGGTGAGGAATATCCCGGGGCTGATCTCGTTGCGCCACGGCGACCCGTCCGCCACCACGGCGGCGAACCCGTCGGCCTCGCCCCGGAGCGTCATGGCCGCTTTGGCGCCGGGCGGACCGGTGACGGGGATGAGGTTGTGGCGCCCGGCCCGGTCGGCCGCCGCCCGGGGCAGGATCCACCCGACGACCCGTAGCGGTGTGGCCAGAACCCGGGCCAGCCCGTCGACGAACGGCGCCAGAGCCACGACGGCGGCGACGCGCCCGTCTTCGGCGGCGGTCTCGACGGCGTGGCCCCCGCCGAAGGAGAAGCCCCACAAGATGATCTGGGCCGGGTCGACGCCCTCGAGACTGCGGGCGGCCCGCACGGCCGAGCGCCAATCCTCCCGCTGCATCGATTTCCTAAACCGCTGCCTCGGCTCGCCGGGCGAGTCGCCGAGGTGGCGGTGGTCGAAGACGACGACGGTGGCCCCGGCCGCCGCCAGCCGCTCGGCGTAGGCCGGCAGGCCGTCGTGGCGGGTGAGGGAGAAGCCGTGGCCCATCACCACGGCGGGCCCGGGCCGGGACCGGTCGGCGTCGGGCCGGTAGACCCACGCGGCGCAGGAACCCTGGCCCGACGGGAATTCGAGATCGATCCGTTCACCCACTGCCGCTCCCACCTTCCCGCCGCCGGACGCGTCGCCCTGACCAGCCTCGCCGGAGCATATTGAGCCGCCGGGCGCTGTGCCTTCCTCTTGGGCTTTCCGCCCCTGGGCAGGAGCGTGACCCGGCCGCGGCGAATCCCAAAGAGGACGTTTCGTCGCATATTGATCATGACAATCCCGTGACGGGAGTAACGGATCGCCGGGTTAGTTCGGTCTTCCCCCGAGAACGCCCGCGGCTCCCCCGCGGCCGGAGGTCTCCAACATGCCGTTTGGAACACATCGCCAGCGAGTACCCCTCATGCTCGCCACCGCCCTGGTCGGGATGCTCGTCTATGCCGCGGCCGGCGCCGCGCCTGACGGGCGCCAGCTGGCGCCGGCGGCGGCCTGCGAGGACGCGTCGGGCTCCTGCTCCGACCAAGTGTCCGAGTCAGCCAAGAGCGCCGACAAAGACGGGAAGGGCTCGAACACCGGCAAGGATGATTGCGACGGTAAGGGCGACGACGGTAAGGGCGACGACGGTAAGGGCGACGACGGTAAGGGCGACGACGGTAAGGGCGACGACGGTAAGGGCGACGACGGTAAGGGCGACGACGGTAAGGGCGACGACGGTAAGGGCGACAAGCCGACCACCTCGACGACCGCCAATGACGGTAAGGGCGACGACGGTAAGGGCGACGACGGCAAGGACGACAAGCCGACCACCTCGACGACCGCCAATGACGGTAAGGGCGACGACGGTAAGGGCGACGACGGTAAGGGCGACAAGCCGACCACCTCGACGACCGCCGACGACGCCAAGGACGACGGTAAGGGCGATTCGAAGACCTCGGCCGACGACGCCGATGCCAAGGTGACGGCCGCTGCCCCCAAGGGTGACTCCGGGTCGAAGGACGACGGTGGCGACAAGGACCCGTGCGACGACAAGCCGACCACCTCGACGACCGTCAAGGACGGCAAGGGCGACGACGGCAAGGGCGGCGACGGCAAGGACGGCGACGGCAAGGGCGGCGACGGCAAGGACGACAAGCCGACCACCACCACGACCCGCAAGGGTGGCAGTGACAAGGACGACAAGGACACGACCACCACCACCCGCGAGCCGAGCACGCCGACCACCGACAAGCCGGCCGGTCCCGAGGGGCCCGGCGACGGCGATAGCAACTCGCCGCCTCCCGCTGGTCCCCCGGCGCCCGAGCCCACCCCGGTCGAGCCACAGCACGTCGACGACTCCCAAGACGCCTTCACTCCCGCGCCGGCCGAGCCCGAGGCCGAATTCGAAGGCGATGGCTGGGACGAGTACGCCTTCGGCCCGCCCATCGAGCCGCAGGACGCCGCCCCGGCCGCTAGGGCGGCACCCCGCCCCGCGCCGACGGTGGTGCCCATGTTCAAAGACTTCTTCCCCGGCTCGCGCGGGAAGGTGTCGGCGACCGCCCGCCCGTCCCGCTCCTCGGGCCGCGTCCAGGAGCTGGCCGCCCCGCCTTCGGCGGCACCCCGGTCGGCTCCCTCGCCGGCCGTGACCGAGTCGACGGCGGTGAGCCGGCGGCTGTCCGGTCTGCAGTCGTTGGTGACGGAGTCGGCGGCGGCCTTCCCGGCCACCGTGATCTCGACTCCGAAGGTGTTCCCGATGAACCACCGGGACCCGCTGGCCGCCGCTGCCCTGGTGCTGCTGGTCGGGGTTACCCGGGAGCTGTTCAAAGCCTGGCGTCGCCGGGCCGGCGAGTACTGGCCGGCCTGACCGCCACAAGATCCGCGGGCCGGCGTTTCCTCGAGTTTCAGGGGTGAAGGCCGAGGAACGTCGGCCCGCGTGACAGTCTCAGAGGCCGGCGGTGCGGGCCCTGATCCAGCGGACGAGCCGGGGCAGCCAGGCCCGGCGCCGCTGTCGCCGCCGGCGAGCGCGCCTGGCGCCGCCGCCGTCATGGCCGTCGGCTGTCCGGCAGGGTGCCGCCTCCGTCTCCGCCTCCGCCGGGCGGGGACGGAAGTAGAACGCCGGAATCGGTGCGGGCGCCGCGACGGGCTCCAGCTCGAATAGCGTGAGCTGTTCGAGGCGGAGGGTCGTCACCGGCGGCCGCCCGGGGCGCCTCCGGCACGACTGGCGGGGCCGGTGGGCGAAGTGAGGCGTGATGGCCGGGCCGGAGCGCAGCACCAGGGGCCGGGAACAGCTTGGGCAGCGGACGTCGTCGATGCGCAAAACCTAGGGCCTCCGGCCCTCCAGCCGGCGGCATTCCCCCATTCCGGCGTTCCTTTTCCGCTATATCCCGGTAAACGAACGCCGGTTGCGTCGATGCGGGGCTAGCGGGGCGGGTTGCGCCACTGGGGTGGCGGGGCGGCGCCGCGGTTCATCGACCATGAGCCGCCGCCGAGGCGTCCCTCGCCGGTTCCGGCGGTGTCGCGGAGGCGGTAGGCCTCCGTGAGGACCGTCTCCACGTCGCCGCCCTCGTTCATGGCCCGGCACGGCGCTCGGTACTCGCAGACGGCGCAGTGTTCGGGCGTGGGGCTGGGGTAGAGGGGGAGTCCCCGGTCGAGCATCTCGCGGGCCTCGGCGAAGAGATTGTCGGCCACGGCCTTCACCTCCGGCCGGGTCCGCGGGATCCACGTTCGCCGAAACCAGCCGCCGCCACCCTCCTGAACCATCACCTCGGCCGGGCCGTCCTCCACCGGCAAAGTGGTGGGCGCCTGGTCGTCGGGGGCGGTGCGCCGGGCGGCCCGGGAACGGGCCCAGTCGCGGGCGCGGGGACGGCGGGCGAGGTCGCCCTCGCCGGGATCGTCCCACTTCGTGTCGCCGCCGGTGAGCCGCAGCTCGTTGTGGACGGTGCCGGCGAACTCCATGCTCAAGTAGAAGTGTTCCCAGCCCCAGAGGGCGGCCATGGGGCGTTCGGCCAGGAGCAGCTCGTCGCGATCCGCCCACCCGTCCTCCGCCAGGCGGTGTTCGACAACCCAGTAGGCATCGTGGGCGTCGACGATCAGGACGTGGATCCGGTCGTGGTACCGGACCGGGCGGCCGTCGCCGTCGACCAGTTCCTCCCCTGGCGTGCGGGGATCGGGCACCCCCGCTTCGAAGTCGGCCTCCACCCGCACGGGCGCGAAGGCGTCGACCGTGGGGGCCCAGGTGAAGTACCCCTCCAGCACCGCCCGGGCGGTCTCCACCGCCTCCTTCGACGCCGGGCCGCCGGCCAATACTTCCTTCGTCGTCGGGGCACCGGACAGGGCCTGATCGAAGGCCTGGAGCGCCCGGGGCAGCACGATGGCCCGGGGCCACTCCCACATGCCGGGGAAGTACCAGACCGCCAGGGCGGCCCGCATCGCTTCGCCCAGGTCGGGGCGTGGGGGGGTGTCCCGGGGTTCCCGGTTCTGCCGGTTGGGCGAGCCGAAGTCCCAGGCCCGGCGGCATCGCCGGAACAGATGACGCTCCTCCGGGCTGATGAGCAGCGCGATGGCCATGCCTGCCCCGGCGCTCGCCTCTCAGCAGATGCGGGGCAGGGGGTCGCCGACGAGCATGTCGACGATGCGGGTGCCGCCGAAACTGGTGCGCAGCAGCACGAGGCCGGGCGGGTCGTCGGCCACCCGCCCGATGACAGCTGCCTCCCGGCCCAGCGGATGCGACCGCATGGCCGCCAGCGCGGCGTTGGCTGCGCTCTCTTCGACGATCGCCACCAGCCGGCCCTCGCAGGCGACGTAGAGCGGGTCGATGCCCAGGATCTCGGACGCCCCGGTGACCTCCGGCCGGACCGGCACCGAGGCCTCGTCGACGACGACCGCCACCTCGGCGATCTTCGCCACCTCGTTGAGGATGGTGGCGACGCCGCCCCGGGTGGCGTCCCGCATGGCGTGCACGCCGTCGGGGACGGCATCGAGCAGAGTCTCCACGAGCCCATTCAAGGCCGCGGTGTCGGAGGCGAGGTCGGACTCGATGTCGAGCTCGCCGCGGGCCAGCAGGACGGTGATGCCATGGTCGCCGATCGGCCCGGAGACGATGACGGCGTCCCCCGGCCGGGCCCGGTCGGCGCCGAGCCGGATGTCGCGCTCGAAGACGCCGACACCGGCGGTGTTGACATAGAGCCCGTCGGCCTTCCCCCGCTGGACGACCTTGGTGTCACCGGTCACGATCTGCACCCCGGCGACGGCCGCCGCCTCGGCCATCGTCTTCACGATGCGCTCGAGGTCGGCCACCGGGAACCCTTCCTCCAGGATGAATCCGGCCGACAGCCACATCGGTCGGGCCCCGGATACGGCCAGGTCGTTGACCGTGCCGTTGATGGCCAGGTCGCCGATGTTCCCCCCGTTGAAGAACAGCGGGGAAACCACGTAGGAGTCGGTGGTGAAGGCCAGGCGCTGGCCGCCGGCGGTGAGGATCGCCTGATCCTCGAGCGGTTCGAGGAGCGGGTTCCGGAACGCCTCGAGGAAGATGGCCTCGACCAGCGTGTGCGTCGCCTTGCCGCCCGACCCGTGGGCCAGCGTGATGCGCTCCTCCTTGACCCGGGGCTTGCGCGCCCGGGCCCGCTCGATGCGGGCCAGGACCTCTTGCTCACGGCTGCGGTGCTCCTCGCCCGGGCGGCCCCGGCTGAGCGTGTCGTCCTCTTGGGCTTCGACGACGGCCTGCTCGGCCCAGGAAGCGGAGACCTGTTGCGTCGGGGGAGGCGGGTGAAGCTCCCGAGTGTCGCTCACGCCGACGTGACCTCCATGACCCGCTTCCGGGTGAACCGGCCGAAGTTGTAGTAGGCGGCGCAGGCACCCTCGGAGGAGACCATGCAGGTGCCGATCGGTGTCTCCGGGGTGCAGGCGGTGCCGAACACCTTGCAGTCGTAGGGCTTGATGACCCCCTTGAGGACCTCGCCGCACTGGCAGGCCTTCGGGTCGGCCACCCGCACGCCCGGCACCTCGAAGATGACCTCGGCGTCGAAGGCGGCGTAGCTGTCACGCAACTTGAGGGCCGACTGGGAGATGAACCCGAGGCCCCGCCACTCGAAGTAGGGGCGCAGCTCCATGGTCTCGTTGATGACCTGAAGAGCCTTCTCGTTCCCGTCCCACGGCACGACCCGGGAGTACTGGTTCTCCACCTCGGAGCGGCCCTCCGACAGCTGCTTGAGGATCATGTAGACCGACTGCAGCACGTCGAGGGGCTCGAACCCGGCGCACACCAACGGCTTGCCGTGCTCGGCGGAGATCCAGTGGTACGGCCGGCAGCCGATCACCGTCGACACGTGGCCGGGGCCGATGAACCCGTCGAGGCGCAGGTCGGGCGAGTCGAGGATCGCCTTGATGGCCGGGATGATCGTGACGTGGTTGCAGAAGATCGAGAAGTTCTCGATCCCCTCCGCCTTGGCCCGCAGCACGGTCATGGCCGTCGACGGCGCCGTCGTCTCGAACCCGATGGCCATGAACACGACCCGCTGGTCGGGGTTCTGGCGGGCGATCTTCAACGCGTCGAGCGGCGAATACACCATGCGGATGTCGGCACCGGCCGCCTTGGAGTCGAAGAACGACCCCCGGCCGCCAGGGACCCGCATCATGTCGCCGAACGAGGTGAGGATCACGTCGGGCTGCTCGGCGATGGCGATGGCGTCGTCGATGCGGCCCATCGGCAGGACGCACACCGGACAGCCCGGGCCGTGCACCAGAGAGACCGCCTCGGGCAGGTAGTCCTCGATGCCGTGCTTGTAGATCGTGTGGGTGTGCCCTCCGCACACCTCCATGAACTTGTACTGCCGGCCCGGCTGGCACAGCCCGGCGATCTGGGTGGCCAGGGCGCGGGCCAGATCGGCGTCGCGGAACTCGTCGACGAAGCGCATCACACCTCCTCCGCGGCCCAGCGAGCCTCGATGTCTTGACCGGCCCGGATCATCCCCGCCTCGATCTCGGAGCTGGCCAGAGCGGCCAGCTCCTCCTCGTAGGCGGTCCCGATCCCTTCGAGGAAGGCCATGGCCGAGGCGGCCTCCTCCTCGTCGATCTTCGACAGGGCGAAGCCGACGTGGATCAGGATCCAGTCACCGGGCTCGACCTTCTCGTTCTCCAGCAGCCCGATGTTGATCATCCGGCGGACGCCGCTGACGTCCACCTTGGCCAGGTCCGGTCGTTCCTCGTCGATCTCGACGATGGTTCCCGGAATCCCCAGGCACATGTCCTACCCCCCGTCGAACTCCAATGATTCGAGCATCAGTTCCTCGCCACCCTCGACGTCGACCTGGTCGCTGCCGCAAGCCAGACAGAGGAACTGCTGGTCGTCGCTGTGGTGATGCTCGCCGCAGGCACGGCACGTCACCGTCACGGGCACGACCACCATCTCGAGCTCCGCGCCTTCGGCTACGGATCCTTCCGACACGAGCTCGAACCCCTGGTCAAGCGCCGGGCCCACCACGCGGTGCAGCGTCCCGACCCTCACCTTGACGCGGCGCACCTTCCGGCCCGCCGCCCGGCGCTCGACGGCGTCGAGGATGGCCTCACCCAACGAGACCTCGTGCATCTCGCCTACGCCGCCCGAAGGCGCCGGTTGAGGAGATTGCGGCCTTCGCTGGCGGCCACCCCGCCGAACTGCTCGAAACCCTGCTTGAGCATCCCCCCGGCGATGGTTTGGGCGCTCTCGAGCATGGCCTTGAACTCGTCGGAGGCGAGGACGGTCCTCGTCGCCGTGATCACCCGCTCCAGCCCTTCTTTACCCTCGCGGGCCCCCAGGACATATCCGAGTGCGAATCCCGCCAGTGCCAGCATCAATGCCTCCTCGTCACGCTTCGCTGACCGCTTCAACCCGGATGCGGACCCGCACCTCGGGATGCACCTTGAGCATCAGGATCTTTGGTGGGTTGACTTTGAAGTCCCGGATGTCGAACTCGTGCTCCCCTTCGATGACCACGGTCTGGTCGTCGGGGCGGCTGACCGTGACCTCTCCTTCCACGGACTGGGTCACACCGTGGAAGGTCAGGTCGCCGGTCACGGAGTACCGCCCGTCCACGCCCTGCGCTTTCATGTCTCGCACGATGCCCCGGATCGTCGGGTACTTCCGGACGTCGACCCGGCGCATCATCTCCGCGTCCTCGACGCGGTTCCCCGACTTCAGCCGCTCGACGGGAAGCTCCACCGAGATCTCCGGTGCCGATGACAGGTCGAGCCCGTCACCGTCGAACTGCACCTCGAGCGATCCGGACAGCCCGTGTGCCTCGCCGTGGATGGGGTGGACGCTGGAGCGCGCCTCGATCCACACCAGGGAGCGTTCGGGATCGATCCGAAACCGCGGCATGGGCTCTCCTGTCACATATCCCGGATCTTGAGGTAACGAGCGATGTCGGGCATCGACTGGACCACCATCGCCGCCACGAGGACCAGCGCCGCGCTGGTCACCAAACGCCGGATCATGTCATGTCTCCCTTCTGCGCCCGTCGAGAGACGGCACGCGGTGTTCGTTGATCAGATCCTGCACCAGGGTCACCGCCTCGTCGACTGCAGCCTCCACCGGGGGCGACAGGCCCATGCCCTCGTCGGCGACGGCCGGTTCGCAGCCGACGACGAGGACCTTGTCGACCTGGCCGCCCAGCACGCCGAGGAGCGACAGAACCGACTCCGGATCCATGCCGTGGGCATCGAGCGGTGGCACCTCGTCGGGGTCGGCTTCGGGGGCCGGATCGGGCTCGATGACGTAGAGGGTGCCCGGCTGGCCGCCCCGGGGCGTGGCGTCGACCAGGATGGCCAGGTCGTAGCCGTCGCAGAGCTCGTAGGCGAGATGCATGCCGCGGATCCCGAAGTCGGTCACCTTCACATCGGAGCCGAGATCGACGCCGGTCAGCCGCTGGGCGACCTCGACGCCGAAGCCGTCGTCGCTGAGGAAGATGTTGCCGACGCCGGCCACGAGGATTCGTGGCGCAGGGAGGGCCTGGTGAAGCTGCCCTTCCTCCGTCGGGTCGACCTCGGTGGGGCGGAAGTACAGGAAGCGGCCATGGGCCAGGTCGACGTCGGGCACATCCTCCAGGCTGCAGGCCAGGTACTCGTCGCCGTCGACGTCGAAAATCACGGCCTGCACGATGGCCACCCGGCCGTCGTAGAAGAGATCCTGGGCGTCGGTGACCCGCCGGACATCGCTGGAGACGTCGAGTTGCCGGCCGGGGCGCAGCACCACCTTGGCGCCCTTCGACACCGGCACTCCCTGCACGAGGACGGAGTCGGTGTCGGGGTCGACCGAGGCGTCGGCCGCCGGGTCCCACCAGGGAACGGAGGGATCCTTGCCCGGTACCGGTTCTCTGGTCAGCTCGGCGTAGGGGTCGAACGCCCCGAGATCGGGGAGGCCGGTGGCGGTGGCGCCCGGTGTCCCGATCACGATCGGGCCTCCGCCGTTGCTGACCGGCTGGAGCCCCCGCAGGGCGCCGTGAAGGCGGGACAAGACCTCGGTCGACATGTTGTCGACCCGGTCGATGATGGCCGCCGCCCGGGGGTCGGTGGCCCGGGCCTCGGCCTTCTCCTCGTCGGTGAGCGTGAGCGTCCGCAGCGACAGGATCTCGTCGATCTCGAGCCCGTCGTAGAGATCGCCCGGGCTCTCGGCCGCGATCTCCTGGTGGTCGTAGAGGATGATCGGCGCCGAGAGCATGACGTCGTCGTCGCCGATCAGGATCGGCCAGGTGCTGCGGTTGTCGCAGGACTTTGCCAGCGGACCAGCCCACTCCGGTGGGTCGAGCAGCGAGATGAAGCGCCCCCGGGACACGCCGATCATCGAGTGGGCCGACAGCAGCGAATGGTGGAGGGCGACGTCGCGGGCGGCGATCGGGTCGTCGGCGCTCCAGTCGCTCAGGTTCTCGACGTCGACCCGGAGCCGGACGACGCCGTAGGGCCCGGGCACCTCCTCGGCGCTGAGCACGACGCGACCCGCCAAAGGCGAGAGGCGGCGCACAATCCGACCGGCGCCGTCGTTCACGTCCTCGATCTCTTCGGCCGCCGGAAACGAGAAGGCCTCCACCCGGTGGCCGACAGTGAGTGCCGCGACGGAAAGCGTGATCTCGATGTTTCGCTCGACGGCCTCGTCCCACGACACGACCCGGGAGCTGCCGAGGTCGAGCTCCGCCACGGGCCGGAAGCCGTCATCGGTTCGTTCCTCGACGAGGCGGGCTTGGAGCTGGAGGAAGCGGACGACCACGGTGATGTCGGCGTCGGTGCCCGGTTCGAGCAGGCATTCGGTCCGGGTCCGCCATGGTTCGACGGCGCCGGAGACGCCGGACGGGCCGTCGACGCCCATCACTTCGGCGTAGGCCCTGGGCGCCACCACACCGAACTGGAACCGCACCTGGTTCTTCTTGGCCGACGCCCGGTAGGGGTAGAGCACGTAGCCCTCGTAGAGCACCGTGTTGGCCAAAGCCTGGGCGGTGGCGAAGTTCACGACCGCGCCCCCTTGCGCTCGCCGAGCAGGGCGTCGACGGTCTCGTCCCAACCCGTCAGTGCCTGGTCCGACCGGAAGCGGCTGAGGGCGTCCATGGTGTCGCGACGGATCCGGATCCAGGCGCTGTTGGGGAAGTGGGCGTCCATCATCTCCCGCCAGGTGGCCACCGGGAGCCGGAAGGTCGACTCCTTGTGCCACGGCACCTGTTCCACCCGGAAGCCCTCGTCGGTCTTCACGAACACCGTGCCGGAGAAGAGGATGATCAGCGGGACCTCGCCGTCCTCGAGGCCGTGGAAGTACTTCGAGGTCGCCACCTCGAAGTCGTAGGTGAACGGGACCGGCAGTTCGATCTCGGCGCTGCCGGTGAAGCTCGGCACCATCTGGGCGGCGAAGGCCAGCTGCATCGGCTTCATCGTGTCGCCCCAGCGGGACCGCTCGCCGAAGAGGTCGTAGAGCTTCTCGCCCTCGGCGTCGGAGTACTTGCGCTTGACCGGCTCGATCCGGATCTGGCACCGCAGGGCGATGCCGTGGACCGCCTCGCCGGCGGTCTCCGCCACCTTGATCAGGAACGTCATCGTCGGACCCACCGACCAGAGCTCGGCTCGGACGCCGACGCAGTCGAAGACGAGCTCGGTCACGCGGGCGAACCCGGAACCGAGACCGGACGACTGCGATCCCGGAGCCCGTCGAAGAACTCGGCGATGGCCTTCTTGCCTTCTTCGCCGCCGTCGAAGCCCTTCCAGTTGAGGCGAACGACCCCGACCAGCTCGTAGCAGGCGTCGATCGGGACCAGATAGCACTCGAAGGCGTCTGCGGCCTTGCGGACCAGCAGGGCCTCGACGTCGTCTTCGATCGAGGCGAAGAGCGGGTTCGTTTCCCGCATCGCCTCCCACGAGTCGAGCGACAGCAGCGACTCGGTGGCGCCGGCCGGGCCGGGATAGAAGGCCACCGACTTGGCCAGGTCGGAGTTGTAGAAGAAGAACGCCATCCCCACCGGGATCTGCAGGTCGTCCCACTGGGCCGGCGTGAGGTCGAAGGCCGGGTCGTGCAGGTAGCGCTCCGGCACGCAGCGGAACCGTCCCCCACTGGCTCCCTTCGGCATGAACACGAGGTAGCAGGGGCGGCAGGCACAGACCAGCCGGCGGTTCTCCCGCTCCACCAGATGCGAGTGCACGTGCGCGATGGGCACGGCGCAGAGTTCGCACCGCTCCTCCGCCGGGGCGGATCGCCTTCGCTCGACGAAGCGGCGCAGGCCTTCTGGGAGCGTGGTGTTGGCCTCGGCCATCGTCAACCGACCTCGACCGCCGGGCGGGGCGGGCGTCGGCCGATCGTGATCGGCACCGGCTCCGGCTCCACTGCCGCGGCGAAGAAGAGCCCTTCGATCTTGACCGCTGTCACCTCGGGCGCCCATTCGGTGACGGCGTCCTCGATGGTCTGCTGCACCGTGCCGATGGTGGACGGGCAGCCGTCGAGCGGCGACGACAAACGCAGGCGCAAGGCGCCGTCGTCGTCCACCTTCACCACGTCGAGCTTCTTGCCGCCGAGGCCGGGGCGGATGCGGTCGAGGGCCCGCTCGATGCGCGGTTCGATCGGCTCGGGGTGCAGGCCGTGGAGCAGCAGGAGGCTGGCCAGGAGCGGGTCGTCGACAACCCGCTCCATGAGCGGGTTCTCGTCGACCAGGTCGACCACGCGGGCGAGCGCCTCACCGTAGAGATCGACGAGGAGCCCGACGACCTCCTCGGCCCGGCCGGCCACCGCCGGATCTGAGGCCCTGATCTCGCCCAGGAGGTCTTCGACCCGGGCTCCCATTTCCTTCAGGTTCCGGCCTGCGACCCTCATCCGCGCCCCCGGCGTTTGGGGAAGCCGGCGCCCGGGTGTGCACCCGGGCGCCGGTCTCCTCGTGTATGCCCCTCCGTATCCGTCAGCCGCCGTTGCCTCCCATGGCATACGGCGTGTGGAGCTTGCGCACCGTCTTCCCCTTCCCGAGGTACATGTGGACACCGCACGGCAGGCAGGGGTCGAAGCTGCGAACTGCCCGCATGATATCGATGCCCTTGAACCGATCGGGAGGGTTCTCTTCGAAGATCGGCGTGTTCTGCACCGCGTCCTCGTACGGCCCGGGGGTGTCGTAGATGTCGCGGACACTCCCGTTCCACGGTGTGGGCGGGTAGGGGTGGTAGTTGGCGATCTTGCCTTCCTTGATCACCATGTGGTGCGACAGCACGCCCCGCACCGCTTCGGTGAACCCGCAGCTGACCGCTTCCTCGGGCACCTTGAACGGCGCCCAGGTCTGGGTGTTACCAGCTCGCAACTCGGCCAGGGCCTTCTCGATGAAGTACACGCCCAGGGCCGCCGAGTAGGCCTGGAAGTACGTCCGGGCCCGGTTCCGCTCGAGAGCGTTGGACCATTGCGGGATCTTCCACTCGAAGCTGGCTTCGGGCTTCGTGACCGTCTTCGGCAGGTTGATCTGGACGCTGTGGCCAGTCGACTTGACGTACCCGCCGGCGTCGACCAGGCCACCGAGGGCCGTGGCCCACAGACGGGCGATGGGGCCGCCACCGGTGTCGAGAGCGAGGTAGTTCTCGCCGTCGTACCAGCGGGGCGACATCGTCCAGCTGTAGTTGCCGTTGAAGTCGCGCTTCTGCGGACGGGGGATCGTGTGCTGGTTCCAGGGGTGACGCCGGTCGACCGGGTTCCCGAGCGGGTCCCGCGGTCACGAACATCTCCTCGTTCTCCCAGTCCTCGTAGAAGGAGTGGCCGAGGAGGATACGCAGGCCCAGGTTGATGTCGACCAGGTCGTTGGTCACGAGCTTGCCGTCGACCACGACGCCGGGGGTCACGAAGCACTTGCGGCCCCAGTTCGTCATGTCGCGGTACTCGAAGTTGCAGTGATCCGGGTCCTGGAGGCTGCCCCAGCACCCGAGGAGCACCCGGCGCTGGCCGACGGCCTCGTAGCCCGGGAGGGCCTCGTAGAAGAAGTCGAACAGGTCGTCGTGAAGCGGGACGATGCGCTTGCAGAATTCGACGTAGCGCATCAGCCGGGTGAGGTAGTCGGTGAACAGCTGGATCGTGGCCACCGTGCCGACGCCGCCCGGGTAGAGCGTGGAGGGGTGCACGTGGCGCCCCTCCATCAGGCAGAACATCTCCCGGGTGTAGCGGGAGACCTGCAGTGCCTCACGGTAGAACTCGCCTTCCAGCGGGTTGAGCGACCGCATGATGTCGCCGATGGTCTTGTTGCCGTGGTCGGCGGCGTGCGGCGCTTCGGTCCGGTTGGCCAGCTCGAGGACGCCGGGGTTGGTCTCGGCGACCATCTTCTCGCAGTAGTCGACCCCGACCAGGTTCTCCTGGAAGATGTTGTGGTCGAACATGTACTCGGCGGCCTCACCGAGGTTGATGATCCACTCACCGAGGTGAGGCGGACGTACCCCGTAGGCCATGTTCTGGTTGTAGACGGAGCAGGTGGCGTGGTTGTCACCGCAGATGCCGCAGATACGGCTCGTGATGAAGTGGGCGTCCCGCGGGTCCTTCCCCTTCATGAAGATCGAGTAGCCCCGGAAGATCGACGAGGTGCTGTGGCACTCGGCCACCCGCTTGTTGGCGAAGTCGATCTTCGTGTAGATCCCGAGGCTGCCGACGATCCGCGTGATGGGATCCCACACCATCTCTGTAAGGCCGTCTGATGTGGTGGTAGCCATCTCTTCTTTATGCCTCCTCAACAGACTCACGGGATCAGCGGCGCCAGGTGGGCTGGTAGCCCGTCTTCAGCTCCCGGCCCTTGGCGCGCCACTTGGGTTCCTCATCGGTGGTCTTGCTGGTGATCGTCCGCAACGTGCGGATGACGTTCCCGTACAGGCCGCTGGCCGCCGTGGAGATCTTCGAGCCAGGCGGCTCGTCCATGAACGGCATGAACTTGTCCGGGAAGCCGGGCATCGTGCAGCCGATGCAGATGCCGCCCACGTTGGGGCAGCCGCCGATGCCGTTGATCCAGCCCCGCTTCGGCACATTGCACTTCACCACCGGGCCCCAACAGCCCAGCTTCACGAGGCAGAGCGGCGAGCCGTACTCGGTGGCGAACTCACCCTGCTCGTAGTAGCCGGCCCGGTCGCAGCCCTCGTGGACCGTCGCACCGAAGAGCCACGTGGGGCGCAGCGCTTCGTCGAGCGGGATCATCGGGGCCTGACCGGTGGCCTGGTAGAGGAGGTACAGCAGTGTCTCGCTCAGGTTGTCCGGGTGGATCGGGCAGCCCGGGACATTGATGATCGGGAGCCCGGCCTTCGTCCGGTAATCCCAGCCGAGGTAGTCGGCGACACCCATGGCCCCGGTGGGGTTCCCCGCCATGGCGTGGATCCCGCCGTACGTGGCGCAGGTGCCGACGGCCACGATCGCCAGTGCCTTGGGGGCGAGGCGGTCGAGCCACTCCGACGTCGTCATCGGTTGGGAGTTGTAGATGTCGCCGGGGTCGGAGATGTCGGGGTTGTTGCCAAACCCGCACCAGTAACCCTCGGCCTTGGTGGCCTCGTTGGGAATCGAGCCTTCGACCACGAGGACGAAGGGCTCCAACTCGCCGCGGTCGGCCTTGTAGAACCACTCGATGAACGTGTCGGCCCCCTGCATGGGGCCGCACTCGAAGTCAATGAGAGGCCAGTGGACCGCCAGCTTCGGCAACCCGGGGAGCGCCCCGAGGGCGATCTCCTCAATGCTGGGTTGCGTCGCTGCGGTGAGAGCGACGGAGTCTCCGTCGCAGCTCAGGCCCCCGGTGCACCACAAGATGTGGACGACGGCTTCTTCCTGTTCGGTAGCCACAGCCATGCGGCATCAACCCCCCGTTCGGCGGCGAGGTGTCCCGCCGTCCGATGGCTACGGATTTTTCGTGCCGTGGCGGACACTACGGGGGGCCGGGAAATCCGTAAAGAGTTCGATTGTTATATCTCTATGTGCGCAACTCCTATACCGCTATGTGCGCGCCGCATATAGCGGGCCACAAGGCGGCGGTTTCGGCGCGGACTGGCAGGGGTACCCAACGATCCACACCCCCCGGTCAACCAAGGAGAAACTCATGGCACAAGGGGACAAGACTTCCGATACCGACATGAACCCGAGCGGCCCCAAGGGCGTCGGGGACAGCACGACCCGCCGCGGCGAGGATGTTGCCGACGAGGACGGTCGTGAATTCGAGAGCAAGGGCACCAAGGGTGCCGACCGGCCGGTCGGCGGGACGAAGGACCAGCCGGGCGTGGCACCGTCCAAGTCCAAGGACGATGACATGCCTGACGTGCAGCGCACATGACCCCGGGGCGAGCGGTCCTCGCCCGGAAATATTTGTCTGCAAAAGAGACCGGCATAGCTGGTCTCTTTTGCCTGCCATAGCTTTTCTCTTAGGCACTCCTTAAACAAAATCGACCTAGTCGTTCAGGGCGCGGCAGTGGTACCTTCGCCACCTCCTGGCAGCGCAGGTCAAACCGGAAAGTCGGGTCACCGATGGATGGCCGGTATTCGGGGGGCTTGCCCAAGAACTTTCTCCAGCCGTGTCTCCTGCTGCTCGTGCTCGAGCAGCCCGGGTACGGCTACGACCTCGTCGCCCGGCTGAAGCCACTGGGAATCGACGACGACGCCGCCTCCGTCTATCGCGCCCTGCGGCTGCTCGAGCACGAGGGCGCGGTGACGTCGATGTGGCGGACGTCGGACACCGGCCCCGCCCGGCGGGTGTACCAACTCACCGACACCGGCAAGTCCATCCTCCGGCAGTGGGTCGCCGCTCTGGAAGACACGTCGATCTCCCTGGCCCGCTGGCTCGACCGGTACGCCCTCGCCACCGCTCGCGGCGACGCCGGCAACGCGTCGCCGCCGGCATGAGAGCAGCGGCCACGACGGCGATCGGCGAGTTCGACCGGCGGGTCGGCCCGGGAACGGCACTGGGGGCGACGGCCGATCGCATCGCCCGGGCCTGCGCCGACATGGCGGCCCGCTTCCACGACGGCGGGAAGCTGATCGTCTTCGGCAACGGCGCCGGGGCGACCGACGCCGCCCACGTGGCCGTGGAGTTCGTCCATCCCGTCATCGTCGGGAAGCGGGCGCTTCCCGCCCTGTCGCTCAGCAACGACGCCGCCGCCATCACCGGTCTGGCCGAGGAGCACGGCCTGGCCGGGATCTACGCCGCTCAGTTGGCCCTGATCGCCGACCCCGTCGACATCGCCCTGGGCATCTGCGGCGGCCGCCCGGCCGAGAGCGTGTCCCGGGGCCTGGCCGAGGCCCGGCGCCGGGGGCTGCTGACGGTGGCCCTGGCCGGAGGCCATCCGGCCGGCCCGGCCGCCGCCATTCCCGCCGACCATGTCCTGCGAGCCGAGTCCGACGATCCCCGGATCGTCAAGGAGATCCACGTCACGATGTACCACGTGCTGTGGGAGCTGGTGCACGTGTTCCTCGACCAGCCGGGCGTCCTGGTCGGCCGCCAGCGGCCATGACCACGAGGGGTGCACAGCCGTCCGGGCCGGGGCCGTGCTCCGACGACGTCTGCATCACCTGCGGCGATGTCGCCATTCCGGTGCGGGTCCTCCGCCTGCTGCCGGGGGATCTGGCGGTCGTCGAGGCGGACGGGCGGGAAGAGGAGATCAGCGTGGCCCTCGTTCCGGCCACGGTCGGAGCCACGCTCCTCGTCCACGCCGGCGAGGCGATCGCCTGCGTCGACCAGGGGGCGTCATGATCGCCGGGCGAGCGCCGAAGGCACAACGGCCCGGAGGTCTACTCCCGGCGCGGGCCGGGGGTGACTGAGGTGCGAGACGGGATGGAGGCCCTCTATCCCTTCCTCTATGACGAGACGTCGAGCTTCGAAGCGGTGCTCGAGGCCGTGAGCCGCTCCACCGCCGAGAAGGCGGCCGAGATCGTGGCCGTCCGCCAGCGGGTGGCCGAGCGGTTCGGCGAATCGCTGGAGGCCTGCGCCCGGGCGATGGCCGAGCGGTTCGCGGCCGGCGGGCGGCTCCTCACGTTCGGCAACGGGGGGAGCAGCACCGACGCCGCCGCCGTGGCCGGGCTGTTCCTGGCCGGCGGCGGGCCGGGCTCGGCCGCTGCCGGCGCTGACGCTCACCGCCGACGTCGCCGTCATGACGGCGCTGGGCAACGACGTCGGCTTCGACGTCGTCTTCGCCCGGCAGGTGGCGGCCATGGGCCGGCCGGGCGACCTCGCCCTGGCCACCTCGACCAGCGGCGGGTCGGAGAACGTGCTCCGGGGCCTGGAGGAGGCCCGGCGGCGGGGGCTGCTCACCGTCGGGCTGGCGGGCTACGACGGGGGCCGGATGGCCGAAGCGGGCCTCGACTTCCTCTTCGCCGTCCCCTCGGCGTCGGTCCACCGGATCCAGGAGGCCCAGACGACCCTCTACCACGTGCTGTGGTCTCTGGTGCAGGCCGAGATCGGGGGCGGCACCTGACGTCGGTCAGGGGTGCTAGTGCCCCGACCGGCGACGTTTGCCGCGCGCACGCCGGCCAGGGACGCCGCTGGCTGCGTCCTCCTCCTCGGCGTAGTGCCCGCTACGCCTCGTCGTGCGTCCTTGCCAGCGGCGCCCCTGACTCGCCGTGAGCATCAGCAACGTCACCGGCCGGGGCACGTGCCGGCGGCTCGAGATCCGGGTGGACGGCATCGTCCAGGGAGTGGGGTTCCGGCCGTTCGTCCACCTCCTCGCCGGGCGACTGGGGCTCGGGGGCTGGGTGGGAAACGACGCCCAGGGTGTCGTCATCGAGGCCGAAGGCGACGCCGGGGCTCTCGACCGGCTCGTCGAATCGC
Organism: uncultured Actinomycetes bacterium; assembly: GCA_963723985.1. Lineage (GTDB taxonomy): Bacteria > Actinomycetota > Acidimicrobiia > IMCC26256 > BP-133 > BP-133. The sequence goes on from CAVRTC010000018.1 coordinate 80,646, forward strand.
TCAGTGCGGAGGCACCACCTCTGGCCGTCGTCGAGCGGGTCTCCGTACGCGAGATCGACCTCCGCGGGGAGGGCACGTTCCGCATCGCCGGCAGCGCCAACGGTGGCCGCCGGTCGGCGCTGGTGTCCCCCGACGTCGCCACCTGCGCCGACTGCCTGGCGGAGATCGCCGACCCGTCCGCCCGGCGCTACCGCTACCCGTTCACCAACTGCACCAACTGCGGGCCGCGGTTCACCATCACCACCACGGTGCCCTACGACCGGCCGAATACCACGATGGCCGGGTTCCCGATGTGCGCCGGCTGCGCCGCCGAGTACGGCGACCCGTCGGACCGGCGCTTCCACGCCCAGCCGATCTGCTGCCCGGGCTGCGGCCCGCAACTGGCGTTGGTCGCCCCCGACGGCACGGCGTTGCCCGTCGGCGACCCTCTGACCGAGGCGGCCGCCCGGCTGCGGGCCGGACAGATCCTGGCCGTCAAGGGCCTCGGCGGCTACCACCTGGCCGTGCTGGCCGGCGACGAACAGGCGGCGGCCCGCCTCCGCCAGCGCAAACACCGCGACGACAAGCCGTTCGCCGTGATGGTGGCCGACGTCGCCGTCGCCCGGGGGTGGTGCCAGGTCAGCGCCGAGGAGCAGGCGCTGCTCGAAAGTCCGGCCCGGCCCGTGGTCCTCCTCGAGCGGCGGGACGACGGCAGCGTCGCTCCTTCGGTGGCGCCGGGCAACCGCCGGCTCGGCGTCATGCTGCCGTACACGGGCCTCCATCACCTGCTGGCCGCCGAGGTCGGCGAGCCGTTCGTCCTCACCTCGGGGAACCTCTCCGACGAGCCGATCGTCCACGACGACGACGAAGCCCGGCCGCGCCTCGGCGACATCGCCGACGTGTTCCTCACCCACGACCGTCGCATTCACAGCCGGGTCGACGACTCGGTCACCCGGGTGTTCCGCGGCCGGGAGATCGTGCTGCGTCGCTCCCGGGGTTATGCCCCCCGGCCCGTTGCCCTGCCCTGGGAGTTCCCCCGGCCCGTACTGGCCTGCGGGGCCGAGCTCAAGCACACCTTCTGCCTGGGGAAGGGGCACCACGCCTTCGTGTCCCACCACATCGGCGACCTCGAGAACTACGAGACCTGGCGGTCGTTCACCAGCGGGGTGGAGCACTTCGAGCGCCTCTTCGACATCCGTCCCGAGGTGGTGGCCCACGACCTGCACCCCGAGTACCTGTCGACCAAGTACGCCGCCGACCTCGACGAGGCTCGAGCCGGCCACCTGGCGCTGACCGGCGTCCAGCACCACCACGCCCACGTGGCCGCCTGCCTGGCCGACAACGGGGAGACGGGACCTGTCATCGGCGTCGCCTTCGACGGGCTCGGCTGGGGGACCGACGGCACCGTCTGGGGCGGCGAGATCCTGGTGGCCGACCTGGCCAGCTTCGAGCGGGTCGGGCACCTCGAGACGGTGGCGATGCCCGGCGGGGCGGCGGCCATCCGGGAACCCTGGCGGATGGCGGCCGCCTGGCTCGACGCCATCTACGGCACAGACATCCCGTCCGGCTTGGCGATCCGTGTGCGGAACGAAGCCCGGTGGGACGACGTCTGCGCGGTCGCCCGATCTGGAGTTGCGTCGCCCTTGACGTCGTCGGCCGGCCGGCTGTTCGACGCCGTCGCTGCGTTGTGCGGAATTCGCGACGTGATCCGCTACGAGGGACAGGCGGCGGTCGAGCTCGAGCAGCGCGCCGACCCCGAAGCGTTGGGAAGATATCCGCTCCCGGTGGAAGGCTCACTGACGCGCTTGAGCGGAATTATTCCGACAAAGCGCGCCAGTGGACCGCCTGGCGGGCCGGCAGAGCCGAGGCTGCGGCTCCGGGCGAGCGATCTCGTCCGGGCGGCGGCCGAGGATCTTCTCGGCGGCGCACCGGCGGGGGTGGTGGCCGCCCGGTTCCATAGGGGGCTGGCCGATGGCGTGGTGGCGGCCTGCCGGGCGGTGCGGGCCGAACGCTCTCTGGCCACCGTCGCCTGCTCGGGCGGCGTGTTCCAGAACGCCCTCCTCCTCGGCCTCGTCGTGGACGGGCTCGAGGCCGACGGGTTCCGGGTGTTGCTGCACTCCCGGGTCCCGACCAACGACGGCGGCATCAGCCTGGGTCAGGCCGCCTGCGCCGGGGCCCGGGACCGCCAGGGCGAGCGTTTCGCCACCACCGGCGGCGAGACGGCGTTCTAAACCGGGTGGGCGCCGGCCGGGTGGTCGCCCAGCAGTGAGCCGAGGAGGCCTTCGCGCCGCTCGACGAGGGCCTTGACGAGGTCGAGGACGTTGTCGACGGCCGGCGGCGCGTCCTCGCCCCCCTCGAGCAGGTCGCCGAGCTGGCGGAACGTGGCGGCGGCGTGCGACCGGGCGGCGGCCACCATCGCCTGGAACTCCCGGGAGTGGAGCACTTCCCGGCCGGCGGCCACGAGTTCGTCGATCCCCTGGTTGCCGGCCTTGCCTCCGAGGGCGTAGCCGGCGGCGAAGTCGATGATGCCCACGGTCAGGCCCCGATCGTGGCTTCGAGGTGCAGCTCGACACGGACGTCGGGATAGATCTTCAGCATCGCCACCCCCGGCGGGATGATCCCGAAGTGGCGCATGTCGAGCACCTGGCGGCCCTCCACCACGATCGTGCCGGGGGTCGGGATGGAAATCTCCACCATCCCCTCGAGCGGCTGGGTGACGCCGTGGAAGGTGAGGTCGCCCGACACGTGATAGCGGCCGGTCTGGCCGACGACCACGGCCTTGCGGAGGTTCACCACCGCGGCGGGGAACCGGCGGGCGTCGATGCGCCGGAGGAGTCGCCGTCGTAGAAGTGGTTGCCGGAGGTGAACTGGCCGACGGGGACTTCGAGGCGCGCCCGGGGGGCGGACGCGGTGAGGATGTTGCCACCGGACAGCTCGGCCTCGATCGATCCCTCGATTCCCGTCGTCCCGAACGTGATCGGCCCCGCGCTGGACCGGGCGATGAGGACCACCGCCGCCTGGTCGGGCCGGACCCGGAACGACGTGAGCTCGGGGGCAGCGCAGCCGGAGCCGTTCGGGCTCGACGCCTCGACGTTCATACAGCCGCCTCCTTGTTGCTTCGGATCGAAGGATCAACGACCTGACAGATGCCGCGAAGCCCGGCCACCGTACCGGGGGTGGCCCCCGGCGCGACGTCGGCCCGGCTCTCGAGTTCGCCCGTCGTGCCGTCGGGCCGGAGGATCCGGTACCGGACGGCGAACGGGCGGGTCGTGGAGACGGCCTGGCGCATCTCGTCCAGGACCCGGCCCCGGTCGGCGGGGTGGATCGCCTCCAGGTGGGCTTCGAGCGTGCCGCCGAAGTTGACCGGGTCGGTGCCGAAGATGCGGTGCAGGCCCTCGGACCACTGCACGGCGTCGGTGCGGACGTCCCACACCCAGTGCCCGACGCGGGCCAGGGCCTCGGTGTCGCGCAGGCGGGCCTGGCTGTCGCCCAGCGCCTCCTGGGCCAGCACCTCCTCGGTGACGTCCCGGGCGATGGCCGACACCCCGGCCACCTTCCCTCTCCGGTCCCACACCGGCCACAGGTTGAGGAAGGCCGGGACCAGGCCGCCGTCCTTCCGGCGGGCTTCGGTGTCGAACAGCGACACCGGTTCGCCGGCCAGGGCGCAGTCGAGGGCCATGGCGGCCTCGTCGTGGCGGCCGTCGGGGAAGAGCGACCTGTACGGCAGGCCGACGGCCTCGTGGGCGGCGTAGCCGTAGAGGCGTTCGGCGCCGGGGCTCCAGTTGCGGATGACGCCCCGGGGGTCGAGGGCGTAGATCCCGTCGTGGGACGACTCCAGCAGGGCGGTCAGCCAGGAGTGGGCCTCCTCGGACCGCTCGGGGGTGACGTCGCGGAGGGTCGCCCGGGCGCCGGTGACCTGCCCGCCGCCGTTGCGGGTGGGGACGGCCCGGAGCGCCACCTCGAGGCGCAGGCCGTCCCGCCCGACCAGCGTCTCGAAGGTTTCGATCCGCTGGCCGCGGGCCGCCGTGGCCAGGATCCGGGGGAAGGCCGACGGGTGTTCGCCGGGCAGGAACATCGACACCTCCCGGCCGATGACCTCCTCGGCCCGGTACCCGAGGAGGGAGGCCACCCCGTCACCCCAGCCCGCGATGACACCGTCGAGGGTTACGACGAAAGCGGCCACGTCGGGAGCCTCCATGAGCACCCGTCCCCCCGAAGATTGCCCAACGGCAAGCGATGGTACGACAGGTTGCCTTTCGGCGGCCACCGGGCACCGGCGCGGAGGGCCTGTTCGGCGGCACTACCGTCTGGGGCACGAGCCGCACCGTCCGCCTCGCCACCGTCTGCGCCGCCGTGCTCGGCCTCCTCGGTCTGGTCGCCTGCGACCAGGGTGACGCCGGGGCGGCGATGCCCGTCTTGGGCTGGTACGTGAACCCTGACAACGGCGGTCAGGCGGAGCTGGCCGCGGCCTGCAGCGTGGCGTCGGGTGGGCGGTACCGCATCACGGTCTCGACCCTGCCCAACGACGCCTCGGGGCAGCGGGAGCAGCTCGTCCGGCGGCTGGCGGCCCAGGACCGGTCGATCACGCTGATGAGCCTCGACCCGCCGTTCGTGGCCGAGTTCGCCCAGGCCGGATTCCTCCGGGCGTTCACGGCCGCGGAGGCGGCCGGGTTCACCGCCGGCGTGCTGGACGGGCCGGTGGCGGGCGCCACCTGGAACGGGCGGCTGGTGGCGGCGCCCTTCTGGGCCAACTCCCAGCTGCTGTGGTACCGGAAGTCGGCCGCCGCGGCGGGCGGGCTCGACCCGGCCGCCGGCCCGGTGACCTGGGACCAGGTCATCGGCGCCGCCGAGCGGGCCGGGGCGACCGTCGGGGTCCAGGGCGCCCGGTACGAGGGGTACATGGTGCTGATCAGCGCCCTGGTGGCCTCGGCCGGCGGCGCAGTCCTCGACCGGCCGGAGGCGGGGCGCGACGCCCGGCCGGCGCTGGACGGCCCGGCCGGCCGCCGGGCGGCGGAGGTCATCGCCCGGCTGGCCGCGCTCCCGGGCCGCCGACCCCGGGCTGGCCACCGCCGACGAGGAGGCGGCCCGGGCCGCCTTCCAGGGCGGGCGGGGCGGGTTCATGACCAACTGGGCCTATATCTATGGTGCGGCGTCGGAGGCGGTGGAGTCGGGGTCGCTGGGGCGGGCCGTCCTGGAGGACATCGCCTGGGCCCGCTGGCCCCGGGTCGAGGCCGAGCGGCCGAGCCGGCCGCCGCTCGGGGGGATCGACCTCGGGATCAGCGCCTACGCCCGGCATCCCGACCTGGCGGTCGACGCCGTCCGGTGCCTGACCACCGCCGACAGCCAGCGCCGCTACATGCTGAAGTCGAAGAACCCCGCCGCCCGGGCGGCGGTCTACGACGACCCCGAGGTGCGCCGGGTCTTCCCCATGGCCGACCTGATCCGGGAGTCGATCGCCGCCGCCGCGCCCCGTCCGACGACGCCCTACTACACCGACGTGAGCGCCGCCGTCGCCCGGTCGTTCCACCCGCCGGCCTCGGTGCGGCCCGACAAGACACCGGCCGCCGCCGACCGGTTGGTGGTCGGGGTCCTCCACGACCGGGTGCTCCTGTGAACCCTCGGTCGATCCGCCCTGCCCAACTGGCGTTCGTTTTCCGCCGTATTCCCGGAGAAGGAACGCCGGTTGGAGCGGTCGGCCAACTGGCGTTCGTTTTCCGCCGAATTCCCGGAAAAGGAACGCCGGTTCGAGGGGTCCGGCGGTGACGGCGGCGCCTGCGCCCGCCCGGGAACCGGCCACGCCCGAGCGGCCGCCGGCCGGCGAGAAGAGCGGGTCGAGCGAACGGACCCGGGCGGAACGGCGGCTCGGCTGGCTCCTGTGCGCCCCGGCGCTGGCCGTCATGGTCGGCGTCACGGCCTACCCGCTGGGCCGGGCGGTCTGGCTGTCGCTGTACAGCTACCGGATCACCGACCCGGCGGGCCGGGAGTTCGTGGGGCTGCGCAACTACGGAGTGGTGCTGAGCGACAGCCTGTGGTGGAGCGATGTTGCGACGACCGTCCTCGTCACCGTCGTCACCGTGGCGGTCGAGCTCGTCATCGGTTTCGTCTTCGCCTCGGTCATGCACCGCATCGTGTTCGGCCGGCGGCTGATCCGCACGTCGATCCTCGTGCCGTACGGGATCATCACGGTGGTGGCGGCGTTCGCTTGGCGCTATGCCTTCGCCCTCGACACCGGGTTCGTCAACGGGCTGTTCGGGCTCGGCGACTTCGCCTGGTTCGGGCAGCGGTGGTCGGCCCTGTTCGTGATCTCACTGGCCGAGATCTGGAAGACGACGCCGTTCATGTCGCTGTTGCTGCTGGCCGGCCTGGCCCAGGTCCCCCGGGAGCTGCTGGAGGCGGCCGAGGTCGACGGCGCCACCCGGTGGCAGCGGCTGGTCCGGGTGACGCTGCCCAGCATGAAGGCGGCGATCATGGTGGCGCTCTTGTTCCGCACGCTCGACGCCTACCGCATCTTCGACACGGTCTTCGTTACCACGCGGGTGCGGCGGGCACCGAGACGGTGTCGTTCCTGGCCTACCGCCAGACGATCACGCGCACCGCTCTGGGTCTGGGGTCGGCGGTGTCGGTGCTCCTGTTCGCCTCGGTCGTGCTGATCGCCGTCGTGTTCGTGAAGGGTTTCGGCGTCGACCTGGCCCGGGCCCGGGGGGAGCGCTGATGGCCGGCGAGCGCCCGCCGCAGCCGGCGCAAACTGGCGTTCCTCACCGCCGTCATGGCGCGGTGAGGAACGCCGGTTCGGTGGTGGGCCCCGTCCTCATCGTGATCTGGACGCTGGTGCCGCTGGCCTGGCTGGTTTCCCTCTCGCTCAAGGGGGGCGACCGCATCAACGACGGGCGCTTCTGGCCGTCGGAGCCGACGCTGCACAACTACGAGACGGTGTTCCGCACCGACCTGTTCACCAGCGCGCTGCGCAACTCGATCGGGATCTCGCTGGTGGCCACGGTGCTGTCGGTCGTGCTGGCCACGCTGGCCGCCTATGCCATTGCCCGGCTCGACTTCCCCGGGAAGCGGCTCATCCTGTCGGTGGCTCTGGCCATCGCCATGTTCCCCACCATCTCTCTGGTTGGCCCGCTCTTCGACATCTGGCGGGTGATCGGTCTCTACGACAGCTGGCCCGGTCTGGTGATCCCCTACCTGTCGTTCACGCTGCCGCTGTCGATCTGGACGCTGTCGGCCTTCTTCCGGGAGATTCCCTGGGAGATGGAACAGGCCGCCCAGGTCGACGGGGCCACCCCCTGGCAGGCCTTCCGGAAGGTGATCGTGCCGCTGGCCGCCCCGGGCGTGTTCACCGCCGCCATCCTCACGTTCTTCTTCGCCTGGAACGACTTCGTCTTCGGGATCTCGCTCACGTCGACCGGGCGGGCCCGGACGGTGCCGGCCGCCCTGGCCTTCTTTACTGGAGCATCCCAGTTTGAACAACCTACCGCGGCCATCGCCGCCGCCGCCGTGGTGGTGACGATCCCGGTGGTGGCGATCGTCGTGGTGTTCCAGCGCCGGATCGTGGCCGGGCTGACGTCGGGCGCCGTGAAGGGATAAGGAATAAAGGAATAAAGGAGGAGCTGGTTGGCGGCCATCACCCTGGAGCATGTCGAGAAGCGCTACGGCGACGGCTTTCCCGCGGTCAACGACGTGTCGCTGGAGATCGCCGACGGCGAGTTCATGATCCTGGTCGGGCCGTCGGGCTGCGGGAAGTCGACACTGCTGCGGATGATCGTCGGCCTCGAGGACGCCACCGCCGGCGAGATCCGCATCGGCGGGCAGCGGGTCAACGAGAAACCGCCCCGGGACCGGAACCTGGCCATGGTGTTCCAGAACTACGCCCTCTACCCGCACCTGACGGTCTTCGAGAACATCGCCTTCCCGCTGCGGCTCCGGTCGCTGCCCGCCGACGAGGTGCGGCGCCGGGTGGAGGAGGCGTCGGCCATCCTGGAGCTGAACGAGCACCTCGAGCGCAAGCCGAGCCAGCTGTCGGGCGGGCAGCGCCAGCGGGTGGCCATGGGGCGGGCCATCGTGCGGGAGGCCGACGCCTTCCTGTTCGACGAGCCGCTGTCGAACCTCGACGCCCAGCTGCGGGGCCAGATGCGGACGGAGATCGCCCGCCTCCAGCAGCGCCTCGGGGTGACCACCGTGTACGTGACCCACGACCAGGTCGAGGCCATGACGCTGGGCGACCGGGTGGCGGTGCTCCGCAAAGGTGTGCTCCAGCAGGTCGACACGCCCCGGGCGCTCTACGAGCGGCCCGCCAACCTGTTCGTGGCCGGCTTCATCGGCTCGCCGTCGATGAACATGCTCCCGGCGGCGGCGTTTCCTGCCGTGTCACTCGACTCCGATGGTGATCGGGAACTCGTGGTCGGCATCCGCCCCGAGCATCTGGAGGACGAGGCTCTCGTCGATCCGGAGGTTCGTGACCGGGGGATCGGGTTCGACGCCGAGGTGGAATCGGTCGAATGGCTGGGTGCCGAACAGTTCGTCTACGTCCCCTGGGAGGCCCCGGCGGACCTCGTCGAACCTCTCCACCGTCTGGCGGTCGAACTCGATCGGGAGTCGAGCAGTCCGTGGCTCGTGGCGCGGATCGATCCGAAGAGCGGTATCCGCCGGGGCGACAAGGCCCGGCTGTGGTTCGATCCCGACAAGCTCCACGTCTTCGACGCCCGGACGGGCGAAAGCCTCGCTCCTCCTAAGCTTGAGGGGCATGTGCCGGAGCATCAAGACCCTGCGGGGCACTGAACCCACGCCGGAGGAGGTGCGGGCCGCCGCCCTCCAGTTCGTCCGCAAGGTGAGCGGGTACCGGGCGCCGTCGAAGGCCAACGAAGGGGTGTTCAGCGCCGCCGTCGACGAGATCGAGGCCGCCGCCGAGCGGCTTCTGTCGGGGCTGGTGCCGCCCCGGGCCACGCAGGGCGCGAAGTAGGAAGCAACCGGGCCTTCCCGTCGTTGGAATGAAGGTCCGGAGGTCGCCGCCGGCAAATTAAGGAATCCCGGGGTTTGGCCGATAGACGGGCCAACGGCCGGGAAGCATTCGGCAGGAGTCGACGAGGGAGGAAGACGATGACCACCACCACGCCCGCCGAGTTCGGCGACCGGGTGCGCTCCGTTCTGTCGGAGCTGCCCACTTCGGGGGTCATCGACCGGTTCGCCGCCAACGACCTGCTCCTCGACCTGCTCGACGCCGCCCGCTCCGACGACGAGCAGGCCCGGGTCATGAAGGCCCTGGCCGACCTGCCCAAGAGCAACATGGTCGACCGCAGCGACCTCAACGCCCTGCTGGCCGGTCTCGGCAGCCAGAACTGACCGGAGCCCCGCATTCGAGGCCACGCCGCCGCCCAGTGATCTGACCACCGAGCTCAGGACGCCTGGCGGCGCTCCTTCAATTCCGCCACCACCGTCTCGGGAAGCCGCGGCACACCGTCGACCAGCACGTAGTCGATCTCCCGCCGCGTGACCATTTGAACGATCTCGAGTGTGGGCACACCGAGTCGGCGGGCCGCCTCGGCCAGACGCAGGATCTCAACGGGCATTAGTGCCTCCTTGCCGATACCCCAACTTAGAGCTGAGGACGCTGAGTTGGTACTCGATGGCGGTGAAGGCCGGAAGCATGTCGGCAACTTGAAGTCGCTCGCGGGCCATCAGTCGGGCGAGGAAATCGGCGGCGTCTTCGAGGGTACTGAAGAGGCGCTCTGCTTCCTCGAGCGTGAACTCGATGTTGGTCGGCGGTTGACTCGGGTCGGACACGCTGCCCTCCTCCACTCGTCGAAGTGCAAGGAGAGCGTTTTCGGGGCCCGCTCCGAAGCCGACCGTAGGGTAGCGATCGGGTGTGACGGTCTCGGCTGGACGCCGGCTCAGATCGATCGTTCCCGGCCCTGCCAGTACGGGTCGCGAAGCTCGCGTTTCACCAGCTTTCCCGTCTCGGTGCGGGGGAATTCGTCGGTGAAGTCGATCGAGCGTGGCACCTTGTAGCCGGCCAGTTTCTCCCGGGCGTAGGCGGTGATCTCGGCCGCCAGGCCGTCAGACGGCTCGTGGCCCGGCGCCAGCTCCACCACCGCCTTGACCTCCTCCCCGAACTCGTCGTGGGGGATGCCGAACACGGCGACGTCGAGCACGGCGGGGTGGTTGACCAGCACGGCCTCGATCTCGGCGGGATAGATGTTCACGCCGCCGGAGATGATCATGTCGATCTTGCGGTCGGAGAGGAAGAGGTAGCCGTCCTCATCGAGGTAGCCGACGTCGCCGACGGTCATCACGCCGGGCTCCCGGTGGGCGGCGGCGGTCTTCTCCGGGGCGCCGTGGTAGGTGAAGTCGCCGCCGATCAGGTTGCGCATGTAGACGGTGCCGACCTCGCCGGCGGGGAGCACCTCGCCCTCGTCACTGACGATCTCAATGGCCATGACCGGGAGCGGCTTGCCGACGGTGCCGGGCTTCGTCAGCCATTCGTCGCCGGTCACGAAGCAGCCGAGCCCGCCGCTCTCGGTGGCCGAGTAGAGCTCGTGGATCACCGGCCCCCACCACTCCAGCATCTGCCGCTTCACCTCGGGGGCGCACGGAGCGCCCGTGTGGAACACCGCTTTGAGGCTCCCGCCGTCGAACCCCGCTTTCACCTCGTCGGGTAGGCGGAGCAGACGGACGAAGTGGGTCGGGACGGCATAGGCCGTGGTCACGCGGTACTCGTCGATGAGACGGAGCATCTCGGTGGGGTCGAACCGGCGACGCATGAGCAGGGTGGCGCCCCGGTAGGCCGGCAACATGGAGAACAGGAACGGGCCGCCGTGGTAGAGGGGTGCGTTGACCAGGCAGACGCCGCCCTCGGGCACCTGGAGCATCCCGGCCAGGCCGGTGAGGATCGAGGCGTGGACGGCGACGGGCATGCCAATGACGAACGACGTCGACCGCACGCCCTTGGGCCGCCCGGTGGTGCCCGATGTGTAGAACATGTAGGTGCCGCTGGCCTGGTCGGCCGGCTCGTCGGGGGAGGCGGCGGCCAGGACGTCGGCGTAGCTGTCGAGGCCTTCGGGCGCGGGCCCTTCGCCGATGGCCAGGCGGACGGTGACGCCCGGCGTCTCCTTGAGGGCCTCGGCGGCCACGCCGGCGAACTCCGTGTCGGCCAGGATGGCCCGGGTGTCGGAGTCGTTGAGGATGTAGGCCAGCTCCTCGCCGGTCAGGTGCCAGTTGAGCGGCACGAGGATCCACGACGCCACGCCGCAGGCCATGACCGCTTCGACGTACTCGTGGCGGTTGCCGCAGAGGACGGCGACGGCGTCGCCCGGGCCCACGCCGGCGGCCCGCAGCCCGTTGACGAGCCGGTTGACCCGCTCGTTGAGCTCCGTGCGGGTGACCGTGGCGATCTCGTCGATGATCGCCGGGCCGTTGGGATCGGCCTTGGCCATGTCCAGGAAGTGCTCTGCCACACCCGTCCTCCATGTTCCCGGTCGGTAAGAGGCCGGAGGCTAGCGGCCGCGACGGATCCTCTCAGCGGGCCGCTCGCCCCTCTCGCCGGCCCGACCGATCGTGGCCGACCTCACTCACGAGTCGTTCGTCGCTGTCCACGGGCGCGACCGGTTGCGCTCGTGGGGTAAAAGCCCTGGTCCCAGAGCCTCTAGCGCAACCGGTCGCGCTTGCGGCAACGGCGCGCGATGCTGCGGCCGTGGAGCGCGGGCCAGAGCGCCATTGGTTCGAGGACGTGGCTGACCATCTCGGGTCGGCGTACCTGAGGTACTCCTTTACCAAGGGGACCGAGCAGGAGGTCGACTTCCTCGTTGGCGCCCTCGGCCTTCTGGCGGGAGCCCGGATTCTCGACGTCGGCTGCGGGCCTGGCCGCCACGCCCACGCCCTGGCGGGTCGTGGCTTCGACGTCGTCGGCGTCGACATCTCCCAGCGGTTCATCGGCCTCGCCCGGGCGGCCACGCTGCCGGGGTCGCCGGTGCGATTCGAGCGGGCCGACGCCCGGGCCCTCCGGTTCGATGCCGAGTTCGACGCCGTGATTTCCCTCTGCCAGGGCGCCTTCGGCCTCTCCGCCGGCGCGGCCGACACCGGGGCGGGCCAGCTCGACCCGGACCGCTCCGTTCTCGACGGGATGGCGCGAGCGCTGCGGCCGGGCGGCCGGCTCGCCATCACCGCCTTCTCCGCCTACTTCCAGGTGCGGTTCGCCGGGGACACGGACTCGTTCGACGCCGAGCGGGGCGTGAACCATGAGCACACGGCCGTCCGTAACGAGGACGGCGTCGAGGTGCCCGCCGACCTCTGGACCACCTGCTTCACCCCCCGGGAGCTCCGCCTGATGGCCGAGGCCGCCGGGCTGCGACCCGACCAGGTGTGGTCGGTGACGCCCGGCGACTATGCCGCCCGTCCGCCCGACCTCGAGCACCCGGAGTTTCTGCTGCTGGCCACCCGTCCCTGACCGCTCGGCTGGGCCATGAGGTCCCGTCCGCCGATAACTCCACTCCGGCGATTATCGGAACGGGTGTGTGACGCCGGCGTCGGCGACCAGGTTGTGACCGCGGATGCAGCGTCCTGCCGGGCTGCAGAGGAAGGCGATGATCTCGGCGATCTCCTCCGGGGTGATGATGGTTCCCGGCGTCGAGCCCCACTCCGCTTCGAAGGCGGCCCAGCCGCCGGGGTGGCTGGTGTCGGCCCACATCCGGGCCGAGTCGGTGGAGACGAACCCCGGCAGCACGCTGTTGACGGCGATGTCGTGGGGCCTGAACTCGACGGCAAGGTACCGCACGAGCTGCTCGAGGGCCGCCTTGGCCGCCCCCAGCAGGCCGTGGTTGGCCACCACCCGGAGGGAGTCGAAACCCGAGACGGCCACGATCGCCCCCGGCCGGCCGGCCATCAGCGGGACCGCACCCTGGGAGAGGAGCAGGAAGGACTGCACGACAGTCCGCATGGTCAGGTCGAGGTGGCGGGCGCCGACCTCGCTGAGGGGCTTGAAGGCGGTGGAGGCGGCGTTGGCCACCAGGGCGTCGAGTCGCCCGAAGCGGTCGCCCACCTCGGCCAGGAGTCGGGCCGGGACCTCGGCGTCCTGGAGGTCGCCCTGCACGACGAGGCTTTCCGCCCCGGCCGCCCGGGCCTCCTTGGCTGTCGCCTCGGCCGCCTCCTCGTCGCGCCGGTAGTGGATAACGACGTCGTAGCCGCGCTCGGCGAAGAGCAGGGTGGTGGCCCGGCCGATGCCCCGGGAGCTGCCGGTGACGAGGGCGACCGGCCGGTCGCTCACTTGCGGAACCGCCCGAAGTCGGGCGCCCGCTTCTCCTGGAAGGCGACGGTGCCTTCGGCCGATTCGTCGGTGTCGTAGTAGAGGGCCAGGCCGGTCATGCCGAGGGCGGCGATCCCCCGGATGTTCTCGGTGTCGGCGTTGAAGCTGGCCTTGGCCAGCTTGAGGGCGGTGGGGCTCTTCTGGAGGATCTCGGCGGCCCAGGCCCGGGCCTCCTCCATCAGCCGTTCCTGGGGGACGACCGTGTTGACCAACCCCATCTGGAGGGCCTCCTCGGCCGAGTACTGGCGGCAGAGGTACCAGATCTCCCGGGCCTTCTTCTGCCCGACGACCCGGGCCAGGTAGGCGGTGCCGAAGCCGGGGTCGACGCTGCCGACCTTGGGGCCGACCTGGCCGAAACGGGCGTGGTCGGCGGCGATGGTCAGGTCGCAGAGGACGTGGAGGACGTGACCGCCGCCGATGGCGTAGCCGTTGACGGCGGCGATGACCGGCTTGGGGATGTCGCGGACGATCGTGTGCAGGTCGTCGATGTCGATCCCGACGTCGGAGCGGGCGGTGATGCTGTAACCGCCGCCCGAGCCCCGGGCCGACTGGTCGCCGCCGACGCAGAAGGCCTTCTCGCCCGCCCCGGTGATGATGACGACGCCGCAGCCCCGGTCGGCCCACGCCTGGCGGAAGGCGTCGGTCAGCTCGTCGACCGTCTCGGCCCGGAAGGCGTTGAGCTTCTCCGGCCGGTTGATGGTGATGGTGACGATGCCGGACTCGTCGCGGTCGTAGAGGATGTCCTCGTAGGTCACGGAGCTGTTCCTCCATCGGAGTCGTCGGGGGCGGGCCGGAGGCGGCGGGGTTCGTCGGGCGGGGCCGAGGTGCGGCGGGCCTCCTCTTCGGCCCGCGACACAACCTCCCGCAGCGGCAGGCCGGTGTGGCGGGCGACGCGGGCGGCGTCCTCGTACTCGACCTTCACCCGCAGCGCCGTCCGCTTGATGCGGACGGGCAGCCCCTCGACCTCCACCTCGTCGGGCTGGCGGGCGAAGGGCCAGCGGTCGACGACGGTGACCCTCACGCCGAGGGTGCCGGTCTCGTGGGCGATGAGGTCCCGCAGGCGGGGGGCGTCGGGCAGGTGGACCAGGGCGGAGACGACCACGCCGGGGCGGCCCTTCTTCATGGTCACGTGGGCGGTCCAGGCGTCGAGGGCGCCGCCGGCCAGGATGGCCTCGACGGCGTGGGCGATCACCTCGCCGCCGATGTCGTCGAGGTTGGCCTCGAGGAGGGCGAGTGGCTCGCCGGCCGGTGGCCCTTGGACGGCCGCGGTCTCGCCCACCGCCACCTGCACGAGGTTGGGCAGCGTCCCCAGCTCCTTGGTGCCGGCGCCGAAGCCGCTGCCCAGGAGGCGCATCGCCGGGAGCGGACCGTAGCCGGAGCAGAGGCCGGCCAGCAGGGCGGCGCCGGTGGGGGTGGTCAGCTCGGCGTTGACGTCGAGGCCGATGACCGGCGCCTCCTTGAGGAGGTCGACCACCGCCGGCGACGGGTTGGGCAGCAGGCCGTGGCTGGTGCGGACCATGCCCGTCCCCACCCGGACGGTCGAGGCCGACACCTCGTCGACGCCGAGCGTCTCCAGGGCGGCGCAGGTGCCCACGATGTCGACGATGGCGTCGATCCCGCCGACCTCGTGGAAGTGGACGGAGGCGGTCGGCCGGCGGTGGAGCCGGCCCTCGGTCTCGGCCAGGAGCAGGAAGACCCGCTGGGCCCGCGCCCGCACCCGGTCGGGCAGGCGGGCCTCCTCGATGATCCCGGCGATGTGCCCGTAGGTGCGGGTGATCCCGTCGGGCTTGGCCTTCACGTTGGCCTTGGTGGCGGCCAGCCCGCCCCGCATGACCAGCTCCGCCTCCAGGGCCCAGCCGCTGATCGGCAGCCGCTCCAGGATGCCGATGACCTCGTCGAGCGGAGCCCCGGCGTCGAGGCAGGCGCCGAGGGCCATGTCTCCGGCGATGCCCGCAAAGCAGTGGAACCAGGCGACGGTGGTCATGTCCCGGCCTTCCGGCGTTCTTCTGCAACGGACGTCTGTTGCGCACGAACGCAGGTCATGGCGTTTGGGCCCGTTCCAGGGCGCCGAGGATTCGGGCGGCGGCGCAGGCGGCGCCGTAGCCGTTGTCGATCCCCATCACGGCCACTCCGGGGGCGCAACTGGCCAGCATGGCCAGGAGGGCGGTGACGCCCTCCAGCGAGGAGCCGTAGCCGGCGCTGGTCGGGACGGCCACGATCGGCGCCGCCGCCAGGCCGCCGACGGCCGACGCCAGGGCGCCCTCCATGCCGGCCACCACCAGGATCACGTCGGCCGCCTGGAGGACGGGCTCCTCAACCAGCAGCCGGTGGATCCCGGCCACGCCGACGTCGGTCAGCCGGACGGGCGGCCAGCCGAGGGCGGCCAACGTGGCGGCGGCCTCCTCGGCCACCGGCAGGTCGGCGGTGCCGGCGCAGGCGACGACGGCGGAGCCCGTCCGCCGGGGGAGCGGCTTCCACACCGCGAGCCGGGCCACCGGCTCGTAGCGGCCCGCCGGGGACCTCGGCCAGAACGGCGGAGGCGGTGGGTTCGTCGGCCCGGGTGAGGAGGACCGGCCCGGTGCCGGCGAGGCCCCGGGCTGGCGAGGTCCGCACCGCCGTCCGCCCGGTCGCGGCCGGCGAGGCTCGGGCCACCGTCCGCCGGGTCGCGGCCGGCGGCGCCACCGCCTGGGCCGGCGACGAGCTCGGCCACGATGGCGGCGCACTGGGCCGGCGTCTTCCCCGGGGCGTAGACGGCCTCGGGGAACCCCTGGCGGAGCGGGCGGTGGTGGTCGACCCGGGCGAAGCCGAGGTCGGCGAAGGGGAGGCTGCGGAGGCGTTCGAGGGCCGCCGCCGGCGAGGTGGCGCCGCCGGCGACGTCCTCCAGCAGATCCCGCAGGCTGGGGTCGACCATGGGCGCCACGCTAGAGCGCCGGACCGCCTGAAAGCACTGTGGGGGCGAGGGCCCGGGAGGCCGCTCACTAGGATGGCGAGGCGATGGCGCCCCCCGCCCGTTCGTCGCGAGTTCCGAGGACCTCGGCGGCCCCGCCGCGGATCGCCTTCCTCGGCCCGCCCGGGACGTTCACGGAGCAGGCGCTGCTGTCGCAGCCGGATCTGGCCGCCGGGGAGCTGGTGCCGGTGCGGTCGATCGCCGAGACGATCTTCGAGGTCGACGCCGGCCGGGCCGAGCTCGGCGTGGTCCCGATCGAGAACGCCATCGAGGGATCGGTCAACGAGACGCTCGACACGCTGGCCTTCGATGCGTCGGAGCACCTGTTCATCCACCGGGAGATCGTCGTGCCGGTGGACCTCAACCTCTGCGCCAAGCCGGGCACGAAGCTGAGCGGCGTGAAGACCGTCGTCTCCATCCCGATCGCCAGCGCCCAGTGCCGCGACTGGCTGGCCATGAAGCTGCCCGGTGTCGAGGTGCAGGCGGCCAACTCGACGGCCGAGGCCGCCCGTGACGTGGCCCGCTCCCGGGCGGCCGGGCGGGCCGCCATCGCTCCTCGACTGGCCGCCGAGATGTACGGCCTCGAGGTGGTGGCCGCGGGCATCCACGACCACGCCGAGAACTCGACCCGCTTCGTGTTGATCGGCCACGGCATCCCGGCCCGCTCGGGGCACGACAAGACGACGGTGGTGGTATTCCAGACGCACCAGGACCGGCCGGGCGGGCTGCTGACCATCCTTCAGGAGTTCAACGCCCGGGGGATCAACCTCACCAAGCTCGAGTCCCGGCCGACGAAGCGGGAGCTCGGCAGCTACTGCTTCATCATCGACTTCGAAGGGCACCTGTCCGACGAGCTGGTGGCCGATGTCCTGCGGAGCCTGGCGGCCAAGCACGAGGTGCGGTTCCTCGGGTCGTACGCCGCCGCCGGCCGGGAGGCGGGCGCCCGCCGCCAGGCGGCCGGCAAGGCGTGGCGGGCGGCGTCGGGCTGGGTCGACGGCCTCCGGGCCCGGGTGCACTACCAGTGAGGACGGCGGCCGTGAGGAAGCCCACCCACCGCTCTCCCTCCCCGGGCTCGCCGGAATACCTGTGGCGAGAAGCCCCCTCCAGGGGGCACAACGCCACAGGAATTGCGAGGTCGAGCCGATGATCGACGTCCGCCGGCTGCGCACCGAGCCCGAGTACCGGGCCGGGATCGAACGGAAGCGGGTCGCACCGGGGCTGATCGACGAGGTCCTGGCGGCCGACGAGGCCCGGCGGGCGGCGCTCGGCGAGGTCGAGGAGCTCCGGGCCCGCCAGAACGCCGCCTCCAAGGAGATCGGCCGGGCGGCGCCCGACGAGCGGCCGGCCAAGATCGCCGCCGCCGCCGCCCTGAAGGACGAGCTGGCGGCCCGGGAGCCGCTCCTGGCCGAGGCCGAGGCCCGGTTCAACGAGGTGGTGGTCCGGGTGCCGAACCCGGCCCATCCGTCGGTGCCCGACGGCGGCGAGGAGGACTACGAGGTCGTGCGGGTCGTGGGCGACACGCCGGCCGCCCCCGCCGCCGGTCTCGACCACGCCGAGCTGGGCGAGCGCCTCGGGTTCGTCGACACCGAGCGGGCCACCCGCATGAGCGGCAGCCGCTTCGCCTATATAAAGGGTGAAGCCGTGCTGCTGGAGCTGGCCCTCGTCCAGTGGGTGATGGGCAAGCTGGTCGACGACGGCTTCACCCCGGTCGTCCCGCCGGTGCTGGTGCGGGAGTCGATGATGGAGGCGGCCGGGTTCTTCCCCACCGACCGCAGCCAGGTCTACGAGGTCGACGGCGGCGAGCTGTTCCTGGTCGGCACCTCCGAGGTGCCCCTGGCCGGGATCCACCTGGGCGAGACGCTCGACGAGTCTCTGCTGCCGAAGCGCTACGCCGGCTTCTCGTCGTGCTTCCGCCGGGAGGCCGGCACCTACGGGAAGGACACCCGGGGCATCTTCCGGGTCCACCAGTTCGACAAGGTGGAGATGTTCAGCTACGCCCACCCCGAGACGAGCTGGGACGAGCACGAGGCCATGCTGGCCATCGAGGAGTCGATCGTCGGCGGGCTCGGCCTGCCCTACCGGGTCATCGCCGTGGCCGCCGGCGACCTCGGCGCCCCGGCGGCCAAGAAGTACGACATCGAGGTGTGGCTCCCGTCGGAGGGCCGCTACCGGGAGCTGACGTCGTGCTCCAACTACACCGACTACTCCGCCCGCCGCCTCGGCGCCCGGATGAAGGGCTCGGAGAGCGGTACGTCGCTGCTCCACACCCTGAACGGCACCGCCTGCGCCGTCGGCCGCACGCTGCTGTTCCTCTTCGAGCACTACCAGGACGAGGGCGGCGCGCTGGTGGTGCCCGACGTCCTGCGCCCCTGGACCGGCTTCACCCGGGTGGAGGGGCGAATTACCGATTAAAGGTTCGTTCGGTTTGTGCCGATGTGTTCCAGGAACGCTGTCGGCTGCGAACCGGGAGGATCTTCGATGCTCGCCACCCCGCTGCTCCTCGCTGTGGTCCTCGGCCTGCTCGTCCCCATCGGAAGCCGCATCGGCGGACGGGGTGAGGGCGGCACCCTTCTCGCCGTCACCCTCACCGTGCTGGCCGTGATCGCCGGACTCGCCATCCTGGGCTGATCGCCGCCGCGGCTGTCGGTCTCACCCCGAGCGGTGTCACACCCCGCCGTTATCGTGGGAGCTGCCCGCGGTGAAGGTAGGGCAGCTGGGGAACCCCGCTTCGACGAGTTCGTGGGCGTCGGCCAACGAGGAGGTGAGTTTCGGCCTTCTCGGTAGACTGGGGAAGCGGAGGGATCATGGAAGTGGTCACGACCTTTATCGCCGCGGTGGGCGTGGTTATCGCCTTGTGGGGGCTCCTCCGAGGCGAGTTCAAAAGCCTGCGCGGCGAGATGGCGCAGCTAGGCACTGGCCTGCGCGGTGAGATGGGGCAGCTGCGGACCGAGCTCAAAGGTGAGATGGCCGAAGTGCGGGGAGAGATGGGCCTGCTTCGGAGCGAGTTGCGGGCCGAGATGAGCGAGCTCCGGGGGGAGCTGCGGGCTGACGTAGCCGACGTGCGGACGGACGTGCGGACGTTGGGCGAGAAGGTCGACCTCGTTTTCGTCGAGCTCCTGCACCATGTCCAGCAGGGGCACCCCCACGGCCCTCCGAACCAGGCCGCGTAGCCGCCGAGTCGGGCTGCGGGACGCCCAGCCGGCGCGATTAGCCTCCTTCCCCGGAGGGATGCCGGAGCGGCCGAACGGTGCGGTCTTGAAAATCGCCGGACGAAAGTCCCGAGGGTTCAAATCCCTCTCCCTCCGCTGAGCTGAGGCCGTCGCGTCCGGCTGCCCTCGTGTTCCGCCTGATCAGCGGCAATACTTCCTGCTAGCCCGCCCGGGGCGAGACGGGAGCGGGCGTCCGGTACAGGGGGAGGACGGGCCAATGGTGTCTCGGCGCATGAGGACTATCGGCGCGGCGGTGGTGGTGCTCGCCGCCGTGAGCGGGCCGTGGAGCGGTCAGGCCGACCCGGCCGGGGCGGCGGACGGCGGGCCGTTCAGCCGGTGCGCCCACCCGGCGGCGACGTGGCCGGTGGCCCAGCCCGCCGACGTGGCCCTCGACGCCTCGAAGCTGGCCGAGGCGATCGACTTCGCCACCAGCCGCAGCGCCGAGTCGGTCCGGGTCTACCGGTTCGGCTGCCTCATCGCCACCAGCCGGCTCGACCCGGTCTACGAGCACAAGGCCCGCCACGGCTGGAGCCTGACCAAGGGCGTCGTGTCGCTCCTCGTCGGCCGGGCCCAGACGATGGGGATCCTCACGCTCGACGACCCGGTCGACAAGTACCTCCCGGCCGGGCTGGGCGACGCCGCCCACCGGGCCCTGACCTTCCGCCAGCTCCTCACGTCCACCCACGGGCTGCGCATGCACTGGGGCCGGGAGGGCAACCCGGCCACCTGGACGCCCGTCGGCGGCGTGGATCAGGTGCGAGAGGTGCTGGCCACGCCCTTCACCCGTCCGCCGGGGACAGGAGTTCGAGTACCACCAGTGGGGCTACACGCTGGCCGCCTACGCCCTGACCCAGGCGGTGGGGCGCGACGTCCAGGACTTCGCCCAGGACGAGCTGTTCGGGCCGATCGGCATCCCCCGCAACCACTGGTACTGGTATCGCGACCGGGCCGGGAACAGCGAGGGCGCCTACCACATCTTCATGCGGCCCGAGGACTACGCCCGCATCGGTCACCTGATGCTGGGTCAGGGTGCCTGGGACGGGCGGCGGCTTGTCGACGAGGCCTACATGGCCGAGGCGGTCAAGGGCATCGCGCTGAACCCGGCCTTCGGCCTGGCCGTGTGGGACAACTCCGCCGACTGGTTCGTCACCTGGGGCATGCCGGGCCGCCACATCGTCAAGCGGCCGCCGATCGCCAGCGCGCCCCGCGACATGTTCTTCGGCTACGGCTGGCGGGGCCAGCACATCTTCGTCATCCCCAGCCTGGGTATGGTGATCGTGCGGACGGGCGAGGACATGGACCGCCAGGCCGGCGACATCGAGCAGTTCCCCTACCAGGGGATCCAGGGCGAGGGCTACCACGAGTGGTTCCGGCTGCTGATGCGGGCGGTGACCGACCGGCCCGTGGCCGACCCCGGGCCGTGGACCAACCCGACGCCGGAGAACGTGATCACGCAGGAGTACTGGTCTCCGACGGCCGACGACGGCCTGGGCGCCCACAACATCGGGCCCAGCGCCACCCCGGGCTGCACCGCCGTCGGCTGCGACGGGAAGGTCTACGGCGAAGGGCTCCAGCAGAACCTGAGCGACGAGGGCACCGCCCACCAGACGAGCACCGGTTCGGCGGCGAAGGCCGCTGCGGGAAACGGCTAGAGACACCTGTGGAATTTGGCTAGGAGCTCGGGTCACATTCGGGCGAGCAACTCCGATTGTCAGGCCACGGCTAGGACAGCAGCGACAGCGTCAGCAGGTGGGCGAAGACCGCGGCCGCTTCCGTGTGGTCGCCCTCGAAGGCTGGCGGGCGGCCCATCGAGCGCATGGCCGCTCGGGTGTAGGCGACGTCGCCAGGGCGCGGCCTCAAGGTGACGAACACCGGGAGCCCGTAGCGGAGGGCGAGAAAGGCCGCCCACACCCGGGCCGTGCGTCCGTTTCCGTTGGCGAACGGGTGGATCCGGATCCACTCGCCGTGGACTTCGGCGATGAGCGCCACCACCTCGTGGAGCTCATCGACACTGCGCGGCCGCTTCCCCGGAGGAATCGCCGTGTCCAGTACACCCAGGGCGGCGTGGACCCCGGCGATGAAGTCGGCCAGCGAAGTTTCGACGTCGGCCGCCCAGACTCCGACCTTCTCGGGCAGGCCGTCGGCCAGCATCGATCCGACGCCCACTTCATAGTCGGCGAGCTCAGGGTGGGCCGGGTCGCCTCGGAAGTTGGCGACGTAGGCCGACGCCGCTACTGCGCAGCCGTGATAGATGCGGCCGTGCCATTCGCACACGTCGGCGAGCGCAGGGAGCGCCCGATCCGGTGCCGCCGCGGCCAGGCTGTCCAGCAATGCGTGGCAATTGGCGCTGATCGTCGCGACGTCGGCTGGATCGTCGTCGTCCCAGCTCGGGCCCGGCACCGGTCGTCAGGCGCCCCGCCGGAACGCCGCCACGGCCCCGAGCCCGCCGTCGCCCTGCCGGGTGCTGCCCGGCGGGCGCAGCCGGCGCGCCCTGAGCGGATCCGGTCTCGCTTCCCCCTGACTGAAGTCGGCGATGCTGCGCTCGACCAGCTCGGCGCTGGCGGCCTTCGTGGCTGCCCGCAGCCGTTCCAGTGACACCTCGAGGTCGCGGGCCAGCAGCGCGCCCCGGGCGATGACCTCATGCTCGGCGGCCTGCTCGAGCAGTTCGTTCTGGCTGATGCCCTCCCGCTCGGCGACCTCGCGGACGAGTGCTCGAATCCGTTCGTTTCGGAATCGGAGTGGGAACGTCGGCCCCGCCATGGACCACAGTCTGCGCCGCCGAGGACGGTGATGTCAATTCCGCGATCTGACATCACCGGCAGCCTACCGGCTGGTGCGGTCAAACGCCGGCGGGTCGGGTGAGGGCGGCGACGTGGGGGTATGGCCAGGCGCACGAGCCGGGCCAATGGTCGGACGGGGCGCTCCTCACACAGTCAGACCAGAGGGCCGTCCGTAGCGCTGACGGGCAGCCTCACCGCTCGTTCCCAGCATTGTCCCGATGGCCGCCCAGGAGAAGCCGGCGGCGCGGGCGTCGGTGACGCGGTCAGCGAGGCGCTTCTCGGCCCTGGCCCGTTCCTCGAACGCCTCCCGGATCGCCCGGAGCGGGTCGCGGTCGTGGCGGTCGCCGAGGAGAGCGTCGTGGTTCTCGAACTGCCGGGCGAGTTCCTCGACGGCGGCGAGCATCTCCTCCAAGGTCCGGGGAGCCATCAGCTCTCCTCCGGGTGGGTGTGCGTGGCGAGTTGCTCGCCGATGATGCGCAGCCGGCCGAGGACCTCGGTCATCTGCTCTTCGAGGCCGGTCATGCGGGTGTCGAGCAGCCGAAACTGGGCTTCGAGAACCCGCATCATCTGGGTGGTGCCGGCGAAACCCGCCTCCGTCGCCTCGGTCAGCGGCAGAAGGGCCGCTTCGATGCGCTCGAGTCGCTCGTTCTCCACACCCCCAAGATATCTTGTCGCTCAGCAGAGCAGCAAGATATCTTGCGCGCGCAGAAGAACGACGGGCACCTCACACCCCGGCGGGTCGGGTGAGGGCGGCGACGTCGATGCGCACGGCGAGGGGCCAGTCGACATCGACGGCCGGTCCCTCGGCGTAGGGTTCGTAGGCGCTACCGGCGAGGCGCAGGCAGGTCACCCGGCCGTCGTCGGGGTCGACAAGCCAGTAGGCGGGAACGCCCGCCTCGGCGTAGGCGAGCCGTTTCGTGGCTCGGTCGTTGGTGCGCGATCCGGCGGAGACGATCTCGACGACGAGCAGGACGGGCAGGGTCAGGCGCTTGGTCCCCACGGAGGCGGCCGGAACGACCACCAGGTCGGGCTGGACCCGTTGCCCGCCGGGCAGGTCGAGGTCGATCGGGGCATCGAACACCTCGCTGCCGAAGGGGGCGGCGTTCTCGATGAGGCGCCCGAGGTTGCGCGAGACCCGCTGGTGGAGCGGCAAGGGCGCCGGCGTCATCACGATGGCGCCGCCGATGAGTTCGTAGCGCCGCCCGTCGTCGGGCATGGCCTCGAGGTCGGCCAAGGTCAGCGGAACTCCCGACGGGAGGGCCATGCCGTCAGAGTAAGCGGTGTCGGGCGCGTGGGCCGGGAGGCTGAGCTACTGGGGAAGGCGGGCGAGGACCACCACCGGAACCTCGGGATCGACTGCCGCCAGATCGGCGAGGCCGGTGACCAGCGGCAGCCGAGCAGCCCGTGCCAATGCCAGGGCGGCGACGTCACCGATCGGAAGGTCGCTGCGGGCGCACGCCAGTTCCGTGAGGGTTGCCAGGTAGCGAGGCACGGGAACCCACTCCGACACCGCTGCTCCGACGAGGACCAGATCGCCGTGGACGTCGACGGGGCGGTGTTCGTGGAATGTGCGGAGCAGATCGCAGAGGTCGGCGAGCGCCGTATCGGGGGCTATCGCCGTGTCAACGACCGGCGGATCGAGCGGAACGACGCCGACGAGCGCCGCCAGCGCGCTCAGATCGAGGACTGCTGATCCGAGGCGGATCACGAACCTCGGTGCCGGCGCCTGGCTTCGAACTCCTGCCAACTCATCGGCACCCGTCCTGCCCGCCGGGATCGCAGCTGATCCTCGAGGTCGGGCACCGCCGCGGCTCGGGCGAGGGCCCGCCGGGCGAGTTCCTGGACAGAGACGCCTTCGGCCTCAGCTCGCTGCGCCAGCCGGGACAGGACTTCCTCATCGACATTCTTGACGGTGATGTCGGCCACAGCTTTCACGATACCGAAACGGTTGCATTTTTACAACCGCTTCGGTGCGCGGACTCTTGCCGCCACGGCCCATGCCGGCCGCGCCGGGGTCCGATTTCCCCGAACCCGGATGTGCGCTCCCGAGGGCAGCTGATCGACCTGGAGGTAACCTAACCCGGGCCCCGGACGGGCTGAGCCGCGGCGGCGCCCGCTGCGCGAAGTGTTCCGGACAATTCCCTGGCCCTCGCCTGCATCAAATCGATGCGGGCTCGGGAATTTGTTCTTTACAATTCGGTAGTGATTTGCTGTATCAAGTTCTTGCGGGCGGCTGCGCTCCGACCCGGGGATTGAGAACCTCAGCTCGATGGCGACACGGGGGCCGCCGAGCCGGACCACCCTGTACCACCGGTTCGAGGCGGCCGCGAGCGAGTTGCAGCGCTTCGGCGGCCTGCCCCGCCCGGCGGAAGCCCAGCACATCTGGGATGACATCTGCGGCAACATGACATCGCTCCGTTCCGGCGGGGCATGCGCCCGCCAGCTTGGACCGACGTGCCGGCGGGGTTGGCGACTGGGTGCGCGACGTCACGTCGCTCGGTTCGGCAAGCGGCCCGTCGAGGCCGGCTGGAGGCGGAGCTCGGCTCCGACGGCATCTGGCGGAGCACCCGCCGATCCGTGGCGGCCTATCGGAAGGATCGGTACCGGCGCCCCGGCTGACCTCCCACCCGACGAAGCCTTCCGCCACCAGCCGGCTGGGCCAACTCGCTGGGCGATATGTACATCGCCTCACGATAGTATGTATGCATGCCCAAACGAACCACGATCGAGATCGATGAGGCGCTACTGGCCAGGGCGAAGCGGGCTTTGGGCTGTGTGACGACGCGGGCCACGGTGGAAGAGGCGTTGAGGCGGGCCGCCGACCAGGCGGAGAACGAAAATTCCCTGCGGGCCGACCGGCAGCGTCGGTACCTTGACCGCCTGAGGAGCCACGTGGATGTGGAAGTCCTCGCCTCGGAGGAGATGTGGCGGTAGCCGGCTGGGTATTGGACAAGAGTGCCGCGGGCACGGGCCGGTGAAGGCAGCGTCGGAGCCCAGCTCGAAGAGTTGGCCGGGCATCTCTACATCTGCCCGGTGGGGGAGCTGGAACAGCTCTACTCGGCTCGATCGGCACGCCATTATGACCAGCTCCAGTCCGAGCTGCACGACGCCTTCGAGGTGGTCGACGCCCCGCTGGACGTCCTCGAACGGGCGCTCCAGCTGCAAAGGGACCTCGCTCACCATCACGGCATGTGGCACCGCACGCCGATTCCTGACCTTTTGATCGCCGAAACGGCGCTCCACCACGGGTCGGCGTGGTGCACGTCGACGGTGATTTCGAGCGGATCGCGGAGGTCCGGCAACTGACGGTGCGCCGCCTCGGCTGAGCCGAGCGCGGGGTACCGCAAAGTGTTCCGGACAACTCCCTGGCCCTTGCCTGCATCAAATCCACGCCGTGCTGGGGAATTTGTTCTGTACAATTCGCTAGTGATTTGCTGTATCAAATTTTCGCGGGCGGCTGCGCTCCGCCCCAGGGATTGAAACTCTCAGCTCGATGGCGACACGGGGGCGGCCAAGCCGGACCACGCTGTACCACCGGTTCGAGGCGGCCGCGAGCGAGTTGCAGCGCTTCGGCGGCCTGCCCCGCCCGGCGGAAGCCAAGCAGATCTGGGATGACATCTGGCACCTCGAGGCGCACAACTCGACCGCCATCGAGGGCAACACCCTGGTGTTGAAGGAGGTGGCCGCCCTCCTCGAGGAGGGGCGGGCGGTCGGAGCGAAGCAGCTCCGTGAGTACCTCGAGGTTCTCGGCTACGGCGAGGCGGCCCGGTGGGTGTACGGCCAGGCGCTCGAGCCGGGCGACTGGTCGGACGGGGCGCTCCTCACCATCACCGAACTGCGGAGGGTGCATGAGGTCGCCATGGCCCAGGTCTGGGGGTCTTGGCACCCCATCCAGACGCCACCCCCAATGAGTCCCCGGGCAGCTTCCGGCAACATGACATCGCTCCATTCCGGCGCGGCATGCGCCCGCCAGCCTGGACCGACGTGCCGGCGTGGGTCGCCGACTGGGTGCGCGACGTCACGTCCCTTGGTGCCTCGGTCCACGACGGAACCGTTGCCCCGGGGAACCTCCCCGAGGAGCTGGCCCGGCTGCACGGCGCCTTCGAACGCCTCCACCCCTTCCTCGACGGGAACGGCCGGGCGGGGCGGCTCGTGCTCAACCTCATGCTCGTCCGGCTCGGCTATCCGCCGGCCATCATCTTCAAGCGTCAGCGCGACCGCTACCTCGACGCCCTGGCCCGGGCTGACCGGGGCGATCCCGGGCCTCTCCGGCGGAGCTCGTCGCCCGGTCCGTGGTCGACAACCTCCACCGTTTCGTGGTGCCCAACATCGCCGGCCCGGCCCGCCTGGTCCCGCTGGCGGCGCTGGTCACCGAAGACCTCTCCTACCACGGCGCTCCGGCAGGCCGCCCGCCGAGGCCGCCTGGAGGCGGAGCTCGGCTCGGACGGCATCTGGCGGAGCACCCGCCGATCCGTGGCGGCCTACAGGAAGAGCCGGTACCGGCGAGACGGCGGCTGAACAGTGGCCTGCCGGAGCCCCAGTCAGCCAGCGGGCCGTCCGTAGCGCTGACGGGCAGCCTCACCGCTCGTTCCCAGCATTGTCCCGATGGCCGCCCAGGAGAAGCCGGCGGCGCGGGCGTCGGCGACGCGGTCAGCGAGGCGCTTCTCGGCCCTGGCCCGTTCCTCGAACGCCTCCCGGATCGCCCGGAGCGGGTCGCGGTCGTGGCGGTCGCCGAGGAGAGCGTCGTGGTTCTCGAACTGCCGGGCGAGTTCCTCGACGGCGGCGAGCATCTCCTCCAAGGTCCGGGGAGCCATCAGCCCTCCTCCGGGTGGGTGTGCGTGGCGAGTTGCTCGCCGATGATGCGCAGCCGGCCGAGGACCTCGGTCATCTGCTCTTCGAGGCCGGTCATGCGGGTGTCGAGCAGCCGAAACTGGGCTTCGAGAACCCGCATCATCTGGGTGGTGCCGGCGAAACCCGCCTCCGTCGCTTCGGTCAGCGGCAGAAGGGCCGCTTCGATGCGCTCGAGTCGCTCGTTCTCCACACCCCCAAGATATCTTGTCGCTCAGCAGAGTAGCAAGATATCTTGCGCGCTCAGCGGAACGACGGGCACGGGCCTTCGGCAGCTGATCGACCTGGAGGTAACCTGGGTCCATGTCCGAACCTGCGCGGAGCGACATCGTCGAGCCCGACGAGTCCGGCACCATCCGGCTGCGCCTCGGGGTGACCGCCGGAGCCTTCCACGTCGAGGGCCCGGACGAGCACGGCGTCGTCCGTCTGGTGCCCGTCATGTCCCACGACGAGATCGCCGCCCGGCTAGAGGCCAACGCCGAGCTCTCCGCTCGCGTCGACGCCAACGAGGCCGACACGTCACGCATGGTGGCGCCGGCCGACCCGGCGAGGTCCGCGGCGGGCTCATCCGCAGCGGCGCCCCGGCGACCGCGAAGTGTTCCAGGACGATTCCCTGGCCCTGCCTGCATCTGATTCGCCGGTAGCGGCGTGGCCGCGGCTGAACTCCCACCCGATGGTGCCGGCCACCCTCAGAGGGGGACGGGCAGGGTGACGTCGGGGTGCAGGGCGGCCAGGCCGTCGTCGAAGGTGGCGAGCTGGCCGCCGTGGTGGCGGGCCAGTTCGGCCAGGTAGGCGTCGGTGACCTGCCGGTGCCCCACCACCCCGGCCATCCGGACGTCTCCGTAGTCGAGGTCGTCGGGCCAGAAGACGTGCGCCTTGTGCCGGGTCACGCCGCCGAGCAGCGCTGCGGCCTGGTCCGCCGTGGCGCCGTGGCGGACGACCAGGCGAACGAGGGCGCCCTGCGTGATCGGACAGGTGGCGAAGCGGCCCCTCCGCTGGGAGAACCACTCCTCGGCCGGCTCGTGGTGCACGTGGTCGGCGACGGCCAGGGCGATGAGCACGTTGGCGTCGGGGAGGACGGGCTTCACTCGTCGTCGTCCAGGGACCGGACGTCTTCGCTGGTGATCACGCGGCCGAGCCGGAGCACCGGCAGCCCGGTGCGTTCGCTCGTGGCCAGTTCCGAGCCGCCGGCGCCCCCGATCGCCCGGCGCAGCAGCATCGCCACCGCCTCGCTGAGCGACATTCCCTGGTCGCGGGCGATGGCCGATGCGATGCGGTGCAGGTCATCGGGGAGATCGATCGTGGTCCGCACTGGCTTTGCATCTTAGCATCAGCAACATCTTGATGCGGCAGTGTGGGTGGGTCTGACCTGTTTCGTCGGCCTGTCGGGCGTCCCGGGGGCTTCGCCCGCTATGGGGAGTTGGGCAGGTGCAGCGCCGGTTCGGACCGAAACGCCCGCTCGAACGCCGGGAATTGGCCGGCGATCGGCAATGGCGGGGGGTCTGCCGTGCGTTCCATCAGACGATGCAGGGTCGCAGCGATCGTGGTGCCGGTCGCATTCGCACTCGTCACCAGCGGGTTGAGCCCGGCGAAGGTCATCGCCTCCACCGGGACGAGCTCGGGTGCCGCGACGTACGTCGTGGTCCTGCGGGACGGCGCATCGGCCGACCGGGTGCTCTCCCGGGTCGGCGGGCCGGCGGTCAGCCACCGCTACTCGGCAAGGCGTTCAACGGTTTCGCCGCCGACCTCGACGACGCCACCCGGGCCAGGCTCGAGGCCGACCCCGACGTGGAGGCCGTCTCGGCCAACCAGAACTTTCGATCGCCGCCGCCGTCAAGCCGAAGTCGATCGTGCCGTCGTATCCCGCAGAAGCCGACGGCGTCGCTGACGCGGATCGGGGGCCTCGAGAGCCCGACGGCCAAGATCGACGGCAAGGGCGGCAAGGTCGACGCCGACATCGCCATCGTCGACAGCGGCGTCGACCGCGACCACCCCGACCTCTACGTCAAGGGCGGGGTCAACTGCACCGGCGGCTCCAAGAAGGCCTTCGACGACGAGAGCGGCCACGGCACCTTCGTGGCCGGCGTGGCCGCCGCCCGCGACAACAAGATCGGCGTCGTCGGCGTCGCGCCCGGTGCCGGGATCTGGGCCGTCAAGGTCACCGACGCCAGCGGTGTCTTCACCACTGCCACGGTGCTCTGCGGGATCGACTGGATCCTCAAGCACAGCCCCAAGATCGACGTCGTCAACATGAGCTTCGAGAACCCCCAGGCGCTCGGGAAGTGTCCCAACCCGCCGGCCGCCGACCCGCTCCACCGGGCGGTCTGCAAGCTGGTCGCCCAGGGCACCACCGTGGTGGCCAGCGCCGGCAACGGCGCCCGCGACGCCACCGGGCTGGCCATGGCCAGCTACGAGGAGGTCATCACGGTGTCGGCCTTCACCGACACCGACGGCAAGCCCGGCGGCAAGGGCAAGCCCCCGACGTGCCTGCCCGCCGGCGCCACCGAGAAGGACGACACGTTCTTCTTCATGTCCAACTACGGCAAGCCCGTCGACATCACCGCCCCCGGCGTCTGCGTCGGCAGCACGTTCCTCAACGGCATGTACTCCGACGGCGGCTCCGGCACCAGCTTCTCCGCTCCGTTCGTCACCGGCGCCGCGGCGCTGGTGCGGGCCAAGCACCCGTGGTGGAGCCCGGCCAAGGTGCGCACGGCGATCCTCGACGCCGCCACCCCCGGCCCGATCAAGCAGGACCCCGACGGCTTCGCCGAGCCGATCCTCGACGTGTCGGGGTTCTGACGTGCAGGCCGGTCACGGCGGCCCCGCACCGGGCTTCTCCGGGTGCGCGGCGGTGATTGAGCTCGATTTCTGACGTGGGCCGAGCCTATCGCGACCGGGGCAAAGGGCAGAGCGTCTTCCCTTGATGGGACGGGTCCGTGTCCGATCGCGACCTCCCTCCGAGACTCCCTTCCTGCCACGCCACGTGTCCCGCCCTCCCGACCCTGCTTGGTGAACGAAGGAGCAATACGGCTCGAACTACCCGGGTGCTTCTAGTTGGCTCTTAACGTGTCTTTGTCTTTTTCCGGATCCATCGGGAGGATTCGGACAGCGGCGGTCGAACTCCTGAATGTCGCTCTCAGTGAGATCGACGGCGCACCGCCCTCTGAAGGGGAAGGCGGGGCGTGAGAAGGGGGAGTAATGCGGCAAGCCGATCCATCCGCCCGCGGACCTAGCGGGTCTCGGAAGAGCCGGGCCGGCCGAGGGCCTAGGGACGGCACGTGGCGTGCTCACGTCCCCGGACCCAGTCGGTCGGGCTGTTCCGACGAACACAAGGAAACGCTCGGGCTTTCCGTACATGCGCACATCAGCAGGGGGACGGCTTTCCACGAAGCGTCGACGCAAACAGGGAGAAGAAGGATGAATGTATACATGCGTTTCAACATGAAGCGGGGGGTCGTCGCCCGGCCACGCTTGGTCTCGTCGCCAGCGGCTTCGTCATCGGCACCCCCGCAGCCCAGGCGACCTCGCCTGGCACCGACGAAGAATCGCCTGCGTTGTCGAGGCCGGTGCACTGATCCGCTTGCCGGCGGGGCGCCGGCGAGACAAGTCGTCTTTCTACAACTAAGATCAGATTGGCGCCGGTAACCTTAGTTCGGCTCGGCCCGCCGACCTAGCTGACCACTAGTTCGCTGCCAAGTCGTCACATGAATTTGGTGACCATCGTCGCAGTGAACGTCACTGACTACTTTAGAACCCGGTGCGGATCGAGCTCGCCGCCCAGGGCGAACCTCAGATCCTAGACAACGCTTGGCGGGGGACGTTGCGAACCCGGACTTGTTCGCCCGACGGGCAGAAGGTTGCCTTCGACCTCCCTGACGCAGGAACTCCTGTACCAATACCGACATCTACCGGACCACTCCAACCCGCCGCCCCGCGGCCCTTTACGACTTTATGAAGATCGCTCAGACGCCCAATTGACAGATCGAGACGCCGGCTGGAGGCCCCAACGGCAACTACATCGCCGGGCGGCGGCAGCGTGCCTTCACCGAGAGGCTGACCGGCACCACTACGTGGCCGCTGTTGGTCGCTCCGGTCGGTGCTCCAGGCGACGCGACTGTCGTTCCCGGCCCGGCCCTGCCCGCTGGCGGCGTGACAACCCTTCCTGGTCGCCGAACGGCTCCAAGACCGCCTACTGCGCCCATACTGCGCCCAACGGTCCCGGCATCTTCACGATCTCGTCCAACGTCGCCGGCGGGCGAACAGGTTCGTCGACCCCGGCCCCGGCGCCAACATCGCCACTCTGACCGGCCAGGATGTTGTCAGTGACCCGGCGGCGACGCCCTGGTCACTGAGGGCAACCGCGATCGTGCGTGGACGGCGGGAGCCTCGTCTTGTGTTCCCGAACAACCCGGGCATGCGGACCTCGAGTGGGACCGCCGGCGCTGATCCAGCCCGACGTGGGAGAGCCGAACGGCGGTGACGACGACGGCGACGACGACGACGGGCGACGGCGACTGTGACCTCGACGCCAGCAAGGACGAGCTCGAGTTCGGCAAGGTGAAGAAGGGCAAGTCCGCCTACAAGACCGTCACGATCGAGAACGAGAGCGGCGACGACTGCGAACTCGATATCGAAGAGGACAGCCGGCACTTCTCGATCTCGTCCTCGAGCGAGTGCGAGGACGGGGACGACCTTGACGGCAACGACGACTGCAAGCTCCGTGTCAAGTTCAAGCCGCTGTCGAAGGGTACGAAGAAGGCCGACCTCGAGGTCAACGACCTGGAGATCGAGCTCGAAGGCAAGGGCGTGTAACGCTGCAGTGAGCGTTACCGACTGAAAGCAACACCAGCCTGACAGGGAGTGCGCCTCCGGATTCCGGGGGCGCACTCCCTTTGCCGTCCGGCTCGTCGGGCCGCCGGGGCGGGAGCACCGTGGCGCGGTGCGGTTTGTCCCGTTCCGGCGAAACTTCTTCCCCCTCGACGATTCCGGGAGGGATCGTCCGGTAGGTCACAGGCTGTCCGTGTCGAACCTTTCCCCGTAAGCACGACGGGAAGGGCCGCCGGTCGCGCGGGCCCCCGGCCCGGACACGAGGGGGATCGTCGATGAGCAAGGGGATGCGGGTCGGGGTGGTCGCGGCGGCGGTGCTGGCCGCCGCCGGGCTGGCCGGCGCCGGGATGATGGTGTCGGGATCGGATTCCGGCTCGGGGGCCAAGGTCCCGACGGCGGTGATCGAGGGCGGCGTCGTCATCGAGGACACCGCCGCCGACGCGGTGGCCGACGAGGGCCAGCCCACGACGCCGCCGGGCCGGGTCGACATCACCGGCGTGTCGGCCGAGTACCGGCCGGAGGGCCTCTCCCTGACCGCCATGGTGCGGGAACCCGCCGACCCGTTGACCGACCCGAGCTGGGCGGCGGACGGCACGTTCCTGTCGTGGGAGGTCGACACCAACGCCGACGGCCGGGACGACTTCGAGGTCTCCTACTACTTCGACAAGGGCGTGCTCACCGGCGGTGTCAGTACCCCGGCGTCGTCGTTGCCGGACGGGATCGTCTGCGGCCTGGCCGGGGCGACGTTCAGCCCGGCCACGGGTTACACCGCCGTCGTCGACCCCAGCTGCCTGGGGAACCCGGAGGCGTCGCCTACCGGGTCATCTACTACTACCAGACCGACCACACCTGGGAAGACGCCCCCGTCCTCATCGACATCGCGCCCGACGACGGGATGACCCCCATGCTGGTTGCCCCGCCGCCCGCCGCGCCGTCGACGACCGCCCCGCCCGCGGCCGAGCCGGGGGCGGCGACCCCGCCGGGCACCCCGGCCGCCGTCGAGCCGGGCACTCCGCCTGCGCCGGGGCCGGCGCCGGCGCCGACCACCGCGCCGGCCAAGCCGTAAAAAGCAGCGGAACCCGCCACGATCGGTAGGGAAGCGCCCGTCGGTGTCGAAACTTCTCAGAGCAGGCGCAACCGTCCCCGCGGCGAACCGTGGGCCACGGTTCCGCCCGGAACTGAAGGGGTCGGAGCAATGAACATCGGAAGGCGCGTGGCGCTGGCTCTCGGCGCGGTGGTCCTCGCCGCCGGGTCCTCCTCCCTGCTGCTCGCCCCCGCGCCGTGGGCCGGGGCGGCCACCCCGGTAGTGGGCCAGGTCACCGACGAGGTCGACGACCTCACCGCCCACGGGGAGACCGGCTTCGAGCCCGGCCCGGCGGCCGACATCGTGGGCGCCTCGGCCGACTACCAGGCCGGCGGGCTGACCCTCACCATCCGGGCCCTCAAGATGGCCGACCCGCGGGAGGACCGGGCCTGGCAGACGAACGAGACCTACGCCGAGTGGCTCCTCGACACCAACGGCGACGGCCGGGAGGACTTCGAAGCCCGGTACCGCCTCGAATCCGGCCAGCTCGGCGGTGCGGTCTACCCCGTCGACGAGAACGACGAGGACGACGTTTCGCCCGCCGCGAAGTGCGGGCTCCAGGCGGCCACCTTCGACCCGGCCACCGGCTACACCGCCGTCGTCGACCCGAAGTGCCTCGGCAACCCCCCGGCCATCGGCTACCAGGCGTCGCTCTACTACCAGGCCGACCCGAACGACGAGAACACGCTCGGTTCCGACCTCGCCCCCGACGACCTCACCGAGCCGCTCGCGCTGGGCTCGGGGGCGACCGTGCCGCCGGCGGCGCCCGCCCCGGGCAGTGACCCGGGCCCGGACGGTTCCGGCGGATCGACGCCGGTGGCCCCGCTCGGTGCGACGACTCCGACGTCTGCCCCTCGGTCGGGGGCGGCGCCCGCGCCGTGTTCGACGTCCACGGCGGCCCCGACCACGGCGGCGCCTGACGTCACTCGCCCGGCCACCGATCCGGCCGACTCGGCGGCTCCCGCCCCCGGGCTGGCGAACACGGGCCTGAGTGACCGGACCATGCGGATGGCCGGCTTCGCCGCCGGGATCATGCTGATCGGGATCGGGATCCTGTTCGGCAACCGCCGGGCCGCGGTCCGCTGATCGCGGGCCGGACTTTCTGACCCGCACGAGGTGTCGGTCATCCGCTCCGGCTGGGACGAGCGCGACCACCCGGGCCCGATCGATATCGTGCTCCTCATCGAAGTGGCCGATTCCTCGCTGCGCTTCGATCGGGAGGTCAAGGTCCCGCTCTATTCCCGCGCCGGCATCGACGAGGTCTGGCTGGTCGATCTGACGGGACGGGCGGTCGAGGTGTACCGCCAGGCGGTCGGGGCCGCCGGCTACGACGCACCGGCGTTCCTCGCCCCCGGCGACAGGGTCACCGTCCCGGGGTCTCCCGACGTGGCCTTAGAAGTCGGCGAGCTCCTCGGCGGACACTGAAGCCGTCGCCGGGATCCTTTCACGCCCCCGCCACCGGCCTCGTCCGACGGCGCGCACCCGGGCTGTCCTCCAAGCCGGTCGCGGCGGGTCCAACGGATCAGGGTGCGGCTGCCTGCCCGGCCGGGCAAGCCGCCGGAGGCGAGTGCTACAGGTGGCAAGTACCTCGCTGATTGGAAAACCGTTTTCGGTGTCCCTGTGTGGGTCCATGTACCGTCGGCCCGAGACAGCCCGGAGGAGGCGTTGTGAAGAAGCTGGGGATCGTGCTGAGCCACGCTGACGCTCTCGCTGGTCGCTCTGCCCGAGGCGCATTCGGCAAGCACCGACAAGTGCTACAACCAGGGTCCGGTCGACTGGTGGGGAACAGACGACGATCGACACCCCTGTATCGCGACCAGATGATCGACGACAACGGCGACGGCAAGTTCATTGCCGTCGGCCGTGGCAGGTAGCGACGACTTCAATCTGGATCAGGCCAGTTTCATGTTCACCGGAAGCCATGGCGGTCCCGACCCGCGGCTCGACCCGGCGATCCGGGCCTTCCTCGCCTGCGGCTGGGCCGGACACGACCGCTTCTCGGGGCCGTGGAACTATGTGGACGGAGGAAGCGGCGAGGACTTCGCCCAGCTCCGCTGGTGCGCCTTCGATGACCGGACCCGCAACGGCATCGCATCGACGAACATGGAGACCGTGACGGTGTTCAACCCCCATCCCACCTTTTGCACTTAGCCATCGTCATGAGCACGTGACCGGCCGGCCCCCTCGTCGGCAGCGACGCCGGCGTTGGCTTTGGGGGTTGGCGGTCAGGCGGCCGATGAGAGCGACAGCTAGTATGATCGCGAATCACAAGTAGGCTACTTGAGAGTATGCTGAGCGGATGATCGGTCGGCCATATGAGTGGCCGCTCCTTGGACAGTTCTTGGACCGTCAGTCGGAGCTGGCCCGGCTGGAGGAGTGGTGGGCCGCCCCCGAACGCATGCCCATGAACCTCTACGGTCGACGGCGCGTCGGCAAGTCCTGGCTCTGCCGGCGTTTCGCCCACGGGAAGCCGGCGGTGGTGCTCGTCGCCGAGCGGCTGGCCTCGGGTTCGCAACTGTCGCGGTTCGCCAGCCAGCTCGCTCCGCTCAGCCGGGGCGTCGTTCCCGACCTGCCCGACGTCGCCGGGCTGATCCGGAGCCTGTTTCGCCTGGCAGGCAGAGAGCGGCTGCTGGTGGTCATCGACGAGTTCCCCTGGCTGCTCGGAACCACTGAAGCCGAGGTCGAGCGCACGTTGTCGTCGATCCAGGCCGTCCTCGAGGAGGAGCGTGACACGTCCCGGCTGAAGCTGATCGTGTGCGGTTCCGCCATCGGTCAGATGGAGGCCCTCCAGAGGGAACGCAGCCCGCTCTACGGCCGGCTCATCCCCCTCGAGGTCCGCCCCCTCGACGTGGCCGGCGCCTCGCTCTTTTTGGACCCGCTCGGGCCCCTGGAACGGTTCGAGCGGTACTCCATCACCGGAGGCATCCCCCGGTACCTCGCCGCCCTCCGTGGTACCTCGCTGCGCAACGCCTTGAGCGAACAGCTGCTGCGACCCGACTCCCCGTTGTGGAACGAGGGCCGGACGATCGTCGGTCAGGAACTGCGAGAGCCGGCGGTCCACTTCGCCACGCTGGAACAACTCGCCTCGGGCGAGAAGGAACTCGGCGAGATCGCCGGGGCGCTGCGGATGGACGGCAGGACCATCTCGAAGTATCTCGCGGCCCTCGAGTCGCTGCGGCTCGTCCGCCGGCGCCTCCCCCTCGGCGTCTCACCCACCGCCAGGGGTGGCCATTGGGCCCTCGAGGATCCGTTCCTCCGCTTCTGGTTCCGGTTCGTGTTTCCCTTCCAGGCCGACCTCGAAGCCGGGCTCGCTCCCGAGGATCTCTACGACATGGAGATCGCCCCGCTGGTCGCCGACCATGTCGCTCCGGTGTTCGAAGACGTGTGCCGGGCGCATGCCCGGGTCACCTACGGCACGGTGGCGTCCCGGGTCGGGCGGTGGTGGGGCCACGCCCGCAACGATCTCCGTCGAACCAAGACGAGATTCACCGAGGAGATCGACATCGTCGGGCTGGCCCGCAACCGGGTCACCCTCCTCGGAGAGGCGAAGTGGACCACCCACCCCCTCGATGCCACCATCCTCTCCGACCTCGCCGAGTACAAGCGCCCGGCGTTGGAACAGGCCGGATTCAAGTTCGCGTCCCAGATCCTGATCGTCTTGTACTCCAAGGGTGGCTACAGCCGGAGCCTCCGAGAACTGACTCGCCATGGCGGGCAAGTCATCCTCGTCGATGCAGGAGACGTGTTGGCGCCGCATCCGCGCTAAGGGAGCGGCGCAGGGTGTGGAGGTCGTCGAAGTTGGCGACACAGGCCTCGGGCATGCCGTCGTCGGGGCCGAGCGCCAGTTCGGCGCTGATGGAGTTCGCTCCGGAGTACGGCGTTCCATTCGTCAATCGGCTCGACGCGGAGACCGATCGGGCATGGAAGGAATCGCGCCGGGAAGCCAACCGGGAACGGGCCGCCGAGTCCGGCGAGTCTTCGA
Organism: uncultured Actinomycetes bacterium; assembly: GCA_963723985.1. Classification (GTDB taxonomy): domain Bacteria; phylum Actinomycetota; class Acidimicrobiia; order IMCC26256; family BP-133; genus BP-133. The sequence continues at coordinate 117,599 of CAVRTC010000018.1, forward strand.
CGAAGGCGCCTGGGCTCGCGACATGGCGCAGCGGCGCTCGGCGGTGGCTGCCCACGCGTTCCTGCGGATGGTGGAGAACGGCGGCAAAGGCAAGGCCCACCAGGCCGATCTCGTCATCGTCTGCGACCTGCGCGCCTACCGCCGGGGTCACGCCGAAGGCGACGAGGTCTGCCACAACGTCGGTGGTGGTCCGATTCCGTGAGCTTGGCCCACGAACTCAGTCGGGATGCCTTCTTGAAGGCCGTGCTCCACGACCGCACGAACATTCATACCATCGCACACTTCGGTCGGAGATATCCGGCGGTGCTGCGTGCGGCGCTGATGCTGGGCGCGCTCCGGAGTTCGAATGCCCGATCTGTTGGGAACCGGGTTGCGACCGGCGCAGCCACCTGGAAAGGACCGAACGAGATCGCAAAGCCGGCGGAGCGAAGCGGAGCGGAGTCTTGAGGCCGGCGGTGGCAAACCGGTCGACGGCGCCAACCATGGACCGAAGCCCCGGCCCCCGGCCGGGGCCTTACCTGCCGGGCTTCGGCACTCCCCGCTCGAAACGGCACGCGGCGGCTAAGTACAAGGCCGCTCAACTGAATGTCCGGCCCCTGCGCCGTCTCGAAGGCGGGGAGCTGGCAAGAGCGTTCGTGCCAACAGGGACGGCGTCGTCGACATCGCCCATTCAGCGCTTTGGGCAACGAACTCGGCAATGCTGTCGATTGTCGCAAACAGCATTCGTGCCAACAGGGACAGATGTCGAGATGGTCCATTCAGGGCGTCGGGACATCTTCTCGGCAATGCTGTCAACGGCATTCGTGCCAACCGGGACAGCGACGTCGACATCGCCCATTCAGCGCTTCGGGACACCTTCTCGGCAATGCTGTCGGTTGGCATAGCCGGAAAAAGGTGAAACCACGATTCGGTCGAATCTCATGGTGCTGGGCTGGGGGCCCAGGCGCTCTCTTTCCCCCCGAGCGTAATCAGTATTCGGCTGGCAGGGGGCCACGCCGAGAAGGAGTACCCCTTTGCGATCCTTCCAGAAGGCCACCGCTGTCGCGGCGGGCGTGGCGATGCTGATGACGCTCGGCACGACCTCCGCTATGGCGCAACGTGACAACGGTGACGACGAAGAAGTGACGTTCGTCTGCTACTTCAACGGTGACGAGTGGGAACAAGATCGAGTTCGCGGACGAGGATGAAGCGGACGAGTACTTAGACGACTTGACGGAGACGAAGACGGCTTGAAGTCGACGAGGACGAGGACTGCCCCGAGATCGAGGACGAGGAAGAGGAAGAGGAAGAGGAGGAAGAGGTCCCGAAGAGGCCAGCAACTGCTCCGTCGAAGACGAGTCCGGCGACACGGACATGGACCAGTCCGGTCTGATCAACCTCGGGAACATCAACCTCAACCTCGGGAACCTGCTGGGGAACGGGCTGTGCCGGTCCAATATCCTGAACAGCCTGACCCTCGGGTTGCTGGGCACTGCGTCGGCGGCGAGTACGAGGGTGATTCGGCTGAGGGCTGCTCGGCGAGCTCCACCTCGGGTACCTTCACGGGGACCCAGGAGGGTCTGATCAACCTCGGGAACATCAACCTGAACGCCGGGAACCTGCTGGCGAACGGGCTGTGCCAGTCCAACATCCTCAACGGCCTGACCGCCGCGGTGCTGGGCACGGCCGTGGGTGGCGGGTACGAGGGCGGCGACGCTGAGGGTTGCTCGGCGGATTCCGACTCGGGGAACACGACGGCGGACCAGGATGGTCTGATCAACGTCGGGAACATCAACGCCAACGCCGGGAACCTGGGGTCGAACCTGCTGTGCCAGTCCAACATTCTGAACAACGTCACCGCTGCAGTGCTCGGTACCGCCATCGGCGGCGGCGGGCTGCTCGGCGATGACGGGTTCGGCGGCGGGCTGGGTATCCTCGGCGGCGACGGCGGGCTCCTGTCCCTCCTGGGCGGCGTCTTCTAACACACTTGAATCCGGACGGCTTTCACCGTCCGGCGAAACGCAAGGAGCGCTCCCGTTCCGTCCCCAGTGGACGAAACGGGAGCGCTTCCGCGTCAGCGCCTCGTTACTCCGCCGCCCGTCGGGCTCCTCGCCCGCCTTTTCAAAGGCGAGAGAAGATGCAGCCAGCGTAGAATGAAGTGCCTAGGGGATGCGTCGGTGGAAGAGGGCATGGCATGAGCGACAACGGAAGCGAGGGATTGGCGCGAATGGAAGAGGCCTGACCGCGATGGCTACCGCCATCAAGCACCAGTCCGACGTCACCGCCCGGGGGGTGGAGACCTTGGTCTCGATGCACCGCGTCCTCGACACCGCGCCTGGCCATCCTCGAAACCCAGGTCGGTGAGGTACTGGGGGAACTGAGGTCGCAAGCTCGGCATATCGATGAGGTCATCGCCGAGCTTCGCGCTCACACCCACGAGGCTGCTTGAGCGTCGTACGGGCTACGCCATCCGAGATTGGGGCAGGTAGGATCGGAATCGTGGCGATCGAGCCGACGCAGCGGCCGTTCTCGGTGGGGGACTACCGCCGGATGGCCGACGCCGGGGTCATCGGGCCGGACGAGCGGCTCGAGCTGGTCGAGGGGGAGATCATCCGGATGAACCCGATCGGCCGACCCCACGCCAACTGCGTCAACCGGCTCACCCGTCTGTTTGTCTCCGGGCTCGGGGAGCGGGCGATCGTGCAGATCCAGAATCCCGTCCGCCTGGGGGATCTGACCGAGGTGCAGCCTGACGTGTCGGTCATCCGCTCCGGCTGGGACGAGCGCGACCACCCGGGCCCGACCGACATCGTGCTCCTCATCGAAGTGGCCGATTCCTCGCTGCGCTTCGATCGGGAGGTCAAGGTCCCGCTCTATTCCCGGGCCGGCATCGACGAGGTCTGGCTGGTCGATCTGGCGGGACGGGCGGTCGAGGTTTACCGCCGGGCGGCCGGTGCCACCGGCTTCGACGCACCGGCGCTCCTCGCCCCCGGCGACACGGTGGCCGTGCCGGGGTTCCCCGACGTCGCCCTCGAAGTCAGCGACCTCGTCGGCGGACACTGAGGCAGTCGTCGGGCTACCCGGCCAGGAACTGCTCCACCATCTCCGGGACGACGTCGTAGCGTTCGAGCTGGGGGACGTGGGCGGCGTTGTCGAGCAGCTCGGCCCGGGCGTCGGGGATGAGGCGGGCGAAGTCGGCGGCGTAGTCGGGTGAGATGAGCCCGTCCTCCTTGCCCCAGATCACCAGCGTCGGGGCGGTGATGCGGTGGATCCGTTTGTGGAGGCCCCGGTCGGGGATCGGCCACCAGAACTTGGCGGCCACGCCCATCGTCCAGGTCATGGCGATGAAGGTCTCGGCCAGGGCCTCGGGGTCTTCGGGGAGGGCGAGGGCCATCTGGGCGACGGGGCCGTTCACGTCGGCGAAGGCGGCGGCGCCGAGCTCCTCCAGGCTGAGCAGGTGGGGGTTCTGCCAGGGGCGGCCGTCGGTCCACAGGCCGATGGGGCAGAGGAGCACGAGCTTCGACACCCGCGGGGGGAACGTGGCGGCCAGCTCGGCGGCCAGCATTCCACCGAAGCTGTGGCCGACGGCGGCGACCGGTTGGCCGGCCAGGCCGAGGGCGTCGAGGATCTCGTCGTAGCAGAGGGTCAGGTCCCACACGTCCTCGATCGCCTTGTGGGCGTCGGGGTCGCCGGGGACGGTGCCGGGCAGGTAGGGGGCGTAGACCGTGCGGGTCTGGGCCAGGGCGTCGAGGAACGGGTCCCACTGCAGGCCCATGATGGCGTGCAGGTACAACAGCGGCGGGCCCTGGCCGCCGACGATGACCTTGGTCCGGACCTGCCCGTCCCACACCTCGACGTCGCGGATTTCGTCGTAACCCATCGTGCGCTCCTCCCTCAGGCCAGCCGCTGGTTGCGCAGGCGCTTGGGCCACCAGTGGTTCTCCCAGCCTTCGTCGTCCCAGATGTCACGCAGCTTGGGGAGGACCTCGGTGCAGAACAGGCCGATGCTGTCCTTGGTCAGCTCGTGGGGCATCGAGCCGATGTGCTGGAGGACCATCAGGTTGCCGATGCGGAGGTTCTTGACCGCCTCGACCAGCTTGTCCCGCACGGTGGCCGGGCTGCCGGCGATGACGATGTCGCGGTCGACGAACTCCCGGTAGGAGAACTGCTTGAAGTTGGTCATGACTTCGAGCACCTTGAGCGACGTCCCGCTGCGGATGCCCCGGGAGAGGCTCTCGTAGTCCTGGTAGCCGGGGTTGCCCCACCAGTGGTTGGGGACGTGGGCGCACTTGTTGAAGAAGTAGGCGACGTGCTCGGCGAAGAGCGCCTCGGCGGCGGCGTCGGTCTCGGCCACGCAGACCATCTGGGCGAAGCCGGCCCGGTAGGGGTTGCGGTCGAGGCCCTCGGAGTCGGAGAACTCCCAGAAGCCGTCCATGATCCGCTTCCCGATCTGGCTGCCGAAGAACGACAGCATGCAGTAGCTGTAGTCGTGCTCGGCGGCGAACCGCCACGTCGAGGTGCTGCCCAGGCCGGGGATCCACACCGGCGGGTGGGGCTGCTGGATCGGGCGGGGCCACAGGTTCACGAACGGCAGCTGGTTCCACCGGCCGTTGAAGGCGAACGGCTCCCGCTCCTGCCAGGCCCGGATGATCAGGTCGTGGGCCTCCCGGAACCGGTCCCGCTGCTCGATCGGGGGAATGCCCATGACCATGTTGGCGTCCATCGGCGTGCCCATCGGCATGCCGGCCACCACCCGTCCGCCGCTGATGCAGTCGAGCATGGCGTACTCCTCGGCCACCCGGATGGCCGGCTGCGTGGTCGGCAGCGTCGAGCCCATCTGGACGATGGCCACGTCGAGATCGCTCGTCGCCCGGGCCAGCACCGAGCCCATCACGTTGGGGTTGGGCATGAACCCGTAGGCGTTCTGGTGGTGCTCGTTGACGCAGATCCCGTCGAAGCCCATCTCGGCGCCGTAGATCAGCTCGTCGAGCGTCCAGTTGTAGTACTGGCCGACCCGGGCCGGGTCGGGGACCAGCTCGTGCCACGGCGGCGTCACCCACACCGACGGGTACCGGCGGCTGAAGTCGTCGGGCAGCTCCCGGTGGGGCATGAGATGAAACATCGAGACCTTCACGGGGCACCTCCTGGCCGGATCCCGGGCGGCGAGGAGCCCAACGTACACCTTGCCTTCCCGGCAGTTGTCCGGTACGGTAGATGTACGGCATACGACGGCGGGAGATTGAGACAATGGCCAGCAGGACGGACAGGATCGAGGCTCGGGTGGCCCCGGAGCGGGCCGAGCGGATTCGCCGCGCCGCCGAATTGACCCATCAGTCGCTGAGCAGCTTCGTGATCGACGCCGCGGAGGAAAAAGCCGAACGGGTCATGCTGGCGCACGAGGAGACCGTCGTCCCGTCTCGCTTCTTCGACGATCTTCTGGCTGCGCTCGATCGTACGGCCACGACCGTCCCGGCGCTGGCCAAGGGGGCGAGGCGTGCCCGGAAGCTCGTGACACCCCGCTAGGGCGAGTGTTCTTCCGGGAGCGGCTCCGGGCTGACCACGATCTCAGCGGCTTCACGTCGGGGAACGAGTCGCTCGACAGGTGGCTTCAACAGTCGGCCGTCGCCGCCGACCGGTCCGGGACCGGACGCACGTACGTGTGGGTTGAGGAGACGGTGTTCGTCGTCGCCTATTTCACGCTGGCCCCGCATCTCGTTCGCCGTTCCGAAGTGCCACGGCCGGTCGGTCGTGGCGCGCCTGACGCCATCCCCGCCGTCATCCTGGCTCGCCTGGCGTTGGCCCGGACCCACCAGTCCCAGGGTCATGGCTCGACGCTCCTCGCCGATGCGCTCACCGTCGCCCTGGAGGCTATGGCCGTGGCCGGCGGTCGGCTCATCGTCGTCGACGCCATCGACGAGCGTGCGCACGCCTTCTACCGCCATCACGGCTTCGTGGCCGTCCCCGGCAATGAACATCGACTGGTCATCAAAGCAGCCGACGCCGCCCGGTCGTTGGGGTTACCCCGGCCGTGATCGGATGAGGAGGCGGATGCGGGTTCCCAGGAAATTCGCAGGATGGCTGGAGTCGAATCGCAGCCGATTGGGCGAAACTCGGGGTATGAGCAAGCAGACGACCGTTCCTTCCCGGCCCGAGGGCCGGCCCATCAACCGCCGCCAGGCGCTCGTCGGGTTCGGCAGCGTCGGATTGGCGGCAATGCTCGCCGCCTGCGGCAAGGACAACCCGTCCGACACCGGCACGGCCAGTGACATCGCCTCGTCGGCGACCACCGGCGGCATGAGCGGTAGCGGCGCGACCGGCGCGGCCGACGGCGACGTGTCGGCGCTGCTCGAGGCGGCCGGCTCGTGCGCCGTCGTCCCCGAGCTCACTGAGGGTCCGTACTACATCGACGCCGACTCCGTCCGCAGCGACATCCGGGAGGACCGGGAGGGCACGCCGCTCCGGCTGGCCATCCGGGTCCGCGACTACCCGGGCTGCACCCCGGTGGCCAACGCCGTGGTCGACATCTGGCACTGCGACGCCACTGGCAACTACTCCGGGTTCGAGTCGGGCTCGACCGGTGGCGGCGGCGGCCCCGGCGGGGGCGGCCCGCACCCAGGCGGTGGGCCGGGCGGCGGTGGGCCGGGCGGTGGTGGCGGCGGCGGGAACACCCCGTCCGACACCAAGCGGTACCTGCGGGGCTCCCAGGTCACCGGCGCCGACGGCGTCGCCCAGTTCGTCACCATCTACCCCGGCTGGTACCAGGGCCGGACGGTCCACGTGCACGTCAAGGTCCACGTGGGGAACAGCCAGGTCGTCACCAGCCAGCTCTTCTTCGACGAGGCGGTGACCAGGCAGGTCTACGCCTCCGGCGGTCCTTACTCCGGCCAGGGCGATCAGGACACCTCCAACGCCGACGACGGCATCTTCGCCGAGGCCAACCTGCTCACCCCGCAGAAGAGCGCCGACGGCTACATCGCCGCCATCAACCTCGACGTCCGCGCCGCCTGACTCGGGCTGCGATGCTCAGAGCGTCCTTCAGTCGACGAAGCGGTAGGGGACGCCGAGCGTCTGGTAGGTGCGCTCGGCCCGGCGATCTCGGGTGAGCAGCACGCGCTCGTTGGCCCGGGCGGCTTGGCCGACGAGGGCGTCGTAGACCGAACCGCCCGCCACCCCGAGGGTTCCCAGCGTCTCCCGCAATCGGTCGGCCTCCTCGGGAGGGAGCCAGCAGGCCTCGGGGAAGGCGGCCGCCAACACGCTGGCGGCTTGGGCCGGGCTGAGCCGGAGAGGAAGGGGGAGCCGGGTCAGCACGGAGTGGGTCTCGAAGGCGGCGTGGCCGGCCAGGGCCGGGCGGAGCTCGACCAGGGCTCGTCGGCAGGCGGCGTGGGCCTCGTGCCCGGCATCGAGGGCGGCTACGGCCACGCTGGTGTCGCAGGCGAATGCTTCGCTTCCGCGTTTTCGCCGAAGGTTTTTGCCGGCCCGCCGCCTGCTTCACCGTTGCATGTCGTCGCGCAGGCGGCGGACGTCGTCATCGGTCAGCGACTCGTTCCCGGCCCGCTCCAGCAGCGGCAGACCGTCGCGCTCGACGATCCGCCGCTCGATCGGGCGGACGGGCTCGAGGCGCAGACCGGCGCCATCGGGAACCACCTCGAGCTCGGTGTCGGGACCGAGCCCGAGCGCCACCCGGAGCACCTTGGGAATGACGATCCGACCGACCCGATCCACGGTCACACGCATGGGTCCATGATAACCATTGCTCTCCCAAATTGGGAATTGATTACCACAGAACGACCAAGCCGGTTGACAGGAAATTCCCAGGATCGTCCGAGGGGGCCTTCAGCGTCGTCCCCGATGCTGTGAGTGACAGCACCGCACCCGTCCGATCCGAAAGGACCCGAAAGACATGAAACCCCGCCGTCTCGCCGTGTTCGGCCTCACCGCCGGGCTGCTGGGCGGGGGCGCCGCCGGCCTGCTGATGACCGGCACCACCCTCGCCAGTGCCCAGACCGCCGGCGTCACCGGCACGGTGACCGACCCGGCCGCCGCCGACCCCAACACCGACGACCACCCCGGCCGATCCGGCGCCGGCGGCCGGCGCCGCCCCGGCTCCGGCGGCGAAGGCCGACTGGGCCAAGGCGGCGCTCGACAAGCTCGTCGCCGACGGCACCATCAACCAGGCCCAGGCCGACAAGGTCCTCGCCGCCCTCCAGGCCGCCCGGCCGGCCCACGGACCCGGGGCAAGGGCGGGCGCCACATGGTGGGCAAGCTCGACGGCGCGGCCTCCGTCCTCGGCATGACGGCCGAGGAGCTCCGCACCGCCCTCGAGGGCGGGAAGAGCCTGGCCGCCATCGCCCAGGAGAAGGGCATCGACGCCGCCAAGGTCGTCGACGCCCTCGTCGCCCAGTTCAAGACCCACCTCGACGAGCACGTGGCCTCCGGGAAGAACACCCAGGCCGAGGCCGACCAGATGCTGGCCGACGCCCGGACCCGGATCGAGGCCTTCGTCAACGGCACCGCCCCGGCCGGCGGCCCCGGCTTCGGCTTCGGCCCCAAGGGCGGTCGCCACTTCCGGGGCGGCCCCATGGGCGGCGCCCCCGCCCCGTCGAGCAGCTCCAGTAGCTCCGGCACCACCACGTCCTAACCGCCCCCGACCGGCGCCGCTCCTCCTCCCCGGCGCTGCTGCCCGGCCAGCGAGCGGGCCGTCCCTCAGCCTCCGAGGGGCGGCCCGCTCGTTGCGCGCTCAACTGAACCGATCGTGAGGGAGCGTGGTTGTGTGATGTTCCCAGCGGGTAGGGTCGAATTGTCGTAAGTGTCCACTTACGACTAAGGCTCGATTCCAACTCGAGGGGGCCTCGATGAAGCGTGTCCTCATCGCCGGCGTCCTGGGCGGACTCCTGCTGTTGGGGACTCCGACCCTGGCGTCGTCCGACCAGAAGGAAGGCCGGGGGTCGGAGAAGACCTCCGGCGAGAAGAAGTCCGGCGACGACAAGAAATCAAGCGCCGACAAGGGTGACCGCGGCCACAAGGGTGATCGTGGTGACCGGGACGGCCGGGATCACCGGGGTGACCGCGACGGTCACCGGTACCGCCACCACCGCCACTACCACGGCGGCTACTACGGCTACCCGTACGGCGGCTACCGCGGCGGCTACTACGACGGCTACTACGGCGACCGCTACTACTACGGCGATCGCTACTACTACGGGGGCTACGACTCTGCGCCCCGCCAGGGCCAGGTGTACGTCTCGGGCATGACCTTCAGCCCGCCCGAGGTCCACTCCCCGGCCGGCGCCCGGGTGCTGTGGCTCTTCCAGGACGGCGACATCCCCCACACGGTGACCGCCAACAACGGCTCGTTCGACTCCGGCAACAAGGTCAACGACGAGTACCAGCTGCGGTTCGACCACCCGGGGACCTACAGCTACCACTGCGCCATCCACCCGGATATGAAGGGCACGGTCGTCATTCACTGATCGACCCTGTCATTCCCTGATCAAAGCGGGGCGGGCGGCTACCGTCGGGCGCCGATGCGCATCGTGGTAGCCGCCTGCACCGTCGACTACGCCGGCCGCCTCTCGGCCAGCCTGCCCGAGGCCCGCCGGCTGCTGGTGGTCAAGGCCGATGGGTCGGTGCTCATCCATGCCGACTCCGGCGGCTACAAGCCGCTCAACTGGATGTCGGGCCCCTGCGCCCTCCTCGACGCCGGCGACGTCTGGGAGGTCACCAACGCCAAGGGCGAGCGGCTCACGATCACCTTCACCGGCGAGATCGTCTTCGACTCCACCGTCGAGCTCGGCGCCGAACCCGGCCTGGCCAAGGACGGCGTCGAGGCCCACCTCCAGGAGCTCCTGGCCGCCCACCCCCACGAGGTCGAGGCGGGCCTGGTGCTGATCCGCCGGGAGCACGCCACCGCCGTCGGCCCCGTCGACCTCCTCTGCCAGGCCGCCGACGGCTGCTGGGTGGCCGTCGAGATCAAGCGCCGGGGCGAGATCGCCGGCGTGGAGCAGCTGGCCCGCTACGTGGAGATGCTGGAGCGGGACGGGCACACGCCCGTCCGGGGCGTCCTGGCCGCCCAGCGGGTGGTGCCCCAGGCCCGGACCCTGGCCGAGGTGCGCGGCTTCGGCTGGACCGAGATCGACTACGACCGCCTCCGCGGCCTCGGCGCCGGCACCCCGACGCTTTTCTGACTTCACGAGGATTAGCGAAATTAGTGCCGAACTCTTACTTGTGCGCCTTTGGCGCGCATTTCGCTGATCTTTCCGTATCGTCGACCGGCGGCTGGTGCCACTCCTCGCCGCCGGGAGGGCGAGGAGATCGATGTCGTTCGGGCCAATCCGCATCATCTGGGTCGTCGGGCTGCTCATCGCCGGCCTGCTCACGCCGACCTTCGGCGGCGTGGCCCCGGCGTCGGCCGCCGCGCTGGCGGTGGCGTCGTCATCGAGTGGTTCGTCGTCATCGCGGTCGAGCATCACGCTGGCCCGCCCGGCCGGGACGGCCGCGGGGCATGTCATGGTGGCCCAGGTGGTGAGCAATGACTCCAGCCCCGGGTTCTCCGCCCCGTCGGGCTGGAGCCTGGTCAGCGACCGGTCGATCAGCGGGGCGCTGCGCCAGGCGGTCTACTTCAAGGTGGCCGGCCCGTCGGAAACCTCCTCGTACCGGTGGAGCCTGACCAGTTCGCGGCGGGTCGCCGGCGGGATCACCAGCTACTCCGGGGTTGACACCGTCAACCCGGTCGTGGCCTCGGCCACGGGGGTCAACACCGCCGCCTCCACCTCCGTCACCGCTCCGTCGATCACCACGATCGCCGACACCGTCTTGGTCCACCTCGCCGCCCTCAACGCCGAAGGCACCATGAGCCCGCCGGTGGGCATGACCGAACGGTGGGAAGCGGCGTCACCGCACTCCTCCACCACCCGGGACGCCCTGGCCTCGGCGTCCGACGCTGTCCAGCCGGCCGCCGGACCCACCGGGCCCCGCACCGCCACCGCCACGCGGTCGGGCCGCAGCATCGCCACCCTCCTCGCCCTCCGATCGGCCGGGCCGCCGCCCCCGCCCGACACCGTGGACCCCGAGACGATGATCAACTCCGGGCCGAGCGGAGTCGTGGCCAGTTCGTCGGCCACCTTCACGTTCTCCGCCAACGAGCCGGCGACGTTCCGCTGCAGCTTCGACGGCGCCGACTTCTCGCTCTGCTCGTCGCCGAAGACCTACAGCGGCCTGGCCGACGGGGGGCACACCTTCAGGGTGTTCGCCGTCGACCTGGCCGGAAACGACGACCTCACCCCGGAGGAACGGACCTGGACGTCGGAGGCTCCGCCGGTGCCCCCGGCCCCCGCCGTGCTGGTCGGGGCGGGAGACATCGCCAACTGCGGCGGCAGCGGGGATGAGAGGACCGCCGCCCTGCTCGACGGCATCCAGGGCACCGTCTTCACCATCGGAGACAACGCCTACGAGGACGGGACGGGGCCCCAGTTCAACAACTGCTACCACCCGAGTTGGGGCCGCCACAAGAGCCGCACCGCCATCGCCGTGTCCGGCAACCACGACTACCAGACCGAGGGCGCGGCGGGCCATTACGCCTACTTCGGCGCCGCCGCCGGCGATCCGACCAAGGGCTACTTCGACACCAGAGAGGGCGCCTGGCACGTCATCGTCCTCAACAGCGAATGCGACGAGGTCCCCGGCGGCTGCGGTGCCGGATCGCCGCAGGTGCAGTGGCTGCGAAGCGTTCTCGCTCAGAGCGCCGCCGAGTGCACGGTCGCCATGTCTCACCGACCCCGGTTCAGTTCCGGGTCCAGCCACGGGTCGAGCGCCTTTCAGCCGTTCTGGCAGGCGCTCTACGACCACGGGGCGGAACTGGTGCTCAACGGCCATGACCACATCTACGAACGGTTCGGTCTCCAGTCCCCAACCGGGGGCGCCGACGCCGCCTTCGGGCTCCGCCAGATCACGGTCGAACGGGCGGTCGGAGCCACGCCAGCACCTCGGGTGTCGCACCCCACAGCGAGCGGCGCAACGGCTCCACCTACGGCGTGCTGAAGCTGACGCTTCACGCCGACCGCTACGACTGGCAGTCGTTCCCGAGGCCGGAGCCTCGTTCACCGACGCCGGCTCCAGCGCCTGCCACAGCGCGCCGGCCGCGTCGGTGTCGGCTCCTCCCACGCCGCCGGGCCCCGGCATCGCCACGCTCCCCGCTTTCCGACCGCGCTCTGACCGGCAGCGGCCCGGGGCCGCTTGGGGACGGTCGGCGGCGTATCGTCCTACGGATGCATGCGGACGAAGTGACGACGGCCTCCTCGGGGCCGCCGCCGGCCACGGGGGCGTGGCGGCCGGGCGACCCGCCGGGCCACCGCCAGTTCGTGACCCTCTTCGCCGAGGCGGACGGGCCGCTCCGCCTCGAGCTGGGCGGCACCCTCTCGCCGGTGGTGGTGGCCTACGAGACGTGGGGGGCTGACCGGGCCAGGAGCAACGCCGTCCTCGTCGCCCACGCCCTGACCGGCGACAGCCACGCCGCCGGCCCGCCCGGACCGGGCGAGCAGGAACAACCGGTCACATCCGACGTTGCGCTGGAGCGGAACACCAAGGTTATACGCACCTATGTCGAAGCCCTGCCATGGAAACGAGGATGGCGGCTCTTCATCGACTTCGAACCCGACGGCAAGAAGCCGGTCGACCTGCGCGCCGTCCTGCAGCTGCGCGGCCAGACCCTGACCGAGACCTGGACCGGCGTCTTCCGGCCGTGACGGAGGGCTGGCGGCTCGATCCCTTCGCAGGGCGCGCGCGCTGGCGACGGCGGCTCCTGCTGGTCCTGGTGCTGGTCACGACGGCCGTCGGCCTCGTGCTGATGGGGCGCATCGTGGCGGCGCGCGGTCCGGAGATCCTGAAGCCGATCTTCCTGCCGTGCTTTGCGCTGCTGTTCGCCTGGATCGCGCTGTCCTTCTGGAGCGGCGTGTTCGGCTTCCTGCTGGGCTTGCTCGGGCGCCATTCCGTGACCTTGGCGCGACAATCGCCAGCCGCAGGCGAGGTCCCGCCGCTTCGCGAACGCACGGCGATCCTGGTGCCGGTGTACAACGAG
>CAVRTC010000019.1:0-92008 GCA_963723985.1 uncultured Actinomycetes bacterium
ACCACGGTGTCGCCGAGCTTCTGGGCCGCGGCCGCCTCGATCTCCCGGGTGACGTCCAGGCCTGGATAGGTGGCGTCGGTGACCCGGGCGCAGGCGGCGACGATCGTGGCCAGGTCGGCCGCTTGGCCGGCGGTGCCCCACCGACCCCGGTCTTCGGCCGCCTCGGCGGCGGGACAGCGGGGCCTTGACCAGCACCGAGCGTGAGGAAGCGGGGCAGGAAGCCGTAGCTCTGGTACAGGGCCAGGTGCTTCGGGCTCTGGGGGAACGTGAACAGGCCGGCGTGACTGACGCCCCACCGGCTCGAAGAAGGGCATCGTCTCCTCCAGCAGGGCCCGGGCCACTCCTCGGTCCCAGAGGGCCGGGTCGACGGTCAGCGGGCCGAAGAACCCGACGCTCCCCCAGCGGGTGACGAAGTTGGTGCCCACCAGACGCCCGTCCACTTCGGCGGCCAGGGCGCAGTTCGGGTCGGCGGCCCACCGGGTGCGGACGTAGTCGGCGTCGCCCATAAAGGCCATCGGGTCGGGGAGGCCCAGGAACGTGCCGAAGGCCAGGCGCATGATCCGGTCGGCCTCGCCGAGGTCCGCCTCCTGCAGCGGCCGGACCGTGACATCGGTGATGGACATGGCCGGTAGCCTCGCACTCCGTGGAGGAGCCTGCCGGTCGTCCGTGGAATCCACGCAGAGTGAGTCCAACCTCCCTGGTGATCCACGCGCACTTCTACCAGCCGCCCCGGGAGAACCCCTGGACGGAAGAGGTGCCCGCGGGAGCCGTCGGCGGGGCCGTTCCACGACTGGAACACCCGGATCTCGGCCGAGAGCTACCGGCCCAACGCCTACGCCCGCATCTTCGACGGCGACGGCCGGGTGCTGGCCATCGTCAACAACTACGAAGAGCTGTCGTTCAACGTCGGCCCGACGCTGATGTCGTGGCTCGAGCGGCACCAGCCCGACGTCTACGGCCGGATCCAGGTGGCTTCCCGGAGCTCGGGGTGCCCCCGGCGGGGCGATCGCCCAGGCCTTCAACCACATGATCCTGCCGCTGGCCAACGAGCGCGACATCCGGACCCAGATCCGCTGGGGCCTGGCCGACTTCCGCCACCGGTTCGGGCGGGAGGCGCCGGGCATGTGGCTGCCGGAGACGGCCGTGAACCCGGAGGTGCTGGCGATCCTGGCCGAGGAAGGCGTCGGCTTCACGATCCTGGCGCCGGGCCAGGTGGCCGCCATCCGGCCGCTGGCCGGGCGGGCCAGCCGATCGCCTGGCCGCCGTGCCGAACAAGGCGTGGACCCCGATCGACGGCGACCACCCGATCGATACCCGGGTCGCCTACCGCTACGTGCATCCCCGACCGGAAGGGCCTCGGGCGTCGACCTCGTCGTGTACCACGGCGGGCTGTCCCACGCCCTGGCCTTCGAGGCCGTGACCAGCGAGGCGCTGGTCGACCGGGCCGCCGGCGGCCGGCGGCCGGCGGGGCGGACTGGTGGCCATCGGCCTCGACGGGGAGACCTTCGGCCACCACCACAAGTGGGCCGACCGGGCGCTGGCCTACGCCCTCACCGCCGAGGCCCCCCGCCGGGGCCTGGAGGTCACCAATCTGGCCGCGTGGCTGGAGCGCAACCCGCCGCTGTACGAGGCCCAGGTGCACGAGAGCGCCTGGTCGTGCGCCCATGGCGTGGGCCGCTGGTCGGCCGACTGCGGCTGCTCCACCGGCGGGCCCGCCGGCGCCGACCAGCAGTGGCGGGCGCCGCTGCGGGCGGCGCTCGACAGCCTGCGCGATACCGGCGTCGAGGTGTTCGAGCGGCGGGGGCAGGGGCTGTTCGCCGGCGGCGACCCCTGGGCGGCCCGAGACGCCTACATCGACGTGCTGATCGGGGCGGTCTCCCGGGAGGAGTTCGCCGCCCGCTGGGTGGCGCCCGGCGCCGACCCGGTCCTGGCCTTCACGCTGCTCGAGGCCCAGCGCAACGCCATGCTGATGTACACGTCGTGCGGCTGGTTCTTCTACGACCTGGCCGGCCTCGAGACCGTGCAGGTCCTCCGCTACGCCGCCCGGGTCTGCGACCTCCTGGTGGAGGCCGGCGAGCCGTCGCCCGAGCCGGCCCTGCTGGGTCGGCTGCGGGAGGCGCAGAGCTTCGACCAGGGCGACGGCCGGCGCATCTGGGGCGCCCAGGTCGCCCCGGCCCGGGTCGACGCCTCCCGGGTTGGTCGCCCACCTGGCGCTGGCCGACCTCTTCGGCCTCCCGGAACCAGCCGACGGCCGCATCGGCGGCTTCGACGTCGCCACCCTCGACCACGGCGGCGCCGCCCATCCCGCCGCCATGGATCCCGGCTGGCAGCCCGCCAGCGCCCGGCGCGGGGCCGACGGCCCCCCGGAACCGTCCCCGGCGGCGCTCGCCTGGCGGCATGTGCACCTCACCCATCGGCGGACCGGCCGCATCCACGATCTGGTGGCCGTCGCCCTCCAACTCGGGAGACCAGGAGGCGGTCGGGGCCGTCCGGGCCGCCGACTGGCCGGCCGACGCCGACGCCCTCGCGATGCTCCGGCAGGACATCGAAGCCGGCCGCTCCGACGACGAGCTCGTCACCCGGCTGGCCGACTCGTTCGTGACGACCGGCGGCGGCCTGGCCTTCGACGTCTCGTCGCTCCTCCCCGAGGCCGCCGAGACCCTCCTCGACCGGGCCGCCGCCGGCCTGGCCGACCATCTGGCCGCCGCCGCCGAGCCGTTCCTCAACGCCGCCCAGTGGGCCGCCCTGGCCAACCGGGAGCTGGCCGCCGGCAGCGAGCGCGGGCGCCCCGAGTGGCCCTTCGCCCTGCGGGGCTGCGGCCGAGACGGCCGTCGCCCATCGCATCGAGAAGCTCCTCGCCGCGGTGACCTCGACGCCGCCGTCACCGTGGCCCGCCGGGCCCGCAGCCTCGGCCTGGCCGCCCTGACCTCCCCGGCCGGGGCCACCGCCCGCCAGTCCGTCAGCGACACCGTCCTCGACGGCCGTCCGCCGCGCCGTGACCGCCGCCGAGCCCGCCGAGGCGAGACGACGCCGTCAAGGCGGCCCTCGACACCCTGGCCCTGGCCCGGGAGCTCGGCATCGACCCCGACCTCGACCGGGCCCAGGAACTCGTCTACGACACGGCTGCGGTCGCCGAGCGGCCCGACCTCGACCCCTGGCTGACGGCCTCGGCCTGTCCCCCGCGCTCTTCGAGCCCGAGACACAGGCCGAGCGCACGTCCGCCTGACCAGAGGTCAGGGGGTGGCGCGAAGCGAGCGGAATTCGCGCGGCCCACTCGGCCGTGCGGTCCATGTAGGCGGTCTGGGCGGCGGGGCCGGTGCGGCCGTAGACCCCTTCGTAGCCGGGGGAGCAGAACCCGTCGGGGAACAGTAGGGGCTGGCCGGCTCGAGCTGGGTGCCCTCGTGCCACTCGTTCCAGCTGGTGATGCTGACCACGTCGGCGCCGGCGGCCACCGCGCCACGCCACAGCGTGTCGTAGCGCTGCCCGCCGGCGGGGTCGACGACCGGGATGTTGGCCATTCCGGCCCGGCGGCCGTCGAAGCCGGGGCCGACCGACGGCGAGCAGAGCAGGCGCCGCTGGCGGGCGGCCCCGCAGGCGACGGCCATCTCGCCGGCGCCGTAGCGGACGACGTCGTAGGTGTAGATGCCGTCGAACCCGGCGGTGCGGGCGTAGTCGGCGAAGGCGCCGTTGAGCATCGAGGCGAGATTGCCGCTCTCGGCGAAGAACCGCATGTCAGGCTGGGTCGCCGTCACCAGCGCCCAGTCGACGGCCGGCCCCCAGGTGTCGGCCTGATAGACGTACACCTCGGTGATCCCGAGGCCCCGCAGGTAGGCCAGGTCGGCGGCCACCGTGGCGAGAGAGCGACCCTTGTAGGGCTCGAGGTGGATGGCCAGCCGCAGCCCGGCGGTCCGGACCGCCGTGACGATGTCGGTCAGCATCCAGTCCTCGTAGGCGCCCTGGCCCCACCACGAGCTGACCACGGTGTCGACTCCCGAGGCGGCCATCTGTCGGGCCTGCTTGGCCAGGACCTTGGGATCGAGGGAGCTGTAGAGGCCGTCGGCGGGATAGAAGTTGGCGCCGATGTCGTCGGGCGGGGTGCGGCCGTTCTGCTCCCAGTGGCGCCAGCCCGCCCGCAGGTCGAACCCGGGCACCGAGTACCAGGGGTAGAAGAAAATCGAGACCTCGGCGGGCGGTGACGACCGGCCGGGGAGCGAGCGCCACGATCGGAGCGGCCAGCCGGAGGCCTCCGAGGCTGCCGGCGAAACCGGCGTCACCGAAGCTGAAGATGCCGCCGTCGGCGCCGACGAGCCAGTAGCCCAGACCCCGGGGCGTGGCCGCCATCGACACCACCGGGCCGGCCAGGCGCAGGCCGCCGGTCGACCCGGCGAAGGGCGCGTCGCCGAAGGAGAAGATGCCGCCGTCGTCACCGACCAGCCAGTATCCGCGCCCGCCGGGGGTCCGGGCCATGCCCACCACGGATCCCTTGAGCTTGGTTCCGCCAATGCCGCCCCGGAAGACGGCGTCGCCGAAGGTGAAGATCCCGCCGTCGCCGGCCACCAGCCAGTAGCCGTTGCCGCTGGCCGTGGCGGCCATCCCGACCACCGGCCGGTCGAGCCGGCGCCCACCGGTGGAGCCGAAGAACCCGGCGTCGCCGAAGGCGAACACGCCCGCCGTCCGACGCCACCAGCCAGTAGCCCCGGCCCGACGGGGTGGCGGCCATGCCCACGATCGGCTTCGACAGCGCCAGGTCACCGGTGGAGCCGAAGAAGCCGGCGTCGCCGAAGGCGAAGACGCCGCCATCCGACGCCACCAGCCAGTACCCCCGGCCGGTGGGAGTGGCGGCCAGGGTGACGATCGGCTTGTTGAGCCGCTGCCCGCCCATGGAGCCGTAGAACGGCGCCGACCCGAAGGCGAACACTCCGCCGTCGGACGCCGCCAGCCACGTGCCGGCGTCGGTCTCCGTGGGGGCGCTGCGCCCGCCGTTCGGAGGGAGGGCGGCCGCGGCCGGGCGATCGGCGGCCGCGGCCGGCAGGGCCGCAGCAGCCAGGATCGTGCAGAGCCAGAATCGAAGGCGTCGGGTACCGCGCATAGTGGTACCTGACAAGCTAAGAGTGGCTTTGGGGCGGGAGGGACGAGCCGGAACCGCTTCGACCCCTTTGCCCCGCTTCGCTGTTGAACGGGGTGCCCCCGACTTCCCGGCCGGGCCCGTCGTGGGCGCAGGTCCGGCCCCAGAAACGATCGAAAACGCCGCCGCTAGGCCGGACGTACGTCGGATCCAGACGAGAGAGGGAGAGAGAACCCGGCGGGTACGTCCGGCCCGGAACGGCAGCGGCGTTGCGGCGCTCTCTACCCCGGTTGCACCGGACAAAAACCTGAAATCTTCTGAAAATTTTCCCGGCCGGCCGCAGCCGGTGCACTTAGTTCTGCGAAGGGTCCGCCGGGCAGAGGGCGAACATCGCCAGCCGGCCTCCCTGGCGGCGGAGCACGTCCTCCCAGAGCGTGTCGGGGTCGGGCGTCAGGGCGTCGTCCGGTTCGGCGTCGACCACGAACCAGGCACCCTCGGCGATCTCGTTCTCGAGCTGCGCACCGGACCAGCCGGCGTAGCCGGCGAAGAGCCGGACCTCGTCGATGCCCCGGGGCGGGCCACCCATGTTGGCCAGGCCGATGTCGCCCAGGAGGGGCTGGAACCCCTCGGCTCCGCCGTCACCGAGCCGGGCGACGCAGATAACGGCCGTCCGGCTCACCGGGCCGCCGACGAAGACGACCGGCGGCCGGGCGGCGAGGCTGTCCCAGCCCTCCCAGTCGGCCCCCGCCTCGTCGAGGTCGGTGCCGCTCGGCCGGTTGAGCACCAGCCCGACCGCGCCTTCCGGAGTGTGCTCCAGCATGAGCACCACCGTCCGGTCGAAGTTGGGATCGCCGAGCACCGGTGTGGCCACCAGCAGCCGACCCCGGAGCGAGACGAACACGTCGCGGATCATCGCGCTTCGCGTCCCGTCCCGGTCCAGGGAAACCAGATCTGGGGGATCAGATCCGGGGGATCGGCCCGGGGTCGGGCTCGGGCATCGGGGGACGGTCGGGGAGCGGATCCGGCTCCGGCTGCGGGTCGTGGGGCGGGAAGGGGCTGCCCGGACCGTCAGGCTGGGTGGGCGGATCGATCGTGGGGAACCCGTCGGGGGCCGTGTCCGGCCGCTCCGGGGCCACCGTCATTGTGGTCGTCATACCGAAGACCTACCCCCGGGACCGTCCTGTCATAGCCGGCGGGCAGACTGGTGCCGTGGGAACCGCCGAGGAGAAGCTCGAGCGCTACCAGGAGATGCGCGACTTCGGCGCCACGCCGGAGCCCTCCGGGGCCGAGCCGGTCGCGGGGCACGAGGGGCTCCCCCGCTTCGTCGTCCAGGAGCACCACGCCACCAGCCTCCACTGGGATCTGCGGCTCGAACGCGACGGGGTGCTGGTCAGCTGGGCCGTCCCCCGGGGGATCCCGCCCGACCCCAAGCAGAACCACCTGGCCGTCCACACCGAGGACCATCCGCTCATGTACCTGGACTTCTCGGGGGAGATCCCGGCCGGCCACTACGGCGCCGGAAGGATGACGATCTGGGACCACGGCACCTACGAGACGGAGAAGTGGGGCGACCGGGAGGTGATGGTCGTCCTCCACGGCCAGCGGGCCCGGGGCCGCTATGTGCTGTTCCAGACCAAGGACAACCAGTGGATGATCCACCGGATGGATCCACCCGAGGATCCCGACCGCCAGCCGATGCCAACGGGGTGGCGGCCGATGCTGGCCACCCCGGCCACCGTCATTCCCAAGGACGAGGCGAACTGGTCCTTCGACGTGAAGTGGGACGGGATCCGGGCCCTCGCCTCGATTTCAGGCGGCCGCATCAAGCTCGAAGTCCGGAGCGGCCGCGATGTCACCCACCGGTACCCGGAGCTCAGCGCCCTCGGCCGGGCGCTCGGCACCACCGAGGTCATCCTCGACGGGGAGATCGTGGCCCTCGACCCGGCCACCGGCCGCCCGAGCTTCGAGCGCATGCAACGGCGGATGCACGTGGAATCCGAGAGCGCCATCCGCCGCCTCCGCCAGGACGTGCCCACGACCTACGTCATCTTCGACCTGCTCTGGCTCGACGGGCACCCGACCACGGCCCTCCCCTTCTCCGAGCGCCGCCGCCTCCTCGAAGGCCTGAACCTGGCCGGGCCGTCCTGGCACACGCCGGCCACCCACCCGGGCGAGGGCCAGGCCCTCCGCGATGCCACGGCCGCGTCCGGACTCGAGGGTGTGGTGGCCAAGCGGCTCGACTCCGTCTACGAGCCGGGCGTCCGCACCCGGCACTGGCTCAAGATCAAGAACCACCTCTCGCAGGAGTTCGTCGTCGGCGGCTGGCTGCCGGGCGAGGGATCGAGAGGCCGATTAGGTGCGCTCCTCCTCGGCGTCTTTAGCGATGATGGGAAGCTCACCTTCTCCGGACGGGTCGGAACCGGGTTCACCGAGGCCGAGCTCACGCGCCTGCTGCGTTTGCTCGACCCGCTGCGGCGCGACCTGCCGCCGTTCGATCCCCAGCCCACCCCGCGCCTGCGGGAGGCGGTCTGGGTCGAACCCGAGATCGTGGTCGAGGTGGCGTTTACGGAGTGGACGGGCGTTGGCATCCTGCGGCACCCGTCCTACAAGGGCCAGCGGGAAGACAAGGACCCGAGGGAAGTCGTGAGAGAGGTGGGAGAACTCACCCCATGCCTAGAGCCATATGGAGCGGGGCGATCAGCTTCGGGCTGGTCAACGTCCCGGTGAAGCTGTTCAGCGCCGTCTCCCCCAAAGACGTGCGGTTCAACCAGCTGGAGGAGGGGACGGGGGCGCGCATCCGCCAGAAGCGGGTGTCGGCCGATACGGGCGAGGAGGTGCCCTACGACAAGATCGTCAAGGGCTTCGAGATCTCCCCCGAACGGTACGTGATCATCGCCCCCGAGGAGCTCGAGGCGCTCGACCCCAAGGCCACCCGGGCCATCGACATCGAGGACTTCGTCGACCTCGACCAGATCGACCCCGTCCACTACGAGCGGCCCTACTACCTGGTGCCGGAGAAGGGGGCGACAAAGGCCTACAAGCTGCTCCTCGACGCCATGAAGGACTCCAACAAGGTGGCCATCGCCCGCCTGGTGCTGCGGACGAAGCAGTACCTGGCCGCCATCCGCCCGATGGGCGACGTGCTGTGCCTCGAGACGCTGCTCTTCGCCGACGAGGTCGTGCCGGCCGAGTCGCTGGAGGGGCTCCCCGGGCCCGACGCCGAGGTGTCGGAGCGGGAGCTGAAAATGGCCCGGCAGCTGATCGAGTCGCTGTCGACCGACTTCGAGCCGGAGAAGTACCGCGACGAGTACCGGGAGCGGGTGCTGGCCCTCATCGAGCAGAAGGCCGAGGGGCAGGAGATCGTGGCCCAGCCCGCCGTCGAGGAGCCGACGAAGGTCGTCGACCTCATGGCCGCCCTCGAAGCGTCCCTGGCCGCCGCCAAGGCGGAGCGGGCCGCCGCGGCTGAATGACGCTGGTCGAGATCGACGGACGACAGCTGAAACTCTCCAATCTGGAGAAGGTCCTCTATCCCGAGGCGGGGTTCACCAAGGGTCAGGTCATCGACTACTACATGCGGATCGCGCCGGCGCTGCTCCGCCAGATCGCCGGCCGGCCGCTCACGCTCAAGCGCTATCCCGACGGCGTCGACGCCGAGTACTTCTACGAGAAGCAGTGCCCGTCGCACCGGCCGCCCTGGGTGCAGGTGGCACCGGTGTGGAGCGGCCACAACGTCCGGACCATCAACTTCTGCCTGGTGGAGGATCTGCCGACCCTCATCTGGGTGGCCAACCTGGCGTCGCTGGAGCTCCACACCGCCCTCCACCGGGCGGCCGGCTCCCAGGGCACGCCGGACGAGACGTGGACCCCGGACATGGTCGTCTTCGACCTCGACCCCGGTGAGCCCGCCGCCTTCGCCGAGTGCGCCCAGGTGGGCCTGTGGCTGCGGGAGTCGCTCGACGGGCTGGGCCTGGTGTCGTGGGTGAAGACGTCGGGCAGCAAGGGGCTCCAGGTCTACGTGCCGCTGAACACGCCGGTCACCTACGACCAGACGAAGAGCTTCGCCCGGGCGCTGGCCCAGATCGGTGAGCGGGCCCACCCCAAGCTGATCGTGTCGAACATGGCCAAGGAGCTGCGCAAGGGCAAGGTGCTGATCGACTGGAGTCAGAACGACGAGCACAAGACGACGGTGTCGGTGTACTCGCTGCGGGCCCGGCCCCGCCCGACCGTCTCCGCCCCCCTCCACTGGTCAGAGGTCGAGGCGGCGGCCGCCGGCGGGGAGGTGCCCCGGATCGAGGCGGACGAGGCTGTCCGGCGCCTCGAGGCCGACGGCGACCTGTTCGCCCCGCTGGTGGAGCTGGAACAACGGCTGCCGTCGTTTGGTTGACCGTTGGGCTGGTAAGGGGTTCCAGTTTGCGGCGAGTGGGGTAAAAGGGGCGGCTATGGGCGATCTCAAGCAGGCGCTGGCCGACGCCCTCGACGGTGCCCGGCAGCGTTCCCTCGGCCTGCTCGACCCTCTGTCGGAGGAAGACCAGCTGGCCCAGCACTCGTCGCTGATGTCGCCGCTGGTCTGGGATCTGGCCCACGTGGGGCACTACGAGGAGCTGTGGCTGCTGCGGGCGGTAGCCCGCAGCCAGCCGATCGACCCGGCCCACGACGACATCTACGACGCCTTCAAGCACGTCCGGAAGGAGCGGGCCCAGCTGGCCATCCTCGGCCCGGCCGAGGCCCGCCGCCACATCGCCATGGTCAGGGGCCTGGCGTTCGACGTCCTCGAGAAAGTGGAGCTCGACCCGGCCGTCCCCCTGCTCAACGACGGGTTCGTCTACGGGATGGTGGCCCAGCACGAGCACCAGCACGACGAGACGATGCTGGCCACGCTCCAGCTGATGGCGTCCACCTACCCTCACGGAGCCGTGCCGGCACCGGCCGGCCGGCCGCTCCCCGTCCCCGAGGTGCTGATCCCCGGTGGGCCCTTCCTGATGGGCACCGACATGGAGCCCTTCGCCTATGACAACGAGCGGCCGGCGCACACCGTCGACGTCCCCCCCTTCTTCATCGACACCGTGCCGGTGACCAACGGGCAGTACCTCGGCTTCGTCGAGGCCGGCGGCTACGACGACCCCCGCTTCTGGTCCGACGCCGGCTGGGGGCACCGCCTCGAGGCCGATCTCGAAGCGCCCCAGTTCTGGTCCCGGGAGGGCGCCGGAACGTGGTCGGTGCGGCGCTACGGCCAGTTGATCGACCTGCCCCTCGACGAACCCGTCCAGCACGTCGGCTGGTACGAGGCCGACGCCTACGCCCGTTTCGCCGGCAAGCGCCTCCCCACCGAGGCGGAGTGGGAGAAGGCCGCCGCCGGCGCTGGCCAGGTTCACCTGGGCCCTCGTGGTGACCCGACCGCCAACCTCGGCCAGCGCCACTTCGGCCCGGCGCCGGTCGGGGCCTATCCCGACGGCGCCAGCCACTACGGCGCCGAGCAGATGCTGGGCGACGTGTGGGAGTGGACGTCGTCCGACTTCACCGCCTACCCCGGCTTCGCCACGTTCCCCTACAAGGAGTACTCCGAGGTGTTCTACGGCTCCGACTACAAGGTGCTCCGGGGCGGGTCGTGGGCGACCTCGCCGCTGGTGGCCCGCACGACGTTCCGAAACTGGGACTACCCCATCCGGCGCCAGATCTTCGCCGGGTTCCGCTGCGCCCGTGATGTCTGACATCGAACTGACGGTGGGCCTCGGGCCGGACGACCTCCGGGGCGACATGCAGCGCGACGTCACCCGGGGTCTGCAGGCCACCCCCAAGGAGCTGCCCTCGAAGTACTTCTACGACGAGGAGGGCTCGGCGCTCTTCGACGCCATCACCCGCCTGCCGGAGTACTACCCGACCCGCACCGAGCGGGGCATCCTCATCGAACGGGCCGGCGAGATCGCCGCCCGGTCGGGCGCCGACACGCTCATCGAGTTGGGCTCGGGCACGTCGGAGAAGACCCGCCTCCTCCTCGACGCCTTCCACCGGCGCGGATCGCTGCGCCGCTTCGTCCCCTTCGACGTCGACGAGACGACGCTGCGCGCCGCGGCGGCGGCCGTGGCCGCCGAGTACCCCGGGGTCGCCGTCCACGCCGTGGTCGGCGACTTCGAGCGGCACCTGGCGCTGCTCCCCACCGGCGGCCGGCGGATGATCGCCTTCCTCGGCAGCACGATCGGGAACCTCACCCCCGAGCAGCGGGCGGTCTTCCTGGCCGATGTCGTCGCCCAGCTCGAACCGGGCGACACGTTCCTGCTCGGCACCGACCTCGTGAAGGACGTCGGGCGCCTCGAGGCGGCCTACGACGACTCCGCCGGGGTGACGGCGGCCTTCAACCGCAACGTCCTCCACCGGCTGAACCGGGAGCTCGACGCCGACTTCGCCCCCGACCGGTTCGAGCACGTGGCCCTCTTCGACACCGAACGGGAGTGGATCGAGATGCGGTTGCGCTCGACGGCCGACCAGGTGGTGACCGTCGCCGGGCTCGGCCTGACCGTGCCCTTCGCCGCCGGCGAGGAGATGCGGACGGAGATCTCGGCCAAGTTCCGCCCCGATGGCCTCGCCGGTGAACTGACGGTCGCCGGCCTGGAGCGGCTGGGCCTCTGGACCGACCCGGCCGGTGACTTCGCCCTGTCGTTGTCGACGCCGAAGTGATCCGTCAGCTGGCGACGACCGTGCTCAGCGCCGCCCTCGCCCCGGGGCTCAGCTCGAACCAGACCCGGGTCTCGCCGTCCATCTGGACGGCTCCCCACCGATCGGCGATGCGGTCGACCAGGAACAGGCCCCAGCCCGAGGCCTCGGCCACGCCGGCCACCACCCGGGGCCGGGGCGGCGAGTACTCGAACCCCTGCCCGCCGTCAGCCACCTCGACCATGAGGACCTCGGGGGACGCCCGGACGCTGAACTCGAGGCTGGCTTCCTCCGGCACTCCGGAGTGGCGCACGCTGTTGGTGACCAGCTCGCTGACCAGCAGCTCGGCGTTCTCCGCCACGCCCGGATCAAGGTACGGCGCCAGCCCGGCGACGGCGTGGCGCGCCACACTGGCCGCCACAGGAGTGGCTGGAAGGCGGAGAAGGAGGAAGACGTGCAGCGTCGTGCCTTCCGTTATGTGCGCGTTCGGATAAGGACAAATCGGATAAAACGGGGCGTTGCTACCCACCGGTGAGAGAACCCAAACCCCCGATCAGACCCGCTGACGCTCCTGGCCGGTGGCGCCGTGACTGAGCCGCACGACCATCACCACGGCGAACACGGCTTCCTCCGGTCGCTGTTCACCCGGCACCGCCACGATTCCGTCGCCTCGATCGACTCGGCCCTGGAATCGAGCGAACGGGGGATCCGGGCCCTCCGGGTGTCGCTGATCGGTCTCGGCGTCACGGCCGCACTCCAGCTGGGCGTGGCGCTGCTGTCCGGGTCGGTGGCGCTGCTGAACGACACCTTCCACAACTTCGCCGACGCCCTCACCGCCCTGCCCCTGTGGCTGGCCTTCTCCCTCGGGAAGCGCCGACCGAGCGCCCGCTACCCCTACGGCTACGGCCGGGCCGAGGACCTCGCCGGCGGCGCCGTCGTGGTCATGATCGCCCTGTCGGCCACCTTCGCCGCCTGGGAGGCGGTGGACCGGCTGGTGCACCCCACCGAGGTCCGCTTTCTCGGGGCCGTCATCGGTGCGTCGATCGTCGGCTTCGCCGGCAACGAGCTGGTGGCGCAGTACCGGATCCGCGTCGGGCGGGAGATCGGCTCCGCCGCCCTGGTGGCCGACGGCCTCCACGCCCGCACCGACGGCATCAGCTCCCTGGGCGTGCTGGCCGGCGCCATCGGGGTGGCCGCCGGGTTCGACCGGGCCGACGCCGTGGCCGGGCTCGTCATCGCGGTGTTGATCCTGTCGGTGCTGCGGAAGGCGGCCGGTGACGTGGTGGCCCGCCTCATGGACGCCGTCGACCCCGCCCTGGCCGACCAGGCCCGGAGCGTGCTGGCCGGCGTCGACGGCGTGCACGGCGTGGGGCAGCTGCGGATCCGCTGGATCGGTCACCGGCTCCACGCCGAGGCCGAGATCACCGTTGACGCCGATCTGAAGCTGGCCGCCGCCCACCGCATCGCCGAGGACGCCCGCCACCGCCTCCTCCACGATGTCCCCCGCCTGGCCTCGGCCATCATCCACGCCGATCCCTGCGGCCACGACGGCGTCGACCACCACGCCGACCTCGAGCACCACGACCCCCATCCGCCACCGCCGGGCGAGGGTCATTCGCACTGAAGGTTCATGCCCGAGGGCTGCCAGGGTATGGAAGAGGCGTGATCGGATTCGTGCTGTCGGGCGGGGCCAACCTCGGCAGCGTCCACGTCGGAATGCTCCAGGCCCTCCTCGAGACGGGCATCAAGCCCGACGTCATCGTGGGCACGTCGATCGGCGCCGTCAACGCCACCCACCTGGCGGCCGATCCGAGCCTGGAAAATGTGGACCGGCTTCGGGAACTGTGGTGCGACGTCCGGGCCGGCGCCGTCTTCCCCCTCAGCCCCTTCCACAACGCCCGGGCACTCTTCCGCGAGGGGGGGCTTCTTCTCGGTTCATCTGTGGCGGAAGTTCCTCGAGCAGCGGGCGCAGTACAAGAACATCGAGGATGCGGCGGTACCACTGCGGATCACCGCCACCGACTACGAGGAAGGCCGGTCGGTCGTGTTCGACTCCGGCCCGGTGATCGAAGCCGTTTTGGCCAGCACCGCCCTGCCCGGCATCTTCCCGCCGTTCGAGATGGACGGCCGCTACTACCTCGACGGTTCCATCTCCGACCAGCTGCCGCTCAAGGTGGCACTCGACGCCGGGGCCCACACGGTCTACGTCATGGCGGTCAGCGTGCCGAGCCCGCCCCCCGACCGCCGGTCGCCCCTGACCATCCTGCGGCATTCGCTGACGATCCTGTTGTACCCCCGGATCCGGCTCGATGCCCTCACCCTTCCCGAGGCCCACGACAAGCTGCGGATCATCCAGGTCCCGTCCCTGGCCACGCAAGTGTCGCTGTTCGACATGTCCCGCCACCGCAAGCTCATTGACAGCGCCTACGAGACGACGAAGAAGTTCCTCGAGGCCGGACACAACCAGGACGACTGCAGCATCGAGGTGGACACCGTCCCGGAGATGGAAGTGGAGACGCAGGTCCCCGACGAACCGGCCGCCGAGGCCTAGGAGACCGTCCCGACGACGCGACGTCGTAGGCTCGCCGCTGTGCAGGCGGGCGCCCTCACGTTCCTGTTCACGGACATCGAGGCCAGCACTCGCCGCTGGGAGGCGGACGCCGCCGCCATGTCCGCCGCCCTGGCGCAGCACGACGACACCCTGCGGACGGCCATCACCGGCGCCGGCGGCACGGTCTTCAAGCACACCGGCGACGGGATGTGCGCCGTCTTCCCTTCCGCCGCCACCGCGCTGGCCGGCGCCGTGGCCGCCCAACAGCAACTGGCCAACGGGCCGCTCCGGGTCCGGATGGCCGTCCACAGCGGAGACGTGGAGCAGCGGGGCGGCGACTACTTCGGCCCGACCCTCAACCGGGCCGCCCGCCTGCTGGCGGCGGCCTGGGGCGGGCAGACGGTCGTCTCGGCGGCGACGGCCGAACTGACGGGCGACGACCTGCCCGCCGGATGCCGGCTGATCGATCTCGGGCTGCACCGCCTCGCCGACCTGAACCGGCCGGAGCGGATCTTCCAGCTCACCGGCGAGGAGATCGGCGCCGAGTTCCCGTCGTTGCGGACGGTCTCGGCCCGCCGGCACAACCTGCCATCGTCCCTCACATCCTTCGTCGGGCGGGACCGGGAGCTGGCCGAAGTCGCCGACCTGCTGAAGGTTGCTCGCCTGGTGACCGTGACCGGAGTTGGCGGGGTGGGCAAGACCCGACTGGCCACCGAGGCCGCCGCTCGGGCCCTCGACGGCTTCCCGGACGGCGCCTTCCTCGTCGAGCTGGCGCCGGTCACCGATACCGGTCTCGTCCCCGCCACGGTCGCCGCCGCCCTCGGCCTGCTCCTCGACCAGTCCGGCTCGCTCCCCGACCAGCTGTGCGCCTACCTCGAACGGCGGACGGCACTGATCGTTCTCGACAACTGCGAGCACGTGGTCGACGCCGCGGCAGCTCTGGCGGGGAAGCTGCTGCGGGAGACTCCCGGTGTCGTCGTCCTGGCCACGAGCCGCGAGCCGCTCGGAGTGGCCGGGGAGGCGGTCTGGCGCATCCCGCCTCTCGAACCGGCTGACGCCTTCGAGCTCGTCTGCGAGCGGGCCCGGGCCGCCGACGTCTCGTTCTCGCCATCGGAGGCTGACGTCACAGAGTTGTACGGGATCTGCGCCCGACTCGACGGCATCCCCCTGGCCCTGGAGCTGGCCGCCGCCCGGCTCCACCTCCTCTCCCCGGCCGAGATCGCCGCCCGCCTCGACGACCGCTTCCGCCTGCTGACGGGCGGCGCCCGCACCGCCGTCGACCGACAGCGGACCTTGCGGGCCACCATCGACTGGGGCTACGACCTGCTCGACGAGCCCAGCCGGTCACTGCTATGCCGCCTGTCGGTGTGCTCCGGGGGTTTCGACCTGGCCGCCGCCGAAGCCCTCGGCCGAACGGCCGACGACCCCGACGTCCTCGACCGGCTGGGCGGCCTCGTCGACCGCTCCTGGGTGGCCGTCGACACATCCGGCGCCGGGCCGGCCCGCTACCACCTCATCGAGACGATCCGGCAGTACGCCGACGAGAAGCTGGCCGAGGCCGGTGAGGCGGACGACGCCCGGCGGGCCCATGCGCTGCACTTCCGGAGCCTGGCCGAAGCCCGGGGCGAGGCGGTGCTGGGGCTCGACGCCGGCCTGGCTCCGCCGGGCCCGGATCGAGGAGGACAACCTCCGTCTGGCCCTGGAGTGGTGCATCGGCCAGGGTGACCGGGACAGCAGTCTGGAACTGGCGATCGGCCTCCTCGGACATCTCGCCTTCATGGCCCGCGGCGCCGAGGCCCAGGTTTGGCTCCGGCGGGCCCTGGCCCTCGAACCGCAGGCCTCCAACCGCCGAACCCTGCTCGCCTGGTGGCTTCTCGTGTCCTACTGGCCCGACTTCGAACCAGGGATGGGAGAGCACGAGCTGGATGAACTGCTGGCCACGTCCGAGTCCAAGGGCGAATCGGATCTCGCCGCCAACATTCGTGCCTCCCTGGCCGTCCGGGTGGCCCGGCGGGACCCGGCCCGAGCGGCCGAGCTCGTGGCGGGCGCCGGCGACTCCGATACGGCGGCGATCAACTCGGTCTGGGCAGCGAATAATTGGGGCTGGGTGTGGCTCGCCGCCTCGAATTCGGCGGAGCGCGGAGCGCTCGTTTACCCGGGCGCTCGAGTTGGCCCGCCATGAGAGCCACGCTGTCGCCGCCGTCCATGTCGGAGCCGCGCTGGCCTGGGTGACCGCCATCCGGGGCGGCCACGAACGGGCGCGGAAACTCGCCGAGGAGGCAATCGAGGAAGCCCGGGGTTTCGAGCTGCCGCTCTTGCTCGTCATGGCCCTCACCCGGGCCACCGAGGTGCACGTCGTCCTCGGGAACCCGACCGCGGCCACCATCTGCCTCGCCGAGTCGCTCCAGATCCTGCGCGACGTCGGCGCCCGGGCCTGGGTGGCCGACTCCCTCGAGTTGTCCGCTGGCCTCGCCTCCCATGCGGGGGCCCATTCCGACGCCGCCCGGCTGCTCGGCGCGACCCGCGGAGTCGACGTGGCCACAGGTGAAGAGTTCCGGGCCTCGAAACCGGGCAAGGACCTGGCCGAACGGCAGGCCCGCCAGGCCCTCGGCGACAACGGGTTCGCGGCGGAGTTCGCCGCCGGGGCGGCGCTGACGGTGGACGAGGCGCTGACCCTGGCCCGCAGGGCCATTCTCGCCGCCGCCGAACAGCCAGGCTCCGAGAGTTCAGGACCGGCCTAGGGCGTCGGCGACGGCCGCCGCGGTCGGGCTCTCCTCGAGCTCTTCGAGGGGGACGGGGAGGGCGATCGACCAGTTGGGGCGCTCCTCGACCGTGCCGGGGACGTTGGGGCGCTCCTCGACCACGGCGGCGTCGTCGAGGGT
This sequence comes from uncultured Actinomycetes bacterium, assembly GCA_963723985.1. Lineage (GTDB taxonomy): Bacteria > Actinomycetota > Acidimicrobiia > IMCC26256 > BP-133 > BP-133. The sequence goes on from CAVRTC010000019.1 coordinate 17,147, forward strand.
GGCGGTGAGGATCATCGAGGGCGCCTGGGCCAGGAGGCGGTAGGTGTTGACGACGACCTCGGCCGGGGTGGCGTCGTCAGGGGAGTCGCTCCAGTCGGCCAGCTTGTCCCGGATGGCCCGGGCGCCCTCCTCGTTGGGATCGAGGCCGATCGCCTGCTGGTCGGCCAGGTCGGCGCCGGTCCACATCCCGGCGATCGTCGGCAGGTCGTGGGTCGTGACCGCGGCCAGGGCCTGCTCCGGGAATTCGGGCGGCCGGTGCGGCTCGAACCACAGCAGCCGATAGCTCAGCACTCCCCGCTCGGCGAGCTCCTGGCGCACGAAGTCCTCCACCGTGCCCAGGTCCTCCCCCACGATGAAGGCACCGGCCCGGTGGCTCTCGAGGGCCAGGATGTCGAGCATCTCCCGGTGGTGGTAGCGGACGTAGGCGCCGGCGGCGGCGGTGGCCCCGGCGGGGATCCAGAAGAGGCGGAAGAGGCCCATGACGTGGTCGACCCGGATCCCGCCGGCCGCCCGCAGGCCGAACCGCACGGTGCGGATCCAGGGGTCGTAACCGGCCAGTCGGAGGCGCCAGGGGTCGAACGGCGGGAGGCCCCAGTCCTGCCCCTTGGCGTTGAAGTCGTCGGGCGGGGCCCCGACCCGCATGCCAAGCGCCATCGTGTCCTGCCAGAGCCAGGCATCGGCGCCGCCGGGGTCGACGCCGACGGCCAGGTCCTGCATCAGGTCGATCTCGGCGCCGGCCCGGGCCAGCTGCGCCTCGGTGAGCCACTGCAGCCAGGCGTGGTAGCCAACCCGGTCGGCGTGCTCGGCGGCGAAGCGATCGACGGCCGGCGAGTCGGGGCGGCGATACTCCTCCGGCCACCCGGTCCAGGCGCCCGGGAACCGTTCGGTCATGGCGCAGTGGGTGGCGAAGTCTTCGAGCGTCTCACCGTGCTCGGCACGGAAGGCGTCGAAGGCCGGGTCGCCGCCGGAGGCGGAGAACCGGGACCACAGGTGCTCCAGGGCCGTCTTCTTCAGCTTCCAGACGGCCTGCCGGTCGATGCGGCGGTCGCGGTTGAGCGCCCGTCCCTCGGCGGCCAGGGAGGCGAGGTCGAACCCGGCGTCCTCGGCGGCGCCGGGCACCTCCTCGACCCGGAGGTACAACGGATTCCGGAAGCAGCGACTCGACGGGTAGTACGGGCTCGGCTGGGGGTAGTCGGGGACGCTGGCGTGCAGCGGGTTGAGGAGACACATCCCGGCTCCGAGGCGGCGTGACCACACCGCCAGCCGCCGCAGGTCGGCGAGGTCGCCGATGCCCCACGACTCCCGCGAGCGGGTGGCGTAGAGCTGGGCCGCCCAGCCCCAGGTCCGCAGGTCCGGCGGGAGATGACAACGCCCGGGCGACACGATCAGCAGGCGTTCGCCGGACGAGCCCATGTCCCCCCCGGGGGACACCTCCGACCCCCGGGCCACGGGACGCAGGCGGTGGTAGCCGAGCGGGAGGTCGGGCGGGAGGTCCCCGTCGGACCCAACGGCCATGACCGCCCCGTCCTCCGTGTGGAGCTCCCATGGGCCGCCGGCGGTGACACCGGCCGGCGCCTGCCCCGGCTGAAAGGCGACGACGGGATCGGCGTCGGCGGAAGTGCCGGGCGGGCCATGGTCCGCCGGATCATGAGGGTCGGCCGGCGCGCCCATGGCCTCCCGAACCGCGGCCAGGGTCTCGGGTGGCACATCCCGCCACCGTCCGGTGATGTCGTGGTACCCGAACGAGATCCCCCAGTCGTGCATCCGCCTTCTCTACCCCAAGCGGCCGTGTCCCGCGCCACCATCGGGCAGGGGCGCCCGCCTCCGCCCGTTCACCCACGCGCTTTTTGCGGAATAGTTCCGCAAAAGCGCGGGAGTCAGCGTTCTGGCCCCGCCGATCGGACATCGGCCGAGGTGTCCGGCTCCGGGAGCAGGACGTGGGGATTGAGGATCCCGGCCGGGTCGAGGGCCCGTTTGATGGCCCGGAAGGCGTCGATCTCGGCCGGGCTGCGGTTGAGGTGCAGCCAGGGGCGCTTGGCTGCACCGATGCCGTGCTCGGCGCTGATGCTGCCACCGAGGCGGGCCACCAACCGCAGGACGGCGTCCTCCACCGCCGCCGCCCGCTCGGGGGTCTCCGCCCCCAGGACGTTGACGTGGACGTTGCCGTCGCCGGCGTGGCCGAAGAGCACGCAGCGGGCCCCGGCGGCGGCCCGGCCGACCGCGGCGCACACCTCGGTGAGGAAGCCGGCCAGCTCGCCGAAGGGCAGGGCCACGTCGAGCTTGACCGGCACGCCGGCGGCGTTGATGGCCTCGGTGTGGGCCTCCCGGTACCGCCACAGCCGGGCCCGGCCCGCCGGTTCCGACTCCACCGCACCGTGGCGGGCCCCGTCGCCGACGCCCTCGACCACGGCTTCGGCCAGCTCCTCGGTGGGATCGTGGGCCCCGGCCACCTCGACGAGGAGGTAGACGGGGTCGATCCGCCCGAACGGCGGCGCCAGCCCGAGATGCTCACAGACCAGGGCGACGCCGTCGGCCAGGAACAGCTCGACCGCCTCCAGCGAGCCGGGCAGCCGCCGGCGGAGGGCAACCAGAGCCTCCAGGGCGGCGTCGGCGCCGGCGAAGGCCAGCAGCCCGGTCGTTCGATGCTCCAGGCGGGGGACGAGCCGCAGCCGCAGCCGGCTGATCACGGCCAGGGTGCCCTCGCTGCCGGCCAGGAGGCCGGCCAGGTCGTAGCCGGTGTTGTCCTTGACCAGCCCGCCGAGGTGGGACACCACCCGCCCGTCGGCCAGGACGGCTTCGACACCGGCCGTCTGAGCCCGCATCCCGCCGTAGCGGATCATCCGCAGACCGCCGGCGTTGGTGGCCACCATCCCGCCGACGGTGGCGGAGTCGCGGGCGGCGAGATCGACCCCGAAGGCCAGCCCGGCGCCGGCGGCGGCGCCGTCGACGGCAGCCAGGGTGGCGCCCGCTCCGGCGGTGACCTGCCCGGCCGTCACGTCGACCTCGTCGATGTCGGCCAGTCGCCGGAGGCTCAGCACCACCTCGCCGTGCAGCGGCACGCTGCCGCCGACGAGTCCGGTGTTGCCTCCCTGGGGCACGACCGGCCGCCCCGCCCCGTGGAGGAGGGCCATCACCGCCGCCACCTCGTCGGTGCCGGCCGGGCGCACCACCGCCGCCGCCCGTCCGGCGAAGCGGCCGGTCCAGTCGGTCTCGTAGGACGCGGTCAGCTCCGGATCGGTGAGCACATGGGTGGGCCCCACGACGTCGGCGAGGGCGGTGATCAATCGGTCCACGGCCCGGTCATTGTGCTTGTCTCTGGGCCATGGCGCAGCAATCGCTCGACGGCCTGAAGGTGGTCGACACCGCCACCCTCCTGGCCGGACCGCTCATCGCCACGCTCCTGGCCGACTACGGCGCCCAGGTGGTGAAGGTCGAGCACCCCCGGGGCGACGCCCTCCGCAGCTTCGGCTGGGTGAAGGACGGCGTGTCGTTGTGGTGGCTGTTCGTCAACCGCAACAAGGCCTGCGTCACGCTCGACCTCGGCGTCCCGGCGGGCGCGGAGATCCTGAAGGAGCTGGTGGCCGACGCCGACGTCCTCGTCGAGAACTTCCGGCCCGGCACGATGGAGCGCTGGGGTCTCGGCTGGGACGAGCTGTCGGCCGTCAACCCCCGCCTCGTCATGGTGCGGGTGACCGGCTTCGGCCAGACCGGCCCCTACTCCAACCGGCCCGGGTACGGCACGCTGGCCGAGTCGATCAGCGGGTTCGCCCACCTCAACGGCTACCCCGACGGCCCGCCGACGCTGCCACCCCTGGCGCTGGCCGACGGGGTGGCCGCCTGCGTCGGAGCCTTCGCCACGCTGGCCGCCCTGCGCCACCGCGACATCACCGGCGCGGGCCAGGTGATCGACCAGGCGATCTACGAGCCGCTGTTCTGGATGTTCGGCACCCAGGCGCTGGTCTACGACCAGCTGGGCGTGATCCCGGGCCGGACGGGCAACCGCACGCCGATGACGGTGCCCCGCAACAGCTTCCAGGCCGCCGACGGGCGGTGGTTCGGTCTGTCGGGCGCCTCGCAGTCGGTGGCCGAGCGGGTGATGCGCCTCGTCGGCCGGGACGATCTGGTGGCGCGGGACTGGTTCGCCGACCACACCGGCCGCCTCGCCCACCAGGACGAGGTGGAGGACGCCATCGCCCAGTGGGTCGCCAAGCGGTCCAGCCAGGAGGTGACCGCCGCCTTCGAGGCCGTCGGCGCCGCCATCGCCCCGATGTACACGATCGCCGACATCATGGCCGACCCCCACTACGCCGACCGCGGCACGATCCCGGCCGTCGAGCACGAAACGCTGGGCCCCGTGCGGGTTCCCGGTGTGGTCTCACGGCTTCTGAACACACCCGGCGCGGTCCGCCACCTCGGTCGGGCACCCGGCGCCGACAACGAGGCGATCTACGCCGTTCGGCTGGGACATTCGGTGGGTGAGGTCGCCGGATGGCGGGAAGCGGGTGTCATCTAGGGCGCGCCTTTGCCCTGTTTGAGAGGTGTTGAAATTGCCAGGTCTTGGGAATAAGTAAGTTCGCGTCGCATCTGCGGGCAGATCAGTGAGGAGCGGGCCGATGTCGGGCGAGCAGAACGGCTTGGAGCAGAGCCATGAGGAACTGCGGACGGGCGGAGACGTCCGGCTCGTCGTTCCGGCGATGCCCGAATACCTCCGGCTCGTGCGGCTCACCGCCGCCGGCATGGCCAGCCGCCTCGGCTTCACCTTCGACGAGGTCGAGGACCTCCGCATCGCCGTCGACGAGCTGTGCTTCCACCTCCTCGGCGACAACCACGACGACGAACCCGATCCCCCCGACGACCCCCGCACGATGGACCTCGTCTATTCGGCCGGCCCCGATTTCATCACCATCACGGGCAGCACCGGGCTCAGTGGCGCCGTCCCCGTTCCGTCGGAGCTGTCGGAGCAGATCCTCAGCGCCCTGGTCGACGATCACGAGGTCTCGGGCCGCGACGGCACCGTCTCCTTTCGCCTGAAGAAGCAGCGTGAGCTATAGCAATGGCCTTCGAAGCGACCGATCGGAACGAGCTGCGCAGCCGGCTCGAGGAATACGCCCAGACGGGCGACAAGGGGCTGCGGGACGAGATCGTCGCCTCCCAGGTCGGCCTGGCCGAGTACCTCGCCCGCCGTTTCAAGAACCGGGGGGAGCCGATCGAGGACCTCATCCAGGTCGCCCTCCTCGGCCTCCTCAAGGCGGTCGAGCGGTTCGACCCCAGCCGGGGACTGGAGTTCTCCACCTTCGCCACCCCGACCATCGTCGGGGAGCTGAAACGCCACTTCCGAGACAAGGGGTGGGCGGTGCGGGTCCCGCGCCGGGTCCAGGAGCTTCACCTGCGGATGGGAACGGTGGTCAACAACCTGTCCCAGGAACTCGGCCGTTCCCCCACCATCCCCGAGATCGCCTCGCGGGCCGAAGTGTCGATCGACGAGGTCCTCGAAGCGATGGAAGCCGGCCGGGCCTACCGGTTCAGCTCCATCGACGCCCCGGCCAGTGACGACGACGACCGGGCACCCAGCCCGGCCGCGGCACAGCTCGGCGAAGACGACACCGGCCTCGAGGAGGTTGAGCAGCGGATGCTCCTCTCGCCCCTCATCGCCTCGCTACCCAAGCGAGAGCAGATGATCATCCAGCTCCGGTTCTTCCGGGGCATGACCCAGTCGGAGATCGCCGTCCGGCTCGGGATCAGCCAGATGCACGTCTCCCGCCTCCTGGCCCGGAGCCTATCCCAACTGCGGGACCGGGCCGGCGCCGAGGCCGCCCCCGGTTAGCGGCGCTTCCCAGCGGGTACCCATCTGGCACTTGAGCCACCAACGAGAAGGAGCAACAGATGGGCGGCGACATGGACGCCAAGATGGACGAAGCAAAGGGCCGGATCAAGGAAGCGGCCGGCGACCTGATGGACGACGATGACATGAAGAAGGAAGGCAAGACCGACCAGATGGGCGCCACCGTCAAGGAGAAGGCCGGCGAGGTCGTCGACAAGGCCAAGGAAGTGATCAACAAGGACCGCTAGTTCCGGCCATTAGGCTCGCCGTGCAGAGGCGATGAACGGGGAAGGGAAACACACGTGGATTTAGGGCTTGACGTCAAAGAGCGCAATGGTTGGGCCGTCCTGTCGGTACAGGGCGAAGTCGACGTCTACACGGCGCCCCAGTTCCGCGAGCAGCTGATCCAGTTGGTCGACCAGGGCCAGCGCTCGATCCTGGTCGACCTCGAAGGCGTGGAGTTTCTCGACTCAACCGGCCTCGGCGTCCTCGTGGGCGGGCTCAAGCGTGTCCGCAGCCACGACGGCGACCTGGCGCTGGTCTGCACCCAGCGCCGGATCCTCAAGGTGCTCGAGATCACCGGCCTCACCAAGGTGTTCACCATCCATGACTCCGTCGACGCCGCGCGTCGGCGGCGACGGTCAGGGCTGACTACCGGAGACGGGGCGATGGACCGCGTCGTCGAACTGGAGATCCCGGCCCGTCCGGAGTTCGTCGGGATCGCCCGGATGGCGGTGGGGGCGCTGGCCGGAGTCCGCCCCGGGCTGGCCTACGAACGGATCGACGACCTCCGGATCGTCGTGTCGGAGGCCTGCACCAGCGCCATCGAAGGGCTTGACGCCGGCAGCCGCCTCCGGCTGCGCTGCATCGACGGGCCGAAGACCCTGGAGGTCCGCATCGAGGCGCCCGGCGTCGGCGTTCGAAAGCGCCCTCCCGATCGGCGAACCCGAAGGGCGGCGACGACAACTTCCGGATCTCGCTGATCCGGGCGCTGGTCGACGACGCCGAGATGCGTACGTCGGCGGGGAGGACGGAACTCTGCCTGGTGATGCACCGCGAAGCCGCTCCGACGACGACACCGCTCTGCCCGGCTACACCATCGGCCAGGGATACGGGTACTCGGTCAGCGGCTGGGGGAAGACCCGCTCGGCAGCAGCCACGCGAGCCGTTCCTCGACCGCCTGACGTTCGGCGGCCGACAGCAGGTCGTGAGCTGGCGGCCGAGGTCGGCGTCGAGCCGCGCCCCGAGCCGTTGCAGCGCCTCGAGGTCGGCCGGGGCGATCGGCTCGCCCTCGTAGTCCCAGATGACGGTGCGGAGCTTCACCGCGCAGTGGAACGAGACGCCGTGGTCGATGCCCCAGACGTGGTCCTGGCGGTCCCGGAGGCAGTGGCCCGACTTGCGGTCGGCGTTGTTGATGACGACGTCGAAGAGGGCGAAGCGGCGGAACGATGTCACCGAAGTGCTCCCGGAGCGTGAAGAAGTGCTCCTCGGGATCGTGGTCGACGAAGCGCTGCACCATGCCCTCGCCGGCCGGGCCGTCGCGCAGGATCGTGAGCGGGACGATCTCCCAGCCGAGCGCCTCCGACACGAGGTGGGCGGCCACCTCCCGGTCGCAGAGCGTCCCCCGGGGGAAGTCCCACAGGGGCCGTTCGCCTTTGCGGGGCTTGTAGATGGCCAGGCTCTCGACGCCGTCGCGCTCCAGCTTGACCAGGAACGTGGCGTTCGACGACCACGGCATCCGGCCGAGCAGCTCGATCTCCCCGCTCTCCAGGAGCTCCCTCTCCTCGGCGCTCCCCGGCGCCGGCTGGATCACGTCGTCGTCGTGGCGGCCGTGCCCGTTCAACCGGGGGCAGACGTGACCCGACGGGTCGAGCGGCCCGCCGCACAGCGGGCAGGGTGGCCGGCCGCTCTCGACCGCCGCGCTGCCCCGGGTGGCCATGGCCCGGGCCTGGGCGGCGGTGAGGTACAGGCGGGCGAGGTAGCCCTCCTCGTCGTCGCCGGCCAGCGACCGCCGCGGCTCGTCGCTCGACGTCGTCGTCCTCGTCGTCTTCGTCGTCCTCGTCGTCGCCGAGCGGCCGCTCGTGGAGCTCGAGGACGACGAGCTGGCGGGAGGGGTCGAAGCCGATGCCGATGGCGACGGCCCGGAAGAGGGGGACGGGGTCGCCGCGCAGCTCGCCGGCGTCGGGGGCGAGCGGGGTGGGAGGTGCGCCGCCGGCTCGGGGAACTCCGACTCGACCTGGTCGAGGAGCATCTGGACCCGCTCGGCCAGCATGGCCACCTGCTGCTTCTCGACGAGGACGTAGAGGACCTGCCCGTCCTTCTCCGCCTGGATGTAGAACGCCCGGTGCCCCGGTTCGCCGATGGCGCCGGCGGCGATGGAGTCGACGGGGTCGAACTCGATCTCAGGCATCTGCGCGGACTTTCCGGGGGTGAGGGCGCGGCAGCTGGCCGACCGCTCCCGGGTCGGTGGTGGCACCGGCGGCGGTGTCGACCTCACCCGACTTCGGGTCGGGCGGGCGCAGCTCGTCGAGCGAGCCGGTGTCGTTGAGCTTCACCAGGGCGGCGCCGCCGGGCCGAAGCGCAGCACCGTGCACGACGCCGGCGAGACGAACAGGCGCTGGAACAGGTCGAGGTGCACGCCGGTGTAGTGGGCGACCACCGCCTTGATGGGATCGGCGTGGGAGGCGGCGACCACGAGCTGGCCGGGGTGGGCGGCGACGATGCCCTCCACCGCTCCGATGATGCGGGACTGCATCTCGCGCACCGACTCGCCCCCCGGGAACCGCACCGCCGACGGTGTCATCTGGACGAGCTTCCACAGTTCGGTGCCCCGCAGCTCTTCGATCTTGCGGCCCGGACCATTCCCCGTAGTCGGCTTCGAACAGGCCGGGCACGTCGTTGACGGGCAGGCCGTGGGGGGGGCGACGGCCTCGGCCGTCTGCCGGCAGCGTTCCAGCGGGCTCGAGTACACGGCCGCCACCGGCAACTCGGCCAGCCGCCGGCCGGCGGCCTCGGCCTGCTCCCGGCCCTTCTCCGACAGCCCGATCCCGGGACGGCGCCCCGAGAGGATCGGCCCTGTCTCCTCCGTCACGCCGTGACGAACGAGCACCAGCGTGGTGAAAGGCGGCGCCTTGGCCCCTCCTCGCGCTGGGCTCTGCGGCGGGTTCGGATTCGGGAGCGGCCATTGCCGCGGATCGTAACCCCACCATCCGGCGTTCGTTTACCGGCAATAGAGCGGAAAAAGAACGCCGGTTATGGGGGCAGTCCGGGGCGGTCGCGGCCGAGTCAGCCGGAGAAACGGAGCAGCTCCGCGGCCACCGGGCACGACGGGCGGGGCCGACGGGCGACCGGGACGGTGCCAGTCGGGCCCGCCACCTCGTCGACGGCGGCCAGCGGGACGACCTCGAAGCCCGGGTCCTCGCCGATCCGCCGGACCAGGGCGTCGTAAAGGGGGCCCGGGAGGACCCGCCCGACACCCGCCACCAACCACACCGGGCGCCGAGCCTCCCGGGCGGCGGCGGCCAGGGCGGCGGACCCGGCCGCGGCCACGGAAGCGGTCGGGCCCGACGGCCGTCGCCTCCAGCAGCGCCAGGACGCAGCGCCGGCCGGCGGCGGCCACGGCGTCGGCCCCCAGGAGGCGGGCGTCGACGCCGTGCGACTGCAGCCAGTCGACACAGCCCCAGGCGTCGGGCGCGGCCTCCCACCCACCTCGGCGGGACAGCCGGCCCCCGTCTTCCGGCGCAGCCGACGCCACGACCACGACCCGGTCGCGGGCGGCTTCGGCCGCTTCGACGCCGCCCATCCGGCCCCGCATCCGCAGGGCGGCGCCGGCCTGGTCCGGCCAGCCGACGATGGCGATGGTGCCGCCCGGGAGGTCCCCGGCCAGGACCACCGGCGTGCGGTCACCCTCGAGGTCGGCGGCGGCGTCGATGGCCTCGAAGGCCGGGTCGAGCGCGCACAGGACCCGGGAGGCCATCCACCACAGCGGTGCCGCCGCCGGGCGGCGTTCGATGAGCCGCCGGGAAGCGATGACGAGGCCCGCGGGGTCGGCGGCGAAGGAGGCCAGGGCGTCGGCGGCCTCGGCCGCCAGCAGCGACGCGTCACCGTCCGGTGCCCGGGCCACCCACCGCAACCTCTCGATCGGATGCACGCTTCTGACCGTACAGCGCCGACCGCTAATGTCCGCCGCGGTGAAAGTGCTCGGCTGCATCCGCGATCTCATGTTCTCCACCCGCGTCCGCGACGCCGCCCGGCAGCACGGCCACGACTGCCAGATCGTCACCAAGGCGGCCGACGTTCCGGCAACCTGTCCGGCGCCGATCTGGTCATCGTCGACCTGATGGTGCCGGGAGGCGGCGCCCTCGACGCCGTGTCGGCGGCGGCCGCCGCCGGGGTGACCGTGGTGGCCTACGGCGAGCACGTGCAGGCCGACGTGCTCCAGGCCGGGCGCGACGCCGGCGCCGACGAGGTGCTGACGCGCAGCGAGTTCACCCGCCGGTGGAAGCATTACTGGCGGACAGTGAAGCACATCAGCCCTGAGTAGCCGAAGCCTTCTTGTAGAGCTCCCGGTGCCGCACCGGCCGCCACCTCCTCTGTCACCCTGTGACCCGAGTGACGAAAGTTACTGGTGTGCGGCGATGGATTCCAAGTCCTCCGAGGGAACGGCTCCGTCGGCCGGCCGGACCGAGACCGGGATCCGACAGGGGCAACGGTCGTCCCTCGGCCAGGACGTTGCTGTTGACGCCGGCGTGCCGCTCGGCGACGCCGAGGCGGGCCCCGGGGAGGTCGTGCCCCCAGCCGTGGGGGATGCTCACGACGCCGGGCCGGATCGTGCTCGGTCACCTCGACGGGGATCGTCACCGCCCGGCCCGGGAGGCGACCTCGGCCGGCCGACCGTCGGCGAGGCCCAGCCGGGCGGCGTCGTCGGGGTGGACCAGCAGCGTGCAGCGGGGCCGGCCCTTCACCAGGATCGACAGGTTGTGCATCCAGGAGTTGTTCGACCGCAGGTGGCGCCGCCCGATCAGCACCAGGGCCCGTGGCCGTTCGCTGACGCTCGTCGAGCGCCGCCCGGAGGCGGGCGACGTCGGCCACCAGGGGCTCGGGGGCGAGCTCGACCATGCCGCTCGGCGTGCGCAGCACCTCCGGCAGGCGGGGCTCGAGCGGGCCGAGGTCGATGCCGTGCGGTGCGGCCAGCAGGGCGTCGAGCGACAACCCACGGAAGAGTCGGCGCCGAACCCTTCGCCGTAGGGGCCCGTCCGCAGCAACAGGTCGAGCAGCCGCTCCGGGCCCCGCCGGTCGCCGAGGGCCTTGACGATCTCGTCGGCGTCGCGGCCCTGCACCGGGCTCGACGGGTCGGCCACCGCCGCGGCGGCCATGGACCGGACGAGCTCGTCGTCGACTGGCGCGGGGTCGTCGGCTGCCGGGCCCAGCCCGGCGGCGACGAGCGCCAGGCGGGCCAGCACCTCCCACTCGTCGAGCAGACCCGGATCGCGGGGCAGGACCGGCGGCGTGTAGCGGGCGACGTTGCGCAGCGCCAGCTGCGAGAGGAACAGGTCGTAGTGGCCCCGCTGGAGAGCCGACGGGACGGGCAGGATCACGTCGGCGTGGCGGGTGGTCTCGTTGACGTAGGGGTCGACGGCGACGTAGGCGTCGAGGGTGGCCAGGGCGGCGTCGAGCCGGTCGGCGTTGGGAGTGGAGAGCACCGGGTTGCCGGCCACCGTGACGAGCCCCCGGATCTGGCCCTCGCCGGGCGTGTCGATCTCTTCGGCCAGACACACGACGGGCAGCTCGCCGAGGCTCTCGGGCAGGCCCCGGACCCGGCTGCGGTGGCGCCCGAGGCGGACGGGCCGCCCGACGCGGGCGCGCCCCGGGTGTTGGCCGCCCCGGCCGCCGCCTTGGCGAACATGGCGCCGCCGGGGCGGTCGAGGTTGCCGGTGGCGGCGTTGACCACGTCGACCAGCCACGAGGTGACCGTGCCGAACTCGGCGGTGGTGGTGCCGATCCGGCCGTAGACGCAGGCGGTCGGAGCGGCGGCCAGGTCGCGGGCCAGGCGCCGGACGGTGTCGGCGGGGAGGCCGGTGACCGGCTCGACCGCCTCGGGGGTGAACGGCGCGGCCAGCCGGACCACGTCGTCGAGCCCGCTCAGGTACGGCGCCGCCGGGCCGGGGTCGACGAGCCCCTCGGCGGCGAGGACATTGAGCAGGGCGAAGAGCAGGAAGGCGTCGCCGCCGGGCCGGATGGCGACGTGCTCGTCGGCCCGCTCGGCGGTGGCCGTGCGGCGGGGGTCGACCACCACCACCCGCCCGCCCCGGGCCCGGAGGGCGTCGAGCCGGCCGGGCCAGTCGGGAGCGGTGGCGAGGCTCCCGTTGGAGTCGACCGGGTTGGCCCCGAGCAGCAGGAGATGGTCGGTGCGGTCGATGTCGGGGACGGGCACGCTGAGCGGCGTCCCGAACAGCAGCGCCGAGGAGATCTCCTTGGGCCGCTGGTCGACCGTGCTGGCGGTGAACACGTTGCGGGTGCCGAGCGCCTGGACGAGCGGCTTGACGAACAGCCCGGCGCGAGGTTGTGGACGTTGGGGTTGCCCAGGTAGACGCCCAGCGCCGCCCGGCCGTGGGCGGCCACGACGCCGCCGAGGAGGCGGCCGGCTAGGGCGAAGGCCTCGTCCCAGCCGACCGTGACGAAACGGCCGTCGCGCCGCACGACGGGGCGGCGCAGCCGGTCGGGGTCTTCGTGGAGATGCTTGAGCGCCGGGCCCTTCGGACACAGGTAGCCGGCGCTCCACACGTCGTGGCGGTCACCCCGGATGCGGACGACCTCGTCGGTGGCCGACAGCCCGACCTCGAGGCCGCAGGTGGCCTCACACAGTGGACAGATTCGGAGCGCTGTCCGGGTGACGGCTGGAGCGGACTCACCAGTCGGCCGAGGTGACGCCCGAGACGAGCCCGACTGGCGCCGTGTGCCCGCTGCGGCGGTGGAGGCGGCCCCCGTCGACGAAGAGGAGGTGGGCGCCGCTGGCGTCGAAGTCGAGGGCCGTGACCCGCGCCCGGCCGGGAGCAGCGCCGTGGCCAGCCGGCGGTCGACGTTGACCAGCAGGGCCCGGGGCGGGCCGGTGTAGATGTCGTCGAAGCAGCACTCGAAGCGGGTGTTGAACAGGGCGAGGAGGCCGCTGGCCGCCTGCCAGGCCGGATGGCTGGAGTTGCCGCCGCCACCGGGATCACGACCTCGTCGGTCTGGCCGAGGTCGACGTCGGCCTGGGTGTCGAGGACGGAGATCGAGTCACCTTCGTAGGACAGCGTGTAAGCCAGTTGTGTCGAGTCGGCGGCCCAGTCGATCTCGGTGATGACGGCGTCCTGGTAGAGGGCCGTGGCGTAGTCGGGCATGTCCGGGTACCGCCAGGTGCGTTCGGCGCCGGTCTCGAGTCGCGCACCACCACCGCGTTCTGGCACTGCCGCTCGCCGGCACCGTCGGGGCGGCGGCGGCGGCGTAGGCGAGTTTGGCGCCGTCGGGACTCACCGCCGGAGAGACGCCGCTCAGGATGGCGGCGGTCGGCGTGCGGCCGTCGACCGCGACCCGGTAGATGGTGGAGGGACCGCAGTCGCCGACCAGGGCGTAGTAGACGTCGCGGCGGTCGGGGCTGAGGGTGACGCCCTGGAGGTAGGGGAACCCGCCGGTGGTGGCCTCGGTGTGGGTGGCCAGGGTGCGGCGTGCTCCCATCCCGACTGTCGAGGATCACGACGGCCCCGCCGACGATGGCGGCGATCTCGCCGGGCCGGGGGGCGTCGAGGGACGGGCGGCCGGCACTCACCAGCGTGGGGTCGACGTTCCCGTCGCCGTCGCCGGCGCCGGTCGGGACAGTCGGGCTGTCGCCACCCGCCCGGGTGACAACCGGGTCCTCGGAAAAGGTCCCCCGCAAGGCGAACACCCCAACGGCCACAACGGTCGCGACCACAGCGACAGCCAGAACCGGACGCTTCGCTGCCATTCCGTGTTCCTGGCCCGTCAGGCGATTGCCCAAACCCAGCCCCTTCACCCGTGCCCCGCTGCACTTAGTGTCACAACCTACAGCGAACCGCCCCGTTCGCTTGGTCCAAATCGCCCCGAATCGGGACGAGTGGCGGATTTTTTTTCTTCCGCCGGGCTGACGGCCTCCGGCGCTGTTCGCCCGGTGGGATTCGTGGGAGTGAAAACTCTTAGAATCACCACTCATGAGCAGGAAACGGGGGCTACCCCGAACCCCGGGGTCCCGCCCGGATGCGGGTCGAGGAGCTGGCGGGCAAGGCGGGGGTGTCGGTCGACACCGTGCGCTTCTACCAGAAGCAGCGGCTGCTGCCGCCGCCCGTCCGGGAAGGTCGCGTCGCCTGGTACACGGCCGAGCACCTGTCCCGGATGGACAGGGTGAAGGAGCTCCGGCGGCGGGGATTCACGCTGGCGGTCATCCGCCGCTTCCTCGACGGGGAGCTCGACCGGGCCGACGAGCCGCTGGTGGCGGCGGTGTCGGAGGCCGTGGCGGCCGGCGAGGACGAGGAGTTCGTGACCGCCGAGGAGCTGGCCGCCCGCTCCGGTGTTCCCCTGCCGCTGATCGAGTCGGTGGCCCGGGAAGGGCTGCTGGTGCCCCGGGTCCATCGGGAGAGCCCCGCTACACGGCCGACGACGTGCGGATCGTGTCGGCCGGCCTACGACTGGTGCAGGCGGGGTTGCCCCTGGCCGGGCTGCTCGACCTGGCCCGCGCCCACCACAGTGCGGTGCGGGCCGTGGCGGCGCAGGCGGTGGAGCTGTTCGACTCGTCGGTGCGCCGGCCGCTGCGGGAATCCGACCGGGCCGAGGAGGAGAAGGCCGAGGCGCTGGTCGAGGCGTTCCGGGTGGTGCTGCCGGCGGTGAGCGAGCTGGTCGCCCACCACTTCCGGCGGGTGCTGCTGCAGGTGGCCCAGGAGCACCTCGAGGCGGTCGGGCATCCGGCCGAGATCGCCGCCGCCTCGGCCGAGGCGGCCCGGCGGCTGGAGTCGGTGCCGTCTTGAGGTCCCGTCTGCCCGACGCCCTACCGACCGGCACCGACAAGGTGGCCGCCGTCGATGCCATGTTCGACGCCATCGCCCCCGGTTACGACGTGACCAACCGGGTGATCTCGCTGGGCCTCGACGTCGGCTGGCGGCGGCGCACGGTCAGGTCGCTGGGACTGCCGGCCGGCTCCGTGGTCCTCGACCTCGCCTGCGGGACGGGCGATCTCGGCCTCGAGCTTCGCCGGCAGGGTCTCACCGCTCTCGGAGTGGACCGATCGGCCGGCATGCTGACGGCCGCCCGGAAGAGGACCGCTGCGCCGGCCCGGCGGACGCCCGCCCCCACCTCCGCCATTCCGCTGGTCCGGGGAGACGGTCTGGCCCTTCCCCTCCGGACCGGCGCCCTCGACGGGATCGTCTGCGGCTTCGCCCTGCGGAACTTCGCCGATCTCCCTCCGGCCCTGGCGGAGTGCGCCCGCCTGCTGCGACCCGGCGGGCGCATGGCGCTCCTCGAGGTCGACGCCCCGTCGCAGCCGCTGCTGCGGGTGGGGCACCGGGTCTGGTTCGGGAAGGTCGTGCCGTTCGTGGGCAGCCTGGTGGCCGCCCGCTCCGGCGCCCCCCGGGCCCGGGCCGCCGCCGCCTACCGCTACCTCCCCGCCTCCGTCGCCTACCTGCCCCCCACCCCGGAGCTGCTCGCCCTGATCGCCTCCGCCGGCTTCACCTCCGTCGAACGGCGGCCGCTCTCGGGCGGGATCGCCCAACTCCTGATCGGAACCCGCTCATGACCGCCGCCCACGGCTCCCCCCTCGTCGACAACGAGCCGTCCGCCCCGGTCCTCACCATCCCGGCGAGCTCATCAGCCGCACTCGGGTGCTCGCCCCGGGCGAGGTCGAGGATCTGCTCGACGGGCTGGGCCCCGACGGCTTCGCCTGGATCCGCAACGGGTCCGGGTTCGTCACCGCCGGCGTGGCCGCCCGGGTGCCGGTGCCGGCTGGTCCGTCGCGGTTCGAGCAGGCGGCGGCCGTGGTCGGCGAGACGCTGCGCTCGATCACGGTCGACGGGCCGTCGCCGGTCGGGGAGGTCGGGCCGGGTGCCGGACCGATCGCGGTCGGTGCGCTCCCGTTCGACGACCGCCGCCCCGGGTCACTCCTCGTGCCGGCGATGGTCGTGGTCAGGCGGGCCGACGGAACCGGGTGGGTCACCACGACCGGTCCGGCCGGCGGACCCCTTGGGCCGAACCCCGAGCGGAATACCCACCCTTACGGTGGGCAATCCGCTCAGGCTCCGCCGGCGGATACGGTCCGCCGAGTCGTCAACGGTCACCTCGCCGGAACGGGGGGCCATGAGGGCGTCGTCGTGCGGGAGGATCCAGGCCGGGCGGAGTGGACCGCAGCCGTCCGGCGGATCCTGTCCGCCATCGAGGCCGGCGACGTCCGCAAGGTGGTGCTCGCCCGGCAGTTGGCCGTCGAGGCCGCCGCCCCGTTCGACCGGCTGCTGGTGCTCGACCGGCTCCGCCGAAGCCACCCCTCCTGCTTCACCTACGCCGCCGGCGGCTTCGTCGGGGCAAGCCCCGAGCTCCTGATCCGCCGGCGGGGCGACGCCGTTGCGTCCTGCCCGATGGCCGGCACCGTGCACCGGGGCGCCACCCGTGAGGAGGACGACGCGCTCGACTGGCGGCCTGCGCCGTTCGGCGAAGGAGGCGGAGGAGCACCGACTGCTGGTGGAGGCGGTGGTCTCCGCCTTGGCGCCGGTGTGCGTGACGGAGCCGTCGGCCGGCGAACCGGATGTCGTCCGCTTCCCGACCGTCTCCCATCTGGCCACCCGGGTGAGCGGCGTGCTCCGACAGCCGGCGCCGTCGGCGCTGGCCCTGGTCGGGCTGCTCCACCCCACGCCGGCTGTCGGCGGGTTGCCCCGGGCCGAGGCGCTGGCCGCCATCGCCGCCCTGGAGGGCTTCGACCGCGGCCTCTACGCCGGGCCCGTCGGCTGGGTCGACGCCATGGGCGATGGTGAGTGGGCGGTGGCCCTGCGCGGCGCCCAGCTCGACGGCTCCCAGGCGCGTCTCGTTGCCGGCGCCGGGATCGTGGCCGGCTCCGACCCCGACGCCGAATGGGTCGAGACCGAAGCCAAGTTCCGCCCCATGCTGGCCGCCGTCGGCGCCCTCCCCGCCTGACCCGCCTGACCCGCCCCTTCCGCAGGCCTGACCGGTCGCTCTTTGGGATAAGCCGCAGGGCGGTCCCAGAGCGCTGACCGCAACCGGTCGCGGTACCGCACCCGGAGGCCCCTGGGTCAGCCGAGTCCCTTGGTGACGGCTTGTTCGACGGCGGCCCAGGCCTGGCGGTGCCGATCGACGTTGGCGGTCCGGTCGCCGGTCGGGACGACCAGCACCCGCACGCCGCCGGCGTCGAGCGCGGCGGCGAGGGCCGGCGCGACGTCGGTCGCCCGTTGCACCCGCTCGGCGGGAACGCCGTAGGCCGTCGCCACGTCCACCACGTCGGCGTCCGGCGGCGTGCCGAACAGCGACTCGAAACGTTCCGCCGGCAGGCCCGCCTGGGGAAGGAACGAGAAGATCCCGCCGCCGCCGTTGTCGACGACCACGAACACCGCGTCGAGACTCCGGCCGGAAGCGCCGAGGAGACCGCCGGCGTCGTGGAGGAAGGCGAGGTCGCCGAGCAGCCCGACCACCGGTCGCCGTCCCGGCGCCGCCGAAGCGCCGCCCCGTTGGCCGGCGGCGACACCCAGCACCGTGGACACGAGCCCGTCGATGCCGTTGACGCCGCGGTTGGCATAGACGTTCGCCGGGGTGTGGCTGGCGAAGGCTTCGAGGTCCCGCACCGGCATGCTCGAGGCCACCACCAGCGCTGCGCCCCGGTCGGATGCCGCGCAGGCCGCGGCGACGTCGCGCGCCACCCGCCCTTCGAACGGGTGGTCATCGGCATCGAGGAAGGCGTCGAGGGCGCGGCGGGCGATGTCCTCCGCCCGCCGCCAGTCGTCACACCAGCCGAGGACGGCCGGGGCGGGGCGCGGTTCGGGCCCCACAACGGTGTCGAGGTCGGGAACAGCCGGGATCCGTTCCGCCGCCGCCCGGTGCGGGTCGAGCCAGCCCCCGTCGGGATCGACGAGGATCTGCGGCACCGAGGCGTCGAGCCAGGCCATCCCCACCTTCGAGGTGAGCGGACCGCCGAAGCGGAGCACGAGGTCCGGACGGTGCGTCTCGGCGAACCCCGGGATCCGCAGCAGCGCCTCATACGTGGTCACGACCGGGGGCCGGTCCCGCCCCGGGCGGCCCTCGCCCCCGGTCGGGCCGGGATGGTGGCGCTGCGCCGAGATGGCGTCGGCCAGCAGCGGCCACCGGAGGCGGCTGGCCACGTCGCCCGCCTCGGCCGGGCTCCCCCATCCGGCGACCACCAGTCCTCGTTCGGCGGCCAGGATGCGTTCGGCGACTTCCGCTGCCTCCCCGGGCGCCAGGACGGGTGCGGCCCGGTGGGAGGCCGTCCACGGCCGTCCCCCTTCCCTCCCCGGCTCCGCGGCGCCGGCGGCGTCCGGCCCCGGGGCGAGCGGTTCGCGGAAGGCGACGTTCAAGTGGACCGGACCGGCGGGCGGGCCGGCGGCCTCCGCCCACACCCGGGAGGCGATCGGGCGCCAGGCCGCCCGGGCGGCGGGGTCTCCGTCGGCGGGGAGGTCGAAGAAGTTGCGGACAGCTCCGCCATAGAGGTGGACCTGATCGGTGGTCTGGGGCGCGCCGCTGTCCCGCAGCTCGGCCGGCCGGTCGGCGGTGCACACGACCAGCGGGACCCGGGACTGATCGGCTTCGAGCACCGCCGGATGGAAGTGGGCGGCGGCGGTGCCCGAGGTGCACAGCACCAGCGCCGGCCGGCCTGACGCCTTGGCCGCCCCGAGGGCGAAGAACGCCGCCGACCGCTCGTCGAGCAGCACGTGGAGCCGGATCCGCTCGTCGTCGGCCAGGGCCAGCGCCAGCGGAGCCGACCGTGACCCCGGAGCCAGGACCGCATCGGTCAAGCCCGCCCGGGCGAACTCGTCGACCAGCGTCCGGGCGCAGGCGGTGCTCACCGACATTCCGTGGCACCATCCCCGGCGTGGCGGACGTCGATGTCAGTGTGGAGGGTGGTCCGGGGCGCCGCCTCGTGCTCCTGCACGGTTTCACGCAGGGGCCGGGATCCTGGGATCAGGTCGTGGCCGGGCTCGACCCGTCCTACGAGATCGTGCGGGTCACGCTGCCCGGGCACGGCCCGGCCGGGAGCGCGTCGGCCGCCACCCGGCTGCCGTTCGAGCGGGCGGCGGAGGCGGTGGCCCGGGCCGTGGCGGAGATCGCCGGGCCGGAGCCGGCTATATGGTTCGGCTACTCGCTCGGGGGGCGGATGGCCCTGCGGGTGACCCTCGACCGGCCTGACCTCGTCGAGGCGCTGGCCCTGCTCGGCGCCACGGCCGGCATCGAGGAGCCCGAGCCCCGGGCGGCCCGGGTGGAGATCGACGAGCGGTTGGCCGCCGGCCTGGAGCGCAAGGGCGTCGAGCAATTCATCGACGGCTGGCTGGCCCAGGTCCTGTTCTCCCGCCTGTCCCGGTCGGCGGCGGGAGTCGAAGAGCGGCGGACGGGAACCGTCGAAGGGCTGGCGTCGGCCCTGCGCCTCCTCGGCGCCGGGGCCCAGGAACCGGTGTGGAGCCGCCTGGGAGAGATCGACGTGCCGGTGCTCCTGCTGGCCGGCGAGCACGACAGCAAGTTCTCGGCCATCGCCTTCCGGCTGGCGGCGGGAATCGGCGACAGCGCCGGCCTCTCCTTCGTCCCCGGTGCCGGTCACGCCGCCCACCTCGAGCGTCCGCAATCGGTCGCCACGCTGCTGTCCCGCTTCCTCTCGACGCTCCCCGCCCGATCCTGAATCACGGCTCGATTTCCCAGCGGGCGAGGAGCGTCGGGTCAGGTTCGGGGCGGCGGACACCCAGCCTGCCGCCGTGTGGGAGGAGGGGATCGGCGACGACGTCGGCGGCGAGGAGCGCGCCCGTCCCCAGCCCACAGGCGTAGGGGAGTTCAGGGAGGGCGGCGGCCAGGGCCACACCGGCGGCCAGGCCGATCGACGTCTCGTAGAGCGACGACACGATGGCGGGGACTCCGGCGGCCTCGACGACCCGCAGCGCCGCCCGCACACCGCCCAGGGGCTGCACCTTGACCACCACGGCGTCGGCGGCGCCGAGGGCGGCGAGGCGGCGGGCGTCCTCCAGGGTGCGGAGGCTCTCGTCGGCGGCGACCGGCACGGCCACTCGGAGCCGGATGGCGGCCAGGTCGGCCAGGTCGGCCACCGGCTGTTCGACCAGCTCGAGGTCGAACCGGGCCAGGCGGCCGAGGGCGAGGACGGCGGTGTCGAGGTCCCAGGCGCCGTTGGCGTCGAGGCGGATCCGCCCCGCCGGGCCCAGCGTCGACCGCACCGCCGCCACCCGGTCGAGGTCGTCGGCCAGCCGTCCGCCACCCACCTTCACCTTCACCGTGCTCATGCCGGCGGCGAGGGCGTCGACCGCCAGCCGCGCCGCGTCTCGGCGTCGACCGCCGGGACGAGGGCGTTCACCGGCACCTCGGCCCGCCGCGCCGCCGGCCAGCCGACGGACACCGCCTCCCGCACCGCTTCCTCGCACCGGAGCGGATCGCAGGGATAGCCGGGGAGGGGCGAGAACTCGCCCCATCCCAACGGCCCTTCGACGAGCGTGGCCTCCCGGAAGGACTGCCCGCCGAGCGGCACCCGCAACGGCAGCCGGACCCGATGCGTCCTCAGCCTCACGCCCGCCCGCTCGGCGGATTCCGGCCGGAACCCGCCGTTCACGAGACCCACAGGCCGCCGGCCAGCAGCACGCCGGTCACGAGTTGGAGGCGGGCGGTGGCCACCAGCGCCGCGATCAAGCCGGGAGCGTCCCGGCGTTCGGCGACCAGGCGCATCGGCTTGAGGGCCAACGGGGTGGCGGCCAGGGCCACCAGCGCCGTCGGGCGGGCCAGGCCGATCATCAGGGCGCCGGCCAGCGCGCCGGTCATGCAGGCGTGGAAGAGGACCCGGGTGCGGGCCGGGCCGAGACGCACGGCCAGCGTGAGCTTCCCCGAGGCGGCGTCGGTCTCGACGTCGCGCAGGTTGTTGGCCACCAGCAGAGCGCAGGCCAGCAGGCCGACCGGCACCGAAGCCAGCACCGCCAAGCCCGTCAGCCGTTCGAGCTGCACGTAGGCCGACCCGGCCGTGGCCACGAACCCGAAGAAGACCAGCACGGCCAGCTCGCCGAACCCGGCGTAGCCGTAGGGCTTCGGGCCACCGGTGTACAGAGCCCCGGCGGCGATGCAGGCGGCGCCGACGATCAGCAGGCGCAGGTCCACCGCCAGCGCCAGCAGCAGGCCGGCGACGGCGGCCAGGGCGAAGGCGATGGCCGCCGCCCGGAGGACCTTGGCCGGCGCCACCAGGCCCGACGCCGTCAGTCGCAAGGGGCCCGCCCGGTGGGCGTCGGTGCCGCGGCGACCGTCGGAGTAGTCGTTGGCGTAGTTGGTGCCGACCTGGAGGGCGAGGGCCACCACCAGGGCGGCCAGGGCCCGCCAGGCGACCACGGTCCCATCGGCTTCGGCCACCGCCGTCCCGACGAGGACGGGCGAGACGGAGGCGGGCAGCGTGCGGGGTCGCGCCCCCGCCAGCCAGAGGTTCATGGGCTCCGAGATCCCGAGGTGTCGTCACTCTGAGAGCGTTCACTCTCACGAAATACGGTAGCGAATGCGGGGGCCGTCCCCATAACTGTCCCACCCCTCTGGCACAATCTGCACGAACGTCTGTTCGGAACGTGTGTTCCCCCCCAGAGGACACCGTCGAGAGGAAGAGGGCCAAATGACGTTGATCCTGATGGTCGCCACGTTCGCCGTGCTGACCTTCCTGGGAGTGTCGTGCCGGAGAGCCCAGCTCGACCTGGAGGAGCAGCTCTGCGAGTGCCTGCAGCCCCCCGTGGCCGCCGCCGTAGGGTTCGGCCCGACCGGGGCCGAGCTGGTCCTCGCCGGTCCGGTGCTGACCCGTATCGACGGCGGCGGCGAAGGGCCGCGGCCCGCCGGTCACCGCCAGCGTCGTCACCTGCGGGTGGTGGAGGTTCGGGAGCTTCACCTGCCCGCCCCGGCCCAAACCCGTTGATGGCCGCCGGGTCGCCCGGCGCCCGACCGGGCGGCACCGCCGCCCCGGCGCCGGGTCGAGGCGGGGCGGTGGTGAGAGGGCCACCAATCCGGCCAGCGTCAGCGGGCGGAGAGGGAGAGGGCCTGGCGCATGTGGGCAGCAAGCTCGGGCGGGCCGGTCCGGGCGTTGCGGCCGCTGGTAGAGGGCATCACGTAGGCCCCGGTGCCACCGAAGGGCTCGGGTTGCGGGCCGGGCTGGGCGCGGCGGTCGACGGCCGCCCGCCAGCCGGCCAACCCGACGAAGAGGACCACGCCGGGCCGCAGCCACTCGACCAGCCGGCGCAACCGTTCGGCCCCCGCCCGGTACTCGGCGACGGTGAGGCCGTCGGCGTTGGGGGTGGCCCGCTTGACCAGATCCGTCATCCCGACGCCGTCCTCGGCCAGGCTGGCCAACGGCTGGCGGGGCCGGGTGACGACACCGGCGGCCACGGCCACCGACCAGTACCGGTTGGTGGCGCCGGCGTAGCCGAACCCGGCGTCGGCGGCGACGAGGCTCGGGTTCAGACCGCACACCAGCATCCGCATCCCGCCGCCGACGAAGTCGGGCAGCGTCCGCTCCCGGCGGGCGTCGATCAGCGACTCCCCGCCCGCCCGGCGGGCCCGTTCCACGACGAAGCCGCCGCCCGTCACGAGTTCGGCCAGCGGCGGTGCTGCCGACGGGTAGGCGCCGGCCACCGAACAGCGGACGGCCGCCCCGACCGCCATCTCCAGCTGCAGGCGGGCCAGCGCGGCGGGCAGGTCGGCGCAGCCGCCCTCCGCCGCGTTCCCGTCGAAGGCGAGGTGGCGGCGCGAGACTGACTCGATCGTGTCCACCACCCCCCACCCGGTCGAGCCGGCACCGGTCGTCGAGCTGGAGCCGGCGCGCCCGGCGCCGTCCAGCCTGGCACGGCGGCTGGCCGTCCCGCTGCTGGCCTATAGCGCCTCCCGGGTGATCACCGCCCTGGCCGTCGCCCTCACGGTCATGGCCTCCGGCACGCCGGTGCACCGGGTCCTCAGCGTGTGGGACGGGCGCTGGTACGTGAAGATCGCCCTGTACGGCTACCCGACCACGGTGCCCCAGGGGGACTTCTCCGCCGGCACCGGCCGCCAGGTGCAGAGTGCGGTGGCGTTCTTCCCCCTGTACCCGTTGCTGATGCGGGGGCTCGACCGGATCCTGCCTGGCGGCGCCGAAGTGGCCGGAGTCGTGCTGTCGCTGCTCATCGGGGCCGTGGCCACGGCGCTGGTGTGGATCGTGGCCGAAAAGTTGGCCGGCCGCCGGGTGGCCGACCGGGCCGCCATCCTGTTCGCCTTCTCCCCCGGCGCCTTCGTCCTCTCTCTGGTCTACGCCGAAGGGCTGCTCATCGTCCTCTCGGCCGGTTGCCTGCTGGCCCTGCTCGAACGGCGCTGGGTCCTGGCCGGCCTGCTGGCCGCCCTGGCCAGCGCCAGTCGGCCCAACGCCACCGCCGTGGCCATGGCCTGCGCCTGGGCGGCCGGGTGGGCGATCTGGAGGCACCGCGACTGGCGGGCGATCGCCGCGCCGCTCCTGGCGCCGCTGGGGATGGTGGCTTTCTTCGTGTTCCTGTGGTGGCACACCGGCGAGACGCGCATCTGGTTCCGCGTCCAGTCGCAGGGCTGGGGGGAACGGATCGACTTCGGGTTGTCGAACCTCGGCGTCTTCGCCGACGTCTTCACCCGGCCGCTGCACAACCCCAACCGGCTCGTGCTGTTCGCCAGCATGATCGCGGCGGTGGTCCTGATGGTGGTCCTGATCCGGGCCAAGCTGCCGGGGGTCCTCAACGTCTACGCGCTGAGCGGCCTCGGCCTCGTGCTGGCCTCACACATCAACGCCCGCCCCCGCTTCATCTTCGTCGCTTTCCCGCTGGTCATCGCCCTGGCCAAGACGATCAGGAGGGACGCGGCGTTCCTGGTGCTGGCCGCGGTCTTCGCCGCCAGCACCGTGATGCTGACCGTTTTCTACGGCCTCCACCGGCTCAACTACTACCCGTAGGAATTTCCCGGGGCGGCGGCCACGGGCGGCGGTCCACCGGCTGGACGTTTACCGCAGATAGCGTGGTCACAGGGCTTGTACAGCGAACGGAGACACGATGAACAAGACCGAGCTCGTCAATGCGATCGCCCAGAAGACCGGCCAGACCGCGACGGCGGTGAGCGAAACCATTTCCGCCCTCGAATCTGTGGTCACGCAGGCGGTCGCTGGCGGCGACAAGGTCCAGCTGCCCGGCTTCCTGACCTTCGACCGGGCGGACCGGGCTGCTCGCACGGGCCGCAACCCCGCCACCGGAGCGGAGATCAGCATCCCGGCCGCGAAGGTTCCGCGGGTGAAGGCCGGCAAGTCCTTCAAAGACGCCGTCGCCGGTTGAGCGCCTAGTCCCGGTCAACGCCGACCGGGACGCCTGGCCTACTTCAACCGGTCGAGGATCTTCTGCATCTCGGCCTTTTCGAACGCCCGCATGGTGAGCGTGCGAGTGTTGCCCTGCCCGCCGACTGCCAGTGCGAAGGCGCTGGCCGTCTCGTCGTCGGGCGCGTCGAAGACCGAGACCGCGTCGTAGGCCCCCATCGTCCACCACACGGATTTCATCCTTCCGCCGAGCTTCTTCAGGGCGGTCGCCGCCGCAGCGGCCCTGGCGGGGCTGGCGGCGGAATCCGCCACCCCATGCTCGGTCCAGTTGATCAGCATGATGTAGGTGCCCATCTCGATCTCCTCCGGCGCTCGGACGCGGGTCGTCCCAGGGCGCACGCTACCGTCCGGGAATGGCCGACGCTCTAGGTGACCACGACGCCGTCGGACTGGCCGCGCTCGTCCGGTCCGGCCAGGTGAAGCCGCTCGAACTGGTCGACGCCGCCATCGCCCGCATCGAGACCCTGGACCCACAGCTCAACGCCGTGATCCACCGGCGTTTCGAGCGGGCCCGGGCGGAGGCGGCCGCCCGGGAGCCCGGCCGGGCCGCCACGGACAGCCCGCTGGCCGGCGTCCCCTTCCTCGTCAAGGACGTGGCCTGTCACCAGGCCGGCGAGCCGTTCCACGAGGGGATGCGCTTCCTGCGGGACCGCCGGTGGCAGGCGGCGGGTGACACCCATCTGGCGGCCCGGTTCCGGGCGGCCGGCCTCATCACGGTCGGCCGGACGAACACCCCCGAACTCGGCATCGTGCCGACGACCGAACCGGTGGCCTACGGGCCGACCCGCAACCCCTGGGACCGGTCCCGCTCCCCGGGCGGGTCGAGCGGCGGGTCGGCGGCGGCGGTGGCGGCCGGCCTGGTGCCGGCGGCCCACGCCAACGACGGCGGAGGGTCGATCCGCATCCCGGCCAGCGCCTGCGGCCTCGTCGGGCTGAAGCCATCGCGCGGCCGAACGTCGCTCGGCCCCGACGCTTCGTTCACGGCGCTGCTCGTCTGCGAGCACGTCGTGTGCCGGACGGTGCGGGACTCCGCCGCCTTCCTCGACGCCGTCGCCGGGCCCATGCCCGGCGACCCCTACGTGGCGCCGCCGCCGCGCCAGCCCTTCTCCGAGGAGGTCGGCGCCGACCCCGGCCGTCTCCGCATCGGCCTTCTCACCACCGCCCCGGGCGGCCTGGCCGCCGTCGGGCCCGACTGCGTCGTCGCCGCCGAGAACACGGCCCAGGTCCTCGAGTCGCTCGACCATCACGTCGAGGTCTCCCACCCGCCGGCGCTCGATCTGCCCGACTGGCCCCCGCACTTCATCAGCCTGTGGTCGGCCGGAGTCGCCCTCGGGCTCGACGGGTGGAGCGCCCGCACCGGCGACGTCATCGGCGCCGACGACGTCGAACCCCTGACCTGGGCGCTGGCCGAGATGGCCCGCGCCCTCCCCACCCTGTCGCTGTTGCGATCCCTCGACTGGCTCATGACCACGACCCGGCTGGTGGCCGAGTGGTGGGAGCCGCCCAACGGCACCGGCGGTTTCGACCTGCTGCTGAGCCCCACCCTGGCCGAGCCGCCCGTCCCCCTCGGCTCGTTCGACTCGCCGCCCGACAATCCGCTGGCCGGGCTCATGCGGGCCGCGGCGTTCACCCCGTTCACGCCGCCGTTCAACGTGACCGGGCAGCCGGCCATCTCCCTGCCTCTGTCCCAGACCAGAGCGGGACTGCCCATCGGCGTGCAGCTGGTGGCCGCCTACGGCCGGGAAGACGTGCTGTTCCGGGTGGCCGCCCAGCTGGAGGACGCCGACCCCTGGGCCAGCCGCTGCCCGCCGCTCAGTGTGGGCGGCTAGGGGGGGCAGGTGGAGCCCCCGAGTGTGGGCGGCTAGGGGGGTCAGGTGAACCCCCCGAGCGTCGGCGGTTGAGCGCCGCGGCGCGGTCGACGTGGTACGGCACCGAGATGACGACCGTCTGGCGGCGGAACAGCAACCGGCCTTTGAGCATCAGGGCGCTCTGGTTGTGGAAGATCTGCTCCCACCAGCGGGTGACGACGAACTCGGGGATCAGCACGGTGATCGTGTCGTTCTCCCACCGCTGCTCGAGGTTATCGAGGAACCGGAGGACCGGCTTGGTCAACTCCCGGTAGGGCGAAGAGACGAACTCGAGCGGGACGTCGAGCCCGTGCTCCTCCCACTGCCGCTCCAGCCGGTCCTGCTCCCCCTCGTCGGTGACGATGCTGACCGCCAGGAGGTGGTTCGGGCTGAGCGCCCGGGCGTAGGTCAGCGCCTCCAGAACACCCCGGTGCACACCGCCGACGAGCACGACCATCGTCTGGTTCGTGCGGGGCGGCCGCCAACCCGGTGGCACGGCCAGCGACGCCGCCACCCGGCCGTAGTGCCCCTTGACCCCTTTGAAGAAGGCGATGATCACCGGGATCACGACGATCGGAAGCCACGCCCCGACGGCGAACTTGGTGATAGCGACGATCAGCAGCACAACGAAGGTGGCGGTGGCTCCGACGGCGTTGATGACCAGCCCGCGCCGCCAACCGTCCTCCCGCTCGCGCCGGTGGTGGATGACCATTCCCGCCTGGCTCAGCGTGAAGGAGGTGAAGACACCGACGGCGTAGAGCGGGATGAGGGCGTTGGTGATCCCGCCGAAGGCGACGATGAGGCCGCCCGACGCCGTGGCCAGGAACAGGATGCCGTTGGAGAAGACCAGGCGGTCGCCCCGGTTGCCGAACTGGCGGGGGAGGTAGCCGTCCCGGGAGATGATCGACGTCAGCCGGGGGAAGTCGGCGTAGGCCGTGTTGGCGGCGAGCACGAGGATGCCGGCCGTGGCGAACTGCAGCACGACGTAGATCGGATTGTGGGAGCCGAACACCGCCCGGCCCATCTGCGAGATGACGGTCTCGTCGTGGGTGGGGAACGGCTGGAGCCGGTCGGCCAGCAGGGAGACGCCGATGAACAGGGACCCGAGCAGGCTGCCCATCATCGTCATGGTGATGGCGGCATTGCGGGCTTCGGGGCGGCGGAAGGCCGGCACACCGTTGGAGATGGCCTCGACCCCGGTGAGGGCGACGGCGCCCGAGGAGAAGCCCCGCAGGATCAGGAAGAGGCCGAGCGTGCCTCCCGCTTCCTTGATGTGCTCCGCGCTTTCGGGGTCGAACGGGACGGGATCGATGTCGCCGAAGAACGACCGGAGCAGGCCGACGGCCACCAGGGTGCCCAGCGACACGATATAGATGTACGTCGGCACGGCGAAGAGCCGGCCGGACTCCTTGAGCCCGCGCAGGTTGGCCAGCGTCAGGAGGCCGATGAGGGCCAGACAGAGCGCCACCCGGGAGTCGGCCAGGCTACGGAAGGTAGGCAGCGAGATGATGGCCGCCACCCCGGCCGAGATGGAGACGGCCACGGTCAGGACGTAGTCCACGAGGAGCGAGGCGCCGGCCACCAGCGACGGGTACTCGCCGAGGTTCTCCCGGCTGACGATGTAGGACCCCCCGCCGCTCGGATAAGCGAAGAGCGTCTGGCGGTACGACACCACGACGATGGTCAGCAGGACGGCCACGGCGATGGAGATCGGGACCAGCTGGGACAGACCCAGTGCCAGGCTCGAGCCGCCGACGGCAATGACGAAGAGGATCTCCTCGGTGGCGTAGGCAGTGGACGAGATGGCATCGGACGAGAACGTCGACAGGGCGATGACCTTCGGCAGGCGCTGGTGATCCTGCTCGCTGGTGGCGAGGGGCCGGCCGAGGAGGAGTCGCTTCAGGATCGAGTAGACGGGCTGGGAATCCGGTGACCGGCCGTTGGCCGGCGGGCTCGGCTCGGGCCGCGTCGCGGTCGGGGTGCGGTGATCCACCATGCCGGTGTACCGGCGCGGGTGCTCGGCCGCGGCCGGTCTTAGCGCATTCTTAGCGGGACGAGTCGGGTTCGAACCGGTAGCCCATGCCCGGTTCGGTGATGAAGTAACGCGGTCGGGAGGGTTCGGGCTCGAGCTTCCGGCGGATGTGGGCGAAGTGCACCCGCAGGTAGTTGGTCTCCTTCTCGTAGGCCGGTCCCCAGACCTCCTCCAGGAGCTGGCGGGCCGTCACCAGCTTGCCGGCGTTGCGGGCCAGCACCTCGACGAGGTGCCACTCGATGGGCGTCAGGCGCACCTCACCGGTAGCGGTGACGACGCGCTTGCCGATGAGGTCGATCCGGAAGTCGGCCACCTCGACGACCGGCGCCTCCTGGATCGGTGCGGCCCGCCGGAGCGCGGCCCGGAGCCGGGCCAGGAGCTCGTCCATCCCGAAGGGCTTGGTGACGTAGTCGTCGGCGCCGGCGTCGAGAGCGGCGACCTTGGCGCCCTGCGCCTCCCGGGCCGACAGGATGATGATCGGTACGCGGCTCCATCCCCGCAGGCCGTGGATCACGTCCAGCCCACTGATTCCCGGGAGCCCGAGGTCGAGGATCACGGCGTCGGGTGGGTGGCGCGTGGCCAGCTCGAGGGCCGCCTCGCCCGTCGTGGCCAGGTCGACTTCGTAGCCGCGGGCTCGAAGGTTGGTGGCCAGGGCCCGGAGGATGGGCGGCTCGTCGTCGACGGCCAGCACCCGGATCGTCGCGCCGGTGTCGACCTGCCCGCTCATCGTGTCGCCATCACTGTTCCGCCTTCACTGGGCCACCGGAAGCGTGATGATGACGGTCGTCCCGCCTCCCGGTGTGTCGTCGATCTCGACCGTGCCGCCCAAGGCGTTCACGAACCCGCGGGTGACGGCCAGGCCCAACCCGACCCCGCCGCCGGCGTGACGGTCGCCGAGGCGTTGGAAGGGTTGGAAGACGCGTTCCCGGTCGGGCCGCGGGATCCCGGCGCCCCGGTCCACCACCCGCAGATCGAGCCGGTCGGAGAACACCCCCGCCTCCACGCGGACCCGCTGCCCTGCCGGAGTGAACGAGACTGCGTTACCAATCACGTTGGCGACGGCCCGCTCCAGGAGCGCGGCGTCAGCCCGCACCGGCGGGAGCGTCTCGTCGAGGTCGACGTCGACCACCTTCCCCCGCTGACCGAGACTGGCCACGGCGGCGGGGACGACCTCTTCGAGGGCGATCGCCTGCAGCGTAGGCTCGAGGGCCCCGGCCTGGATCCGGCTCATGTCGAGGAGGTTGGTGACCAGCGTGACGAGCCGGTCGGTCTCGTCGGCGATCGTCTCCAGGAACTCCCGCCTCTCGTCGTCCGACCAGTCGACGTCGTCCTGGCACAGGCTGCTGATCGACGCCTTGATCGACGCCAGCGGCGTACGCAGGTCGTGGGACACCGCCTGGAGGAGCGCCGAGCGCAGCTCGTTGGCATCGGCCAGCTGCCCGGCCCGGCCGGCTTCCGCTCGCAGCCGGCGGCGCTCCCGGGCCGCGGCCAGCTCGGCGGCGAACGCCTTGAGCAGGGAGCGGTCCTCGGCGGCAAACCCGTCCCCGACCAGAGCCAGCACCCCGTCGGGAGGCAGCGGTTCGACCATCGTGGCCTCCTCGGGACGGGTCGGCGCTGGCTCCCCCGACGTCGCTTCCACCAACCATCCCCCGTCCCCCCGGGCGAGAACGGCTGCCGCCTCGAGCCGGAACGCGTCGCGGAGATGACCGAGGAGCGACGGCAGGGGATCGTCCTCGCTGGTCGTGGCGGCCAGCGTGGCCAGCGTCTGGGCCTCCGCCTGCGCCCGGGCGGCGTCGAGGCTGCGGTGGGCGGCGGCATCGACGAAATGGCTGACGAGCCCGGCCACACCCAGGAAGGCCGCCAGCGCCAGGACGTTCTCCGCCTCGGCCACGATCCAGTGGTGATAGGGAGGGGTGAAGTACCAGTTGGCGGACAGGAACGCGCCCACGGCGGCCAGGAAGGCCGGTCGGCTTCCGCCCACCGACGCCGTCGTGACCACCAGAGCCATGAACAGGACGAGCGCGGTCGGCAACGCCACGGCGGTCCGCAGGTTGGCCAGGACCAGCGTGAGGAGGGGGACGCCGCCGACGGCCAGCAGCCAGCCGATAGCCCGGCGCCGCGGAGGCAACGGCGACAGGCGCCGGCGGTGGGGCGGCGCTGACGATCGCCCCTCGGAACGGGGTTGGTCGGAGATGACATGGACGTCGATCGGCCCCGACCGACGAACGACTCCGTTGATCACCGAGCCCCGGGTGAGCTCCGACCAGCGGGACTGGCGGGTGGCGCCCAACACCAGCTGCGTGCCGTTCTCGGCCCGGGCGAAGTCGACCAGCGCCGCGGCGACGTCGGCTCCGGCCACCTCGTGGTACCGGCCGCCCATCTCCTCCAGGAGCCGGCGGTGTTGCTCCAGTGCGTCGCTGGGCGGTTCGAGCAGGCCCTCGTCGCTCCGGACGTGAACGCCGACCAGATCTCCGTGGGCGCGGCGGGCGATGCGGGCGGCCCGGCGGATCAGCGCCTCGCTGCCCGGCGCGCCGGTGACGGCCACCACCACCCGCTCCCGCGTCTCCCACGGGTCGGTGATGCCGTGGCGCTCCCGGTACTGCTCGAGGGCCACGTCGACCTGATCGGCCACCCACAGCAGAGCCAGTTCCCGCAAGGCACCCAGGTTCCCCGGCCGAAAGTAGTTGGCCAGGGCGGCGTCGATCTTCTCCGGGGCGTAGACGTTGCCGTGGGCCAGGCGGCGGCGCAGCGCCTCCGGCGTCATGTCGATCAGCTCGACCTGCTGGGCCTGGCGCACGACGGCGTCGGGGATCGTCTCCTGCTGCCGGATCCCGGTGATGCGCTCGACCACGTCGTTGAGCGACTCGAGGTGCTGGACGTTCACGGTGGAGATCACGGTGATGCCGGCCTCGAGGAGCTCCTCGACGTCCTGCCAGCGCTTCCCGTTCCGGCATCCGGGGACGTTGGTGTGGGCCAGTTCGTCGACGAGGGCGACTTCGGGTCGGCGCCGGAGGATGGCGTCGACGTCCATCTCCTCGAAGGTGGCCTCCCGGTGGTCCAGCCGTCGCCGGGGAACGATCTCCAGGTCGCGCAGCTGGGCGGCGGTGTTCTGGCGGCCGTAGGTCTCGACGAAACCGACGACGACGTCGGTGCCCCGGGCCTTCCGGCGCCAACCCTCGTTGAGCATGGCGTAGGTCTTCCCGACGCCGGGGGCGGCGCCGAGGTAGATGCGCAGCTCGCCCCGCGCCGTGGTCGGCCCCTCCGGAGCCGACGGGTCCTGGCCGCTCAGACGCGGGATGGTCACCGCCCCATACTCCCGCGCCTCGGGGCACCGGGTCAGGTTCGGGTCCCCTGGCTCAGCGGTCAGTTGGTGCTGCTGGCCTTCCGGGCTGCCGAGGGAACGACCAGGGCCGCTCCGACCTGGTCGGCGATGGCGACGGCCACCACCCGCGCCTCCAGCGTCACGCCCACCCCGGCGGTCGGTTCGAGGACGAAGCGGCCGAGCGGCTGACCCCGCCCGTACACCGGCAGTTCCACCCCCTCGGCGGGCAGCTCGAAGCCCCCGTCCCGGAAGCGCCACACCCTGGTTTCGACCTGGCCGCCGCGGTCCAGGCGGGGCAGGGCCGACAGGATCGGTTGCGCTTCGAACCGGCACGAGCGCAGCGTCAACAGCTCGATCAGCTCGCCCTGGGCCGCCTCCAGCACCTGGGCCGCCTCCTCGCCCCGGGCGGCCCGTTCCGCCACCCGATGGATCCGGCGGATCTCAAGGCTGCTCTCGGCGGCTGACGCCCGGTCCCGCATGGCGCCGGCCGCGATGTGACCGACCAGCAGGCCCACGGCCAGGAGGAGCAGCGTGGTCTCCACGTCGTCGGCCGAGTCGATGGTGAGCCGAAGGTAGGGCTGGGTGTGGAAGAAGTCGAACGACAGTGCGGAGGTCACCGCCGCGCAGGCCCCGCCGACGCGGCCGCCGATGGCCGCCGCCCCCACGACGACGACGACGAGGATCAGCGCGACGTTGGCGTTCTGGATATGACCGCGCACGCCGACGAGCGCCCCCGCCACGAAGATCGGGCCCAGCCCGCCGAGCGCCACACCGATATCCCGCCGTCCCCGGTCGAGTTCCACGTCAGGACCCCAGCCGGTCGAGCGCCAGGTTCAGCGGCAACGACGTTGACCCCGTCCTCGCCGAGGAGGCCAAAGGCCCGGTGCTTGGTGTGCTTGTCGACCAGCTTGAGGACCGTGTCGGGGTCGACGCCCCGCGCCTTGCCCACGCGCTTGGCCTGGAGTCGGGCGTTGGCCACCGAGATGTTCGGGTCGAGCCCCGAAGCCGACGCCGTCACGGCGTCGACGGGGACGGGGACGTCGCCGGCCAGGCTGTTGGCCTGGCGGTAGGCGGCGATGCGCTCTCCGACTCTGTCGAGGAAGTCCTCGTTGGTCGGTCCGAGGTTGGACCCCGACGACGCTCCCCCGTCGTACCCATCGGCTCCGGCGGCCGAGGGACGGGGCCCGAAGTACTTCTCCTGGGTGAAGGTCTGGCCGAGGAGCTTCGAGCCGACGACCTTGCCGTCCTGGCGGACGAGCGACCCGTCCGCCTTGTCGGGGAAGACCCCCTGGGCGACGGCCGTCACGGCCAGGGGATAGAGGAGCCCGGTGAGGACGGTGAACACGAGCACGGCCTTCAGACCGACAAGGAACTGCGTACGCACCATGTCACTCCACTCCCAGGGCGACGATCACGACGTCGATCGCCTTGATTCCGATGAACGGGACGATGAGGCCGCCGAGGCCGTAGATGAACAGGTTGCGCCGCAGCACGGCGGCGGCCGCCAGGGCCCGGAACTTCACGCCCCGCAGGGCCAGCGGGATCAGGGCGACGATGATCAGGGCGTTGAAGATGACGGCCGAGAGGATGGCCGACCGGGGGCTGTCGAGGTGCATGACGTTGATCCGGTCGAGGGCGGGGAACACGCCCATGAACATGGCCGGGATGATGGCGAAGTACTTGGCCACGTCGTTGGCGATCGAGAAGGTGGTGAGCGAGCCCCGCGGTGATGAGGAGCTGCTTGCCGATCTCGACGATCTCGATGAGCTTCGTCGGGTTGGAGTCGAGGTCGACCATGTTGCCGGCTTCCTTGGCCGCCTGGGTGCCGGTGTTCATGGCCACGCCGACGTCGGCCTGGGCCAGGGCGGGGGCGTCGTTGGTGCCGTCGCCGGTCATGGCCACGAGCCGGCCGCCGGCCTGCTCCTTCTTGATGAGGGCCATCTTGTCCTCGGGGGTGGCCTCGGCCAGGAAGTCGTCGACGCCGGCCTCGGTGGCGATGGCCCGGGCGGTGAGGGGGTTGTCGCCGGTGATCATCACCGTGCGGATCCCCATGCGCCGCAGCTGGTCGAAGCGATCCGGAGATGCCCTGCTTGACGACGTCCTTCAGGTGGACCACGCCGAGGACCTTGGCGGTTCCCCGGCCGGCGACGGCCACCGCCAGCGGAGTGCCGCCGGCGTTGGCGATCGCCTCGACGATGGTGTCGAGGTCGGCCGGGACCGTACCGCCCTCCTCGGCGACCCAGCGCTTGACGGAGTCGGTGGCGCCCTTGCGGACCGATGGCCGTCGAAGTCGACGCCGCTCATGCGGGTCTGCGCGGTGAACGGCACGAGCGTGGCGCCGCCAAGGTCCCGTTCCCGGACACCGAAGCGTTCCTTGGCCAGTACGACGATCGAGCGGCCCTCGGGTGTCTCGTCGGCCAGGCTCGAGAGCTGGGCCGCCTCGGCGAGCCAGCGTTCCTCGCGACCCCGGGGAGCGGGAGGAACTCGGCCGCCTGGCGGTTGCCGAGCGTGATCGTGCCCGGTCTTGTCGAGCAGGAGCGTGTTGCAGTCGCCGGCCGCCTCGACGGCCCGGCCCGACATGGCCAGCACGTTGTGCTGCACCATGCGGTCCATGCCGGCGATGCCGATGGCCGACAGCAGCGCCCCGATGGTGGTGGGGATCAGGCAGACCAGCAGGGCGACGAGGATGACGACGCTCTGCTCGGCGTCGGAGTAGATGGCGAACGGCTGGAGGGTCACGACCGCCAGCAGGAAGATGATCGTGAGGCCGGACAGGAGGATGTTGAGGGCGATCTCGTTGGGGGTCTTCTGCCGCTCGGCCCCTTCGACGAGGGCGATCATCCGGTCGAGGAACGTCTCGCCCGGCTTGGCGGTGATCCGCACGACGATCTGGTCGGAGAGCACCCGGGTGCCGCCGGTGACGGCCGAGCGGTCGCCGCCCGACTCCCGGATGACCGGGGCGGACTCGCCGGTGATGGCCGACTCGTCGACCGAGGCGATGCCCTCGATGATCTCGCCGTCGGACGGGATCATCTCGCCGGCCGACGACGACGACGATGTCGCCCTGGGCGCAGCTGCGGCGCTGGGCACTGTCCTCGATGGTGCCGTCGGCCCGCCGGCGGTGGGCCACCGTGTCGGAGCGGGCCTTGCGCAGCGTGGCGGCCTGCGCCTTGCCCCGCCCTTCGGCCATCGCCTCGGCGAAGTTGGCGAAGAGGACGGTGAACCACAGGCAGGCGGCCACGAGACCGGTGAAGACGTTCTCGTTGCCGGTCGAGCTCCCGAAGTCCCGCACGAACAGCAGCGTCGTGAGGACCGAGCCGACGAGCACCACGAACATCACCGGGTTGCGGGCCTGGAGGCGGGGGTCGAGCTTGCGGAAGCTGTCGACGATCGCGCCTTCGACGATGGCCGGGTCGAACAGCGACGCTTCTGGGCGGTGGGCCGGCCCTGCGGGGTGGTGGGGGCCGGCGGGCGGGTCATGGTGTCCATGTACGGTCGCTCCTAGAGGGGGAGGTGCTCGACGATGGGGCCGAGCGCCAGCGCCGGGAAGAACGTCAGGCCGGCGACGATGACGACCACGCCGATCACGAGGCCGCTGAAGAGCGGCGTGTGGGTGGGGAACGTCCCGGCCGTCTCGGCCAGCCGCGGCTTGCGGGCCAGCGACCCGGCGATGCCGAGGACCGGGATGATGAGGAAGAACCGGCCGACGAGCATGGCGAGCCCGAGCGTGGTGTTGTACCAGTCGGTGTTGGCGCCGAGGCCGGCGAAGGCGGAGCCGTTGTTGTTGGCCGCCGAGGTGAAGCGCGTAGAGGATCTCGGAGAGGCCGTGGGCCCCCGGGTTCGGCACCGTGGCCAGCGCCGAATCCAGCAGCACCGAGGCGCCGGCGAAGCCGAGCAGCGACCAGCGGGCATGGCCAGGACGTACAGCACGACCATCTTCATCTCGGCCGCCTGGATCTTCTTGCCGAGGTACTCCGGTGTCCGGCCGACCATCAGCCCGGCGATGAACACCGACAGGATGGCCATGATCAGCAGGCCGTTGAGGCCGACGCCGACGCCGCCGGGGCTGACCTCGCCGAGCATCATGTGCGACAGCGGGATGGCGCCGCCGAGCGGGGTGAAGCTGTCGTGCATCGAGTTGACCGACCCGTTCGACGTGCCGGTGGTCGACGCCGCCCACAGCCCGGAGGCGGCCGGCCCGAAGCGGACCTCCTTGCCCTCCATGTTGCCGCCGGCCTGGGCGTCGGTCGTCGCCTGGTCGGCGCCGAGGGCGCTGAGCCGGGGATTGCCGTTGCCCTCGAGGCCCATGGCGCCAGACCGACATGCCGGCCCAGACGACGAACATGATGGCGAACACCGCCCGGCCCTGGCGCTTGTCCTTCACCATCCGCCCGAACGTGAAGGCGAGGGCGAACGGAGGATGCAGGATCACGCACATCTCGACGAAGTTGTTGAACGGCGTCGAGTTCTCGAACGGGTGGGCCGAGTTCACGTTGAAGAACCCGCCGCCGTTCGTGCCGATCTGCTTGATGGCGATCTGACTGGCGGCCGGACCGCCGGGGATGACCTGCGTGGCGCCCTCGACGGTCGTGCGCCGCGTGAACCCCGTGGATGTTCTGGATCACGCCCTGGCTCACGAGCACGATGCGCCCACGAACGACAGGGGGAGCAGGATGCGCGTCGTCGTCCGCACGAGGTCGACCCAGAAGTTGCCGATCGTGTTGGCCCGTCGGCGGGCGAGACCCCGGATCAGCGCGGCCATGACGGCCATGCCGGCGGCGGCGGACACGAAGTTCTGCACCGTGAGCCCGACCATCTGGCTGAGGTGGCTCATGGTCGTCTCGCCGCCGTAGCTCTGCCAGTTCGTGTTGGTCATGAAGCTGACGGCGGTGTTGAACGACAGGCCGGGGACGACGGCACCCAGCCCGACGGGTTGAACGGGAGCGAACCCTGCAGGCGCATCAGGACGTAGAGGACCAGGAACGAGACGAGGCTGAACCCGAGCAGCGAGTAGGCGTAGACGGTCCAGCGCTGCTCCCGGGCTCGGGTCGACCCGGCAGGAGCCGGTAGATGAACCGCTCGACCGGCAGGAAGACCCGGTCGCCGGGAGCGCGGCCGTCGTCGCCGTAGACCCTGGCCATGTACCGGCCGAGGGGCGGGGCCAGCGCCAGGAGCAGAGCGACGAGAACGAGGAACTGGACCCAACTGGCACTCGACATCAGAACTTCTCCGGGTACACGAGGGCGGCGACCAGGTAGGCGACCAGGAGGACGGCGATCACCAGTCCGACGGCGTTGTCGAAGGTCATGACGGCTCGTCGATCGGGATCGGCTCGGGCTGCGCCTTGCGGATGAGGGCGTCACAGGCCCGCACGTAGGCGATGCAGATGCCGAAGAAGGCGATGACGATGCCCAGGAAGACGACGTCACGCATCGGGACTCCTTTCACGGGCTCCGTGCCGGCGCCCTTACAGAGCAAGAGATACGTGGTCGTCGCCCAGGACGGAACCGGTCTTTGCGGATCCTTAGCGGGCTCTACGGTTTCTTAGCGCGCTGAGCGGCACGCGAAGAGGCCGGCAAATACGGTGCATCAGGGGCTCGCCGAACTCGCCCGGCTGAGGATGCTCGCCGCCCAGCAACGCGGCGAGAAGCGAGCCGACGAGGATCCCGATCTTCGCCTGCGCCTGCAGCGCTTCGGCGCTGAAGGCCAGCCCGGTGATGAAGAGCGAGACGGTGAACCCGATCCCGCCGACGGCTCCCGCGCCGATGACGTGCAGGCGCTCGACACCGGCTGGCAGTTGCCCCAGCCCGGCCCGGGCTCCGATGAACGTGGCGCCCGAGATCCCGACCAGCTTGCCGGCGACGAGGCCGACGACAATCGCCCAGGTCAACCGGCTCGTGGCGGCCTCGCCGACGGCGCCGCCGGAGAGGCCCACGCCGGCGTTGGCCAGGGCGAAGACCGGGATCACGAAGTAACTGCTCCAGGGGTGCAGCCGGTGCTCGAGATCCTCCGGCAACTGCCGGCCGCCCACGGCTCCCGCCGGGGTGAGCAGGCCGAGCGCCACGGCCGCGATGGTGGGGTGGATGCCCGACCGGTAGGTGCAGTACCAGGCGGCGACGGCCAGCGGCGCGTAGGCGACAGGCTGGGTGACTCCGGATCCCCGAGCGACGACCACGACCGCGAGAATCCCGACCGCGCCCAGCAGCCAGCCGACCTCGAAGCGCGCCGCGTAGAACAGCGCGATCACGACGATCGCCCCGATGTCGTCGACGATGGCCAGGGTCAGGAGGAAGACCTTGAGCCCCCGGGGAGCATGGCGCCCGAGCAACGCCAGGACTCCGACGGCGAAGGCGATGTCGGTCGCCATGGGGATACCCCAGCCGCGAGCGGCTTCCCCGGCGCCGACGATCACCGAGAACAGCGCGACGGGCAGCACCATGCCTCCGACCGCCGCCAGCACGGGAAGGGCGGCCTGACGCGGCTCCTGAAGCTCGCCGCAGACCAGTTCGCGCTTGATCTCCAGCCCCACCACGAAGAAGAACAGGGCCATGGAGGCGTCGTTCACCCAGTGCTGCAACGTTTCCCGCAGCGCCCAGGCGGCCGGGCCGATGCTGATCTCGTGATGCCAGAAGTCGTGGTATGCGTCCTGCCCGGGGCTGTTGGCCCAGGCGATGGCCACCGCGCCGGCGACGAGCAGGACGATGCCGCCGCCGGCTTCGGTCTTGAGGAACTCGAGCAGGGCCCTTCCGGTGGGCGGCAAAGGCACCTGACGGCTCGGTCGGCGGCGACGATCGGCGAAGCCTTCCCCACGCGGTCGGATGGTCGCCGACCAGGCTTCCCGGCTCACCCCGAGGCGCAGTGTACCGAGTCCGCCTGGCAAGAGCCCTCAGGGCAAACTGAAGGATCGCCGCGACGTCACTTCACTCGATCTTCCACCGGCCCCTGAGAACGACCGTGGCGGGCCTCTGGCTCGCCGGCGTCGCCCTCGCCGGCTTCACCGCGACCCGGGCCTGGTCTCGGGTCGGCGCCACCCGGGCGCTGCCCTACCTGGCCGTCGTCGTCGGCGGGATCGTGCTGGCCGCCGCCGTCCTCCGGCGCCACCGGGCGGCCCTGGCCATCAGCACGGTCCTGCTCGGCGCCCAGATCCTCGGCGTGATCGGCTCGGCCTGGGAGCTGACGCGGGGCGTGCACGGCGCCAAGGCCCGGGAACTGCGGGACCTGGGCTTCGACCCCGAGTTCGGCGTTGCCCTCAACCTGCTCTACTCCGTGGTCGCGTCGGCCGTGTTCGCCTGGGCGGTGGCCCGTTGGTCGGCCGGTCGGCGCCGGTGACATGCAGCCGACTACTCAGGTCACAGGAACAGCTCAGCCGTGCCCGGCGCCTCGGCGGGCCGTCGCCGGAGCGGCCAGCGCCCCGCCAACCTGGTCGGCGATGGCCACGGCGACCACCCGCCGCTCCAGCGTCACGCCGATACCGGGGATCGGTTCGAGCACGAAGCGCCCGAGCAGCTGGCCGCGCCCGTACACCGGCAGCTCCACACCTTCGGCGGGGAGCTCGAAGCCGTCGTCCCGGAACCTCCACACCCTGGTGTCGAGCTGGCCGGTGCGCTCCAGGCGGGGCAACGCGGACAGGACGGGCTGCGCCTCGAACCGGCAAGACCGCAGGCCCAGCAGGTCGATGAGTTCGTCCTGCGCGGCCTCGATGACGCGGGCGGCCTCGTCGCCCCGGGCGGCCCGCTCGGCGACGCGGTGGATCCGCCGGATCTCGATGCTGCTCTGGCTGGCCGACGCCCTGGCCCGGATGGTGCCGGAGGCCAGGTGCCCGACGACCAGACCCACGATCAGCAGGAGCACCGTCGTCTCCACGTCGTCGGCCGAGTCGATCGTGAGCCGCAGGTAGGGCTGCGTGTGGAAGAAGACGAACGACAGGGCGGCGACCACCGCCGAGCAGGCTCCGGCCACCCGGCCGCCGATCGCTCCGGCGGCTACGACCACGACGACGAGGATGAGCGCCACGTTGGCGTTCTGAATATGGTCGCGTACGCCGACCAGCGTCGCAGCCACCGCCATCGGGGCGAGCACGCCGAGCGTCACACCGACATCCCGTCGGACCGCATCCATGCATCCCTTGTACCGCGCTGCCAGGCAGCCGGCCGCTCGGGTTGACAAGATTTCTGCGGTGGCGGGCCGCTTCTTAACGGGTTCTTAGCGCGGCGAGCACGGCCCGGGCGGTGGTGAGGGCGTCGGTGATGCAGTCGGGGATGCCCACGCCGCCGTAGGCGGCGCCGGTCACGGCCACGCCGGGGTAGGCCGCCAGCGCGCTGCGGATGCGCTCGACACGGCCGAGATGTCCCACGGTGTACTGCGGCATCCCGTCGGGGAAGCGGTGGACCTCCTGGTGGACGGGCGTGCCACGGATTCCGGCCAGGGTGGCCAGTTCGGCCCGGACGAGGTGGACGAGGCCGTCGTCGTCGGCGTCGAGCACCGACTCCCGG
This sequence comes from uncultured Actinomycetes bacterium, assembly GCA_963723985.1. GTDB lineage: Bacteria > Actinomycetota > Acidimicrobiia > IMCC26256 > BP-133 > BP-133. The sequence continues at coordinate 57,241 of CAVRTC010000019.1, forward strand.
CCGACGCCGCCGACGTAGCCTCGGACGAGGACCTGCCCGGCGGGCGCCCGGCCGGGCCACTTGCCCGACCCCCAGGTGCCGGCCAGGAGATGGCGCCCCTCGGCCCGGGGGACGACAAACCCGTAGCCGGCCGGCGGGGTGCCGACGTCGCCGCTCCGGTAGGCCAGCGACACCGTGGCCGTCGAGGCGTGCTCGATCTCCTCCAGCCCCGTGGCCGCGGCCGGGCTGAGCGGCCGCACGAGGCGGGCCGAGACGGGCGCCGGCGTGGCCAGGACAACCGCCGCGGCCACCAGGGCGGGGCACCGTCGAGGACGACCTCGTAGCCGCCGTCGACCGCCCCGATGGCCGACACCGACTGGTTGGTGCGCAGGGTCGGCGCCGAGCGCTCGGAGCCTGCGCCTCGAGCGCCTCGATCGAGGTCCGACCATCCCCGTCCGGAAGGAGACGAACGGTGTCCGGCCGCGGAGGGAACCGCTCCCGCCGGCTCCGGCGGGACGGCCGGCCAGGGCGGCCCGGACGAGGCCGCCGTGGTGCCGTTCCATGTCGACGAAGCGGGGGAAGGTGGCGGGCAGGCTGAGGCGGGTGGCGTCGCCGGCGTGGATGCCGGCCAGCAGCGGCTCGACCACCCGGGTGTAGGCCTCGCCGCCGAGCCGGCGGGTGAAGAACTCGGCCACCGTCTCCTCGGCCGGGCCGGCCGACCGCCCTCCCGCCGGGCGCACGACCACGTCGGCCACCAGCCGGGCCGTGCCCCGGGGCGACAGCAGCCCTGAACGCAGCAGCGACCAGGCCCGGGCCGGCGAGCCGAGGATCAGGCCTTCGGGCAGCTCCCGCAGGCGGCCGCGGGACCACACGAAGGTGCGGCGGTCGTCGGCGTTGGAGTTCACCAGCCGCTCGGCGACGCCGAGCCGCTCGCACAGGGCCAGCCCGGCCGGTTTCGACGACAGGAACGAGTCGGCACCGGCCTCGACGATCAGCCCGTCGACCCGGCTGGTGGCGATCTTGCCCCCGAACCGGCCGGCCGCTTCGACCAGCGTGACGGGGGCGCCGGCCTCGGCCAGCTCCAGCGCGGCGGTGAGCCCGGCGATCCCGCCGCCCACCACCACGACGGGACCGAGGCGCTCCATCAGCCCGACAGCTGCTCGTCGACCAGCGCCGCCAGCGTGTCGGCCAGGGCGTCGGAGTCGTTGAGCATGGCCATGCGTTCCAGCCGGAGGCCGAGCTTCTCGGCCCGGGCCCGGAACTCGATGTCGATGTCGTAGAGCGTCTCGACGTGGTCGGACAGGAACCCGATGGGGGCGATCACCACCCCCGGCGCCCCGCCGGCGGCCAGGCCGTCGAGGGTCGTCTCCACGTCCGGGCCGAGCCACGGCTCCGGCGAGCGGCCCTGGCTCTGATAGGCGAACGCCGTCGGCTGACCGGCCGGGAGCCGGCCGATGACCGCCTCCATCGTGGCCCGCACCTCGTCGGGATACGGATCGCCGTCGGCCAGGATCCGCTCGGGGAGGCTGTGGGCGGTGAACAGCACCGCTACCGCCGCCCGCTCCTCCGTCGGGAACCGTTGCAGCGCTTCGTCGACCCGGTCGGCCAGGCCGGCCACGAGGCCGGGATGCGCCGCCCACGACCGCACGGCCGACAGCGGGAACTCGCCGCCGCCGACATCCGTCCGGGCGTCGGCCAGCTTCTCGAGGTACTTCTCGACCGTCAGGGCGGAGAACTGCGGCGCCAGGCAGATGCCGATCACCCGGTCGGGGCGGAACTCGACCACCTCGGCCCACGCCTCGGCGATGAACGGGTGCCAGTGGCGCAGGCCGACGAACACCCGGACGGGCCGGCGGGCCTCGAGCTTGGCGGCCAGGCGGCGGGTGATGTCGAGCACGCGGCGAACGCCCACCGGTGGCCCGGTAGCGCTCCCGGATCTCCTCCACCAGTTCCGGGGAGGTGGGCCGCCCGCCCCGCAGGTCGAGCAGGTACGGCTCCACATTGTCCAGCGAGTCGGGCCCGCCGAGGGCCATGAGGAGGACGGCGATCTTGCCGGGCGGCGCGGTCACCCGTCCCGCCTGGTGGACCGGTGCACCAGATCGGTCACGAATCCGACGGCGTCCGGCGGCGTCTGCGGCAGGATGCCGTGGCCGAGGTTGAAGATGTGGCCGGGCCGGCTGTCGGCCCGCTTGAGGATGTCGAGCACGCGGCGTTCGATCTCCGGCTCGGGGGCGAAGAGCACCACCGGGTCGAGGTTGCCCTGCACGGCCACATCGTGACCGGCGGCGGCCCAGCCGTCGTCGAGGTGGATGCGCCAGTCGAGGCCCATGACGTCGCAGCCGGCGTTGGCCATCAACGGCAGCAGGGTGTTGGCGCCCGTCCCGAAGTGGATGCGCGGGCACGCCGCGACCGGCCAGGGCGGCGAAGATCCGTTGTGTGTAGGGGTAGGCGTACTCGGCGTAGTCGTCGGGCGAGAGAGCGCCGACCCAGGAGTCGAACAGCTGCACCGCCTGGGCGCCGGCGTCGACCTGGGCCGCCAGGAAGCTGGCCACGGCGTCGGCCAGGCGGTCCATGAGGTCGTGCCACGCCTCGGGGTCGCGGTACATGAGCTGCTTCGTTTCGACGTAGTTGCGGGAGCCGCCGCCCTCGATGGCGTAACTGGCCAGCGTGAAGGGGGCGCCGGCGAACCCGATGAGCGGGACCTCCCCGGCCAGGGCGGCGCGGGCCTGGCGGATCGACTCCAGCACGAACCCGAGGTCGCCGTCGGGGTCGACGGCCTTGAGGGCCGCCACGTCGGCGGCGGTGCGCAGAGGATTGGCGATGACCGGCCCCTCGCCGGCGGCGAACTCCACCGACAGGCCCATCGGCTCCAGTGGGAGGAGGATGTCGGCGAAGATGATGGCGGCGTCGACGGCGAAGCGGCGGACGGGCTGGAGCGTCACCTCCACGGCCAGGCCCGGCGTCTTGCACACTTCGAGGATGCTGTGCCCGGCCCGCACCGCCTGGTACTCCGGGAGGTAGCGACCGGCCTGGCGCATGAACCACACCGGGGTGCAGTCGACCGGCTCACGCCGGCACGCTCGGAGAAAGCGGTCGCTCATCGAGCACACTCTACGGGCGAGTTCCGACCGGCCCCGAAGAACACCGCGAGAAGAACACAAGGAGAAGCCCATGATCGAGCGCGACACCATCTACATCGACGGAGCCTGGGTCCCTTCGGGGGAACCGGCACGATCGACGTGTACGGCGCCGCCACCGAGGAGGTCGTGGGCCGTATCCCCGATGGTGTCGCCGCCGACGTGGACCGGGCCGTCGCCGCGGCCAAGGCCGCCTTCGGGGCCTGGTCGGCCACCGCCCCCGACGAGCGGGCCAAGCACCTGCAGAGGATCCAGGAGGGGCTGGCCGCCCGGCAGGCCGAGCTGGCCGAGCTGATCGCCACCGAGGTCGGGATGCCCCTCAACCTGGCGGCGATGATCCAGGTCGGCCTGCCCGTCGCCCAGGTGGGCAACTACGCCCAGGTGCTGCGCGGCTTCGACTTCGAGGAGGAAGTGGCCAACAGCCTGGTGGTCAAGGAGCCGATCGGCGTCGTCGGCGCCATCACCCCCTGGAACTATCCGCTCAACCAGATCGTGGCCAAGGTGGCCCCGGCACTGGCCGCCGGCTGCACCGTGGTGCTCAAGCCGTCGGAGGTCGCGCCCCTGAACGCATTCGTGCTGGCTGACGCGATCGACGAGGCCGGGTTGCCGGCCGGAGTGTTCAATCTCGTGTCCGGTGTGGGCCCGGTGGTGGGCGAGGCGATCGCCGCCCATCCCGATGTCGACATGGTCAGTTTCACCGGTTCCACCCGGGCCGGGAAGCGGGTGGCCGAGCTGGCCGCCGCCACGGTGAAGAAGGTGGCGTTGGAGCTGGGTGGCAAGTCAGCCAATGTGATCCTGCCCGACGCCGACCTCGAGAAGGCCGTCAAGGTGGGCGTCACCAACTGCTATCTCAACTCGGGCCAGACCTGCACCGCCTGGACCCGCATGCTGGTCCCCCGGGACCGCCTGGCCGAAGCCGAGCGCATCGCCGCCGATAAAGCGGAGAAATACCGGGTCGGCGACCCGCTGGCCGAGGGCACCAACCTCGGGCCGCTGATCTCCGACGTCCAGCGCGAGCGGGTGCGGGGCTACATCGCCCAGGGCATCGCCGAAGGGGCCAAGCTCGTCACCGGGGGCGTCGAACCGCCGGACGGCCTCGACCGGGGTTACTTCGTGCGGCCGACCGTGTTCTCCGAAGTGACGCCCGACATGACGATCGCCCAGGAGGAGATCTTCGGACCGGTGCTGTCGATCATGCCCTACGACACCGAAGAGGAAGCGGTCGAGATCGCCAACGGCACGATCTACGGCCTGGCCGGCGGGGTCTGGTCGGGCGACGCCGCCCACGCCGAACAGGTGGCGCGGCGGCTCCGGACGGGCCAGGTCGACATCAACGGTGGCATGTTCAACCCGCTGGCGCCCTTCGGCGGCTACAAGCAGTCGGGCATCGGCCGGGAGAACGGCCGGCTCGGCTTCGAGGAGTTCCTGGAGACAAAGTCGCTGCAGCGCTGACGCCGCGCCTCAGAGCAGGGCCTCGACCCACCGCACGGCTTCGTCGACGGTGCCGACCGCGTCGCCTGGCGGGGCTGGTGGCCGGCGGATCATCACCACCGGAATTCGGAGCGTCCGAGCGGCGGCCAGCTTGGCGGCAGTGGCGAACCCGCCGCTATTCCGGGTGACGATCGCGTCCACGCCGTGGGACCGGAGCAGCGTCGTCTCGGCGTCGACCGCGAACGGCCCCCGGTCCAGGATGACCTTGACGTCGGCCAGCGGGAGCGGACCGGGTGGGTCGACCGTCCGCAACACAAACCGCATTCCCGTCAGGCGGGCGAAGGGTCCGACGTCCTGGCGACCGGTGGCCAGGAAGGCGACGCGTGACCCGAGCGCCGCCAAGCGGTCGGCGGCCTCGTCAAGGTCTGCGACGTCGTGCCAGTCGTCGCCCGGCGCGGAGACCCACGGCGGGCGGAGGAGTCGCAGCCGCGACCGGCCCGTCGCCCGGGCCGCCGCTTCGGCGATGGCCGACATCCGGGCGGCGAAAGGGTGGGTGGCGTCGATGAGCAGGTGGTGGCCGGCCCGGCGCAACTCCTCCACCAGGCCCTCGACCCCACCGAAACCACCCGTCCGAACCGAACAGGGCAACTGCTTCGGCCGGGCGACCCGACCGGCGAAGGACGCCACCACCTCGAGGCCAGGCGTGACGTGGAGCCGTTGGGCAAGTTCCGCCGCCTCGCTGGTACCCGCCAGCAGCAGGATCGACGTCGGCCCGGCCCGACCCATCAGGTGCGCCAGCGCAGCAGGTAGGTGTCGAACAGCCATCCCTTGCGGGCCCGGGCTTCGACCCGGGCGGCGAGGATCTCCTGGCGCACGTCGGCGAGCGGGCCGGACAGGAGCATCTCGTCGCCTGTGCCGAGGTAGGCGCCCCAGTAGATGTCGATCCCGTCCGGGTCGATCTCGGCCAGGGCGCCCTTCGAATCGAGGAATACGACCACGTCGGTGGCGGCATCGGGTGGGGAGTCGAGGAGGCGCCGGCCGGTGGTGATGAGGACAGCGGCGCCGACCCGGTTGAGCGGGATCCGGTGCCGGGCGGTGAGGAGATGGAGGCTGCTCACGCCGGGGATCACCTCGATATCAAGCGGCCAGGGCGCCCGGGCCACCAGGTCGTCGGCGATGCGCAGCGAACCGTCGTAGAGGGACGGGTCACCCCACACAAGAAGGGCGCCGACCTCGCCGGCGGCCAGCGATTCGGCCATCGCCGGCACGAGGAGATCGATCCGTCGCCGTTGCCAGTCCTCCACAGCCGCGCCGTAGGCCTCGCTCGAGCGGTCTCGTTCCGGGTCCGGCAGTTCGACGACCCTGATCGGCACCCGGGCGAGCCGGTCCAGGAGTTCCTTCCGGAAGGCGGTGAGCTCGGCGACCTCGTCGCGCTTCTCCAGCACGAAGAAAACGTCGGTGCTCTTGATGGCGTCAACCGCCTGCAGGGTGAGCAGTCGGGGATCCCCGGCTCCGATACCGATCACCCGGAGCCGCCGGTTGCAGGGAGCGGTGTCGTCGGCCACGGGTCGATCGTAAATCACCGAGCCTCGTCTACTTAGGGGCCGGTCATGAGGACCTCGCACCATCAGCCCGACCGGTTGCGCTTTGGGATAAAAGTGCTGGTCGTAGAAGCCCTACCGCAACCGGTCGCGAGCATGGTGCGGTTCGCACGCAGCCGTACGGCGGATCGCCCGCTAATACTCGATCCCTTTGAGGGCCTTGATCCCCTCGTCGTAGGCGTGCTTCACCTTGCGCATCTCGGTGACGGTGTCGGCCACTTCGACGAGGCCGGGGCTGGCGTCGCGCCCGGTCATCACCACGCTCGTCTTCGGCGCCCGGTCGCGGACGGCGGCGACCACGTCGGCTTCGCTCACCCAGCCGTACTTCACGGCGTAGGTGATCTCGTCGAGGATCAGCAGCTCGTAGTCGCCGCTCTTCAGCTTGTCGCGGGCCACCTCGAAAGCGTGCCGACCTTTGGCCGCCGTCTCGTCGAGGTCGGTCGATTCCCAGGTGAACCCGTCGCCCAGGGTGTGCCATTCGATGCCGAGATGGTCGGCCAGCTTCCTCTCACCGGTCTTCCATTTGCCGCCCTTGATGAACTGGACGACCCCCACCCGCCAGCCCCGGGCCCACCCCCGGGCCATGACCCCGAACGCCGCCGACGACTTCCCCTTGCCATGACCGGTGTTCAGGAGAACGACGGAGTCAGCACGCGCCACGGCCGCGGAGGCTACCCCCCGGCCGGCGGGGCCGGGAGCCGTGACTAAGGTCGGGCGCCATGGCCTTCGAAGAGTACGTCCAGGGTGAGATCGTCGAGGACTGCGCCCAGGGACTCCTGACCCGCCGGGAGGCGTTGCGCCGGCTGGCACTGCTCGGCGTCGGCGCGGCGGCGGCCAGCGTGATGCTGGCCGCCTGTTCCGACGACGATGAGTCGGGCGCCGGCGACGACACCACCACCACCGCGGCGCCGTCCTCCACCACCGGGACCATGGCCGGGGCGCCGGCAGTGGGCCCGGCGCCCCTGCCCCACGAGGCGGTGACCTTCGCCGGTCCCGCCGGCGAGCTGACGGGGACCTGGTCGGCGGCGCCGACTCCCAAGGGCTCCGTGCTGATCATCCACGAGAATCGGGGTCTCACGCCCCACTTCGTCACGTTCCCGGGCCGGATGGCGGCCAGTGGCTACTCGGCCCTGGCGTTGGACCTGCTGTCCCGGAAGGGCGGAACGTCGGCCTTCGCCGATTCGGCGCAGGCCACGGCCGCGCTCACCAGCATCCCGATGCCCGATCTGGTGGCCGACCTGCGGGCCGGGATCGGCGAGGTGGCGCGCCGGGTCCCCGACCACAAGGTCGGCGTCATGGGCTTCTGCTTCGGCGGCGGCATGACCTGGCAGTTGCTGGATGCCCGCGCCGGGGGCGAGGACCGGCTGGCGGCGGCGGCCCCGTTCTACGGCCCGCTTCCGCAAGGGGCCGACTTCTCGAAAGCGAAGGCGGCGGTGCTGGCGTTCTACGGCGAGACCGACGGACCCCGGGTCAACGACGGCATCGAGCCGGCCCGGGCCGCGCTCGACGGCGGCCAAGCTGCCCCACGAGATCGTGGTGGAGCCTGGCGCCGGGCACGCCTTCTTCAACGAGACCGGCGAGCGATTCAATGCCACCGCGGCAGCCGACGCCTACTCCCGGCTGATGGCGTGGTTCGGGAAACACCTGTCATGAACGGGGCCGGCCCGGGGCCCGAGTGGCCCTTAGAGCGGGAAGCAACATTGGTACGCCATCCCGAAGGGATGGTGGGCCAATGAGCAGCGGGGCCGTCCTCACCGTGGTGGCCCTGGCCCTGGCGATCGCCATCGCGCTGCTGTTCCGGCTCGTCGCCGTCCTCGACTCGGCCGAGCTGAGCCTGCGTCGCCTGGTGGCCGACGTCCGAGCGGCCCGCAAGACCGTCGTGGCCGCCGGCGAGCAGGCCGCCGCCGTCGGGCGCGACGCCTCACGTGGTCAGGCCGGGCTGCACCGGCTCGAAGCGCTCAAACGCGGTCGCCCGCCGTCGGAGAACGAACGACCTCGGCCCTAGGCCGGCCAGTAGCGGCTGTCGCGGTTGCGCCACCACAGGAAACCGCCGCCGGCCGACAGGATCGCCAGGCTGACGACCAGGCCGGCGATGAAAGGCCCTTGGCCGCCGGGGCCGCCGACGTCGTCGCCGAGCGCCTCGCCGGCCGGTGTGGGGCCGTCCGGTGTGGGGTCAGCCGGTGCGGGGCCGGTCGACGCCGGGGCCTCCGGCGGTACCGGTGCCTCAGCGGCCGCCATGACCGGGAAGAAATCCGGCAGCGCCAGGTCGTCCGGTGGCCCGGGCTCGGCCGCTCCGGGCGACGGGCTCGGGTTGCCGCCGGCCGTCCGTTTCGTGTCCTTCACCCGGGGTGACAGATCGTCGGGCAACCGGGTCGAGGGCGCCGTCGGGGCCGGTGACGGGGAGGCCGGTACGGTGCCTGCGTTCGGGGCCTCGGCGGGCCGGGGCGGCAGGAGCAGGCCGCCCATACGCCCGGGGCTCGACGACGGCGGCCGGTTCGGGCCGCCGTTGGGCGGCGGTGGTGGGCCCGGCCCGTTGGGGCCCGCAGGCGGCTGACCGCCGGTCGGCCCCGACGGCGCCGGACCGGTCGGCGATGTCGGCGGCGGGGAGGTCGTCGTGGCGCCCGACGGACGCCGGGTGGCGGTCGTGGTCGGCCGGGGCACCGTCGTGGTGGTCGGCGAGGACGTCGTGGTGCTGGACGGGCCCGTCGTGGGCGGCGGCGTCGACGTGGAGGTAGGCGCCTCCGGCCTCGTGGTCGTCGGCGCCTCCGCCGTGGTGGTGGTCGTCGCCTCGGTACTGGTGGTCGTCGAAGGCTCGGTCGACGTCGTCGTCTCCTCCGGCACCGTGGTCGTGGTGTCTTCCGTCGGAATCGTGGTCGGGGACGTCGGATCAGGCTGAGGCGAGCAGTCGGCCGGCGGGCCGGGGTCGGCGGGCGGACACCCCTCCTCGGCTCCGGCCCCCACGGTGGCGAACGGGACCGCCGGCCCTGTTCCCGATCCGACCGCACCGAGGAGCACCGCCCCCGTCATCAGGACGATTGAGATCAGGCGCTGCGCTGCGGACGTCGACACCGGCATCTCCGACCCCGGGGCTTGGGGAGGGGGCCGGCGGAGGGGTCAGACGGTCACCGGGCCCTGGCCACCGGCTCGTACCGGCGGCTGTGGGGAGTGACTTCGTCGTCCATTCGGGCAGATCCTGCCGGATTCGCGCCCGAAGTGGCGGCTTGTCCGGTTGTGATCAGATTCGGCCGGGTCGGACCCGGATGAGGGTCCAGGCGCCGAACAACCCCACGGCCACCAGCAGCGAGATCAGCGTGACGGCGGCCAGGTCGAGGGGATCGTCAGGGGACGAAGGCCGCCCGACGGCGGTCTCGTCGCCGGCGTCGGGGGCCGGAGCGGCGGCGGTGGACGAGGTCGTCTCGGGGATGGGGACCGGCGGCGCACCGGGGTCCCCGGCCAGATCCGGGGGCGCCGACGTGGCCGTCGTCGGCGGGACCGTGGTCGTCGGCGCCGGTGGCACCCTCGTGGTCGACGAGGTCGCCATGGGGGGCGGAGGCGCCGGGCTGGCGCTGGTGACCGGCGGAGAAGGCGCTTGGGCCGGAGGGCGGTTTTCCGTCGTCGTGGTGGTCGGCGGTTCCGTCGTGGTCGTGGTGGTCGGCCGAGGCGCCGTCGTGGGCGGCGGGGGCGGCGGGGGCGGCGGCGGTGCCGTCGTCGACGTGGTGGTCGGCGGGGCCGTCGAAGGCGGAGGCGGAGCTGATTGGTCCACCACCTCGATCGTGCCGGTCATCCCGCTGTGGATCTTGCAGTGGTACGTGTACGTCCCGGCCTGCCGGAAACGCTTCTCGGCCTGGCGTCCGTCAGGCCCCAGGTTTTCGTCGAACTGCTCGGGGCCGGAGTCGGACGTGACGGTGTGCTCCTCGCCGGAGCTGTTTCTCCAGATGACCCGGTCGTTGATATCGATCTCCGTCACCCGAGGATCGAAGGCCCGGTCCACGATGTGGACGTTTTTCGCGGCCGCGGCGGCGGGGAGGGCGGTCACCCCCAGGAACGCGCCAAGGCCGGGCACCCCGGTCGCCCCGGCGAGCAGCACAGCGGCCCATCTACGGCGTGCGCGCACGGTCAAGCCTCCAACCCTATGTCGAACCCTTCCTTGATGTTCGCCGTATTCCGCCCGGACCCTCCCACGTGAGCCAAGATGCGCCCCGTCGTCAGAATCCGCCCGGGAGGTCCCAACCGTGAAAAACGCTGTTCAAGACTTCAAGGCTTTCATCCTGCGGGGCAACGTCATCGACCTGGCGGTCGGCGTCGCCATCGGCGCCGCCTTCGCCACGGTGGTGACGTCCTTCACCAAGAACCTGCTCACCCCGATCCTGGCCATTCCGGGCGACGAGCCGAGTTTCGCCGACCTCAACTTCACCATCCGCAAGGCGACCTTCAAGTACGGGGCCTTCATCGACGACGTGATCACCTTCGTGCTCATCGCCGCCGCCCTCTTCTTCCTGGTCATCCGGCCCATCAACCAGTTCATGGCCCGGCGCAAGACCGAACCCGAGGTGATGTCGACCACCCGCGACTGCCCCTACTGCCTGTCGTCGATCCCGATCGCCGCCAGCCGCTGCGCCTTCTGCACGGCCAACGTCGGCGCCAGCGCCCAGTGATCCGTCGGGCAAATGATCGGGGTGGGATCTCCGAGTCAGAATCGTTCCTGGCAAGGATCGACGAGGAGGCCTAGCTGGAGCTAGGCCGACGAGGAGGACGCCGCCAGGGGCGATTCTGGCCGGAGAGACCCCCCGATCATTTGCCCGACGGGTCACTAGGACCAGCCTCGCCACTCAGCCGGTCGTGGCGCAGACCTTGATCCCGTACTTCTTGGCCAGGGTGTCGGCCTCGCCGAAGACGTTGCTGCCGTCGGCCAGTTTCCCCGGGTTCTTCTCCAGTTCGCCGACTCCCCGGTCGAGCGCGGCGTAGATCTCCTCGACGCGACCCTGCTTGCCCACCGGCTTCGGGAGGGCCCGCAGGCGGGTGATCTGGTCGCGGATGGTGGGGATGACGGTGCCGCGCACGAACGCTTCGATCTCGGGCTCCGGCAGCTTCTGACCTCGGGGGACCTTGGCGAACACCTCGTTGGACGCCGCCGTCAGGGTCTGGTTTCCCTCCTGGCAGACGCGGCTCGCCTGGGCCAGGTACTCGGCCTTGGTGACGCCGTTCGAGCCGCCCCCGCCGCAGGCCACGGTCATCACGACCAGACAGGCCGCTCCCAGCCGCGCCGCCCCCCGGATCGTCCTCGGCCCCCGCACAACCCTCCCCTCGCCCGGCGTCACGGTAGTGCCCCACTCCGGCCCGGGGCTCTACGTTCGGGCCATGAGCACTCTGCCCCAGGCGTGGGCGGCCCGCTTCGAGGCCGACCCCGACCGGCCGGTCCTGTGGGAGGAGCGCCGCGGCTGGGTCCGAGCCGGCGACCTCGACCGGAACAGCCGCCGGGTCGCCGCCCGTTTGGCCGGCGCCGGGCTCGATCCGGGCGACCGGATCCTGATGAGCGCCGGAGCATCGGTCGAGCTGGTGGAGGCGCACCTGGCCGCCCTGCGGCTCGGGCTGGTGGTGGTCCCGGCCAACACGGCCTACCGGGAGCGGGAGATCACCCACCTCGTCCGGGATGCCGCCCCCCGGGCCGCCGTCGTCGACGACCCTGACCGGGCCACCTGGATCCGCCGGGCCGATGCCGACGTCCTGGTCGTCGGGCCCGACGTCGACCTCCCGGACGGCCGCCGCCTGGCCGCCCTCGACGCCGCCCGGCCAACGGACCCGGCCATCATCGGCTACACGTCAGGAACGACCGGCGCCCCCAAGGGCGCCGTGCTGTCGCACGGCAACCTCCTGGCGTCGTCGGAATCCGTCCGCATCGCCTGGCGCTGGACCGCCGACGACCGGCTGGTGCTGGCCCTGCCGTTGTTCCACATCCACGGCCTCGGCGTGGGGCTCCACGGCACGCTCCTGGCCGGAGCCTCGGCGGTACTGCTCCCCCGCTTCGAACCCGACACGGTCCTCGACGCCGCCGCCGCCCACGAGGCCACGCTGTTCTTCGGGGTGCCGACCATGTACGCCCGGCTGGCTGCCACCACCCGGCTGGGCGAACTCGGCCGGCTGCGGCTGTGCGTGTCGGGCTCGGCACCCCTTCCGCCGGCCGTCTTCGAACGGCTGGCCGACGGCAGCGGGCAGCAGGTACTGGAGCGCTACGGAATGACCGAGACGGGCATGAACGTCTCCAACCCCTACGACGGCGAGCGGCGGCCCGGCACCGTGGGATTCCCCCTCCCCGGGGTCGAGCTCCGCCTGGCTGACGAGCGAGATCCACCTGCGGGGGCCGAACGTCTTCCGCGGCTACTGGGGTCAGCCGGAGGCCACGGCGGCGGCGTTCACCGCCGACGGATGGTTCCGGACGGGCGACATCGGCGAGCTCGACACCGACGGGTACCTGCGCCTCGTGGGGCGGGCCGGCGATCTCATCATCAGCGGGGGGCTCAACGTCTACCCCCGGGAGGTCGAGGACGTCCTCCTGGAGCATCCCGCCGTGGCTGAGGTGGCCGTGGCCGGCCTGCCCGACCCGGAGTGGGGTGAGATCGTGGCCGCCTGGGTGGTGCCCGCCCCGGCCGCCTCTCCTCCGGCTGTGGCGGAGCTGACGGGCTTCGCCGCCGAACGGCTGGCCCGGTTCAAGTGCCCCCGGCGGGTCGTGCTGGTCGACGCCCTCCCCCGCAACGCCCTGGGCAAGGTGCTCCGCCACGAGCTCAGCCCGGATTGACAGGCGAACGGGGCGGCCCGTACCGTCCCGAGCGCAGCTCAGGGAAGTCCGGTGGAAGGCCGGCGCTGTCCCGCAACTGTGACCGGGGAGCACCCCACCTCCCGTTTCCGCAGCCTGTGCGGAGTCGGGAACAGCCACTGGCTCCGGCCGGGAAGGCGGTGGGGCGGCGCTGATCCGGGAGCCAGGAGACCTGACTGCCGGACGGGCTCGACCCTGAGGAGACGCGTGGACGTCGGGACATCATGCTTTTCGGATTCCGGTCCCCCGGCCGGGCTTGTGCCGAGGCAGCGGTGATCACCCTCGTGCTGGGCGGCGTGCGGTCGGGGAAGTCGGAGGTGGCGGAACAGCTGGCCGGCCCGGGGCCGGGCACCTACCTGGCCACCGGCCTGGTCTGCCCGGGCGACGACGACTTCGCCGACCGGGTGGCCCGCCACCGGGCCCGCCGCCCGGCGCCGTGGTCGACGGTTGAGGAGTCCCAAGCCGTTCCCGGGGTGCTGGCCCGCCTCGACGGTCCGGTGCTGTTGGACGCCCTCGGCCCGTGGGTGGCCAACGACCTCGGGGCCGACATCGACGGCCTGGTGGAAGCGCTCCTGAGCCGTCGGGGCGACACGATCGTGGTCTCCGAAGAGGTGGGCCTCGGCGTGCATCCGATGACCGAGGTCGGCCGACTCTTCGCCGACCGCCTCGGTGAGGCCAACCGCCGGGTCGCCGAAGTGGCCGACCGCTGTCTCCTGGTCGTGGCCGGACGGGTGATCGAGCTCCCCGCCGGAGGTCCGCCCACCCACCTCGCCGGAGACGCCAGCGCGGTCTCGCCGGCGCCGCCGTCGGATTCGGCCACCCCCGGCCGTCTCCTCCCGCCGGTGGCGCAGTCGGCTGCGGCCACCCCCTCTCCCCCGGCGCCGGCTCCGCCGTCTGCGGTCACCCCGGCCCGCCCGCTACCGCCCGGTGGTGGCCTCCGGCAGGCGGTCGCCTTCCTGACGCCCTTCGGCGGGGCGGCTGTCCCCACCCCGGCCGCCTTCTTCTGGTTCCCGGTGGTCGGCGCGGCGCTCGGTCTGCTCCTCGGCGGTATCTGGTGGGGCGTCGAGGGGTTGGGGCCGCTGCCGGCGGCGGCCCTGGTGGTGGCGGCCGACCTGGCCCTGACCGGCGCCCTCCACTTCGACGGACTGCTCGACAGCGCCGACGGCCTGCTTCCCCACCTCAGCCCGGATCGGCGACTGGCGGTCATGGCCGACCCCCACGTCGGCGCCTTCGGCGTGGCCACAGGGGGCGCCGCCCTCCTGCTCCGCACCGCCGCCCTGGCCGCTCTGGGCACCGCCCGCCCCCTGCTCCTGGCCGCCCTGTGGGGCGCCTCCCGGACCGTCATGGCGGTCACGGCCCTGACCGGCCGCTACGCCCGCCCCCACGGCCTGGCCTCGTCGTTCCTCCCGCCCGGCGCCGCAGTTTCGGACCGGGCCCCAGCGGGGACGGCTTCGTCAGGTCTCCCCGCTCCTCCCGACCAGGCGCCGGCGGGGACGACCTCGTCAGGGTTGGCGGCGTCGTCCGGCCGGGTCCCGCCGTGGGCGGCGCCGGCGGGGGTCGGGGCGCTGGTGGCGCTGGGGTTGGCGGCGGCCGACGACCCGGTGGCCGTCATGGCCGTCGTGTGCGCCGCCGGCGCGGCGGCGGTGGTGGCCGGGCTGGCCCGTCGGCGGATCGGCGGCTTCACCGGCGACACCCTCGGGGCCGGCGGCGTGACGGCCGAAACCGTCGGCCTCCTCGTCGCCGTGGCGGTGCTGCAGCCATGACGGCGACCGGCTCCTCTCCTCTCGGCGCGGCCATCGGGTTGGTGGCGGACCGGCTGCTCGGTGAGCCCCCCGCCGCGGTGCACCCGGTGGCGGCGTTCGGGCGGGTGATGACGGCGTTCGAGCGCCGCATCTGGCGGGACAGCCGGACGGCAGGCGCCGGGTACGCGGCGGCCGGGACGGGCCTGGGGTGGGCGGCCGGGCTGACGCTCGGGCCCTCGCTTCCAGCGGGTGCCGTGGCCACCTGGGTCGTCGTGGCCGGGAGAGCGCTCGGCGACGAAGCCCTGGCGATCGCGGCGCGGCTGGCCGACGACGACCTCGCCGGCGCTCGGCTTCGCCTCCCGGCGCTGGTCGGGCGGGACCCCGAACGGCTCGATTCCAAGGGCGTCGCCCGGGCCGTGGTCGAGTCGGTGGCGGAGAACACCGTCGACGCCGTGGTGGCCCCGGCCTGCTGGGCGGCCGCCGGCGGCGCAGCCGGCGCCGGGTTCTACCGGGCGCTGAACACCCTCGACGCCATGGTCGGGCACCGCAACCAGCGCTACGGGCGGTTCGGCTGGGCGGCGGCCCGCCTCGACGACGCCGCCAACTGGCTGCCGGCCCGGCTCACCGCGCTGCTGGTGGCGGTCGTCCGTCCGGCCCGGGCCCGCGACGTGCTCGAGGCCCTGGTGCATCCGCCGGCCCATCCGAGCCCCAACGCCGGTGTGGCCGAAGCCGCTTTCGCCGCCGCCCTCGGCCTCCGGCTCGGCGGCGACACGGTCTATGCCGGCCGGGTCGACCCCCGGCCGACCTTCGGCACCGGTCGTCCCCCCGAGCCCGCCGACCTCGACGCCGCCGTCCGCCTCTCCCGCGACGTGACCCTCGCCCTCGCCGCTCTCCTGGCCACGCCCGCTCTCGTGGCCGCCATCGGGCGCCGCCGCCCCCCCTCCAACCGGCGTTCGTTTACCGGGATACAGCGGAAAAGGAACGCCAGTTTGGCGCAGGGGACGCCCCCCTCCAACCGGCGTTCGTTTACCGGGATACAGCGGAAAAGGAACGCCGGTTTGGCGCAGGGGGCGGCGTGATGAGGCCGCCGGTGTTGGCCGCGCAGACCGGCGTGCCGCCGGCGGGGGCGCATGGCGGGGACGTGGCGGCCGTGGCGGCGGCGCTCGGGTGCGAGCCGGCGGACATCCTCGACCTGTCGGCCAGCTTCAACCCGGAGGCGCCGGACCTGGCGGCGCTGGCGGCGGGGCGGCTCGACTGCCTGGGGCGCTATCCCGATGCGGTGGCGGCCACTGCGGCGATGGCGGGCGCACTCGGAGTGCCGGCGGATTCGGTGCTCCTCACCAACGGGGGCGCCGAGGCCATCGCCCTCGTGGCCGGTGACCTGGGGCGGGCGGCGGTGAACCGTCCGGCCGAGTTCTCGCTCTATGCCCGCCACCTCGCCGAGGCGGTCGACCCCGCCGACGACCCCGCCGCTCCCCGGATCCGTTCGAATCCCAACAACCCCACCGGCCGGCTCGCCGCCGCCGGCGACACCGCCGCCGTCTGGGACGAGGCGTTCTACCCCCTGGCCACCGGGGTCTGGTCGCGGGGCGACGTCGCCGCCGGCCGGGCGGAGGTGGTCATCGGGTCCTTGACCAAGGTGTTCGCCTGCCCCGGCCTGCGGGTCGGGTACGTGCACGCCGGTCCGGCGATCATCGCCCGGCTGGCCGGGCGCCAGCCCCGCTGGGCGCTCAACGGCCTCGCCGCCACCCTCGTCCCCGAGTTGCTGGCCCGGGCCGACCTGCCGGCGTGGGCGGCGGCCACCGCCCGGCGCCGGGCGGCGCTGGCGCAGGCCATCCCCGGTGTCGAACCGTCCGACGCCAACTTCGCCCTCGTCCGGGTCGGCGAGGAAGGCGCCGCCGCCGCCCGCACCCGCCTGGCGGGCCACGGCGTCCTCGTCCGCGACTGCACCAGTTTCGGTCTGCCCGACCACGTCCGGGTCGCCGTCCCCGACGAAGCCGGCCTGGCCCGCCTCGTGGCGGCGTGGGAGCAGCCGTGAACCCGGACCGGGGCGGCGGCTCCCTGGCCGGCCTGCGGGGGGCACTCATGGTCTGCGGAACGACCAGCGACGCCGGCAAGACCCGGGTGGTGACCGGGCTGTGCCGGGCGCTGGCCCGGCGGGGTGTGCGGGTGGCGCCGTTCAAAGCGCAGAACATGGCGCTCAACTCCTTCGTGACCCGGAGCGGGCACGAGATCGGCCGGGCCCAAGGGGTGCAGGCGCTGGCGGCCGGCGTCGAACCCGACGTCGACATGAACCCGATCCTTCTCAAGCCGTCGAGCGACCGCACCAGCCAGGTGATCGTCGAGGGCGTTCCGACCGGCCACCTCGACGCCGTCGCCTACCACGCCGCCAAGCCCGCCCTGCGGGACACCGTGCTGGGGGCGCTCGGTCGCCTCCGGGCCCGCTACGACGTCGTGCTCCTCGAAGGGGCCGGCAGCCCGGCCGAGATCAACCTCCTCGACGGCGACCTCGTGAACCTGTGGCTGGCCGACGCCGCCGGGATCCCCGCCCTGGTCGTCGGCGACATCGACCGGGGCGGCGTCTTCGCCTCGCTGTTCGGCACCGTGGCGCTCCTTCCCGACCACCTGCGGAGCTGCGTCAAAGCCTTTGTCATCAACAAGTTCCGTGGTGATCCGGCCCTTCTCGCCCCGGGCCTCGCCGACCTGGAGGCGCGCACCGGCATCCCGACGCTGGGCGTGCTGCCCTGGATCGACGACCTCCACCTCGACGCCGAAGACAGCCTGGCGCTCCGCCAACCCTGGGGCGATCACGACGCCGATTCGGCGGACTCCACCGCGCCGCCCCCGGGCGATCCGCTCGACGTGGCCGTCGTCCGCTTCCCCCGCATCTCGAACTTCACCGACGTCGATGCCCTGGCGCTCGAACCAGCGGTGCACGTCCGCTACGTGACCCGCCCCGCCGGTCTCGGCCATCCCGACGTCGTCATCCTCCCGGGCACCAAGGCGACCGTCGCCGACCTGGCCTGGCTGCGGTCCCGCGGGTTCGAGGCCACGCTCCGGGCGCTCGACCCGTCGACCACGATCCTCGGTATCTGCGGCGGATACCAGATGCTCGGCCGCACCATCGACGATCCCGTGGAGAGCGGAGCCGGTTCGGTCAAGGGCCTCGACCGACTCCCGGCCACCACCCGCTTCGAACCGGCCAAGATCACCCGGCAACGGCGCGGCCGCGCCGCCGGGCAATCGGTCGCCGGCTACCAGATCCACCACGGCCGCACGGACTCCGACGCCCCCTGGATCACGCTCGACGACGAATGGGGCACAGTGTCCGAAGGCGCTCGCGACGCCGCCGGCACCGTGCTCGGCACCAGCCTCCACGGCCTCTTCGAGTCGGACGGGTTCCGCTCCGCCTTCCTCGCCGCCGTGGCCGCCCGCCGAGGCAAGACCTTCGGCCCATCGGGAGTGTCCTTCGCCGCCGCCCGGGACTCCCAGTTCGACCGGCTCGCCGATCTCGTCGAGACCCATCTCGACATGGCCGCCATCGACAAGCTGATCGCAATGGAGCGAGCGCCGAATTCGAGCCCGGCCGGAGCCGGAGTTCCGCGCCGCCGGCGAGACATGAGGTGCGAGTAGCCGTGATCCTGTTCCTCTCGACGGCCGACACCGAGATCCTCGCTCTCCGAGCAGCGATCGAGATGCTGCCCGACGGCTTCCCGGCGGTCCGGGCCGGGTCGCCGGCGACCATGACGGCCGCCCCCAACCTCGACGGGGTCGAGGCCGTCGTCGTCCGCCTCCTCGGCGGGCGGCGGGCGTGGACGGCGCCGTTCGACGCGCTGGCCCGGGACTGTGCCGAGCGCGGCGTCGCCCTCCTCGCCTTCGGCGGTGAATCCGCCCTCGATCCGGAGCTCACCGCCGCCTCCACCGTCGGGGGCGGGGTGATCGGGACCGCCTTTCCCTATCTGCTGCACGGTGGCCCGGCCAACACCGCCAACCTCCTACGGTTCGTGGCCGACGAGGTCCTCGGCATCACGCCACCCCGCGGCTACGAACCACCCCAGCCCGTGGCCGACGAAGGGATCTACCGCGGGCCGGACCCCGGCGCCGTCCACCCCCTGGCCTTCGACCCGGATCGCCCCACCGTCGGCGTCATCTTCTACCGGGCGCACCTCCTGGCCGGGAACACGACCTTCGTCGATGACCTCTGCGCCGCCATCACCGAGCGGGGCGCCAACCCGCTGGCCTGCTGGTGCTACTCCCTCCGGCCCGACGAGCGGGGCGACGTGCCGGTGATCTCCCGCTACCTCGAGGGACGGGTCGACGCCGTCGTCACCACCGTCCTGGCCATGGGCCAAGCCGGACCCGACGCCGACTCGTGGGACGTGCCGGTGCTGGCCCGCCTCGACGTACCCGTCGTGCAGGCCGTGGCCGCCACCACCAGCCGGGCGGCCTGGGAGGAGCACGACGTCGGCCTCTCCCCCCTCGACACCGCCTGGTCGGTGGCCTTGCCGGAGTTCGACGGCCGGATCATCTCGGTCCCGTTGTCGTTCAAGGAGATCGTCGACGACGGCGATGATCTCGGCCTGCCCGTCGTGGCCTACCGGACGGTGCCCGACCGGGTGGCCCGGGTGGCCGGGACCGTTGTGCGGCTGGCCGCTTTACGCCACAAACCCAACGGGGACAAGCGGATCGCCATCGTGCTCTCGGCCTACCCGACGAAGCGGGGCCGGATCGGCAACGCCGTCGGGCTCGACACGCCGGCCTCGGTCATCACCCTCCTCCACGCCCTCCGAGCGGCCGGCTACCAGGTCGACGACATCCCGGCCGACGGCGACACCCTCATGGCCGAACTGATCGACCGCTTCTCCTACGAGAAGGAAGCGCTCACCACCGCCCAGCTCCAACGGGCGGTGGGCAACATCGCCGCCGCCGACTACGCCGCCTGGTTCGCCGAACTCCCGAAACCCTTGCGGGACAACGTGGTCGAGCACTGGGGGGAACCGCCCGGGTCGGTCTACGTCCATGACGGCGCCATCCGCCTGGCCGGCCTCGACCTCGGCCACGTGCTGGTGATGGTGCAGCCCCCCCGGGGCTTCGGCGAGAACCCGATCGCCGTCTACCACTCCCCCGACCTGCCACCGACGCACCACTACCTGGCCGCCTACCGGTGGCTGGAACGGTCGTGGGGCGCCGATGCCGTCGTCCACGTCGGCAAGCACGGCAACCTGGAATGGCTGCCGGGCAAGGGAGTCGGCCTGTCGGCGGCCTGCGGGCCCGACGCCGCCCTCGGCGACCTGCCCCTCGTGTACCCCTTCGTGGTCAATGACCCCGGGGAGGGCACCCAGGCCAAGCGGCGGGCCCACGCCGTGATCGTCGACCACCTCGTGCCGCCGATGACCCGGGCCGAGGTGTACGACGACCTCGCCCGACTCGAACGCCTCCTCGACGAGTACTACCAGGTGTCGACGCTCGATCCGGCCAAGCTGCCGGCGTTGCGGGCGCAGATCTGGGAGCTGTGCGAGCGGGCCGCCCTCGACCACGACCTCGACCGGACCGGCGACGCCCCCGTCGACGCCGAGTTCGACGACTTCATCCTCCACCTCGATGGCTACCTCTGCGAACTGAAGGACGCCCAGATCCGCGGTGGCCTCCACACCCTCGGCCGCCCCCCGGAAGGCGACGCGGAGATCGACCTGTTGGCGGCGTTGCTCCGCCTGCCCCAGGGCAACGTACCGTCGCTGCGGTCGGCAGTGGCGGACGGGCTCGGCCTCGACCTGACCACGGCATCCGACGCCTTCGACACCGTTCACGCCGAAGTCAAGCGACTGCTCGTTTCGGCCCGGGACGCCGGCTGGCCCGACGAACCGGCGTTCGTCGCCGGGCCCGTGGAAACCGGCGTTCGTTTACCGGAATACAGCGGAAATGGAACGCCGGTTGGGGAGGCGCTCCGGTTCGCCGGGGAGGTGCTCGTGCCGCGGCTGCGGTGCACCACCGACGAGATCGGGAACACGTTGCGGGCACTGGACGGACGGTATGTCCCGGCCGGGCCCTCGGGCGCTCCGACCCGGGGCATGGCGCATGTGCTGCCCACCGGCCGCAACTTCTACTCGGTCGACCCGAAGACGCTGCCGACCAGAGCGGCGTGGGACGTCGGACGCGCCCTGGCCGACGGCGTCTGCCAGCGGCACCGGGAGGAGACGGGCGAATGGCCGGCGTCGGTCGGGCTCGTGGTGTGGGGCACCGCTGCCATGCGCACCCACGGCGACGACATCGCCGAGGCCCTCGCCCTCCTCGGCGCCCGACCGGTGTGGGCGGAGGAGTCGGGCCGGGTGGTCGGCGTGGAGCCCGTCCCCCTCGACGAGCTCGGCCGGCCCCGCATCGACGTGACGCTGCGGATCAGCGGATTCTTTCGGGACGCATTCCCGCACCTTGTCCACCTCGTCGACGAAGCCGTCGAGGTCGTACGGAACCTCGACGAGCCGGCCGACCGCAACTTCGTGCGGGCCAACGGCGCTGACCACCGGATCTTCGGCGCCAAACCCGGCGCCTACGGCTCCGGCATCCTCGCTCTCCTCGACTCCAAGGACTGGGAGGACGACGACGACCTGGCCACCGTCTACCTCGGCTGGAGCGGCTACGCCTACGGCCGGGACGGCTACGGCGTCCCCGCTCCCGACGCCATGCGGCGCCGCTTCGCCCTCATCGACGTGGCGGTGAAGAACCAGGACAACCGGGAGCACGACATCTTCGACTCCGACGACTACCTCCAGGAGCACGGCGGCATGGTGGCCACGGTGCGGGCTCTGCGGGGCGGCCACGCTCCGCAGGCCTTCTTCGGCGACTCCGCCGACCCGGAGCGACCCCGGGTCCGTAGCCTGGCCGAGGAGGCCCGCCGGGTCATGCGGTCCCGGGTGCTGAACCCCCGCTGGATCTCGGCCATGATGCGGCACGGCTACAAGGGCGCCTTCGAGATGGCCGCCACCGTCGACTACCTCTA
The DNA here is from genome assembly GCA_963723985.1 of uncultured Actinomycetes bacterium. Classification (GTDB taxonomy): domain Bacteria; phylum Actinomycetota; class Acidimicrobiia; order IMCC26256; family BP-133; genus BP-133. Next base: position 78,936 of record CAVRTC010000019.1, read on the forward strand.
CGGCTACGACGCCACCGCCCGGATCGGCGAGGACTGGATGTACGAGCAGGTGACGGCGGCGTATGTGGCCGACCCCGAGGTGCGGAAGTTCTTCGCCGCCTCCAACCCCTGGGCTCTCCAGGGCATCGCCGAGCGGTTGCTGGAGGCCGCCGCCCGGGGACTCTGGAACGCCTCCGACCCGGCCATGGTGACGCTGCGGGACGCGCTCCTCGAAGCCGAGGGCTGGGCCGAGGAGCGCCCGTCGTGACCGGCGGCGTCGGAGGGCCCCCGCCCTACCCGCTGTCGGCCATCGTCGGGCAGGACGACCTCAAGCTCGCTCTCCTTCTCCATGCGGTCGATCCGATGCTGGGCGGCGTGCTCATCCGGGGCGAGAAGGGCTCGGGGAAGTCGACCGCCGCCCGGGCCCTGGCCACCCTCCTCCCGCCCGATTCGAGCGGCGCGCCCGCACCGTTCGTCGAGCTGCCGATCGGCGCCACCGAGGACCGCGTCGTCGGCACGCTCGATCTCGAAGGCGCCCTGCTCGAAGGCCGGTCCCGGCTGCGCCCCGGTCTGCTCGCCGCCGCCCACGGCGGCGTCCTCTACGTCGACGAGGTCAACCTCCTGGCCGACCATCTCGTCGACGTCCTCATCGACGCCGCCGCCTTCGGCATCAACCGCATCGAGCGGGACGGGATCTGCGCCGAGCACCCTTCCCGCTTCGTGCTGGTCGGGTCGATGAACCCCGAGGAAGGCGAGCTCCGGCCCCAGCTCCTCGACCGCTTCGGCCTGTCCGTGGAGGTGCGGGCGCCGCGGGACCCGGAACAGCGGACGGAGGTCGTGCGGCGGCGCCTGGCCTACGACGCCGATCCCGACGAGTTCGCCGACCGGTTCGGCGCCGACGAGAAGGTGTGGCAGGCCGCCATCGCCGACGCCGGCCTGATCCTCGGCGAGGTCGTTGTCCCCGACGATGTGCTGGCCTTCACCAGCCGGCTGTGCGCCGAACTCGACGCCGAGGGGCTCCGCGCCGACCTTGTCCTGGCCCGGGGGGCGGCGGCCCTGGCCGCCCTCGATGGTCGCAAGGAGGCGACCGACGACGACGTGGTCCGCCTGGCCCCGCTGGCGCTCGCCCACCGCCGCCGCCGGGGCCCGCTCGACGCCCCCGGCCTCTCCTCCGAAGAACTGGCCGACGCCCTCGACCGGGCCTCGGCGAATGCTCCGTCGGATGATTCCGGCGGGGAGGGTTCCGAGCCTCAGGGGAACTCTGCCCCCCTGGACCCCCCGGGGTCCCCCAAGGACTCCCAGGCAGTGGGACGTCAGCCAGGAAACATGGGCCCCACTGCGCCGGCTCCGGGAGTATTCCTGGCGCTCAAGACCCAGCGGCCGTCCGGCGTGCTGGGCCGACGCAACCGCGGGCCCGCCGACCGCGGCGGCATCGTCGCCGCCCGATCGTCACCCAAAGGCGTGACGGACATCGCCGTGGCCGCAACGGTGCAAGCCGCCGCCGCCCGCCGCGCCGCCGCCACGGCCGCCGCGGCCGCCCCTGCTGCGGTGGTCGAGCGTGACGATCTTCGTCAGGCGGTGCGGGAGGCGCGCACCGCCAACCTCGTCGTGCTGTGCGTCGACGCCTCCGGCTCCATGGGCGCGGACCAGCGCATGGAGGCGGCCAAGGGCGCGGCCGTCTCGCTGCTGCTCGACGCCTACCAGCGGCGCGACCGGGTCGCCCTCGTGACGTTCGCTGGTGACGAGGCCCGGGTGGTGCTCCGGCCGACCGGCAGCGTCGAGGTGGCCCGGGCCAGGCTGGCCGACCTGCCCACCGGCGGCCGGACGCCGCTCGGCCCCGGCCTGCACGCCGCGCTCGATGTCGCCCGCTCGGCCCGCCACCGCGACCCCGACCGCCGCCCGGTCATCGTCGTCGTCACCGACGGTCGGGCGACCTCGGCGGGCCCGGCCACCGCCGCCGGCCCAAGGCCGGCCACCGCCCGGGCCGGCGTCACCGACCCGTTCGGCGTGGCGCTGAACGCCGCCGCGGCGATTGCGGCGGCCGGTATCGAGACGCTCGTCGTCGACGCCGAGGACGGTGACCTCCGCCTCGGCCTCGCCCACCAGCTGGCGGAAGCGATGGGTGCCCGCTACACCGCGCTGCCCGACCTCGCCGCCGACACCCTCACGCGCGTCCGTTGAGGCGGTCGTCGCCACCGAACCGCAGGGACCCTGAGCGGATTGCATACCGTAACGGTGGGTAATCCGCTCAGGGTCTGATGGGTGGGTCCGGAGTCGTAGGCTCTGGGCCATGGTCACCGACACCGACGACGCCGCGACCGCCTGCGCGAAGGCGGCCGCGCGGGCGGCGTTCGAGCGGGTGGAAGACGAACTCGTCGCGCTCAGCCACCGCATCCACGCCCATCCGGAGATCAAGTGGGAGGAGGAGCGGGCCTGCGCCTGGCTGGGCGAGGCGCTCACCGGTTACGGCTTCGCGGTGGAGTCGGGCCTGTGCGACCTGCCCACCGCCTTCGGGGCCACGGCCGGGTCGGGGCCGCTGCACGTCGTGGTCTGCGCCGAGTACGACGCTCTGCCCGGCATCGGCCACGCCTGCGGCCACAACATCATCGCCGCCACCGCCGTCGGCGCCGCTGTCGCCCTGGCCGAGGTGGCCGACGACCTCGGGCTGACCGTGCGGGTGATGGGCACACCGGCCGAGGAGGGCGGCGGCGGGAAGATCCTCCTGCTCAACGGGGGCGCCTTCGAGGGCGCCCATCTGGCCATGATGACCCACCCGGCGCCGATCGACATCGCCGAATGGCCCATCATCGCCGCTCAGCAGTTCCGCATCCGGTACCACGGCAAGGAGGCCCACGCCTCGGCCTTTCCGGAGCTGGGCCGCAACGCCGCCGACGCCCTCACCGTGGCCGGCGTCGCCATCGGCCTGCTCCGCCAGCACATCCACGCCGGCGACCGGGTCCACGGCATCGTGACCCACGGCGGCGAAGCCCCCAACATCGTCCCCGCCCACACCGAGGCGGAGTACATCATCCGCGGCGCCACCGTCGCCGACTTCGAGATCATGCGGGAACGGGTCCTGCGCTGCTTCGAGGCCGGCGCCCTGGCCACCGGCACCGAGTTCGAGATCATGGCCCGCCACGAGCCCTACGCCGAGATGCACCATGACCCGGTCATCGCCGCCGCCTACCGCCGCAACGCCGAGGCGCTCGGCCGCAGCTTCGGGCCGTTCGATCCTCGGGCGTCGGGGTCGACCGACATGGGCAACGTGTCGCTGGCCATCCCGTCGATCCACCCCGCCATCGGCATCGACTCGCATCCGGCGGTGAACCACCAGCCCGAGTTCACCGCCCACTGCGTCACCCCGGCGGCCGACCGCGCCCTGCGCGACGGCGCTGTCGCCCTCGCCTGGTCGGCCATCGACTGCGCCGCCGACGACGAAGTCCGCACCCGCCTGCTCAGCCGCTCGTGACTGGCCGTGGCAGGTTGAGCTGCCACGTGACGCCGAATTGGTCCGCGACCCAAGCGAAGAGTTCACTGAAGCCGTAGTCGGCGACCGGCATCAGGAACCTGCCCCCTTCGGCCAGGGCCCCCGCGGACTTTTCAAGCTCGGATCGCGAAGAGCAGTCGATCCACAGCGAGATGGCCGGCGTGAAGGTGAAGGCGTGCGGCCCCCCACTGTCGATCGCCTTGAGTCGATGGCCCCCGATCTCGAATTCCGCCACCCGGACGGTGCCTTCCGGTTCGGCGTCGTCCGGACCGTACCGGTCGATGCTGACCAGCCGGGCGTCGTCGAAGACAGAGCAGTAGAAGCTGATCGCCTCTTCCGCCTTGCCGTGCTGTTCGCCACAGAACATGAGGAACGGGACGAGGTTTCGCATCGCCAGAGTGTGCCATGGCTGCTGCAACTCACGGGACGGCGGCGGCGCGGTCGTAGCGGGGGTCGCTGACGGCGAACGTACGGCCGGCCCGGTCGACGCCGGCAACCTGGACCAGGGGCACGAACTGGGGGTGGTACCGGCCGCGGCCCTCGATGCGGTGACCCCGCCGGACGAGCTCGCGCCGCTCGGCGTCCGGCACCCTGGCGTCCTCCAGCTCGATCGTGCAGCACCGTTCGGCGTCGACGCGGGCGACGTCGACTGCCAGGGCCGGATCCATGCCGTGGTCGACCACGTTGGAGATCACCGACGCCACCCCCATCGGGATGCGCGGCCCACCCGGCGCACCGAGCACCAGCGCCGGTCGCCCGTCCTCCACGACGATGACGGGACTCATGTTCGAGCGGGGGCGCTTCCCGGGCTGAACCTCGTTGGCCGCCCCCGGGTCGTCGAAGTCGGTCATCTGGTTGTTCAGCAGGATGCCGGTGCCGGGGACCACCACCGCGCTGCCGTAGCGCTGCTCGACCGTGCAGGTGACCGACACGGCGTTGCCGGCCGCGTCGACGACGGAGACGTGATGCGTGCTCGCCCCTCCCCGGTTACCGCCCGGAGGTCGAGGCGTCACACCGGAGAAGGTGCCGGGTTTGTGATCACCGGCCGCGTCGAGGTCGATCTCGCTCCGGCGCGCCCCGGCGTACTCCTTGGACACCAGCTGCTCCGTCGGGACGTGGAGGTAGGCCGGGTCGGCGATGAAGGCGTTCCGGTCGGCCACGGCGATCTTCTTGGCCTCGGCCAGGAGGTGGAGGTGGTTGGCCGAGCTGTGCCGGAAGTCGCCGCCCCGCCGGGACGGGAGGTCGAATCCTTCGATCAGGTTCAACGTCTCGAGGACGACGACGCCTCCGGCCGTCGGCGGAGGGACGGCCAGGATCTCCCGGTCGCGGTATCGGCCCCGCAGCGGCTCCCGCCACACGGGCCGGTACGACGCCAGGTCGCCGGCGGTCAGAACGCCGCGCTCGCCCTCCAGAACGCCGGACCCCGTCGACCGTTCCATCTCGGCCACGATGGCGGCGGCGATCGGGCCGCGATAGAAGGCGTCCGGTCCGTCTCGGGCCAGCGTCCGCAGCGTTTCGGCCAGTTCGGGCTGAGGACGGGCCGGGCGGCGCGGATACGGCTTCGGGACCTCACCACCATCGAGGTACAGCGCCCGGGTGGCGTCATAGAGGGCGAGGCGGTCCCGGCTGGCCCGGAGGACCTCGACCTGGAGGGGGGTGAGCCGGACGCCCCGCTCGGCCAAGGCGGTGGCCGGGGCGAGGAGCCGGTCGAGCGGCCAGGAGCCGTAGCGGCCGGCGACTTCGGCCAGACCGGCGACCGTGCCCGGCACACCCACGACCTGATGGCCGGTGCCGGGGAATCTCCGGGGCGCGGCCTCGAACCCGGGAGCCAGCCCGGCCGGCGCGGTCTCCCGGAAGTCCAGTGTGGCCGCCGTCCCGTCGGCTCCCCGGTAGAGGAGGAACCCGCCGCCGCCGATACCGCACGACTCCTGGGCCACCACGCCGACGGCGAAGACGGTGGCCACCGCGGCGTCGACGGCGTTGCCGCCTCCCGCCAGCACCTCGATCCCGGCGGCCGAGGCATCCGGCGACGCCGATGCCACCGCCCCGGATCGGCCGCTGACCACCGGGAGGTACCGGCTCCCGGCCACGCCGTAGCCGCTCCGCTCCCCACCGCCGGACCGCCCGATCACTACGGTGAGCACGGCCAGCGCCACCAGCAGGCCGGCGCCCACCGTGGCCGGCCGCCGATTGGTCACACCCCGGCGAAGGAAACGAGGTGCCGGGACAGGCCCTGGTCGTGGGCCCACAGGTCGAGCGTGACCGTGGCCACGTCGTCGACCAGCGGGACGAGTTCGAGGCCGCCGGCCTCGCGGAGGTCGAACGTCTTCACGTAGGTGTCGCAGGTTTCGCACCCGTCGATGCGGACCGCCCGGCGCTCATCGGGGACGAACGACGGGAGCCGGCGGGGATCCGCCTCCCCACACCAGGTGCAGAGAGCCCGGGCGAACGTCCACCAGCCAGCGCACCGGCCGCACACCAGTGACCGGGGGGAACCCCCCATGAACTCGCCCGACTCCTCGGCAATGACCGACGCCTGGGCCAGACCCCCGCAGGCCGGGCAGGCGCCGCCGGCCCACTCCTCGCGTGACGGCGTGGCGATCTGCGCCCGGGCCGCCTCCAGGACGGGCCCGGCGGCCACCCGCACCCAGAACCCCAGCACCGCCTCGGGCCCGGCCGGGTCCTCCAGCCACGCCTCCACCAGGCTGTCGCGCTGATCGCCGCTCCCACCGGTGAGCGCCATTCCCGCCGCCACCAATTGATCGGGGAACTCACCGGCCGGTCCGGCCGGGCCGGGCAGCGCCTCGACGGCCAGGGCCACCTCGGCGGCGATCGGCGACACGGTCGCGCCGAGGTCGAGCAAGGGGAACCGCCCGGCAGCCAGGCGCAGCTCGGCGCCGGCCGCTGCCGCACCGGCGGCCGCCACCACCGCCGGTACCGCCGCCCGAGCGGCCTGGAACCGCAGCACGGAGACCAGCAGCGCCAGCGGCCCGGCCGCCCCGCCGCTCCCGGCCGGACCGGCCAGCAGCTGCTCGGCCCGCGTCAGACGCCCGGCGAAGTCGCCCGGCCCGCCGCGCCGGGCGCCCCGCCCGAACGTCACCGCGAGGAGCCCGCCTTGCGGCGGTCCTGCACCCGGAACCAGGCCGGGTGGTGGAAGGCGGCCCACGCCCGGCTGACCCGGCCGGTCGTCATGGCCGACAGCGTCCCCGGGAACATCACGGTCGACATGTACACATGGACGATGAAGCCGCCAATCATCAACAGGAAGGCGGCGTGATGGAGCAGCCGGGCGATCTGGTTCAGGCCGGACCCCAACAGCCAGGGGTACCACAGGGGCAGACCGCTGGCGAACAGCACCAGCCCGAAGACGACCGAGAACCAGTAGTAACCCTTCTGCCCGGCGTTGTACTTGCCGACGTCGAGCCCCGAGTGGCCGCTGGAGGCGTAGGTCCGCATCTTGCGGACCCACTCCCGGTCGCCGGCGTTCATCCGCATCTCCCGGGACCACGACACCAGCATCCACAGGACGCCGAGCGTGAAGCCCACCCCGAACCAGGGGTGCAGGAAACGCATCGTCTGCCCACCGCCGAACAGGCCCGACAGGAACGCCATCCGCGGGTAGCCGAGGGCCAAGCCCGACACCATCAGGGCGATGAACGTGAAAGCCACCAGCCAGTGCACGAGTCGCTCGGTGAACGTGTAGCGCTGGAACCCCGGCGGCGCCGCCGCTTCGCCGTTGCCCGAGGCCGTGCGTACGTGCACGGCGCTCACCGCTCCTCCTCCTGCGGCTGCGGCTGCGCCGACCAGGGCGAAGCCTCCCCGTTGCCGCCGCCGTCGGGACCTACGCCGCCGTCGGAACCGTCGCCGGGGCCACCGTTCCCGGAGGCACCGACCGGCACCTCCCGGGCCGCGCCGTCACCAGCCGGCTCCCGACCGAGGCGCTCGGCTTCGGCCACGGCCTCGTCCTCCGGCGGGGAATGCCGCCGGCCCGTCCGCAGGTAGAAGATGGCCGAGGCCAGGAGGCCGCCCCACACCGAGACCGTGCCGAGCTTGCGCAGCACCGACAGCGCCGAGAAGAACGTCCCCGGCACCTGCGGGTCGGCGGGGAGGCCGTAGTCGTCCAGCCGGTCGCCCCGGGGCACGACGTACATCATGTGCAGCCCGCCGACTCCCGAGGGGTCGTAGAGCATGGCGTTGTCGAAACCCCGACCCTTCAGCTTCTCGACCTTGGCGAGGCTGTAGTCGAGCATCTCGTGCTTGCCGCCGAACTTGATGGCGCCGGTCGGGCAGCTCTTCACGCAGGCCGGCTCCAGCCCCGCCGACACCCGGTCGACGCAGAGCGTGCACTTGTAGACCTTCTTGGTCTTCTGGTCGAAGCGGGGAATGTCGAACGGGCAGCCCGCCACGCAGTACTGGCAGCCGATGCACTTCTCCTGGTTGAAGTCGACGATGCCGTTCGTGTACTGGACGATGGCCCCCGGCGCCGGGCAGGCCGCCAGGCACCCGGGGTCGTCGCAGTGGAGGCAGCTGTCCTTCTTGATCAGCCAGGCGATCTCGCCGTCGTCGAGCTCGATCTCCTTGAACCGCATCAGGTCCCAGGTGTTCGGCGTCAGGTCCTGGTGGCTCTGGTAGCTCCCGAAGTTGAACGTCTCCTCGGCTTCGAGGTCGTTCCACTCCTTGCAGGCCACCTCGCAGGCCTTGCAGCCGATGCAGAGGTCGATGTCGACGACCTTGGCGATCTCGACGGTGTCCCGCCGGATGCCGGTCGACCCGGCCGGGGTGGCCGACTTCCGCCGGATCGACAGTCCGAGTTCGGTAGACATGTCGCCTCCCCCTATGCCTTCTCGACGTCGACGAGGAAGCCCTTGAACTCGGGTGTTCGCACGTTGGCGTCCCCCACGTAGGGGGTGAGGATGTTGGCCATGTCGGCGACCGTGCGGATCCCGCCTTTCTCGGCCCCCTTGCCGGCGGCGAAGTGCCAGTGCACCGGGATCCCGATCTGGTACACGGTCTTCCCCATGACCTTGAGGGGCCGCATCCGTTTCGTGACCATGGCGATGCCGACGACCTCACCCCGTTTGGACCGCACCTTCACCTTGCCGCCGTTGGTGATGCCCTTCTCCTCGGCCAGCTCGACGGGGAGTTCGACGAAGAAGTCGGGCATGGCCTCCACCAGGTAGGGCACGTGCATGGTCAGGAAGTGCTCGTGCTCGGTGACCCGGTAGGTGGTCGCCACATAGGGGAATTCCGAGTCGATCGCCGCGAACGTGCCCTCGGCGTCCTTGTAGAGGTGGACGGCCGGGTCGTTCTGTCTCGTCGACATGCCGTTGGCGACCGGTGACTCCATGGGCTCGTAGTGCTCGGGGAACGGCCCGTCGCTGGTCAGCCCGCCGGGGGCGAACAGCCGGCAGACACCCTCGCCGGTCATGATGAACGCGCCCTTGCCCTCCGACGGCGCCGAGGTCGGCGAGAAGTCGGGGACGTCGCCGACCCAACTGGTGCCGTTCCACTTGATGCCGGGCCGGGACGGGTCCCACGGCAGGCCGTTGACGTCGGCCGACGCCCGGTTGTAGAGGATGCGGCGGTTCGACGGCCACGACCAGGCCCACTTGTGGAAGTAGCCGAGCCCGGTGGGGTCCTCCGTCCCTCGGCGTTGCATGAGGTTCCCCTCCTCCGTATAGGACCCGGAGTAGAGCCAGTTGCCGCAGCTGGTGGTGCCGTCGTCCTTGCAGGCGGAGAAGCCGGGCAGCCGTTTGCCGGTGGTGAGATCGAACCCGTTGATCTCCTGGGCGATCTCGTCCAGTGACGGGTTGCCGGGGTTGGCATAGTCCCACTTGAGGTTGAGGATGGGCTCCGGCAGCGTCCCGCCCTCCTTGGCGTAGAGGTCACGCAGCCGCAGGAAGAGCTGGCCGAGGATCCAGTTGTCGTCCTTCACCTGGCCGGGGGCGTCGAGCACCTTCCACTTCCACTGCGCCCAGCGACCGGAGTTGACGAAGCTGCCGTCCTTCTCGATCCAGTGCGTACAGGGGAAGAAGAACACCTCGGTCTGGATGGTCTTGGTGTCGACACCGGGCTGGCGCCAGAACTCCGACGTGGCGGTCGTCAGCGGATCCATCACGACCAGCCACTTCAGGTTCCCGAGCGACTGGCTCATCCGCTTGGAGTCGGGCCCGATGTTGACGCCCGACATGCCGGCGGCGAACAGCCCGTCGAGGTTGCCGGACCGGGCCTCGTCGTGGATGGTGAGCCACGACGAGTTCTTGGAAGGCTTGGGCAACCAGTTGAACCGGAAGTCGTTGTCGAGCTGGGCGGCGTTGCCGTACCACGACTTGAGCATCGACACGAGGAACTTCTTGTAGTTGGTACCGAAGTAGTTGACGGCGTTGGGCGACGACGCCTTCGAGGGCACCTTGGCGATGTAATCCGCCATGGTGTTCATCCCCGGCTTGGCCACCGCCAGGTAGCCGGGAAAGATCTCCCAGCTGATGGCGTTGTCGGTGTTCCCCTGGATGTTGGCGTGGCCCCGCTCGGCGTTCACGCCACCGCCAGGCCGACCCATGTTGCCGAGCAGCATCTGGACACAGCCCAGCGCCCGGATGATCTGCACCCCGGTGACGTGGTGGGTCAGGCCCACCGCGTAGACGATGTTCCCGACCTTGTCGGGCGTGCCGGTCGCGCCGAACCAGTCGGCGATCTTGGTGAACTTCTCCACCGGCATCCCGGTGATCTCCGAGACCTTCTCCGGCGTGTAGCGGGAGTAGTGCGCCTTCATCATCTGGAAGACGCAGCGGGGATCCTGGAGGGTCGGATCGGTCTTGGCGTAGGCCACGGGCTGGGCGGCGCGGCGGGCACGCCGGTCGCCACTGCCGCCGGGGTCCCGCCCGACGGCGCGCCGGCCGCCGGACCGAGCGCCGAGGCCCCACCCGACGATCCGGACGGCTGCCCACCGGAGGCGGGCGCGGTCGACGTCGGGATGACCGGCGGGAGCCGGTCGTAATCCCACGACGTGTTGTCGTACGCCTTCTTGGTCTCGTCGTAGCCGGAGAACATCCCGTCCTCGAAGGTGTAGTCCGGGCCCACGATGAACGGCGCGTTGGTGTGCAGCTTGATGTAGTCCTCGTGGTACAGCTTGTGCTCGAGGATGTAGTTGATCAGCCCGCCGAAGAAGGCGACGTCGGTCCCCGCCCGGATGGGAGCGTAGAGATCGGCGATAGCCGACGTGCGGGTGTAGCGGGGGTCGACGTGGATGATCTTCGTGCCGCGCTCGTCACGCCCGATCTGGGCCCAGCGCCACCCGCAGGGGTGGTTCTCTGCCGGGTTGGCTCCGATGACGAGGGTGACGTCGGAGTTCTTGAAATCGCGCCAGTGGTTGGTCATGGCGCCCCGACCGAAGGAGGCGGCCAAACTGGCCACCGTGGGACCGTGTCAAACGCGGGCCTGTTGTTCCAGGTAGACGCAGCCCATCGCCCGGAAGAACTTGGCGGTGAGGTACCCCTCCTCCGATGTGATGGTGGCCCCGCCGACGAAGCCGTAGCCCTCGTTGCGGTTGACCTCGAAGCCGTCCTTGTCGGTGAGGACGGTCTTCTTGTCGCGCGAATCCTTCATGTGACGGGCCAGCTTGTCGAGAGCCTCGTCCCACGTGGTGTCTTCCCACTTGTCGGATCCCGGCCGGCGCACCTTGGGTCGCAGCTCCCGGTTGTGGTTCACGGCCAGCTGCAGTGACGAGGCCCCCTTGGGACACAGCGTGCCGCCGTTGACCGGGCTGTCAGGGTCGCCCTCGATGTGGGCCAGCGTGGGCTTGACGTTGTCGGCGTCGTCACCCACCCGGTAGGCGATCATCGAGCAGCCGACCGCGCAGTACGGGCACACGGTGCGAACCTCGGTGGCACGCGAGATCTTCAACTGCGACGACTCGGCGTAGGCCGGCGACAGGTCCAACCCGAAGCTGCCCCAGGCGACGGCGACACCTCCGGCCGCCGATGCCTTGAAGAAGTCTCGACGGGTGATCTCCACGAACAACGCCCCCCTCATCATCCCCCGGTGAGCCGGCGCGGGCCGGCTCCGAACCCCAGCAGAATAAGCCAGTACTGACGTTCGGTAAAAGCAGGGGCCGCGGGGCCGGCGGCGAACGGCACCCGACGTGCGTCGAGTGGCTGAAGTTACGCCGGGCTTACGCAGCCGGGAAGCGGGCCAGCCCGGCCGAGACCGTGCCGGCCACCACCTGGAAGTCGCCGCCGGCGACCACCGAACCGCCCGACGCCCACAGCGCCCACACACCGTGCGAGCCGCTGACCGGGGGCGCCCAGGCCTTGAGCGCCCCGGTGGCGGCATCGAAGGCCGCCAGGTGCCGGCGGACGCTCTGACCGACGATGCTGGTGCCACCGATGTTGTCGAAGTGCCCGCCGACGTAGACGGTCGACCCGTCGACGGCCAAGGCCACGACGTCGCCGTCGGCCGTGCCCTCCCACTGCTTGAGGCCGCTGCCGGCGGCCAAGGCGACCACCCGGTTGCCCCCGCTGGACGACAGGCCGGCCAGGGTGACGAACACCTGGCTGCCGACCGCCTCGACGCGGCGCCCCGGGGCGGTCACGGCCGGCTTCCAGGCCGTGGGCGCGGCCGTCGAGGCCGAGACCGCAGCCAGGTTCTTCCGGCTGCTGCCCTTCACGGTCGAGAACGCGCCGGTCAGATAGACCGTCTTGGTGTCGGGCGAGACGGCGATGGCCCATACGACGTTGGAGGCGTTGGGGTTCCACGACGACAGCGTCCCGGTGGCGGCATCGACGGCGGCGACCCGGTTCCGGGTCGAGCCGTTGACGGTCGAGAAGGCACCGGCGAGGTAGACCTTGCTGCCGGCCACGGCCAGGGCCTTCACCTCGGCGCTGGCCTTGGGCGCCCAGGCGGTGTCGACCGCCCCGGTGGCGGCGTTGAGCTTGGCCAGCCGGCTGCGGCTCGAGCCGTTGACCTTCTTGAACAGGCCGCCGACATAGAGCCGGGCGCCGTCAGGGGACGGAACGATGGCTCCCACCGCCTTGTCGGTGTTGGCCACGAAGCCGGGATCGAGCGCGCCGGTGGTGGCGTCGAAGGCGGCCAGGTTGGCCCGGGCGGTTCCGTTGACGCTGGCGAACGTGCCGCCTCCGAACACGGCTGACGGTGACACCGCCACCGTCATCGCCGGGGCGGCGGCGTTCGGGTCCCAGACGTCGGTCGCTCCGGCGCCGGTGGTGGCCAGCGCGCCGAGGTGGCGGCGGGTGGCGCTGCCCAGTTTCGTGAAGGCACCGGCGGCGAACAGCCGGGCTCCGTCGGCGGAGAGGGCGAGGGCGGACACGTCGGCGTCGGCGACCGGCTTCCAGGTGGAATCGAGCGCCCCGCTGCCCGTGACGGACAGGAGAGCCAAACGATTCCGGGTGCTGTCGCCGATGTGCGTGAAGGCACCACCGACGAACACCTTGGCGCCGTCGGCGCTCAGTCGGAGCGCGTGCACGATGCCGTCGGCCGAAGGCGCCCAGGCGGTGTCGAGCGCGCCGGTGACGGCGTTGACGGCGGCCAGCCGGTTGCGGGTGGTGGCGCCGATCCTGGTGAACCCGCCGCCGAGGAGCAGGCGACCAGC
>CAVRTC010000020.1:0-249982 GCA_963723985.1 uncultured Actinomycetes bacterium
CTTGAACGGGTTAGCATCGGGTCGTGGACCCTTCCGTTGCCGTCGCCGAGGGCCTCATCTCGTTCTACGAGGCCTTCTCCAGCCACGATCCGTCCGCGTTCGCCGCTGCGATCTCCAGCGGTCCGGGAGTGTCGGTGCTCGGCTCCGCGCCCGGCGAGGGCCATGACGATCGCGACGACTGGCTGACGACGCCGCACCAGCGGGAAGTGCTGGAGCGGGTGTTGGCCGCCGCCGACGCGGTGGTGACCATGACGCCGACCGCCCGCCGCCGGCTCTTGCATGGCTACCCGGTCGACCCGGCCCGGGTCGCCCTCATCCCCCACGGCGCGGCCGACAACCGCCTTCCCCCCGGTGAGCGACAGACGCCTACCGGCGGCCTCCCGGCCCGGCCCGCCCGCCCGACCATCCTCACCTGGGGTCTGCTCGGACCGGGTAAGGGCATCGAATGGGTGGTCGACGCGCTGGCCGAGCTGCGCGATCTGGAACCGGAGCCGCGCTACCTCGTCGTCGGTCAGACGCACCCGCGGGTGGCGGAGCGGGACGGCGAGTCCTACCGCCAGGGGCTCATGGACCGGGCCAGGGGGCGGGGCGTCGGCCATATGGTCGACTTCGACGACCGCTACCTCTCACTCGCCGCCCTGGGCCGGATCATCGCCGGGGCCGACGTCGTCGTCCTGCCCTACGACTCCCGAGAGCAGGTCACCTCCGGTGTGCTGGTCGAGGCGCTGGCTGCGGGTAAGCCGGTGATCGCCACCGGGTTCCCCCACGCCGTCGAGATGCTGGGCGGAGGGGCGGGCCTCATCGTCCCCCATGGCGATTCGGCGGCCCTGGCGGCGGCGCTGCGGCGCGTCCTGACCGAGCCGGGGTTGGCCGCCCGGCTGGGCGCCGAAGCGGCGGGCCTGGCCCCTCAGCTTCTGTGGCCGGCGGTGGCGGACCGCTACCGGTCGCTGGCCGGGGAACTGGTCGAGGCACGAGACGCCGCCGTCGCGTGACCGTCCCGGAACCGCCGTTCGATCATCTCCTGCGCCTCAGCGACGAGACCGGGGTGATCGAGCACGCCCGGGGCGCCGTTCCCCGCCGCCAGTCGGGCTACTGCACCGACGACGTCGCCCGCGCCCTGGTGGTGATCAGCCGCCAACCGTCGCCCCCCGCTGGGGTGGCCGCCCTCGGGGAGCGGTGTCTGGCCTTTCTCGTCCACGCCCAGGCCACCGACGGAGCCAGCCACAACCGGCTCGGGTACGACCGGCGGTGGGAGGACGAGCCTGGTATCGGGGACTGGTGGGGCCGCTCCCTCTGGGGGTCAGGGACAGCCGCCGCCCGGGGCTGGTCCGCTCGCCTTCGGGCTGACGCCCTCGTCCACTTCGAGGCGGGGGCGGCCTGCCGGTCGCCGTCACCCCGGGCCATGGCCTTCGCTGCCCTGGGCGCCGCCGAGGTGCTCACCCTGCGATCCGACCATGCGGGAGCCCAGGATCTCCTGAAGGCAGCTGGCGCCGCCCTCTCCGGAGCGCGCCCCGACGAGACGTGGCCGTGGCCCGAGGCCCGCCTCACCTACGCCAACGCCCGGTGGGCGGAGGGCCTCCTGGCCGCCGGCTGGGCTCTCGAAGACGACCACCTTGTCGAGGAGGGTCTCCGGCTGCTCGACTGGCTCCTCGAGGTCGAGACGACGGGAGAACACTTCTCGCTCACGCCGACGGGAGGCTGGGGACCGGGCGAGCCCCGCCCCGGATTCGACCAGCAGCCCATCGAGGCCGCCGCGCTGGCCGACGCCTGCGCCCGGGCCTACCTCCTCACCGGCGGCACCCGTTTCGTGGCCGGCGTGAGCCGGGCGGTGGCCTGGTTCCTCGGCGCCAACGACACGCAGGTCCCGATGTACGACCGCCAGACGGGCGGCGGCTACGACGGTTTGGAGCGGGACGGACGCAACGACAACCAGGGGGCGGAGTCGACCATCGCCCTGATCTCCACCCTGCAGCAGGGCATCCGCTTGATCGGTAACCAACCCTGACCGGGGTGGCCGCACGAGCCCTCGTGACGCGGCTGCCGCTGCGGCTGCGCCCCGATCCCCGGCGGGTCGTTGCCCGACTGTTCCTTCCCGGCCAGGAGATGATGGGCAACGGCGAATCCCGGGCGGCCGGCGTCATCGAGCGGATCCTCGCGCTGTCCGATGAAGACGCGGCCAAAGCCATCGACGAGGTCCTGACCGGATTCGCTGGTCGCCACCGGCGGTTCCAAGCGACGCTGGAAGATCATTTCGAGCTCGTCGCCCACCGTCTCGGCGGGGGCGTCCCGCCGTCACCCGAACGCCGGCTGCTCATCGGCGCGTTCTTCACCTGCGAGTACTCGGTCGAAGCCGGGGCGCTGTGCAACCCTTCGATCGTCCTCGCTCCCGATCAGGACGGCTTGGCGCCCGGGCAGGCCCGCTTTGTGATGAGCCTGCGGGGTATCGGCGAGGGACACGTGTCATGCATCGAGTTCCGCACCGGCGTCGTGGGCGACGGTGGGGAGATCCACCTCGACGATCCCGGGCCCTTCCTCGTGCCAGGGCGGTCCGTTCCACCCGTCTACGAGCGGCAGCTGTTCCGGGGCAAGCTGGCTGAGTTGGGCCAGCACGGGGAGAGCGCCTCCTTCGTGCTCGGGTCGCTCCCGGCCCGTTTCACGCCGGCCCAGCTCGACCTGGCCCTGGCTGACCTCGAGGCCCAGATCGTGACCCACAGCGGCGTCCGGGAGACGATCGCCGGCTTCCGACACATCGCCTTCTCCAACTACAACACGGAGTTTCCGAACGATTCCACGATTGCCGAGCGAGTTCTTTTCCCGGCGGGGCCGGCGGAGAGCCACGGCATGGAAGACGCCCGGTTCGTGCGCTTCCTGAACGACGACGGGACCGTCACCTATTACGCCACCTACACCGCCTTCGACGGCGTCCACGTCGCGCCCCAGCTACTGGAGACCGACGACTTCCGCCACTTCCGGACCCTCCAGCTCACGGGCCCGGCGGCAAAGAACAAGGGACTCGCCCTCTTCCCCCGCCGGGTCGGCGGCCACTATGTCGCCCTGTCCCGCTGGGACAGGGAGCGCAACTCCCTGGCTTTCTCCACCGACTGCCGGTCGTGGGCGGCGGCCACCACCTTCCAGTCACCGGAACGGCCGTGGGAGCTTCTCCAGCTCGGCAACTGCGGCTCGCCCATCGAGACATCCGAAGGATGGCTCGTTCTCACCCACGGCGTCGGCCCCATGCGCGTCTACTCGATCGGCGCTCTTCTCCTCGACCTCGATGACCCGGCCCGGGTGCGGGCTCAGCTCTCCGCGCCCCTCATGGTCCCCGACGACATCGAGCGGGACGGGTACGTTCCGAACGTCCTCTACTCCTGCGGCGCGATGGTCCACGGCGATTCTCTGGTGATTCCCTACGGGGTCTCTGATGCCAATATCGGCTTCGCCGTCGTCGACCTCAGCCAACTGCTGGACCGCCTCCTCTCCGAGATCCCTACAGGAGACGTGCAGCGACGCCGATAGGTGGACGAGGCGGACGTTCGCTCCTTTGGCGGCGACCTACCCTGTGCCTCGAGGACCCTGGAGGTCCACCGCAATGAGCAGCCGTTCGCAACTGACGGGCTGGGAGATCGTCAGCCGGGCCCAAGCCCTCCACCCCGAATGGACGCTCGCGGAGCACGTCGCCCACCTCAGCGACGACGAGGGCCAGGACATCGATCCGATCTGGGTCGCCCGCTGGCTCAGGAACATCGCGGCCGACAAGAGCTACTGAGCCTCAGGGTTCACGCCCGGTGTAGGCCAGCAGACGGGCCTGCGGTGGTGCATCATCGGTGACGGCCTTCTCGGGCTTGAAGACGCCGACGCGCTGGGCTTCGGTGAACTTGCCGTGGATGATCTGGTAGGCGGCTTCGGCCAGCCCGTCGGGCATGGTGGCGTCCTGCCGGGTGGCTCGGGCGACATCCCAGCCGTGGAGCAGCATGTCGCTGAAGGCGATGCCGAGCGCCGGTCCGGTCTTTTCGATCACCTCGTCATCGCCGAACGTCTCCATGATGTCCCGGCGGACGCCTTCGAAGTCGGCGGCGGGGTCGTCGCTCAAGGTCGCGGGCGGTGTCGTCCCGGGCGGAGAGGCGTCTTCGCCGCGGGCCGAGTTCACGAAGTACCGCTGGGTCTCCAACATGTGGTCGAGCAGGGTCCGCAGGTTCCAGTCGTCGCAGGGCGTGGCCGCCTCGAGCTGGGTACTGGCCCCCGCCACCGACTTCTACCCGTCCGCTGGTGAGTTCGATCACCCCGAAGCCGTAGCCCTTGCCCGGGCGCTCACCAAGTCCTTACCGAGCCCCGACGGCCCGGCCGGCGGGCACGTAGGCTGGGCGGCGGCGCTGGCGAGCTCGGGCCACGGGGGAGCGAGGAGGTGGAAGGGGCGTGGAGTTCCGCATCCTCGGGCCATCCCGCAAGAAGTGATGTCCCCTCCGCCGGCTTCGACGCCCGACCTGGAAGCCCTGGCTGCCGGCCCAGTCACCATCCTCTTCACCGACGTCGAAGCCTCCACCGAACTGCGCACCCGGCACGGCGACCATGTCGCCCAGCAGCTCCTCAGACGCCACGAGGAGGTAGTGCGGGGCGAGGTGGCCGCCCACGGCGGCGTCGAGGTCAAGGCGCTGGGGGACGGGTTCATGGTGGCCTTCGGATCGGCACGGCGAGCCCTGGCCTGCGCCGTGGCTATCCAGCGGGCGCTGGCCGAGCGGCGCGCCGACCTCTCGGACCTCAGGGTCCGCATCGGTCTGAACACCGGCGAGGTCGTCGCCGAGGCGGACGACCTCTACGGCCAAGCGGTCCACGCCGCGGCCCGGATCGCGGCCAGGGCCGCCGGCGGGGAGATCCTGGTCTCGGAGGTGGTCAGGCAGCTGGCCGGCGTTACTCCGGAACTGACCTTCACCGACCGGGGACGTTGCCGGCTGAAAGGCTTCCCCGAGCGATTCCGGCTCTTCGAGGTCCGAGGGAGGGACGAGGAGCCAGCCACTGCCCCCGCGGCCTTCGCCGCCCGTACTCCCTACGTGGGACGTGAGTCGGAGCGGGCCGAGCTCGGCCGCCTCATCGACTGCGCGCTCGGGGGCTCGGGAGGGCTGGCTCTCGTTGGCGGCGAGCCCGGTGTCGGAAAGACGCGCTTGTGTGAGGAGGCGGGCGCCGACGCCGTCGCTAAGGGGTTCCGGGTCCTCGTCGGGCGTTGCTATGAGATCGAGGGCGCGCCGCCGTACGTGCCCTTCGTCGAGATCCTGGAGCAGGCCCTGGCCGACGAACCGAATCCGGACTGTCGAAGTTCGACCGCGGCGAGTACGTGGAGCCCTCCCAGCAGACTCTGGCCGAGTTCCTGACCGAATGGCTGCAGGCGATCGAGCCGACCGTGCGCCACTCCACGTTCGACTCGTACGCCCGCAACGTCCGGCTGCACGTCATCGACCACATCGGCCCGACCCGCCTCACCAAGGTCGACGCCGGCCTCCTGAATGGCCTCTACACCACGCTCCTGCGCTCGGGACGGCGCCAGTCCTCTCGGACTGGCGCCGGATACTCCCGCGCTGTCCTCGACCGCGCACTGGCCCTGCGTGAGGAGGGCTACAGCCTGGCGCAGACCGCCACCCGGCTCCGCCGGGAACTCCCCGAGGCCGGGCACATCACGAAGGACACCCTCGCCTCCCTGCTCCGGCGCCAGGCGGAGCGGCCCGGCGACGACGTCCTGGGCCCGCAGGGCCTCGACCGGCGGACCGTCGGCTACGTGCACACCATCCTCCACCGGGCATTCAAGGACGCCGTCCGGTGGGGCCGGCTGTCCCGGAACCCGGCCGACGCGGCGGACCCGCCCCGGGCGGGCCAGAAAGCCGGCGACCTTCAGGCCTGGGACGCCCCGACCCTGCGGCGGTTCATCGAGGCGTCTCGCCTGGCCGACGACCGCCTGCACGCCCTCTGGGTCGTCCTCGCCACGACCGGAATGCGCCGGGGCGAGGGCCTCGGCCTGCGCTGGGCCGACGTGGACCTCGACGCCGGCCGCCTCCGGATCGTTCAGACGATCGTTCAGACCCGCTCCCTCGTCTCGGTCGGGCAGCCCAAGACGGACCGCGGCCGGCGTTCAGTGGCGCTCGACCAGGGGACCGTCGGCGCCCTGCGCGAGCACCGCCGCCGCATGCTCGAAGAGCGGCTCCTCGTCGGCGCCGACTTCGACGACGTCGGCCTCGTCTTCCACCAGCCCGACGGCACCTGGCTGCGGCCCGACGCCGTCAGCGCCGCCTTCCTCCGCCGGGCTCACCGTTACGGCCTTCCCCGCCTGACCCTCCACGGCCTCCGCCACACCTGGGCGACCCTGGCCCTCGAGCGCGGCGTCCACCCCCGTGTCGTCCAGGAACGCCTCGGCCACTCGACCATCGCCATCACCCTCGGGATCTACAGCCATGTCTCGCCGACCCTCCACGACGAAGCGGCCCAGCTGGTCGCTGACCTGGTGATGCCGCAGCCCTGAACGACCTGCTCACCTCCTGGCGCCGCCCCACGCACCTCACGTGTCCCCGGCCCGGCGCCGGGTCTGCCTCTTCGCCGAGGGGGCGGCAGGCGCCGGCGAGGCCAATTCGTCGTCGAGAGCGGCAGACACCTCCAGGACCATCCCCTGGTAGAGAAGCCGCCGGCGGGTGAAGCCGCCCAGGGTCGCCTGTCGCTGGTCGAGCCACGTCTGGAAGGTGGCCGGGGACCGTCCGGCACGGTTCCAACGCTCCCACAGCTCAACCTCTCGCCAAACGTCCACCCCCACGGCGACGAGGTCGTCGAGGTGGTTGACGACCCGCATGGCCGACAAGCCAATCCGCTGCCGGAAGGCGGCCCAGCCCAGCTCGCCCAAGCAGCGGACCCGCCGGGTCGGGTCGAGGTAGAAGCCGTCGATGTTGCTGGCCGCACGCAGATCCACGGCGTGCATGGCGCCGTCGCCGAGCAGGTCAGGCAGCGGGGCGAAGTTGTAGGCGCCGTCCCAGTCGTCGGGGATGCCGGCCCGCTCGGCGTTGACCACCGGGGCCACGACCTGGACCTTGGCCAGCACGCCGGCGTCTGTGTACAGGTCGCAGGTGTAACCCATGACCACCACCAGTCGGCGTTCATAGGAGGTGTTGGGCGGGTCCTCGAACTTGCTCGCCCGCTTGTTCTTGGCGAAGGGCACATCTGCGAAGACGTCGCCCTGCGTCACTGGCCGGTGCTCGTCCGCCGCCAGGTAGTACTCCTCCGGCCGCGGAGGCCAAGTGAGTCCTTCGATCTGCACGGTGTTGCGGCTCAGAAGTCCCAGGTGTCGAGGGCGCCGTTGCTGCTCCGGCCCGCCAAGCGCATCGCCCGGCCGGCGGGCACGACTGCCACCCGGCCCCGGCCCTCACCGAGGATCAGCCCGGCCGGCGACCCGTGACGGTAGATGACGTCCCGGCCCCGGACCTCGACCGTCACCGTGTCACCGACGTCCAGTCCGGCGCCCTTGGCCAGCTCGGCGGGCAGCGGCAGCGCCCGGCTGTTCCCGGTCTTGGTCACCTTCACGGTCTTCACGTCGTCTCCATTCCCGTCCCGCCAGGATACCGTCACTACGTCAGTACGTCAATGCGTATGTACTTACAATAGTGCGGCGACGCGACACGATTGGCGCTCGTCGGTCAAGGCAAGTCGAGTGCGGTTCACCCACGGTGCCGTGGGTGGCGCACCAGCCGGCCCGGGTCAGCCTCGTTGGCGGCCATGCGGTCGCGCAGCTCCGCGGGAAGCTTCTCGTCGTTGACAAGCGGTACGAGGCAGAAGGTGCCCTCGGGCGACTCGTCAACCATGAAGCGCCGCCGACTGGCAGCCGGCAAGTGGAGCGTGGCGGTGCCCTCGTCGTCGAACTCGACGATGGTGGGATCGACCCTGGCGGGCTTATCGGCGGGCTGAACGGTCACGGACGCCAGCGTACGCCGGCAAACGGCGGTGCTTCCGGTAGAAATCCGGTAGAAGTCGGCCCCCAGAACCGTCAGGAAATAGCTTCTGAACTGCACCTTTACCGTGGGCGAGGGGGGACTTGAACCCCCACGAGGTTGCCCTCACTGGCACCTGAAGCCAGCGCGTCTGCCATTCCGCCACTCGCCCGGCGAACAGGGCCGAGGTTAGCAGCCGGCCCTGTCCCGCCCGGCGGTCAAAAGGGGCGAAGAGAGCCTCTGTAAGCGGTCGCCCGACGTGGTCGGGGGCCGCCGATAGGATGCGCGGCGTGGGTTTACACGGGTTCGAGCGCCGACTCGAGGCGCTCGTCGAGGGGGTCTTCTCCCGGGCCTTCCGCAGCGGCCTCCAGCCCGTCGAGATCGGTCGCAGGCTGGCTCGGGAGATGGACGACCGACGCACGGTGGGCGTCCACGGCCTCATCGCGCCCAATTCCTTCCGGGTCCGCCTTTCGGAGCCCGACCGGGCCCGCTTCGACGCCTTCGAGAGCACGCTCCTGCGGGAGCTGGCCGACGCCGCCCGGGCCCACGCCCGCGACGAGGGCTACGGGTTCCTGGGGCAGGTCATCGTCACGGTGGAGACCGACCCGGAGCTGGGCGCCGGCCAGTGCACCGTCACGGGCGAGATCAAGGCCGATCCCGACGGGCGGGTCGGCACCCTGGTCACCACCGAGGGCCGCCGCATCCCGGTGGCCGACCGGCCGGTGGTCATCGGCCGGCTGTCGAGCTGCGACATCCCGCTCGGCGATCCGCAGGTGTCCCGCCGCCACGCCGAGGTCCGCCGCGACCCCGAGGGGTTCACCGTCTTCGACCTCGGCTCCACCAACGGCACGGTGGTCAACGGCTCGTCCGTCCGGGAACGGCGCCTGGCCGACGGCGACGAGCTGCGGATCGGGTCGGCCACGATCCGCTTCGAGACCTCCTAGGGACGGCGCAGAATCCGTGCCCGAGGCCATCCTCACCATCCTCAAGTTCTGCTTCCTGGGGCTGCTCTACCTGTTCCTGGCCCGAGTCGTGCGGGCGGTGTACCGGGAGCTCTCCCCCGACCGTCCCGTGGCCGCCAGCAGCAACGGCAGCCGCTTCGTCCGGCGCCGGGGGCGGCGCGGCGACCAGCCGGCCAGGCCCTACAGGCTGAAGATGATCGACCCCGCCACCTCGCAGGTCTTCCCGCTGGGGGAAGAGGTCACGATCGGGCGGGCGCCGGGCTGCTCCGTCCCCCTGGCCGACGACACCTACGTCTCCCAGCTCCACGCCCGGATCTACGTCCGGGACGGGAAGCCCTTCGTGGAGGACCTCGGCTCCACCAACGGCACCTTCCTCAACCGTGACCGGCTGAGCAAGACCATGCCCCTCCACCGGGGCGACAAGCTCCAGATCGGCCAGACGGTGCTGGAGATCGTGCAGTGAAGTTCGCTGACGGCGCCCGTTCCGACGTCGGCCGGGGGCGGCCGGAGAACGAGGACGACTTCCTCGTTCTCCCCGAGCACGGCCTCTACGCCGTGGCCGACGGGATGGGCGGCCACCGGGCGGGCGAGGTGGCCAGCGCCACCGCCATCGAGACCCTGAAGGCGGCCTTTCTCGGCGGGCAGCGGCTCGACCAGGCCGTCGCCGCGGCCAACGCCGCCGTCTTCTCCAAGGGGGCCGACGACCCCTCGATGCGGGGCATGGGCACGACCCTGACCGCCGTCGCCCTGGAAGGCGACCGCACCGCCCTCCTCGGTCACGTCGGCGACTCCCGGGCCTACCTCATGCGCGATGGCGCGGTGACCCAGGTGACCGACGACCACTCGCTCGTCGAGCAGCTGGTGCGGGAGGGCCGCCTCACCCCCGAGGAGGCTCAGACCCACCCCCAGCGGGCCATCATCACCCGGGCCCTCGGCGTCGACGCCGATGTCGAGGTCGACACCTACCGCATCGACCTCAAGCCCGGCGACCGCATCCTGATCTGCTCCGACGGCCTCACCAACATGCTGTCGAACGACACGATCGCCTCGGCGCTGCGCCGCCACACCGACCCCCAGCAGGCCGCCGACACCCTGGTCGACATGGCCAACCAGGCCGGTGGCGACGACAACATCACGGTCGTCCTCCTCGACGCCCTGAGCGACGGGGCCGGAACCGCCCTGCCCGAGGGTGAAGCCGAAGAGATCCCCGAGCCGGTCGAGGCCCCGGTCGAACCCCCCGGGGAGCCGGAGTTCGAGGAGCGCCCGCGGCGGCTGCGGGGCGTGCTGTTCTGGGGCCTGCCGATCCTGGCTGTCGCCGGTATCGCCGTCGGCGCCGTCGGCTGGTACGCCCGCCGGACGTACTACGTGGGCCTGGCCGGCGACCGGGTCACCCTGTTCAAGGGCGTGCCGGGCGGGCTGCTGGGGTGGGACCCGACCATCGACCGGCAGACCGACCTGACCGCCGTTGACCTCACCCCGGCCGACCGGACCGACCTGGAGAGCGGCCACCGCTTCGCCAGCCGGGCCGAGGCCGACCAGTTCCTGGCCCGCCTGGAGGAGGCCCGGGCCGCTCTGGCCGCCACCACGACCACCACCGCGCCGGACCCCATCACGACCAGCACTGCGCCGCCCGAGGGAACCCCTCCGGGAGCGACGGAGCCCACCGGATGAGCGTGAAGGCCTCGACGGCGGGGGCCGCCGGGCCGGAGGCCGCCGCGCCGCCGCGCCACCGAGCTGGGGCTGGTGGTCCTGGCGGTGATCCTGGCCGGCGGCGGCTACGTCCTCACCGCCCTCGGCCAAAGGGGCGGAGCTCTGCCCGCCGACCTGGCCCCCTTCGCCGCCGGTGCCGCCGGCCTGGCCGCTCGCTCTCCCATGCCGCCGTCCGCCGCTTCGCCCCCCGGGCCGACGGCACGCTCCTCGGCCTGGTGACCCTGCTGAACGGCATCGGGTTCGTGACGATCGCCCGCCTCGATCCGGAGCTGGCCCGCTACCAGTCGCTGTGGACGGCCGTCGGCGTGGTCGCCTTCGTGGTCACCCTGAGGGTGGTCAAGCGGATCCGCGACCTGGAGCGCTACCGCTACACGTTCGCCCTCGTCGGGATCGTCTCCGTTGATCCTCCCGGCCATCCCCGGCATCGGACGGGAGATCAACGGCGCCCGGCTCTGGGTGGAGCTCGGGCCGCTCAACTTCCAGCCCGGCGAGGCGGCCAAGGTCCTGCTGGTGATCTTCCTGGCCGCCTATTTGGTGGAGAAGCGGGAGCTGCTGTCGATCCCCACCTGGCGGGTCGGGCCGTTCATGCTGCCCGACCCCAAGCACTTCGCCCCGCTGCTGCTGGCCTGGGGCAGCTCGATCCTGGTCATGGTCCGGGAGAAGGACCTCGGCTCGTCGTTGCTGTTCTTCGCCGTGTTCCTGGCCATGGTCTACATGGCCACCGCCCGGGCCAGCTACGTCGGTATCGGCGCCGCCCTGTTCGCGGTCGGGGCGACCCTCGCCTACCAGATGTTCGGCCACGTCCAGCGACCGGGTCACCACCTGGATCGACCCCTGGCCCTTCGCCCAGGACCAGGGCTTCCAGCTGGTCCAGGCCCTGTTCGCCTTCGGCTCCGGCGGCCTGGCCGGCACCGGCTTCGGCCTCGGCAGCCCGGGAACGATCCCCAACGCCTCCACCGACTTCGTCTTCGCCGCCATCGGCGAGGAACTCGGCCTGATCGGGACCACCGCCGTCCTGCTGGTCTACGTGCTGCTGGTGGGCGTCGGGTTCCGCATCGCCCTCCGGGCCGAGCAGCCCTTCCTCAAGCTGCTGGCCGCCGGGCTCACCACCATCCTCGGCGTGCAGACGTTCATCATCCTGGGCGGGGTCACCCGGCTGATCCCCCTGACCGGCATCACCATGCCGTTCGTCTCCTACGGCGGGTCGTCGCTGCTGGCCAACTTCGTGATCCTGGCCCTGCTGCTGCGGATCTCCGACGAGGTGGCCCGCCGGGCCGAGTCCGACGGAGCAGCCCGATGAAGGTGAACCAGTGAACCGCCAGGTCCGCCGGGTCGGCCTCGTCGTCGTGGCCTGCTTCGTGGCGCTGTTCGTCCAGCTCAACTACCTCCAGGTGTCTGCGGGCCGACAGCCTGGCCAACGACGCCCGCAACGTCCGGGCCGTCAAGAAGGCCTTCTCGCAGCCCCGGGGCGAGATCCTCACCAGCGACGGCGTGATCGTGGCCCGCTCCGAGCCGGTCGACGACGAGTTCGAGCGTCTCCGCACCTACCCCACCGGCCCGCTGTTCGCCACGTCAGCGGCTTCTTCTCCTTCAACTACGGCGCCTCGGGCGTGGAGGACGCCTACAACCGCGACCTGAGCGGCCGGCGCACCCAGAGCAGCAGTTCCGCAACCTCGGCGACTGGCTGATCGGCAAGGAGCCGACCGGCGACGTCGTCCTGTCGCTCTCCAACGCCGCCCAGGAGGCGGCCCGTGACGCCCTGGGCGACCGGAACGGCTCGGTGGTGGTGCTCGACCCGTCCACCGGCGAGGTCGTGGCCCTGTGGTCGAACCCGTCCTACGACCCGAGCCCGCTGGTCGTCCCACTCGCCCAGGGAGGCGCAGGAGGCGTACGACGGCCTACACCGCCGACCCGGCCAACCCGATGCTGGCCCGGGCCTACCGGGAGCGGTATCCGCCGGGGTCGACGTTCAAGGTCGTCACCGCCGCCACCGCCATCGAGACCGGCACCGCCACCCCCGAGACCGGCTACCCCAGCCTGCGGTCCCTCGACCTGCCCCAGTCCGACAAGAACCTCCGCAACTTCGGCGGCAGCAGCTGCGGCGGGTCGATGGCCGAGAGCTTCCGCCGGTCGTGCAACACGACCTTCGGTCAGATCGGCCTCGATCTCGGCGAGAAGTTCGTCGACGGGATGCGGGCCTTCGGGATCGGCGAGGACGTCCCCTTCGACCTGTCCGAGGCCCGCAGCGCCGGTCCGGGTCCCGGCACCTTCGAGAAGAACCAGCCGAGCTTCGCCAACGCCGCCATCGGCCAGGGCGACGTCGCCGTCACCCCGCTCCAGATGGCCACGGTGGCCGCCGCCATCGCCAACGGCGGCGTCCTGATGGCGCCCCACGTGGTTCGGGAGATCCGCGACGAGGACGGGCAGGTCGTCCGCCGGGTGGGCCCCGACGAGTGGAAGCGGGCGGTCCAGCCCACCACCGCCGCCGCCGTCACGCAGATGATGGTCGACGTGGTGCGGCGGGGGACGGGCACCGCCGCCGCCGTCCCCGGGTCCACGGTGGCCGGGAAGACCGGCACCGCCGAAACCCCCGACGGCCCGCCCCACGCCTGGTTCATCGGCTTCGCCCCGGCCGAGGCGCCCCGCTTCGCCATCGCCGTGATCGTGGAGCGGGGCGGCGACATCGGCGACGAGGCCACCGGCGGGCGGGTGGCTGCCCCGGTGGCCGGCAAGGTGCTGGCCCGGCTGCTGGCCCTGCCCCCGGCGCCTCCATCGGCCGGGCCGGGTGAGGAAAAACCGACTTCGACGACAGCCGGGCCCCGGCCCGGCGGACGGTAGGGTGCCTGCGATGCCGGAACAGCGGGTCTACACGAACCGATACGAGATCGTCCGGCACCTGGCCCGGGGCGGGATGGCCGAGGTCTACCTGGCCCACGACCAGCTCCTCGACCGGCGCGTGGCGCTCAAGGTCCTCTTCCCGGAGTTCGCCCGCGACCCCGCCTTCGTGCAGCGCTTCCGGCGGGAGGCGCAGTCGGCCGCCAACCTGAACCATCCCAACATCGTGGCCGTCTTCGACTGGGGCGAGGAGGACGGCACGTACTTCATCGTCATGGAGTACGTGGAGGGCCGCAGCCTCCGGGACGCGATCCAGGCCGAGGGGCCGCTGTACCCCAACCTGGCCGCCGACCTGGCCTCCGACATCGCCGGGGCGCTCGGCTTCGCCCACCGCAGCGGCGTCGTCCACCGCGACGTGAAGCCCGGCAACATCCTCCTCACCCCGCAGGGCCAGGTGAAGGTCACCGACTTCGGCATCGCCCGGGCCGCCGGCACCAGCGAGGGCCTCACCCAGACCGGCTCGGTCATGGGAACGGCCACCTACTTCTCGCCGGAGCAGGCGCAGGGCCTGCCGGTCGACGCCCGGTCCGACGTGTACTCCCTCGGCGTCGTCCTCTACGAGATGGTGTGCGGGATCCCCCCGTTCCACGGGGAGAGCCCGATCTCGGTGGCCTACAAGCACGTCCGGGAGGAGGCCGCCCCGGCCGACGGTCGTCAACCCCGACGTGCCCGTCGCCCTGGAGAACATCGTCCTGACCGCGATGGCCAAGAACCCCGATGCCCGCTACGCCTCGGCCGACGACATGCGGGCCGACCTGGCCCGCTTCCGGCGGGGGGAGCAGACGTCGTCGGTGCCGCTGACCGCCGTGCCGGTCAGCGGCGCCGACGTCACCGTGGTCAACCCCCAGATGGACAAGGTCTACGACCGCACCACGGTCGGCACGGTCGTGCCCTCCCAGGCCATCCCCGTCGCGCCCCGCCGGTCGGCGGCCCCGTTCGTGCTCGTCCTGGTGGCCCTGCTGGCCGTGCTCGCCGGGCTCGGCTACCTGCTGGCCAAGCAGCTGTCCGACGACGATGGCGGCGGCGACCTGATCACGGTGGGCAACTACGTCGGGAAGACGGAGGAGGTGGCCCGCGAGCTCATCGAGGCCGACGAGCTGGAGGCCGAGATCACCACCGAGGAGAACGAGCAGTTCCCGGTGGGACAGGTCTTCGCCCAGGAGCCGCCGGAGGGCAACAAGCTCGAGGAAGGCGAGACCGTCAAACTCCAGGTGAGCGGCGGCAAGGGCCAGGTGCGGGTGCCCGACGTGGCCGGCGAGTCGCTCGACGACGCCCAGTCGCGGCTGCCGACGCCGGGTTCGACGTACCGGCGTGCGGCAGGAGACCAGCGACTCGGTCGACCCCGGCAAGGTGATCCGCACCGAACCGGCCGGCGGGCACATCGGCCGACAAGGGGCTCGGACGTCAAGCTGTTCGTGTCGCTCGGGAAGGAGCAGGTCGAGGTCCCCGACGTCGCCGGGCAGGACCCGGTGGAGGCGGCCAACACCCTCGGCGCCAGAGGCCTGACGGTCGAGCGGGTCGACCAGGCCAGCGACACCGTCGACGACGGGCACGGTGATCGGCACCGAACCCGCCGGCCGGCAGCGCCGGTGGCGAAGGGCTCGAAGGTCCAGCTGATCATCTCCTCCGGCAAGGAGCAGGTCCGGGTTCCCAACGTGGTCGGCCTGAGCCGCAGCGACGCCACCACGGAGCTCCAGAACGCCGGGTTCAAGGTGGTCGTGCGGGAGGTCACCTCCCTCGACCCGCCGAACGCCGGGCGGGTCATCGCCCAGAGCCCGTCGCTCCGACTCGAAGGCGGCCAAGGGCTCCGACGGTCACGATCAGCGTGGGCAAGTTCGGCGCGGGACCACGACCCGAGCAGCACGACCACGCACGACGTCGTCGTTCCCGTGACGCCGGGCGCCGGCGCCCCGATCGCCCGCTGGTACGCCCGTCCACGGCCGCCACGACCTGCCCTGGCGGGCGACCCGGGACCGGTGGGCGGTGCTGGTGTCGGAGGTGATGCTCCAGCAGACCCAGGTGGGCCGGGTGGCCGCCGTCTGGCCGGTCGTTCATGGCCCGCTTCCCCACCCCGGAGGCCATGGCCGCCGCCGCCGGCCGGGCGAGGTCATCGCCGCCTGGGGGACCCTCGGCTATCCCCGCCGGGCCCGACGGCTGTGGGAGGCGGCCGGGCGGATCGCCGCCGCCGGCTGGCCCGACGACCTGGCCGAGCTGCCCGGCGTCGGCCGCTACACCGCCGACGCGGTCGCCGCCCAGGTGGACGGGCGCGACGTCCCGGCCGTCGAGACCAACATCCGCCGGGTGGTGGAGCGCCGGGCCGGCCGGCGTGCTGCCCCCCCGGGAGGCCGTCGCCGCCAGCCGGGAGGCCGGCCATCCCCTGACCGGCCGCGACCGCCTGCTGGCCCTGATGGACGTCGGCGCCGTCCTCTGCCGCCCCCGGACACCCCGCTGCCCCGAGTGCCCCCTGGAGCCCGGCTGCGCCACCGCCGCCGCCGGCGACCGGCTGGATCTCGGCGCCGCTCGGACGCCGCCCCCGCCAGGCCGGCCTACGAGGGCTCGTTCCGGCAGCGCCGCGGCCGGGTCCTGGCCCAGCTCCGGGCCGGCCCCCACCCGTCCGCCGACCTCGACGCCGACGCCCTCGCCAGCCTGGTGGAGGACGGCTTGGCCACCCTCGACGGCTCCCTCGCCCGCCTCCCCTGAACCGGCGTTCCTTCCGGTATCCGGACCGAACGCCTGCGACCCCACGTCAGCGAAGCGTTCCTTCCGGAATCCCGGTCGAACGCGAATGTCAGGCGGGCGAAGGCGAGGAAGTTCTCGAGGAGCTTGTGGCCGCCGTCGGTCAGGATCGACTCGGGGTGGAACTGGACTCCCACGACGGGGAGCTCCTTGTGGCGGAGGCCCATGATCACGCCGTCCTCGGTCTCGGCGGTGATCTCGAGGCAGTCGGGGACGGAGGCGCGCTCCACCACCAGCGAGTGGTACCGGGTGGCCTCGAAGGGGCTCGGCAGGCCGGCGAAGAGGCCCTCGCCGGAGTGGCTGATCTCGAGGTCTTGCCGTGCATCACCTGGTCGGCCCGCACCACCCGGCCGCCGTAGAGCTGGCCGATGCACTGGTGCCCGAGGCACACGCCGAGCACCGGCACGCCCCGCCGGCCGAACTCGTCGATGGCGGCGTTGGAGACGCCGGCGTCCTCGGGGCGCCCGGGCCCGGGCGAGACCAGCACGGCGGCCGGGTCGAGGCCGACCAGCTGGTCGAGCGTCGCCTCGTCGTGGCGGTAGACGAGCGGGTCGGCGCCCAGCTCCCCCAGGTACTGGACGAGGTTGTAGACGAACGAGTCGTAGTTGTCGATGACGAGGACGAGGCCCATCGGGGACAGACGGTACCGCCCGGGAGCGCCGGAGTGCCTCGGTTACCGGCCGGGCACTAGCCCGCCCGGGCGAAGCGGACCTTGGATGTCCCGGTGTAGGCCGGCACCTTGAGCCGGTCCTTCTCCTCGACCTTGAAGCCCAGCTCGAAGCGGTCGGCGTCGCCGGCGAACCGCTCGACCAGCGGGTCGCCCAGGAAGGCCGATCGCTGCAGGTTGGCGCCGAGGGCGGTGAAGCGGAACGGCGGCGAGTGCACCGTGCCGTTGATCAGCAGGGTGTTGCCCACGCACAGCACGGCGCTGGTCGGCACCACCCGCTGGCCGTTCACGGCCAGGGCCTCGGCGCCCGCCACCCACAGGCCGTTGGCCACCGCCTGGACGTCCTGGGAGTGGATGACCAGGTCGTTGAGGTTCCCCGACGGCGACTCCTCGTTCCGACGAGTCGTCGAGGGTGACGACCAGCCCCGGCCCTTCCGCCGCCACGAGCCCCATCCGCTCCCGCAGGCCGCCAGAGCGCCGACGACGGCCCGGCGGCCCCCTGCTCCCGGGCCTGCTCGAAGCCGGCCACCTGGCGGCGCAGCTCGTCGGCGGTGAACCGCAGCTCGGAGGAGCGGCCTGCTCGACCCGGATGAGCGACGCCAGCCGCTCCCGCTCCGGAGCCCGGATGCTGACCTGCCCCGGCAGGCGGGTTGAGGTGGGCGGTCATCAGCAGGAAACCGACCAGGCGCGGCCACTGCCGGAGCCCACAGCCCGATCCGCGCACTATTCTCCGACCATGCCTCGGTCGAAGAGCAAGCGGTCGCGGTACACGCCGCCGCCGCCCGAAGAAGGCGCCGCCGAGCCCCACCTGGGTCCCCGTGCTGATGTTCACCGGCTTCGGCATCGGCGTCCTCATCATCATCCTCAACTATCTGAACCTGCTGCCCGGGGAAGCCAGCAACGGCTACCTCTTCCTCGGCCTCGGGCTTCATCACCGCCGGCTTCCTGCTGGCCACGCAGTATCGCTGACGGCCGGCCCGCGCCGGCCTCAATACTCGCCGCCTTCGACCACGAGGTTCATGTCCTCCCGGCAGTGGCGGGGGGCGTTGGGGACCTCGTCCTCCGGGGCGGCGGTCATCGTCACCTCGGTACCGCAGACGTGCATCGGTAGCGGTAGTTGACCTTCCGGAGCCGGCCGATCTCCGGCTCGGCGGCGGCGGGTGCATGAACGACCGGACGACGAACGTGCCGGCCAGGTAGATGCAGAAGAAGGCCACGATCGCCACCAGCACCTTCAGCACGAGTCCAGACCATCGCGACGCCAGTCTAAGGACGCGAATCGACCCCGGGCCGCCGACGGCGAACCCGGGCCCGATCCCTCACGTTCGTGCTCAGCCCAGGCGCTCGATGATGGTGGCGTTGGCCATGCCGCCGCCCTCGCACATCGTCTGGAGGCCGTAGCGGCCGCCGGTGCGCTCCAGCTCGTTGAGCAGCGTGGTCATCAGCTTGGCGCCGGAGCAGCCGAGCGGGTGGCCGAGGGCGATGGCGCCGCCGTTGACGTTGACCCTGGTCATGTCGGGGTGGTGCTCCTTCTCCCAGGCCAGCACCACGGAGGCGAACGCCTCGTTGATCTCGACGAGGTCGATGTCGGACAGCGCCAGCTTGGCCCGCTCCAGCACCTTCTCGGTGGCCGGGATCGGGCCGGTCAGCATGGTCACCGGGTCGACGCCGGCCAGGGCGAAGGAGTGGAAGCGGGCCCGGGGCCGCAGCCCCAGCTCGTTGGCCTTCTCCTCGCTCATGATGAGCAGGGCGGCGGCGCCGTCGCTGATCTGCGACGAGTTGCCGGCCGTGACCTTCCCGTCGGCCTTGAAGGCGGGCTTCAGCGTGGCCAGCTTCTCGACGTTGGAGTCGGGCCGGACGCCCTCGTCGCGGTCGAAGACGCCGCCGTCGGCGCCGGTCACCGGGAGGATCTCCTTCTCGAAGCGGCCCTCCTCGATGGCCCGGGCGGCCCGCTGGTGCGACTGCACCGAGAAGGCGTCGAGCTCCTCCCGGGAGAGGTTCCACTTGTCGGCGATCAGCTCGGCCGAGATGCCCTGGGGCACGAGGCCGCCGACGGCGGCGTAGCGCTCGTTCATCTTGGTGCCGAAGGGAAGGCCCGGGCCGCTCATGACGCGTGGCGCCCATCGGCACCCGGGTCATGACCTCGACGCCGGCGGCGATGACGATGTCGTTGGCGCCGGCCATGACGCGCCTGGGCGGCGAAGTGGGCGGCCTGCTGCGACGAGCCGCACTGCCGGTCGATGGTGGTGCCGACCACCGACTCGGGGAAGCCGGCGGCCAGGGCGGCGTTGCGGCCCACGTTGAGGGACTGCTCGCCGACCTGCATGACGCAGCCCATGATCACGTCCTCGACGAGGGCGGGGTCGAGGTCGTTGCGGGCGACGAGGGCCTTGAGGGTCTCGGCGGCGAGATCAACCGGGTGCCAGTCCTTCAACTGGCCGTTCCGGCGGCCGGTGGCCGTCCGGACGGCGTCGACGATGACGGCGGTCGGCATGTGGCGACTCCTGTGGTCCCACGACCCGGGCGGGTCGCTCCGTTCTAGACCGTTCGGTCAAGAAACAATGCTAGGGCTACGCCTACTTTTTTGCGGACTCGAAGTAGGGGTTCTCGCCGCTGGCGTGGTCGGTCACGTCGGCCACCTTGGTGATCTCGGGGACGGCCTCCTTGATCACGACCTCGATCCCCTGGGTGAGCGTCACGCTGGCCATGCCGCAGCCCTGGCAGCCGCCGGACAGCCGCAGATAGGCGGTGCCCTCCTCCACGGCCACGAGTTCGGCGTGGCCCCCATGGGCGGCGATGCTGGGATTGATCTGCCCGTCGAGGACCTGGAGGACCCGCTGGGCGACGTCGCCGCTCAGGTCGGCCGGCGGACGGCCGCCGGCGCCGGCGATCCCGACGGCCGGGCTCGGGCTGTTGGGGTTGTCGAGCACCAGCCCGCCCTCGATGGGGTCGCCCTGCACGTCGAGCGTGGCGCCCCGCACCTTGTCGACGGAGAAGGCGGGGATGACGACCGACAGATCGTCGTGCCGCTGGACAACGTCGGTCGGCCCGGCGTAGTCGGCCGGCTGGAAGTACATGTCGTACTTGTACTTCCCATCGGCCACACCGGCGATCTCCAGCCACAGAGCTAGGTTCTCCGCCTCGCTCTCGTTGGCCCGGACCCGGAGCACCTTCTGCCGAGCCACCTCCGTGATGTTCAGGACCATCTCGGGAACGCCATCGGATACGGGCTCAGTCTCAGACATGCCACTCACCCAACCTCGTAGTGGACTGCGAACCGTCATGATACCGGTCGTGCCTCGCGTGCTGCTCCTGCTGCCCAGCGGGACCTACAAAGCCCCGGACTTCCTGGCCGCCGCCCGGAAACTCGACGTCGAAGTGGTCGTGGCCTCGGATACGGCCCAGACACTGGCCGACGCCATGGGCGACCGGGCCCTCGTCGTCGACCTCACCGACCCCGCCGGCTCCGCCGCGGCGGTGACGGCCCTGGCCGCCCGCCGTCCCCTCGATGCGGTGGTGGCGGTCGACGACCAGGGCCTCCTGATCGCCGCCCTGGCGGGCAAGGAGCTGGGGCTCCCCGCCAATGACCCGGAAGCGGTGGCGCGAACCCGAAACAAGGCGGCCATGCGCAACGCCCTGGCTGCCGGCCCTCCCGTCCTTCTCCAGCCTCCCTTCCGGGTGGTCGGCCGGGACGAGGACGTCGTGGCCGCCGCCCGCCAGGTGGGGTGGCCGATCGTGGTGAAACCGACTTCTCTCTCGGCCAGCCGGGGGGTGATCCGGGCGGACGACCCGGCCGAAGCGCAGGCGGCCGCAGCCCGGGTGCGAGCGATCCTCGACGGCGACGGTCATCCGGCCGACGAGCCGATCCTGGTCGAGCGGTACGTGCCCGGCGAAGAGGTGGCGGTCGAGGCACTTCTCCGGGCTGGCCAGCTCGAAGTGCTGGCGATCTTCGACAAGCCCGACCCGCTGACCGGGCCGTACTTCGAAGAGACCCTGTACGTCACGCCGTCCCGCCGGCCGCCCAAGTTCCAGGCCGAAATCGCCGTCGCCGTGGCGGCTGCCGCCGGGGCCATCGGGTTGACCGAAGGACCCGTCCACGCCGAACTCCGGATCGACCCCGAGGGTCGGCCCTGGATCCTGGAACTCGCCGCCCGCACGATCGGCGGGCTCTGCGCCCGGACGCTGCGCTTCGCCGCCGGCGTGACCCTGGAGGAGCTCGTCCTGCGCCACGCCCTCGGCCTCCCGGTCGACCCCCGCCGGGAGACGGTCGCCGCCGGGGTGATGATGCTCCCGATCCCCCGGGCCGGTCGCCTGGTGGCCGTCCACGGCCAGGACGAGGCCCGGGCCGTCTCCCACGTCACCGCCCTGGAGATCTCGATCCCGATCGGGGGCCAGGTCCGCCCGCTCCCCGAAGGCCACCGCTACCTGGGCTTCCTCTTCGCCCGGGCCTCGACACCGGCGGAGGTCGAGGACGCCCTCCGCACCGCCCACACCCAGCTCGAGGTCATGATCGACCCGGGCGCTTAACCGGCTCACAGGCGCGCTTTGGCGGAATAGTTCCGCAAAAGCGCGTGCGGTGAGACCCCTGCGACGGCGCCGTTAGGCTCGTCGGTATGCGGGTGCTGCTGGTGTCGACCTACGAGATGGGCCATCAGCCGCTGCACCTGGCCGCTCCGGCCGCCGCTTTGACCGCCGCCGGGCACGAGGTCCGCACGCTCGACACGTCGGTGGAGCCCTGGACCCGAGAGCCGGTGGCGTGGGCAGAGGCGGTCGCCTTCTCTGTCCCGATGCATACCGCCATGCGCCTTGCCCTCCAGGCCGCCGCCACCGTTCGGGCCGCTCGCTCCGACGTCCCCATTTGCCTGTACGGGCTCTACGCCACCATCAGCCGCGACCTGACGCTGGGCCGCGCCGGCGTGGCCGACCACGCCATCGCCGGCGAATACGAGGAGGGGTTGGTCGCCTGGGCCGACCACCTCGCCGCTGCTGATCCGCGGGGCATCCCCGCCGACAAGGCCCCACTGATCGAGCTCGGACGCCGACGGCCAGCGGGGGCGCCCGCCCGGGGCGGCCTCCCCCCGCTTGAGCGGTACGCCCATCTGGCGCTCGGGGGCGAGGAGCGGCCGGTCGGGTACGTCGAGGCGAGCCATGGGTGCATTCACCGGTGCGGGCACTGCCCGGTGCCCGTCGTGTACGACGGGCGGATCCGGATCGTTCCCGAGGATGTCGTCCTGGCCGACATCGAGAACCTGGTGGCGGGTGGGGCCCGGCACGTCACGTTCGGCGATCCCGACTTCCTCAACGGTCCGCAGCATTCCCGCCGGGTCATCGCCGCCATGCACGAGCGCTGGCCGGAGCTGACGTTCGATTGCACCGTCAAGGTCGAGCACATCCTCCGCCACGCCGACGTGTGGCCGGAGTTCGCCGCCGCCGGTTGCCTGTTCGTGGTCAGCGCCTTCGAGACGGTCCACGAGGAGACGCTCACCCGGCTCGACAAGGGCCACACCGCAGCGGATGCCGCGGCCGCGGTGCAGCTGCTCCGGTCCCACGGCATCGAGATCCGGCCCTCATTCCTGCCGTTCACGCCGTGGACGACCGCCGACGAGGTGGCGGACATTGTCGACTTCGTGGGTGCCCTCGACCTCATACCGAACGTCGATCCGATCCAGTACACGATCCGGCTGCTCGTGCCTCAGGGATCGCTGCTCGAACCGATGCTCGCCGCCGACGGCCGGCTCGGTCCCTACGACGCCGAGCGGTTGACCTGGACATGGACCTCCGAGGACCCGTCCGTCGACGAACTCCAGACCCGCCTCACGGCGATCGTGGAGGGCGCCCAGACCGCCGGCGAGCCCATCACCAGGATCTACCACCGGGTCCAGCAGGCGGCCTGGGCCGCGGCCGGTCGGCTGTCGGCGGGGTTCTGCCCCCCGCTCCGAACGGCCGATGCCTTGCCGGAAGGGAGGCCACGGCTCACCGAGCCGTGGTTCTGTTGAGCGGAGCCCACCGAGGGCCAGTTCGGCCCTCTCCAGGATGTGTAGAGCTCGCCGCCCTAGGGGATCGGCGTGCCCCAGATCGGGAACCAGCGGCTGAGGTCGGCCTCGAGGGGGACCTCGTTGCCCAGCGCCGCCTGGATCTGCAGCTCCTTCTGGTTGTCACGGCGCTCGCCCCCGCCCGGCGCCGGGACGAACGGGTAGAACGTGCCCCGCTTGAACAGGTACACGAGGTAGGCGACCCCGGCGCCCTCGGCCCGGAAGGCGAAGACGGTGGCCAGCAACTGATGGTCGTAGCCCCGTTCGGCCAGCGTGGCGTTGACCATGTGGACGCCGGTCACGAGATCGCTCATGTCGGGATCACGGACCACGATCCAGTGGTAGCCGTAGGAGTCCTGCGTCTGGCTGATCTCGGAGCCGGTGTCCTTGGCGGACAGCTCGAGGAGCTCGTTGATCTCGGCGCAGGCAGTCGAGAAGTCGTAGCCCGACGCCGGCTTGAAGCACACGGCCGCCGCTCCCGCCGACGTGATGCCCATCGACGCCTCGAGCGTGATCGCCGCTCCCGGCACGGCGAACAGGGCATCGAGGTTGGCGCGCTTGGGCTTCGTCCGCCCCAGGATCGAATCGAGAAACTTCACGGTGCCAATCTCACTGGGGCCGGCCCATCGACCGCTCGAGCTCGGCCAGCTGCTCGAGGCGCCGCTCCAGCGGAGGGTGGGTCGAGAACAGCGACGAGATCGAGAAGCCCGGGGCGATGGCCGGGGCGAAAAAGAATGCGTTAAAAGCCTCGGCGGTCCGCAGGTCGCGGGTCGGGATACGGCTCATCGCCCCCGACACCTTGACCAGCGCCGAGGCCAGCGTGGACGGCGCCCCGGTGATGACCGCCGCGGCCCGGTCGGCCGACAACTCCCGGTAGCGCGACAGCGCCCGGGTGAGGATGAACGAGATGGCGTAGACGACAACCGACACGAGGAGGATGACCATCCACTGCAGGAAGGCGTTGTTCTCCCGGTCGTTGTCGCGGTGACCGCCCGTCATCCCCGGCCCGAACCAGAACATCGCCCGGGTGATGAACCCGGCCACGACGCCGAGGAACCCGGCGATGGTCATGACCGCCACGTCGCGGTGGGCGACATGGGAGAGCTCGTGGGCCAGCACCGCCTCCAGCTCGGCCGGCTCCAGCCGGCGCATGATGCCGGTGGTGGCGCAAACCACGGCGTCCTTCGGGCTCCGCCCCGTGGCGAAGGCGTTGGGGACGTCGCTGTCGGCGACGGCCACCCGGGGCTTGGGCATGTCGGCCAGGGCGCAGAGCCGGTCGATGATTCCGTGGAGCTCGGGCGCCTCGGCCGGCGTCACCACCTTGCCGTGCATGGAGAACAGGGCGATCTTCGACGAGAAGTAGTACTGGGCGAAGAGCAACCCGCCCGCGATGATCAGCACCATTACCGGGTTGATCCCGGAGGCGAAGAGCCCGGCCATGACCGCCACGTACAGCAGCCCGAGCAAGAACATCACGAACAGCATGCGGGCGGCCAGGCCGGAGTCGCGGGGGTAGCCCCGCCCCGTACTCATCCGGGAATCAGGCCCTCGTCGGAGAGCAGTTCCCTGACCTCGTCAAGGGTGGCGTCAGCTCCGGGGATGATCAGCTCCGACGGGCCGAGATAGTCGTCCTCCACCGGCTGTCCGACCTCCCGGACCTTGCCGACCAGATTGGCCAGGGCCCGCTGGAACTCGCCCTCGTCGCCCTTGTCGACGGCGTTGATCAGCACCTCGTCGAGCTCGTTCAGCTCCAGCAGGGCTTCGTCGGACATCTTCAGCTGGCCCTCGCCCAGGATCCGCAGGATCACTTGGACTCCCCTCCTTCGAGTTCCTTGGGAGCCGGCGCGCCGGCACCCAGTTCGGCCTTCATCTTGGCCAGCTCGGCGTCGACCGAGGACCCCGCCGACAGGGCGTCGAGCTCACGCTGGATGTCGCCGCCGGGTGACGCGGTCACGTCGTCGAGCGCGCCGGAGGCGATCAGCTCGTCGACCGCCCCCGCCCGGGCCTGGAGGGTGGCCGTCTTGTCTTCCGCCCGCTGGATGGCCAGGCCGACGTCGCCCATCTCCTCGGAGATGCCCGACACCGCCTCGCCGATCTTGGCCGTGGCCTCGGCGGCGGTGTAGGTGGCCTTGATCGTCTCCTTCTTGGTGCGGAACGCCTCGACCTTGGTCTGGAGGCGCTGGAGGGCCAGCGTGAGCTTGTCCTCCTCCGTCTGGAGCTGGGCCCGCTGGGCGTCGAGGGCGTCCAGCTGCTGCTGGATCCCGGACCGCCGGTTGAGGGCCTCCCGGGCGAGGTCCTCCCGGTCGGCGCCGACCGCCGTGCGGGCCTGCTGCTCCAGCTTGCCGGCCGAGGCCTTCAGCTGGGTCGTCTGGAGCTCGAGGCGCTTCCGGGAGGTGGCGACGTCGGCCAGGCCGCGACGCACCTTCTGGACCATCTCGAGCTGCTTCTCGTAGGAGTAGTCGAGGGTCTCCCGCGGATCCTCGGCCTTGTCGAGCAACTTGGAGGATTTTGCCTTCATGACTTCGGAGAAGCGCTTCATGAGTCCCATGAACGCGAAAGGTAGTCCTCCTCGGTGGGGGTCGCGCCCGCGACCCCTGGGGTCCGGGGTGTCCCCCGGAGAAACAGCCGTCAGCGGACGGGAGCCCGGCGCAGATGCACCCGGAAGGTCGACCCGCGGTCCTGCGGACCGGGCTCATAGGCCACCCGCCCGCCCATGGCCTCGGCCAGGCCCCGGGCCAGGTAGAGGCCGATGCCCGAGCCCGGCCGGGTGAACAGCGTGGGAACGGCGGCGGCGGGGACGCCGGGCCCGGCGTCGGTCACCACCAGATCGATCCCGTCCTGCTCCTCCCAGGCCTCGACGACGACGGGTGGGGCGCCGTGGTTCAGGGCGTTCTCCACCAGGCTGGCCACGATCAGCTCCAGCCGCCGGGCGTCGGCCAGCACCTCGAGCCCCTCCGGAACCTCGATCTCCACGCCGGACGGGTCCTCCAGGGCAGCGAGCGCCGCCTCCACCGCGCCGGCGACGTCGGTCGGCCGCAGGGTCAGGCGCAGCGAGTGGCTCTCCAGCCGGGACACCTCGTACAGGTCGTCGGCCACCCGGCTGATCCGCTCGGCCTGGCGGCGGATCGAGGCGCCCGTCCTCTTGATCCGCTCGGTGGACAGCTCCTCGGCGTAGGCCTCCAAGGTCACGCCGAGACCGAGAATGGTCGTGATCGGAGACCGCAGGTCCTGCGTGACCATGGCCAGGAACTCGTGACGGGCCCGCTCGGCCTCCCGGACGGCGGTCACGTCCTGGACGACGCCCTGGTAGCCGACCACGTCGCCGTCCTGGGTCCGCGGGAAGGTCACGACGTGGAACTCGCGCCGAACTCCGTCGGCCCGCAGGGCCTCGAACGTGACCTCGGCGTCCCCGCCGGTTTGGATCGACACGGCATCGAGCTGGGCCAGGGCTTCGGCGCTGGTATCGCCCAGCACCTGGAACATGTGCTCCAGCCGGGCGCCTTCGAGGTCGAGCATGGACTGGCCGACCATCGCCTGGAGCGACGGGTTGGCGTAGGACAGCCGGCCGGAGACGTCGAGCTCGTAGATCCCGTCCGACGACTGCTCGACGACGTGCTCGTAGCGGGCCCGCTCCGTTTCCTCCCGGCCGATGACCGCCGACCAGTAGCCCTGAGCCAGAGCGTCGGTGAGGCGATCGAGAGCCGGCAGGACCCGGGTGAGGAGGAGTCCCAGGGCCTGGCTCGACCCCTGCCCCCGCGCCTCGACGATCTCGATCGACGTCTGCACCACCAGATCGCGGGAAATGCGCAGCACGACCAGCAGCTGGGGCAGCGGGCTGCCGGCCCAGGCGGCGGAGGCGCCGACCTCCCGCAGGTCTTCGACCAGCGACTCGTCGACGTCTTTGCCCGCCCGGGTCAC
The DNA here is from genome assembly GCA_963723985.1 of uncultured Actinomycetes bacterium. Taxonomy (GTDB): domain Bacteria; phylum Actinomycetota; class Acidimicrobiia; order IMCC26256; family BP-133; genus BP-133. The sequence continues at coordinate 26,873 of CAVRTC010000020.1, forward strand.
GGCCAGGATCGCCTCGAAGCGGGCGGTGGACTGGTCGACGAAGCGCTGCTGCTCCTCGGCCGTCCAGATTGTCGTCTCGGGCGTGACGGCGGAGAAGATGTCGAGCGCCCGGCGGGCCATCTCGGCGCTGCGCCCCTCGAGTGCCTCGAGCAGCTCGGTGGGGTCGGCGTCGTCGGGGACCAGGATGGTCGAACCGCCGTCGGCATTGCGGGCCAGGAAGCCCTTCACGTCGGAGACCGAGAACGACGGCCCGTTGCCGTCTTCGCCGCTGACCTTCAGGTAACCCGCCGCGGCCAGCGCCCGGACCGCCTCGACGGGCAGGCGGAGCAGGTCGGCCGACTCGGCCAGATCCAAGAGCCGCTTCCCGGTCCTTTCGGCGATGACTCCCCCTCTCGGGTCAGGCAGCCTTCCAGGCCGAGTTGGCGTCCCGCCCCGAGACCCGACCCTCGGCCTTCAGCTTCAGCAGGTGGGCCAGACACCGACCGGCCCGCCATGTCGTGGAGCGCCTCGGGAACGTCGACGTAGATCTTGGCCACCAGGTCGGGAATCTTGCTCGGCCCGGCTGAGAGGATCTCGAGAATCTGCTTCTCCCGCTCCAGGCGATGGGCGACGTACTCGGTCAGGATCGCCTTCGGTTCGTCGAGGACGTCGCCGTGGCCGGGGCAGAGGCGGGTCAGGCGCCGCTTGCGGAGCCGCTCCAGCGACTGGAGGTAGGCGGCCATGTCGCCGTCGGGCGGGTTGATGACGGCGGTGCTGCCCGACAGCACGGTGTCGCCGGTGAAGAGGACCCGCTCCTCCTCGAGGAAGAAGCACAGGTGGTCGGAGGCGTGGCCGGGCGTGTGGAGCACCTCGAGGCCCCATTCGGTGCCCTCGATGACCTCCCCGTCCTTGGCCTTGCGGTCGGGGGCCCAGTCGGCCCCCGCCGACTTCGGCGGGCCGAAGGCCACGATCTCGGCGCCGGTCTCCCGCTTCAGTCGGGCGACACCGGCTGAGTGGTCGATGTGGTGGTGGGTGACGAGGATCCACCGCACCCGCTCCCGCATCGACGCCCCGATGATGGCCTCGATGTGGCTGGCGTCGTCGGGGCCCGGGTCGATGACGGCCACCTCGTCGATACCGACGAGATACGTGTTGGTGCCCGGACCGGTCATCAGGCCCGGGTTGGGGGCGACGATCCGGCGCACCAGGGGCGAGAGGGCGCTGGCCACGCCGGGCGTCATGTCGTGCATGCCGACTCCACGTTCTGCCTTCCGGGAGGCTGGTGAAGCCCCCGAATCTCGGCCACCGAAGAGAGCCGCAACAGCGTCTTCAGGTTGGCAATGGTCGGGATGAGGAGCCGGATCTCCCCGGCGACCCCCCGGGCGAGGGCCTCGACCGGTGTCGTCCAGATCGACTCGACCGTCTCGGCGGCGTCGTGCGAGGCGACCTGCGCCGGCGGGCACTGGGCCACGAAGAAGCGGGTGTCGAAGCGGCGGGCCGTCCGCCCCGGCGGCGTGATCCAGCGGGAGACGTAGTGGACGCCCGAAAGGTCGAGCGCCAGCCCTTCCGCCTGGAGCACGTCGTCCAGGGACGCCACGCCGGCATTCACCTCCCGGCGGCACCGGGCCAGGCGGGCGGCACTCAGCTCCGTCGAGGCGTCGAACCAGGCGCCGGTCTCGGGGTGTCGGGCCAGGAGGATCCCTGCCTCCTCGAAGCATTCCCGGGCGGCGGCCACCCAGTAGGCCAACCCACCGGAGGGGAGGCCGAGCGCCTGGCTGGCCTCGGCGTCGGTCGGGCCGGCGCCGAGCGGCGTGCCGGCCCCGTCGGCCTCGTCGACGCGCCCGCCGGGGAAAACCCAGGCGTCGGGGGCGAAGACCGACTCCGGATGGCGCCGCAGCATGAGCACCTCGAGCGACCCGCCCCGCCGCTGGCCGGCGTCCCGCACCAGCATGACGGTGGCGGCGGGCTGCACCTCCACATCCGGCGCCGGCTCGCTCATGACCCCCACATTCTAGGGGGCGCCACTCAGCGGCCTCCCAGGCGGGTGCGAGTGCGGCGGCCCCGGGGGGCCTACCATCGTCGTATGCGCACCGAGGCCCCTGAGGAGACGCCCGCCGCCGCGGCGCCGAAGTCCAGGCGCCGGCAACGGCGCGGCCGGAACTCTTCGGGCGGCGGCCGGTTCGGCCAACGGATCATGCCGAAGAGCATCGTCGGCGTCGTCGTGCTGATGCTGGCCGCGGCCATCGGCTTCGCCTTCGGGGGGACGGTCCTCTTCGCCTACTACCAGCACCGGACCGACCGGCTGGAGAAGACGGTCAACTCCTTCGTCAAGGGCTTCGAAGAGCGTTTCAACAAGGCCGTCGAGGACATCGACAAGGAGAAGGAAGAGGCCAAGGCCGAGGTCCGCAAAGAGATCGAGCCGATCAAGGAGCTGCGCGCCTCCGGGGAGACGCTCCGGTCGCTGGTCGACAAGGTGAAGGACTCCATCTACCTGATCGAAACGCAGGACGAATTCGGCCGGCCGGTGGCCGGATCGGCCTTCGTGGTCACGTCCGACGCCGAGAAGTCGTACCTGGTCACCTCGCTGACGGTGGTGAAGGCCTCGACGAGGAAGCCCGGACCGGCCGTCGTGCTCCGCAAGGGGAACGAGCGGATCGACGCCACCCTGTGGACCTGGCAGGAGGAGCGTGATCTGGCGCTCCTCATCGTCAACAAGGGCAGCCTGCCCCGGGTGAAGTGGGCGGCGGCGGATGCACCGCCCCAGTACGGCGAGCGGATCTTCGACGTGGCCGGCGTCGGTGGCACCGGCGGATCCATCACCCAGGGGTTCGTGGCCGACGTGTCGGCGGTGGGGGTCATGCACGACGCCGCCGTCACCGGGCCCTTCGCCGGCGGCCCGATCCTCAACTCCAAGGGCGAGGTCCTCGGCGTGGGGGCCCCCGGCTACACGCCGTTGGGCTTCACGTCCGACCGGGTGACGTTCGCCCCCTACATCCGGGCGGCCTGCGAGAAGATCCTCAAGTGCCCGGGTGGCACGGCCGACGCCGGCGGCGCCGGCGAGCGCAGGTAGGTAGCTCCGCCGTTCGGACCGACCGCCCCCGGCGGGCGGTCGTCAGCGGTTCCCGAAGCGGTCCCGCGACGGTGTGGTCGTGGTCGTCGTGCTGGTCCGGCGGAAGCCAAAGGTCGTGCTGGTGGACGGTGGTTTGGTGGTCGTGGTCGTGGTCGTGGGCGGCACCGTCGTCGTGGTGGTGGACGCTTCGACCGGCGGAGCGGTCGTCGACGTCGTCGGGGCGTTGGCCTCCGGCAGGGGAGGGTTCGGGTAGTAGGTAAGCCCGCCCGGGATCCCGGGGGCGTCGATGCGGCCGCCGAGGTCGAAGCCGCCCCGGGCGTCCCGTTTGGCCTTGTCGGCCAGCGACTCGATCGGCGCCGGCTGGGTGAAGTCCGTGGCCGGCACGCCCTTCATGGCCTCGGTCATGTAGTCGTGCCACAGCCGGGCCGGCCAGGTGCCGCCGGCCACGGAGCCGACGCCCCGGACGCCCCGCAACGGGATGTTGCCCTCCTTGTGCCCCATCCAGACGGCGGTCGACAGGATCGGCGTGTAGCCCACGAACCAGGCGTTCTGGTACTCCTCCGACGTCCCCGTCTTGCCGGCCGCCGGCCGGCCGATCTTGGCCGCCGTGCCCGTGCCGGCCTCGACCACGCCGGTGAGGATCTTGTTCATGTTGTCGGCCACCGGCTCCTCGAGGACCCGGGTGGTCCGGTCCTGGGCGATGTTGTCCTCCAGGACCGACCCGTCCCGCTGGATGATCTTGAGGACGGGCGTGGGCTCGGCCCGCAGGCCCCGGGCGGCGAACACGCCGAAGGCCGACGACATGTCGAGCGGGGAGACCTCCTGGGTGCCGATGGCGATACCGCCGTAGACCGGCTTGTCGAGGTCGATGCTGGTGATGCCGAGCCGCTTGGCCACCTCGGCCGTCTGCTTGATGCCCACGTCGACGATCAGCTGCACGAAGACCGTGTTGATCGACGACGCCATGGCCCGGGACAGGTTGGCCGACCCGAAGCTGCCGCCCTCGTAGTTGCAGACCGGCGCGGTGAAGCCCCGGGGCGTGATGCACGAGGGGGCGGAGTAGGTCTTGCTGGGCGCCACGCCGGCCTCGAAGGCCCGGGCCAGCACGAACGGCTTGAAGGCCGAGCCGGCCTGGCGGCCGGAGCCGCCGCCGAGCTTGCCGAGGGCCAGGTTGACCTTCGACTCCTCCCAGTTGGTGCCGCCGACCAGCGTGCGCACGAAGCCGGTCTGGGGCTCGATCGCCACCAGCGCCGCCTCCGGGTCCTTGGGGGCGGGGAGCGTCTTGGTCAGGAGCTTCTCGCCGTGCTCCTGGAGGTGCGGGTCGAGGCTCGTCTCGATCCGCAGGCCCCCCCGGAAGACCAGGTCGGGCGAGTACTTCTTGACCTCGAGCAGGTAGATCCGGAGGTAGTCGAGGAAGTAGGGGTAGCGGCCGACGACGCCGGGCGGCGGGTACACCTTCGGACCGGCCGCACCTCGCCTTCGAGTTCTTGTGCGTCTCGGCCCGGGCCTTGGCCGCCTCGTCCGGGGAGGCCAGCCCCTGCTGCTCGATCTGGTCGAGGACTTCGTTGCGGCGGCGTTCGGCGTTCTCGGGGTTGCTGCGGGGCGAGTAGAGGCTGGGGGCGGGCAGCACGCCGGCCAGCAGCGCCGCCTCCGACAGCGTAGCTGTTGGGCCGGCTTCTTGAAGTACGACTGGGCGGCCGCCTCCACCCCGAACACCGAGTCGCCCATGTAGACGGTGTTCAGGTACTTGGCCAGGATCTCGTCCTTGTCCATCACCCGCTCGACCTGGGCGGCGATCAGCGCCTCCTTGGCCTTGCGGGTGATGGTGCGCTGAGCCGTCGGTGTAGAGGTTCTTGGCCAGCTGCTGGGTGATGGTCGAGCCACCCTGCTTGAGCGACCGGTTGCGGACGTCGGCCCAGAAGGCCCGGGCGATGCCCCGCCAGTCGACGCCGGAGTGCTCGTAGAAGCTCTGGTCCTCCGAGGCGATGACGGCGATCTTCATCGTGTGGGGGATCTGGTCGGCGGGGATGACCACCCGCGTCTCGGCCTCCCGGAACTCGCCGATCGGTGTCCCGTTGACGGCGTAGACGATGCTGACCCGGGAGTCGGCCTGCGGCTTCTCCGTGGGCAGCGAGGCCGGCAGCGGCATGAACAGGTAGGTGGCCAGCGCCACGCCGGCGGTGGCCGGCGGGACGATCAGGATCGCCGCCAGGCTGAGGCCAGCCATTTGAAGAACGTGCGCAGCCGGGGAGGCCCGGCCGGGGAAGACGGGGGCTCATGGCCCGAAAGCCTACGCTTGCACGCGTGGATTCCCGACGCGCGCTGCCCTCCGTGACGAAGGTGCTCGCAGCGTTGCGGGCGTTCGGGGACCGAGGTCTCCGGCGGCGGGGACGCTGCCCCACGGCCTGGCGGTGGTGCTGGCCCGGGCGGTCGTGGACGACGCCCGGGCGCGGGTCGAGGCCGGCGAGGCGGTCACCGAGGAGGCGATGCTGGCCGACGCCCGCCGGCGGGCCGTCGAGGTCGGCCGGTCGCTGCTGCAGCCGCTGGTCAACGCCACCGGGGTGATCGTCCACACCAACCTGGGCCGGGCGCCGCTCGGCGCCGGCGCCGCTGGCCGCGGTGGCCGAGGTGGCCGTCGGGCTACTCCAACCTCGAGTTCCGCCTGAGCCGGGGAGCAGGGGGTCCCGCTCACGACCACGCCGGCGCGCTCCTGGCCCGGGCCTGCGGCGCCGAGGCCGCCCTGGTGGTGAACAACAACGCCGCCGCCGTGCTGCTGGTCCTGGCCGCCCTGGCCCGGGGCCGTGAGGTGGTCGTGTCCCGGGGCGAGCTGGTGGAGATCGGCGGCGGGTTCCGGGTCCCCGACGTGATGGCCGAGTCCGGGCGCCCGCCTGGTCGAGGTGGGGACCACCAACCGGACCCGCCGGGCCGACTACGAGCGGGCCGTGTCGGCCGAGACGGCCCTGATCCTGCGGGTCCACGCCTCCAACTACCGGATGGTCGGCTTCGTCGAGTCGACGCCGGTGGCCGAGCTGGCCGCCCTCGGGCCGCCGGTCGTCGTCGACATCGGCTCGGGCCTTCTCGACGAGGCCACCCCCTGGCTGGCCGAGCGGCCCGGCCTGGCTGCGGGACGAGCCGGGCGCCCGCCAGTGCCTGGCCGCCGGGGCGGCGCTGGTGACGTTCTCCGGCGACAAGCTCCTCGGCGGGCCCCAGGCCGGGGTGATCGCCGGCCGGGCCGACCTGGTGGCCGCCGTCGCGCGCCACCCGCTGGCCCGGGCCGTCCGGGCCGACAAGATGGCCCTGGCCGCCCTGCAGCCCGTGGCCCTGGCCTACCTGGCCGGCGACGGCGACGCCGATCCCCCTGTGGCGGATGGCGGCCACCCCGGTGGCCGCGCTGCGGGACCGGGCCGAGGCCCTGGCCGTCGCGGTGGCCGGAGCCAAGGTGGTCGACACCGAGGCGGTCGCCGGCGGCGGCTCCCTCCCCGGCCTGACGATCCCCTCCGCCGGCGTGGCCGTCGAGGTCGCCGACGCCGACGCCGCCCTGGCCGGCCTGCGCGGGGCCGGGATCGTGGCCCGGGTCGAGGCCGGCGCCGTCGTCTGCGACCTCCGCACCGTCGACCCGTCCGACGACGCCCGCCTGGCCGCCGCCCTTGCCACGAATGTCACGGCGTGTGAGGGTCGTCGCCACCGCCGGGCACGTCGACCACGGCGAAGTCGTCGCTGGTCCTGGCCCTGACCGGGACCGACCCGGACCGGTGGCCGGAGGAGAAGACCCGGGGGCTGACCATCGACCTGGGGTTCGCCTTCACGACGCTGCCGTCGGGGCAGGAGCTGGGGTTCGTCGACGTGCCCGGGCACGTGCGGTTCCTCAAGAACATGCTGGCCGGGGTGGGGGCGGTCGAGGCGGCGGTCCTGGTGGTGGCGGCCACCGAGGGGTGGATGCCCCAGAGCGAGGAGCACCTCCGGATCCTCGACCTGCTCGGCATCGGCCACGGGCTGGCGGTCATCACCAAGGCCGACCTGGTCGACGACGACCTGCTGGAGCTGGCCCGCCTCGAGGTCGAGGAGCGGCTGGCCGGGGCCGCCTCGTTCTCGCCGACCGACGTGCTGGCCGTCGACTCCCGCTCCGGCCGGGGCCTCCCCGAGCTGCGGGTGGCCCTCGACGAGATGCTGGCCGCGGCGCCGCTGGCCGCCGACCGGGGCCGGCCCCGGCTGTGGGTCGACCGGGTCTTCGCCGCCAAGGGCGCCGGCACCGTCGTGACCGGCACCATGGCCGGCGGCACCCTGCCCCTCGACGCCGAGGTGCTGATCCTCCCCGGCCGGAAGCGGGCCCGGGTCCGCCACATCGAGAGCCACCACGAGGAGCTGGCCGAAGCCGGCCCCGGCCGCCGGGTGGCCCTCAACCTGGCCGGGGTCGACCACACCGAACTGGCCCGGGGCTCGGCCCTCGTCCTGCCCGACCAGTGGGCGGTGACCGCCGTGGTCGACGCCGCCCTGACCGCCCTGCCGGAGGCCGAGCTCCGCCAGGGGACCTACAAGGCCTACATCGGCTCCGGCGAGCACGACGTCCGCCTCCGCCTGATCGGTCGCCCGGCCGAGGGGGCCGGGGAAGGCGAGGACGTGGCGGGGAGCGCCGTCTTCGGCCGGCTCCGGCTCGACGTCGCCGTCCCCCTCCAGCCCGGCGACCGGCTGGTCCTGCGGGACTCGGGCAGCCAGACGACCGTGGGCGGGGCGGAGGTCCTCGACGTCGCGCCGGTGGGCCGGGCCCGGCTGGCCGCGGCCCGGCTCCCGCTGCCCGCCGGGACCGCGGATCCTGGCCGGGCGGCCGTGGCTCCGGCCGGCGGAGATCGGCCCGCTGGCCGGGGTCGGCCCCGACGAGGCCAAGCACCTGGCCGAGGACCTCGTCCGCTCCGGCGCCGCCCGTCCGGCCGGGGAGCACCTGGTGGCCGCCGAGATCCTGGCCGAGCTCCGGCAACGGGCACTGGAGCTGGTCGCCGACCACCACCGCCGGCAGCCGCTCGAACCCGGCTTCGACCTCCCCGCCCTGGCGGCCGCCCTCGGCCTCGACGCCGCCCGGGTCCGGGCCGCCCTCGAGGGAGCCGAGGGCCTCGTGGTGGAGCAGGGCCGGGCCCGGCTGGCCGGGCACCGGGGGCGGGTGGCCGGCGAGCCGGAGGCGCAGCGGCTGCTGGCCGCCCTCGACGCCGTTCCGTTCTCCCCTCCGGCGCCGGCCGAGGTCGGCGGGTCACCGGAGATCGTCCGGGGCCTGCTGCGGGAGGGGCTCCTGCTCGACCTCGACGGCACGATCTTCACCGCCGCCGCCGTCGAGAAGGCGCGCCTGGTCGTCCGGGAGGGCTTCGAGCGTCACGGTTCGCTGACCGTGTCGCAGGTCCGCGACCTCCTGGGATCGTCGCGGAAGTACGTCCTGGCGATCCTGGCCCACTTCGACGCCGAGGGCGTCACCCGCCGGCGGGGCGACGAACGGTTCCCCGGCCCCCGGCTCGGGACCTAACCGGCTCGCGCGGAGAGCTTCGTCTTGCGTTCGATCTCGTTGAGCCCACCCCAGATGCCGTGGGGCTCGCGGATCCGCAGGGCGTAGTCGAGGCAGGCTCGGCGGCACCGAGCAGGTCTTGCAGATCGCCTTGGCCCGCTCCTCGCGGAATTCCTTCTCGTCTTTGCGTTCGAAGTGGCTCGGGGGGAAGAACAGCGAACTGTCGGGCCCCCGACAGGCAGCCCGGAGCTGCCAGGTCTCTTCGAGCGTCCGCGTCGCGCTCCCGAACATGATTCCTCTCTCGAAACCGCCGGCCGGTCGGCGGGGTCCGCTCGGCTCGCGGGCGGGAACCTATCTCGGCCGTTCACCCCGGACAAGGGTCGAAAGGGTCCTTGGTTTTCGCCCGGCGTCACACCTCGGCCGGAGCCTCCCCCGGCTCGACCTCGAGCACCAGGCGGTCGACCGCCACGACCCGGACCGGCCCGCCGGCGGAGACGGGTCGGCCCCGATGGGTGCGGGCCCGCCACGGCGCGCCCCGGACGGTCACGACCCCGTCCGGATTCGAGCTCGGTGCGGGCCTCGCCGAGCTCGCCGATCATCGAGTCGCGACCCACGGTCGGGATGGAGAACCGGTTCCGGACGGCCACCGTCATGCCCCCCAGCATGAAGACGATCTGCCCGACGAACATCAGGACCACCAGCCACAGCGGCACGTCGAGGGCGGCCGACCCGCCGAACAGACGGAGCGGAGCCGGCCAGGAGGCCGACGGCGCCGATGCCGGTCCAGAAGCCCTGGTGACCGGCCTGGACGTCGATGGCGAAGCCGAACGTGGAGAGCAGGAGCAGCGCCAGCGCCCAGCCGTTGACCGGCAGGTGGGAGAAGCCGAAGAAGGACCCGGCCACGGCCGCCGCCCCGGTCAGGCCGGCCAGCCCGATGCCGATGGTGAAGAACTCGAAGACCATGAGCGCCAGGCCCACCATCAGCAGCAGGAAGGCCACCGACGGGCTGGTCAGCGAGTGCTGGACGGAGGCGAAGGTCCCCAGCTTGAGGAACCGGACGGGCTGGTCGGCGGTCTGGCGGGGCCCGTCCTTCGTGTCGATCTGCTTGGCCGTCGACAGGCGGACGGGCCCGGCGGCGGTCGGCACCTCCTGGCCGTGCAGGCCGACGATGAGGTCGCCGAGCGTCGGGGCCACGACGTCGATGGCCCCGGCCTCGGCGGCCCGGGTGCCCGAGGCACGCCGATCGAAGTACTGACGCGGGCGACGATCTGGGACCCGTCCAGCGTCGGCAGGCCGGGGAGCTGGTGGAGAACCACGCCGTCGCTCGACAGCTTCCCGTCCAGGCGGGACGGACCGATGGGGCCGAGGCGGGCGCTCGGCGAGGCGGCGGAGAACGAGGCGACGGCCACGAGCGCCGCCGCCGCGCCGCCGGGCGGTCGCCTTGCCCGGCCCGACCCAGGTCGCGATCGGCACCTTCGAGGTGCGCACCGCGTCGATGAGCGCCAGGGGGTCGGTGTCGAGAGCACCATTGGAGTTGATCTGAAGGATCACGACCGTGGCGCCGTTGGTCTGGGCCCGGCGGATCGACCGCTGGATGAGGTCGGCCACCACCGGGTCGATGGCGCCCTCGACCTGAACGACCTCCATGTGCCGCTCGGGGGTCTCGGCCGCCTCGGTATCGTCGGGGGCGGCAGGTGAACCCCCGAGCCGCGCCGGGGTCGCGGCCCACGACAGGGCCACGGAGAGGAGTATCAGGGAAGCGAGGAGCGGGCGTCGCAACGGGGGTCTCTACCATGAGGGGCGATGGAGCTGGCCGAGTGGTGCTCCTCGTCCCGGGTGATCATCGTGGCCGGGAAGGGCGGCGTGGGCAAAACGACGACCGCCGCCGCCCTGGCGGTGGCGGCGGCCCGGGCCGGCCGGCGGGTGCTCCTCGTTGAGCTGGAGGGCAAGTCCGGGCTCGCCTCGATGTTCGGTCGGAGGAGCCCGCTCGACCGCGAGGAGGAGGTCTACCCCGGCGTCACCGCCCTGCCCCTGGCCCCTGACGAGGCGCTCATCGAGTACCTCGAGACCCACGGTCTCAGGCGGATGTCGAGACGGCTGGTCAGCATCGGGGCGCTCGACATCGTCGCCACCGCCGTACCCGGGATGAAGGAGATCCTGGTGCTCGGCAAGGTCAAATCGCTGCAGCGGGCCCAAGCGGCCGACGTCATCGTGGTCGACGGCCCCGCCGCCGGGCATGCCGTCAACTTCCTCCTCTCCCCCAAGGGGCTGCTCGACGCCGTGCGGGTCGGGCCGGTGCTGGCCCAGGCGGTGGAGGTCGCCGAGATGCTGGCCGACCCCGAGCGGGCCCAGGTGATGCTGGTGACCCTCCCCGAGGAGACCCCCGTCAACGAGACGGTCGAGACGGCCGAGGCCTTCCGCCAACGGATCGGCCTCACGCTGGGCCCGCTCGTCGTCAACGGCGTCTACCCCGACCGGCCGCTCGACGGGCTGACCGACGTCGACCAGATCCGGGCCAGGGCCGACCTGGCCGGCGTCACCGTCCCCGACGGCGAGGTGGAGCACCTGGCCCGGGCGGCGCACTTCCTGACCAGCCGGCGGCGACTGCAGGTCCAGCAGCTGACCCGGCTGGCCGACCGGCTCGACGTGCCACAGGTGATCCTGCCCTTCCTCTTCTCCGCCGACATCGGGCCGGCGCAGCTCGAGGTCCTGGCCGACGCCCTCACCGCCGGGCTCTCGGCTCTGCCGGTCGGCGCGTGACCGTCGCGGGCGAGAGCCCCGACCCCGCTCCGGCGTCGGACGACCCCGCCGACGGGCCACTGGGCCGGCTGGCCGGCGAGCGGCCGATCATCGTCTGTTGCGGCAGCGGGGGCGTCGGGAAGACGACCACCGCCGCCGTCCTCGCCCTGGCCGGCGCCCGAGGGGGCCGCAACGCCGTGGTGGTGACGATCGACCCGGCCAAGCGGCTGGCCAACGCCCTCGGCCTCGCCGCCCTGTCCGACACCGCCCACGAGATCGAACGGGAGCTGTGGGACCCCGACGGGACGGCCCCGGCCGGCGGCCGCCTGTCGGCCCTCATGCTCGACACGAAGTCGACCTTCGACCACCTCGTGCTCAAGTACTCGGTCGATCCGACCCAGGGCGAGCGGATCCTGGAGAACCGCTTCTACCGGAACATCTCCGGGGCTCTGGCCGGCACCCAGGAGTACATGGCCATGGAGAAGCTCCATGAGCTGCACGACGAGGGCGGCTACGACCTGATCGTCATCGACACCCCCCCGACCAGGAACGCACTCGATTTTCTCGATGCGCCGGCCCGGCTCACCCGGCTGCTCAACAACAAGCTGTTCCGGCTGGTGATGGCCCCCACCCGAGCGTCGTTCCGGGTGGCCAACCTGGCCCTGCAGGCCTTCTTCCGCACCGTGTCCAAGGTCATCGGGACCGAGGTGGTGGAGGACCTGGTGCTGTTCTTCCAGGCCTTCGAGGGCATGGAGGACGGGTTCCGGCAGCGGGCCGCCCGGGTCATGGAGCTGCTCAGCGACGACCGCACGGCGTTCGTGCTGGTGACGGCCCCGGCCCGGGACGCCGTGGCCGAGGCCGCCTACTTCGCCGACCGCCTCGAACAGGGCGGCCTGCGGATCGACGGCCTCGTGGTCAACCGGATCCATCCCGAGTTCGGCGCCGCCGGTCCCGGTTCGGCCAGCGGGGACGGGGCGGCGGCCCGCCAGCTGGGGGAGCTCTACGCCAACCTGGCCGACTTCATCGAGCTGTCGAAGCGGGAGCTCGGCCACCTCGAGGGGCTCGAACGCTCGGTGGGGTCGGTACCCATCGTCCGGGTGCCGCTCCTCGAGGTGGAGGTCTGCGACATCGCCAGCCTGACCGAGGTCGGGCGCTACCTGCTGGGCTCGGCTCCCGCCGCCCCTTCGGACGGTCACGAAAGCGCCGGGTAGCCTGCGGCGAGCGCCGAACTCGAACCCGGCCGGAGGGTTTCGGGTGACGCGGCCGGTGAGAGTGAGGTGCGAGAGTGCCGAACATCGTCGTGGCCAGTGACGCCGCCTGGGTGCGCGACCACGTCCGGGCCGCCCTTTGTGGTCCTGGTTTCGACGTCATCGAGGTCGAAGCGGGCCGCGACGTCCGCCAGGTGGTGGCCGAACGGGAGCCCGACCTGGTCATCGTGGATCTCCAGATCGGCAACATGGGCGGGATGGCCGTGGCGATCGACCTCCGGCTGGAGGAATCGGGTGGACGCCTACCCCACGTTCCGATCCTGCTCCTCCTCGACCGGGAGGCCGACAGGTTCCTCGGCCGCCGCTCGACGGCTGACGCCCTGCTGGTCAAGCCGATCGACGCCGGAACGCTCCGCCGCACGGTGAAGACGCTCCTGGCCGCGGAGGAAGAGCGCCGAGCCGCCGAAGCCGAGCCGCCCGCCGATGACACCGCCGCCCCCGAAACTCCTGCCGAGGCGAAAGAGGTGGTCGGCTAGACTCAGCCCCTTCGGGACGTAGCGCAGCTTGGTAGCGCGCAGCGTTCGGGACGCTGAGGTCGCGGGTTCAAGTCCCGCCGTCCCGACTGGTAGGAGCGCAGGTCAGGGGCCATTCCGGTGGCCCCTCCCTCGCGTTCGGGCCCGTTCCATCGCGCGTCCATCGCGCGCGATTCGCGCGAGGGGTCGTTTTTTCCCATGAATCGGTCGCCCAACAAATCCGCTGCGTGGCGATCGCCTTCGGTCGTTTTTTGCGCGTATATCGCCAGCGTGAGCCGCGGGTCGGAATGCCCGAGTCGGCTCTGCGCTGTCTTCAGGTCGACGCCCTCGGCAACGAGGCCGGTGGCATTGGCCCGCCGCAGGTCGTGGAACTGGAGACCCTTGACGCCGGCCGCTTCGCAGGCCGGAAGCCAGCGGCGGTAACGGAAGTTGGAGTACTCGAGCGGTTCACCGTCGGGCGAGGCGAAGATGTAAGCGTCGCTGTCGGCGCCAGTCAGGCCCCGGCGGGCCAGGATCCCGGCCAACATGGCCATGAGTGGCTCCGGAGCAGCGAGCGTGCGCCGACCAGCGTCCGACTTGGGCGGGCCGCTGACCCTCAGTCCGTGGGCTCCGCGGGAGATCTGCTCGGCGATGGTGACGGTGGAGCGGAGGAAGTCGAGGCGCCCGACCCGCAAGCCTGCGCACTCGCCCCACCGCAGCCCGAGGACGGCGCCTAGGTAGGCCATCGGCCCGTAGTCGGACCCGAGGGCGTCGGCTACCGCCGCGAGTTCGTCGGCCGTGACGATGTGCCGGTCGATGTGCGGCGCGGCCGGGAGCTTCACTCCCCGACATGGCGACCGCAGCAGCAGGTCGGTCTCGACCGCGGCCCGGAAGATGGCGCGGAGGACCCCGTACTGGCGCTTCACCGTCCTGGGCGCCAGGCGGGCGGTCCAGCCGATGACCAGCCGCTGTACGTCGGCCGGGGTGATCGAGGCGATCGGCCGGGACCCGAGGGCGGGGAGGAGGTGAACGCGGATGATGGTCTCGTCCCGGGCCCAGCCGCTGGGGCGCTTGCCCGGGTTGGACGCCAGCCAGTGGGCGGCCAGCTCGGCGAACGGCGTCGCACCGTTCGCCGGGTCGAGCCAGACACCTCGGGACCGGTCGGCCTGTTCGCGGGACTGGTAGGCCTCGGCCGCCTTCTTGGTGCGGAACGTACGGGTGTAGACGCGCCCGGCCGCATCGCGCAGCCGCACGTCGTAGACGGGGGACCCGTCCTTGCGGACCCGGCGTTTGATGCTCATGGCTCCCCAGCCCCGGCTCGCCGGGCTCAGCCGGCCCGGAGCCGGCGGACGAAGCCTTGAACGGACTCCACCGGCACCCGGGCCGACCGCCCGATGTGAACGACTTCGAGGTCCCCGTTGCCGATCAGCTCATAGACCGTCGATCGCGCGACGCCGAGTGCCTTCCCCGTGCCTTCGATCGTGAGCAGCAAGACGAGTTCGCCGGTATTCGTGGGGCTTGGCTCATCGGGCTGAGCGGGCGTTGCCGATGCCTGTTCCTTCGGACGGGCCTGCCGGCGCCGTGGGTCTCGGCGAGGGGCCGGGCTGGCGGCGTCCTCGCCCCAGAGCCGGAGCAGGTCCGATGCGGTGTTGCGCTGGTCCGTGTTTCACCTCCGTGGATGAATGCTGGCGTTTCCCAGGGGCTGCGATGATACCGCGCGATTTGCAAGACGTACACCCATGTAATTTGACGCTGTAGCGTCAAAAGGCGGACCAGGCGGCACTGATAGGCACTTGGAGGTACTCAGGGACACTCAGGGACACTCGATGGACGCCCGCCGACTCCGGAAAAAATTCTCTGGAGCGCTACGAGGCCCCGCACGAGGAACTTTCCTCCTGGTCAGGGCGCCATCGATTCCTCCTCGGTCCTTCCCTCAGGTTGCCGGCTCCTCGGAAAGGACGCCGCCGTACGCCCACGAACGGCACCGAACTTCTACGCACAATTACTCACTGCCTCTCACTATTACTTAGCATTATCGATCACATCACACTTCACGAATCCACCCACTTGAATCCCCTTCCCTTAACCCCATTCCTGCTGTATACCTGACCCCATTCCTGAAAGCCTCGAACACGATTGCAACCGGTGGTTGCGGGAGGCGGCGGTGGCCTGGATGCGGATGATGGGGGCCGATTCGGTCGCCTATCACGAGAAGACGGTGATGGGCCGGGCGGATGACTTCCCGGGCCGCGCCCTCGCCTACTACGCCTCCCGGGGCGAGACGCCGCTGGTGTGGGGTGGCGCCGGCGCCGAGCGCCTCGGCCTGGTCGGCCGGGTGACCGAGGCCCAGTACGCCGCGATCTACGGCCCGGGCGGTGCCTGCGACCCGACGACCGGGGAGCGGCTGGCGTCGACGACCCGGCCGGGGATGGAGCTGGTGATCTCGGCGCAGAAGTCGGTGGCCGAGCTGGGGGTGATCGGCCGGGCGGAGGACATGCACCGGATCATGGACGCCGAACGCGACGCCACCCTCTCCTACCTGGAGGCGGTGACCCAGACCCGGGGCGGCCGGCGGGGACGGCAGCGGACAGCCACGGCCACCAGCGGACTGGTCTACGCCCACACCCGCCACGCCACCTCCCGGGCCGGCGACCCCTCCCCGCACGACCACGTGCTGGTCGCCAACGTGGTCGAGATGCTCGACGCCGAAGGCGGCTGGAAAGCGGCCGACACGACCCTGTGGCGGGAGCACCTCCACGCCGCCACCATCGTCGGCCGGGCCGCGTCGGCCCGGGTGGCGGTCGAGCTCGGCTACGCCATCACCCCGGACCACGGCCCGTCCGGCCGGCTGGGCCACTGGCGGATCGTCGGGATTCCCGACGAGGTGCTCGAGATCCACTCGAAGCGGGCGGCGGAGATCAGCGAGGCGGTCGAGGCCCGGGGCGAGTCGAGCTACCGGGCCCGCAACATCGCCGCCCGCGACACCCGGGCCGTCAAGCGCCACACCCCGGTCGGCGAGCTGATGCCCCGCTGGCACGACGAGCTGGCCGAGGTCGGCTGGACCGTTCCCGAGCTGGTCGCTTCGGTCGAGCGGGCGGGCCGGGAAGCAGCGTTGGAGCCGCCGCTGTCGGAGCGGGAGATCCTCCGGCTGATGGGCGAGGCGCTCGCTCCCGAGGGTCGCCTGTCGGTGGCCAAGGTGTTCACCGCCGCCGACGTCGTGGTGGCGGTCGGCCCGGCCCTCTACGGCCGGCCCGTCGAGGACCTCACCCGGGTCGTCAACCGGGTGCTGGCCGTTCCCGACTGCGTCCCGCTCCTCGGGGTGAAGGGCGCCCGGGAACGGACCTACGCCACCGCCTCGGTGCTGGCCACCGAAGCGGCGGTTGCCGACCTCGTTGCCCGGGGCACGGGCGTGACGGGCGCCGCCGTCGTCGCGCCGGATCTGGTGGAGACGGCGATTGCCCGGTCCGAGTCCGTCCTTGGCCGTCCGCTGACGTCCGGGCAGGACGACGGCGGTGCGGGGGATCTGTCGAGGAGGGGCGGCGGATCTCGCTCGTGCTCGGGTTGGCCGGTGTCGGGAAGACGACCGCCATCCGCTGCGCCGCTGAGGCCTACACCGCCGCCGGCTACGAGGTCGTCGGAACGGCAACCTCGGGCCAGGCCGCCCGCACCCTCGGCCGGGAAGCCGGCCTGGCCGAGAGCCGGACGGTGGCCTCGCTGTTGTGGCGCCTGGACCACGGCACCCTGCACCTCACCCCTCGGCATGTCGTCGTGCTCGACGAGGCCGGGATGACCGACGACGGCGACATGCTCCGCCTCCTCACCGCCTGCGATCTCGCCAAAGCCAAGGTGATCCTGGTCGGTGACCACCGCCAGCTCGGCCCGGTCGGCCCCGGCGGCGCGCTGCGGGCGCTGCTCAACCGCCACCACGGCATCGTCCACGTCCTGGCCGAGAACGTCCGCCAGGACGACCCCCACGAGCGGGAAGCACTCCGCCAACTCCGCGGCGGGAAGGTCGCCGACGCCGTCGCCTGGTACGCCGCAAACGACCGGATCCGCATCGCCCCGGACGCCCACGAAGCGCTGCAGTCAACCGTGGACGGCTGGTACGCCGACCACTGCGCCGGCAAGGACTCGGCCATGTACGCCTGGCGGCGAACGAACGTGGACGCCCTCAACCGACTCGCCCGCGACCGCTTCGCCCTCGACGGCCGCCTCACCGGCCCCGAACTCGTCGCACCCGGCGGCCGCCACTACCGCCTCGGCGACCGGATCGTGACCCTCGCCCCCGCCGCCGACGGCCAGGTCGTCACCTCTGAACGCGGCGAGGTCGTCTCCGTCAACCCCGATCGCCCGGCGTTGATCGTCCGCATGGACGACGGCCGCTTCGAACGCCTCGAAGGCGACGAGCTCGCCAAGGACCGCCTCGCCTATGGCTACGCCGTCACCGTCCACCGCGCCCAGGCCTCGACGGTCGATGTCGCTCACCGCTACGAGGACGGCGGCGGCCGCCAACTCGGCTACGTCTCCATGAGCCGAGGACGGGAGTACAACACCGTCCACGTCGTCGCCGACACCCTCGACCAGGCCGCCGAAGACCTCACCCGCGACTGGTCCGTCGACCACCGCGCCCGCTGGGCCATCGACTCCGGCACCCCCGCCACCGAGCCCCTCGCCGTCGAACACAACCACCACGCCCCCGCCGGGATGCGAGCCGCCCTCCACCACGCCCGCCTCGAAGCGGAGCGGAGAGCCGTTGCCGCCGCCATCCCCGAGGACCCGGGCCCCGAGCTGGCCAAGGTGGAGCAGCAACTCGCCGAGCTACGCCGGGACCGCACGCACCTCTTGACCGGCCAGGGACGGTACGCAGGAACCCCCGAAGGCCAGGCCGCCCACCGGTACATCGAGGCCCGGGACAAGCACTGCGACGCGCAGCGGCATGCCGAGGCGTCCGACAACTGGCGAGACCGCCGACATTGGCGCAAAGAGGCCACCCGCTGGGCCGACAAGGAGTCCGCCGCTGAAGCGAACTACGTCGCCACCGTCGGGCCCGGAGTGAACGACCTCGACCAAGCCATCACTCAGGTCGAGGAACGCCGCGACGAACTCGAAACCGCCCGCCGGGAACACAGCACCTGGCTCAGCGAACACCCCGAAGCCGTCCGCCGCCTCCAAAGCCTCGACAAAGAACTCCACCCGCTCCCCGAACTCCCCGAGATCCAGGCACTCGGCCAGCACCACACTGCCAACCTCCGCCGTGCCGCTGAGATCCAACCGCCAGGCCACGGCCACGGCATGGAAATCGACTTCGGCCCGTGACCCGACCGCCCGTTCTCCCGGAATGGTCAGGCGCGTATCGCCGATTATCGGTCGGCTCGCCCGTCCAGCGAGCCGAGCGCAGTCCCGGCATTACCGCGCTGTTCCCGCTGTGCCCCACCGCAACCGGTTGCGCTGAGGGCCCCTATAGGGCCTTGAGCGCAACCGGTTGCGCTCGGGAACAGGGATCGCTCGGAGGTGTAGATATGCCGGTCTTACCGGTCCGTATGGCAGACGGGGCACACGGGGCCGAGGGCCGCCACTTGGAGAGGCATCATGGCGTGATGGATGCGCGGCCGTATTACCGGGGGCTTTTCGATCAGGGGGAGCTTTCTGATGTCCAGGCGATGGTCACCTGGTGTCGGGGGGTACCGGCCGGCGAGGTCGTTGCCCGACTGGGCGCTGACTGGGCTTCCGGTGTGCGGGTCTCGGTTTGGGAGGCGCTGAACCGGGAGGTCGTGTTCGAGCTAGCGGTCGTGGCGGAGGTCGCCGGGGCGGTACTCGTCGCCGAGCCCTTCGGCATCGAAGGGTCACGGCCAGAGATGGCCAAGCGACTCTCGAGCGCCGGCGGCTTCGTCGTCAGCGTCTTTTGGAACGTCGAGTCGGACAACGCCTTCACAGTTGCCGAGGACGGACTCCTGATCACCCAGTTCGACATGCGAGACCCTCGGCAGCGATGGGGTCGCGAGCCGGACCGTTTTGCCCCGCTCTTAGAGCACTTCGACAGCGATGACTGGATGGTCAGCGGCCTGGCCCTGGCGGAAGCCCTGACCGGCGTGCGGCTACCGGAGAACTGGGCCTCCCTCCAGGGGCTGGGGGTCCGAGTTGTGTCGCCGCCCGAGGATCTCGTTCCTGACAGTTACTGGAACCATCCGATGCTCCGGGAACCGGAACTCGCTTCCATCCTGAGCGACCCTCGGCCGGAACATCTGCCGTTGATCGCTCGGATCGCCGCCGAAACGGCCGCTCGACACACGAGCCTCACCGGGGAGGCCGTCACCGCGACCCTCACCTGGCTCCAACGACGGGACGGCGAGGACAAGCGTGCCCTACTACAGGCCGAGATGGCTCGGATGTCCGACGAAATCCGCCAACGCAGCTTCGAAGCACTGGCTGCCGAGGGCGGCACGAGCTCGGACGGGTCGCTGTCAGGGCGCTCTTCTTCCGGGCTGACGCCGCCCTGGCCCTTTCGGAGGCACTCAACCGCGACGTCGCCGAAGCGGCTTATGACTCGGCGTCACGAGCGAGTCGACTGGGACTCACTGAGGACGACGGCCTTCGCCTCGTAATCCTCCAGGGTTGCGCCCGTCGCATCCGTTGGGGATGACGACTAGCGCACCCGTGCCGATCCGGTGCGGGTTGCCGACGCCGAGAATGGCGGCTTGCGTTATGGGGCGAGGTCTTCCCATCCGGCGAACTCGGGCGGTGGGGTGCCGTTCCCGATGTTCGTTCCGTAGTTGGCGCCGCCACCCGAAGCGTCGATGATCGAGAGTTCCCATGAGCCCGCGCATGCCTCTGGCGGCGCGCCGGCGGGACAGGAGTGGCGGAAGGTTTCCGGGGGGCCTTGGCGCAACGCCGCCCAGACCACAAGCCCGTCGGGACATGGGGCCGAGGAGCAGATCCCGGCCCACTGCTGCGACCGGGTGATCTGGGTGAGCCGGACGAGTTTGGTCTGGGCGCCGGGCAAGCGGCGGGCGATCTCGCTTCGGCTGAGCGCGTGCGGGGGAAGGGTACGGCATTCCGCCACGCGTCGGGCGGCATGACCGCCACGGTGTCGCCGGGTCCGGGCTCGGCGGCGACCACCCGGATGTGTTCCGCGGTCGGGTCGGGACAGTCGGCCGGTCCAGTCGGCGTCGGTTCGCCGCCGCTGGAGACTTGCACCTGCCGCTCGGAGTCGCTGCCGACGACGCCGTTGATCCCGAGGGCGCCGGCGGTGACTGCCGCGATGGCCCCGGCGACGGCCAGGCCCCGCCGTCCCAGTCGGGGCGTGCCGGCCGGAACGGCGGTCGCTTCGCGGCCGGTGGCCGCCTCGTCGAGGACCTGTCCGTAGGAGCGGAGGCGGCGCTCGAGTTCGTCGTTCATCGTCATCGGGCTCCCAGGATCAGCCGCAGCTTGTTCAGTCCACGGTGGACGTGGTTCCGCACGGTCGAGACCTCCACTCCCAGCGCCTCCGCCACCTCGGCGTAGCTCCAACCGTGGGCGTGGACGAGCAGAACCGCCATCCGATGGGCCTCGGGAAGTCGAGCCAGCGCTCCCGGAAGCCCCGGTTCAGGGTCCGGTACTCCTCTGGTGACTTCGGGCGGAAAGCTGGGCCGCCGCCGCCACCGCCAGTAGCGCCTGCTCTTCGACTGGCCCACTCGATAGAGGTAGGCCAGCCGGTTGTTGACCCCTTCCAGATCGTTCCAGTGTTCCCACGCCCACAGCAGGATGTCGGAAGTGACCTCGCTTCCGACCTCAACGCCGTACTTGGCGACGAGGATCCGCCGCAACCGGGCACCGTCAGCAGCCAGGAAGTCGTCGAAGCTCGTAGCCGGCTCCAGCGATTCGATGATCACCCTTCCTAAGACCCTCGAGTCCCCCGATCGTCTCACCAAAATCCGGTCCCGGCATCAGAGGCTGGCCCCCGGCCACCAGGCCCGGATGGACCCGGCGCGAAAGTGCCGGTATGAGCGGCCGCAGAGCGGCCGGCGCCGGGCGGGCCTGGGTCTGGTACCGCCCTGCACGAGCAAGCAGTATGCGCCCGTGCCGATCACTCACGAGGAAGCCATCGCAGCGGTCCTGAGCGAGACCGACGGAGAAGGCTTCGAGTTTCACGCCGTGCGACTCGGCGGGACCGAACTGTGGGCCGTAGGGGTCGCTGAGGAGGCGAGCGGCATGCCGCTAGCAGGGACGATGACGGTTGTAGGCCCGGACCGGCGAGTCTGGCGGTTTTCCTCGAACCCCGGAATCCACGACCCGCAACTCGTTGCCGCGAGCCTGGCTGCGCTCTACCGCGAGGGCGTGACGGACCTGGTTGAGGACGCTCGGTTGGCCGATCGAATTGCAGAGGCCACTCAGGCCCGACGAGTGCAAGAGCGCGAGATCGTCACAGACGCCCAGGCCGGTTCACTCCGGAGGCCGCCTGACCGCCGCCTCCCCTAATCAGGATGTGCCGATAGCGTTCGGGGTCCCGGTCCGTGGCCAAGGGCAGGTCCGGCCCGGCGAGCAAGCAAGAATGCCTCTGTGACCGACGGCCCTTCCACGCTGTACCCATGTCCTTGCTGTGGCTGGCTCACCTTGGACGACGAGCCGGGAACGGATGAGTACTGCGCTATCTGCGGATGGCACGACGACCTTTCTCAACTGCGGTTCCCCACGATGAGCGGGGCGCGAACCGACTCTCGCTGGTTGAAGCCCAACGTGAGTACGCCCCGTCGGTCGCGCCGGATGAGGCCGCCAAGAATTACAACCGGGACCCAGATTGGCGGCCACTTGATCCAGCGGTCGACCCCATCGAGACTCCGGAAAGTGGCAAGGACTACGGGATGACCTACGCCTCCGATCGAACCAAGTACTACTACTGGCGTCGGACCGAACGCCCATAGGTGCCGGACGGTTCTTTGACGAGCTGGAGCAGGCCCGGCAAGGCCGTCCTCAACAGCTTGGATGCACGAGCCAGGGTGAGGATTTCCTCACCTAGGAGATAGTGCCTCGCCAGGCGAGCCGGTCGTCATACTGGAAGCCATGGGGAGGCTCCTCGCCGGACTTGTGATGGTGCCCCTCGTTGTTGGAGGGTGTTCGAGCCCGGACCGGGTGGCCCCACGAGCTGAGCCGGTGACGGACGCGGCGGTGGAGGTAGACGGTGGCGACTCGGGATGCCGATCTCAGCGGGCGTCCCTTGTCGGCCTTGGCGAGGTACGCGGATCGGACCGAGGCGAATTCGACGGTGACGGTCGCCCCGACACCGTGACGATTTATCAGCCGGCCGGCAGCGCCGCAGATGTAAGCGCAGGCCTGTTCGACCCTCCCAACCGGATTCGCATCGCGTTCGGGGCCGGTGGAATCACCGACGAAGAGTTTCCCGAGTCTGGGATCGGCGAGGTCGATGGCGTGGTTGACGTCAATGGTGATGGCCGCGACGAAGTCCTGGTCGACATCGGCGGGAACACCGGGCTATCAGTCAAGTTCACCACCGTGGTGGCCTGTCGCGTCATGGTGGCGATCGGTCCGGACGGCCTGCCGGCAGGATTCGGCTACTACGGTCACAGCACCGGCTACCCCGGATCAGTTGGCACCCATTGCCTGGACAGCGATGGGAATGGACGTCTCGACCGGGTCGTCCAGGTCGCCTCCGAGCCGGTCGGATACCCCGACGTCACCGGCGATGGCGCCCACACCAGCATGGACTACTGGCTGGCCGGCCCGGCCGCCGTCGACCACTACGCCTGGAACCGCCAGACCTACACGCTCGAAACGGACCACTTCCGGTTGCTCGAGGACACGACTGGTCAATACCAGCGGCGGGAAGGTCAACTTGAACTCTCCAACGACCTGGTCTGCCAAACGCCGAACGGGCTGTCGTCCACCTCACCAGGCGACGCACAGTAGGCCCCCCGACTCGAAATCATGATCGCAAGCAGCGAGCAGGAAGTGCCGTACCCGGGCGGATCTGGCGAGCTGCGCCACGGGCGGAACGGTGGCGCATAACGACGGTCCGTGCGACGACCCCGCGACCCTGCCTCGGGCAGTCGGCCGCATGCCTCACCGGCTCATCGCCTGCCGGCGCCAAGAGAAATCCGTTCGACGGCCGATAGGTGGCCTGCCATCCTTCGTCCTCCCGTTCGGAGAGGAGGTGATGAAGGATGAAGCTGGCTGAAGCCCTTGCCCTGCGGAGCGACGCGCAGAAGCGCTTGTCTCAACTGCAGGCGCGTGCGGTTGCATCGGCCCGGTACCAGGAAGGCGAGGAGCCGCCAGAGCGGGCCGAGGAATTGCTGGCCGAAGCGAGGGCCGTGACCGATGAGATCGAGGGCCTGGTGCGCCGGATCAATTCGACGAACGCCTCGACCGAGCTCGAGCCCGGCCTGACCATTACCGACGCCATCGCGCAGCGCGATGCGCTCGCCCTCCGGCGCAAGTTGGTGACCGCCGTGGCCGACGCCGCCGCTGGCCACGACGAACGCCGCGGTTGGGGTCGACAACTTCGCAGCGAGCTTCGACAGCTGACCGACCTGCCGGTCGGCGAGCTCCGGCGCGAGGCGGACGACATCGCCCGCCGGTACCGGGAGCTCGACGTTCGGGTCCAAGAGGCCAACTGGACGACAGAGCTCGTGGAGTGAGCAAGTGGGCAGCGGGCCGGTGAAGGAGGTAGCCGGTCCGGGCGGAGCGAGCACGAGGCCGATACGCCGGCGGCCTGGTTTCCGGCGTAGCCATGACCCGGCCTAGGGGCGCGAGGGGCAGCGCAACACCCGTCATCGGGCAGCCCTGCACCGAGCACATGTCACCGGGCAAGGGGCATCGGGCACCACCACGTGCTGACCGTCCGGGCCGGTGAGGGTGGGACAGGGGACCCTCACCGGCCCACTGCCCGACAGCTCCGTCCAGAATGGAGTGACGCCTCGGCGCCGAAGGAGCAGCCAGACATGGCAGAACCAGCGCACCCGTTCGAAGTTCCTGTGGGAGATGACGGCGAGCTCGTCGTGCCGGCGGACGAGCTCGCCCGCCACGGGGTGGGGCCCGGGGACACGGTCCGCATCCAGCCGCTTCGGAACCCGCGACGTATCTCCCGCCTCGGCGCGCACCGTCGCCCCTCGGGTTCACCCAGGAGCATCTCGACGAGATCCGCCGGGAGATGGGTGAGGGCCTCGGTGAAGACCTCACCCGATGACGCCGGCCACCGCGGTGGTGGCCGACACGCAGATCCTCATCTGGTACGTCATAACCCCGACCCCGGGCAGATCCTGGCCGCCGTTCGAGCTGGGAACGTCGGGATCGTCCTGTCTGAGCCTCTGCTGACGGTTCCCGTCGTCCCTTTGCGACCTTCAGCCGGCGGCGTAGATGGCTGGCCGATAGCGCCTCGGCGGGATGGGATCGCCGTGAGCTCGGGCCGATTCGAGCCATGCCTCCTGAGCCGCGAGGACCTCCCGAAGCGCTTCCTCGGGAGTGGGCCCGTGGGCGGAGCAGTAGGTCAGGTCCGGAACGTCGGCGATCCAAGCATCGTCCTCGGGGCTCCAGAAGAGGTTGATGTGGTACTCGCTCACTGCTTCTCCTCCGGGAGGGTAAGGGCGTGGCGCTCTGCGAGCTGGAGCAGTTGGCGGAGCTGATATGGCTTGGCGTCGCCGCTGCGGGACGGCTGGAGGTTGAGCCGGTCGGTCACGTCAGGATGCCGGTAGATGTGGTGGCTACCGGCCACCCGATCCAGAGTAAACCCCAGCGCCTCGGCCAAGCGCTCGGCGTCCGGGAAACTCACGTTGGCCAATTCCCCCCGGGCAAGACGGGCCAACAGCGCCCTCGGTTTCATCCCGCGGATCCGCGCTCGGCCCGGCCAGCGGTCGCCCGGTCGCTTGCGCGGGTGGCTCCGAGACGGCGGAGATGCTCGGTGACGGCGTCGAGGTCGCCGGCCGAGAAGGCCTTCTGGAAGAAGGCGAACTCCTCACGGAACTCCGGCGACTGCCGGAAGGCGAGCCAGGCGCGGGCCAGCAGCTCCCCGGAGGTGCAGCCGATGAGGCGCGCGGCGTTCTGGACTTCCTCGTGAACCTCGTCGGGGACCCGAACCGGTTGGGTGGCCATCGTCGCACCTCTGTTTCGCTGTTACAGCGTAACTGTGCAACGGGCGGGTCGGCATGTCAAGGTGCTTGGCCGAGCCGCAAAGCGCCCGGCAGCAGTTCCGCGAAGGGGAATTTGCCCTAATTGCATGCATCGCCCGAACGGAATTCCCGGACAATGAGCAACGGGCTCCATCGCGCGTCCATCGCCGCGCGTGCCCTCGTTCGCGTTTGTCCACCGACGTCCAGACAATGCCGCTGACCTGCTGTTTCAGTCCGTGGGCGTCCGCTCAGAACCGCCGGGGCCGTTTTCGGGACGCTGAGGTCGCGGGTTCAAGTCCCGCCGTCCCGACTCAGAAGAAGCGGAGGTCAGGGCCGGTTTCCGCCGGCCCTGTCTCGCGTCCGGATTGATCCGGGCTGGCAACGGTGGTCCCCGGGTCAGCCGAGGCGGACGAGGTCGGTGCTCTTGGAGGAGCCCTCCTCGCG
Source organism: uncultured Actinomycetes bacterium (assembly GCA_963723985.1). GTDB lineage: Bacteria > Actinomycetota > Acidimicrobiia > IMCC26256 > BP-133 > BP-133. The sequence continues at coordinate 52,405 of CAVRTC010000020.1, forward strand.
AACCAGGCCCTTCCCGGGGCAGTAGAACTTGAACTCCCGGTCGTTGTCGAGCAGGTCGAGGTCCTCGATCTTCACGCAGTCGGTGAACTTCCCGGCCGGGACGGTCACTTCGACGCCGAGTTCGATGACCTTGGAGCGCTCATCCGCCACGCCCGCCACCGTCTCCGGTGAGAACTCCTGGCCGACGGTCGGGTTCGCCGGCAGGAACAGGCCGGGCTGGTTGTTGTTCTCGCCGGCCAGCCACTGCCCCCCGTGCCCGACGACCTTGCCGTCCTTGTAGTCGCTCACCCGTTCGCCGAAGTACCAGAGGCCGCCGTCGCGGTGCTGGGCGAAGTAGTCCTCGGTGAGCTCGATCAGTGCGCCATTCTCGTAGTCCTCGACCTCGACAACGGCCACGGTCACCCCGGCGAGCGTGTCGGTCTTGTCGAGCAGGCGGCTGACCACCCGGGTCTCGATGGTGGCGCCGTCGGCTTGCTTCCGACCGGCGAACTCGGTCTTCGGAACGGAAGCCAGGGGAAACAGCGGGTGGGTGATGGTGGCGCTGAAGTCGGCCGGGTTGAACGTCCTCGTCTCGGTCGATGGTCCCGGCGTGCCGGCGGCCGATTCGGTATCGGCGTCGCCGTCGCCGTCGCCGCCACAGGCGACAGCCACGACGGCCAGTAACACCAGCATCGACGTCAACAACGCCTTCCTCATGAGCGCGGTCCCCTTTTCCGATCCGTAACGGCAACCCATCGTCACTATGACCGACGGCACTGAATCGACGCTGACAACGCCGTTTCGACGTTCAGGCCAGAGTCAGGTACGGCCCTCGGTGATCCCGGCGTGACGATCCGGATTCCGCCGGTCGCGCCACATCTCGAACGGGGCGACAGGCACAGTGCGACTGTGACGGGCGTGACAGTTGCCTTCGGCCGGTGCTCCTAGGTTGGCGCTGAGCAGAGATCCGCTCCGACGAGGGGAGAGCAATGGCGGTTATCGACACCAGCATCGGCAGCGACGATCTCGTCATCGTGCGACCCGAGACCGACACGCTGTCGAAGCAGCGGCTGCCGTACTTCGTCGGGATCTCCGGAGCGTCCGCCGGGTCGTCCCGGATCTCCATGAACCTGGTGGTGATCCCCCCGTCCGGCGCCGCCGAGCCTCACTCGCACCGGGGCTACGAGACCGCCGTCTACATGATGAAGGGCCGGGTCGACGTCCGCTACGGCCACTCCCTCGAGCGGCTGACGACCCTCGAGGAGGGCGACTTCCTCTTCATCCCGGCCGACCTCCCGCACCAGCCGGTCAACCACCACCCCACCGAGGCCGCCATGGCCATCGTGGCCCGCAACGACGCCAACGAGCAGGAGAGCGTCGAGATCTTCCACCCCGCCAACTGATCGGCGCGGCGACTCCGCCAGGAGATCCGTCCAGGGCCCTCTACGTCGATGTGGCGCTGGGCACTGGCACGGCGGCGGTGGCGAACAAGCGCCCCAGGCCGTGGACGAGGACTCCGCAGACGGCGATGGAGCCCAGCGCGCCGGCGAGGATCAGCGTCGGGTTCGAGGTGCTGTAGAGCGCGGCGGCGGCCGGTAGCGAGGTCGTGACGTGGGCGCCGGCCAGCAGCGCCGGGACGGCCGGCACGATCAACCACTGATCCCGGGGGTGGAGCCGGGCGGCGAGGCCGTGCACTCCAGCGGCGATGGCGAGGAGGAACGTGGCGTAGGTGACCGGGGTCCAGAGGGGGAGCTCGGCCAGGACCAGGCGCTGGGCTCCGTAGTACACCCAGGCGTCGCCGAGCCGCATGACGAGGAGCTCGATCACGATGATGGCCCCGGCGGCACCGGCCCACAGGGACCACCATGACCGGGCGGTGAACCCGCGGCGGTGGAGCTGGTCGAACAGGAGCACGAACGGCGCGATGTAGCAGACGTACATCAGCCCGATGAACAGCGGGATGCCCCGGCCGAAGAGGGTCACCCAGGTGACCTGGCCCTGCTCCGGGTAGTAGGCGAGCACCAGCATGTCGCCGATGGGCTCGTAGGCCACGCACAGCAGCGCACCCAGGAGGACCAGGACCGGCACCCGGTCGCGTTGGCGGACGGCGGTTCGCACGAGGACCAGCACCGTCAACACCGCACCGACCCCGAGGACGACGATGAGCGCGGCCTGGAGCGTCCTCGGCATCGGGAGGTCGCGGGGCGGCGTCGGAACGTTCAGCAAGGCCCGTACGGTAGACGCCGGTGGCCGGAGTCGCCATGAGGTGCAAACCTTCGGGCTATGAGCGACACCGGAGGCGGGCGTGTCACGTATCGCACCCTGGACGAGCAGGCCGGGCGGCTGTCGGAAGCGGAGGAGCGCTTCGAGCTCCAACGCCGGACGGTCGGGTTCTTCCTGGCGCCAGCGGTCTTCCTGCTGCTGCTCCTATCGCCCCTGGGGTTGACCCGCCCGCAGCAGAACCTGGCGGCCGTGCTGGGGTTGGTGCTGGTGCTGTGGATCACCGAGGCGATCCCCATTCCGGTGTCAGCCCTCGTCGGCGTGTGCCTGTGCGTGATGCTGGAGGTCACCGAGAAGCCCGACGAGATCTTCGCCAGCTTCTCGAACTCGACCGTGTTCCTCTTCATCGGCAGCTTCATCATCGCCGAGGCGATGCTGGTCCACCGCCTCGACCGGCGCCTCGCCTTCACCGTGCTCAGCATGCGGTTCGTGGGCAGCTCGACCGCCCGGATCATCCTGGCCTTCGGGCTGATCGGTGCGTTGACCTCGCCGTTCATGTCCAACACCGGGGCGGCGGCCATGATGCTGCCCATCGCCATCGGCGTCGTGACCAGCGTCGGCGGGCTCATCAGCCAGACCACCTCGAGTAGCTGCGACCCCTTGCGTCTCCGCTTCGGCGCCGCCCTCATGCTGGTGATCACCTACAGCATCACGGTCGGCGGGCTGCTGCTGCCGATCGGGAGCCCGCCCAACCTGATCGGCCGCGACCTCGTCGAGCAGGCGACCGGGGAGCCCATCACCTTCCTGGAGTGGTTCCTCATGGCCTTCCCCATCGCGACGGTGATGTTCGTCGCCGTGATGGTCGTGGTCCTGTTCCTCAACCGGCCGGAGGTCAAGCACGTGCCCGGGGTCGAGGAGTACGTGGCCGAGGAGAAGCAACGGCTCGGCCCCCTGTCCCGGGGGGAGCGCAACACCCTTCTCGCCTTCGGCCTGGCCGTGGTCGGGTGGTCGCTCCCCGGTGCGGTGGCGCTCTTCACCGGTGACGACTCGGCCATCTACGCCGACATCAGCGCCGTACTCGACGAGGGCGTCGTGGCCATCCTGGCCGCCGGTCTGCTCTTCGTTCTGCCGCTGTCGTGGCCGGAGCGGCGCTTCACCCTCAACTGGAACGAGGCCGCCCGGATCGACTGGGGCACGATCCTGCTGTTCGGCTCAGGGATCGCCTTCGGCAGCCTCATGTCCAAGACCGGGCTGGCCAGGAAGATCGGCGAAGGCCTGTCCGACGCCCTCAACGTGTCGAGCGAGCTGACCATCACGATCCTGGTCGTGGTCATCGCCGTGATCATCTCCGAGACGACGAGCAACACCGCCAGCGCCGCCATCGTCGTGCCGATCGGCATCTTCCTGGCCCAGGCGGTCGGCGCCAACCCGACGGTGCCGGGGCTGGCTGCCGTCTTCGGCGCCAACTACGGGTTCATGCTGCCCGTGTCGACCCCGCCCAACGCCATCGTCTACAGCTCCGGGTACCTGCCGATCACCAAGATGATCAAGGCCGGCGCCGTCTTCGACGTCATCGGAGCGGTGCTCTGCATCGGCGGCGTCGCCGTCATGGCGCGCCTGGTGGGCCTGACGGGGTAGAACCTGGCCGTGGACGTGAAGCTGCGGCCGGGGACGCCGGACGACGCCGAGGCCTGCGGGCGCATCTGTTACGACGCCTTCGCCGCCATCGCCGCCGCCCACGGCTACGCCTGCGACTTCCCGTCCCCCGAGGTGGCCACCGCCCTGGTGTCCGGCCTGCTGGCCCACCCGGGGATCTTCGGCGTCGTAGCCGAAGCCGACGGGGCCATCCTGGGATCGAACTTCCTCGACGAGCGGGGGACGATCGCCGGCGTCGGGCCGATCACGGTCGACCCGGCGGCCCAGAACGCCGCCGTCGGCCGGCAGCTGATGGTCGCCGTCCTCGACCGGGCCACCGAGCGCGGGGCGGCGGGCGTGCGCCTCGTCCAGACCGCCTACCACCCCCGCTCGCTGGCGCTGTACGCCAAGATCGGCTTCGAGGTTCGGGAGACCCTGGCCTGCCTCCAGGGCCCATCGATCCGCTCGACGCTCGAGGGCCGCACGGTGCGGCCGGCCGCCGCCGACGACGTCGTCGCCTGCGACGCGCTCTGCCGGGCGGTTCACGGTCACGACCGCTCCCCCGAGGTCGGCGACGCCGTTTTCCTTGGCCGCGCCCTCGTCGTCGAGCACGACGGGCGGATGACGGGCTACTCGACCGGCCTGGCCTTCTTCAACCACACCGTGGGGGAGACGGTCGACGACGTGAGGGCGCTGATCGGATCGGCCACCGAGTTCGCCGGTCCGGGGATCCTCGTCCCGATGCGCAACGGAGCGCTGTTGCGCTGGTGCCTCGGTCACGGTCTTCGCGTCGTGCAGGTCATGACCCTCATGACGACCGGGCTGTACCACGAACCGCAGGGCGCCTACCTACCGTCGGTCATGTTTTGAGCGGCCCGACCGAAGCCGACGGCCACGCTGTCCTGCAGGAGGCGGTGGCCCAGTACCAGGCGGTCCTGGGCGACCGGCTCGTCGCCGCCTACGCCCTCGGCAGCCTGGCCCACGGCGGCTTCAGCCCCCTGGTCAGCGACGTCGACCTCGGGCTCGTCCTGGCCGATCCGATCGAAGAAGCCGACGAGCAGACGCTGGCCGCGGTGGCCGACGCCGTGAAGGCCGGCGGCTCGGCGCTGCACGAACGGCTGTCGGTGTTCTGGGGCACGCCGGCGACGCTGGCCGGCCGGGCCGGCGGTGGGCGGTTCCCGCCTCTCGACCGGCTCGACCTGCTGGAGAACGGAGTGCTCCTGGCCGGGACCGAAGCCGCGCTCCGGCCTGGACCGCCCGTCCCCGGCCGAACTGCTGGTGACCGGAGCCGAGTTCGCCCTCGACTTTCTCGGGCCGGGGCGGGAGGCGGCGCAGCCGACGTCATCGGGTCTGGGTTCGCTGGCCCCCGCCGGCCGGGAAGCCATCGACGAGATCCGCCACCCGGAGCGTCTGGCCGGACGGGGGCCCCGCCACCTGACCAAGGCCGTGCTCTTCCCCGCCCGCTTCCTCTTCACCGCCGCCACCGGCCGCGTCGGCACCAACCCCGCCGCGGTCGACCACTACCTGGCCCGCCCCGACGCCGCCGCGCCCGACCTGGTCTCGTCGGCCCTCCGGTGGCGGACGGAACCACCAGATCCCGGGCCGGCCGCCAGGCTCCTCCAGCGCGAGCTGCTCCCGCTCTACGTGGAGTACATCGAGGACCACGCGACCCGCCTTCGCCACCTCGGGTCAGTCGACCTGGCGGCCGCCTTCACCGCCTGGCGGGAGCAGCTGACCGCCTGAAACAACGGGCGGCCTCCGCTAAGGGCGACCGTGACACTCGTCGTAGCCCGAATCCCGGAAGCTCCGGCCCGCCTGCGGGATGAACTCCCACTTGTAGCTGCTGGAGTAGAGATTGAGCTTCACCACCCCGAAGGTGTTGTTGTTGCGCACCTGGCTGTTGGGCCGGGGGGAGGCCAGCGGCCCGAAGCCGGCCCCGCCACTGCCGACGACGATCTGGCGGATGCCGTGGGAGGCATCCGCCTGGCCCCACGGCGTCTGGGGGGCGAACCGCTCGTAGTTGTGCGCGTGACCCGACAACACGAGGTCCGCGCCGTACTTGTAGAGCGCCTCCCAGAACACCCCGACCTCGGGCCAGGAGGCGTAACTGGGGCTTGAGGAGAACCGGGCGTGGTGGAAGTAGGCCAGCGTGCACTCGTTGTCGTGCTGGGCCAGCTCGGCCCGAAGCCACCGCTCCTGCTCCGAGCCTTTGCCGCAGGCGACCTGCGAGCAGTTGGTGTTGAGGACGATGACCCGCCAGGACCCGGCGCTGTAGCTGTACCAGCCCTTGTCCTTCGGCCCGGCCCGGCTACCGAAGTAGTCCCAGTAACCCTCGGCTCCCTCGGACAGGTACTCGTGGTTGCCGATCGCCGGCCGGGTTCGGCTCCTGAAGCGGCCCCAGGTCGGGTGATAGCACTCCTCGAACTCCTCCCTGGTGCCGTCCGGGTAGACGTTGTCGCCCAGGGCAAACACCGTGCCGCCGATCGACTCGACCAACTTGGCGGTGGCCGAGTCGCCGGAGGAGCTGCAGTCAGCGATGTCGCCGGCTCCGACGAGGACCACGCCGCCGGCCTCGGCGGACGGCACGGCCACCCACCCGAACCAGGCGACGGCCATCGCCGTCACCAGACGTGTGGCCCGCCGCTGATAAACCCTCACAATCCCCCCATAGCCCCTCATACTTCGACAATGGGACTATCGGGCACCTTCTCTACGGGCGATCGTGACAGTCGCCGTGGCCCGAATCCCGGAAGCTCTTGCCGGCCTGCGGGATGAAGCTCCAGTCGTAGCCCCCAGAGGAGAGCTTGAGCTTCAGCACCCCGAACGTGCTGGAGTTCCGCACCTGGCTGTTGGCCCGGGGGGAGCCCGTCCGGTGGAAGCCGGCCCCGCCGGTGCCGACGACGATCTGGCGGATGCCGTGCGAAGGATCGGCCTTGCCTCCCGGTGTCTGGGGGGCGAACCGCTCGTAGTTGTGGACGTGACCCGACAGCACGAGGTCGGCGCCGTAGTCGTAGAGCGCCTCCCAGAAGGGGCCGACCTGGGGCGAGGTACCGTGACTCCGGCCAGACGAGAACCGGGCGTGATGGAAATAGGCCAGGGTGCACTTGTTGTCGTGGCGGGCCAGCTCCTCCCGCAGCCACCGCTCCTGCTCGGATCCCTTACCGCAGCCGACCTTCGAGCAGTTGCTGTTGAGGACGATGACCCGCCAAGCGCCGGCGCTGTAGCTGTACCAGCCCTTCCGCCGGGGCCCGGCCCGGCTGTCGAAGTAGTCCCAGTACCCCTCCGCTCCTCTGGACTGGTACTCGTGGTTGCCCACCGCCGGCCGGGTGCGGCTCTTGAAGCGACCCCAGGTCGGCCCGTAACAGTTCTTGAACTGCTTCGGTGTGCCGTCCCGGTAGGAGTTGTCGCCCAGGGTGAACACCGTTCCGCTGATCGAACCGACCAACTTGGCGGTGGCCGCGTCTCCGGAGGAGTGGCATTCGGAGATGTCTCCGGCCCCGACCAGGACAGCTTCGTCGGCCCGGGCTGGGCGGAGGCCGACGAAGCCCCACCACAAAACGGTCATGGAGGTGACGAGGCGGAGGGGGCGGCTGCGAGAAATCCGGGGGATTTTTCCCATAACGCCCACGAGTTCGACAAGGGGACAAGCGGGCACCTTTCGCCGTCGTCAGCGTTCGACTGGGCTTCGCCCAACGCTTCCCCGGCCGTCACCGCCGCGCTCCCCGGAGCCCGGGGACGGCCGAGGCTTATGATCCGGCCATGGACGACGCCAGAGCCGCAGTCATCGTCAAGGACCTCGTCGAGACGCTGCGGGCGGTGATCCGCCGCCACGGCGTGACCCTTCCCGAATATCGCCAGGCGGTCACATTCCTGGCCGGCGCCGCCGAGCGGGGAGAGCTCCCGCTGCTGCTCGACGTGTTGATGGAGAGCACGGTGAACGAGGTGAGCGGCGGAGCGCCCGGCGCCACGGACAGCAACGTCGAGGGTCCCTTCTTCCTCACCGGCGCGCCGGAGGTCACCCCCGGTGACGATGGTCTCGCCCGACTGCCGATGCGGACGGACGAGCCCGGGAACCGGCTCGTGTTCTCCGGAGCGGTCCGGTCGACCGGCGGGCAGCCGCTCCCCGGAGCGGTGCTCGATCTCTGGCAGGCCGACGGCCACGGGCAGTACTCCCGGTTCGCTCCCGGTCTGCCGGAATGGAACCTCCGCGGCCGGGTCACCACCGGCGCCGATGGGTGCTTCGCCATCCACACCGTGGTACCGCTCCCCTACGACATCCCGGGCGAGCCGCACACGGCCCGGGTTCTGGAGCTGCTCGGCCTCGAACCCCATCGCCCGGCTCACATCCACGTGAAGGTCGAAGCCTCCGGGCACGTCCCGCTCACCACCCAGGTGTATTTCGCCGGCGACCAGTGGCTCGAACACGACGTGGTCGGGGGAGCGCGCCCGTCGCTGGTCACCAAACTCGAACCGGCCGACGGGCCCGACCGTGGTGGGTACAGCTGCCAGTTCGACTTCACGCTCGCCCCGGCGGCGGGCTGACCACCGGGAGGTTTCCGTCGTGGACATCGGGGTGATGGTCGGAGGCAGCGGCCTCTCGGGCCTGGTCGAGGCGGTGCGGGAGGTGGCCGACGCCGGCGTCCGCCGGGCCTGGCTGCCGCAGCTCATGGGGATCGAGGCGCTGACGGCCATCGCCGTCGCCGGCCGGGAGGTGCCCGACATCGAACTGGGCACGGCCGTGGTGCCGACGTATCCCCGTCACCCCTTGGTGCTGGCCGGACAGGCGCTCACCACGTCATCGGCGTTGGGAGGCGCCAACCGCCTGCATCTCGGCATCGGCCTCTCGCACCAGGTCGTGATCGAGGGGATGCTGGGCATGAGAGTTCGAGAAGCCGGCCGTGCACATGCGGGAGTACCTCTCGGCGCTGCGGCCGGCGCTCGACGGTGAGCCGGTCGACGTGAAGGGTGAGACCCTCCGGGCCACCACGCTGATGGGGCCCATCAAGGTCGACGACGCCGGGCCCATCCCGGTCCTTGTGGCCGCCCTCGGTCCGGCCCTCCTCCGGGTGGCGGGCGAGCTGGCCGACGGAACGCTGACCTGGATGGCCGCCCCGCAGGTCATCGGCGAGCGGATCGCCCCGTCGATCACCGCCGCCGCCGAAGCCGCCGGACGCCCCCGGCCCCGGGTCGGCGTCGGCCTTCCGGTGGCGGTGACGTCCGACGTCGACGCCGCCCTGCAACGGGCGGCCGGCGCCTACGCCATCTACGACACGCTGCCGTCCTACAAGCGGCTGCTCGACGAGGCGGGAGTCGAAGGACCGGCCGGCGTCGTCATCGCCGGCGACGAAGCCGAGGTGGTGGAGCGGATCCGGCTGCTGGCCGACGTGGGCGCCACGGAGTTCCTGGCCTCGCCGTTCGGGAGCCGGGCGGTGCGCCAGGAGACGTTGCGGGTGCTGGGCGAACTGGCCCGGGAGAGCGCCGAGATCAGCTGACCGTCACGGTCATCTTCATGCCGGCCCCGTAGTGGCCGGCTTCGTGGCAGCCGATGATGAGCGCCTCGCCCGCTTTGTCGAACGTGTGGGTCAACTCGCCGGTCTCCCCGGAGTTGACCTTGACGGCCCCGCCTCCGTCTCCGTGGTGGCCGCCGCCATTGCGCATCTCGTGCTCGTGGTCGGCCTGGGCGGTCTCGTCCCCGAGGAAGGCGTCGTGGAGGATCTGCCCGACGTTCCGGAAGACGAACGTGACCGTCTCGCCGGCCTTGACCGACACCGAGGCCGGCTCGTAGGCGAACTCCTTCATCGTCACGTCGATCGTCCGGATCGTCTCGGCGCCGGACGTGCTGCCCTGAGTCTCGTCGGGCGTGCTGGGGCGAGTCTCGTCGGACGTGCTGCCGTGAGTCTCATGGTTCCCACCGCCGCAGGCGACGGCCACAAGCGACAGGATCACGACGGTCAGGAATGTAAGCACCCTCTGCATGAGGTATTTCCTAGCGCACCGGAGCGTCGTTGCGGACCGCAGCGACGGAATCCAGCACCTGAGCGGCCGTGTTGGCCATGCCCGAGGCGTTGGGGTGGACGGGGCTGGCCGGAGCGGTCGGCACGAACCCCTCGACCCACTTGCGGCCCGGTAGGCGGCACACGTCGTGGCCGACGCTGGACGAGTAGGTGTCGACGAACGTCGCTCCGGCCTTGGCCGCCTCGGCGGCCAGCATGGCGTTGAGCTGTCCCTGGACGGTGCGCAGCCAGGCCACGTCACCGACGGCGATGGGCACCAACGGCCAGCACCCCGGACCGCGGTCGGGAAGGATGACGGGGTAGCCGACGACCAGGATGCGGGCGGCCGGCGCCCGCTGCCGGATGGCGGCCAGGACGGCGGCCACCTTGGGCGCGGTGGCCTCGATCCGGGCGCCCAGTTCGTCGCCGTTGCGGTTGTAGTGGTCCCGGCACGGAGCCGTGATGGGGAGCACGAGGCTGTGGATGGCGCAGGTCAGGATGATTTCTCCGAAGCCGATGTCGTTGCCGCCGATCCCCAGTGTGACGAGGTCGACGTCGTCGCCCAGTGCGTCGAGCTGGGCCTCGGCCGTCAGCCCTTCGGGGAGGGGCTGCGCCTGGGCCATGTGCTCGGTGGTGGCGCTGCCGCAGCTCACGTCGGTGAAGTCGTCGAACCCCAGGGCGGCCGCAACCAGATGGGGATAGTTGTGATCCGACCGGGCACACCCGCCCGACTCCGGAATGTGGTTCGGGATGCCTGGCCCGGAGGTGTAGGAGTCGCCCAGCGCCACGTAGGAGGTGGGGGCGCCGTCATCGGCGGTTGCGGCCCTGGCGGGCCCGGCCGGAGCGGCCACCAGGCACACCGCCACCAGCCCGGTCGCCCACTTTCGCCTGCTCGTCACCATCCCCAGCTGCACAGTCGAACACTACCGCTCAGTAACGAGCGCCGGCCGTCAGTTTTCCGGCCTCCGCCTTTTCTCGGGCGCCGGTCACCGTCTAGGAAGGGTGGCGTGAGCCTCGATCTCGAGCTGGCCGCCCCCGAAACCGTGTACCGCGTCCTCTCCGAGGACGGGGCCAAGCTGGTCGCCGAGCCGCCCGTCATCTCCGACGCCGATCTGGTGGCCGTGATGGCCGAGATGGTCAAGGCCCGGGTGGCCAACGGCCGGTTCTTCTCCCTCCAGCGCCAGGGCCGGGCCGGGACGTACGCCCCCATCGAGGGCCAGGAGGCCGTCGTGGTGGGGGCGGCCGCCGCTCTCGACCCGGCTCATGACTGGGTCCTGCCCCAGTACCGGGAGGCGGTGGCCCTCGGCCGCTACGGCCCCGAGGTGATGAAGACCTACGCCCTCTACCAGCGGGGCCACCCCGGCGGCGGACACTTCCCTGCGCCCATCCGGGTCTTCCCCATACAGATCTCGCTGGCCGCCCAGATCCCCCACGCCCTGGGCCTGGCCTGGGCCATGCAGCTGAAGGGGGAACCCGGGGTGGCCTGCGTGTTTTTCGGCGACGGGGCCAGCTCGGAGGGCGACTTCTACGAGGCCGGCAACTTCGCCGGCGTCCTCGGCGCCCCGGTCCTGTTCCTCTGCGTCAACAACGGCTGGGCCATCTCCACGCCGCTGCACCACCAGACGGCCGCGACCAGCTTCGCCGCCAAGGCCGCCGCCTTCGGCTTCCCCGGTGTGCAGGTCGACGGCAACGACGCCCTGGCCATGATCTCGGTGGTGGCCGCGGCCCGGGAGCGGGCCGTGACGGGCAGCGGGCCGACGCTCATCGAGGCCGTCACCTTCCGCATGGGTCCCCACACCACCGCCGACGACCCCAAGCGCTACCAGGCCCCGGAGGACCGGGAGGCCTGGGAGAGCCGCGACCCGATCCGCCGCCTCCGCCGCCACCTGGAGGGTCGGGGACTGTGGGACGACGACCGCCAGGCCGAGGCGGTGGCCGACGCCGAAGCCGAGATCGACGCCGCCTGGGACGCCGCCGAGGTCACCACCGTCGAGCCCGATCACTTCTTCGAGCACACCTATGCCGAGCCGACCCCGCGGATGGTGGCGCAGCGGGCCGAGCTGCGGGCCCGGTTGGGGCTCGATCCGGAGGGCTGAGCGGTGGCGGTCATGACGCTGGTCGAGGCGATCAACCACACGCTCCATCAGGAGATGGAGCGGGACGGGCGCGTCCTCGTCTTCGGCCAGGACGTCGCCCGCAACGGCGGCGTCTTCCGGGCCACCGACGGTCTCCTGGACCGGTTCGGGGAGAAGCGGGTGGTCGACACGCCGTTGTCGGAGGGGGTCATCATCGGCACGGCGGTGGGGTTGGCCGCCGAGGGGTTCGTGCCGGTGCCGGAGATCCAGTTCCTCGGGTTCTCCTGGCAGGCCTTCCATCAGATCGGCGGGCAACTGGCCCGCCTCCGCTACCGGTCCGACGGCCGGTTCGACTGCCCGGTGACGGTCCGGGCGCCGTTCGGCGGCGGGGTCCGCACCCCCGAGCTCCACTCCGAGGCGCTGGAGGCGCAGCTGGTGCAGTGCCCGGGGCTGAAGGTGGTCCTCCCGGCGTCGGCGGCCGACGCCAAGGGCCTGCTGGCCTCGGCCATCCGCGACCCCGACCCGGTCATGTTCCTGGAGCCGCTCAAGGGCTACCGGCTGCTGAAGGACGAGGTCCCCGAAGGCGAGCACCTCGTGCCGCTGGGGAAGGCCAACCTCGTGCGGACGGGCGACGACGTCGTGCTGATCGCCTGGAGCGCCCAGGTGGAGGTGGCCCGCAAGGCGGCGGCGGTGCTGGCCGGCGAGCACGGCATCTCGGCCGGGGTCCTCGACCTGCGGACACTGGTGCCGCTCGACATCGAGGCGATCGTCGGCGCCGTCGAGCACACCGGCCGGGCCGTGGTCGTCTCCGAGGCGCCCCAGTCGGCCGGGTTCGCCGCCGAGGTGGTGGCCACGATCTGCGAGGAGGCCTTCTACTCCCTCGAGGCGCCCGTGGCCCGGGTCGGCGGCTACGACGTTCCCTATCCGGTGGGGATGCTGGAGGAGCACTACGTGCCCGATCCCGCCCGGGTGGTCGCCGCGGCCCTCCAGGTCTGCGGCGAGCGCGCCTGATGGCCAGGGTCGAGTTCCCGCTCCCCGACGTGGGCGAGGGTCTCGAGGAGGGCGAGATCGTCTCCTGGCTGGTGTCCCCCGGCGACACCGTCGCCCGCCATCAACCCCTGGTCGAGGTCCAGACCGACAAGGCCCTGGTCGAGTTGCCGTCCCCGGTGGCGGGCCAGGTCGTCTCGCTGGCCTTCTCACCGGGCGACATCGTGAAGGTCGGGCAGGTCCTCGTCGTCCTGGACGACGGCCCGGCCGGCGACACGGCCCTTCCCGCCGACCCCGCCGCCGGCGGCTCTGCCGGTCCGAAGGTCACATCTGCTCCGCCTCCGACGGCTGGCGCCTCCCGCCCGGCCGGGTCGGGCGCTGGGAGCGGGCGGCCGAAGGCGGCCCCGGCCGTCCGCAAGCTGGCGCTCGACCGCGGGGTTGACCTGGCCGCCATCGCCGGCACCGGCCCCGGCGGCCGCATCCTCGCCGCCGACGTGGAGGCCGCCGCCCAAACCGGCGTTCTTCTGCCGGGGATAGAGCGGAAAACGAACGCCGGTTCGCGAGACGCTCCAACCGGCGTTCTTTTACCGGGGATAGAGCGGAAAACGAACGCCGGTTTCGAGGCCGGCGGCGCCGATGCGGGACAGGCGGGGGGGCTCGGGTGGATGGAGCCGGGGCGGCATCCGCTGCGGGGGATCCGGCGGGTGACGGCCGAGGCGATGGGCCGGTCGTGGTCGGAGATCCCCCACCTCACGACCCTCGACGAGATCGACGCCACCGGCCTCCTCGCCGCCCGCCGCCGACTGGTCGACGCCGGAGTCGACGTGACCATCGGCGGCCTCCTGGTCGCCGCCGTCGCCCGTGGCCTCCGCCGGTACCCCGTCTTCAACGCTTCGCTGGAACTCACGACCGCGCCGGGCTCCGGCGGCGGAGGCGTCATCGTGGTCCATCCCGACTGCAACATCGGGCTGGCCGTGGCGACCGCCGAGGGGCTGGTCGTGCCGATCATCCGGCAGGCCGACCGGCGCCCACTGGCGGACCTCGGCGCCGAGGTCCGGCGGCTCACCGCCGCGGCCCGGAACCGCAAGTTGGACGTGGCCGATCTCCGAGGCGGGACGTTCACGATCTCCAACTGGGGCGCCATCGGTGGGCGGTTCGCCACGCCGCTGATCCGGCCGCCCGAGGTCGGGATCATGGGGTTCGGCGCCATCCGGCCCCGACCGTTCGTCGTCGACGGCGAGGTCAGGGCCCGGCCGACGCTGCCCTGGTCAATGTCGGCCGACCACCGCTTGATCGACGGGGACGTGTCCACCGCCTTCGCCGAGTACGTCACCGGCCTTCTCGCCGACCCGATCGCTCTTCTCGCTGAGCTTCTCGGAGCTGGGACCTAGTGCTCGAGCTCGCCTCGTTCGCCTTGGCCCTTCCCGCCGTTTTGTGGTCACGATCCGGCGATATACGCCGTGTCGTGACCACAGAACCGCTGACGTCCGCGCCAAACCGCCGGCCGGTGCGGTAGTGGTTGTCGGCGAGGTCGCCGTCGGGGTCGACCTGCTCGTCATCGGCGGGGGGCCGGGGGGTTACTCGGCCGCGCTGCGGGCGGCGGCCGCGGGCCGCACCGTCACGCTCGTCGAGCGCGACCGGATCGGTGGCGTCTGCCTCAACGTCGGGTGCATCCCGTCGAAGGCGCTCATCCATGTCGCCGACACCGCCGGCCTCCCCGACGAGGCGGCCGCCATCGGCGTCGACCTCCAGGCGTCGGTCGACCTCGACCGGGCCCAGGCCTGGATCGGTGACGTGGTGGGTCGCCTGACGGGCGGGATCGACCAGCTCCTGCGCGACGCCGGGGTCACGGTGGCCACGGGCACCGCCCGCTTCGCCACCTCCCGGCGGGTGGCCGTCACCCGGGGCGACGACGCCACCTTCTACGAGTTCGGCTCGCTCGTGCTGGCCACCGGATCACGCCCGGTCGAGCTGAGCGGCGTGCCGTTCGACGGGCAGCGGATCATCGACTCCACCACCGCTCTCTCCCTGCGCCGCGTGCCCCGACGGCTCACCGTCGTCGGCGGCGGCTACATCGGCGTGGAGCTGGGCGGCGCCTTCGCCAAGCTCGGCGCCGACGTCACGATCGTCGAGCTCGACGACCAACTGCTCCCGGGGATGCCGACCGGCCTGGCCCGGACCCTGGAGCGGGCCCTCCGTGCCCGTGGGGTGACGATCCGCCTCGGAACCAAGGTCCTGGGGGTGGAAGGCGACGGGCTCGTCATCGAAGGCCCCTCCGGCGAAGCCCGCCTCCCGATCGGAGACGGCCCGACCGGAGAGGGCCCGATCGGAGATGGCGTCGTGATCGTCGCCGTCGGGCGCCGCCCGAACACCGACTCCCTCGGGCTCACCCAGGCCGGCGTGACCGTCGACGCCCACGGGCGGATCGCCGTCGCCCCCGACCGGCGGGCGGCGCCCGACGTCTACGCCATCGGCGACATCACTCCGGGCCCGGCGCTGGCCCACAAGGCCACCGCCGAGGCGGAGGTGGCGGTCACCGCCGCCGGGGGGCGGCGAGCGGCGTTTGATCCGGCCACCATCCCCGCCGTCGTCTTCTCCGACCCCCAGATCGCCACGGTCGGCCTCAGCGCCGAGCAGGCTCGGCGGATTCACCTGGCCCCCGGTCACCTGGCCCCTGGTCGGCCCACCAGCTTCCGGTTCCCGCTCTCCGCCTCCGGTCGTGCCCTGACCCTGGCCCGGCCCGAGGGCTACATCGAGATCGTGACCGATGGGGCCGGCGGCCCGGCCACCGGCACGGTCCTCGGCGTCCACATGGTCGGCGCCGGCGTCGCCGAACTGGCCGCCGAGGCCGCCCTGGCCGTCGAGATGGGCGCCACCGCCGAGGACCTCGCCCTCACCATCGCCCCCCACCCGACCCTGTCCGAAGCCCTGGCCGAGGCGGCGATGGGCGCCCTCGGCCGCCCGCTGCATGTCCGCCGTAGAAAGGAACCCGGAGCGTGAGCGCTTACGTGATCGCCGAGATCGACGTCGAGGATCCCGAGGGCTACGAGAAGTACAAGCCGCTCGCCAACGAGAGCATCGCCAAGCACGGCGGCCGCTTCCTCTCCCGGGGAGGGAAAACGGGGGTGTTCGAGGGTGAATGGTCCGGCCGGGTCGTGATCCTCGAGTTCGAGAGCATCGACGCCGCCCGGGCCTGGTACTTCTCCGAGGACTACCAGGCCGCCGCCGCCCTTCGCCACCAGAGCAGCAAGGGCCGCTTGATCGCCGTGGAAGGCGAAGGCCCCTAGCGGATCATCACCTCGGCCATCTGGACGGCGTTGAGGGCGGCGCCCTTCCGGAGGTTGTCGCCCGTCACCCACAGGTCGAGACCGCCGGGGCGAGATGGGTCCTCCCGGAGGCGCCCGACCAGCACCGGGTCGATCCCGGCCGCCCTCCATGGGCGTGGGCGCGCCGTCGCCGCCGTCGACCAGCACCACGCCCGGGGCCTCCGAGAGCAGCTCGACCGCCTCGGCCTTGCCCAGGGGCCGGGAAAACTCCAGGTTGGCGGCCATGGCGTGGCCCACGAAGACGGGGACGCGCACGCAGGTGGCCGTCACCTGGATCGAGTCGTCGTGGAGGATCTTGCGGGTCTCCCGCACGAGCTTCCACTCCTCCGACGTGTAGCCCCCCTCCTTGACCGACCCGGCCAGCGGGATGACGTTCCCGGCGATCGGCTTGCTCCACACCTGACCGGCCGGGAGCGCGCCGGTGGTGCCGGCCCGGCGGTAGAGCTCCCACTCGTCGGCGCCCTTGATCCACTGCTCCTCGAGCTCCCGCATCCCCGGCTGCCCGGCGCCCGACACCGACTGGTAGCTCGACACGACCATCCGCCGCAGTCCGGCCGCCCGATGCAGCGGCGCCAGCGCGGTGACCAGCACCATCGTCGTGCAGTTGGGGCAGGCGGCAACACCCTTGGGCAGGTCGGACAGGTCTTCGGGGTTGACCTCGGCCACGACCAGCGGCACGTCGGGGTCCATCCGGAAGGCGGCCGAGTTGTCGACCACCCGGGCGCCGGCCCGGACCGCCTCGGGCACCCACTCCACCGCCAGCGGGTCGTCGACATCGACCACCACCAGGTCGAGCCCGTCGAAGCACCCGGGCCGGAGGACCTGGCAGGCGACGTCGCCGCCGGCAAACGGCAGCCTGCGGCCCTCCGAGCGGGGCGAGGCGTAGGCCCGCAGCTCGGCGACCGGGAACGACCGCTCCTCCAGGATGCGGAGCATCTCGCCGCCGACGAGGCCGGTGGCCCCGACGACTCCGATGCGGACGGGCGAGCCGGCTTCGCTCATCGCCGGCACCCCGGCCCGCTCCGACACCCTTCGGTCCGGTGTACCTGCGATAGCCTGCCAGCACCCCGGTGGTGCCTTCGGCCAGTCCGAAGGCGTCGTGGAGGGCCTGCACGGCCCGTTCGACCTGGTCCGATCGGACGACGCAGGAGATACGGATGGAGCTGGTGGAGATCATCTCGATGTTCACACCTTCCCGGGCCAGGACCTCGAACATGGTGGCGGCCACGCCGGGGTGGGTCTTCATGCCGGCGCCGATGAGCGACACCCGGGCGATGCCGGCGTCCTCGTCGAACCCGGTGGCGCCGAGGTGGCCCAGCAGCCCGTCGATCACCTTGCCGGCCTTTTTCAGGTCGTCCTTGGGGAGCGTGAAGGAGATGTCGGTGATCCCGCTCCTGCTCACGTTCTGCACGATCATGTCGACGTTGACCGACTCGTCGGCCAGCGCCCGGAACACCCGGGCGGCGATGCCGACCTGGTCGGGCACCCCGGTGATCGTGACCTTCGCCTCGGAGGTGTCATGGGTGACACCCGAGATGATCGCTGCCTCCATGGAGTCGTCTTCCTCTCTCACCCAGGTGCCGGGTTCCCAGGTGAAGCTGGATCGCACGTGCACCGCCACGCTGTGGTTCCGGGCGAACTCGACCGACCGCAGGGCGAGCACCCTGCCGCCCGTCGCCGCCATATCGAGCATCTCCTCGTACGACACGGCCTGCAGCCGGCGGGCGTCGGGGACGATGCGGGGGTCCGCGGTGTAGACCCCCGTCACATCGGTGTAGATCTCGCAGGCGTCGGCCGAAAGAGCGGCGGCCAGCGCCACGGCCGTGGTGTCGGAGCCGCCCCGGCCGAGCGTCGTGATGTCGAGCGAGGTCGACACGCCCTGGAAACCGGCCACCACCACGACGTTGCCCGCCTCGAGGCACTCCGTCAGGCGGTGGGCCCGCACCTCGAGAATCTTGGCCTTGCCGTGGACCGTGTCGGTCACGATCCCGGCCTGCGACCCGGTGAACGAAACGGCCGGTACGCCCATGTCGATGAGCGCCATACACAGGAGTGCCATGGAAATCCGCTCGCCGGCGGTGAGCAGCATGTCCATCTCCCGGCCCGCCGGCAGGCTCGACACCTCACCGGCCAGGCGGATGAGCTCGTCGGTCGTCTTGCCCATGGCCGACACGACCACGACCACGTCGCTGCCCTGCCGGCGGGTGCGGGCGACGTGGTCGGCCACGGCCCGGATGCGGTCCGGGTCGGCCACCGAGGTGCCGCCGAACTTCTGGACGACGAGGGCCATCAGGCGCGGGGGGAAATGATCGGGCTGGTCATGGCCTAATCCAAGGTATCAGCGGTCCCCCCGTCGCCGCCTGTCGGCTTAGACTCCCTCCCCATGCCGGATCCGAAACGGGAACGCCAGCGCCAGAACCGGGAAGCCGGTCGGGCCGCGCAACTGGAAGCCGCCCGCCAGGCCAAGCGCAAGCAGAGCGCCATCCGCATGGCGGTGGTGGCCGGGCTGGCCGTCGTGCTGGCCGTGCTGGCCGCCGCCCTCTTCAGCGGCGACGACAAGAAGGACACGACCGCGGCCGGCGACACGTCCACGACGTCGAGCGGCCCCACCACCACGGTCACGGAGAACCCGGCCCTGGCCGCCGTCCAGTGCAACGACACGAAGCCGCCCGACAACCCCAACCGGCCGACCTTCAAGGAACCCCCGCCGACGACGGTCGACCCGGCCAAGAAGTACACGGCCACCATCGAGACGTCGTGCGGGACGATCACCGCCGAGCTCGACCCGAAGGCGGCGCCCAAAACCGTCAACAACTTCGTCTTCCTGGCCGAGAAGAAGTTCTACGACGGGGTGATCTTCCACCGGGTGGTGAAGGGCTTCGTCATCCAGGGCGGCGACCCCCAGGGCACCGGCCAGGGCGGCCCGGGCTACCAGTTCGAGGACGAGCTGCCCCAGGACGGCTACAAGCTCGGGTCGCTGGCCATGGCCAACTCCGGCGCGAACACCAACGGCTCGCAGTTCTTCATCGTGACGGGTCCGGACGGCACGCAGCTGCCGAACCAGTACTCCCGGTTCGGGATTGTCACAAGTGGCCTCGAGGTGGCGCAGAAGCTGGAGTCGTTCGCCCAGACCCCGGCCGACCCGAACGGCAAGCCGTCCCGGACGCTCTACATCCTCAGCATCAAGATCAAGACCGGCTGAGCCGGCCGGCTAGCACGTCGGCGGGAGGCCCTCGATGGTGGAGTCGGGGCCGTGGCTCGCCACGTCGTCGTGCCGCGGGCCGTAGAGCGTGACCGACCCCTGGCCGGCGATCCGCCAGGCGCCGTCGGGATCGCGGATCAGCGCCGTCTGCTCGTCGATGCCCACCAGGACAGCGCCGTCGGGCCGCAGCTCCACGGACCGCTCCCGCAGGTGGGCCGGGGCCGTGTCGTGATGGGGGAAGACCGGCATGTTGGCCACCAGGCCGAGGCCGACGGTGTAGGCCCCGCCCCGGGGGTCGACCATCGGGTCGCACAGCACCATGGCGCCGGCCGACGAAGCGGCCAGGACGGCACCCTCTCGCCACGCCTCGAGGAGCGCCTCCCACAGGCGGGAGCCCTTGAGGACGGACCGGAGGTGCATCGGCGAGCCGCCGCCGATGTAGACGAAGCGCGACGAACGGACGACGGCGGCGTTGGTGTGGTCCTCCGCCTCCGTCCGGCCCAGGACCATGAGGCCGGAGACGTTGGCACCGAGGTCCTCGAAGTAGGCGCGGGCAGTCTCGACGGCCCGGCCGGGGTTCTCGAAGGCGGCCGCCGTCGGCAGGACGAGCACCTCGTCGGTGCCGGCCGTCTCGAGGAGGGCGGCGTCGAACTTGCGGCACCCCTCCCGCCACTCCGCCCCCCCGACCAGGGCCAGCGTGCCCGTCGCTTCGTCACTCATGCTTGGGAGCCTACCCGTCGGATTTCGGGTGCCTCGCAGGCGGCCGCCCGGCACAATGGCGGCGTGTTCGAACGCTTCACCGACCCAGCCCGCCGGGCCGTCGTCCTCTCGGCCGAAGAAGCTCGGGGGCTCGGGCACGACTACATCGGCACCGAGCACATCCTCCTCGGGATCATGGGCAGCGAAGGCGCCGGCTTCCGCCTGCTGCAGTCGTTCGAGGTGCCCTTCGACGAGGTGGAGGCCCGGATCGTCGAGATCGTGGGCCGCGGGCAGGGCGCGCCGCCAGAGCACATCCCGTTTACACCCCGGGCGAAGAAGGTCCTGGAGATGTCGCTGCGGCAGGCGCTCCAGATGGGCGAGAACTACATCGGCGGCGAGCACCTGCTGCTCGCCCTTCTCCGGGAAGGCCAGGGTATCGGGGCGCAGGTGCTGGTCGAACGGGGCGTGACCCTGGAGGCGGTTCGCGGGCGGCTCGACGAGATCGAGCGGGAGCGGCCGTCGGGCGACGATGCCTCGACGGTCGCCGAACTCGGCGAGCGGTCGGCCTCGGGCGAGGAGACGATCGAGATCCCGGCCGAGCAGTTCGCCCGCCTCGTCGAAGAGGTGGCCCGGCTGCGGGATCTCCTCCGCCATCACGGCATCGACCCCGGTGAAGAATCCCCCGGTTTTGGGGAGGAATGGACGGCGCGCCGGTAGCCTGACCGGCACCTTTCTTTCACGAGGCACGCTAGGGGGAGCTCCAATGACCATCAAGCGCGTCGGGATCGTCGGCTCGGGGACCATGGGTTCCGGCATCGCCGAGGTGGCGGCCAAAAACGGCTACGAGGTGGTGCTCCGCAGCCGCTCCCAGGCGGGGGCGGACGGGATGATCAAGGGGCTCGAGAAGTCGCTCGGCAAGCAGGTCGACAAGGGGAAACTTTCCGAGTCCGACCGCGACGGCGCCCTCGCCCTGGTCCGCGGCGTGACGGACCTCGCTGAGCTGGCCGACTGCGACATCGTGGTCGAGTCGGTGGTGGAGGACCTGGCGGTCAAGAAGGATCTCTTCGCCGACCTTGACAAGATCTGCGGCGAGCAAGCCATCCTGGCCACCAACACCTCGACGCTGCCGGTGGTCGACATGGCGGTGGCCACCAGCCGGCCCGGCCAGGTCGTCGGCATCCACTTCTTCAATCCGGCCCCGATGATGGGGCTGGTCGAGGTGGTACGGGCCATCACCACCACCGACGAGACCGTGGACGCGGCGCTGGCCTTCGCCAAGTCGTGCGGCAAGGATCCGATCGAGGTCCGCGATGTCGCCGGCTTCGTCGTGAACGCCCTGCTGTTCCCGTACCTGAACTCGGCCGTCAGACTCCTCGAGCGGGGGGTGGCCAGCCAGGAGGACATCGACTCGGCCATGAAGGCCGGGGCCAACATGCCGATGGGCCCCTTCGCCCTCATCGACCTCGTCGGCATCGACGTGACGGTGTCGATCCTCGACGCGCTCCACGCCGAGAACCCCGACCCGTACCTCCAGCCGGCCCAGCACCTCCGCCGGATGCTGTCGGCCGGCCGGCTCGGCCGGAAGAGCGGCCAGGGCTTCTACGACTACACCAAACGATAAGAAAAAACGGCGAGCCAAATGGCACTCGCCGTTGTAAGCAAAGAAAATGGGTAGCGTGCCGGCCCGCGACAAGCCCTGGGTGATGCGAACGTACTCGGGGCACAGTTCGGCCCGGGCCAGCAACGAGCTCTACCGGCGGAACCTGGCCAAGGGCCAGACGGGCCTGTCGGTGGCCTTCGACCTGCCCACCCAGACGGGCTACGACCCGGACCACATCCTGGCCCGGGGCGAGGTCGGCAAGGTCGGCGTACCCGTCCCCCACCTGGGCGAGATGCGGGCGCTGTTCGACCAGATCCCCATCGAGGACATGAACACCTCGATGACGATCAACGCCACCTGCGCCTGGCTGCTCGGGATGTACGTGGCGCTGGCCCGGGAGCGGGGCGTCGACCCGGGCCGCCTGTCGGGCACGACGCAGAACGACATCGTCAAGGAGTACCTCTCCCGGGGGACGTACATCTTCCCGCCCGGCCCGTCCTGCCGGCTGACGGTCGACACCGTCGCCTACACGGTGGCCCACGTCCCCAAGTGGAACCCGATCAACGTCTGCTCCTACCACCTCCAGGAGGCAGGGGCGACACCGGTTCAGGAGATCGCCTACGCCCTGGCGACCGCTTGTGCCGTTCTCGACGCCGTTCGTGACTCTGGCCAGGTCGAGCCCGACCGCTTCCCCGACGTCGTGGGCCGGTTCTCGTTCTTCGTCAACGCCGGCATCCGCTTCATCGAGGAGGTCTGCAAGCTCCGGGCCATGGGCCGCATGTGGGACCGGCTGTGCCGGGAGCGCTATGGCGTGACCGACGAGAAGCTGCGGCGGTTCCGCTACGGCGTGCAGGTCAACTCCCTCGGCCTCACCGAGGCCCAGCCGGAGAACAACATCCAGCGGATCGTTCTCGAGATGCTGGGCGTGACCCTGTCGAAGTCGGCTCGGGCCCGGGCGGTGCAGCTGCCGTGCTGGAACGAGGCCCTCGGCCTGCCCCGGCCGTGGGACCAGCAGTGGTCGCTGCGCATGCAGCAGGTGCTGGCCTTCGAGACCGACCTCCTGGAGTACGGCGACATCTTCGACGGGTCGACGGTCGTCGAGGGCAAGACCGCCTCGCTGGAGGAGGCGTCTACCGCCGAGCTGGAGTGGGTCCTCGAAGGCGGCGGCGCCTTCGCCATGATCGACGAGCTCAAGGGCCGCCTCGTCCAGTCCCACGCCGAGCGCACCCGGCGGATCGAAAGCGGCGACATCTCCGTCGTCGGGGTGAACGCCTATACCACCACGGAACCCTCTCCGCTGGAGGAGGCGGACGAGGGCGCCATCCTCGTGGTCGATCCGGCGGTGGAGGCCCAGATCGTCGAGGCCCTCAACCAGTGGAGGGCCGACCGCGACGCCGGCGCCGTCGACCGGGCCCTCGACCGGCTCCGGGAGACCGCCACCGGCACCGACAACATCATGGAGGCCACCATCGCCCTGGCCGAGGCGGGTGGGACCGTCGGTGAGTGGGCCGGCGCCCTGCGCGACGTGTTCGGCGAGTTCCGGGCCCCGACCGGCGTCTCGGGGGTCGTCTCGCCCGACGCCGAGGCCATGGCCGCCGTCCGGGAGACGGTGCGGGCCATCACGGCCCACGGCGGCCCGCCCAAGCTCTTGGTCGGAAAGCCGGGGCTCGATGGCCACTCCAACGGCGCCGAGCAGATCGCCGTCGCCGCCCGGGACGCCGGCATGGAGGTCATCTACTCCGGGATCCGCCTGACCCCGGCCCAGATCGCCCAGTCCGCCGCCGACGAGGACGTCGACGTCGTCGGCCTCTCCATCCTCTCCGGCAGCCACCTCGAGCTGGTGCCCGAGACCGTCCGGCTCCTCCGGGAGGCGGGCGTCACCGCCCCGGTGGTGGTGGGCGGCATCATCCCGCCGTCCGACCAGGCCAAGCTGACCGAGATCGGCGTGGCCCGGGTCTACACACCCAAGGACTTCCGCCTCACCCAGGTCATGGCCGAGATCGCCAACCTCGTCCTGGCCGACCGTACGAAGGAAGCGTCATGAGGTATCGGCGTCTGCGGCCCCTCCCCGCCTCCGGGCGGCTGGCCCTCTCCCTGGTCTGCGTGGTGGCCTCCACGCTGGCCGCCGGCCTGGCCTTCCTGGCCGGCGCCCTCCCCCTCGGCTCGACCGCCATCGGCTGTGCCCTGATCTCGCTGGCCCTGGCCGCCATCCAGTGGCGGACGGTGCGGGCCGCCCGGGCGGCCGACCAGGCCGACGAGGTCACCATCGACCTCCGCAACCCGATCCCCCGGCCGTCGACCAACGACCCGGTGACCGGCCTGGTCGAGCGGACGTACTTCCGGGTGACGCTCAGCCAACGGGTGGCTTCCGCCCGCCGGCACCTGCAGCCGCTGTCGCTGGTGGTCATCGAGTTGGACGGGTTCGAGCGGGCCCGGCCCGAACGCCGCGACCAGGCGCTCCGCCTGCTGGGCAGCGCCCTCCGCCGGACCCTCCGGGAGTGCGACACCGCCTGCCGCTACGGCGACGCGGCGGTCGCCGCCCTCTTGGAGGACACCCCCGAGTCGGGGGCGGCGGCGGCCGCCGAGCGGGTCCGCAAGGCGGTGACGATGACCCCCACCGGCCGTTCCTTCACCCTCTCGGCCGGGATCGCCTGCTACCCCTCCCACGCCCTCGACGCCCACGACCTGCTGCGGCGCTCCGTGCAGGCCCTCGCCGCCGCCCGGGCCGCCGGCCGCGACCGGGTCGAGATCGCCGGCGTCGACTAGAGGCCTTGGTCCGGCGGAGCCGGACGGATGAGTCAAGTTTTGGGTGTCTGGGGTCAGGCCGCTAGGCCTGACTGCTTGGTGTGGGTGTCGATGGTGGTGGCGAGTTGGCGGTAGGCGGCTCGGATGGGGCCGGGGCTGGCGGGGTCGAGGATGTCGGCGAGACCGGGACGGATGAGTCGGTTGTAGGCCCGGGTGATGAACAGGGCGGTGGCCCAGCCGTGGTCGGTGACCTGGTAACGGTGGGTGTGAGGGATCCGTTCGATGAGGCCGTGAAGACGGAGCCGGCGGAGGTCGAGCGAGATCGTGGAAAGCATGGTCGCCGAGGATCGGGTCGTGGCTGATGCGTTGGACGCCGAGGAGGCGTCGGTTGGCCGAGAAGCCGACCTCCCGCAGGGCGGGCAGGTTGTGTAGCCGTTTCCCGATCCCGAAGTCCCGGGTGTCGTTGATGGTGGTTTCCGTCCGTAGGGCTCGTTCTTCCTTGTGGTACTGCTTGATCCGGGACGCCTTGTACTCGACGTGGAGTGAGGGGGTCACACCGTCGGTGAAGACCCGGGTGCGGAACCGGCCGGGAGTCGGGCGGCTCCCGCGGCGGGTGATGCGGCGGTCGAAGACGAGCGAGATCCGGTCGGGCCGGCCGATGTCGATGTTCTCCCTGATGATCTCCTCGAAGAACACCCGGCCGGAGAGGGGACGGTCGAGCGTCTGGGTGAGGGAGAACTCGGCCTGGAGGACGGAGATGTCGTAGCGGTACCCGGCGCGGCGGTCAGCGCCGGTGAAGGGGTGGGGCACGATGGCGAGCCACTTGCGCAGCAGCCGGTCGATGTGGGTGGGGCCGAGACGATCACAGATCCGCTGGAGACGCTTGGGCTCGTCGCACCATTGGAAACCGTTGTCGAGCGCCTCGAAGGCGATCCCGGCCTTGGTGGCCTGGCGTTTGGCCCACTCGTTGCCGTTGATGCACAGCTTGGCGTTGTAGGGGAAGTAGCTGCAGAACTTGAGGAAGAACGGCCCGAAGTCGTCATCGACGGCGTAGACGTAGAACTGGTTGACCATGGCCGTGGACCGCACGATCCACGGGTAGGTCTTGCCCGTGACAGGGTTGCGGCGCTTCTCGGTCCGGAACACCGGGGCCTTCTCCTGGGCCCGGCCGATGAACAGCACCCCGTCGGTCCCGTCGAAGCGGGCCAGGTACTCCTGGGCCAGGTCATCCTTCCGCTGGCCTTTGGCGAAGTCGACGACGGGCACGCCCTGGTCGGCGGCGAAGGCATGCAGCGCCGCGACGAAGGCCCGGCTGATCGGCTCGAGCAGGGCCGAAGAAGCGAAGAGGTTGCCCCGGTGCGTCCGCAAAAAGTTCACCACGCCCCCGACGTACTGGAGCTTGGGGACGTACACGTTGAGATACATCCGGTCGATGCACTCCACCTCGAGCGTCACGTGCTCGGCGAGGACCTCAGCCGCGCTGCGGGCTACCGTCATGGGCGGGCTCCCGGTCGTCGCTGCCCTACCACGGGCAACCAACCGCCTCAGGCGGTTCACACAGCGAGGCTAAACACCCCGCACGCAGTGCGCTCGGCCGGGAGTCCGCGTGCTCGGGGATCTGCCCCAGCCCGACCTCAAAAATCGGCCCACGTGGACGCGCCACCAACACCGGCTCGTCGGGCTGGGGCGGAGCCCCGTTAGGCGTAGAGCTTCTCGATCTCGTCGGCGTATTTGCCGAGCACGCCGCGGCGCTTGAGCTTCATGGTCGGGGTCAGCTCGTCGGAGTCGGGCGGCCACTCGGTGGGGAGGACGGCGAACCGCTTGATCTGCTCCACCTGGCTGAAGCGCGTGTTGGCCTCGCCGATGCACCGCTCCACCTCGGCCCGCACGTCGGGATGGGCGGCCAGGTCGGCCAGCGCCGAGAACTCGATCCCCCGGGAGCGGGCCCAGGCCGGCGCCACGTCGGGATCGAGGACGATCAGCGCCGTCATGTAGGGCCGGGCGTCACCCACGGCGCAGGCCTGCCCGATGAGCGGAAACGACTTGATGGCCGCTTCGAGATTCGCCGGCGAGATGTTCTTGCCGCCGGCCGTGATGATGAGTTCCTTCTTCCGGTCGACGATCTTGAGGTAGCCGGCCTCGTCGATCTCGCCGATGTCGCCGGTGTGGAGCCAACCCTGGTCGTCGAGCATCTCGGCGGTGCGCTCGGGGTCCTTCAGATAGCCGGAGAAGACGTTGCCGCCCCGGCAGCAGACCTCGCCGTCCTCGAGGAGCTTGAGCTCCTGCCCAGGAATCGGCGGGCCGACCGTCCCGGGCCGGGACTTCGGGCTCCACGTCATCGGTCCGGTGCACTCGGACAGGCCGTAGACCTCGGACAGCGGGACGCCGATGGCCAGGAAGAAGTCGAAGACCGGCCGGGGGATCGGCGCCGCGCCCGTGAGGGCGAGGCGCGTCCGGTCCAGCCCCACCAGGGTCCGGATGTTGGCGAAGGCGGCGGCGTCGACCTGCTCCCAGGCGGCGGTGAGCTCCGGAGGCAGGGGCTGGCCGGTCACTCGCACGGCCGCCGCCTTGTGTCCCACCTCGAGGGCCCGGTCGAACGCGGCCTGCTTCTCCGGATCGGCGGCCACGGCAGCCGTGATCCCCGCATGGAGCTTCTCCCACACCCTGGGGACACCGAACACGTGCTCGGGCCGCACCTCCCGCAGGTAGGAGGCCAGTTCCGTCGGCTCGGGGCAGGTGGTGACCTCGGTGCCCTCACTGAGGTGCAGGTAGTGGGTGATGGCCCGCTCGGCGATGTGGGCCATGGGCAGATAGGAGACCTGCCGCCACCCGGTGATCGGCTCGCCGGTCGCCCGGACCAGGGCCTCCAGCACCCAGCAGATGTTGTAATGGGAGAGCATCACGCCCTTGGGTGGCCCAGTGGTGCCGGACGTGTAGATCAGGGTGGCGAGGTCGTCATGGCGGACCCGTCCGGCGGCCTCCCCCAGGTCGACCGGAGCGGCTCCGAGGAGGTCGGCGAAGGGCACGACGTCGGTCGGGGCCATCCCGTCCGGATCGTCGATCAGCACCAGGTTCCGGAGACCGGAGAGCTCCGATCGGACCTTGAGGAACCGCTCCAGCATCCCGACGTCGCCGACGATGGCCGTGACGGCCTCCGAGTGGTTGGCCAGGTATTCGATCTGCTCCGGCGACGACGAGTTGTAGATCGAGATCGGCGTCGCCCCGGCCAGCAACGTGCCCACGTCGGTCGGATGGAACTCGGGCCGATTCCGCATCATCAGGATCACCCGCTCGCCCGGCCGCACCCCCAGCGCGCCCAGCCCGGCGGCCACCCGGCAGGCCTGGTCGGCGTACTCCGCCCAGGTCATCGACGCCGTGGCCGTCTCACTCCCGACCGGCCGCCAGCGGAGGGCCACCTGGTCGGCACGGGACGCCACCTGGTCGACGAACAGCGACGGAACGGTCCGTCCGGCGATGACCGCGTCGAGTTCCGGTGACCCCATGCGTTCCCCTCCTGATACCCGGCGACGAGAGCGACGAGCGTACGTACTGCCCGGCCGGACTCGCCAGTCAGCCTGGAGACAAGGTTGTCCACAGGGTGCCCTGGAAAACACTGGCCCCGCCCGTGATACTCGAACGCGCCCGTCCCGAGGAGAATGTTGGGGCGCCCAACGCCCGGGCTTCTCTACTCAACTCCCCTCGGGGCGGGTTTTCGCGCCGTTCAGGCTCGGTGCCGGCGGCTCAATCGGCCGGCCAGGCGCCAGGGGCCGCGGGTGAATCCGGCGCCGCGGCCGGAGATCCGGGCGGCGCTGACCCAGGCGTCGATGCGGTCGTCGTCGCCGGCGGAGCCACCCGCCGCCACCCGCCGCGCCCGGTCCTCGGCGTCCACGACGGCCAGGGCGGCGACGATGGCCGCCACCTCCTCGGCGGTGGCGCCGGACGGCACGCTGGCCAGGCGCGCTCCTCGCACCTCAGTCACCCCCGGCCCGCGCCAACGGAACCTTCCGGGCCGTTGTGCCTTCGGCGCTCGCCACTACAGCGGCACGTTTCCGTGCTTGCGCTGGGGGAGCTTCTCCTGCTTCGTCCGCAGCATGGTCAGCGACCGGCACAGCACCGCCCGGGTGTCGGCCGGGTCGATGACGTCGTCGACATAGCCCCGCTCGGCCGCCACATAGGGGTTGGCGAAGCGCTCGGTGTACTCCTCGACCAGTTCGGCATGACGGCTCACCGGATCCTCGGCCGCCTCCAACTCCTTGCGGAAAATGATGTTGACCGCCCCCTGGGGGCCCATGACGGCGATCTCGGCCGACGGCCAGGCGAAGGCCAGGTCGGCGCCGATCGACTTGGAGTTCATGACCACGTAGGCGCCGCCGTAGGCCTTGCGGGTGATGATCTGGATGCGGGGGACGCTGGCCTCGCAGTAGGCGTAGAGCAGCTTGGCGCCGTGGCGGATGATGCCGCCGTACTCCTGATCGGTGCCGGGCAGGAAGCCCGGGACGTCGACGAACGTCACCAGCGGGATGTTGAAGGCGTCGCACGTCCGCACGAAGCGGGCGGCCTTCTCGGAGGCGTCGATGTCGAGCGTGCCGGCCAGCACCTGGGGCTGGTTGCCGACGATGCCGACGGCGTGACCGTCGATGCGGGCGAAGCCGGTGACGATGTTGCCGGCCCAGAACGGGAAGACCTCCAGGAAGTCGCCGTCGTCGACCACGTCGGCGATGACCTTCTTCATGTCATACGGCTTGTTCGGCGAGTCCGGGATGAGGTCGATGAGCCCCGGGCAGGCCCGCTCGGCGTCGTCCTCGGGAGCGACGGACGGCGGGTCCTCGAGGTTGTTCGACGGCAGGAACGAGAGGAGGTACCGGACCTCCTCCAGGCACTGCCGCTCGTCCTCGTAGACGAAGCTGGCCACGCCCGACTTGGAGGCGTGGGTCATGGCGCCGCCCAGCTCCTCCTGCGTGACGTCCTCGCCGGTGACGGCCTTCACCACGTCGGGCCCGGTGATGAACATGTGCGACGTGCCCCGGACCATGAAGATGAAGTCGGTCATGGCCGGGGAGTACACGGCGCCGCCGGCGCAGGGGCCCATGATCACGCTGATCTGGGGGATGACCCCCGACGCCTTGACGTTGCGGTAGAAGATCCCGCCGTAGGCGGCCAGGGAGACGACGCCCTCCTGGATGCGGGCCCCGGCGCCGTCGTTGATGCCGACGAACGGCGCCCCGACCGACTCGGCCAGGTCCATCACCTTGTGGATCTTCTCGGCGAACACCTCACCGAGGGCCCCGCCGAAGACGGTGAAGTCCTGGGAGAAGACGAACATCTTGCGGCCGTCGACCGTGCCCCAGCCGGTGATGACACCGTCGGTCAGCGGGCGGGTCTTCTCGATCTCGAAGCCGTGGGCCCGGTGGCGGGCCAGCATGTCGAGCTCCACGAAGCTGCCCGGGTCGAGGAGGATCTCGAGCCGCTCCCGGGCGGTGAGCTTGCCCCGGGCGTGCTGGCGCTCGATGGCCGCCGGGCTGCCGGCGTGGAGGGCGGCTTCCTTGAGCTTGCCCAGCTCCTCGACCCGCTCCCGCAGGGGGTGCGGGACGGGCGCGATGGCAACGCCGCCCTCGTCGCCGTGGAGCGCCTCGGCCTCGGCCTGCTCCTGGATCTCCGACTCGTCGATCGCCATGGCCCCCCAGGCTACTGGGTGGCCCTGGCGCGGCCCCGAAGCTGGACCGCAGGTGGCGGGCTACTTCCCGACTGTCACCATGCTCAGCTTGAGGCCCAGGGCCTCCCCCGCCCGGTTCATCTGGGGCCCGATCCGGGTGATGCCCATGGTGCCGAAGTCGATGCGCCGTTCTGGTTAAAGCCGAAACCGTGGACGCCGATGGTGACGAGCACGCCCACCGCCCGGCCGTCGTCGCTGATGACGGCGCTGCCGGAGTCGCCCGGGAGGGCCAGGCCGGCGGCGTAGACGTGGTCGGCGTTGGGGAAGCCCCATGGCCACGGCGGAGCGGGCCGGCAGGGCGGTGCCGATGGCCGACGCCGTTGCCGAAGTACTGGAGGACCGTCGGGCCGCCGCTGATGTCGTCGTTGATCCCGTTGGGCCCGCCGTAGTTGCACATCTCGGGGCTGGCCTCGACGCCGGGGTCGAGGCGGATGAGGGCGAAGTCCTTCGGGTCCTGGAGGACGGCGTAGGCGAACTCGCCGATCCGTTTGCCCGTCCGCGTCCTTGGCCACCGGGCCCTGACCCTTCGGCCAGGTCTTCTCGCCGGCGTTGTCGGCGATCGGGCCCTCACCGAGGATGCAGTGACCGGCCGTGCCGATGAAGCGCTCGCCCTCGGGCGTCGTCGAAGAGGAAGTTCATCGTGCACTGAGCCGATCTCGGTGCGCAGCTCGCCGCCGGGCCGCACGCCGGGGCAGGTGCCGACACCGACCGGCAGCTTGCCGTCGGCCGTGGGGACCTTGATCAGCGAGCACTGGGCGCCGCCGAGGGTGAACGGGTGACGCCGAGGCGACGGCGGCGCGGCCCGTCGGGGTGGACGTCGTTCCCGATCCCGCCGAGGCCGCCAACGGCATCACACAGGCCGCCAGCACCCCGAACCGGCATCAGCACCGAACGCCGCATCGTGAACCCCCCATTTCGCCCAATACGCACCTACTCCGCAAAAGACCGCACAAACCGGTGATCGCATTCGCTTCGACATCCGGACAATCCGGACCTGCTTATGACCCGCTTAACGTTAGTGGGGGTTCGCGGGTTCTTCGACCAGCTCGATCAGCGTGCCGAAAGCTGCCTTGGGGTGCACGAACGCCACGGTCGTCCCCCGGCTGCCGGGCCGGGGCACCTCGTCGATCGTCCGGTGGCCCTCGCCCTTGACCCGATCGAGGGCGTCGGCGCAGCTGTCGACCCGGTATCCGACGTGGTGGATGCCCTCGCCCTTGGCGGCCAGGTACTTGGCCACCGGGGAGTCGTCCCGGGTGGGGGTGAGCAGCTGGATGTAGGAGTCGGCCACCTTGATGAGGGCCTCGTCGACCCCGTCCTTCTCGATGCGCTCCCGGTGGACGGGCTCGACCCCGTAGGTGGCGCGGTAGTACTCGATGGCCGCTTCCAGGTCCTGGACGGCGATGGCGACGTGATCGATCTCGGTCAGCATCAGGCGTGCCTCCGGAAGACGTTGATCCGGTCCTCACCGATCTTGGCCCGCAGCTCGGGGTCGGTGACGCCGAGGCCCTCCTGGGGCGCCAGGCAGAGCACGCCGATCTTGCCCTCGTGCAGGTTGTGGTGGATCTGCAGCGCCGCCTCGCCCGACTCCTCCAGCGGGTACACGGCCGAGAGGATCGGCTGGACCTTGCCCTGGCAGATGAGCCGGTTGGCCTCCCAGGCCTCCCGGTAGTTGGCGAAGTGGCAGCCCTTGATGGTCTTGAGGCTCATCCACAGGTACCGGTTGTCGTACTCGATCATGTAGCCCGAGGTGGCGGCGCAGGTGATGATCGTCCCGCCCCGGCGGGTGACGAAGACCGAGGCGCCCATGGTGTGCCGTCCCGGGTGCTCGAAGACGATGTCGGGGTCGCCGCCGGCCAGCTCCCGGATGCGCTTGCCGAAGCGCCGCCACTCCGCCGGGTCCTGGGTGCGGTCGTCCTTCCAGAAGCGGTAGCCCTCGGCCTTGCGGTCGATGACGTTCTCGACGCCGAGCTCGTGCATCAGCTGCGACCTTCTCGGGGGAGCTGACCACCGCCACCGGGATGCCGCCGCCGTTGAGGACGTACTGGCAGGCGTAGCCGCCGAGGCCGCCGCTCGCCCCCCAGATCAGCACGATGTTGCCCTGGGTGACCGGGGCGCCGTTGGGGCTGACCAGCATCCGGTAAGAGGTGGAGTTGGTCAGGGCGTTACAGGCGGACTCTTCCCAGCGTGAGGTGGGTCGGCTTCGGCATGAGCTGGTTGGCCTTCACGACGGTCAGGTCGGCCAGCCCGCCGAAGTTCGACTCGAAGCCCCAGATCCGCTGGTTGGCGGCCAGCATCGAGTCGTCGTGGGCCGTCGGGTCCTGGTCGTCGACGTAGTTGCAGTGGATCGTGACCCGGTCGCCGGGCTTCCAGTTCCGCACCGCCGAGCCCGTCCGCAGGACGACACCCGAGGCGTCGCTCCCGATGATGTGGTAGGGCAGGTCGTGGCGCTTTCCCCACACGCTCTCCCGGCCCAGCCGGTCGAGGAACAGGAAGGTCGGCAGCGGCTCGAAGATCGACGTCCAGACGGTGTTGAAGTTGATGGCGCTGGCCATCACCGCGACGACGGCCTCGTCCGGCGCCAGTTCCGGGATCGGCACCTGGTCGATGTGGATGCTCTTCTTCGGGTCCTTCTCCTCGGAGAGGAGGCCGGCGAAGAGCTCGACGTCTTCCTTGTGGACGGTGGCCGCACGGAACGTCTCGGGCAGTGGGAGCCCTTCCAGCTCGGGTCCGGAGGCGTCGTTGAGGATGGCGTCCAGGATCTCCTGCATGTGGAAATGTTACCCCCCGGTCTGCTTGATATGTCAACCAAATGCTTGACAGCTTGCGCCGGCCGAACCCAGTATCTCGGCCGCAGCCGCAGCGCTCCTACACTCGCAGGTCTCGTTCTCTGATGCACGAAGCAGCGCCCATGAAAGACTCCGTGAGGTCTTCATGCACACGAAACAGGGAGCGCGCCATGCCTGGTTCCGTCATCGTCTCAGCGGCTCGAACGCCGATCGGGAAGACGGCCGGAGGCGCTGGCCGGCTTCACCGCCATGGACCTCGGCGGATTCGCCATCAAGGCGGCGCTGGAGCGGGCCGGCATCGGGGGCGACGAGGTCGACTACGTGATCATGGGCCAGGTGCTCCAGGCCGGGCAGGGCCAGATCACCGCCCGTCAGGCGGCGGTCAAGGGCGGCGTCCCGATGACGGTGCCGGCCATGACGCTCAACAAGGTCTGCCTGTCGGGCATCAACGCCCTCTACGCCGCCGACCAGATGATCAACGCCGGCGACGCCGACGTCGTGATCGCCGGCGGGATGGAGTCGATGACCAAGGCCCCCTACCTGCTGCCCGGCGCCCGGGCCGGCTACCGGATGGGCAACGCCGAGCTGATCGACTCGATGATCCACGACGGGCTGTGGTGCGCCTTCGACGCCGTCCACATGGGCGCGGGCACCGAGAAGTACACCGCCCAGTACTCGATCAGCCGCCAGCAGCAGGACGAGCTCGCCGCCGCCGAGCCACGAGCGGGCCGCCGCCGCCATCAAGGACGGGCGCTTCGCCGACGAGATCACCCCGGTCGAGGTGCCGCAGCGCAAGGGCGACCCGATCGTGATCGAGAACGACGAGGGCGTCCGGCCGGGGACGACGGCCGAGAGCCTCGGCGCGCTGCGCCCGGCCTTCGCCAAGGAAGGCACGATCACCGCCGGCAACGCCTCGCAGATCTCCGACGGCGGCGCGGCCATGGTCGTGATGAGCAAGGCCGCCGCCGAGCGCCTCGGCTGCACGCCGATCGCCGAGCTGGTCGGCTACGGGATGGTCTCGGGCCCCGACCCGTCGCTCATGCTCCAGCCGGCCAACGCCATCAAGCAGGCCCTGTCGAAGGCCGGCAAGCAGGTCAGCGACATCAACGTGTTCGAGATCAACGAGGCCTTCGCCGCCGTCGGGATCGCCTCCATGAAGGACCTCGGCATCTCCGAGGACATCGTCAACGTCAACGGCGGGGCCATCGCCCTCGGCCACCCGATCGGCATGTCCGGCGCCCGCCTCGTGATGACCCTGATCAACGAGCTGAAGCGCCGCGGTGGCGGGCTCGGCGCCGCCGCCCTCTGCGGCGGTGGCGGCCAGGGCGACGCCGCCCTGATCCAGACCCTGTAGCCCACCCCCCTTCCGCAACTGGCGTTCGTTTTCCGCTGTATCCCGGTAAACGAACGCCGGTTGCGCGGCCAGGTCGTCGTACCGAACCGGCGTTCCTTTTCCGCTGTATCCCGGTAAACGAACGCCAGTTGCGGGGCGCTGGCGGCGGACGGCGGGCGGCGGTGGCGATGGTTACGCTGGCGGCCGTGCTCGTTCCCGACCTGCGGCCCCTCTCGGTCGGCGAGATCATCGACGTCGCCATCAAGATCTGGCGGCGGCACTTCGGGACGCTGGCCCGGATCGTGGTCGTCGTGGTGGCGCCCGTCCAGATCCTCTCGACGCTGGTCATGGCCTCGGTCGACACCGCGACACCACGTTCGAGACCTACGACACGACGGCGACGCCGACGTTCGACGGCGGCGCCTTGGCCGGCGTGGCTGGCCGGCATGCTCGCCGCCCAGCTCCTCGCCGGCGCTGGCCTTCCTGATCGCCAGCGCGGCGGTGCTGCGGGCGGTGAGCGTCGCCTACCTCGGCGGTACGCCGGACTGGCGTGAGTCGCTGCGGGCGGCGACCGGCCGGATCGGGTCGCTGATCTGGCTCGGGTTCCTCATGTTCGGGGGCCTCGTCCTGGCCGGCATGGCCCTGATCCTGCCGGCGGTCTGGCTGGGCGTGGCCTGGTCGGTGGCCTTCCCGGTGCTGATCGCCGAAGGGCAGACGGGGACGACGGCGCTGCGCCGCTCCTTCCGCCTCGTCCAGGGCCGCTGGTGGCCGACCTTCGGCGCGCTCTTTCTGGCCTTCCTGCTGCAGTCCTTCATCGGGCTCGTCCTCGGGATCCCGCTCGGGTTCCTGACCGCCGAGCTGGAGAGCGACTCGCTGTCGGCGATCGTCCTCTCGATCGTCGTCGGCATCGGTGTCGTCGGTGATCACCACGCCGTTCATGGCCGCCGTCCTGGTCCTCATCTACTTCGACCTCCGGGTCCGCAAGGAGGGCTTCGACCTCCAGCTCCTGTCCCAGGGGGTCGGTGTCCCCGGTGCCGCCGTCCCGGCGCCGGGGCGCCCACGGCCGCTGGGCCGGCTCCGGCGTGGCGGCCCGGCGGGATGGCCGCCCCGGGGGGAACTGGCCGGCCCGGCCGGCGGCGCACCTCCCTCCGGCGGCGCCCCTCCGCCCGGCGGTGCCGACAGGGCGTCCGGCGGCAACTGGCCGCCGCCGGACCGGTGGGCACCCGGCCAGGAGTGGCCCGCC
Source organism: uncultured Actinomycetes bacterium (assembly GCA_963723985.1). Taxonomy (GTDB): domain Bacteria; phylum Actinomycetota; class Acidimicrobiia; order IMCC26256; family BP-133; genus BP-133. The sequence continues at coordinate 87,941 of CAVRTC010000020.1, forward strand.
CGGCTCAGGCCGGCCGACCCCGGCCCGTCCCCCGCCGATCCACCGCCCGCCCCACCGGCGGCCGGCCCGCGGACGGGCTCCGGCCTGGGAGGAGCCGATCCTCCCGGGCGCCAGGCACCGCCCCGACCGGCGATCCGACAAGCGGGCCGCCGGCCCACCGCGGTTCGAGCCCGATCGATCCCCCACCGGGCCGCGGAAGAGAGCCGCCGCCCGGCGAGCAGCCTGAGCGGTGAGCGTCGTGGGGCTCGGGGCGGTGGATCCGGACGCCGCCCGGCGGGTGGCCGAGGACATCCTGGCCGACCCCCGCTACCACCCTCGCCGGTCCGCCGAGGCCCTTCGCCGGGTTCTTCCAACGGCTCGGGCGAGCTGATCGTCGACCCGGTCGTCGCATTCTTCCGCTCGATCGGCGACCTGCTCCGGAGCGTCGGCTCGGGGCCGTGGGTCGCCTTGGCCACGGCCGTGATCATTGCCGCCGTGGTGGTCACCGTGCGGCTGTCACAGGCCGGGGCCGGCAGCAGTTCGCCAGGGGCGGCGGGCAGCCGCCGACGACGACGGCCTCGAGTCCCGACGAACTCGAACGGCGGGCCGACGAGGCCGAGCGCCGGGGCGACCTCGACGCCGCCCTCCGACTGCGGTTCCGGGCCGGTCTGGCTCGCCTCGACGACGCCGGGGTCGTGCGTCTGCGCCCCGGGCTCACGAACTCCGCCGTGGGCCGGGCGCTGCGGTCACGGGACTTCGACGGCCTGGCCAACGACTTCGACGAGGTGGCCTACGGCGGCCGCCCGGCCACGCCGCCGACGTCAGCGACGGCCCGCTCCACCTGGCCCGCCGTCGTCGCCACCGCCCGGTCCCAGGCCGAGGGCCGGCGATGACGCACCGGACATGGTCGACGAGTCGACGGGGCCCGAGCCGGTGGCGGAACGCCGCCGGCGGGCCGGGCGGCTGGCGGTGCTGGCCGGAGCGGCGCTGCTGGGGCTGGCGGTCCTGTCGTCGTTCCTGCCCGGGGGCGGGGGCCAGGGGGGCGGGTCGCCGTCGTCGTCGTTCTCCGACCGGCCCGACGGGACGTCGGCCTGGGCGCGAGCTCCTCGGCCGGTTCGACCGGGACGTCGACCGGCTCCGGGGGGATCTCGACCCTTCGCCGCTCGACCCGGCCACGACCATCGTCGTGCTCGATGCACCCGGTCTCACCGAGCCGGAGGCCGAAGCCCTCGGCGAGTTCGTCGAGCACGGCGGCCACCTCGTCGCCGGCGGGGCCGGTGCCGACGATTGGCTGGAGGCGGTGGTCGACGACCCGCCGGTCCTCGAGCCGCGACGGCGTGCGCACCGCCATCGCCGGTCGGTGACCGCGCCGGCGCCCGGAGATGGAACGGCATCCGGACCGTGCGGGCCGGCCGGCTCGGGTCATGGAGCGACCCCGGCGGCCTCGGCCCGATCCTCGCCGGCGACGGCGGCCGGGTGATCGCCCTCGCCGGCCGACTCCGGGTGCGGGGGCGTGGTCGTCGCCCTGGCCGACCCTTCGCCGGTGCAGAACGCCTTCCTGGCCGCCGACGACAACGCCGCCCTGGCCCTGGCCCTCGTCGGTGAGCTCGACCGGGCGGTCCTCTTCGCCGAGGGCGTCCACGGTTACGGCGACAGCGAGGGCCTGGCCGCCCTGCCCCGCCGGTGGCGGCTGGCTCTGGCCGGGCTGGGCCTGGCTGCCGCCATCTGGCTCTACGCCCGCAGCCGCCGGCTCGGCCCGCCGGAGGACGAGGCCCGACCCCTGCCGCCGCCCCGCTGGGCCTACGTCGACGCCGTGGCCGGCACGCTGGCCCGCACCCGCCGGCCCCAGGAGGCGGCCGAGCCCGTCCGCCGCCGGGCCCGGGAACTGATCGCCCGCCGGGCCGGCCTCCCCGCCGATACCGGACCCGAGGCGCTGTACCAGGCGGCAATCCGCCTCGGCGTTCCGCCCGACGAGGCCGCCGCCGCCCTCGGTTCGCCGGCCCGACCGGAGGAGGCCACCGTGTTGGCCGCCGGGCGCGCCCTCGCCCGGCTCATAGGAGGAGAACGATGAGGAACAGGAGCCACCACCGCTCGTCCGGCGCAACCGCCGCGGCGGTCACGCGGCCATGACGGTCCCCTCACCGAGCGGGGCCCCTCAGGCAGCGCGCTGGCATCGCTGCGGGACCGGGTGGCGGCCGAAGTGGCGAAGGTCGTCGTCGGGCCAGGACGAGGTCGTCGAGTCTGCTCCTGGCGGCGGCCGTCGTCGGCGGGCACGTCCTGCTGGAGGGCGTGCCGGGCGTGGCCAAGACACTGATGGCCCGGGCCTGGTCGGCGGCCCTGGGCCTCGACTTCCGCCGGGTGCAGTTCACGCCCGACATGCTCCCGTCGGACCTGTCGGGCACCGTCACGCTGCGCTTCGACGAGTCGGGCGAGCCGGCAGGATCTCGCCTTCCGGCCGGGGCCGGTGTTCACCAACGTGCTCCTGGCCGACGAGATCAACCGGACGCCGCCCAAGACCCAGGCCGCCCTGCTCGAAGCGATGCAGGAGGCGCAGGTCAGCGTGGACGGCGTGTCGCACCCGCTGCCCCAGCCCTTTCTCGTGGTGGCCACCCAGAACCCCATCGAGTACGAGGGCACGTACCCGCTTGCCGGAGGCCCAGCTCGACCGGTTCCTCCTGAAGGTCGACGTCGGCTACCCGAGTGCGGCCGAGGAGGAGGCCATCCTCCGCCTCGCCCACCGGGGCGTGGCGCCGGCCACGCTCGACGACGTGCGGGTGGCGGCCACCGCCGCCGACATCGCCGCCGCCTCGGCCGAGGTCGACGCCACCACGGTGGCCGACGAGGTCGCCGCCTACGTGGTGGCCGTCGTCCGCCGGACGCGGGAGCTGCCCAGCGTGGCGCTCGGCGCCAGCCCTCGGGGGGCGGTGCATCTGCTGGCCGCGGCCAAGGCCTCGGCCCGGCTGCGGGGCCGGGCGTTCGTCACCCCCGACGACGTCGCGGCCATGGCCCCGCCCGTCCTGCGGCACCGGCTGGTCCTGCGCCCCGAGGCCGAACTGGAGCGCTACCGGCCCGACGACGCCATCGCCGCCGCCCTGGCCTCCGTCCCCGTCCCCCGATGAGCCCCTTCAGCCCGTTCCTTGGCGCGATTTGCCGCTCACAGCGGCATAACGCGCCAGAGAATCCGGGGCCGGCCGCCGGGAAGGGCGGCCGAGCGGCCGGCCGATCCCGCCGATGAGTCCCAGCCCTCGGCTCGCCGCTCTCCTGGTCGCCGCCGCCCTCGGCTTCCTCTTTCTGCCGCCGGCTCTCCCGACGCTGACGATTCTCGCCCTACTGGCCGCCGCCGCCGGCGACGCCCTCGCCGTCCGCCACCCACCACGAATCGAACAGGCGATGCCGGGCATCCTCGCCCGGGGCGTGCCGAGCCCGCTGGTCGTCGACGTCGACGCCGGGGGGGCGGCCGTCCGCACCCGCCAGCCGGTGCCGCCCGACCTCGATCTCGAGCCACGGGAGGCGGACGGGCGCCTCACCGCCACCGTCGTACCCCGCCGGCGGGGGCGCCATCCCGTCCCGCCGCCGGCGGTGCGGGTGGAGGGCCGGTTCGGGCTCGGCCGGGTCCACCACCAGGCGGCCGAGGGGGGTGAGGTGCTGGTCTATCCCGACATGCCGGCGGCGCAGCGCCTCGTCGTCGCCGTGCGCCACGGCCGGTTCCGGGACCCTGGCGTCCTCACCCGGGGCCCCCTCGGGCTGGGCACCGATTTCGAGTCGATCCGCGACTACCTGCCCGACGACGACATCCGCCAGGTCAACTGGCGGGCCACCGCCCGGACGGGCCGGCCGATGAGCAACCAGTACCGGGTCGAGCAGGACCGCAACGTGGTCTGCTGCATCGACGCCGGCCGGCTGATGGGCGCCCCGGTCACCGCCGCCCCCGGCTCCGGCGCTCCCTTGACCAGGCTCGACGCCGCCCTCGACGCCGCCGTGGCCGTGGTGCTGGTGGCCGACGAGATCGGCGATCAGGCGGGGGCCATCGCTTTCGACAGCACCGTCCGGCGGCAGCTGTCGCCCCGGCGCCGGGGCGGACAGGCGGTGGTGAGGGCCATCTTCGATCTCGAGCCGACCACGGCCGACAGCGATTATGAGCTGGCCTTCCGCCACGTCGGCGGCGGAAAGCGCTCCCTGGTGATCGTCTTCACCGACCTGCTGGAGGAAGCGGCGGCCCGCAGTCTGGTGGAGGCGATGCCGGTGCTGACCCGGCGCCACCACGTCGTGGTGGCCAGCGTCCGGGACCCTGACCTCGACCGGGCTGTTCGGACGGCCCCGGCCGACGTGCGCGACGTGCTGGCCGCCTCGGTGGTCGTCGAGGCGCTCGCCGCCCGGGCCCGGGTGGCGGCGCAGCTGACCCGGGCCGGGGCCGCGGTGCTGGAGACACCCCCCGACGCCCTGGCCTCCGCCTGCGTCGGCGCCTACCTGCGGGCCAAGGCCCGCAGCCGGCTCTAACCGCCGCCGGCCGGCGCGGGTTCCGGCCGGCCCCGCCAGAAGACCAGGATCCAGTACGGCGCCGCCACCAGCAGCCCCACGGCCAGCGCCTGGGCCAGCGGCAGGCTCGTCGGTGTCACGAACCCCTCGACGAGGCCGGCCACGACGAACCAGGGCATCGTGCCCAGCACGATCTCGGCCCCCCGCCGGGCGCCGAGCCCGAGGGCGACCCGCCGGCTGCGCCGGCCGGGGTCGATCAGGGCCCAGCCGACGGCGAAACCTGCCGCCCCGCTCACCGCGATCACCGACAGTTCGAGCACCCCATGGGGCGCGACCAACGACAGGAACGGCCCCGGCCGGCCGGCGGCCACCGTGAGCCCGGCCACGCCGCCGATCAGCGCCCCGTTGTACAGCAGCACCAGGGTCGTGCCGACGCCGGCCAGGATCCCGCCGGCGAAGGCCACGAACGAGACCTGGATGTTGTTGGTCAGGATCTGCCCGGCCAGCGTGGCCTGGCGGCCGACGCCCAGGCCGAGGTCGCCCCCGGCGTGCTCGCCAACCCCCCGGAACTGGGGCGGCAGGAACTGGGCGGCGGCGGCCGGGTCGGAGGCGGCCCAGGCGCCCACCAGCACCCCGGGGACGACCATGAGCAGCCAGCACAGACCGACCAGGCCGATCTGCTCCCGGACGAGCCGCCAGTACCCCCGGGACAGGAAGTGGCGCAGCGAGGCAGCCCGGCTCTCGGTGGCATAGACGAGGTGGCGGGACCGGCCGACAAGGTCCTCGAGCCGGACGGTCACCGGGTCGCCGGGCCAGCGCCGGCGGGCCAGGGCGAGGTCGGCCGCCGCCGCCCGGTAGGTCGACCCCAGCCGCCGCACCCCGCCCGGGCCGAGCCGTTCCGCCCGGTGCCCGGCACCGGCCACCAGCCGGCCGAGCTCTTCCCATTCCGGCGTCCGGGAGCGGACGAAGGCATCGAGGTTCATCTGCCTCGGCACGCTAGAGGGGGGAATATGGCTCGGTGACCTATGACGACCGGATCTCGATCCCGACGCCGGAGGGCGTCGAACTGGAGCTGGTCCTGGCCGGGGTCGGGTCCCGCCTGGTGGCGACGCTGATCGACTCCTTCATCCAGGCGGTCGTCTTCGTCGCCCTGGTGATCATCCAGATGGCGGCGGGCGACGAGGGCGGCGGCGGGTTCGTCGTGGCCCTCGCCGTCATCGGCGGCTTCCTCGTGTGGTTCGGCTACCCCGTGGCCTTCGAGGCGCTGGCCTCCGGGCGCACGCCCGGCAAGCGGGCGGCCGGCCTCCGGGTCGTGCGGGTCGGAGGCGGGCCGGTCGGGTTCCTGCCCTCGGCCGTCCGCAATCTCCTCCGCCTCGTCGACATGCAGCCCGGCTTCCTCTACGCCGTCGGCGCCAGCTGCGCCCTCGTCAGCCAGCGCAACCAGCGCCTGGGCGACCTGGCCGCCGGCACGCTGGTGGTGCGGGAGCGGCGGGCGCCGCTTCCCGCCGCCCGGCCGCCGGGGGCACCGGACTTCGCCGTGGCCGACCGCTACGCCGCCTGGGACGTGAGCAGCATCACCGCCTTCGAGCTCGTCACGGTGCGCCGGTTCCTCGAGCGCCGTTGGCAGCTCGACCCCGCCGCCCGGGGCCGCCTCGGCTGGGAGCTGGCCGAACGCCTCCGCCCCAAGGTGGCCGGCGCCCCGCCCGACCTCCACCCCGAGCAGTTCCTCGAAGCCCTGGCCGAAGCCAAATCCGCCCGCGGCTAGAACGTGGGTCACTACCCCGCCCGTCGCCACAGGCGGGGTCCCCGCCGAAACCTCTGGTTTCGGTGGGGTGCCTAGGCGCCGACCTCTCTGCGGCCCTCGAATGCTCTGCCGAGGGTGATCTCGTCGGCGTACTCCAGGTCGCCACCGACGGGGAGGCCGCTGGCGATCCGGGTGACGCTGCACCCCGAGGGGCTGGAGCAGGCGGGCCAGGTACATGGCGGTGGCCTCGCCCTCGATGTTGGGGTTCGTGGCCAGGATCACCTCCTTGACGCCCTCGTCGGCCAGGCGGCCGAGCAGCTCCCGGATCTTCAGCTGCTCGGGGCCGATCCCCTCGATGGGGGAGATGGCGCCGCCGAGCACGTGGTAGAGGCCCCGGAACTCCCGGGTGCGCTCGACGGCGACGATGTCGCGGGCGTCCTCCACGACGCAGATCAGCGTCGGGTCGCGGGTGTCGTCGCGGCAGTACCGGCACTGCTCACCTTCGGCGATGTTGTAGCAACGCCGGCACCACGAGACCCGCTCCTTGGCCTCGACGATGGCCTGAGCCAGGCGCTTGGCGTCCTCCGCCGGCAGGCGGAGCAGGTGGAAGGCGATCCGTTGGGCCGACTTCGGCCCGATTCCGGGTAGCCGGCCCAGCTCGTCGACCAGGTTCTGGACCGGGCCTTCGTACACGGGCGACCAGCTACTGGCCGAGCAGCCCGCCGAGGCCGCCGCCCATGCCGCCGAGGGCGCTGGTAATGCCGCCGAAGCTCTGCGCCTGCAGCTCCTGGGCCTTCCGGAGACCCTCGTTGACCGCCGCCACGATGAGGTCCTGCAGCATCTCGACGTCGTCGGGGTCGACGGCGCCCGGGTCGATGGTGATCGACTCGAGCGTGCCGGCGCCGGTGACGACGGCCTTCACCACCCCGCCGCCGACCGAGGCCTCGACGGTCTCGGACGCCAGCTTCTCCTGGGTGGCCATCATGTCGGCCTGCATCTGCTGAACCTGCTTCATCATCTGGTTCATGTCTTTGTTGCTGGCCATGACGGTCACTCCCTCACGGTTTCGCTTTCGATGCTGGCGCCGAAGGTCTCGATGACGAGGCCGACGGGAGAATCTACCCCTCGCCCCCCACCGGACGGCTCCGGCGGACGGGCGATCTCGGCTTCCATCTCGTCGGCCCCCGCCACCGGGTCGGCCGGAGCCGGCTGGACGGACGGTGGTTCGTCGCCCGCCGGTGACGATGACGTTGTCGTCGAGGACGACCTTGAGCCCCACCGGCCGGCCGAGGAGTTCAGACAGGGCGGCGGTCACGGTGGCCGCATCGCCGGTGATGGTCGGCAGGTGGACCTTCTCGAAGCGGGATGGCAGGCCGACGACGACGAGGTCGCCTTCGACCCCGACCGGGTGGGCCTCCTTGGCCATGGCCTTGAACCGGGGCCGGAAGCCCTCCAGGGCCTTGGCCCAGGCGGCGGTGACGTCGTCGAGGGTGAGCGGCCCCTCGGCGCTCTCCGTCAGGGCCGGCCCGGGCTCGACCGGGGCGGCGGGAGCGGGAGACCCCGACCCGGGCTGGGCCGTGGCGGCGGGGGCGGGAGATGCCGGCTCAGGCTTCCGGGCCGGGGGTGGCGCCGGGGTGCGATCCGGGCCCGGCGGTGACCCGCTCTTGCGGAGGGCGCCCAGCGCCGCCTGCGGGCCGGCCCTCCGGGGCGTGTCAGCCGGCTGCTCGTCGGCGGCGGCCGGGCCGGGGTGCAGTGTCGAGGGCGCGCTCGAGGCGAGCGACCCGGTCGGCCAGGGCATCGAGGCTGCCGGTGTCGCGGCGGGCCAGGCGGACGAGGGTGACCTCGAGCACCAGGCGGGGGTCGGGGGCCCGACGGATCTCGATCGACGCCTCCCCGAGGGTCTCGAGCGCCCGGACCACCGCCGCCGGCCCCAGCGCCTCGCCCTGGGCGGCCAGGGCGGCCTGCTCCTCCTCCGGTGTCTCCAGCCGCACCCGGCCGGGGGCCGACAGGACGAGGAACACCTCCCGGAGGTGGCGGAGGAGGTCGTCGGCCAGGGTGCGGGCGTCGACCCCGGCGCCGAGGAGGGCGTCGAGCCGCTCCAGGAGCCCGGGGACATCGCCGCTGGCCAGGGCGTTGACGATCGCCGCCCGGGCCGAGGTGGCGGTGCCGCCGAAGAGGGCGGCGATCTGCTCCGGATGCAGCCGGCCCTCGCCGTAGGCCAGAGCCTGGTCGAGGAGCGAGAGGGCGTCGCGGGCGGAGCCGCCCGCCCTCCGGGCGATGGTGGCCAGGGCGTCGGGGTCGGCCTCGACCCCCTCGCGGGCGGCGACGTCGGCCAGGTGGGCGGCCAGATCGATCGGCAGGAAGGAGGGAGAACTCGAAGTGCTGGGTGCGGGAGCGGATGGTCGGCAGGACCATCTGGGGATCCGTGGTGGCCAGCACGAAGATGACGTGGTCGGGCGGCTCCTCCAGCGTCTTGAGCAGGGCCGTCGACGCTTCCTTGGTCAGCATGTGGACCTCGTCGACGATGTAGACCTTCCGGGCCCCGCCGGCCGAGCGGTAGGCCACCCGCTCCAGCAGGGCCCGCATCTCGCCCACTCCCCGGTTGGAGGCGGCGTCGAGTTCGACCACGTCCATCGAGGTGCCGGCGGTGATCTCCACGCATGATGGACAGCTGTTACAGGGCTCGCCCGGCGACAGCTCGTCGCGGGCGCCCGGTGCAGTTCAGCGCCTTGGCCAGGAGCCGGGCGGTGGTGGTCTTGCCCGTCCCCCGGGGGCCCGAGAACAGGTAGGCGTGTCCGACCCGGGCCTCCCGGACGGCGTTGCGGAGCGCGGTGCTGACGGCCTCCTGGCCGACGAGCTCGCCGAAGGTCTGCGGGCGGTGCTTGCGGTACAGCGACTGGAAGGCCATGGCCCGCCCACCCTATCGGCGGCCTGGGACACAGTGATGCCCCGGTTGGGATGGACCGTGCACCCGCCGTCGATCCGGCAGTTTCAGACACCAGATCCGCCGCCGGCTCAGGCCAGGCGACCCTGCGGCACACGGGGCGGTCCGCTGAGAGCTGCTTCCTCCCGGACCTGACTCGGTTCGCGGGACCCCGTTGCGCAGGACCCGGCCATCGACGCTGCGTGTGGGCCGAACTCCTGAAACTGGTCGGACCTCGGGCGGGGATTCAGCCCCCCATACGTGGATTTGGGGTACAGGGCACCACGAGCTCCCCGCCTAGCACGGTCCGGCGGTCATGCGTAGCGGGACCAGTCACTAGGATGTGCCGCTTCGGAGAGGTGCGGGAGCGGCCTAACCGGCACGCCTGGAAAGCGTGTGTGGGGCAACTCACCATGGGTTCAAATCCCATTCTCTCCGCTGGAACGGCCCGCCCCTGAGGCGGGCCGTTTAGCGCTGTCTCGGAACAGACGCTGACGCCGAGGACCTGGGCGCAGGCCTGTCCACCGGGCTGCGGCTCCGGGGCGGTCGGCGGCGGGGCCGAGGGAGCCGGCTGCGGATCCTGGGCTTCCGGCGGCGGCGAGGCCGGTTGCCGCTCGGGGGCGGTGGCCGGCGGTGCGCCGCCGTCGAGCGGCCCAGCACCACCGGACCGCGGGACCGGTCGAGGATGGCGGGCTGGCGGTTGGGGTAGTCCCGGGCGATCTGGGTCCGGGCCCAGGCGAAGGCGTCCTGCACCGAGCTCGGCGCCTTTCCCTGCAGCATGGCCCGGCGGACCATGTACTCGACCAGGTAGCTGTGGCCGAGGCTGGAGTTCTCGTAGGCGACGTCGTTCTCGCCGGCGGCGGCGGTCAGGATCCGGCCCGGAGCGAGGGCGTCGTCGAAGCCGGCGCCGTAGCAGGCGGCGATGCCGATCCAGGCCGAGCGGGCGTCGACGCTCCGCAGGAGATCGGCCACCTGGCCGTCGTAGACGTTGTCGCCGTCGGCGGCCACGAGGGCCTCGTCGATGACCTCGCCGTCACGGTCGGGGTCACCGGCCACCTGGCGGACGTGACCCGAGTAGAAGAACACGACGGTCGATTCGGCAGAGGCCCGACCGGCCATCCACGCCAGAGCACCCCGGATGTTGTCGGCGGTCGCCTGCTTGTCGAGGAGGAGCATCCGGTGGTTCGCCGGCACGCCGTAGGCGGCCAGGGCGCTGTCGACGTCCCGGGCGTCGGCCACTGCCGCCCGGAGGTCGGCGTCGGCGCCGGGGTAGTCGTCGATGCCGACCACGACCGCCCAGACGCCGGCGTCCTTCGGGCCGGAGGCGAAGTTGGTGCGGGTCGCCCGGGCGGCGGCGGTACGGGGCTGCGGGAAGGCGGCCGGCGCCACGATGGGCCGGTCGACGAATTCGCCGGCGCCGAGGTGGGCGGAGCGAGTCACGACGGACGCCGCCGGGAGCCGTCCCTGCCGTTTCGGCCGACGGCGCGTCGAAGAGGGGGCGGCGAGCGCGTCGGACGCCAGGGCGTCGTGGCCGGGGCCTCGCCGGTGCGGTCGAGTGGAGTCCGCTGAGGAGTCTGGGCGGCGAGGGGACCGCGGCGAGTCCGGCACCGAGTTGCCTGCGCCGGCGGCGAAGAGGCCGAGGACGGCGACGAAGCTCAGCGTCCGGGCCCGGCCGCTCAAACTGCGGGCCCGCCGGACGGCCCCAACACCGCCCGACGAAGCCACTGCTTCATTCGTCAGGCAGGTTCGGGTTTCCTCTGAGTTCCGAGTGCGTCGCCGACTCGTCGATCGCCGTTTTCCTCGTTTTTCCAGGCAGGGCGAACCCTTACGACCCTGCGCGCCCGGATTGTCCACTTTACGTCACTTCGGACGGTTCGTGCGGCGATGGCCCGATGCGGCGTCTTGTGGATTCTGAGCAGGATCGCTACGGTGCGCCGCGTGGACCGGGTCTCGACGAGCTGATGGGCCATGGCCCTCGAGGAGGCGGCGGCGGCATCCGCCCATGGCGACGTGCCCGTCGGAGCGGTGGTGGCCGGCCCCGACGGGGCGGTCATCGCCCGCCGCCACAACGAGCGGGAGCTCGTCGGCGACCCCACGGCCCACGCCGAAATCCTCGTCCTGCGTGACGCCGCCGCCCACCTGGGCGGGTGGCGCCTCGACGGCTGCCTTCTGGTGGCGACGATCGAACCCTGCCCGATGTGCGCCGGCGCCGCCCTGGCCGCCCGCATCGGCACCGTGGTGTTCGGCGCCGCCCGACCCCCGGGCCGGCGCCTGCGGCACCCTCTACAACCTGGCGGCCGATCCCCGGCTCAACCACGAGATGGCGGTCATCCCCGGCGTGCGGGAGGAGGAGGCCGCCGCCCTGATCCGCCAGTTCTTCGCCGAGCGACGGTCGGGGCACGGGCCCTAGACTCCCCTGCCGGAGGGATGCGAGAGCGGCCGAATCGGACGGTCTCGAAAACCGTTGAGCCTCCGGGTTCCGTGGGTTCAAATCCCACTCCCTCCGCTGCCAGCTGACCAGGTGCGTTCATGTGAATGCCCTGGTCAGCGCCTGTTTTCTGGTCCGTTCAGACCGCGCCAACCAGCGACCGCTGGTGCCCGAGAGTGTCCGCCAACGACCCGGATTCTGGGGTGCGGATGGGGTGCGAGCGGAAATCCTGGGGTGCGAAAGGGGTGCGGAATCGGGTCGGACCAGCCCCCCACGACGGCCTGCATCCGACGAAGAGCGCCCCACCCAGCGTGGCGAGCCTTGAGTCCGAGGCCACACGAGGCCTCCATGCGATCGGCCGCACCTTCGCGGTCCTGTGTGAACGGACCAGGCTGCATGCCGATGGAGCGGACGTTCGCAACGTCACAGCCACTTTTTGGGTCGACCGGCAGTGACCGCCATAACACCCGATTTCCCGCGATCTTCCGCTGGAAGGGGCACGCGGGGGCGCGAATCAGAATCGCTCGATCCGAGGGCGGAGGTTCCTGATGGCTGAGCCGTCGGCGAGGAAGTAGCGACCGCATCGGCGGCGCAGTTCCGGGCGCCGGTCGTCTCGCCGAGGGCCTGCGGGTTGGTCGGCACTCGCGCCCATCACCTTCCCAGACCGACTGGGGGTGAGAACGCCTCAAGACAGTTCTGTCATTCGCGTCACGGAACGGGCGTTACCCGGATCATCCACGGGAGCCCCTGCTGTGAGGTTCGATACGCTCCGCTGTGCCGCTGGGACCTGGGACGGGGGAGATGCGGTGACTGCTCAGCTCACCTTTCTCTTCACCGACATCGAAGCCAGCACTCAGGCCTGGGAGCGGCACCCTGACGAAATGTCGCTGGCCTTGGCCCGTCACGACGAGGTCATCCAGCAGGCCGTCAAGGGCGCAGGCGGCAAGGTGTTCAAGCACACCGGCGACGGCATCTGCGCAGTGTTCTCCACCGCCACCGTCGGCGCTCGGCGCCGCCCTAGCCGCCCAGCAGGTAATTCAGGGCGACGAGTGGCGGGCCACGCCGCTCCGGGTCCGCATGGCCCTCCACAGTGGGGCGGCCGAGCGCCGGGGCGGCGACTACTTCGGCCCGGCGCTGAACCGCACCGCCCGGCTGCTCGACACGGCCTACGGCGAGCAGGTCGTGGTCTCGCTGGTCACCGCCGAGCTGATCCGGGACGAGCTGCCGCCGGGGGTCGACCTCGTCGACCTCGGGGAGCACCGTCTCGCCGACCTGACCCGGCCGGAGCGCATCTTCCAGGTCGACCCAGCCCGACCTCACCGGCGCCTTCCCGCCGCTGCGGTCGCTGGGAGCGCACCGCCACAACCTTCCCGTCGCCCCGAGCTCCTTCATCGGCCGGGAGGCGGAGCTGGAGGCGGTGGGTGACCTCCTGCGAAGCTCACGGCTCGTCACGCTCTCGGGCGTCGGCGGCGTGGGCAAGACCCGGCTGGCGCTCCAGGTCGCCGCCGGTCTCCTCGAGGCGTACTCCGACGGCGTCTTCATGGTGGAGCTGGCGTCGCTGGCCGATCCGTCCCTCGTCGTCCTCGAAATCGTCCGCACCCTCCAGCTCGTGGAGGCGGCCAAGTCCACGGAAGCGGCTCTCGACCGGCTGTGCGCCGAACTCCGGACCCGGCGGATGGTGCTGCTGCTCGACAACTGCGAGCATCTCCTCGACTCGGTGGCCAACGTCTGCGAGACGGTGCTGCGCCGTTGCCCCGACGTCGTCGTGCTCGACCACCAGCCGGGAGCCGCTGGCGATCAGCGGCGAGGTGGTCTGGCGGGTTCCCGACCCTCGGGCTCCCCGCGGCCGATGACCGCTTCGAAGTGCTGTCCGCCTCCGACGCCGTCACCCTGTTCTGCGAGCGGGCCGGTGCCGCCGACGCTTCGTTCCGTCTCACCCCCGAGAACGGTCCGGCCGTCGCCCGCATCTGCCTGCGGCTCGACGGCATCCCCCTGGCGCTCGAGCTCGCCGCGGCCCGCATCCGGGTCCTGAGCCCCGAGCAGATCGCCGACCGCCTCGACGACCGGTTCCGCTTCCTGAGCGCTGGTTCCCGCACGGCGTCCGCCCGCCAGCAAACGCTCCAGGCCACCATGGACTGGAGCTACGACCTCCTCCCCGAGCCGGAACGACTCCTGCTCCAACGCATGTCGGTCTTCGCGGGCAGCTTCGACCTGGAGGCGTGCGAGTCGGTGGCCGCCGATGGCGAGGCCCTGCAGGCCGGCGAGGTGCTCGACCTCCTCGCCCATCTGCTCAACAAGTCGTTGGTGGTGGCGGACGGGTCGGGTCGCGAGGTCCGTTACCGGCTGCTGGAGACCGTCCGCCAGTACGCCGACGAGAAGCTGGCGCGGTCCGGCTCCGCCGAGGACACCCGCCGGCGGCACCGCGACTACTTCGTGCACCTGACCAACCGGATCTTCAGCGTCCCGTTGTCCAGTGCGCCCTGGGCGGACTGGATCACCCGCTCGCAGGTGGAGGACGACCTGCGGGCGGCACTCGACTGGTCACTGGCCGAGGGCGACGCAGACGCGGCACTGTCGCTGGTCGTCCCCCTGGGCTACTACCTGACACTCGCCGGACGGTTGGGCGAGGGCCGGGCCCGCCTCGAGCGGGTGCTCGCCTTGCGACCGACGAGCCGGTCGGTGGCCTGGGCGAGGGCCATCAACGTCTTCGGATTCCTGCTGTCGATCCAGGGAGGGCTCGACCAGTCACTGGCGCTTCATGAGGAGGCGCTGGCCGTGGCCCGGGAACAGGGCGACACCTATGAAGCCGCGGTGGCGGAGTACTACATCGGGTGCCGGGCGCTGCACGGAGGCGACGCCGACCGGGCCGAAGAGGTGCTGACCGAGGCCTACGAGGATTCCCGCACCGTCGGGTCCTCGGCGGCGATGGGCTGGTGCGAACTGTCCCTGGGTTGGGTGAGCCTGGCCCGTGGAGACGCCGATCAGGCGCGTGAGCGCTTCGAGCGGGCCGTCGAACTCGGTCGCCGGGTACCGGCCGACCCACCGGTGAGCCCCCGGCCGGGCAGTTCACTACCGCAGGCGGCGCTCGAAGTCACCACTGCTGCTGGCCCATGCCCTGGCTTCGCTCGCCCCCATCGCCGCTCGAGCGGGCGATGCGGACCGAGCGGAGGCGCTGGCCGCCGAGGGCGTGGAGATGGCACGGTTGTTCGGCCTGTGCATCCTGCACCTGATGACGCTGACCCGGGCCACCGAAGTCAGCATCCTCCTCGGGCGGTGGGTCGGCGCCGGAGCCGCTCTGCGGGAGTCGCTCACACTGCTGCGGGACACCGGGGCGCAGGCCTTCCTGGCCGATTCCCTGGAGATGACAGCCCTCCTCCAGGAGGCGCGCGGCAGTCACGGCCCGGCGGCCCGCCTCCTCGGCGCCACCCAGCGGGTCAGGGAACTCGGTGGTGAATCGGCCGACGTGCGCTGCATCTCGGCCGAAGCTGGAACAGTGCCGTTCCCGTCTGTCCGACGCCTGCGCCGAGTTCGACCAGGAGTGGGCGCGGGGCCAACGGCTCTCAGGCGCGGAGGCGCTCGCCTACGCCCTCGAGCAGTTGCCGCAGGGCGCGCCGGGAGCGGCCGGTTCGTCCCCTCCTCCCCGACCGGTCACGACCGGGCTGGCGACGCCGGCGATGCTGCGCCAGCAGGGGAAGCGCTGGCAGATCGGCTACGGCGCGGCGAGCTTCGAGCTGCCCGACATGAAGGGCCTGCGTCATCTGGCCTGTCTTCTCGCCCAACCATGCAGTGAGGTCCACGTGCTGGACCTGACCGGCGGGCCGGCAGAGGACGCCGGGCCTGTGCTCGACCAACGGGCCAAGCGGGAGTACGGCCGGCGGGTGCGGGAATTGCAGGAAGAGATCGAGGAGGCGGAGTCCTGGAACGACCCGGAGCGGGTCGCCCGAGCCCAGCTGGAGCTCGATGCTCTTACCCGTCAGCTGGCGGCGGCGGTTGGCCTCGGTGGCCGGGACCGCCCGTCCGCCTCATCGGCCGAGCGGGCCCGGGTCAGCGTCCGCAAAGCCATTGCCAAGGCCATCGCCCACATCGCCGACCACGACGCCGACCTCGCCCTGCTCCTCTCCACGACCGTCAAGACGGGCAGCTACTGCAGCTACGTCCCCGACCCCCGCCTCCCCGTCGACTGGTCCCTCTAGCCGATCAACCCGAAGGAACAATGTTCCCTGCCGAAGTCACGCCTCCAGGGTGAGAGACCAACGTCTCGACGAGAAAGGAGACGGCGATGGCGGTGAACGCAGTTCCCCCGATCCCCGACCTCTTCGACCTGGACGAGGACGACCCCATCTTCGACGAGACCGGCACGTTCGGCCTCCACCGAACGATCACGGTGTGCGGGGTTCCCTTGGTCCTCAGGATCTTCGACCGGGACGACGACGACCCCGACTTCGACGAGACCGGCACGTTCTGCCTCCACCTCGGAGGGCTCCGCCGCTTCGCCCGGCTGGGCCGCCCGGAGAACCCAGTGTCGGACGAGCCTGCGAGCGAACGATGACCGTCAGCGAGGTGACGATGGACCCCGCGACCCACCCCTTCCTCAGCATCGACTACGACACGGCGGTCGAGCTCATCTTCAAGGCGGCGCCCGAGGGGACGCCAGCCCCGGCGCCGGTGACCGGCGGCAGTCCCGCCCGGCGGCTGCGGGATGCCATGGAACCCATCGCCACCCACGCCACCTGGTCCCGCCACACCAACGAGGTGCTGGCCAAGCTGGGCCTGAAGATCTTCACCGCCTACGTGTGGGGAAGGATCGCCCCGCTGGGCGAACCGCCGACCGAGGTGGCCGTCTCCGTTTTCCCCGACACCGAGCCCGGGCTCATCGCCGCCGCCTACAAGGAGGCCCGCCGCCAATGCGGACGGGCGGGGATGATGGCCGCCCGGGAAGAGGCCACCATCGCCAGCTTGGCCGAAGTGCTCGACGGCACCAACGTCACTGCGGCCGTCACCGCCCTGCGTCGGGGGGTGGAGGCGGCCGACGGCACCGGCCGGACCCTCTTCTGCGGCCTCCGTTCCCTGGGCTGGCCGGAGCACCCCGTCGGCCAGCTGTGGCGGGCCTGCGAGCTGCTGCGCCAGCACCGGGGTGACGGCCACACGGCGGCCTGCATCGCTGCCGGCCTCGGCCCTGTGACCATGAACGTCATGACCGAGCTGTGGATGGGCATGCCCGTCGGCCAGCTGGCCATGGGGCAGCGGGGCTGGCCCGAAGAAGCTGTGGCCGCCGCACTGGCCGACCTCGAACGCCAAGGGTTGGCCACCGCCGGAGAACTCACCACCGCCGGCCGCAGCCTCCGGGGCGACATCGAGGACCGGACCGACGCCATGCAGCAGTCGGTGATCGACGCCATCGGCGACGATCTCGAAATCGACTGTGGCCTCGCGCTGGACGAGTGGTCGGCGGCCTGTATCGCTGCCGGCCTTTACACGCCCGACATCTACAAACGGGCCACCAGCTGAGAGGGGCCGGTGAGGGCGCGGCTGCCAGACAGGTGAGTGGGTCCGTGACCCAGCTGTCGTGACCATCATCCTGCGCCCGTCGCTCGAACTCTCCGACGACGACGCCCTGGTGATCCACATGGGGGCCGGAGCCCGCAAGGACGTCGTGCGGGCAGCGATCCGGAACTACCACGCCTACGAGGGGATCCATGGCGGAACCGGTGCCTTCACCCGTCTCCGTCTTCGCCGCCAGCGGCGTGACCGAACCCGAGATCGTCGAGGCCCTCCCGCAGCGTCAGTACGGCGTGGCCCGGCATGGCGACCTGCGGGATCGCTTCGCTCTCTGGCCGACCACGATCACCGGGACGGCTGTCCCCGATCGAGTGATGGCCGTACATTTCGACGTGGTGCTGCCCGCCGACGGGTTTCGAACTGCCCGCCGGGCGAGCCGTCGAGGATCTGACCGACGCCGAACTGGAAGCGCTCGACGCCCTCCTCGGGCCTTCCGTCGAGGAGCTGCTGCCCCTCTTCCTGCCAAGAAGGACCAAGTAAAATGGTCGACGGAGGACCGGTCATGCGTGAGGTGTTCGTCGACTACAACCACATCGGACATGCCTGCCGGTTCCGAACCCGCCTGTTCAGGTCTGAACGCGAGGGCCTCGAGGTCGGCGATGTCGTACTGGTCGTCGGTGACACCGTGGAGCCCCGCGAGGCCCGGGTGGTTCAGATGACGGACGACGGGCGCGAAGCCGAGCTGGAGTTCGTGGCCTTCAGCGATCGCTGATCGATCGCCACAATCCGTGGTGCCGTAAGTCCGCTCCAGCACCCGACGGCATCCGCCTTTGACCGCCAGTGTCCGACGCATCGTTGATCCTGCTGGGGTGCGAATGGGGTGCGACCCGTTCTGGGACGGGTCAGATTCGCGCCAAAAATGGCACCTGACCAGCATCTTCACCCGGACGAGACCGTCGGAACCGACGGTCTCGAAAACCGTTGAGCCTCCGGGTTCCGTGGGTTCAAATCCCACTCCCTCCGCGGCCATACGAGCAGGTCAGAGGCCCTTTCGGGGGCCTCTCGGCCGTTCCCGGCGGCTTTACTTCAGCGGGCGGCGGACAGGCCGAGGTTGGCGAAGATCTCCCTGGTCGCCGGGCTGCGGTTGAGCGTGTAGAAGTGCAGTCCCGGTGCGCCGGCCTCGAGGAGGTCCCGGCAGAGCTGGGACGCCACCTCGACGCCGATCCGGCGGACTTCGGCGGGCTTCTCGGCCACCGCCTCGAGCCGGGCGGCGAGATCGGCCGGGAACTCGGCCCCCGACAGCGCGGCGAAGCGGGTGACCTGGGACAGGTTGGTGACCGGCATGATCCCCGGCAGGACGGGCTGGTGGCAGCCGAGGGCGGCCAGGTCGTCGACGAGCCGCAGGTAGTCCTCGAGGCGGAAGAAGAACTGGGTCACGCCGAAGTCGGCCACCGAGAGCTTGGCCGCCAGGTGCCGGCGGTCGGACGCCACGGTCGGGCGAGGCGGGATGGCCCTCGGGGTGGGCGGCCACGCCGATGGAGAACGACCCGATCTCCCGGGCCAGCTCGACGAGCTCGACGGCGTGGGCCAGGTCGCCGGGCGGCAGGTTGAGCTCGGCGGGCGGGTCACCCCGCAGGGCCAGGATGTTCTCCACGCCCTCGTCGCGGTAGCGGGCCAGGATGGCCCGCAGCTCGTCCTGGCCGTGACCGGCGCAGCACAGGTGGGCCATCGGCGTCATCGCCGTCGACTGGAGGATGCCGAGCACCAGGTCATGGGTCCGCTCCCGGGTCGTCCCGCCGGCGCCGTAGGTGATCGACACGAACGACGGCCGGAGCGGAGCCAGCTCCAGCAGGGTCTGCTGCAGCTGGGCTTCGGCCTCCTCGGTCTTCGGCGGGAAGAACTCGAAGGAGAAGGTAGCGGCCGGCGCCGAGCAGGTCAGAGATGCGGGTCACGGCCAGCCAGCGTAGGCGGCCGGCCGTGACGCTCCGCAGTCGGACTCAGGCGTCGTGATCCTGACCTCGGCGACGCCGGACTGTGCACCGCTCGAGTCGGTCACGATGAACCAGACCCTCCACATGCCGGGGCCCGGGGCTCCGCCGAAGGTCAGCGTTCCGTCGGAGGCGACGTTGGCGGTGACGCCGGGATCGACCGCGCTGTGGAACGAGAAGGTGAGCGGCTGGTCGCCGTCGTGGTCCTGGCCGGTGAGGAGGTGTGTCCCGCCGGGCGCCAGTGTGACGTCGGCGCCGTTGGCCGTCGGGGCGCTGTTCTGGTAGTTGAACCTGAGGTTGGCCTTGGCGGTGTCGTTGTCGGCGTCGGCGATCTGGTATTCGACGGAGCGGGAACCGACGTTGCCCCGGTGGCCGTGAACGAGATGACATTCCCGGCGCGGTGGAAGGTGCCGCCGTCGATGGTCTTCGAGCCGCCTGACTCGCCGACCAGGCTGAGCACTCCGCCGTTCCCGAAGCTGACCCCGGCGGCCTGGGCGAGGTCCGACGTGCAGGCACCCGCACTGCAGTCGATCGGGCCGACGTCGACGGCATTGGGCGTGGGCCCCGTCACGGTGATGCTGCACCACGCCCAGGGCGTTGTCGCCGTCGGCGTCCTTGACCGTGTACTGGATTTCGTCGGCGCCCTTCTTGTCGGCGTGTAGACGATGGCCCGGCCGTCGGGTGACTTGGCGATCGTGCCCTTGCTGGGCCCGGGCTTCAGGATCTCCAGCCCGAGGAGCCGTCGCCGAGGCCGGCGTCGTTGCCGAGGACGTCGATAGTGATGGTCTGGCCGAGCGCGACCGTCTGGATGTCGTCCACCGCCTCGGGCAGATCGTCGACGCTGCGGATGGTGACCGACACGAGACCGACCGCCGTCTGCCCGTTGGTGTCGACCACGGTGTAGCTGAACGTGTCGCCGCCGTTGTAGTTCGCCCTCGGACGGTAGGTGATGCGTCCGTTCTCGACCGTGGCGGTGCCGTGGAGCGGGATCCCGGCGCGCTGGAGCATGGGGACGCCGCCGTCGGGGTCGGAGTCGTTGGCCAGGACGTCGACCACGCCGCTCAGGTCCTCATCGACGGTCAGGCTGTCATTGTTGGCGATCGGCGGGGCACCGTCGTTCATCGGGACCATGGCGATGATCCCGTGCGACAGCTTGCTGGAGGCGCCGCCGTGGTACTTGGCGTCGCCGAAGGCGTAGACCGCGCCGTTGGAGCCGGTGATGTAGTAGCCCTTGCCGGTGGCAGAGGCCGCGATGTCGACGATCCGCTTCTCGGCCGACCCATCGGCCGCCGAGCCGTAGAAGGCGGCGTCGCCGAAGGCGAAGACTCCGCCGTCGCCGGCCACCATCCAGTAGCCCTTCCCGGTGGGGGTGGCGGCCATCTGCTGGATCCGCTTGGTCAGCTTGATGGCGCCGGTCGAGCCGAAGAACCCGGCGTCGCCGAAGGCGAAGATGCCGCCGTCAGACGCCGCCATCCAGTAGCCCTTCCCCGAGGGCGTGGGGATGATGTCGACGATCGGCTTGTTCAGCTTGGCGGATCCCATGGAGCCGAGGAAGGGGGCGTCGCCGAAGGCGAAGATGCCGCCGTCGGAGGCGACCATCCAGTAGCCCTTCCCGGTCCGCGTGGCGGCCATGGCCACGATCGGCTGGTTGAGCGGCGTGCCGCCCATCGAGCCGTAGAAGGGGGCGGTGCCGAAGGCGAAGATGCCGCCGTCGGAGGCGACCATCCAGTAGCCCCGACCGTCGGGTGTGGCGGCCATGCCGACGATCGGCTGGTTCAGCTTGATGGCGCCGGTCGACCCGAAGAAGCCGGCCTTGCCGTAGGAGAAGATGCCCCCGTCGGTGCCCACCAGCCAGTACCCGGAGGTCGACGGCGCCGCCGACGACGGGGCGCTGCCCACGGTGACGACGCTGGTCAGGCCGGCGAGGAGCCCGACCGTCACGACGAGCTTGAGACGCCGCCCATGACGAGAAAAGAACCTGCGCATCACCACGTCCTTCGGCACCGGGGGGTCGACTACCGGAAGCGCGCGGGGAAGCGATCCGGTTCCCTTTGGAACGCACGACGCCGCCGGGTGTGACGCCGACTCCCAGTGGGACGGACGTCATGTTACCAAAGTGGCAGATGTTGTTATTGTGACGGAGGTCCCTCGGCGTCCTCGCCCGCTTGGCGCCCTTTCCGGCGGTTCAACCACTGCAGGGCGAGAAACACCATCAGCGGGACGAGGACGAAGGCCATTTCATCCCAGCCGCCCTGGTGGGCGAGGACGGCGGCGGGGGCGCTCACCGGGGCAACGCTACCGGGTGGCCAGAGATGCGCTCCGACCGGAGGCGGCCCCGGGGGTGCGTGCCACACTGGGTGCGGAGCACTGAGAAGGATCGGAAATGTCGCCCGAGAAGCTGCACTGGAAGCACCTGTACGACGAGATCGTCACCAGCGGACTGTGCACCGGCTGCGCCGGCTGTGTCATCGCCTGCCCCCACGACGTGCTCGGCTACAAGGACACCGAGGACGTCTACAAGCCGTTCCACCTCGAAGAGGAGGACGGCCCGGGCGGCTGCGGGCACGGCGACCGGGGCTGCACCTCCTGCACCCGGGCCTGCCCCCGCTTCCGCACTTGGGAGCCCGAGATCGACCAGTTCCTTTTCGGTCGGCCCCGGTCGGCCATCGAGGTCGAGGGCGTCACCAAGGACGTCATCCTCACCCGGGCCTCCGACGAGAAGGTCGCCGAGCTGGGCCAGGACGGCGGCCTCGTGTCGGCCATCCTCATCTGGGCGCTGGACCACGGCTACATCGACTCGGCCCTCGTCTCCTACCTGGAGGGCGACGGCTCGACGTGGAAGGCGATCCCCGGGGTGGCCCGTACGAAGGAGCAGATTCTCGAGGCGGCCGGCAGCCGCTACACCTACTGCGCCAACACCATGGCCTACGCCGAGGCCATCGAGGGCGGGGCGGAGAAGATCGCCCTGGTCGGCATGAGCTGCCAGTCGTCGGTGCCGCCGGTCATGACCGCCCGCAAGGCCGGGAAGGTGGCCCGCAGGTTCGTCCTCAACATCGGGCTCCTGTGCTCGAAGACGTTCGACGACGCCATCTTCGAGGAGCTCTTCGAGGCCAAGTACGGCCTGAAGAAGGCCGACATGAAGAAGATGAACATCAAGGGCGTGTTTCAGATCTGGATGAAGAACGGTGACTACCACGAGGTCCCGCTCAAGGAGTGCCACGCCTGGACGAGGGAGGGGTGCAAGATGTGCCCCGACTTCGCCGCCGAGCACGCCGACATCTCCACCGGGGGGATCGGGAAGTACAACGACTGGACGCTGACGGTCATCCGGACCGACATCGGCCGGGAGATCATCGTCAAGATGCTGGAGGACGGGTCGCTCATCGGCCGCCCCGGCGACGACGATCCCGGCGCCATCGCCCTCATGCGCAAGCTGTCGGTCAAGAGCCGCAAGCGCTGGCCGGAGTTCGCCATCCCCGAGCCGAAGCTCATCGAAGCGTAGGCAGCACCTCGGCCGGGTCGAGCCTCAACTCGGAGATCCCGAGTTGGGCCAGGCAGAGATGGCTGGGCGGCGGCATGATCGTGGCCGTGGCGGCGGCGACCACCTCGCCGACCACGTACTTGGCCTTGAGAAATGGCTCGAGTAGCTCAGGTTCAGGCTGTCGCCCTGCTGGCCTGGTAGGCGTCGAGGTCACGACGGCGGACGTAGACTCCGCCGTCCTCGCCCCGCCCGGCTGGGAGGCTGCGAGACTCCACGAGCCCCAGGGCCTCGTCGAGCGTTACGTCGAGCAGCCGGGCGACCTCGGGCAGAGTCAACAGGTCGTTCCTCATCGTCACCGACGTTACTCCTCGCCCAACTCAGGAAGGTCGGGAAGGTACTTCACCACCAAGATCCGCTGGGCCTCCAGACACAGGGCACGGGCTTCCCCTGGGCGCAGCAGGTCGAGCGCCGACACGACCGTCAGATACACAACTCGGGCCTCGTCCGCGCTGAGCACGATCTCATCGGGAAGCGGGTCGCCCTCCGGCATGGCCGATCAGCGCGCGTAACTCGAGACGCCGTTGAGCGAGATCCGGAAGGCGTGGCGGCGGCCGCCTGAGGCGGGCACCACGGCTTCGTAGTAGTCCATCCCGTCGAGATCGTCGGAGAGCATCACGTCGCGGAAGACGGCGGTGGCCACGACCTGGCGGCCCCAGGGGTCGGCTTCGGAGACGTCGACGCGGACGTCGAGGCGGGGGCTGGTGCCGGGCAGGTGCACCGGCCCGGCGGTCGGGCCGCCATCGCCCCAGTGCTGCCGGAAGGGCGCGTCGCGCTCGTAGCTGATCTCGCCCAGCGGGACGAAGCCGTCGCCGCCGCCGTCGGGATCGACCGAGACGGCGAAGCGGTTCTCGTCGTCGGTCCACCGGTCGTGGTCGTCGGCGATCTCGGCGTATTCGAGTCGGATGGTGGCCGGGCCGGTCAGGTTGGCGGCGCCGCCGGGCGGGGGGTCGGCCGGGCGGTAGCCGAGTGCCGTGGTGACCAGAGCCAGCGACTGCGCGTCGCGAGGCAGAGCGCCGTGGTGGGCGGGAACGAGGTAATGCTCGTCGCCGGCCAGGAACGGCGACTCGGACGGGACCAGCCCGTCGTAGCCGTGGGCCACGCCGTCCCCGTCGTAGTCGTGGCGGGGGAAAGGCAGCCAGGCCGGGGCGCCCCCGATGGCTACGTAGCGCTCGCCGGGCGGCTCGGCCGTGCCCAGGGACCGAAGGAACGGCGAACCGGGCCGCATGTCGCCCCCGGTGGCGTTCCACCGGCCGAACCCTCCGATCGTGCCCGGCACCCAGGCGGCGATCGTGCCGTGGTTCGGTGCGCCCAGCATGACGAGCGTGTTGACCCGGCCGGCCCATCCCGCCTTCTCCACCAGCCACCGGGCCACCAGCCCGCCCATCGAGAAGCCGACTACGTCGACCGCGGCGCCCGGCGGGTACCCGGCCCGGGCCAGGGCGGCCTCGACCGCGGGCTGCACCACACCCGTCGCCATGTCGGGAATGTGCTGGCCGTCGGCAGTGGGGGCATAGGCCAGGGCCTGTCGGCCCGTGCGGGAGGCGTCGAAGTCGAGCACCGTCAGCCCGGCCGCCTCGAGCGCCGGGATCATCCGGTCGAACGCCGCCGGGTCGCCGTGCCAGCCCGGGACGAGGACGACCGGAACCGGAAGCTCGGCGCGGGCCCACTCGGCCCGCGCCAAGACGAGAGGCAGGAGCGCCGCCACAACGACCAGAGCCCGCCTGCACCGCCGCATCCCAGCACCTCCCAGCCAAGGCTGGGTGCCACGCTAGCGGGTCAGTTGGTCACGGTGCGTCGGAATTTTGCGGGTTCTCGAGGCCGCGCTCGGACGCCCAGGCCCGGAGGCGGCCCTCGGCCTCCTCCTCGCTCATCGGGCCCTCGTCGATGCGGGCGTCGAGGAGCATGGCCAGCGCCTCGCCCACCACCCGGCCGGGCGGGACGCCAAGGAGCTCCATGACCCGGTGCCCGTCGAGGGCCGGCCGGATGGAGGCCAGCTCCTCCCGTTCCGCCAGCTCGGCGATGCGGGACTCCAGCTCGTCTATGCGCCGGCCCAGCGCCCGGGCCTTGGCCTCATTGCGGGTGGTGCAGTCGCAGCGCACCAGGTGGTTGAGCTCGTCGAGGAGGGGGCCGGCGTCGCGCACGTAGCGGCGGATCGCCTTGTCGGTCCAGCCCATCTTGTAGGTGTGGAACCGCAGGTGCAGGAGAACCAGCTCCGTCACCGCCTCGATCGTGTCCTTGGAAAAGCGCAGCGCCTTGAGCCGTTCCTCGGCCATGCGGGCGCCGACGACGTCGTGCAGGTGGAAGCTGACCCCGTCGGGTCCGAACGAGCGGGTCTTCGGCTTGCCGATGTCGTGGAGGAGAGCGGCCAGGCGCACGACGAGTTCGGGGCGCGTCTTGGCCACCACGGCGATCGTGTGGGCCAGGACGTCCTTATGGTGGTGGATCGGGTCCTGCTCGAGAGCCAGGCCGGGGAGCTCGGGGAGGAACTCGTCGGCCAGCCCAGCCTGCACCAGGAACCACAGGCCGGCGGAAGGGTCGTCGACCACCAGCAACTTGGAGAGCTCGTCGCGGATCCGCTCGGCGCTCACCACCTCGAGGCGGCCGGCCAGGTCGGTGGCCGCCGCCACCAGCGCCGGGTCAGGCTCCAAGCCGAGCCCGGCCATGAAGCGGGCCGCCCGCATCATCCGCAGCGGGTCGTCGAGGAACGCCACCTCCGGGTCGAGCGGGGTGCGGAGCCGCCGGTGGACCAGTAGATCGTCGAGGCCGCCATAGGGGTCGACCAGCTTGGGCTCGCCCAGGGTGATGGCCATGGCGTTGACGGTGAAGTCACGCCGGGACAGGTCGGTCTCGAGCGAGTCGGAGAACGTCACCACCGGCTTGCGGCTGTCGGGCCGATAGACCTCGGCCCGGAAGGTGGTGATCTCCACCCGCGTGTCGCCTGATGAGGCGCCGATCGTGCCGTACGCCTGGCCCTGCAGCCACAGGTGGTCGGCCCACGGCCGCACCAGCTCCAGGACCGCGTCGGGCCGGGCGTCGGTGGTGAGGTCGTAGTCGGTGACAGGGGTGGTGACGCCGAGCAGGGCGTCGCGCACGGACCCGCCCACCAGGTGGATGCTGGAGCCGGCGGCGGCGAATCGGCGCGCCAGATCCTGGAGGGACGACTCCGGCGCCAGCAGCGGGCGCAGCCTCTCGGGAACGGCGTTCACAGCTCCATTGTGACCGAGGTGCCGCCAAGCCCGTTTATCAATAAGTTCTGGTGGTGAGGCCATCCCCACCCTCAAGATGCCGGGTGGCGGGATGTTGCCCGAGGCCGGAGATCCGTATCGTGATGGACGTGCCTCCTACGGGGAAACAACCGTAGGAGCCGCAACCGCCTCAGATGGAATCGCCGTTTCGACCCACCCCAGCGGGTCGGAGCGGGAGGGCCGGAGGCGGTTGCGGCGCGTCTGGAGGTCGTTAGCGAACGGGATCCAGCGTTCCCACCGGCAGCCCCGCCTGCTGGAGGGCGATCCGCAGATCGTGCGGATGGCTGGCGGTGGCCAGGGCGTCGCGCAGGCCGATCAGGCCGTTCTTGTACAGCCCGAACAGGCTCTGGTCGAACGTTTGCATCCCGTAGTACTCGCCCTCGGCGATGATCTGCTCCAGCTCGTGGGTCTCGTCGGGGTCCACGATCTTGTCGAAGGCCCGGCCCGTGGCCACCAGCACCTCGACGGCCGGGATCCGGCCCTTGCCGTCGGCCCGTTCCAGCAGGCGCTGGCTGATAATGCCCCGCAGTGAGCCGGCCAGGGACAGGCGGGCCTGGCGCTGCTGGTGGGGCGGGAAGAAGTCGACGATCCGGTTGACCGTCTCGGTGGCGTTCACGGTGTGCAGGGTGGAGAACACCAGGTGCCCGGTGTTGGCCGCGGTGAGGGCGGCGCCGACCGTCTCGGGGTCGCGCATCTCGCCGATGAAGATCACGTCGGGGTCCTGGCGGAGCACCCGCTTGAGGGCGACGGCGTAGTCCTCGGTGTCGGTGCCGATCTCCCGCTGGTTGACCAGCGAGCGCTTGTCGGCGTGGAGCACCTCGATGGGGTCCTCGATCGTGACGATGTGCCTGGCCTGCGTCTCGTTGATCGAGTCGATCATGGCGGCGATCGTCGTGGTCTTCCCGGAGCCGGTCGGCCCCGTCACGAGCACGAGGCCGCGGGGCTCCTCGGTGAGCCGCCGGACGGCCGGCGGAAGGCCCAGGGCGTCGAACGACGGGGTTCCGGGCAGTACCCGGCGCAGCACCAACGCCACGGTGTTCCGCTGGCGGAAGACGTTGACCCGGAACCGGCCGGCCCCACCCGCCTCACCCGAGCCGTAGGCGAAGTCGGCTTCGCCGGAGCGGGCGAACTCGTCGGCCCGGGCCGGCGGCAGCACGGCGTAAGCCAGGCGCTCGGTGTCAGCCGGGGTGAGGACGCCGAAGGGCGTCTCGGTGAGGCGGCCGTCGATGCGGACGTAGGGGCGGCTCCCGGCCTTGAGGTGCAGGTCGGAAGCCCGCTGCTCCACCACGTGTCGGAGCAGCTCGGAGAGGTCGAGCACGGGGGTTCCTTACGACGGGTGCAGGATCTGCCTGAAGGATCGGCAGGTCGCTAGAGGGCGTTGAGCCGCTGGCGCTGGGTACGAGCCGCTTCAACGACCTTTGCGCCCGGGCCGCCCGAGGTGGCCGGTTCGGGCCGGTAGGGAGCGTCGAGCAGGGCGGCCAGGCTGGCCCCGACCGAGGTGGTGAGAGCATCGAGGTCGTAGCCGCCTTCCAGGAAGAGGACGAGACGCCCGTTCTCCGGCGCGAAGGCGGCCACCCGCCGGGCGATGTCGGCGAAGTCACCGGCCGATAGCCGGAGCCCGGTCAGGGGATCGGCCCGGTGGGCGTCGTACCCGGCCGAGACCAGCACCCAGGTGGGGTCGAACTCCGCCACAGCCGGGGCGACGACCTCGTCGAGGGCCTTGAGGTAGACGTCGCCGGTGGCGCCGGACGGGAACGGCAGGTTGAGCGTCGCCCCCCGGGCTCCGGGCCCGCCGACATCTTCGAGGGCGCCCGTCCCCGGATAGAACTGCCCGTACTGGTGGGTCGAGACGTAGAGGACCGGGGATCGTCCCAGAAGATGGCCTCGGTGCCATTGCCGTGATGGGCGTCCCAGTCGAGGACGAGGACGCGCTCCCCCCGCTCGGCCAGGTGGGCGGCGACCACGGCGATGTTGTTGATCAGGCAGAAGCCCATCGGCCGGGTGGCCAGGGCGTGGTGCCCGGGCGGGCGGACGGCCAGGAAGGCAGCATCGCCCTCACCCCGCTGGAGCGCCTCCACCGCCGCCAGCCCGGCGCCGGCAGCCAGCTTCCCGGCCCGCCAGGAGCCGGCCGACGCCCGGGTGTCGCCGTCGATGTCGCCGCCACCGGCGGCGCAGAAGCGCTCGAGGGCCTCGAGGTACTCGAGCGGGTGCACCCGGCTGAGCTCGGCCGCTGTGGCCTCCCGGGGCTCGAGCAGCCGGATGGCGTCGGCCAGGCCGGCGGCCTCCGGGCCCCGGAGAGCGGCCTCCAGCCGCCGGGCCCGCTCGGGGTGGCCGGGCCCGGTGTCGTGCTGCTCGAAGGCGGGATCCGTGGCGACGAGGAGCATCCCCCCACGGTAGGCCGTTCCACGGGCCGGCAGGCCCCGCCGGGCCGTGCAGGGGGCAGGCGGGGCCCGCCAGGTACGCTTTCCCGTCATGACCAGGGCAACGTCGCGCGGAGTGGCGGAGCCCGAGACGATCGAGCAACGCGGTGAGCGGGTCAGACTGGCCAGCTGGCGAGCCGACGGTCAGGTCGCCCACCTCAGCCCGACGGCAATGCGGCCCCTCTCGGCCGCCTTCGTCGATTCCTGTCTCGATCGCCTGCGGGCCCGCGGGTTCACGTTCGTCGTGACCAGCGCGCTGTCGGATGCCGAGTGCGGCGGGTTTCTCCGGGCCGGATTCGACGTTCATGAAGAGCTCGAGCTGCTCTCCCACGACCTGAACGCCATCCCACCGGTCGACCACCGCCTGCGCCGTCCCCGTCACGGCGATCGGCCCCGCGTCCTGGCCGTGGATTCGACCGCCTTCGACACGTTCTGGCGGCTGCACCAGGGAGGCCTGGACGACGCCCTGGGGGCCACGCCGTCGGTGCGGTTCCGGGTCCACGGCTGGCGCGACCGGCTCGACGGCTACGTCATCGGCGGGCGGGGCGCCGGCACCGGCTACGTGCAGCGCCTCGCCGTCCACCCTCTGGCCCGCGGCCATGGCCTCGGCCGGTCGCTGGTCGGCGACGTGCTGGGCTGGATGCGCCGGCGGGGCGCCAGCCGGGCGCTGGTCAACACGCAGCGGAACAACGCCGCGGCCCTGTCCCTCTATCGCGCCTGCGGCTTCCGGGTTCTGCCCGAGGGCCTCCGGGTCCTGGCCCGGTCGTTGTGAGTACTCAAACTTCATTCGATAACAGAGACAGACAGCATGAAGTTTGAGTCCTCATTGAAGCGTCGGGCGCCATGGGGCGCCACCGCCCTCGCCGCCCTCGTGCTGGCCGCCACCCTCGGCGTGGCCCCGTCATCGACGGCCGCCGAGCCGCCCGCCCCGGCGGTGGGTGCTCCCGCCGCCGCGCCCCCGTCGAAGCCCCGCCTCTTGACCCTCGCCGGCCAGTCCCCGTTCGCCCGGCCCGACGAGAGCGTGCAGCTCTCCCTCGGGCTCGCCGGTGCAGCGGACGGGCTCGAGGTGCACGTGGTGGTCCATCGGGCGGTGTCGTCCCGCACCGAATTCACCCAGAGCCTGGCGGGGCGGGCCCTCGGCGCGGTGGAGGGACGGCTGTCGGTCGCCGTTCCCGCCCCGAACGAGGCCGGTCAGCGGGTCCTCTCCGTCGGGGTCCAGGGCCCGGCTTCCGAGACAGCGATGCCCGATCCCGGCCGCATCGTCCCCGGGCGTAGCGGCATCTACCCCACCGAGGTGCAGCTCGTCCGCGACGGCACCGTCATCGACCGGTTCATGACGCCCCTGGTGGTGATCGCCGCCGGCCTGAGCCCCTTGACGCTGGCCTGGGTGTGGCGCCTCGACGCCACGCCGGCCCACCAGCCCGACGGGACGATCCGCAAGGCGGCGGCGCAGGCGCTCGCCCCGTCCGGCCGGCTCATCCGCATCGCCCAGGCAGCCGCCGGCGCCGGCGACGTCCCGCTGACGCTGGCCCCAACCCCCGAAACACTGACCGCCTGGCAGGAAATCGCCCGGCAGGAGGAACAACAGCCCGCCGGCGCTCCGTCCGACGGCGCCGCGGCCGGGCTCACCGCGCTGAAGACGACCACCGCCACGCCGGCTCAACAGGTGCTGCGCAGCCCCCTCGTGCCCTTCGACATGCCCGGCCTGCTCGAGGCCGACCTCGACGGCGAGATCGACGCCCAGTTCGCCCGGGGAGCCGACGATCAGCAGCAGATCCTCGGCGCCATCCCCCCGACACCGTTCACGCTCCTCGCCCCCGGGCCGCTCGACCCAGCCGGCCTCGACCGCCTCCGCCAGTACGGAGCCGAACGGCTCGTGTTCCCGCCCGATGCGCTCCAGCCCCGGGAGCAGCGGCTGACCCCCGGCCATCCCTTCGTCGTCGGCAGCCGGGGCCGCCCCTACCCCGCCGCCGTCCACGACCCCGACCTCGGCCGCCTGCTCGACGGGGACGACCCACCGGCCCTGCGGGCAGCCCGGTTCCTGGCCGGCCTCAGTCTCGTGGCGCTCGAGGCTCCCGGCGAGCCCCGGGGAGTCGTGGTGGTGACCCCCGAGGAGTGGGACCCGCCGGATCCTCTCCTCGACGCCGTGCTGGGCGGCTTGAGGAACAACCCCGCCGTCATCCCGGCGACCCTCGACAGCTACTTCACCACGGTGACACCGGAGTCGGCGGGCGGCCGGCCGCCGGTGCGTGACCTCGCCCCCGGCCGCCAGGGGGATCCCGACGACGCCGACACAATGCGCTCGTTGCGGCGCCGGCTGGCCGCCTTCGCCAGCGTTGTCGAGTCCGGCTCCAGCTGGCTCGACACGGCCGACCGGACGATCCTCCTGAGCCAGGCCGCCGTCCTCCGGGCGGACGACCGGGCCGTGCGGAAGCTCTCGTCGTCGGCGGCCTACCTCCAGGGCGCCGACCGCTTCCTCAAAGGCATCACCGGCAAGGTCCGAGGGCCGAAGGGTCAGCGGGTCACCCTGACGTCTCGCCAGGCCACGATCCCGATCTCGCTGCTCAACGGGACGGGCCGGCCGCTCCAGGTGCGAGTCCGCCTGGAGAGCGACCAGCTGCGCTTCCTCGACGGCGCCGAGCGGTTCCTGACGCTGGGGTCGCAGAACACCACCGAGCGGTTCCGGGTCGAGAGCCGAACCACCGGTGCTTTCCCGCTCGAGATCTTCGTCACGTCACCTGACGGCATTCTGCAGATCAACAGCAGTGAGCTCACCATCCGCTCCACGGTGGTGAGCGG
Source organism: uncultured Actinomycetes bacterium (assembly GCA_963723985.1). Classification (GTDB taxonomy): domain Bacteria; phylum Actinomycetota; class Acidimicrobiia; order IMCC26256; family BP-133; genus BP-133. Next base: position 118,983 of record CAVRTC010000020.1, read on the forward strand.
CGTCGGCGCCGTCCTCACCGCCGGAGCCGGCCTCTTCCTCCTGGTCTGGTGGGGGAACGACCTGCGCCGCTCCCGGCGACGGCACAACGGGCGAGCCCGGCGTCAGGGGCGGCTCGCGGCCAAGGCGGCTGCCCACGCGCTGGACGACGCCGAGCGCGTCGCTGCCGGAACCGGGTGAGCAGCACCGAACGCGTCGTCCGCTCCAGCGTCCCCGTCGCCGTCGGAACGGCGCTTTCCCGACTCACCGGCATGGCCCGGCTGGCAGCCATGGCCTACGCCCTGGGGTTCGACCGCCTGGCCGACTCCTACAACCTGGCCAACACGACACCCCACATCGTGTACGAGCTGCTGCTCGGAGGCGTGCTGTCGGCCACGCTGGTGCCGCTCTTCGTCGAGCACCGCGAGAGGGGCGACGACGAAGCCACCTCGGCCGTGGTGAGCGTCGCCACCCTGGGCCTGCTGCTGCTGACGGGAATCGGCATCCTCGTCGCCCCAGCCGTGGTGAAGCTGTATTCGCTGCGGCTGCCCGATGCCACGGCCGCTGCCCAGCAGCAGGTCGCCACCGATCTGCTGCGGATGTTCATGCCGCAGATGTTCTTCTTCGGGATCACGGCCATCGCCACCGCCCTGCTCAATGCCAAGCGGCGCTTCGCCGCTCCGGCGGTCACGCCGGTGTTGAACAACCTGCTCGTGACCGCCATCTTCCTGGCCCTGCCGCACATCGCCGACGGCCCGTTGACGCTCGAGAGCGTCCGGAACGACACCGGCCTCCTCCTGCTCCTCGGTCTCGGCACCACGGCCGGCATCGCCGCCATGGCCATCCCGCTCGTGCCCGCCGTGCGCCGGGCCGGTATACGCCTCCGGCCGGTGTTCAACTTCGGCCATCCCGCCGTGCGCAAGCTGCTGCGCCTGTCGGGCTGGTCGGCCGGCTATGTGGCCGTGAACCAGGTGGCGCTGTGGATCATCCTGGTGCTGGCCAACGGGACGCAGGGCGGCGTCTCGATCTACCAGGGGGCTTACATTTTCTTCCAGCTCCCCCACGGTCTCGTGGCGGTGTCCCTGATGACAACGCTCAGCCCCGAGCTGGCCGAGACGGCCGCCCGGCGCGACTTCACCGCCTTCCGGCACAACTTCGCCCTGGGGTTGCGGATCATGACGCTGGTGATCCTGCCCGCCGCCGCCGGTCTCACCGGCCTCGCCCAGCCGGTGGTGTCGATGCTGCTGGAGCGGGGGGCGCTGACCCCCGCTCAGGCCGACGTCACGGCCGAGTGCGTCGCTCTCTTCGCCGTCGGGCTGCTCCCGTTCTCGGTCTACCTCTACGCCCTTCGGGGCTTTTACGCCCTCCAAGACACCCGGACGCCGTTCGTCCTCAACTGCTGGGAGAACCTCATCAACGTCGTGGTGGCCGCCGCGCTCTACCCGTGGCTCGGGGTCCAGGGCCTGGCCCTGTCGTTCTCGGTGGCCTACGCCATCGCCGCCGGCCTGACCCTGCGGTCCCTCGCCGCTCGGACCGGGGGACTGGGGATCGACCTGCGGACCCGGCAGGTCCTGGCCCGCACGGCGGCGGCGGTGTTGGTGATGCTGGCGGCCGTGGGCCTGGCGCTGACGGCACTCCCCGGCGGGGCACCTGATCTGGTCGAGGTGGCCGTCGGCGTCGTGGTCGGACTGGGCATCTACACCGGGGCGCTGTCGGCGATGCGGGTGCGCGAGGTGGCCGAGATCGTCCGGCGACTACGAAGACGCCCCACCGGGTAACGCACCTGCGTCGATCGTTGTCCCAGAGTGGGACCTTGCAAGCACTACCGTGGGAGCGCTGTGGAAACGCTGGCGCCAGATCGCATCCTCGGAGGTCGCTACCGCCTCCGCCGGGAACTGGCGCGGGGCGGCATGGCCACCGTCTGGGAAGCCGAGGACAAGGTGCTCACCCGGCGCGTCGCCATCAAGGTGCTCCACCCGCACCTGGCCGGCGACGACGGTTTCCGGACCCGGTTCCGGCGCGAGGCGGTCGCCGCCGCCCGTCTGGCCCACCCTCACATCGTCACGACGTACGACACCGGCCGCGATGCCGACGTGGCCTACATCGTCATGGAGCTGGTCGACGGCACCACTTTGGCCCGGCTGCTGAAGAACACAGGCCCGCTCCCGCTGGCCAAGGTGGTCGACGTGGCCGGGCAGGTGGCCGACGCCCTGGCTTGCGCCCATGCGCACGGCGTCATCCACCGCGACGTGAAGCCGGCCAACATCCTCCTCCGGGAGGACGGGCACGTGAAGGTGGCCGACTTCGGCATCGCCAAGGCCGGCATGGGCAATGACCTGACCCGCACCGGCGTGGTCATGGGCACGGCCAAGTACCTGTCGCCGGAACAGGTGAGCGGCAACCCGGCCGATGCCGGCAGCGACATCTACGCCCTCGGGATCGTCCTCTACGAGATGCTCACCGGCTCCCCGCCGTTCGTCGGTGACACGGAGCTGTCGACGGCGGTGGCCCGCCTGACGGCCGCTCCGGGAAGCCTGCGGGACCGCCGGGCGGACATTCCCCGGAGCCTCGAGGCAGTGGTGCTGCGCTCCTTGGCCCGTGACCCGGCGGCCCGCTTCCAATCAGCCGAGGAGCTGCGGGCCGGCTTGCTGGCCGTCGACTCCGACAACGACGAGGTGACACCGCCCGCCGGGTTGACCCTGGGCTCGTCCGTCCCCCGACAGTCCCGGCCTCGCCTGCTCGTGGGGGCGGTCGCCGCTCTCCTCCTCGTGTCCGTGGCGGCGGCGGTGTACTCCGGGAGCACCGGTGGGAAGTCGCCGTCCTCCTCCCTCCAGAAGCCGGGGTTGGCGGCGCCGGCCGGGGCGCTGGCCGAGCCGAAGGCGCTACCGGCCACGAGCTTCGACCCCGAGGGCGACCACGAGGAGAACCAGGGCACGGCGACGTTCGTCGCCGACGGCGATCCGGCGTCGGTGTGGAAGTCGGACCGTTACAACGACAACTTCCCGAAGCTGAAGTCGGGAGTCGGCGTCTACGTCGATCTGGGCCGTAACCGGAAGGTGCGCTCGGTCCAAGTGGAGGCCACTCCCGGGTACACGGCCTCGGTGTTCGTCGCCGAACGGCCGAGCGGCGACCTGGCCGGCTGGGGGAAGCCCCGACCGGCCGGCGACACCGGCCACTTCAACGTCGGTGGAGTGTCGGGCCGCTACGTCCTCGTGTGGTTCACATCGCTGCCCCAGGTCGACGACGGCTACAGGGCCGAACTCTCCGAGATCAGCGTCGAGCACTCCTGACGCCGTTCAGTGCCTCGACCAGAAACGTTTGGCGGGTTCACAGCGGCCAGAATCGCCCCTGGCTTCGTCCTCCTCCTCGCCGTAGGGCCCGCTACGCCTCGTCGTCGATCCTCGCCAGGAACGATTCTGACTCGCCGTGATTCCCACCAACGTTCCCGGCCGAGGCACTAGGTTCGTCGATGATGAGCCGGCCCGGCGGCGAGGCGAGCGACGAGGCGCTGGCTGCGGCGGCCAACACCGGTGACCGCGGTGCCCTCGAGGTCCTCCTGGCCCGCCACTTCGACCGGGTCCACGCCATCTGCCGGCGGGTGACCGGCCATCCCGAGGACGCCCTCGATGCCACTCAGGAAGCGCTGATCGCCGTCACGCGGGGGCTCCACCGCTACGACGGCCGGTCGCTGTTCACCACGTGGCTGTACCGGGTAGCCACCAACGCCGCCCTCGACGAGCTGCGCCGGCGGAAGCGCCGCCCGGAGCCGGCCGAGCTGGTCGAAGACCGGCCGCGGGGGGGCGTCGCTGGGGGAGCGGCCGGTTCCCCCGTCGAGTCGGTGGTGGCCGCCCGCCTCGACGTCGACGCCGCCCTGGCCGGGCTCAGCCCCGAGTTCCGGGCCGCCGTCGTGCTGCGCGACCTGTGCGATCTGGACTACGCGGAGATCGCCGAGGTCCTCGATGTTCCGATCGGGACGGTTCGTTCCCGCATCGCCCGGGGCCGGGCAGCCATCGCCGACCAGTTGCGGGAACCGACCGCCCCTCCCGAACGCCCAAGCAGATGACCATGAACTCCACGCCCGCCCATCTCGACGACGAGGTCCTCTCCGCCCTGCTCGACGGCGACATCGCCGCCGGGGGAGCGGAGGGCGACTCCGACGCGGCCGCCCACCTGCGGGCCTGCGACCGCTGCACCGGCCGGCAGGCCGAACTGGCCGCCGCCAGAGCGGCCCTGGCGACGGCCCAGGTCGAGCCAATCGACGAGCTGACCCGCCGGCGCCTGGTGGCCGCGGCGCTCCAGGCCACCGGCGAGGCCCCGGCCGTCGACGCCGCGGTCCCCCTGCGCCGGGCACGCTGGGGTTCGCGCCACCCGGCCCTCGTCGGGTCGGCCGCCGCCGTGGTGCTGGCCGTGCTGGTGGGCGTCCCCTTCGTCATCGGCAACGACGGGTCCGACAACGACACGACCCTGTCCGCCCGGGCTCCCCAGGCCCTCTCGGAGGCGGCCGGCTCCTTCCTCGGCGACCTCGGCGACCTGAGCGACCGTGACCGCCTCCGGCTCCGCTTGAGCGGCGGGGGGACCGACGCCGGCCTCGGATACGCCCCCCAGGAACCGGGTGTGTCACCGGCGGCCGGCGCGCCGAGCGCCGCCCCGGTCCCGGGGGCGACTCCGGCCGACGGGGGTTTCGCCGGCTCGTCCGACGCCCAGGCCCGGACGGCGGCGCCGGAGAGCGCCACCGCCGACCGCGCCGCGACGAACGAAAAGGCGGCCTCGACCGCCGCACCCCCGGCCCAGGGCTCGAGGAACACCGCCACCGACACGTTCGCCGCTGACGACGTCGCGGCGCGGGACCGGGCCGACACCGACGCCTGCGTGGCCGCGCTGCTCGACGGGCCGGCCCGGGGCGGGCGCCTCATCGCCTCCGGGACGGGCACCTTCGACGGGCGGCCGGCCATCGTGGCCGCCTTCGAGCTGGGCGGCGGCACGGTGGCGTTCGTGGCCGACCGTTTCGGCTGCGCCGTCCTCGACCGGTTCTCGATCTAGTACCGCCGGTCGGCCGGTCAGCCCTGCTTGGCCCGCTTCTCGGCCGCCAGCCGGTGGGCCGAGTAGATCCCGTAGGCGCCGGCCACCCCGGCCAGCGCCACCGCCGCCCAGCCCTCCGGTGGCCAGGCATACCCGTCCATGTCGCGCTGGACGGCCAGCGCCTCGCCGGCCATCGCCAGCGGCGCCGCCACCCCCGCCATCCACAGCGGCGGGTCGTGGGCCCAGACCCGGTTGAGAACCCAGGCGATGACCGCCCCGAGGCCGACCCCGCCGGCGATCGCCAGCCACTGGATTCCGACGCCCTGAAAGGTGTACTCCCCCAACACCATCCCGCCCACCGAGGCCAGGAGCAGCCCGGCCACCAGCGAGCCGGCCAACCGGACCGCCGGCACCATGTGGCTCTGGGTCGACATGACGCCGGAGCGTATCCCGGGACGGGTTCTCGGGGGGCGAAGGCCCCGAGGCTAGGCTCGTCCCGAGCGCCGAATCCGAGCGTGGTCGATGGATTCTGGCGGCGCGACCAGTGAGGACGAGGTGCGAGGATGCCGGATTGGACCGATCAGGTCGCCGACTCGATCGACAAAGCGGTTGTCACCGTCCGGGACAAGACGGTCGTCCCGGCCGAGCGGCTCGTCGCCTACATCGTCGCCGGGTTGTTCATCCTCTTCCTCGTCGGGGCGCTCGGCATCCTGGCCTCGTTGGCCGCCTTCCGTCTGGTGGACGTCTACCTTCCCAGCGGCTCGTGGGCGACCTGGCTGGTCTTCGGCGGAGTATTCCTGGCTGCAGGCGTGTTGCTGTTGTCATTACGACGCCGTTAGCCATAGGAGACTGATCCCGCCATGGAGCAAGTCCGTGACGTCATCATCGTCGGCTCGGGCCCGGCCGGCCTCACGGCCGCCGTCTACACCGCCCGGGCCAACCTGAACCCGCTGGTCATCGAAGGGTTCCCGGGGGCCGGCGGGCAGCTCATGCTCACCACCGACGTCGAGAACTACCCCGGCTTCCCCGACGGGATCATGGGTCCCGAGCTGATGGAGAAGTTCCGGGCCCAGGCCGCCCGCTTCGGAGCCGAGTACCTGACCGCCGACGCCGACCGGGTCGACTTCTCCTCCTCACCGTTCGGCGTCTGGGCCGAGGGGCGCGAGTTCCGGGCCCGGACCGTCATCATCTCCACCGGCGCCTCGGCCCGGATGCTGGGGCTCGACTCGGAGTCCCGCCTCCTCGGCCACGGCCTGTCCACCTGCGCCACCTGCGACGGGTTCTTCTTCCGGGGCCAGGAGATCGCCGTGGTCGGCGGGGGCGACTCGGCCATCGAGGAGGCCACCTTCCTCACCCGGTTCGCCACCAAAGTGAGCGTCATCCACCGGCGTGACGAACTGCGAGCGTCGAAGATCATGCAGGACCGGGCCATCGCCAACCCGTCGATCAACTTCGTGTGGAACACCGTCGTCGACGACATCGTCGGGACCGAGAAGGTCGAGGGCCTCGCCCTGCGCAATGTCAAGACCGGGGAGACGTCGGAGCTGAAGGTCGGGGGGGTCTTCGTGGCCATCGGGCACGACCCCAACACCAAGCTGTTCGCCGACCAGATCGAGCTCGACCCCGCCGGCTACATCGTCACCCACGACGGCAGCCGGACATCGGTCGAGGGGGTCTTCGCCTGCGGTGACGTGCAGGACCACGTGTACCGCCAAGCGGTCACCGCCGCCGGGTCGGGCTGCATGGCGGCGATCGACGCCGAGCGCCATCTGGAGGCCCACCAGTAGAGTGGGAATCCTGGTCGCTCGGGTGGTGTTCTCGAAGGCGACGATTGTGGAAAGGAACACGCGGTGTCCATCCTCACCCTGACCGACGGCGCCTTCGACGAGACCATCAACGGCTCGGACACGCCCGTCCTGGTCGACTTCTGGGCCGAATGGTGCGGCCCCTGCAAGATGATCACTCCTGTCCTGGAGGAGATCGCCCGGGAGCAGAGCGGCAAGATCACGATCGGGAAGCTCAACGTCGATGACAACCCCGACACGGCCCGCCGGTACGAGGTCATGAGTATCCCCACGCTGATGGTGTTCAACAACGGCGCGCTCGAGAAGCGGCTGGTGGGAGCCCGCAGCAAGAGCCAGCTGATGGCCGAGCTGGCCCAGTTCATCGGCGGCTGAGGTCGCCAGGTAGAGCAGCCCTCTTGTGCCGGAGCCGTTTCGCGACCTCGTCCCCGGCGCCGAGGGCGAGGCAGTGCGGGACCTGCAGCACCGGCTGGCCGATCTCGGCTTCGAGACGCGTGCCGGCCGAGGCCGGCGTGTACGGGGAGAGCTCCACGGCGGCGGTCCGGGCCTTCCAGACCGCCCGGGGTCTCCGGGTCGACGGCGTCTGCGGCCGCCAGACGTGGAGCTCGCTGGTCGAGGCCGGGTACCGCCTCGGTGACCGGTTGCTCTACCACCGGACGCCGATGCTGCGGGGCGACGACGTCCTCGACCTGCAACAGAGGCTGAACGCCCTCGGGTTCGCCGCCGGCCGGAGCGACGGCCTCTTCGGGCCCCGCACGGCCGAGGCGCTCCGGGAGTTCCAGCGAAACGTGGGGGCCGTGATCGACGGGATCTGCGGGCCGGAGAGCATCGCCGCCCTCGACCGCCTGTCGCGCTTCGCCGGGGGATCCGTCTCCCAGATCAAGGAGAAGGAAGCCCTGCGGGACGGGGGGCTGCGGCTGGTCGGCCGCCGGGTCTACCTGGCGGTGGAGCCGGGGCTCGACGTCGTGGGCGAGGTCGTGGCCAAGGGTCTGATGGAGCTCGGTGCCGACGTGCTGGTCGACGCCAGTGGCGAAGACGACTCGGTGGTGGCGGCCGAGGCCAACCGCTACGGCGCCGACCTGTTCCTCGGGCTGCGGTTCGGCGACCTTCCGGGTCGCTGCGCGTGCGACTACTTCGCCTCGCAGGCCTCCCGGTCCGAAGGCGGCTGCCACGTGGCCCACTGCATCATGGACGAGCTCACGTCAGCCCTGGGCCAGCCGGCCGCCGAACCGGCTGGGCGGGCTTACGCCATCCTCCGGGAGACCCGGATGCCCGCCGTCGTCTGCCAGCCCGTCCAGGCTGACGACGTCGATGGGGTCCGCCATCTGGTGACGAGGGCCGGCGCGGTCGGGCGGGCCATCGTGCACGGCGTCCAACGGGCGGCCGAAGGACCGCTCTGACCCGGCGTTCAACCGGAAGCGGTCAGAAGGTCCACAGGGGCCGCTTGGCCGGCAGCCCGATCCGCCGCGGCCAGCGGTCGTCGCAGCGGACCTTCTCCAGGGTCACGAACGACGCCTCGGTCCCTCCGCCCCGGGTGGCGGCTCCGAAACCGAGGGCGTCGAGACCCTCCGCCGGCCACCGCCGGGAGGCGTCCTCGTCGTCAGGGGGCTCGCTCACCACCAGCCGGCCGCCGGGCCCGAGGAAGCCGACGGCGCACTCGGCCGTGACCGGCGGCGGCCCGAACGATCGGGCCACCACGGCGTCGAACACCTCCCGCAGGTCGGCCCGGCGGGCTGCCTCCTCGGCTCGGGCCTCCACCACCTGCACCCCGGCGCAGCCCAGCGTGGCCACGGCGTCGCGCAGGAAGCGGCAGGCCCGCTGCCGGGCCTCCAGCAAGGTCAGGTCCAGCTCGGGCCGGTACGTGGCCACCACCAAACCGGGCAGGCCGCCACCGCTGCCCAGGTCGAGCACCCGACCCGACTCCGGCAGCCCGGCGATCAGGGCGCGGCCGTGCTCCACGTGGGGGCCGATCGGCCCGGGGCCCAGGAAGCCGAGCTCCTGAGCCCGGGCGAGAACATCGTCGAGGGCGGTCCCGCTCAGGACGAGTTGGCGGGGGCCTTGATGACCACCCGGCGGCGGGGTTCCTCCCCTTCCGAGATGGTGGCGAGGCCCTCGATCTCGTTGACGATGTCGTGGACGATCTTGCGATCGAGCGGCGACATCGGCTCGAAGACCTGGTCGCGCCCCGATTCCAGGGCCCGCTGGGCCGCCTGACGGGCGAACTCGGCCAGTGCTTCCTGGCGCCGGGCCCGGTACCCGGCGACGTCGAGGTGGATCCGGGCGCCGTGGCCGCCGATCCGGCGCTGAACGGCCGTCCGGACGAGTTCCTGGAGAGCGTCCACGGTGGCCGCTTTGGGCCCGATCAGAAGGCCGAGGTCGGCTCCCTGGATGTCAACCAGCACGTCGTCATCGCCTTCCGCCCGCGCCGCCACGGTGGCCGGCATTCCGAAGCGCTCGACGAGACCCCGAGCGAAGGCCTCCGCCATCTCGGCCTGCTCCTCGAGTGACACGTCTGATCCGGACACGGCCTCCTCCTCCTCGTCGTTCGATCTGGACTCCGACCTGCTCGCCCTGGCCGCCGTCGGAGAACCAGAAGGCTTCTTGCGCCGCCGCCGGTTCCGGGACGACGGCCCCGAGGGGCGTTCTCCGCCCGCTCCGCCGGCGCCGGCGGGCTCCCGTTCCTCGTCGATCTCGGCCGGAACCTCATCCGCGGCGGCGGCCGGCGGCCGGCTGCGGGCCGGTCGGCCGCCGGCGGACCGGTCGGCGCCTGATCGCTCCCCGGTCGGCCGCTCGGCCCGGGGCCGCGTCACCCGTTCGCCGTCACCGCTGCTCTTGCGCTCCCGGTCCCGACCACCGCCTCCTCGTCGGCGACGATCGGGTTTCTCCCGGGACAGCGGTTTCACCCGGGCCTTGATCCGGGCCGGGGATCCACCCCCGAGTCGGCTCAGGAACCCGCGTTTCGACTCCTCGAGCACCTCGTACTCGATATCGGCCTCGTCCACGCCCAGTTCGTCGAGGGCGGCTTCGACCGCTTCGGCGACGGTCCTTCCGGTGGTAACGATCCATTCCATCGGTTGCGGTACCTCTGTCGGCTATCGACGTCGCTTTTTGGGCCGGGGCGGAGAACCCGACGGTTGAGCCCGTCCCAGCCCGCCGTCCCGGGCCGGCCCACCGCCGGCCGCCGGGGGACGTTTTGGATCGGGTTTGGCCGCCGGACCGTCTCCGTTGCCACCTGACCCGCCGCCGCCCCTGCTCGCCTCCCGGGCCTGACCGAGTGCCTTCTTGAACCGACCCTCGGGGGGAGGGGCGGGGGTCTCCGTCTTGGGCTTGGGTGGCTCGGGCTTCGCCGTCGGCTTCGGGGCCGAACCGGACGCCGGCACCGCTCCGCCGGCCGGCGGCGGTGGCATCGTGCGGAAGATCAGGGCCTGCTGGCCGATCTGCCAGGCGTTGCTGACGAGGAAGTACAGAACGACGCCGCTCGGCAGCGAATACGAGATGAAGGCGAACATGACCGGGAAGATCTTCCCCATCATCGCCATCTGCGGGTTGGCCTGGGCCGTCTGGCGGGACTGCGTCTGCTTGAACTGGAGGTAACCGGTCACCACCACCAGGGCGATGAGGAGGAAGTAGGGCAGGGCGTTGGTGAAGCCTCCGCTGAGGTTGGAGGCCGCTTGGCCGAGGTCCATCCCCAGGAACTTCAGACCCGTGGGGTCCTTGCAGGCATCGACGGTGAGATCTCCGCAGAACGCCTGGTACAGCTTGGAGTCGATCGGAAGGTGCTCCTGGGGCTTGCTCAGCACCCGGAACAGGGCGAAGAAGATCGGCATCTGGAGCAGGAGAGGCAGACACCCGGCCATCGGGTTGATCTTGTTCTCCTTGTAGAACTTCATGATCTCTTCGTTGAGCTTCTGCCGGTCGTTCTTGTACTGCGCCTGGATCCGCTTGATCTCGGGCTGGACCAACTGCATCTTCTGCATCGACCGGGCCTGCTTGGCGGTCAGGGGGAACAGCGCCAGCCGGACCAGCACGGTGAGGCCGATGATGGCGAAGCCGTAGTTCGGGATGACCGAGTACAGGAAGGCGAGGATGGCGCCCATCCCGTCGACGAGGTTGTTCCACAATTCGCCCACGCGAGACTGCTCTCTCTCAGGCTCCGGGGCGTACCCGAAGAACCGGATGGGAGGCGCCCTCCGGGAGCGCCTCGGGAACGGGGTCGTAGCCGTAGCTCCCCCAGGGGTTGCAGCGGCAGACGCGGCGGAGGGTGAGCCACGAGCCCCGCACGGCACCGTGCGTCTCGAGGGCCTCCAGGCCGTAGGCCGAGCAGGAGGGGATGTAACGGCAGGTCGGAAGGCCGGGGCGAACCTGTCGCACCCAGCGGTAGAGGCGGACGCCCCCGATCAGGACTCGGCTGGCCGGACTCACGGGCGGTCGGCGACGGCGAGGAGCTCGCCCATCGCGGCGTCGATCTCGGCGAACGGGGTGACGGCGGCGGCAGGGGCGGCGCCGAACAGATAGGCCACTCCTGGCTGGAACTCGGCCCGGTGGGCCTGGGCGGCCGCTCTCAGGCGGCGCCGGACGCGGTTGCGCACCACGGCCGGCCCGACTCGCTTGCCGACGGCGTAGGCGACACGCGGCGGAACAGACGGATCACCGGGAAGGGAGGTCATGGAAATCGGACCCCGGCGACGCCGCCGGCCCCTGGCCAGCGCGTCGAACGTCGCCCGGTCGCGGATCTTCCAGATCAGGCGCTCAGCTTGTGGCGACCCTTGAGCCGCCGCGACTTGAGCACCGCTCGACCACCCCGCGTCGACATCCGGGCCCGAAACCCGTGTGTGCGCATCCTCTTGCGCTTCTTGGGCTGAAAGGTTCGCTTCACCCATGATCTCCTCGAGAAGGCACCGGGCGCGAGAGTTCGGCGGGCGACCCGGGCGATCCCGGAGTGTAGACGGTCCAGATCGGCCTTGAGCTATCCACAGGCTGGTGTTACGTTGACGCCTCCGCCTCCTCGCTGGGAGGTGCACTTCCCCGAAGTCCCGACCCATTCTTGTTGCGCGACTTCGTGGACGACCTGCACCAGCTCCGTGTCGTACTTCTGTTGTCCACACCTGTGGATGCCCCTGTGGATAAACATCTCGCCCCCGAGGCGGCCGACGATCTGTGGCAAGCAGTCAGCCGCCTGCTCCGCGTCCAGCTTGGTGACGCGACATACCGCACCTGGTTGGCTGGCATCCAGGCGCTCGACCTCCACAACGGTGTGCTCCGCCTGTCGGTCCCCCACCAGGTGGCGCGTCAGCGGATCGAGACCGTCTACGCCGGGGCGATCCGTGAGGCGCTCCTGCAAGTCACCGACACGCCCGTCGACATCGAGCTCATGGTCGAGACGGCCCCCCGGGAATCGAACGACGCCGCTCTGGCGGGAGACACCCCCCGAGACCTGGGTTTGTCTGACGGCTCGTTGCTGCTGACCGGGCCGACCGTCCCGGAGGACCCGCCACCGGCACCCCGGGTCAACCTTCGCCACGAACGTGTGGGGGGCGCCTTGAATCCGCACTACACCTTCGAGGAGTTCGTAATCGGGGCGTCGAACCGCTTCGCCCACGCCGCCGCCATGTCGGTGGCGGAGAAGCCGGCGGCGGCCTACAACCCCCTATTCATCTACGGCGACTCGGGCCTGGGGAAGACCCACCTACTCCATGCGGTCGGGCATCACATGTGTCAGTTGTTCCCGACCAAACGCGTCCGCTACGTCACGACGGAGACATTCCTCAACGAGTTCGTCGAGGCCATCCGTACGAACTCCCGGCCCGATTTCAAACGCCGGTACCGCGAGGTCGACCTGCTCCTCGTCGACGACGTGCAGTTCCTCCAGAACCACGAGAAGCTCCAGGAGGAGTTCTTCCACACCTTCGATTCCCTCCACGGCAGCGGCAGCCAACTCGTGCTGTCGTCGGACCGGGCGCCGAAAGCCATATCCACCCTCGAGGACCGGCTTCGGACCCGCTTCGAATGGGGCCTGCAGACCGACATCCAGCCACCCGAATACGAGACGCGGCTCGCCATCCTGCGGCACAAGGCCCGGGCGCAGGGGTTCACCGACACTCCCGACGAGGTGTTGTCGTTCATCGCCACCCACATCACCGACAACGTCCGGGAACTCGAGGGTGCGCTCATCCGGGTGGCGGCCTACGCCAGCCTCACCCGGATCCCCGCCACAGAGGATCTGGCCCGCGAGGTGCTGGCCGACGACCTGCGGACGAAGTGCTCCCGGGTGATCACCCCCCAGGTGATTCTCGAGGAGACAGCCAAGATGTTCGGCTGGACGATCGACGACCTCTGCGGCCGGAGCCGCCGCCGGCCGCTGGTGACGGCCCGGCAGATCGGCATGTACGTCTTCCGGGAGCTCACGGACTACAGCTACCCCCAGATCGCCCGGGAGTTCGGCGGCCGGGACCACACCACGGTGATGCACGCGGTCGAAAAGATCACCCACCAGATGGCCGAACGCCGCCAGATCTACGAGCAGGTGGTGGAGCTGACCAACCGCATCAAGTCGGGAGACAGCCCGTGAATCGCGCGGACCGCGCGGTAAGGCACTGTGGAGAAGTCTGTGGACACCTGGGGACAACCCGGCGGTCCCTGCGGGGTCCGCGCCCGGTTTCGGGGAGACTGTCGTACCCCGGTGCCATTCTGTGGACGGGCGGGGGGCGATGATTTCCCTCTCCACCAGCCGCGATGGAGTGTTGTCCACAATCCACAGGCCCACTACTACTTCCAGAGATAGAAAGATGAAGTATCTGGTGAAGAAGGCGAGGGAGGGCCAGTGAAGTTCCGCTGTGAGCGTGACGCCCTGAGCGAGGCGATCGGCAGCGCCGGGCGAGCGGTGGCCTCCCGATCGGGTGCGCTCCCGATCCTCTCGGGGCTCCTCGTCCGGACGGGGGCGGACGAGATTCACCTGGCGGGATCCGACCTCGAGCTCACCATCCAGGTGTCGGCGTCGGCGGACTGCGACGCAGGAGGGGCTGCGGTCCTGCCGGCCCGGCTGTTCGGTGACATCGTCCGCTCGCTCGAGCCGGGGGCGGTGTCGGTCGAGGTCGGGGAGGACGAAGCCCGGATCAAGAGCGGCCGGTCCGACTTCTCGCTGCGGGTCCTGGCCGCGGAGGATTTCCCCCGGCTTCCGGAAGTAGCCGGCAGCGGTGTCCGGATGGACGCCGCGGCGCTGGCCGAGGCCCTCCGGCAGGTGATCCCGGCGGCGTCACGCGACGATGCCCGCCCGATCCTGACCGGTGTGCTTCTGGTGGCGGAGGGCTCGGGTCTGCGGCTGGTGGCGACGGACTCCTACCGGCTGTCGGTGCGTGACCTGCCCGGGGAGTCCCGGCTGGCGGAGCACCTGTCGGGGGCGGCGGCCGAGGGCCGGCACGTCCTCGTTCCGGCCAAGGCCCTGGGCGAACTCCAGCGGCTGCTGGGCTCGGGGGCGGCGCCCGGCTCGGCCGCCGCGCCAGGCACGGAGAACCAGGTGGAGCTGTCATTCTCCGACCGTGACGCCTGTTTCGACACCGGCCGGGCCCGGGTCAGCACCCGCCTGATCGAAGGCCAGTTCCCGAACTACCAGCAACTGATCCCGACCGGGTATCCCAACCGGCTGGTGGTGGCGCGGGAGGTCTTCATGGAGGCCGTCAAGCGGGTCCGGCTCATCGGCCACGATCGCGACAACGCCCCCATCCGGCTGATGATGAGCGCCGCCGGGCTGGAGCTCCAGACGATCGTCCACGACGTGGGCCAGGCCACCGAGACGCTCGACGCCAAGTACGAGGGCACCGAGACGACGATCGCTTTCAACCCCGAGTTCCTCATCGACGGCCTCGGCGCCATCAGTTCCGAGGAGGTGTCGGTCGATACGCTCGACACGTCGAAGCCAGCCATCGTCCGCTCGGCCGACGGAGGCGATTTCCTCTACCTGCTGATGCCCGTCCGCGTCTCGTAGGGCCTCGGCCCTGATGCAGCTGGCCCACCTCTGGCTCACGAACTTCCGGGCGCACGAAGCATCGGAGGTCGAGGTCAGCTCCGGGATCACGGTGTTTGCCGGCGGGAACGCCCAAGGGAAGACGACGGTGCTGGAGGCGGTGGGGTGGCTGGCCCGTATGTCGTCATTCCGCCGGACGCCTGACTCGGCACTGGTGAGGGTGGGTTGCGAACAGGCCATCGTTCGGGCCGAGATCGTGCCAGGCCATCGGGAGCCCGACGTCCGCCCCGACCTGATCGAGGCCGAGATCGCCGCCGCCGGCCGCAACCGGGTGCTCCTCAACCGTAGGCCCCTGCCCCGGGCCCGTGACCTGCTGGGCACGCTGCGGGTGACGGTGTTCGCCCCCGACGACCTGCGGCTGGTCAAGGCGGGTCCGGCCGAGCGCAGAGCCGAGCTCGACGAACTGCTGGTGGCGCTTTCTCCCCGCTACGACGCCGTGCAGGCCGACTACGAACGGGTCCTCAAGCACCGCAATGCCTGGCTGCGGACGTGGTCGCGGGCCGACGATCCGGCCACCCTCGACGTGTGGGACGAGCAGCTTGTCCGGGCCGGGGCCGAGCTGGTCCGGGGCCGGCTCAAGCTCCTCGACCGGTTGGCCGCGCCGCTGGGCAAGGCCTACGGCGACGTCGCCGGCGCCCCGGCCGACGTGGGCGGGGCCTACGAGCCGACCTGGGCCGACGAGACGCTCGACGAGACGCGCCTCGACGACGTGGCCCCGCTCCTGGCTGAGGCGCTGCGCCGGTCCCGGTCGGCCGACCTTGAGCGGCGGGTGACCCTGGTGGGGCCACACCGCGACGACTGGCGGCTATCGATCGACGGGCTCGACGCCCGCCGGTTCGCCTCGCAGGGGGAGCAGCGTTCGCTGGCGCTGGCCGTCCGGCTGGCCGGCCATGTGGTCGTCGCCGACGTCATCGGTGAGCCGCCCGTCCTGCTGCTCGACGACGTCTTCTCCGAGCTCGACGAGCTCCGGGCGACCAACCTGGTGGCCCACCTGCCGATCGCCCAGGCGCTGGTCACCACGGCCGGGGCGATCCCGCCGGGCCTGCCGGCGGAGCGCGTCGTGTGGGTGGCCGGTGGCCGGCTGGAGGCCCGATGAGTTCCGGGACATCCCGAACCCCGGGGGGATCATGACCCCGGAGCGGGGGTGGGAATTTCAAGAGCGGAGCTGGGAGCCGACCACCCGTCCCGTCCGGCGCATCAACGAGGCGCTGTCCGAAGTGGCGGCCGACCTGAATCTCGACGACCCCGACGACGTCGCCGCCGTCATGGCCGCCTGGCCCGGGGCGGTCGGCGACGTGGTCGCCGCCCACGTCCGGCCCCGGCGCCTCCAGGACGGGGTGCTCGTGGTGGAGGTGGACGAACCGGTGTGGGCGACGCAGCTGCGTTACCTGGAGGAGGATGTGCTCCGCCGGCTCGGTCGCAAGGTCCGCCCCGGAGTGGTGAAGTCGATCCGGCCGGTGGTACGCAGGGCGTGACCCGGGGTGGAAGGGGGGCGACGAGATGGGTTACTCCGTGAGCATCGACCGCGACGCCTGCATCAGCTCGGGCAACTGCGTGGCCGATTCGCCCAACGCCTTCGACTTCGACGACGACGACATCGCCATGGTGAAGGAGGGGGTGGCGGAACTGCCGGACGACCGGCTGCTGCGGGTCGCCCGCAACTGCCCGGCCGGGGCCATCATCCTGTGCGATGCCGACGGCAAAGAGGTCGAGCTGTTCGGCTGATAAAGGGAGGTCGTGTGTTTCGCCACGTCGTGATGTTCCGCTTCGCCGCCGGCACGACCAGCGAGCAGAAGGATGCCCTGCGGGCCGCTCTTCAGCGCCTCCCCGAGGTGATTCCGGAAATCCGGGCCTACCGCTACGGCGACGACGCCGGCCTCCGGGACGACAACTTCGACTTCGTCGTCACGGCCGACTTCGACGACGTCGAGAGCTTCCTCGTCTACCGCGACCATCCCGACCACCAGAAGGCGGTCGCCGAGTTCATCGCACCGATCGTCGAGACGCGGGCGGGCGTGCAGTTCGCCTGGCCGGCGGCCCTTCCGACCGACCTGCCCGGGTAGGTCACCAAACGGGCGAAAGCACCGAAGGCCATCGTTTGGTGCCCTTGGGGGTCCTAGCCTGAAGGGCATGGCGGCACAACGGGGTGACCGGTGGGAGGCGCGGCCGGTCGTCGCCGGGCTGATCCGTGTCCTCGTCGTGCTGGTGCCGGCCGTGGCCGGGGCGCTGGCGTCGTGGGAGGTCTCCCGGATCTGGGCGCGGCCGGGCGGGTTCGGGCCGGTGCTCGGCTGGTTCCTCACCCTGGTGGCGGTAGCGGTGGCCGTGGTGCTGGTCGTCCAGCGATTCGCCCGCCGGTTCCTGCCGCTGGCCTGGCTGTTCTCGCTGACCATGGCCTTCCCCGACCGGACCCCGTCCCGGATGGTGACCGCCCGCCGGGCGGCCAGCCGGCGGGCCCGGAGACGGGCGCTCGCCAAGCTCCGGCAGGACGGGCTCGGCGGTAACGCCTACGAAGCCTCCGAGGCGGCCCTCGTGCTCGTGGCCGCCCTCGGCGCCCACGACCGTCGGACCCGGGGTCATTCCGAACGGGTCCGCACGCTGGCCGATCTGCTGGCCAAAGAGGCCGGCCTTTCCGACGAGGAGCGCGACAAGCTCCGGTGGGGCGCCCTCCTGCACGACATCGGGAAGCTGGCCGTCCCCGGTGCCATCCTCAACAAACCCGATCGCCCGAACGACGAGGAGTGGGCGACGCTCCAGCGCCATCCCGAGGAAGGGGCGCACCTCGTCGAACCGCTGGTGACCTGGCTCGGGTCCTGGGCCGGCGCCGTAGGCCACCATCACGAGAAGTGGGACGGCACCGGCTACCCCGGGCGCCTGGCCGGTGAGGACATTTCCCTGGGCGGCCGGATCCTGGCCATCGCCGACGCCTACGAGGTCATGACGGCGGCCCGGGCCTACAAGGTCCCGATGTCGGCGGTGTCGGCCCGGAAGGAGCTCGTCGCTTCGGCGGGAACGCACTTCGACCCGGCGTTGGTCCGGGCGTTCATGGGGATCTCGTTGGGGGCGCTTTGGTGGACCACGGGCGTGGCCGCCCTCCTGGCTCAGATTCCCCTGCTCGGCCGGGTGGGCGCGGCCCCCGGGTTCGACCAGATCCGGTCCGGCTTGGCCGGGGCGGGCACCGCTCTGGCCACGGTGACCGCCCTCGTGGTCGCCGGCGTGGTCGGCGGCGGGACCAGCGGTGGCGAGCCGGCGCTCTCCCGGCGGCAGGCCAGTCAGTCAGCCGCCGCCGCGCCGGCGGCAGCGGCTCCGGCCGACAGTTCGACGGGAGCAGGCGCGTCCAGCCCGGACGCCGGCTCCGAAACGGCGGCGGCACCGGCTACGACCGGCACCGACTCCGCCCGCCCGCCGGCCGTCCCGCTCGACCGGCTCCTCGAGGACGTCGTGCCGCCCGCTCCACCCCCGCCCGCCTCCCCGCCTGCGGCCAAGGCGCCGCCCGCTGGACCGGGGCCCGCCCCGTCACCGTCACCGGAGCCCGCGCCGCCCGCCTCCCCGTCGCCCGCGCCCCGGCCTTTCACCGCCCAAGGTCAGCTCCTCGTCCCCGACCTGCTCGGCCGGCTCGGGATCGGGCTCACCAACCGCGGCCCCGCCGGCGGCTGCGGCCCGTCCGCCTCCCAGGGCCTGGACGGTTGGGTGTTCGACTTGCCGGCCGACGCCCCGGGAGCCGGCGCGCCGGTCAAGGCGACCGGCCGGGGCGGCCTTCTCGGCCTCTACAACCTGGCCGTGACCTTCATCGACGAGGCCTGTACCGTCGTGGGGGAACTGGATACTCCTGCGGCTGACGAGGCCGGAGTGCTGCCGGCCGGCACCCGCTACGTGTTCATTTCCGACCAGCTGGGGATCGGTACGACGGTGACGCTGACGGTCGGCTGACTCGGTGCCTCGGCACGGCCGAAAAAGTGTCGCAAAGCGGGTCTCCGCGGCCCTTTTTCGAGCCGATTCAGCGGGCCCTTCTGGTAAGATGACATCATTGGATTTCGGGGCCCTGACCAGCATTTTCTCCTGAACGAGGGCCCCCGCACCCCTCTGAAGAGCGGAAGGTTCGCGCGTGGCTTACGCGGCGAAGGACATCACCGTCCTGAAGGGCCTGGAACCCGTCCGGGAACGGCCCGGTATGTACATCGGCTCGACCGGCCCGAGCGGCCTTCACCACCTCGTCTATGAGGTGGTGGACAACGCCGTCGACGAGGCCATGGCCGGTCACGCCAACCGGATCGAGGTCACCCTCCTGAAAGAGGGTGGCTGCCGGGTGATCGACAACGGCCGAGGCATCCCGGTCGACGAACATCCCGACTATCCCGGCACCTCGGCGGCCGAGATCGTGCTCACCACGCTCCACGCCGGGGGCAAGTTCGGCGGTGAGGGCTACAAGATCTCCGGGGGCCTCCACGGCGTGGGCGTGTCGGTGGTCAACGCCCTCTCGACGCGGCTCGAGCTGGAGATCAACCGCGACGGCGGGCGCTTCGTGCAGGTCTTCGTCGACGGCGGCCGGCCCGAAGGCCCGCTGGTGCGGGTGTCCGGCTCACGCAAGAAGGGCACGGCGGTCACGTTCTGGCCCGACCCGGGGGTCTTCGAGGAGATCGAGTTCCGGGCGCAGACACTCCTCACCCGCCTGCAGGAGATGGCGTTCCTGACGAAGGGCCTGGAGATCTACTTCCGGGACGAGCGACCGGAAGAAGGCCCTCTCGAGGTGACCTACAAGTACTCCGGTGGGATCAGCGACTTCGTGAAGCACCTCAACCAGACGAAGGAAGCGCTCCACAAGCGGGTCATCTTCTTCGAGGAGCAGCAGGAGGACTCCGAGGTCGAGGTGGCGTTGCAGTGGAACACCGGCTACCACGAGGGGCTCCACAGCTTCGCCAACAACATCGGGACCACCGAGGGCGGGATGCATGAGGAGGGCTTCCGCAAGGCCCTCACCAACGTGGTGAACAAGTACGCCCGCGACAAGGGCCTCCTGAAGGAGAAGGACGATCCGTTCTCCGGGGAGGACATCCGCGAGGGCCTCACGGCCATCATTTCGGTGAAGCTCCAGAATCCGCAGTTCGAGGGCCAGACGAAGACGAAGCTCGGCAATACCCCTATGCGGTCGCTGGTCGAAAAGGCGACGAACTCCCGGCTCCGTGACTGGTTCGAGGAGAACCCGCCCGAGGCCAAGCAGGTGGTCACCAAGATCATCCAGGCCGCCCGGGCGCGCATGGCCGCCCGCCAGGCCCGCGACCTGACCCGGCGCAAGTCGCTGCTGGAGTCGGCGTCGATGCCCGGCAAGCTGGCCGACTGCTCGTCCCGGGATCCCCGCCAGTCGGAACTCTTCATCGTGGAGGGCGACTCGGCCGGCGGCTCGGCCAAGCAGGCCCGCGACCGGGAGTTCCAGGCGATCCTGCCGATCCGGGGGAAGATCCTCAACGTCGAGCGGGCCCGCATCGACCGGATGCTCAAGAACGAGGAGATCCAGGCGCTGATCACCGCCATCGGGGCGGGGATCGCCGAGGAGTTCAACCTCGAGGGCGTCCGGTACCACAAGATCGTCCTGCTCACCGACGCCGACGTCGACGGCGCCCACATCCGGACGCTGCTGCTCACGTTCTTCTACCGGCAGATGGCGGAGCTGGTGAAGATGGGGTACGTCTACATCGCGCAGCCGCCGCTGTTCTCGGCCGTCCTCGGGAAGGAGAAGACCTACCTGAAGGACGAGCACGCGTTGCAGGCCTTCTTAGCTCAGCACGAAGGCCGCAAGCCGGAAATCAGCCGTTTCAAGGGCCTGGGCGAGATGAACTACGACGAGCTGTGGGCCACCACGATGGACCCGGGGAACCGGTCAATGCTGCAGGTGTCGGTGGAGGACGCCGCCATCGCCGACGACATCACGTCGCGCCTCATGGGTGACGACGTCGACGCCCGGCGCACGTTCATCCAGGAGAACGCCAGCGACGTGCGGTTCCTGGACTTCTAGAAGTCTCTTGTCTGACGCAGTCGTTTCTGACTTAGGGGAGGACGGCCGAGGTGCCTGACGGCCAGCAGAGCCTGGGAGCGATCGAACCGATCGAGATCCAGGAGGAGATGTCGCGGTCCTTCATGGACTACGCGATGTCCGTCATCGTTTCGAGGGCCCTGCCCGACGCCCGCGACGGCCTGAAGCCCGTCCACCGGCGGATCCTCTACGGCATGTACGACCGGGGCCTGCGCCCCGAGCGCCCCTACGTGAAGTGCGCTCAGGTCGTCGGCCACGTGATGGGCAACTACCACCCCCACGGCGACACGGCCATCTACGACGCGCTGGCCCGCATGGCCCAGAGCTTCTCCCTGCGCCATCCCCTCGTCGACGGCCACGGCAACTTCGGCAGCCCCGACCCCAACGATCGGCCGGCGGCGATGAGGTACTGTGTCGTACCCGAAACCCGGGTGCGGACGACGGCGGGGACGCTTCAGATGGGCGATCTGGTTCCCGACGCTGCGCCTAGCAGTACGACTGACTGCGATCTGAAGCTCGTTGGCCGGCATGGCGAACCGGTTCTCGCGAATGCCTTCTTTCACTCCGGGACGCATCCCGTTCTCCGTGCCCGTACTCGCGAAGGTTTCGAGATCAAAGGTACGGCGAATCACCCTGTCCTCTGCCTAGCCAACATCGCTGGTGTTCCGGTCTTCCAGTGGCGGCTCTTGGAGGAACTGCAGCCGGGCGACAAGGTGGCGATTGACCGCCGACCAGTGGAGGACGCTCGGAGCGACGAAGCGCTTGAGCGTTGGGCGTATCTGGCCGGTGCTTTCTTGTCAGAGGGATTCATCGGGCAGACGTTCGGCTTTGACAACGCTGATCCCGAGTTCTTTGCTCGCGTCGAAGCGCTGTACCGCGAGATGGTCGGTGGTCGTCTGCGTACCCGAGAAGTGACCCTTCCGTCCGGGAAGACGCTTCATCGCCTGAGCACGCTGTACCCAGCCGAACTGTTGGCATCTCCGCTCAAGGAACTTGACGGCCAAAAGGCGGCTGCGAAGCGGATCCCCGACTTCGTGTGGCGGGCGCCTATGGGCGCCAAGCGGGCCTTCTTCCAGGCACTATTCGAAGGTGACGGCTGTGTCTCGGTCCTTCACGACGAACGTCGGGGCGATGAGACCGTTCAGATCTGCTATTCGACGTACAGCGAAGGACTATCAATCGATGTCCAACTCTGCTTCTTGAGTTCGGCATCGTCGCTCGGCGCAGCCACGACGAGAACCGGGGCGAGTGGAAGGTCTATCTGACGAGCCGGCGGCAGGTGCGGGGCTTTGCCGAGCGAGTTGGCTTCGCTTGCACCAAGCAGGACCGGCTCATGCAGATGCTGGAGTCCACGCCGGAGAAGGGCTGTAACGCCGGCAGCGATGTGATTCCATTTCTCGCCGACTTCCTGCGGGCCGAGGCGGCCCGGGGGCACCGGCGGTGGTTGGCCAAGAACGCCATCGGACGGGCGGACCTGTGGGAGGACGACCCGGAAGCGATCCTTTCCAAGATCGGGAACCGTGAGGCGGAAGCCGTCGCCCGGGAGATCGCCGAGCAGGGCTACTACTACGCCACCATCACCTCCGTGGAGGCGGCCGGGGAGGAGCCGGTGTACTCCGTCCGGGTCGACACCGACGACCACGCCTTCTCGGCCGGCGGGTTCATCAACCACAACACAGAATGTCGGCTTGCGCCGTTGGCCATGCACCTGTTGGCGGGGATCGACGAGGACACCGTCGATTTCATCGACACCTACGACGGGAAGACGCAGGAGCCGGCCGTGCTGCCGGCGCGGTTCCCGAACCTGCTGGTCAACGGAAGCGGTGGCATCGCCGTCGGGATGGCCACCAACATCCCGCCCCACAACCTGCGCGAGGTCATCGACGCCACCGTCCACCTGATCGACAACCCCGAGGCCACGTCCGACGACCTGATGCAGTTCGTGCTCGGGCCCGACTTCCCCACCGGGGCCCTGATCATGGGCCGCTCGGGGATCCTCGACGCCTACCGCACCGGCCGCGGTTCGATCCGGATGCGGGCCGTGGCCGAGATCGACGAAGACGCCAAGGGCGGGCAGCGCATCATCGTCACCGAGGTGCCGTACCAGACCTCGGTGGAGTCGATCGGCTCCAAGATCGAGGAGCTGGTGCGGGAGCGGCGCATCGAGGGCATCCGCGACGCCCGCAACGAGAGCTCCCGGGCCGGCACCCGCCTCGTCATCGATCTGAAGCGTGACGCCAACGCCCAGGTCGTCCTCAACATGCTCTACAAGCACACCCCGATGCAGACGAGCTTCGGCGTGATCATGCTGGCGCTGATGGACGGCGCCCCCAAGGTGCTGACCCTGTCCCAGGTCCTCAACGCCTACGTCGCCCACCAGATCAACGTCGTGCGCCGGCGCACCGAGTACCGGCTCCGCAAGGCCCGCGACCGGGCCCACATCGTCGAAGGCCTCCTGCGGGCCCTCGACATGCTCGACGAGGTCATCGCCCTCATCCGGGGCTCGGCCGACGTCGACACCGCCCGGGCCGGCCTCATGGCCGCGCCGTTCGAGTTCTCCGAGATCCAGGCGAACCACATCCTCGACATGCCGCTCCGGCGCCTCACCGGCCTGGAGCGCCAGAAGCTGATCGACGAGTTCGCCGAGCTCAACGCCACCATCACCGAGCTGGAGTCGATCCTGGGCGACGACGTCAAGCTCCGCAACGTCATCAAGGCCGAGCTCACCGAGATCCGCGACAAGTTCGGCAACGACCGCCGCAGCATCATCACCTACGACCCGGGCGACCTCGACACCCTCGACCTCATCGACGACGACGAGTGCGTCGTCACCCTGTCGAAGGGCGGCTACATCAAGACCGTGGCCGCCGACGCCTTCCGGCGTCAGGGCCGCGGCGGCCGGGGCGTGACGGGAGCGAAGCTGCGCGACGAGGACTACGTCGAGCACCTGCTCACCACCACGGCCCACTCGTACCTGCTGTTCTTCTCGACCCGAGGCCGGGTCTACCGGCTGCGGGCCCACGAGATCCCGATGAAGGAGCGCACCGCTCGGGGGACGGCGCTGGTGAACCTCATCGCCCTCCAGCCCGGCGAACGGGTCCAGGCGATCATCGACACCCGCCAGTACGAGGAGGGCCGCTACCTGTTCTTCGGCACGGCCAAGGGTGTCGTGAAGAAGACGCTGATGAGCGAGTACGACTCGTCGCTGCGGACGGGGCTCATCGCCATCAACCTCCGGGAGGACGACGAGCTCGTCAGGGTCATCCAGACCACCGGCAACGACGACATCTTCATGGTCTCCCGCGACGGGATGACGATCCGCTTCTCCGAGGAAGACGTCCGGGCCATGGGTCGGGCCACGTCAGGGGTGCGGGGCATGAAGCTGAAGGACGCCAACGACGTGGTGGTGGGCTGCGACGTGGCCCGCGACGACGTCGAGATCCTGCTCGTCACCGAAGCCGGATTCGGCAAGCGGACCAAACTCGACCAGTTCAATCGCCAGGGCCGGGGCGGTCAGGGCGTCCGGGGCATCAAGGTCACCACCGCCCGGGGCCCTGTGGTCGGCGCCTTCATGGTCAGCGCCGAAGACGAGATCCTCGTCTTCTCCTCGGCGGGCAACATCATCCGCATGGAGGCCGGGCGAGATCTCCTCCCAGGGCCGCGACGCCACCGGCGTCCGCATCGCCCGGGTCGGCGCCGGCGAGCAGGTGTCGGCGGTGGCGCCCGTCCTCGAATCCGAGATCATCGAGGAGACCGGATGATCCCGGGTGGGCAGATGACCACCCCCCCGCTCGGCGACTGGCTCAAAGACGACCCCGATGTCGAGGTCGTCAAGGGCCTGCGGCGCACGGTGATCCTGCGGCGCATCGACCTGTGGTCGGCCCTCAAGGTGTCACTGGCGCTCTACCTGAGCATCTTCGTCGTCATCCTCGTCGGTGGCCTGCTCGGCTGGCTTGGCGCCCGCCAGGCCGGGCTGCTCGGCGAGATCGAGCACTGGGTGGAGCTCCTCGGCTTCTCCGAAGAGGGGACCTACCACCTGAAGGGCCCGGAGATCCTGAAGCTGACGGCCGTGATCGGCCCGATCCTCGTCGTGCTCGGCGCGCTGGCCACCGTGGCCGGTGTGGCGGTCTTCAACGTCATGGCCCGCCTGTTCGGCGGCGTCGAGGTCACCGTCTCCGATAGCGACAACCTCGGGCCGCGGTCTAAGCGTTACTAGCCTGCACCTCGACCTCGATCCCCCGGGTCCGGGCCTCCTGCTCAACGGCCTCCGAGAACCCCGGCGCGAGGATCGACACCAACAGCAGCGGGCCGGAGAGCTCGATGTCGCGGCCCCGGCGCTGGATGGCCAGCAGGGCGTTCCCGGCCCCGACCTTGAGGCTCTCGACCTCCTCGGGGGTGAAGACGCGCTTCTCCAGCCAGTTGGCGAGGCCGTTGACGACCTTCCGGATGAGCCACGACAGCCCCGGGATCGGCAGACCGACCTTGGCCCTGATGTCATCCATGATCTTCGCCAACCCGTCGGACCGGACCAGGTCGTAGCGCCCGCCGAACGTCAGATGCTCGACGTGCTTCCAGGCCGTCCGCCGCCGGCGGAGGAGGCCGCGGACCGTGACGCCGTCCGGCCCGACCGACAGGCTCAGGCGGTCACCGACGAGATCCAGGATGCGCCGGACCATAGGCTCGGCGTCCTCCTCGTCGAGGCGCGCCAGTTCCTTGTCGACCGGGCTGGATGCGTCGACCTCCGGCAGATCGTCGTCGTCCTCGTCGTCCGACGGGTCGTCGACGTCGGATTTCCCGCCGGGAATCAGGCGCTGTGCTCGTTCGGCGAGATCAGTGGCAGCCTGACGCGCTTGACGCAGCCGGTCCTTCATGGGGCCTCCCCGGGGTCTGGGCTGCGCCAGATTACGGGGGGCCCTGCCGAGGGTCTAGGCCTCGACGCTCAGTTGCAGGATCTGCGAGTCCTGCCAGGCGGCGATCTCTTCCGCCCAGGTGACGAAAGAACGCCGGGTCAGACCCAGCTCCAGCAGCCGCTCGGCGAAGGGCACGGTCTTGATCGGCACACCGGCGCTCAGGAGCTGGACGTCGCACAGACAGTGGGGCAGCCCGTGGTCGAAACAGCCGGTCGAGAAAGCATCGCCCTGGTCTAGCCCCGGAGCCTCGTTGCCGTCGGTCATGCAGGTTCCCCTTCGTGAGCGCACCCCGGCGTAACCGTTCGGCTCCGCCTGCCCAACACCTTCCTGAACGGCGTTGTCGGCGGTTTATTACGGGTCATTGACAAAAATGACCCGTAAGCAGGAATCGCGCTGGTCATGTCGGGTCATCCCGGACGCAACGGGGTAGTCCTCCCGAACTGGTCACAAAGCCGCAAATTGCCTGCGGCTGTATGTTGAGGGCAGTGGGCAAGCTCGACCGGCTGCTCGACGACGCGGCGGAGGCCGTGGAGCGCGCCGACTGGGCGACCGCGCTCCACCTGGCCGACGAGATCGTCGGCCTCGACGCCGGCAACGAGGACGCCGCCGCCATCCGTACCCTGGCCCGGCTCCGGTCGTCGCGGCCCCCCTTGGCCAGGCGGGGCGCCCGGCGGCAGATCACCATTCTGTTCGCCGATATTGTCGATTCGACGGGGATGGCCAGCCGGCTCGACCCGGAGGAGACCCGGGACGCACTCCTCGCCTTCCAGGCCCTGTGTGGCGAAGTGGTCGGCCGGTTCGACGGGCACATCGCCCAGTTCATCGGCGACGGCGTCCTGGTCTATTTCGGCCATCCCCGGGCCCACGAGGACGACGCCGTCCGGGCCGTGATGACCGGTCTGGAGATCGTCCGGCGGGTCGGGGAACAACCGCCGGGTACGGCCGGCGGGAGCACCGCCCCGCCCGTCGTGGCCGTCCGGGTGGGGATCCACACCGGGCTCGTCGTCATCGCCGATATGGGGGTCGCCGGCCGGGTCCAGCCGAACGATGTGGTGGGTGAGGCGCCCAACGTCGCCGCCCGTCTCCACGTCGGGGCCCGGCCAGGGACGGTCGTGATGAGCGCCGAGACGTACGAGCTGGTGCGAGGCCTGATCGACGCCGCCGTCCTGCCCCCCGTGACCATTCGGGGCATCGACCGGCCCGTTCGCCTCTTCGAGGCCATCGGGGAGCGGACCGGTGAGAGCCGGTTCGATGCCGCCGGCCGACCCCGGGGTGTGTTGATCGGACGGCAACGGGAGCAGGAGGAGATCATCGCCGCCTGGGCCGGCGTCCAGGCCGAAGGCGGCACAGAGGCCCTGGCCGTCGTCGGCGAGCCCGGCATCGGGAAGTCGAGGCTGGCGGCGTTCGCCAAGGAGCACGTCCACAGCCAGGGCGGCATCTTCCGGACGCTGCAGTGCTCCCCCTACCACCTGGCCACGCCGCTGTACCCGTTCTCCGTGGCCTTCCAGCGGGAGGCGCGGCGCAGCCCCCAGAGCCTGGCCGCCTCCGACCGCATCGCCCTCGACGATCCCGCCGACCGGTACGCCCTCGCCCGGCTGCTGGGCCAGCCCCAGGGCGAGCCGCCGCCCGGCCTGGAGCTGTCGCCAGAGGAGCTGCGGGAACGGATCTTCACCGTGGCCCTGGCCGGCACCCGGCGCCTGGCCGTGGAGGCGCCGCTGCTGCTGGTCGTGGAGGATCTCCACTGGGCGGACCCCACGACCCTCGAGCTCCTCGCCCGGCTGCTCCGAGGCCCCGCCGGCGCCCCGGCCCCGATCCTGGCCGTGTTCACCAGCCGGGAGCGCGACCCCGTCGAGCGGGTGGGGGCACTTCCGGTGATCGAGCTCGGCCCGCTCCCGGCCGGGGAGTGCGACCAGCTCGTGGCCGACATCGCCCCACCGGAGCTGGGCGACTCCGTCCGGCGCCTGATCGTCGAACACGGCGGCGGCGTACCGCTCTTCCTCGAGGAGCTGACCCGAATGCTGGCCGAGACCCCGGCGACTCCCGAGGTCGGGGAGCTGTCGATTCCGCCGACCCTTCAGGATCTGCTCGTCGCCCGGGTCGACCAGTTCACCGCCGAGCACCGGCTGGCGCAGGTGATCGCCACCTTCGGGCAGCCGGTGCAGGCGGCGATGCTCCGCCGCCTGGCCGAGGTCGACGCCGAGGACGTCGACCACCAGCTGCAGACGCTGGTGGCCGCCGGGCTCATCGAAGGCGTCGACCGCGAGGGCGAGCGCTTCTACCAGTTCCGCCACGCCCTGCAACGGGACGCCGCCTACCGGCTCCAGCTGCACAGCACCCGGCGGACGACCCACGCCGCCGTGGCCGTCGCCCTGGCCGAGGACGCCCAGCTGGGCCGGGTGCCGGCCGAGCTCATGGCCCACCACTACGAGCGGGCCGATGACCTGAACGCCGCCGCCCAGGAGTGGTACACCGCCGCCGTCCGCCACGCCGAAGCCGCTGCCCACGCCGAAGCCGTCGAGCTCTACCGCCGGGCCCTCAACGCCGTGCACCTCACCCCGGTGGCCGCCAACCCCGACCTCGAGCTGGATGTGCAGGCCGGCCTGGCCGTGAGCCTGCTCGAGACCCGGGGCTACACCTCCGCCGAAGTGGCCGACGCCTACGCCCGTCTCCGGGCGCTCCTGGGCGACGGCGGGACCGGGGCCGGCCACCACCATCTCGGCAGTCTCTACGGCCTGTGGGCCTACTATCACGTCCGGGGCGAGAACCGGACGTCGGGACAGCTGGCCACGCAGCTCCTCCAGGTGGCCGAACAGTCCGGATCAGCCGGTGACGTGCTGGCCGCCAAGGCGGTCCTCGGCCACCAGCTGATGTGGATGGGCCGGTTCGGGGAGGCGGCCGTTCTCCTCGAGGACGCCCGGCGATTCGTCTCGGCCCCGGGCGGCCGCGGACTGTTCCCCCACGACACCGGCGTCGGGGCCTGCGTGAACCTGGCCGCCACCCTCTGGACGCTGGGCCGGTTCGGTCCGGCCCGCCAGGCCCTGGCCGAGGGGGTGGCGCGGGCCGAGGCCCTCGCCGGCCCTCAGGCCGACTTCACCCGCGCCTACGTCCACTGCTTCGCCGCCGCCCAGCGGTACGTGGCCGGCGACTTCGACGGATGCCGAGTCCACGGGCAGCGGGCGGTGCAGATCTCCAATGAGCACGGCTATCCCAGCTGGCTCGGCGCGGGGCTCCTCATGGTGACGGTGGCCGCCGCCCTCACCGAGGATCCCGACCAGTACATCCCTGGGATCCGCTACGGACTCGACGCCTGGCGGAACGCCGGGGCCGAGACCAACCGCACCCTGTTCCTGCTGGGCCTGGCGCAGGCCTCGGCCCGGGCCGGCCGGCCGGAGGAGGGAGTGGCCGCCGTCGACGAGGCGTTGGCCCAGGCGAGCGGCTGTCAGGAGCTGTACCTGATCTCCGCCCTGCTGGGGCTGCGGGGAGAGCTGATGGCGGTGTCGCCGCCCGGCGACCCCAAGGTGGCCGAGACGGACCTGGAGAACGCCCTCGAGGTCGCCCGGAAGCAAGGGGCGGTGGCCTTCGAGCTGGCCGCCCTGGCCCGGATCGCCCGCCTCTCGCTCGACGAGGGCCGACGCCGGGCCGCCGCGGCCCAGCTGGAGCGGCTGAGCACCAGCCTCGAGCTGGGCCGCGACGACGAGCCGTGTCTGGTCGAGGCCCGATCCGTCCTGGAGCAGCTATGAGCCAACCGCCGATCGTCATCCATCCCGTCCCGCCGCAGCCGACCGGGCCGCCGACCTACGTCGAACACGGCGGCGAGCTTTCGAACCGGCATCCGGCCGAAGCCAAAGATGCCCGCCTCTACGGATTCATCCTCGAGGCCGATGGCGCCCGACTCGACGCCTGGTGCGACCTGTGCCTCAACGAGCCGTCCGGCGGGGCCGAGCGCTGGCAGGCGGCCGGCGACTTCGTCCTGCTCGACTTCATCAAGGTCCGCACGTTGCAGTCGAGCGACCCGCTCGACGCCCCGTTGGGCTACACCTCGGAACAGGAAGTGGCCATCTGGATGCCCGTCATGGACCTGCACCGGGGCCGCGTCGCTTGGACCGTTCCCTACATCTGGGTCGACTCCGGCTACGCCATGGCCGGCGGGCGGGAGACCTACGGCTTCCCCAAGCAGCTCGGCACTCCGAAGATTCCGAACTGGACCGGCCAGGCGCCCGACAAGCTCACGCTCGAAGCGGTCACGCTCCGGACGTTCGATCCCCTGACGGCGGCCCTCGCCCAGCCGGTCGTGTCCGCCGAGCGGCCCGGTACCGCCTCGACACTGAGTCCGACGTGGGCCGATCTGGGAGCGGGCATGACCCATTTCCTCGGTCTGGCCGGTAGCCCGACAACAACCGGTGGGTACTTCGCCGACCCCCTCGGAGCCCTGGCCACCCTCACCGCCGACTACGGCACGGCCGTCCTCTTTCTGGCCGGTCTCTTCACCCGGTCGTTGCCGGTCGTCCTCCTCAAACAGTTCCGGGACGCCGCCCATCCCGGTGCCGCCTGCTACCAGGCCGTCGTGGAAGTGGAGACGAGGCTCGACCGGTTCGGAGGCGGAGGTCTCCTCCCCGACGACTACACCGTCACGTTCCACGATCTGGCCGGGGTGCCCGTCCATCGCGAATTGGGATTGCCGACCGGGCCGCTGGTGCCGGCGGCGGCCTTCTGGCTGGAGTTCGATTTCACCGTCCTCCTCGGCCGCATCCTCTGGGAGGCGTGATCAAACCCAAGGTGGTGATCCTGGGTGGCGGTGTCGGCGGGATGACCGTCGCCTGGCACCTCAGCCGGCCCGGCTGGCAGAACCGTTTCGACAGCATCACCCTGTACCAGCGGGGCTGGCGGCTCGGTGGAAAGGGTGCGAGCGGTCGCGACGCCTCCGCCGCCGACCGCATCGAGGAACACGGCCTGCACATCTGGCTCGGGTTCTACGACAACGCCTTCCGCATGATGCGGGAGTGCTACGCCGAGCTGAACCGGCCGCCGACGGCCAAGTTCCCCACCGCCTTCGATGCCTTCTCGAAGGCCAGCCGGTTCGTCGTCATGGAGGACCGGCCCGAGGGGTGGCTGCCGTGGGTGGCCGACTTCCCCGAGGACGACACCCTCCCCGGCGAGCCGGACGTCCTCCTGCCGGCGCCCTGGGAGTACGTCCTCCGGGCGCTCGACCTCGCCCGCCGGATGCTCGGGTCGGTCCAGGGCTCTTCGTCGTCGAGCACAGCGGTCCAGGCCACGCCCGTGGCCCGGCCCCCCCGGCCACGGGGACCTCGGGGACCGGCACCGTCGAGGTCCACCCGGTGCCACCCCCGTTGCTGGAGCAGATCAGGGCCTTCGTCGACGAGACGTGGCAGTGGGCGGTCGAGGTGGCGGAGGGCACGGCCGAGACGGCGGTGGCCGCCGCTCTCACGCTGGCCTCCGCCCTTCAGTTCGAGCCGGTTCTGCACGACCCGGGCGACCACGACCGGATGCTGTCGCTCGTCGACCTGGCCGGCGACCTGGCCCGGAAGTTCCTCCCCTCCCCCGATCAGCTGCCGGACCGGCGACGCCGGGAGTGGTACGTCGCCGACATCATGCTGGCCTGCGTGCGGGGGGTGCTCCGCCACGGCCTGCTGTTCCATCCCGAAGGCCTCGACGCCATCGACGACTACGACTTCACCGACTGGCTGATCGAGAACGGCGCGGACCCCGAGTCGGCCCGGTGCGGGTTGGTCATCACCACGGTCTACGACCTGCAGTTCGCCTACGCCGAGGGTGATCCGGGCCGGCCGTCGTGTTCGGCGGCCGCCGCCCTCCGGGGTCTGTCCCGCCTGTTCTTCACCTACCACGGCGCCGTCGCCTGGAAGATGAACGCCGGGATGGGCGACATCGTCTTCGCTCCCCTCTACGAGGTGCTGCGCGACCGGGGGGTCAAGTTCGAGTTCTTCCACCGGGTCGACGCCCTGCGCCTGTCGCCCGACCGCCGGGCGGTCGCCTCCATCGAGATGGCCCGGCAGGTCGACCTGGCCAACCCGGCCGCCGAGTATCAGCCGCTGGTCACCATCAACGGTCTTCCCTGCTGGCCGGACCGGCCCGACACCTCCCAGCTCGCTCCGGGGCCCGGAGGGATGCCCGGACTCGACGAGCTCGAGACCATCTGGCATCAGACCCCCGACGCCGGGCCGGTGACGCTCAACGCCGCCACCGATTTCGACATCGTCGTCCTCGCCATACCGGTCGGCGCCCACCCCTTCGTCGCCCAGGAGCTGATCGATGCCCGGCAGGGGTGGCGGCGGAGCGCCGAGCGGATCGGCACGATCTACACCCAGGCCTTCCAGCTCTGGCTGTCGCCCACCACCGAAGAGCTCGGCGGCGTTCCCGGCGCCTGTCTGGGGGGATACCTCGAGCCGTTCGACACCCTGGCCGACATGACGCATCTGCTCGACGTCGAGAGCTGGGGCGGAACGGTCGGGAGCATCGCCTACTTCTGCAACGCCATGCCGACGCCACCGGGGTTGGCCGACCCCCTCGCCTATGGCGCGCAGGCGGCGGCCGACGCCCAGGTCAAAGCCAACGCCGTGCACTTCCTGCGGCGGTGGATGGCGCCGCTGTGGCCGAAAGGCGTGGAGCGCTACCCGACCGACTTCCGCTGGCAGCTCCTCGTCGGCGGGTCGAACACCGGGCCGGCCCGGTTCGACGATCAGTTCTGGCGAGCCAATGTCGACCCGTCTGAGCGCTACGTGCTGCCGCTCCCCGGTACGGCACGCGACCGGCTCGACCCGCGGGACAGCGGCTTTGACAACCTGTGTGTCGCCGGAGACTGGACGGTGTGCGGAATCAACGCCGGCTGCGTGGAGGCGGCCGTGATGTCCGGGATGCTGGCCGCCAACAAGATCGACGGCGGTCACCCCGCCGAGCAGGACATCATCGGATACGGGCACTGGTGAGGGGGCGAGTGAGACGGTGGACGACGAGAACAACCGCAAAGACGACGACCCGACCGCCGACTGGATGGCGTGGCAGATGCACCAGCACAGCCAGCGGCTGATGGGCAACCCGCGCCGGGGCAAGGAGTGGTCCGGCCCCCGGCACGACCCGACCGGGCGCACCGGTCGGGGAAGTTGGGATTCCCCGCGCCAGCCCGACTGGGGGCGGCCGTGGGACGGCCGTCCCCGTTGGGAGCAGGGTGACTACGGGCACCGCCTGATCGACCAGATGACCCAACTGGCTGAGGAAGCCGTGCGGGGCGCGGGGGAGCTGGCCTACCGCCTGGCGGACGTCGCCGCTTCCTTACCGTCGCCCCGGGCCCTCCCGCAGCTTCCGCTGCCGGGCTTTCCGTACTCCCCGTACCCGGACCACGAGCGCCGGCCGCCGACCTACGGGACGGGGCCCGCACCCGGCCCGGTGACGCCACCGACCCTGACCCTGGGCTCGGTGGCCCGGGGTGGCACCGGCCGGGGGGAGCTCGACCTCCAGAACACCACCTACCGGGCCGTGTGCAACATGCGGCTGCACTGCTCGGCCCTGGTCGGGACCGACGGCCAGACGATCACCGGTGATCACCTCTCGCTGGCGCCTCCCGTCGTCACGCTCGGCCCCTGGGAAACCACCCGGGTGCTCCTGATGCTGTCCGTCCCGCCCGACGCGGTGGCCGGGCGCTACATCGGGCTGATCGAAGGGGACGGCGACGGCATCCAGTGTCTCGTCACCGTCACCGTCGGCTGACAGGTCATCGGCGTGCTCTTCACGTCTGCTCCGGCGCCCGCCCACACCCGGGTGAGGTACCACTACCTGGCCGATCTGACGCGGCGGGCGCTGGCCGACACGCTGCCGATGCGGGAGCCGTGGCGGCCCCTCTACGAGCTCCTCCCGTCCTTCGTGTCACGGCCGGCCAAGACCCTCCGGCCGGTCCTCTGCCTGGCCACCTGCGGGGCGTTCGGGGGGACCGTGGACGACGCCCTCCCCGTGGCGGTGGCCTTCGAGCTGATCCACAACGCCTTCCTCGTCCACGACGACATCGAGGACGACAGCGACACGCGGCGGGGCGGCCCCAGCCTCCACGTCGAGCACGGTGTGCCGCTGGCTCTCAACGCCGGCGATGCCCTGTCCACCCTGGCCATGGACTCCGTGGTGGCCGGCGCCCAGCAGCTCGGCGGGCGGCTCGGGCTGGCGGTGGTGGCCGAGTTCGAACGCCTGGTGCTCGAAACGGTGGAAGGCCAGGCGATCGAGCTGGGCTGGGAGCGCGACGGCGCCACCGAGCTGTCCGTCGACGACTACCTCGACATGATCATGAAGAAGACGTCGTGGTACACGACCATCCAGCCCGTCCGCATCGGCGCCCTCATCGGGTCGCGGGGGCGGTCGACCCCGACTTCGGTATCCCCTTCGGCTACCACCTCGGGGCCATGTTCCAGATCGCCAACGACCTAGCCGGGCTCCTCGGCGACCCCCGGACGGGTGACGCCCCCGGCGCCGACCTCGTCGAGGGCAAGCGGACGTTGATGGTCCTCCACTGCCTGGCCCGCCTCGACGGCGCGGAGCGCGACCGGGCGGCCAAGTTCTTCCGCCTCCAACGCTGGCAGCGCTCCCCCGACGAGGTGACCTGGCTGCTCGACCTGATGCACCGTTGCGGCTCCGTCGCCTTCGGTCGCCGTTGCCTCCGCTCGATGGCCGAGGCGGCCTACGCCGAAGCGGTCGACGCCTTCGCCCCCCTGCCCCCGTCCGACGACCGGGACCTGCTCCTCGGCGTCGTCCCCGAGCTCCTCCGCCTGAGCGGTCCCTACCTCTGAACTCTTCGAAGCGCGCCGAAGGCCCTCACTGGAGGGCCTCGGCGCGATGCGGTGAGGGATAGGTCCTAGGCGGGCAGCCCGAGCGCGCTGCCCTCGTTGATCGCGTAGTACTCGTTGGTGCTGATCGCTCCCGCTGCGCCTTCGACGAGGTTCCTCACCGTGTCGACGGAATCGGACTTGAAGACGCACACGCCCCGGGTGCGGTCAGAGCTCGGCGCGACGATTGGCAGCTCGGTTCCCTCCGGCAGGTCCAACTTCCCGCTCCAGAACGCGTCCGGGTCGGATACCGAGTGAATCGCGATGACGTACATGACTGTCCTTTCCCTGGCCTCGGCGCGGTGCCGGGTGGCCTTTGTTGATGGAGAACTACAGGGCGGCGACCGGCGGTGAGTCCGATGGGTGCCGGCCAGGTGCGCTCGATCTCGCGCACGTCGACCAGGCCCGCGCCTTCGAGCAGGGCCCGGGTGTCGGAGGGGCGGAGCAGCGTGCCGCCCGAGCGGATCGTCCTGAGATCGCCGAGCGCGCCGACGAGCGGGTCGTCCGAGCCGGCGTAGCGGCCGAGGACGATCTGCGCGCCCGGTCGCATCGCCGCCACGGCCCGCCGCACGGCGTCCTCGAGGATCGCCCTGGAGAGGAAGATCACCGGCATCCAGACGAGGTCGAAGCCCTCGGCGTCCTCGAAGGCCTCGATGCGCGTCTGGCACAACGTGATGCGGGAACCGAGCCCGGCGACGGCTACGTTCTGGCGCGCCAGTTCGAGCGACAGCTCCCACGGATCGATGCCCACCACCGTCGAGGTCGGGAAGGTCCGGCAGAACGCCACGGCGAGGGCACCGACGCCCGTCCCGATGTCGAGGATGCGGGCGTTCTCCGTGCCGATTCCGGCGCCCGCGATCAGCTGAGCCACGATCCCGGAGCTAGCTCCTTGGCCCTGGATGATCTGGGGATCGGTGTAGTACCAACCTCCGGGACGGCGCGGGTCGTCGATGAGGTCCATGGACTGGCGGAGCATCGTGGTGACGTGGCCGATCACCGTCGTGCGTTGCCGCTCGTCGAGGTTGGCGCACAGGTCCGTCGCACCGACGAGATCCACGACGCGGTCGAGCTGAGCGGTGACCTCAGGATCGCCCGGCTCGCCGGCCGCGTCCAACTTGAGGCGGGCGACAAGGGCCGCCAGGGCCTCCGCCTGGGTGATGAGCCGCGTGGTCAGCGCCTGCAGCTCGGTGAACGGTGCCTTCCGCACTTCGGTTGTCGTCATGTGGCGATCGTAAGGAATCGCCGCAGTCCGCCTCATCGGGACAGTGACGCAACCTCCGGAGCGAGCAATGGGTAGATCTACCCACCCCTCGTTGAGGCGATTCCGTGGTCGAAGGCGAACCGCGCCGCCGCCGTCCGGCTCGCGACATCGAGCTTGGTGAAGATGTTCGACAGGTGCCGCGCCACCGTTTTCTGGCTGAGGAAGAGCGCATCGGCGATCTGGCGGTTGGTCCTCCCGGCGGCAACCAGGGCCAGCACCTCCGCCTCCCGTTCGGTGAGCCCGTTGGGGAGGGTGGCCCGGCGCTCGACACCGGCCTCCTTGGCGTCGAGCTCGGCCCCCAACCCCTCGAAGGCGGCGCGGGCCGCGTCGAGCTCCCGGTCCGACGACTCGATGTCACCCAGCTGGCGGTAGGCCCGGGCCAGGAGCACCCGCACCTTGGCGCAGTCGTACGGCGCCTCGAGTTCGGTCCAGCCGGAGCAGGCCGACCGCAGCGTCGACAGGGCTTCCTCCGGGCGTCCGGTGGCCAGCAGGACCGAACCGCGGGACCGCTTGGCAGCGGCCCGGAGTCCGGAGCTTCGGTAGACCGACGCCACGGAGTCGAGCTCGTCGGCGGCCATCGACGCCGTGGCCGGATCACCAGCGACGATGGCGATCTCGACCTGGGCGACCAGCAGTCGTGCCCGTGACAGCCGATCGGTGACCCCGGCCAGGGCGGAGCGGATCAAGGCCGCGGCCGCGTCGGCGCGCCCCTGGGCCAGCCGCAGGAGGGCGAGCCCCGGCTCCGGGTCGCGGCCCAGCTGGTGACCCAGGCTGTAAGCGTCCTCTGCTCCCTTGAGATCGCCCCGCAACCGCCGGATCTCCCCGATCTGGTAGCGACCTTCGGCGACGATGCCGACGTGGATGTGGGCGACGTCCGCGCAGACCCGCTCCGCTTCGTCCTGAGCTTCCGTCCACGCGCCACTGATCTGCATGACCTGGGCCCGGTGGACCCGGCAGATGCCCTTGAACAGCACCGCCGGCGCCACCCGGTCGCACCACTCCGCCGTCGACTGAGTCCAGGCCGCCGCCCGCCGGATGTCGCCGAGCTCGTAGCAGGCCGCCATGAGGTGGCAGTAGATGTTGCCGGCCCAGATCGGCGACATGTCCTGCGACGACGCCTCCAGCATGCCCTCGTCCAGGAGGGCCAGGCCTTCTTGCGCCCGACCGAGCTTGATCAGGACGCGGCCCTCGGCCACCATCCCGGCGGCAACGAGGTTGCGGTCCGCATGCCGGCGGCCGAAGTCCTGGACCTGGCGGGCCTTGGCCATCGTCT
Source organism: uncultured Actinomycetes bacterium (assembly GCA_963723985.1). Classification (GTDB taxonomy): domain Bacteria; phylum Actinomycetota; class Acidimicrobiia; order IMCC26256; family BP-133; genus BP-133. Next base: position 156,110 of record CAVRTC010000020.1, read on the forward strand.
CCTCGCCGCCGTCGAGGGAGGTCTCCACGGCGAAGTAGAGGAGGTATCCCTGCTCGGGGCAATCCGGCTCGTCGGCCAGCAGGCGCTGGGCGCGGCTCACCCAGCCCCCGCCGACCTCGGTCGTTGCCCCTCAGGAAGTAGGCGTAGGCGATGTCGAAGGCCCGCATGGCGGCCCGCCGGCGGTCCGAGGCCTCGAGATACCGCCGGTAGGCCTCCTCCCCCACCGCCAGCGACTCGTCCATGAGCCCGAGCCACCACGACGCTGCAGCCAGCGCGCTCAGGTCGTCGGCGTCGAGGGCGGGCTCCTGTCGGGCGGCGAGGAAGCCGTCGTGGGCCCCGGCCCAGTCCCTCGCCGCGAAGGCTGCCCGAGCGGCGGCGAGCTTCTCCATCGCGTGCCCTCCATGATGGGACGTCGGGCCACGCTACCGTGAGTTCCCCGGCCCGGTTGAGGCGTGCGGCTCCCATCCTCCGATCGTGGGAACGACGTCTAAACTCCCCGCCGTGATGGCGGGGCTATAGCTCAGTCGGTTAGAGCGCATCCCTGATAAGGATGAGGTCGCTGGTTCGATTCCAGCTAGCCCCACACATGAGAGCCCTCCGGCGTACTTTGATCGCCCTCGGGTTGGCCGGAGCCGTCGGGTGGCTGCTCCGCCTCCGGGGTCGAGGCGGTGCCCCTCCCACCAAGGGCGGCTGGCGCCAGCTGCACGAGCCAGACTTCCGGTGACGGCCGTCCTCCTGGTGGGCGCCGGTGCTGTGGGCCGCCGGGCGGCCCGGCAACTGGCCGAGACCGACGGCGTCGAACGGATCCTCATCGCCGACCGGTCCGCCGGTCAGGCCGCCGACGCCGCCGAAGCCATGGGCGAGCGGGCCGAAGTCGTCGATTGGACGCCCGAGACACCGCTCCCCAAGGGCGTCAGTGTCGTCGCCTCAGCCGTCGGTGGGCCGGTGGAACGGGCCGTGTTCGAACGGGCGCTGGAGGCCGGCGTTCCCGCCGCCGGGTGCGCCGACGACGCCGACACGATCGGGAGCCTGCTCGACCTCGACGACGCCGCCCGGGAGGCCGGGGTGCCGCTGGTCGTCGGCTGCGGGCTGGCGCCGGGGCTGTCCGACGTACTGGCCCGCCACGCCGCCGACGCCGTGGAGTCCGTCGAAGAGATCCACGTGGCCCGGGCCGGGTCGGCCGGGCCGGCCTGCCGGTCGGCCATCCTCCGGGCCGGGCGGGGGTCGGTTCAGGAATGGAGAGACGGCGTCTGGTCGCGCCACCGGGCGGGCAGCGGTCGCCAGCTGGTCTGGTTCCCGTCCCCGGTGGGAGGACTCGATTGCCACCGGGCCGGGTCGGGCCAGGCCGCGCTGCTGCTCGACGCCTTCCCCGCCCTCCGTCGAGCCTCGATGCGGGTGGCGTCGCCCCTCGGGCCGGGGCGCCAGGCGCCCGGCGTCCGGCTTCTCGGTCACATCCCGCTGGTCTCGACCGCGCTGACCGGCGGCAACGCCGCCCGCCGCCGGGACCCCGACGGCGACTGGGGGGCCGTCTGGGTGGAGGTGCGTGGCCGGCGCGGTCGGGCGGAAGAGATCCTCGTCTACGGGGCTGTCGATCGGATGGCGTTCGCCTCCGGCGCGGTGCTCGGCGTGGCGGCCCTGTGGCTGAACGGCCTCGGCGGCGGTTCCGTGGCCGGCACCGGCGCCCACGGCCTGGCCGCGCTCGTCGACCCTGTTCCGTTCCTGGGCGAGCTGGCCCGGCGGGGCGTGAAGGCCGCCGTCTTCGAGGGCGCCTCGATCTGAGCCGCTACACCGACGGCCGGATGACGAGCTTGCCGAACTGCTCTCCGGCCTCGAGCACCCGCATGGCGTCGCGGACCTTCTCGACGCCGTCGTAGACCTCCGACACCGGCGGGTGGAGGTCGGCGTGCTCCACGAAGGCGCACAGCGCCTTGAGCTCGCCGAGCGTGCCCATGGCCGACCCCAGGACCGAGATCTCCCGGTAGAAGAGCCGGTTGAGGTCGGCCGAGGGGGCGGCGCCCGTGGTGGCCCCGGCCACCACGATCCGGCCCCCCCGGTTGAGCGACTTCATCGAGTGGCTCCAGGTGGCCTCGCCGACCGTCTCGATCACGACGTCGACCCGCTTGGACAGCTTGGCGCCCGACAGCACGCCGTCGTGGGCACCGAGCTGGCGGGCCTTGTCCAGGGCCTCCTCCTTGCGGGAGGTGACCGTCACGTGAGCGCCGGCCCGGGCGGCCAGCATGATGGCGGCGGTCGACACACCGCCGCTGGCACCCTGAACGAGCAGCCGCTCCCCGGGCTTGAGCTGCGCCTTGGTGAAAAGCATCCGGTAGGCGGTCAGCCAGGCGGTGCCGAGCCCGGCCGCCTCTTCGAAGCTGAGGTTGTGCGGCTTGGCCACGAGGTTGGCGGCGGGAAGCGCCACCTTGGGGGCGAACGTGCCGTCGATGCCGTCGGTCAGCATCCGAAGCCCACCCTCGGGCGTCGGGATCACCGGATAGAAGACGACTTCCTGGCCGTCGGGCGACAGCCCGGCACCGTCGCAGCCCAACACCACCGGGGGCTCGAAGCGGTAACCGACCTGGCCCTTGAGCGTCCAGGTGTCGTGGGGGTTGAGAGAGGCGGCTTTGACGTCGGCCACCACCCAGCCGGCGGGCGGGTCGGGGTCCCGGTACTCGCCGACGACGAGGCCGTCGAGAAAATCGGGCAGACCGAGCTTTTCGGCATAGGCGGCGATCATGCTCGTGACCCTACCCAGACCGGTCTCCGATCCTCTTTTCCAGCTCCTGGCGCAGTCGATGGTGGGAGCCTGTCCCTGACGGCGGGCTGAGAGCCGCTCGCCTGTCCGGCTCCCGGCCTGGGAACCTTTCGCGGCGTCCGTCGGACTATGTCTGACGTCCGACCGTGTCGCTTTCACCCCCGGGGAGGGCCGATGGGGAACTCCAGCAGCAGGCGCCGCCGCCGGGTTCGGCTGGCGGCCGTGGTGGCGGGCGCGGTCATCGCCGTCCTCCCGGCGCCGGCCTGGGCCCATCCGGTCTTCGTCAGCCCGGCGTCCGTCCCGGCCAACTCCGACCAGAAACTGGCACTCGACGTTCCTGAGGAGAAGGGTCCCGACGTCCACAACACCAAGGTCGTGTTCGTGGTCCCGCAAGGGTTCTCGGTGGCGGGCTGCGACGGGAAGCCCCAATGGGAGTGCACCGTTTCCGCCGCCAGCGGCGGGCGCACGCTCGTCACCTTCACGCGCTCGGCGGGCCACGACCCCGACGGCCGGTTCTCCTTCGGGGTCCGCACCCCCGGCCGGGCGGGCGAGTACCCCTTCCCCACGAACCAGACCTACAGCGACAACAGCACCGTGCGGTGGAGCGGCGCTCCCGACTCCGATAACCCGGCGCCGGTCCTGAAGGTGGGCTGATCCCGCCGAACATTCCGCCTCAAAGGGTCGGACGGGCGGCAAACGGACGGTCGGCGGTTTCTTCCCGCGAGCGCCTGGGTACAGCCGCAACAGCGAAATCGCTAGTGAGCGCGAAGGCGCCGTCCGGACCCCTCCCCCCGGACGGCGCCGTTGCGCGTCGGGGTCAGTGCACGGTCGTGGCGGCCCGCTGACGGGACTCGTGCACCACCGCCTCGGCGATGGCCGCGCCGTGCCACCCCATGGTGCTGGCCAGCTTGTCGGGCTCGAGGGCCTTGTACACCTCGAAGAAGTGACCGATCTCCTCCATGAGGTGGGGCGGCAGATCGCCCCGGTCCAGGATCGTCGCCCAGCGGGGGTCGGTGGCCGGGACGCAAAGGACCTTGGCGTCGCGGCCCGCCTCGTCCTCCATGAACAGCACGGCCACCGGCCGGACCATGATGTGGCAACCGGGAAAGGTCGCCTCGTCGAGCAGGATCATGGCGTCGAGCGGGTCGCCATCCTCGGCCAGCGTGTTGGGGAAGAAGCCGTAGTCGGCTGGGTACTGCGTGGCGGTGAACAGCATCCGGTCGAGCCAGACGGCACCAGTGTCGTGATCCATCTCGTACTTGTTCCGGGATCCCTTGGGAATCTCGACGATCACCTCGACGTCCATGGGCTGCATTGTGCCCGTCGGCGGGTAGGGGAGCCGCATGGAACCTGCCGCCGGACGGGCCGTGGTCTTCGACATCGACGGGACCCTGGTCGACACCAACTACCTGCACGCCCTGGCCTGGCGCCGGGCGTTCCTCGACGGGGGCGAACCCGAGATCACGACCGCCCGGATCCACCGCCTGGTCGGCATGGGCTCCGACGAGCTGCTCCACACGCTGTTCGGGCAGCCGCGCCCGGAGCTGAAGCCGGAGCGCGCCCGGCACTTCGACGCGCTGAAGTCCGAGATCCGGGCCTTCCCCCGAGCGGCGGACCTGCTGCGGGCGGTGCACGACCGCGGGGCCCGCGTGGTGCTGGCCACGTCGGCGGAGAAGAGCGACCTCGAGGCCCTGCTGGCCGCCATCGACGCCGACGACGTCATCGACGCCGTCACCGGCTCGGCCGACGTCGAGGCGGCCAAGCCCGCCCCCGACCTCTTCGCGGTGGCGCTCGAGGAGGCGGGCACGCCCCCGGAGACCACGGTCGTGGTGGGCGACACGGTGTGGGATGTCGAGGCCGCCGCCCGGGCCGGCCTGCGCTGCGTGGCCGTCACCAGCGGCGGCATCAGCCGCGCCGAGCTCGAAGCGGCCGGCGCCGTGGCGGTCTATGAGGACGTCGCCGCGCTCTTCGACGGGCTCGACGACAGCCCGCTGCTCGGCGGCTGAGCCCGCTACGAGCGGCGGACCCGCCGCACCCGGCCGGCCAGGGCCACCAGCCCCAGTGCGGCGGCGGCCAGGCGGGCCGTGCCGCCTTCGTCGCCCGTTCGGGGCAGTACGTCGCGACGCTCGGGCAGGACCGCCGCCGGCGGCTCCGTCTGCTCGAACCGCAACGAGTCGGTGTAGGGCTCCTCCTCGGGCGGCGCACAGCACGGCGGCGGAGCAGGCGGCGCCTCACAACACGGCGGCGGGGGCGGCGGGGGCACGACGACCGGGAAGCACACGACGTTGCTCACCGACCGGGCGTAGTCCTCCCAGCCGCTCGGCCCCGACACGAAACCCTGGTCGCAGATCTCCGAACCCGGCGGCACGTCGAGCGGCACGAAGTAGTGGAAGGCGAAATGCCCGTCGTTCGGCGTCGGTCGCTCGCCGCCACTGAGCTCCGGCGCCAGCAGCCCGTTGATGTACACGCAGTCGACCGCCTTGTGGAGGTCGGGCCCCATCCACTCCCAGACGTCCCAGGTGATGTCGACCAGGATCTCGTCCCCCGGCTCGACGGGCGTCCCCGGGGGCGGCGTCGTGACCTTGAACAGGCTGAATTCGTTGTCCGGCAGGTCGCTGTTCTCGCAGCCGTAGAGCGGATTAAGGAATCCGGCCGGCGGAGGAGGCGGCGGAGGCGGAGGCGGCGGAGGCGGCGGCGGTGGCCCGCACGGCGACGGCTGATCACACGGCGCCGGTTGCCCGCAGGGCGATGCCTGGTCGCATGGTGCCGGTTGCCCGCAGGGCGATGCCTGGTCGCATGGTGCCGGTTGCCCGCAGGGCGATGCCTGGTCGCATGGTGCCGGCGGGCGCTCCTGCGGCGCCGGAGTGCATTCCGGCTCCCGGTCGCACGGCCCCGGCGACTGTTCGTATCTCCGCTCGGCCTGTGGCGCCGTTGTGGCTTCCGGGCGACTCTCTCGTCGTCCGTCGTATCCGCCGTCCCACCATGTGGCGACGGCAGCGCTCGGCGCGAGCAGCGCAATGAGTCCGGCCGCGGCAAAGACGCGTCCCAGAGTTCGCATGTTGTTCCCCCCAGCTCCCCAGCTTGCTCTCATTGTACCGAAATAGTTGCGTTGTGTAACGAACTCTTTTCAAAAGAATCCGGGCTCGGGGGCGAGCGTCGGGGAATATCTCTGCACGTCAGAGCATATATCTTGTGGATTTAGCCTGATGTCAGCGGCTCCGGGAGGGAAAGAAATAGTGATATAGGCCGGTTGGGATTCCGGGCTCATACCGAGCGAGCTTCGCGAGGCCGGTTACGATCACTCGAGAAGTCCGGGGACGTAGCTCAGTTGGCAGAGCACCTGCTTTGCAAGCAGGGGGTCGTGGGTTCAAATCCCATCGTCTCCACCAGAAGCCGGAGGTCAGGGGCCTGCGCTTCGCCCCCGCCGGCTGACCCGGCACCCGTCGTGCCATCCGCGTGCCACTTCCGTGTCACGACCACGAGCCTAGAGTCCTGGACCCCAAGCCGTCCTACATGCGACCCTCTTGAGCATGGCGATCAAGGTCCCGATGGATCCGGCGGCGTGGCGCAGGCGTAGGCGCGTCCTCGTCCCGGTCCTGCGCAGCGCCGTGAAGGTGACCACGAGGCTCCGGCGGTGGACGAGCCGACCCGTCCTCGACCGGCTCCAGCTCCACCTGATCGCTTGGCGGGAAGCCCTGGACCCCGCTGCCGCCGCCTGGATCGAGGAGGCCAAGCGCTCTGCGGCCGACGGAAGCGCGGCCGAACGGGCGTGGACGACCGATGACCTCCGCCGGCTGATCGAGGAACGCCGCAAGCTCGCCGGGTGAGCACCACCCCCTGGCGGATCGACGCCGCCTCGGCGCTCGAGCAGTGGGAACGCCGCGACCACCCGTCACCGGACCGGGTTAGCGCCGTGCTGGAGTGGTTCTTCGCCCGTGCCGAGCAGGAGCCGCCCGGCCCGGATGAGGGTGCCGTCGCCATCCCGCTCGAGGAAGAGCTCGCCTTCGTCTACCGCGTCCCTCAGGTCGACGTTGTGGTCACGTACTACGTGCTCGTCCACGAGCGCCTGATGCTCGTAAAGGAGATCGAGGACGTCCGCTGACACTGTTCAGCCGTCGCTGGACGGGCAGCCGGGCGGGCTGTACCTGCGATTTCCGGTCGGTTCTCCCCTTGCCCACCCCGCACGCAGTCCCGGCAGTATGCGCTACCTGGCTCGGCCGCAAGCCTGAGCGGATTGCATACCGTAACGGTACGTAAACCGCTCAGGCTCCCTGTTCGAAGCACGCCAAGGTGCCGTACTGGGACGGGTTTTTGCCGATGCCTGGTCAGCAGCAGGCAGCGCATAGCCGCGGATCCCGGTCTGCTGGCACTCCGGATCAGGAACCGAGCTGGCGGACCTCGGCGACAGGAGCTGCGAGGGCCGAACGGCCGATGCGGTCGAGATAGTCGGCGATCGCTTCGTCTTGGCCGGCGACGCGGTGTTGGTAGCGGATCGCCGCTGCGGCGGAGGCGTGGCCGAGGCGGTGCATCACTGCCCGGAGGGGAGCGCCGCTGGCGGCGGCGAGAGTCGCGCCGGTGTGGCGGAGGTCGTGGAACCGGAGACCGGTGACGCCGGCCGCACGGCAGGCCGGGAGCCAGACTCGTTTCCGGAAGTTCTCTCGACGCAGTGGCGTGCCTTCGGGCATGACGAAGATGAGGCCGTCGGGGTCCGCTGCGCTCCAGCGCGCGAGGTGGTCGGCCAGGACGTCGATGATGAATTGCGGGACGGTGATGGTGCGCACGCCCGCGGTCGTCTTCGGGGCCTGGAAGGATAGGTGGCCGTTCACCTCCGTCAGCTGGCGTTCGACCCGCAGAGTGCGGTGCAAGGCGTCCACATCGCAGCGGCGCAGTCCGGCGAGCTCGCCCCAGCGGAGGCCGGAATAGGCGGCGAGGAGAATCAGCGCCTGCCAACGGGAACCTGCGGCCTGGGCCAGGGAGGCGACTTCCTCGGCCGTGGCGGCTCGCATCTCCGGGAGATGCTCGGTGGCGGCGCCCTTCACCCTGCAGGGCGACCGCAGGATCAGGCCTCCGTCGACGGCGGACTCCATCACTGCGCGGACGATCTTGTAGGCCTTTGCGACGCTGTTGGGACCGAGACGGGACTTGGCGTGCCGGTCGGAGATCCACATCTGGAGGTCGAGCGTGGTGATCGTGCCGATCGGGCGGTCGCCGAAGGTCGGGAGGATGTGCTTGACCAGAAGCCAGTCGTACAGGGCTCTGGTCGAGGGCCGGAGATGCGCCTTCGTCGCCAGCCACCGGTCGGCGACCTCCTTGAACCCGACCTCGCCCTGGGCTCGGTCGATCCAGACGCCGCGGAGCATGTCGGCTTCGAGCATCGACAGCCAGCGGCCGGCCTCGGTCTTGGTGGCGAAGGTGCCGGGCGCCGCCTGGTAGCGGCCGGTCGTGGGCTGGCGGAACCGGACCTGCCAGCGGCCGGATGGGAGCTTCCGAACCGCTCCGAAGCGGCGGCGGCTCACTGCTCGCCCTCCGGGCGCCAACCAAGGCGGTGGGCCTCGTGCTCGACAACCAAGCCGACCGCTCGAGCGATTGACGTGGACGCGTCAACGGCGCGGGCCCGGAAGCGGAGCCACGTGTCGTCGTCGGCAAGGAAGAGGCGGGCGCAGCGAGAGGCGCGCCGCCCCTTTCCCTCTCCGGTCTGAACGCTCTGTCGACCCCGTTCCGTGCGACGTTCAGACTTCCGTTCAGGCGGCAGGCCGGCGTCGGCGGCCGCAGCGACCAGGTCGCCGACGAGCTTGCCCATCGTCTGGCGACGGCGGACGGCCCGCGCCTTGAGCGTTGCCCAGGCTCGCTCGTCGACGTCAACGTGGGTCGGGCGGTTGGGCGAGCGGTGCTCCCCGGCGTAGAGGCCACCGGCGCTCCGATTCGTCTCCAGGTCGGCCTTCCGGCGGATGGCCTTTTCGGAGCGTTGCACGCGCCGGCGTGCGATGGCGGCGTCTTCCTCGGCGGCCTGGAGCTCGAGCGCAGCATTCTCGAGTCGCCGGGCATGGGCCGTGGCGAGACGAATCTCCGCCGCCCGGCGCCGCAACTCATCCGGGTCGTCCGACACGAACCGGCCGACGTCGAGCAGGCCTGCGGCTTGGTGGAGGAGCACAGCCGGGTCGAGATGGTTGCGCTGGTTGCCGCGGATGCCGCCGTGTCCGGCTCCGGACACGGCCAGTCTGCGCTGCTCTAAAGGGATGGGAGGGAGGACGGATCGTTCAGGAGGAAGGCGCGGGCGGTCGAGGGGATCGGAACAGCAGGGGTCGTGACGGGCGGAATCGAAGGGAGGGAGGGCGTCGGGGTCTCGATCGGATGCGGGCGGGCGCGGCACGGGCGGCCTCCTGAGGCGCGGGAGCTGTCGTCAGCACCTATGCGCGTCCGGGGGTCCGGAACGCGACGCGGGTGCGGGCGTGCCACTTCCGTGCCACTACGGAGGCGTACTCCAGGTGTCTCAACGCTCTGGGCGCTCCTGGCGGAACGCCGTGACCTGCGTCAACGCGCGAATTACCTGGTTGTGACTTTGCGCGGGCGCGCTTTGCAAGCAGGGGGTCGTGGGTTCAAATCCCATCGTCTCCACCAGCCTGCGGACTGTCCGATGCCGGGCATGCCGGTTGGGCTCGGCGCTGAATCCCGCCTCCACAATGCGAAGAAGGGCGGGCACGGCGCTGCCCATGCCCGCCCCTCTCTCGCTGAGCCAGTGGAGGGAGCTACCTGCACACTGTCTAGTTACACTGTAACTACGACAGGGTCTCGACGCAAGTCAGCCCAAGTGTGGATCGGCCATGATCCGGTGGAGATCGCCGCCGCTCTCGCCGACGACAACGGCCCGGCGCATCCCCTGTGGCCCGCTTTCGCTCGCAGCCAGCAGATCCCTGGATCGGCGGCGGCCGGCGCCCGGTGGATGGCGGCCGGGCCGGCGGAACCCATCGGCCCGGATCTCGAGGTCGTGCAGCTCGTCGGCCCGACCAGCGCTCAAATGGGCCATCGCTGCCCGCCGCTGACGCTGCTCCTCCGGCTCGGTCCTCGCGGCTGGCAGGTTGCCGGGCACGGCCGCGTGCCGGTGAAGACCGGCTGGCCTCCCGGCCAGAGGTGACCTGGAGAGCGGGCCCGCTCTTTCGGCGGGGGGGGGCGCTATCGACAGCTAGTAACACTGTGACTACACTGGTGACGCAGTGCGCCCGAGGTCGGCCGTCATCCCACCGCCCCCCGGTGCGGCGGCCGGCCTCAATTCCTTGCATCCTTGGCGATCGCTAGTATTCGCAAGTTGCGAAGACTTCGGGGGTTGCGTTGGGCGAGCGTACGCATGGGCAGCGGGGTGGGCGGGGCGTTACCCGGTATGTGGAGGCGGTGCTGCTGGCGCTGTTGGCGGAGGGTCCGGCTCACGGCTACGACCTGAACGAGCGTCTGGCCGGATTGTTCCCGCTCCCGGACAGCCTGCCTGACGTGTCGACCGTGTACCGAGCGCTCGGCGACCTCGAGGGGCAGGGCGCGATCCGGTCGGCATGGGCCGACGGCAGCGGCGGCGGACGGAAGGTCTACGAACTCACAGAAGCCGGTGATGACCTCCTGGGATTCTGGGTGGAGCGCTTCGAAGAGGAGCAGGTCGGCGTCGCCCGGTTTCTCGATGTGGTGCGGGCAACGGTGCGATCCCGGGCCAGCCGGACGCCGGCGCGCCCGACGCGGGCGCGGAAACGGGCTGGTTCGGGTGGGGCAGGTTGACCGCCGAGCCGGACGTGACGGTCAGCGGCCAGACCCGGACGTGGTTCAGCCCCGGGGTGGCCGGGATCGGCGCTGCGAGCCTCCTGGCGGACGTCGGCCACGAGGTGCCCACGGCGCTGCTGCCCAAGCCTCCTGACCTCGACCCTCGGAGCACCGGCTTCCGCCCTGGGGCTCATCGAAGGTGTGAGCGACGGTCTCGCCGGCCTGGCCCGCTTCGGGGGCGGGGCGCTGGCCGATGATCCGGGCCGCCGCCGGGCCATCGCCGTCGGCGGCTACACGACGACGGCGGTCCTGTCCTCGGTCACCGGTGCCGCCACTGCCGTTTGGCAGGTCGGCGTCCTGCGGGCCGGGGCATGGGCCGCCCGGGGGTTGCGGGTCCCGGCCCGCAACGCACTGCTGGCCGACATCGTCCAACCCGAGGTCTACGGCCGCGCCTACGGGTTCGAGCGCGCCATGGACAACCTCGGCGCAATCGGGGGTCCCGTCCTCGCCATCGCCCTCGTCGCCCTGGTCGGCACCCGAGGCGCGATTGCGCTCTCCGTCATCCCCGGACTGCTCGCCGCCGTGGCCATCCTCTACGCCATCCGCCACACCCAGGCACCCAAGGCCCGGGAACGAACCCGGATCCGCGTCCAGGTCCGCCCCGTCCTCCAAGGCCGACTGCGGCCGCTCTTCGCCGGGATCAGCGCCTTCGAGTTCGGCAACTGCGCCGCCACGCTGCTCATCCTGCGGGCCACCCAACTGCTCGAGCCCGGTCGCAGTCACACCGCGGCCGCCACCACCGCCCTCTGGCTCTATGTCTCCTACAACGCCGCCGCCACCATCGCCAGCGTTCCCGCCGGTCGCCACGCCGACCGCACCACCCCCCGCCGGACGCTGGCCATCGGCGTCATTGCCTTCGGCCTCGCCTACGCCGGCCTCACCCGGGACACCCACGGCTGGCTGGCCCTGACCCCCTGGTTCGTCCTCGCCGGGATCGGCATCGGCTGCGTCGAGACCGCCGAGCACGCCGCCGTCGCCGCCTACGCCCCGGCCGAGATCCGAGGCTCCGCCTTCGGCCTCCTCGCCGCCGTCCAGAGCTTCGGGAACTTCGCCGCCAGCGGCATCGCCGGGCTCCTCTGGACCACCACCAGCCCTTCGTGGGCCTTCACCTACCTCACCGGCTGGATGATCCTCGCCGCCATGATCCTCACCCGCACCCCGCCCCGCCCGACGCCCGCCGTGGTTGATCTTGACGGTCAGGGTCCGGCAATCGGCTCGCCCGAGACGTAGCCCGCGAGACCCTCGAGGTCAACGCCCCGCCGACCGGCGTGGCCGCACCTCCCGGCTACTACTACCTGGTCGTGAACCGCAAGACCGACCAGGGCCCGGTCCCCTCGGTCGCTCGCATGGTCCACGTGGGAACGACGTCCGACACCGCCGAGGCGCCGCAGCCCTTCCCCGACGACCCCACCGCTCCCACGGGCGGCTCGGCGACCTCCGATGTCGACACCAGCAAGGCCGCCACCACGATGCAGCAGGTGGGCGAGGCCGCCCAGCGCGCCCCGCCGCCGGCTTCACCGGTGCGCCTTGGTCAACAGTCCCGCAGGATCGTGGACTGGTTGAGCAGCTGGGCCCGGGACGAGATGAACCGCTCGTGGGCCTCGGTCCCGGCCGCGTCGGCGGCGAAGACGGCAACCCGGTGACAGTTCTGGAAGGCCAGCGTGACTCCGAAGTGGCGTTCCAGCGAGCCCCGGATGGCGTCACTGGCGAGCGCCCGCAGCAGCTGCCCACGAGCCTGCTCGTCGGGAGGCGGCACCTGATTGTCGACGAACGGCCGATCCGGGGTGGCGGCGTGCTCGGCCACCAAGAGGCCGATTGTCTCCCAGGCGTAGGGCAGTGACGTCCTGACGCAGTCGATGAAGGCAGCCTCGTCGACCGCGCCCTGCTCGGCGGACGCCAACAACTCGGGATTGAGATCAAGGGACACGAGCGTCTCCTCTCACACAAAGCTTGTGATCTAAGAACTATTCTCACTAAGTTGTCGACCGTGGCTCGATGGCGTCATCCTCGAGGACCACGACGTTCCGGTACGGCGACGAGGGGTCCCGCCCATCAGGCCGAGCCCCCCGATGGCCAGAGTCGCACCGGCCAGCGGCAGCAGCCACCGGGCGGCGGCGCCGGTGCGGGCCAGGGCGCGGGAGGGAGCTTCGCTCGAGCCGGTGGCGCGGTCCGCCGTGGCCGACCGGCTGGCCGGCGACGGTGATGGCGAGCTGGCCTGGGGAGCTGCCGAGGGGCTGACTGGAGCTGCCGGTGCCTTCGCCGGGGTGTCCGGCAGGGGGGTGTTCGGGTCCGGGGTGGCCGGTGCAGGCACCGCCGGCTTCCCGGTGGCCTGGGCCAGGGCGCCGGCCAGGCTCTGCAGCTGGTTGGCCTGCCAGTCCTGGAAGGGGGTGCCTTTGGGGCTGGGCGTCTCGGTCACCGTGGTCACCGGGATTCCGGCCTTCTTGGCCCTGTCGAGCAGGGCGGAGACGTCGGGAGTGGAGTTCTGTGAGTTGTAGACCAGCACCTTGATCTGCTTGCCGGTGATCTGCCTGTCGACGGTGGCCTTGTCGGCGGCGGTGGGATCCGCACCTTCGGCGATGGCGTCCTGGAACGCCAGCGGGGTGAGTACCTTGAGGCCGAGGTCCTCCGCCATCGGGGCGAAGATGCTCTCCGTCGCGCCGATCGGCGTCCTGTCGAACTGGGCCTTGATCTGGGACCGGAGGTCGTTGTAGCGCTTCAGCTTCTCGGCCCGGAACACCTGCCGCTGCGTGTCGAAGTAGGCGGCGTTGGGCGGGGCGGCTTGCTTGAGGGCGTCGGTGACGGCGTCGATCACGCGGTCGACGCTGCGGGGCGAGTACCACTGGTGCGGGTTGCTGCCCTCCTTGATCCCGACGACGTCGCCCACGTTGATGATTTTCCGGCCCGGCGACGGGTTCGCTTCCAGCAGGTCGTTCGCCCAGGGGTCGTACCCGATCCCGTTGACGATGGCCACCTTTGCGGTGGCGAAGGCCGCGCCGTCCGACGGTTTGGGCTCGTAGTCGTGGGCGTGCGTCTCCGGGTCGTCGATGATGCTCTTGACATCGACGTGCTCACCCCCGAGCTGGCGGGCGATGCTGCCCCAGAAGTCCTCGGCGGCCACCACTGCCACCTTGCGTCGCCGCCGCCGCCGGCTGATCCGCCAGCGGAAACAGGGTTGCCAACATCACGCCGAGCGCTGCCCATTGAACGCGCCGCATCCCTGCTCCTCCCACCGTCAGCGAGCCTGATCCTACCTGCGAGTGATTATCATTTCAAATCTGGGTAGATCGGCGATCGGGAGGGGCGAGCGACGAGACTGTCCCGATGACCCACGTCCACGGCGACGCCGGGCCCCTCCCAGGGGCACGCCGGCAGGTCCGGATCCTTCTCGCGGTGCTCGTCGCCCCGTTCGCGGCGGCCACGGTCATCGGGCTCATCGCTCTGTGGCCGGCTGACCGCTCGGGCGAGATTCCGGAGACCATAGGGCCGCAGCCGGAACGGGCTGAAGCCGTCCTGGTGCGCGTCACCCGAGCGCCCTGCTCCGGAACCGCCGATGATCCAGGGGCGCCACTGGTGTACGTCGGCCACGGCCCGTATCCGTACGGGTCCACACCGTGGCGAGACCGCCGACCTGCCTAGAGTTCGGCGGAAGGCTACGGCTCGCGACTCGAGCCGGGCGACCGGGTCGTGCTCGCCTACGTCGGTGGGGACGACCCCGGTGCCGGCTGGTACTTCCAGGATTTCGCCCGGGGCCGGCCGATGCTGCTGCTCACCGTCTTGTTCGCTGCCGCTGTTCTTCTGCTGGGCCGACGGCGGGGCCTGTTCTCCCTCGCCGGGCTGGCCTTCAGCCTGGTGCTGCTCGTGCGCTTCGTCCTGCCCGCGATCCTTGAGGGCCACGATCCGGTGGCGGTGGCCGTTGTGGGTGCCGCCGCCATCATGTTCGTCGCCCTCTACCTGGCCCACGGCTTCAACGTCCGGACGACCAGTGCGGTGGTCGGGACGGTGGCCAGCCTTTTGCTCATCGGCGTCCTCTCCAACCTCTTCGTCGGTGCCACGGAGTTGACCGGCCTGGCCTCGGAGGAGAGCGGGTTCCTGCAGGCCCTGGCCGGGAACGTCGATCTCCACGGTCTCCTCCTGGGCGGCATCGTGATCGGCTCGCTGGGCGTTCTCGACGACGTCACGGTCACCCAGGCGTCCGCCGTTTGGGAGCTCTCGCTGGCCAACACTGCCTACGGGTTCCGCCAGCTCTACAGCGCGGCTATCCGGATCGGCCGCGACCACATCGCCTCCACCGTGAACACACTCGTGCTGGCCTACGCCGGCGCCTCCCTCCCCCTCCTCGTCCTGTTCACACTGTCGAACCGGTCATTGGGCGATGTGCTGACTGGCGAGGTCGTGGCTCAGGAGATCGTCCGGACCCTGGTCGGCAGCATCGGCCTCGTCGCTTCCGTCCCGATCACCACCGCCCTCACCGCCTTCGTCGCCACCCGCCACCGCCAGCCCGCGCCGGGGGCGTCGACGTAGCCAGTCAGGTGGTTACGTCTGGGCCCGGGGTGTTGAGAGGCCTGGTGGGTCAGGAGTGGGGTCGATGTCCCAGGTGATGCCTGGTTCCCCGCGGTAGCGGCAGTACGTTCCGGTGACGATCGCGCGCTGGAGGTGGGCAGCCAGCTCGGGGAGCGGGGACTCGAGTTTGCCGAGGGCGTCGCGCACCCGGGCGGCGACCGCCTTTCGGGCCCGTTCGGCAGGGTGGTTGGCGAATTGGCGGATCCGGCCCTGCGTGCCTTTGAGCCGGCCGAGCTCCTCGAGCAGTGCTTGGCGCTCGGCCTCCAGTCGGGCGGAGCGCTCGTCGTCGTGGTAGCTGGCGGCCTCGTCCTTCTCGGTCTCGAGGTCGGCGAGACGCTGCCGGTAGGCGTCGAGGGATCGCCGGTCGGCGAGAGGGCCGGCGGCTCCGGAACGGTCGGAGGCGTCCATCAGAGCGAGCACATGGATCTCCGTGCCGGGCAGGGCGAGAAGGCGCGCCATGTCGCCGAGCCCCTTGGTGTGGGGCACGACCGCGGTGGCGCCCTGAAAGGTGATGTGCCACACGCCTCCCCGCCGGTGCATCGAGGCACTGGCGGGCACCTCGGCGGCGGAGGGGGGGACGGCGGGATCACGGCGAACCTCGGCGTACCAGCCGGTGGCCCCGAGACGCTGGTAGGTGTCGCTGGCCTGTTCAAGTAGCTGCCATGACCGCTCGGGCTGATCCAGCGCGGCGGCGAGCAGGCCGGCGGTGTGAGCGTGACTTCCCGCGAAGGCGATGACGGCGCCGTTGACGCCGCAGGAGCCGGCGACGGGGTCGACATCGTCGAGGAGCTGGGCACACAGGTCCCGGTCACCGAGGACAACGGCGGCCTGGGCCAGTTCCCGCACGAACACCGACCACAGATAGGAGCGGTCCGCCCGCCAGGTACCCAGGTCGACGACCGCGGCGACATGGTGACGGGCGTCCTCCAGGTCCCCGGCCCGGGCGGAGAACCCGGCCGCGACGGCGTGGGCATGGACCGGCGCCCCCGTCCAGTGGCCGACGGCGTCGGCGGCGAAGGCGCGCAGCTCGTCCGGCTCGCCGCGGGCCCGCACCAGCTCGAGGCGCTGGGACATGCGGACGTTGCCGGTGTCCGGTTCGCGGATGCGATCGCCCAGCACGGCTGCGTTCTCGATGCGCTCGGCCGCTTCATCGAGTCGGCTGCGCAGCAGGGCGAGGCACGCTCGCCTGGTTTCGGCCAGATAGCGGTGGAGCGGCTGGGCCAGGCGGTCGAGGATGGCCAGGCACCCGTCGAGGGCCGCTTGGAAGGCGGGGGAGCCGTGCTCCAGCAGGGCGTTGGCCAGCAGGAGGAGGCCCTGGGCGTGGCGCTCGTCGTCGCCGGCAGCCAGGGCGACGGCGATGATCTCTCGGGCGATCTCGGCTCGCTCCACTTCGGCGCCCGGCGTCCAGAGGACGTCGTGGCGGGCGAGGAGGCAGGTCGCCAGGGTGGCGGGATCGCCGGCGCGTCGCCCGAGATCCAGGGCGCGTTCGCTGAGCGGTCCCGGCCCGGGGACGGTCTTCGGCCACCGAATGCTGAAGTTCGCGGGCGAGGGTTGCGGTGAGTTGCGCCTCTCGCGCCGGGTTGGCGCCGGCGACGACGGCCAGCGCCCGATCGAGTTCCCGCACGATCTCGTCGCGCCGGGAAGCGAAGCGGGCCCCGAGTTCGGCGGTGGCCAGCGCCACCCTCGCCGTCCGGTCCGGGTCCTTCATCCGGTCGGCGATATCCCCGGCGACGCGCAGGAGGCCCCGGGCGTCGAGCGCGTTGCCGCCCCGGGTGAGGGCGTCCGCTTCGGCGACGAGGATCTCGAACAGCTGGTCATCCGCCAGGTCGACGGCGGCCTCGGCGAGGGTGGCGCGGAGGCGGCGCAGGTGAGCCGCGGCCTCGACGAAGGCCAGGGCCTCACACTCCGCCGTGGCCGCTTGTAAGGCCCACCGCACAGCCCGTTCCGGCCCGTCGAGCGCGACGGCGGCGATGAAGTGCCGGGCCAGTTCGGCCGGCGCGACCGGTGCCGTCCGTGCCGCCCGTTCTTCGAGGGCCGATCCGATCGCCTGGTGCAGCGCCACCCGATGCGCAGGATCGAGGCGCTCGAGGATCGTCTCCCGCAGCAGGTCGTGGGTGAAGCGGTGCCCGTCGCCGGCGGGCGTCAGCACCCCGGCCACGACGGCGTCACGGGCGGCGACTTCGACGGCGAGCGGCGAGGTGTCCAGGGCGCGGGCGACGACATCCGACAGAAGGCCGGTGCCGGTGACCGCAGCCACCTCGAGCAGTGCCTGGGTGGGGCCGGGGAGCCGGGCGATCCGCCGTTCGACGGCGTCGCGGATGGCGGCGGGGATATGGTCGACGCTGCCGCCGGCGTGGTCGGTGAGCAGGGCGACTTCGCGCACGAAGAATGGGTGGCCGCCAGTTCGTCGGTGAATGGCGTCGGTGGTCGCACGATCGACGGGTCGTCCCATCCATCGCTCGACCAGCTCGTGGGTGGCATCGGCATCAATGCCCTCGACGTGAACGTGGTCGGCGTGGCTGATCAGCGCTCCGAGCCGCGCCCGGGCCGAGGCGTCCAACTCGTCGTGGCGGTAGGCGCCGATGAGGCAGACCCCTGACCGGCCGGTGGCCCGGGCGACGAAGTCGAACAGCGCCAGGGACGATTCGTCCGCCCACTGGAGGTCGTCGAGCACGACGATCAGGCCCCGTTCGCGACGCCAGCGTGTCGAGCAATCGCGCCGTGGCATCGAGGAGCAGGAGGCGGGCACGGTCGGTCAGCTCGCCGGGGACGGCGTCACCGAGAGACGGGACCATCGTGGCCAGCAGGGGGCCGTCGTCTCCGGCCAACGAGCGTGCCCGGTCGGTTCCGATCGCCCGCACCAGGCCGTCCAGCGCCTGCGTCCAGGGCCAGTAGCCCGGGGCGCCGTCCACGTCGAGACAGGTGCCCCACCCGATCTGGGTACCCTGGCCCGTGGCGCCGGCGACGACGGCCCGGACCAGGGAGGTCTTGCCGACGCCGGCCTCCCCGGTGACCATCACCGTCACCCGTTGACCAACCAGGGCCCGCCCGACCAGCTCGCCGAGTCTGTTGAGCATCTGCTCCCGACCAACCAGGTCCTCGGCGGGGGATCGGCCAGTCACCCTCCCATTGTCACCCCCCGGCGGGGTGTTGTCGTCTGGCGAACTGCCAGGCGAAACCTTCCGCGATCGGCCGGCGATCTGGCGCCCATTGGTTTGAAGGCGTTGTTCGAGCGAGGAGGAAAGCGATGGGCTTCGATCCGGTCCAGTACAAGACCACCACCCGCCAGCAGTGGGAAGACGCCGCCGAGGCGTGGCACCGTTGGGGCCCGAAGCTGGAGGAATGGCTCGGCCAGGCTACGCGGTCCATGCTCGACGCCGCCGGCGTGGCCCCCGGCGCCCGGGTGCTCGACGTGGCGGCCGGAGCCGGCGGGCAGACCCTGGCCGCGGCCCGTCTGGTCGGCCCCACCGGCTCGGTGGTGGCAACCGACATCTCCCCCACCATCCTCACGTACGCGGCCAAGGCCGCCGCTGAAGCCGGGCTGACCAACATCGAGACGATCGAAGCCGACGGGGAGGCGCTCGACTCGCTCCCGGCCGGTTCGTTCGACGCGGTGATCTGCCGGGTGGGGCTGATCTACTTCCCTGACCAGCAGCGGGCCCTGAGCGGCATGCTCCGGGCCTTGCGTCCCGGCGGACGGATCGCCGCCACCGTCTACTCGACACCCGACCGCAACGAGTTCTTCTCCGTTCCGGTGTCGATCATCCGCGACCGGGCGCAGCTGCCTCCGCCGCAGCCGGGCCAGCCCGGCCCGTTCAGCCTCGGGGGACCCGGCGTCCTCCAGGCCGCGCTCACCACGGCCGGCTTCTCGCGAGGTGACCGTCGATGCCCTTCCCGCCCCGCTCCGCCTTCCGTCGGCGGCGGAATGCGTCCGGTTCGAGCGGGAGTCCTTCGGGGCGCTGCACCAGTTGCTGGCCGGTGTGGCACCGGACGAGCGACCGGGAGTGTGGGCGCAGATCGAGGCCGCCCTCACCCGCTTCGAGACCCCCGAGGGCTTCGTCGGCCCCTGCGAGCTCCTCGTGGGTTCGGGCACCAAGTGAGGGACCCTCGAGAGCCGATGACCACGTCGAAGGTGGTCGTGGCCGCGGTTCAGGCGGCCCCGGTGTTCCTGGACCGCGACGCGACGATCGAGAAGGCAGCTCGGCTGATCAAGGAGGCGGCGGCCGCCGGTGCCGGGCTGGTCGTCTTTCCCGAGGCGTTCGTGCCCGGGTATCCGGACTGGGTGTGGCGCACCACCCCCTGGTCCGACGGGGCGTGGTACGAACGACTCTACGACCAGGCCGTCGACGTGCCCGGCCCGGCGACCGAGGCGCTCGGCGCCGCGGCACAGGAGGCTTCGGCGTACCTGGCCATCGGCGTGAACGAGCGCGACGGCGGGACGCTCTACAACACCCTTCTCTTCTTCGCTCCTGACGGGTCGCTGCTCGGCAAGCACCGCAAGCTGATGCCCACCGGCGCCGAACGGCTGGTGTGGGGTCAGGGCGACGGCTCGGGCCTCCTCGTGTTCGACACGCCCTTCGGCCGGCTCGGCGGGCTGACGTGTTGGGAGAACTACATGCCGCTCGCCCGGGCGGCCCTCTACGCCCTCGGCATCGACATCTATCTCGCCCCGACGTGGGACAACAGCGACGTGTGGGTGCCGACGCTGCGCCACATCGCCAAGGAGGGGCGGGTCTACGTGATCGGCGTCACCTTCTGCCAGCGGGGCTCCGACATCCCCCGCGACCTGCCTCGGGCGGACGAAATCTACGGAGGCGACGACGACTGGATGGCCCGGGGCAACACCACCATCTGCGGGCCCGAAGGCGAGATCCTGGCCGGCCCGCTCGAAGGAGCAGAGGGGATCGTCTACGCCGAGATCGACGCCGACCATGCCCGCAAGGTCCGGCGCCAGTTCGACCCGGTGGGGCACTATTCACGGTCTGACGTCCTGCGGCTCGTCGTCGACCGCAGCTGAAACCAGCTCCTTATTGCAACCTGTTTGCTTGAAGCGTTAGCCGGGTCTACCGTTCGCGCCATGGCTGGATTCCGGAAGTTGTGGACCATCTCGGTGATCGTCGCCTGCACGTTCCTCACCGGCGCCTGCGGCGCCGACAGCAAAGACGACAGTTCCGCCGCGGGCAGCACGCGACTCAAGGTTGTGACCACGGTGGCGCCGATCACGAGCATCGCGGCCAACATCGCCGGTGACCTCGCCGATGTCCAAGGGGTCGTGCCCGAGGGCACGAACTCCCACACGTTCGAGCCGGCGCCGAGTGTGGCGGAAGTCCTGTCCGAGGCGGACGTCGTCTTCATCAACGGCCTCGTCCTCGAAGAACCGACGAAGAACCTGGCCAAGTCGAACCTGAAGAGCGGCGCCAAGATCGTGGAGATCGGGACCGAGATCCTGCCCGAGAGCGAGTGGATCTACGACTTCTCCTTTCCCAAAGAAGAGGGTAAGCCCAATCCGCATCTCTGGACCGACCCCACCTACGCCAAGAAGTACGCCGACGTGATCCGGCGGGAGCTCACGGGCAAGGACGCCGCCAACGGCCCGAGCTACCAGAAGAACTACGACGCCTTCGCCACCCTCATCGACGAGTTCGACAAGGCGATGCGGACGTCGTTCGCCACCGTGGCGGAGGAGAAGCGCAAGCTCCTCACCTACCACGACGCCTACGCCTACTTCGCCAAGACCTACGACTGGGACGTCATCGGCGCCATCCAGGTCGAGAACTTCGAGGACCCGACCCCGAAGGAAGTGGCCGCACTGATCGACCAGGTCAAGGAATCGAGAGTGCCGGCCATCTTCGGGTCCGAGGTCTTCCCCAGCCCCGTTCTCGCCCAGATCGGCAAGGAAGCCAACGTGAAGTACGTCGACGTCCTCCGTGACGACGACCTTCCCGGCGAGCCCGGTGACCCCGAGCACTCCTGGGTCGGTCTGATGCGCTTCGACTACGTGACGATGGTCGAGGCGCTCGAGGGCGACGCGTCGGCGCTCAAAGCCTTCGTCACCCGCAACGTCGCCCCGGACAACGCCAAGTATCCGCAGTAGATCTTCTAGCCTCCTGGCCGGTGTGGTCGACTGAACTCGCCGGCTTCGCCGCCGGGTTGCTCATCGCCATCGTCACGTCGCCGGTCGGAATCTCGGGCGCGGTGTTCCTGCTCCCCGTCCAACTCGACCTCCTCGACATCCCGAGCCCGAGGGTGACCCCCACCAACCTGCTCTTCAATGTCGTGGCGGTGCCGGGGGCCCTGCTCCGCTACGGGCGGCGGGACGCGCCGTTCGGTCCTCTCAGCCGGGTTCTCGTCGCCGGCACGCTCCCTGGTGTCGTGGCCGGAGCGATCATCCGTGTCTATCTCGTGCCCGGCGTACGGCCGTTCCGGATCATCGCCGGTCTGGTCCTTCTTCCCCTCGGAGCCTTCGTGCTCGCACGACGTGCGATCGAGCAGCACCGCGGCGCAGCGCACCGGCAACTGTCTTCGCGCCGCATCACCGGCCTGGCCGTCGGTGTCGGCGTGATCGCCGGCATCTACGGGGTGGGCGGCGGCTCACTCCTCGGGCCCATCCTGGTCGGCAGCGGCTTCACCGTGACGGCCGTTGCGCCGGCGGCGCTGGCCTCGACGTTCGTCACCTCGGTCGTCGGCGCAGTCACCTATGGGGCGCTGGCACTGGTCAAGTCCGGCTCGATCGCTCCCGACTGGCCTGTGGGATTCGCCTGCGGGCTCGGCGGCCTCGTCGGCGGCTACCTCGGCGCCCAGCTCCAGCCCTTCCTGCCGGAGAGGGCGCTTCGGATCCTCCTCGGCTCCCTGGCGGTGGCACTGGGTGTCGCCTACCTGATCCAGGGATTCTCGTAGCCCGGCCGCTCGGGAACCTTCCCGGGTGGGATTCCGACTATCGGGGATAAATCAGTCGGAAGCCGAGGGGACATGACAACGCGTGCCGACATCGACACGGCGCCGCTGAGCGCCGAGTTGACCGGCCTCGAACTCACGATCGGCGGCATGGCCTGTGCTGCCTGCGCCGCCCGGGTCGAGCGGGCCCTGCAGCGTCATGCGGGCGTTCGCGACGCCGGAGTGAACTTCGCCACGTCCCGGGCGCGGGTCGCCTTCGACCCCGGTATCACCCAGAGCCAATCCCTGATGGGCCTGATCTCCTCGCTCGGGTACGAGGCCGCCCCGGTTGTCCACCACGCCCCGTCCGAGGAGATGGCCGGGGAGCGGCAGGACCCCGGCCGGTGGCTGGCCCGAGCCGGGCTGGCCTGGATCTTGACGCTGCCGATCCTCACCGTTCCGGCGCTGCGATCCGACCGGCCCGGGCAGATCGTCGCCCTGCTGCTCGGCGCCGGTGTGCTCTTCGGGTGCGGCTGGCCGTTCCTGCGAGGGGCGGTGACGGCGGCCCGTCATCGACAGGCGACCATGGACACGCTGGTGGCCTCGGCTGTCCTGGCCGCCTTCGCCTCGGCGGTGTGGCACTGGGCGACCGCACCGGCCGCCGCGGCCCATCATGACGGAGGAGGCTCGGGCCACGTCCTCGTGCACCTACAGGCGGTCACGGTCGTCGTCGCCACCCTCCTCATCGGGCGCGGCCTCGAATCGCGGGCCCGGCGGAGAGCCTTCTCCGCCATCTCCCGTCTGCTGGCTCTCGAGGCCCGGGAGGCGTCCGTAGTGGTAGGGGACACCGAGGTCGTGGTCCCCATCGGCCAGGTCGCCGTCGGCGACGTCGTGCGGATCCGCCCGGGTGAGAAAGTCCCGGTCGACGGGGTCGTGGTGGCCGGCGCCTCGGCGGTGGACGAGTCGATGCTGACGGGCGAGCCGGTGCCCATCGAGAAGACCGTGGGCGAGACGGTCGTCGGGGGGACCCTCAACTCATACGGGATGCTCGACGCCCGGGCGAGCGCAGTCGGGGCGGACACCGTCCTGGCCGGGATCGTCCGTCTGGTTGAAGACGCCCAGAGTCGCAAGGCGCCGGTCCAGCGTCTGGCCGATCGCCTGGCCGGCCTGCTCGTGCCGATGGTGCTGGTCGTGGCCGCAGTCACCCTGGCCGCCTGGTCTCTGGGAGGGAACGCATCGGCCGGTGTGATGGCGGCCGTGGCGGTGCTCGTCGTGGCCTGCCCCTGCTCGCTCGGTCTGGCCACGCCCGCCGCCGTTCTCGTCGGCACCGGACGGGGTGCTGGGCTCGGAGTGCTGGTGAAGGGCGGCGAGGTTCTGGAGCGGGCCTACGCCGTCGACACGGTCGTCCTCGACAAGACGGGGACCTTGACGGAAGGTCGGATGACCGTCGCCGCCGTACTCCCGGCCGGGGGCCGGACCGCCGATGCCGTCCTGGGACTGGCGGCGTCGGCCGAGAACGGTTCGGGACACCCTGTCGCCCGGGCCATCGCCGATGAGGCCAAGCGGCGGGATTTGCCGGTGGTGACGGCGGAGCAGTTCCGGGCCGTCCCGGGCGGCGGCGTCACGTCGCAGGTGGGCGGGATCGAGACCGTGGTCGGGAATCCGCCCTGGATCCAGGACCTCGGACACACGATCCCGGGTGACCTGGCCGCCGCCATTCGGGCCGAGGAAGCCCGCGGCCGCACCGTCGTCGTGATCGGCCACGGCGGCATGGTGGCGGGCGCTCTGTCCCTGGCCGACACGGCCCGTCCGGGCGCCGCCGCCGCCGTCAGCGAACTCCGGCGGCAGGGTCTGCGGGTCCTCGTCGCCAGCGGCGACAATCCCCGAGCCGTCGCCGCCCTGGCCCGCCAGGCCGGGATCGAGGAGACCGTCGCCGAAGCGACCCCGGCCATGAAGGTGGAAGTGGTGGAGCGCCTCCAGCGGGAGGGGCGGGTCGTCGCCTTCGTCGGCGACGGCGTCAACGACGCCCCGGCGCTGGCCACCGCCGACGTCGGCATCGCCATCGCCGCCGGCACCGACGTGGCCGTCGAGTCGGCCGGCATGGTCCTCATGAGAAGCGACCCCGGTGCGGTCGTGACCGCCCTGGCGCTGTCCCGACGGACGTTCCGGACGATCCGCCAGAACCTCGGCTGGGCCTTCGGCTACAACCTGGCCGCCATCCCCCTGGCCGCCGCCGGCGTCCTCAGCCCGACCGCCTGCGGCGTGAGCATGGCGCTCTCCAGCGTCGGCGTCATGGCCAACAGCCTCCGGCTGGCGCGGTTCAACCCCTGATCGAACGGGCGCCGGCCGTTACACCGGTCGCCCGCCCGACGCGGCTCTGGCGGTTGGCTAATCCGACACGGGGATGAGCTTGGCGCCGCACCCGCAGGTGTAGTTCGAGTTGTCGGCGCCGTCGCAGTTGCACTGCTCCTGGACGAGAATCCGGCAGCCGCAGTGCTCGTGCTCGCAGGTCAGCAGCGTCCCCGTTGCGTAAGTCGTGGCCATCTGTGTTCCCCTTCCCCTGTGGCGATGGACGGCGGGCGGGACTCTACCCCTCCCGGAGGAAGGTTCCGGAAGGGGCATACCTGATGGTTGGCGAATCTTTCTCCAGCAGGTTTGCCTCCCTTGACGCGTTCGATCGCCTCTGCCCGCCCCCAGGCCGCCGTAGGTGCCGCTACGGCTCGGTCATTTGTTCCGAAGGGTCACATATGTCCAGAACACTCCGCCGGCGTCGGTTGTCGTTGGCTGTCGTGTCCGTCGGTCTCATCGGTGGCCTCTTGGCCCCGACTGCCCAGGCCGCCATCCCCCCGGGTCGGTCCACGTCCGGGAACGACCCTCGGGCCTACTCGAATCCCCACGCCGGGGTCGTGGCTCCGCCGCGGGCGCCGGGCCGGCTGGCTCCGGCCACCGGGGCGCTGATCGGCACCCACTCCGAGGACAGCCCCTCCGGGGCCCTCGACGCCAAGGACCAGGGGATCCTCGTCACCGAGGAGCTGTCCGGCCGGACGCTCGACATCAACAACAGCTACTACGGGGCGTTCGACTCGATCGCCAAGGACTACATCCCGGGCGACCCCAAGAAGCGAGGGCTCTCGAAGCTCGCCTTCTGGGACGTCGAGAACGGCCGCATCCCGCTGGTCGGCTGGGGCTGCGGCGTGAGCTCGCAGATCAACAGCGGCTCGAAGGACGACATCATCAAGAAGACGGCCGAGGCCATGAAGGCCTTCGGGCACGAGTTCTTCATGCGCTACTGCTGGGAGATGGACGGCGACAAGCGGACGGGCGAGGTCGGCCGGCCCGAGGAGTTCGTCGAGGCCTGGATCCGGATCCACAAGATCTTCGACGAAGTCGGCGCCAGCAACGTGATCTGGGTGTGGTGCGGCAACGCCAACACCTTCAAGTACCGCAACCCGAAGACCAACGCCTACGCCTGGGACTACTACCCCGGTGACGAGTGGGTCGACTGGGTGTCGGCCGACGGCTACAACTGGGCCGCCTCCATCCGGAACCAGAAGGCGGGCTACGACCGGGACCGGTGGCGGAGCTTCGTCGAGATCTACGACGAGTTCATGACCTGGGCCCGCAGCACCGGCCCGGTGCCCCAGTCGCTGCAGACCGAGAAGCCTGCCGTGCCGGCCGAGTTCCCCCGCAAGAAGACCGTCAAGCCGATCATGATCGGCGAGTACGGCGCCATCGAGCCCACCGGTGAGATCAAGAAGCACTTCCTGGGGATCGCTCCCTACAACACCAAGCCCGACTGGCTCCGGGACACACACGACACCGTCAACGGCTCGAAGCCCCGGACGGCGGAGTGCCACTGGTGCGGCATCTACTCGGACATCGCCGCCATGGTCTACTTCGACGTCACGGCCGTGAACGGTCCCTGGATCGTGAACTCGTCGCCCGAGTCGGCGGCGGCCTACCGGGAGGCGGCGCAGGATCCGTGGTTCTACCAGATCCACACGCTCGGCTGGGGTCCGGCGGCCAACCGCACGGACACTCCGCCGCCGGGAACCATGCCCGGGCCCGGCCCGCAGGACCCGCCGCCCTCGGGCGGGCACTCCGGTCAGATCACGCCGCCGCCGCCGACGACCGGCGCGTCCTCCGGTGGTACCGGCTACTGGATGCTGGGGGCCGACGGCAAGGTCTATCCCTTCGGGGAGGCCGGCAAGCACGGTGACGCCGTGGCGCCGCTCGCCGCCAGCGGGCCCGCCCGGGTGAACGCCGCTGACGTCGAACCGACCCCGTCCGGCAACGGCTACTGGCTGGTCGACGCCCGCGGCGTCGTGCACCACTTCGGCGACGCCAAAGCCCTGGGCAGCGTGGAGGCGAGCCGCCTCGCACCGGGCGAGACCGTCACCAGCCTGTCGGCCACCCCGACCGGCAACGGCTACTGGGTCTTCACCACCAAGGGCCGGGTCATCACCTTCGGAGACGCCACCTTCTACGGCGACATGGCCCGGACACCCCTCAACGGTGAAGTCCTCGACTCCGTGCCCAGCACGACGGGCAAGGGCTACTACATGGTCGCCTCCGACGGCGGGATCTTCTCCTTCGGCGACGCCGCCTTCGTCGGTTCCATGGGCGACAAGCGACTCAACGCCCCGGTGCAGTCCCTCGTGCCCGACACCGACGGGCGGGGTTACTGGCTGGTGGCCTCCGACGGCGGCATCTTCGCCTTCGAGGCGCCGTTCCGGGGGTCGATGGGCGCCGCCCGGCTCAACAAGCCGATCACCGGCATGGTCCCCTACGGCAACGCCTACCTGATGGTGGCCGAGGACGGAGGGGTCTTCAACTTCTCCGACAAGGCCTTCTCGGGGTCGCTCGGCGGCACACCTCCGAGCCGGCCGATCGTGGCGGTCGCCGCATTCGAATAAAAACTTGAGTCTCCCGTGACGGGAGGGTCCATCGTGGTGCCATGGACGGCATGACGATTGGCGAGCTGGCCCGCCGGACCGGCCTGTCGGTGAAGACGATCCGCTGGTATTCCGACCAGGGGCTCGTTCCACCGACGGGCCGTACCGCGGCTGGCTACCGCCTCTATGGCGTCGAGGCGCTGGCCCGGCTGGAGCTCGTACGGACGCTCCGGCGGCTCGACATCGACCTCCGCACCATCGAACGGGTCCTGGCCCGGGAGGTCGGTCTGGCCGAGGTCGCCGCCACCCACGTCGAGGCGCTCGACGCCCAGATCCGCGGCCTGCGGCTGCGACGGGCCGTCCTCCCCGGGGTTAGGGGGGTGTCCCCCGGAAATACAGTGTGGCGAGAGGGGCCGGGAGTCCCGAGGAGGTGGGCGGCGTGAGCCGCATGCATGAGCTGGCCCGGCTCTCCGAGGAGGAGCGCCGTCACATCGTCACCGACTTCTTCGACGACGTCTTCGGCGGCCTGTCGATCGATCCCGAGTTCGAGCGCCGGATGCGCTCGGTCCTGCCCGACCTGCCCGACGAGCCGACCCCGGAACAGATCGACGCCTGGATCGAGCTGGCCACCCTGGTCGGCGACGACGGGTTCCAGCGGCGGATCCGGCAGATGGCCGAAGACCACTCCTCGGCCCGGGAGCGGGGCGAGCAGCCGGGCACCGGGACCGAGGCGACCGAGGCCGGAGTGGCGATGGTCGCCGACCGGGCGGGCGCCGCCCAGGCCGCCGGTGTCGACCCCGGCTCCGACGAGGGCCAGGCGGTCCTCGACGAGCTGCTGGCCGAGTGGGCGGCCGCCGCCTGAGCCGCCGACGGCGCCGACTTCCGGGCCAAGCTGCTGGTCAACTTGGAGGGCGGCACCGACCGGCGGGCCGAGCGGTACTGGCAGCTGCTGGGAATCATCAACGGGTGGCCGCCGATCCCGTCCGTCGTGCCCGCCTTCGAATGGGTGATTGCGGCTTTGAAGGCGGCCCGGGCGGGGTAAGGAGACCGGGCGGGCCAGGGCGAACCGGCCTCGACCAAGAGAAGAGTGATCCCTTGCCGTCCCCGGAATTCAACATCGTGGTGGGGCTGTCCGCCGACGACGCCGTGGAGGTGTCCGTCTCGGGCGACCTCGACCCCGCTTCGATCAGCCGGCTGCGGGCGGTCCTCTCCGGGATCCTGCGGGCCGGCCACCAACGAGTGGTCGTCGACCTGGCCCGCATCGGGGCCGTCGACGGCCGCGCCGAGGAGATGCTGACCCGCGTCCGGAAGCGCCTCCGGGCGCAGGGCGGCGACATGGTCGTGGTGGGCTCGGCCAGGGTGAGCCCGGCCCGCTGAGTGGCCGACGGGGGCCCTAACCTGGCCCGATGCGGCCGCCGGCGGTGCTCGCGATCCATGGCGGGGCTGGTCCGGCTCCGGCGGACGTCGCGGACGCTGCCTCCCGCTGGCCTCGTCAGGCCGCCGGCCTCGCCGCCGCCCTCCGGGCCGGGCTGGCGGTGCTGTCGGGCGGGGGGCCGGCCCTGGAGGCGGTGATCGCGGCGGTGGCGGTCCTCGAAGACGACGAGCAGTGGAACGCCGGCCGGGGCTCGGCCCTGACCGCCGCCGGCACGGTGGAGATGGACGCCGCCGTGGCCGACGGTCGGGACCGGCGCCTGGCCGGCGTGGCCTGCGTCACCGGAGTCCGCCATCCGGTGGAGGCGGCCCGGGCGGTGCTGGACGCCGGCCGGCACGTGCTCCTGGCCGGGCCCGGGGCGGTGGCCTTCGCCCGAGCCGCCGGTCTCGCCTTCGAGCCCGAAGACTGGTTCGTCACTGAGCGCCGGCGCCAAGCGCTCGACGCCGCCGGTGGGACGGTCGGCGCTGTCGCCCGCGACGAAGGCGGCCACCTGGCGGCGGCCACCTCCACCGGCGGCCGCACCGGCCAGCTGCCCGGGCGGGTGGGTGACAGCCCGGTGCCGGGCGCCGGGACCTGGGCCGACGACGCCACCTGCGCGGTGTCGGCCACCGGCGTCGGGGAGGCGTTCCTGCGGGCCGTCTTCGCCCACGAGGTCGACGCCCGCCTCCGGCTGCAGGGCATCGACCTCGACGCCGCCTGCCGGGAGGCGCTGGCGGCCGTGTCGGCCGCCGGCGGTGACGGTGGCTGTATCGCCGTGGCAGCCGAGGGACCCCCGGTCCTCCCGTTCACGACGGCCCTCATGCACCGGGGATCGGCCGAGGTTGGCGGCCCCTTGCACCTCGGGGCCGGCGCCGGCCCCCTCGAACGGTTCGATTAGGGCAATCCGGTCACGCTCACCGGGCTCTGAGGCTGCTCTGAGCCACCTCTGAGCAGCTGCCCCTTACCATGGAAGCGTGGGAATGCGGACCAACTGCAAGTTCTACGAGAGCCGGACGTACCCGTCCGGCGACACCGTCCGCAAGTGCGACCTCGACCTGGCGCCCGAGGCCCCCTGGCGCTGCCCGGAGAACTGCCCCGCCTTCAAGCCCCGCCTCGCCGACATCGGCTGGAGCTACGGTCCGCTGGCCCACACCGCCGGGCCTCCGCCCCCCAAGGGCTACGACGAATCGGCGGCTGCGCTCCTGGACGAGGCGGAGAACATCGTGAACGCGGTGGGGCCCGAGATCCTGGCCGAGATCCGCAAGCATGACGAGCGGCGCGGCCTCGGCGGCTGGCTCGACCGGATCAAGCGTCGCCGCTGATCGCCGGGCCCCCGGGCCGGATCGAGACGGGGTCGCCGGAGCCCGCCGCGTGACCGACGGCCTTGGCGGCGTCGTCCATCGCGGCCAGGTTGGCGTTGGCGGCGGCGAAGATCCGGGCCGTGCAGCCCGCCATCTCCACCGGCGGCATGATCTCGGTGGCGATCCGCTGGGCCAGCAGGTGGAAGGCCTGGCCAGCGGGGCTGTGTGGTTCGGCCAGGGCCAGCGGGGAGCCGGTGTCACCCCCGGAGGCCACCCCGGGCTCCAGGGGGATCTGGGCCAGCAGCGGTATCCCGACCTCCTGGGCCAGGGCCTCCCCACCGCCGGAGCCGAACAACGGGTAGGACTGGCCGTGGTCGCAGGTGAAGGTGCTCATGTTCTCCACCACCCCGGCCACCTTCAGGTAGGAGCGGCGGGCCATGTCGGCCACCCGCACGGCCACCTTCTGGGCCGCCAGCGCCGGGGTCGTCACCACCAGGAGCTCGGCCCGGGGCAGGAGGCGCGACAGGGCCATCTGGATGTCACCCGTCCCCGGCGGCATGTCGACCAGGAGATAGTCGAGGTCGCCCCAGCGCACGTCGGTCAGGAACTGCTCGACCGCCTTGGCCAGCACCAGGCCCCGCCACATGAGGGCCATGCCCTCGTTCTCGACCAGGAAGCCCATCGAGACGACCTTGAGCATGCCGGGCGGCCCACTGTTGTCATCGCCCGGCCCCCGGGGGAGCACCGGTGGCACCTCGACCTCGTTGGGGTGGATCTTGCCCTCTTTGCCGCCGAGCCGGGCGTTGATCCCGAGCATGCGGGGGACGGAGAAGCCCCAGATGTCGGCGTCGAGGACGCCCACGACGTGCCCCCGGGCGGCCAGAGCGGCGGCCAGGTTGACCGTGACAGAAGACTTGCCGACCCCGCCCTTCCCGCTGGCCACGGCCAGGATCCGGGTGGTGAGAGGGATCTCCGTCTCCGGTGCCCGTTCGGCGGCCTGCTTGCGGGCCTTGGCCATGAGACTGGCCCGTTCGGGCGCGGTCATGGCGGTGGTGCGGATCTCGACGCCGGTCACACCGGGGAGCCCCCGGATTCGGCTCTCGACGTCGCCTTCGATCTGGCCGCGGAGGGGGCAGGAGGCGATGGTAAGGGCGATCGCCACGCTCACCGATCCCTCTTCGTCGACCGAGACGTCGCGCACCATGCCGAGATCCACGATGCTGGAGTGCAGCTCGGGGTCGACGACGGCCTCGAGCATCCGCCAGACCTCTTCGGTCGTCGGGCGATCAGGATTCATGGCACGCCATTAAACCGGTCAACACCTTGAAAATATTCCCTTCTCCGGCTACCGTCAATCTGTGATGGATGCACTCCCCGTTTTCAAGGCGCTCGGGGACGACACGCGGTTCGCGATCTACCAGGAGCTCGGGCGGTCGCCCGCGCCGCTGTCGGCGTCCGATCTGGCCGAGCGGCTGAGCCTGCATCCCAACACGGTGCGGCCCCACCTGGACCGCATGCGGGAAGCGGGTCTCGTGGAGGTGGAGCCGATCCACCGGGGGACGGTCGGCCGCCCCCAGCTCCGGTACTCGCTGGCCCCTGGCGCCCCCGGCCTCGGTCTCGACCCGCCCGGCTACACGCTGCTGGCCGGCCTGCTGGCCGCACTGGCCGAGCAACTGGGCGGCGACGGGCTCGACGCCGCCAACCTCGGCCGCCGCTGGGGCACCGACGCCACCGGACGACGCCAGAGCGGTCGGGGTTGCTTGGCGGCCCTCGTGGCCGAGCTCGACCGGCTCGGGTTCGACCCCGTCGAGTCGGAGGTCGGAGGCGGAGGCGCCACGGCTCTTCCGACTGATGGCCGGCGGGTCCGCGTCGACTTCCTCCACTGCCCCTTCCGGGAACTGGCCGAGGCCTATCCGGAGCTGGTCTGCAACCTGCACCGGGGGATCGTCGAGGGCCTGGTGGGCCGCGGCTCGCGTGCCGGTCAGGCAGCGGGAATGGTGGAGGACTTCCGCACGTTGGTCGATCGCGACCCGTGCAATGTCACGGTGAGCGTCGGTTACCCTGAGAGTGACTCGTAGGTATTGAGGAGGCAAAACCAGTGATCACCCTGACCGAAACGGCGGCGAAGAAGGTCAAGGAGCTCGTCGAGGCCGAGGGGAACAACGAGCTGGCCCTCCGAGTGGCGGTGCGGCCCGGCGGCTGCTCCGGCTTCAGCTACGAGATGTTCTTCGACAGCGACTTTGCCGACGACGACCAGAAGGCCGACTACGACGGCGTAAAGGTCGTGGTCGACTCGGCGAGCCTCCAGTACCTGTCCGGCGCCTCGCTCGATTACAAGGAAGGGCTGATGGGCGCCGGCTTCACCGTCAACAACCCCAACACGACGAGGTCGTGCGGCTGCGGGCAGTCATTCTCCTAGCCGCTCCTCTCGATGAGCAGCTGGATGGTGGTGGGGTCGCCCGACAACTTCGGGCGCACCCGCGATCTGGGGTTCAGGGTCCAGGGCTTCAAGTCGCGCCAGCGCCGCAAGGTGCTGGAGCAGATGCGCCCGGGCGACAACCTCGTCTATTACGTCTCGAAGATCCAGGCTTTCGGCGCCACCGCCCGGATCGATAGCGAGGGCTACGAGGACCACGAGCTCATCTGGCAGTCGAAACCAGGCGAGGACTACCCCTGGCGGGTCAAGATCTCACCCGACGTCCTGCTCGATGAGGACGACTGGATCCCGTCGGAGGCCGTCGGCCCGGGCCTCGTGTATGTGCAGAAGTGGCCGGCCGAGCACTGGAAACTCGCCTTCCAGGGGAACCTCCACAAGATCCCCGACGAGGACTTCGAGACTCTCCGGGCGGCTATGACGGCCGCGGCGCGCCGCTAACTGCGCAATCGCGCTGCCCAAACGGCCCAAGCCGGGCTCTCCTCTTCGCGCTTTCGGCTTAAGCGCAGGACGCGAACGTGCCGATAGGGAAGACATTCCCTGGGGACAACCCCGTACCCCCGGGCAAATCCCACGCCCCCGCGTCCTCCGGAGGAGATCATGCAGCCCACGGCCGCCGTCACTGAGGCTCCCGAGAGCACCACTGGTGGTCTCACACCCGGCGGTGCCCGGCGGCTGGCCGAGCTGGAGGAGACCATC
Source organism: uncultured Actinomycetes bacterium (assembly GCA_963723985.1). Classification (GTDB taxonomy): domain Bacteria; phylum Actinomycetota; class Acidimicrobiia; order IMCC26256; family BP-133; genus BP-133. Next base: position 188,835 of record CAVRTC010000020.1, read on the forward strand.
CGCGAGGCCCGCAGCGTCGGGGCCCTCTACCACCCCACGAACCCGTTCGACGCCTGGTTCTGCCGGAGCTGTCACGTGTTCGGTCGGGGCGGCGGCTCGTGCTGGTGCTGCAGCGACAGCGCCGTCGAGCGGCAGTGGGTGCCCCGCTTCGGTGGCGGCGCCGAGACCGTCACCTGGGAGATCGAAGCCGCTTAGGCCTTCTCCGGCGGCGCCTCCGCTGCCGGTTCGGAGGATCCGTTCGCCTCGTGCCATTCGAGTGATCGTTTGGCCAGATCGACGCGCTCGAGAGCGGCGAGCTGGGCCTCGATCCGCGCCAGCGCCTCGCGCCCTTCCGCCGACAACCGCTCCGCCAGGGCCCGAACGGGAGCGGACGCCGCCACCGGGACCGGGGGCGGGTCCTTGGACCCGAACCACCACTCGGCGGGGACCGGGGCGTCGCTGGTCAGCGCCGGGGCCGTCTCCGCCGGTTCCAGCGCCGCCGGCTCTGCTTCGGCGGGTTCCGCCTCCGGTTCGGCGTCGCCCAAGACCTCTACTGCTTCCGGCTCGACATCGGCCGTCGCTTCGGCGTCCGCCGGCTCCACCGCTAGGGCTTCGGCCGGTTCCGCCGCTTCGGCTTCGGCTTCGGCCAGGTCTGCTGCTTCCGGCTCGACCAGTTCGGCTGCGTCCGGCTCGACACCGGCTGCTGTTTCGGCCTCCACCGGCTGCACCTCTGGGCGTCGGCCAGTTCGGCTGCTTCGGCGTCGGCCAGTTCGGCTGCTTCGGCGTCGGCCAGTTCGGCTGCTTCGGCTTCGGCCAGGTCTGGCGCTTCGGCGTCGACCAGGTCTGGTGCTTCGACCTCGGCCAGTTCGCCTGCGTCGGTTTCGGCCAGGTCTGGTGCTTCGGCGTCGACGAGGTCTGGTGCTTCGACCTCGGCCAGTTCGACCGGATCGGCCTCCGACCGAGCCGCCTCGGCTTCCCTGGGGGCGGCCCCCGCCTCGTACTCGGCGACGATCTCCTCGACCTCGGACGGAAGCCGGCCCGGGGCCAACTCCTCGAACCGGGCGTAGGCGGCGTCGCGATCGGCCCGAGCGGCCGCCAGTCGGCGCTCCGCCTCATCCACCTTGACCCGGCCCGAGCGGATCCCGTCGAGCCCTTCCGGCCCGGCTTCGCCGACGACGGTCAGCTCCCCGGCCGCCGCGGCCGATGCCCGGCGGGCGGCCCTGCCGGCCAGCCGCAGGTCGACGGTCATGATGGCGATCAGGGCGATGGGCACCAGCAGCCAGTAGACGTTCCATCCCAGCGCGCCGACGACGATGGCCATACCGGTGGCGCTGATCAGCGCGCCCACGAGCCGCCGCCACAGCGCCGGCAGCTCCTCCCGGATCTGGAGGGCCCGGGCGAACGCCGACTCGGCGCCACCCAGGGCGTCCGGGCCCGGTTCGGGGCCCGCTTCGCTCACCGGCGGCCGCTCGGCGGCTTCCGAGGCCGCCCGGGCCAGCGCATCGTCGGCCGCCCGGGCGACGGTGGCCGCCCAGCGCAAAGCCTCGACGTCGAGCAGGCCATTGCCCTCCTGCTTCACATCCACGTCATGTGGTTTCTGGGCCGGTTCCTTCGGTTCCTGCTCGCCGTCCGACTCGCCGTTGCTCGCCGGGGGAGGGATCCCGAGCGTGGCCTCCGCCGCCCGGAGCTGCGCCTCGGCCTCCGCCCGCTCGGCCAGGAGAGAATCCCGGTCGACTTCGGGGACCGCCTCGATCAGCGTCCGGGCCTCCTCCACGGTCAGCGGGACGAAACCCTCCTGGCCTACCGTTCGCGGCGTCGATGCCGTCGTTTCCGGGGACAGCCCCGGATCCCTGCGGGAGGTGCGCGATGCCCGTCGAGCCTGTTCCGACCCCGAGCGCGCCCGCTTCCGCCGGCCCTTACTCACCGGCCGTCCGAGCAGGCGACTGGCTGGCGTTGGCCGGCCAGGTGGGGATCGATCCGGCGACGGGCCGCCTGGTGGACGGCGACGTCGCCGCCGAGGCGCGCCAGGCATTGGCCAACGTGGCCGCCGTGTTGGGCGACTGTGGAGCCTCCCTGGGGGACGTGGCCAAGACCACGGTGTTCCTTCTCGACATGGGCGATTTCCCGGTCATCAACGAGGTCTATGCCGAGGCCTTCGCCGGCCACCGGCCCGCCCGCTCGACCGTGGCCGTGGCGGCTCTGCCGCTGGGAGCCCGGGTGGAGGTCGAGGTGTGGGCCTACGCCCCATTGTAGGAGCGCTCGGCCAGATACCCTAGGGGTTGTGGAGGGTGCGCTGATCGTGGTGATCGTAATGTTGTTTTTGGGGCCAGTTGCGCTGTTTGTGGGTGGTGCGCTGTGGAGCGCGGCGCTCGGCCGTCAGCTCTCGGATCTGGCGCCCCCGACACCCCAGCGCGACTGACCGAAGCGGTAGCCCACCGACCGCACCGTCTGGATCCAGCCGGCGTGGTCGTCGCCCAGCTTGGCCCGCAGCCGCCGCACGTGAACGTCCACCGTGCGGGCCCCGCCGTAGTACTCGTAACCCCACACCCGTGACAGCAGGGTCTCCCGGGTGAACACCTTGCCGGGGTGGGTGGCGAAGAACTTCAGCAGCTCGTGCTCCATGTACGTGAGGTCGAGCGGCCGGCCGCCGACGGCCGCCTGGTAGGTCTCGAGGTTGATGATGAGGTCGCCGTACTCGACCACCTCCGGCCCCGTCGCCCGGCCCGCCCGCCAGGCCAGCAGCCGCAACCGCGCCTCCAGCTCCTTGGGGTGGAACGGCGCGAGGCAGAAGTCGTCGAAGAGGTCCTCCCGGAGCTCCAGATCGGCCAGCTGATTGCCCGCCACCAGCACGAGGACGGGCTGGACGGGCACGTCCCGCCGCCGCAGCGACCGGCAGATCACGAAGGCGCCCTCGGCGTCGCCGTCGGCGCTCACCACCGCCCCTGCCCAGCCGTCGGGCGGTTCGAGCTGGGCGGCCACCGAGGCGTTGGCCACGGCCTTCCAGGAATACCCAGCCAGGTCGAGCGTCTGGACCAGCAGCGGCGGCGGCGGGTCCGGGAAGACCAGGAAGGGTTCCATCACAGGACCCCGAGGTAGCGGTTGATTTCGAACGGCGTCACGTACGCCTTGTAGTCCGCCCATTCCAACCGCTTGTTGCGCAGGAAGTAGTCGAACACGTGCTCCCCGAGCACCTCAGCCACGAGATCGGAGCGCTCCATCACCTCCAGCGCCTCGAACAGGGAGTTCGGGAGGCTGTCGATGCCCTCCGCCATCCGTTCCTCCGGGGTCATCTCGAAGATGTTGTTGGTCGCTTCCGGCGGAAGCTCGTAGCCCTTCTCGATGCCCCGCAGGCCTGCCGCCAGCAGGAGGGCGAAGGCCAGGTAGGGGTTGCAGGCCGGGTCGGGCGCCCGGTACTCGACCCGGCTGCCCGACTCGCCCCGCCGGGGGATCGGGACCCGGATGAGGGCGGAGCGGTTGTTGCGGGCCCAGCAGATGTAGGTCGGGGCCTCGTAGCCGGGGATGAGGCGCTTGTAGGAGTTCACCCACTGGTTGGTGACGGCGGTGATCTCCTTGGCGTGGTGGATGAGCCCGGCGATGAACCCCTTGGCCACGGTGGAGAGGCCGTATTCGTCGCCGGCGTCGTGGAAGGCGTTGACGTCACCCTCGAAAAGCGAGAGGTGGGTGTGCATGGCCGAGCCATTCCAGCCGGCCACCGGCTTCGGCATGAAGGTGGCGTAGACACCCCGGCTCTGGGCCACCTCCTTGACCACCATCCGAAAGGCCATGACGTTGTCGGCCATGGTCAGGGCGTCGGTGTAGCGGAGGTCGATCTCCTGCTGCGAGGGGGCGATCTCGTGGTGGCTGTACTGCACCGGGATGCCCATGTTCTCCAGGGCCAGGATGGTCGCCTTGCGCAGCTCCGACGCCTCGTCGGACGGCGTCAGGTCGAAGTAGCTGGCCTGGTCGAGGGGGATCGTCTCGCTGGCCGAGCGGAAGTAGAAGTACTCCATCTCGGGGCTGACGTAGAAGGTGAAGCCCCGCTCCCGGGCCTTCTCCAGCGTGCGTTTGAGGACGTAGCGGGGGTCGCCGTCGAACGGCTCGCCGGAGGGGGTGTAGATGTCGCAGAACATCCGGGCGGCGGGGACGTCCTCGCCGGGATTGTGGATGAGCTCGAACGTCCCGGGGTCGGGCCGGGCCATCATGTCGGCTTCCTGGATGCGGCTGAACCCGTCGATGCAGGACCCGTCGAACTCCATCCCGGAGTCGAGGGCGTCCTCGAGCTCGGCTGGCGTGATGGCGAATGACTTGAGCATCCCCTGCACGTCCGTGAACCACAGCCGCACGAAACGGACGTTGCGCTCCTCGACCGTCCTGAGCACATACTCGAGTTGGCGTTCCATGAGGCCATACTGCCGCCCGCGGCGCCCGGGTGACCACATGCGGCCCGTCCCACCGGCCGGTTTAACGCAGCGTTCATCCATGAGAAACGGCCGGGAAATCGCGGGCCGCCACGCTGCCAATCCCGTGAGCGCCGCCGACGCGGGTTCGTTAGGCTGCGCGGCCTGAGCCCCGGCCTTTGGAGATGGAGGTTTGAGCGTGGAGCAGCGCACCCCGAGCGACGTCATGCAGTTGGTCCGGGATAAGGAGATCGAGGTCATCGATTTCCGCTTCTGCGACCTCCCGGGCCTCATGCAGCACTTCAGTGTCCCTTCCCACGAGCTGTCGGAGGATGCGTTCGAGGACGGCTACGGCTTCGACGGGTCGTCGATCCGTGGCTTCCAGGAGATCCAGGAGTCGGACATGCTCCTGATCCCCGATCCCAACACGGCGGTGATCGACCCCTTCCGGCCTCACCCGACCCTCAACATCAACTGCTTCGTCCGTGACCCCGTCACCGGCGAGAGCTACAGCCGTGACCCCCGGTACGTGGCTAAGAAGGCGGAGGACTACCTGCGGGGGACGGGTCTGGCCGACACGGCCTACTTCGGCCCGGAGGCGGAGTTCTACATCTTCGACTCCGTCCGCTTCGACCAGAACCAGAACTCCTCCTACCACTACGTCGACTCCATCGAAGGGGCATGGAACTCCGGCGCCGAGGAGGCCGGGGGCAACAAGGGCTACAAGCCCCGCTACAAGGAGGGGTACTTCCCCGTCTCGCCGACCGACCACTACCAGGACCTGCGGTCGGAGATGGTCCGTCAGCTCGAGGCCTGCGGCATCCACATCGAGGTGCAGCACCACGAGGTCGGCACCGCCGGTCAGGCCGAGATCGACATGCGCTTCGACTCGATGCTGCGCATGGCCGACAAGGTCATGCTCTACAAGTACATCGTGAAGAACGTGGCCCTGGCGGCGGGCAAGACGGTCACGTTCATGCCGAAGCCGATCTTCCAGGACAACGGCTCGGGCATGCACGTGCACCAGTCGCTGTGGAAGGGCGGCGAGCCGCTGTTCTTCGACGAGACGGGCTACGCCGGCCTGTCCGACATGGCCCGCTGGTACATCGGCGGCCTGCTCAAGCACACGCCGGCGGTGCTGGCCTTCGCCGCCCCCACCACCAACTCCTACAAGCGGTTGGTGCCGGGTTACGAAGCGCCGGTCAACCTGGTCTACTCGCAGCGGAACCGGTCGGCCTCGGTCCGGATCCCGCTGTACTCCAAGAGCCCCAAGGCCAAGCGGCTCGAGTACCGCTGCCCCGACCCGTCCTGCAACCCGTACCTGGCGTTCTCGGCCATGCTCATGGCCGGCCTCGACGGGATCCAGAACCGGATCGAGCCGCCGAAGCCCCTCGACAAGGACCTCTACGACCTCCCGCCGGAGGAGCTGGCCCAGGTGCCGCAGGTGCCGTCGTCGCTCGAAGAAGCCCTGGGGGCCCTGGAGGCCGACCACAAGTTCATGCTCGTGGGCGACGTCTTCACCCAGGACGTCATCGACACCTGGATCGACTACAAGCGCTCCCGGGAGATCGACGCCGTACGCCTCCGCCCCCACCCGTGGGAGTTCTACCTCTACTACGACATCTAAGTCCCCAGACTTTTCGACGCCGGGCGGTGCGACTCCCGGTCGCCCGCCCGGCGTTTCGCGCTCCCTTCGAGTCTTTGCTTTGATATCCGCCATGGGGGAGCCGGCCGCCGAACGGCCGTTCATGCCCGACTACGGCGTCGACGACCCGTCGTGGGAAGCCCTGCCGTGGTCGTGGGCGGCGGGGCGCCTCCGAACCAACCGGAATTTCTGGGTGGTGACGGTCTCGGCCGACGGGCGGCCCCACGCCCTGCCGGTGTGGGGCGTCTGGGACGAGACCGACCAGCGGTTCGCCTTCTCCTGCGGAACCCGGGCGCGCAAGGCCCGCAACCTGGCCGCCAACCCCAGCTGTGCCGTCATGGTTGACGACACCGTCGAATGCCTCTCGCTGGAGGGCCGCGCCGCGCCGGTCGAGGGCGACGAGCGGGAGACCTTGTGGATCGAGCGTTACCTGGCCAAATACCTGCCGATGGCCCCCTCGCTGAGCGCCGAGTTCATCCGCCAGGGCCTGCTGTTCGAGTTCGTCCCTGAGCGGGCTTTCGCCATCATCGAACGGGAAGAGGAGTTCTCCACCCGAGCAACCCGCTGGCGATTCGCCACCTGATTTCCCCTGGCCGGAAATGCGTGAATTGCCGGGGATGCGGCGTTTCGTCGTTCCGTTCCTGTCACACCGGGCCGGGAGGATGGCCTCCCCCGACCAGGAGGTGCGACATGAAGCGCCATAGGCTGGGAGCGGCGATGGTGGCGCAGGCGGCGGAGAGGAACGAGCGATGAGCTCCGGTGAGCGCAGCACGAATGAGAGGCTCGACGGCCTCTCGCTCACGCTCGACCGGGTTCTCGGGATCGTGCAGGACCACAGCGGCGGCCTCGCCGAGTTGAAGACCGATCTCGGCGCTCTGCGGGTGGACGTTCAGCAGATCCGGCTCAGCTTCGACCGCCTGAACGACCACGTCTTGTCGCACGTGAACTGGCACATCGGCCAACAGCCGGGGGGTCCGACTCCCGGAAGCTGAGGATCGGTCTCCGAAAAGGGCGACGAGCCCGAAGATCAGGCTACCGATCGCCACCCTCCGCGTTTTCCATTTTCCTGGGGCAGGAATGGGCCATCGGAGGGCGAATGGTTCGCCGGAGCCTGATTCGTCCCAAAAGGTTCGAAGGGCTCCGGTCGGTGAAAGGAGCCCCCCGGTGACCGACGACCGCCGCAATGGCGCGGCCTCGTTCCGCATCCGTACCGTCCGACTCGGCGTCCTGATTGGACTCGTCACCCTCGGCCTGACCGCCGGGCCCGGAATAGCCCGGAGCGACCGGTCGGCCCCGACACCCGCCGTCATCGACGGCTCGTACATCGTGTCCCTGGAGCCGGGCAACGACCCTCGACGCGACGCCCCGGCCATGGCCGTCCAGTACGGCGGGCGGGCGCCGCACGTCTACGAGCGGGCCCTGCCCGGGTTCTCCTTCGAAGGGTCGGCGCAGGGCGCCGCCCGGCTGGCCCGCGACCCGAAGGTGCGCACCCTCGTGCCCGACCGGCGGGTGGCGACGACGGCCCAGTCCGTTCCGACCGGGATCACTCGCATCGACGGCCCGCTGAGCGGGGCGGTGTCGGGCAACGGCTCGGGCCGGGTCGACGCCGACATCGCCGTGATCGACACCGGGATCGACCTCGACCACCCCGACCTCAACGTCGTCGGCGGGGTGAACTGCTCCACCGGCACCAGCTACGACGACGGCAATGGCCACGGGACGCACGTGGCCGGCACGGTGGCGGCCCTCGACGACGGCGCCGGCGTGGTGGGCGTCGCCCCCGGGGCCCGGCTGTGGGCGGTCCGGGTGCTCGATGACAGCGGGGATGGCAGCTGGTCATCGGCTATCTGCGGCGTCGACTGGGTCACGGCCCACGCCTCGGACATCGAGGTCGCCAATCTCAGCCTCGGTGGCCCGGGAGATCTCGGCAACTGCCGCGACGGCGCGCTGCGGGAGGCGATCTGCCGGTCAGTGGAGAGCGGCGTGACCTACACCGTCGCCGCCGGAAACTCGGCGGTCGACGTGGCCGGTCAGGTGCCGGCCTCGTTCCCGGAGGTGATCACGGTCTCGGCCCTGTCCGACTTCGACGGGCGACCCGGCGGTCTGGCCAAAGCCACCTGCCGGACCGGGGTGGACGACAAGCTGGCCTTCTTCTCCAACTACGGCGCCGGAGTCGATCTCATCGCTCCGGGGGTCTGCATCAACTCAACGTGGAGAGGCGGTGGCTACAACGTCACCAGCGGCACCTCGATGGCCGCACCCCACGTCGCCGGGGCGGCGGCGCTCTACCTCTCCGACCACCCCGGCGCCACCCCGGCCGCCGTGGCAGGCGCCCTGAAGGGGGCCGGGAGCCTCCTGTGGAACGGGGGCGGTGACCCGGACGGCATCAAGGAAACGCTGCTCAACGTCGACCGAATCGGCACGATCGTCAGTGGACCACTGGCAAGCGGGGATCGGGGTGCTCGCTCCGGCCGGACGCCGCCCGGATGAAGGCCAGGTCGTCGTTGACGAGGTCGGCGGGGCGGCCGGCCACCTTGACCCGGGCCTGCACCTCGTCGAGCATGGCGGCGGCGATGGGGACGGCCTTGGGCATGGGCAGCGGGGCCCGCCCCAACGTGTCGGTCAGGTCCAGACCGTGGGCCACAACCTCGACGGTCCGGGTGGCCATGAACTCATCGAGCCGCATGAGCCCGTAGAAGGCGGGGCCGATTGTGTCGGGAGGAGTGTTGCGGGCGCCCTCGAGTGCCGACTTGAAGGTGCCGTGGACGACTTCGAGGATCGTCCCCGGGGTGTGGCCCTTGGCGTGGTCGGCCATGTACTGGTACAGCATGGATCCCTGGCTGCCGTCGGAGCAGGCGATGCAGAAGCTCGCCCCGTCAATCGTCGGCGGAGCCTGCTGGGGTTCGGCCATCAGGCCGAGGGCGATTGCCATGAAGATGTCCATGTGGGCGGCAAGCTCGAGAACTGTCCATGGTGGCGCGTCGGGAGTGGCGGGCTTGAGAAGTGTGGGCCGGGCCCAGTCCCCCTCAGAGAGGACTGCCAACGTCGCCTCCAGCGCCTCGAGTCCCTCCTCCACAGCGTCGACGATCTGGTTGTATGGGAGTGCCTCGGTTCCGATGGTCATGGTCCATCCCCCCTGTTTCAGCCAACAGATCAGGGTACGTACGGGCGCGCCAGCGACTCTTTGCCGCACACGACACACCGACTGTGACGGCGGCGACACTCGACTAGAAAGGAGGCATGGAAACAGGCAGGGCGGCATTGTTCTTCGAGCCGGGCAAGCCCATGACGCTGACCGAGTTCCCGGTGGTCGAGCCGGGACCGGGGGCGGTGCTGGTGCGGGTCACCCGGGCCAACGTGTGCGGATCGGACCTGCACTTCTGGCGGGGCGACGGGCGGCTCGAGCGCTGGAACCGCCAGGACGGGGCCATCCTCGGCCATGAGATGACCGGCGTCGTCCACGCCCTCGGCGAGGGGGTGGCCACCGACTGGGCCGGCGCGCCGCTGACCGTGGGCGACCGGGTCGTCTACCAGTACTTCGCTCCCTGCGGCCGCTGCCGGGCCTGCCTGCGGGGGATGCCCCCGGCCTGCCCGGCCGCTCTCGGCCGCATGTTCACCGACCCCCACCAGCCGCCGCACTTCAACGGGGCGTTCGCCGACTACTACCACGTGGCCCCTCGGATGGCGCTGTTCAAGGTGCCTGACAACGTCACCGACACGATGGTGGCCGGCGCCAACTGCGCCCTGGCCCAGGTGATCTATGGCCTCGAACGAATCGGTGTCAGCTTCGGCGACACGGTCGTCATCCAGGGCGCCGGCGGCCTCGGCGCCTACGCCACGGCGGTGGCCAAGGAGCGCGGCGCCCATCAGGTGATCGTCATCGACGGGCTCGACGACCGGCTGGCGCTGGCCAGGGCCATGGGCGCCGACGCCGTCGTCGACTTCCGGGAGCATCCGGCCCCCGAAGATCGCGTGGCCGAAGTCCGCAGCCTCACCAACGGCTGGGGTGCCGACGTCGTCTGCGAGCTGGTCGGCTTCAGCCAGGTGATCCCCGAAGGCCTGCGGATGCTGGCCGTCGGCGGCCGCTACCTCGAGATCGGCACCTTCTACCCGGGCAACGCCATCGATCTCGACCCCGGCCGGCTGGTGGCCGCCAACCACCGGATCGAGGCGGTGATGCTCTACGACGCCGCCACCCTCGGCGCCGCCGTCGACTTCCTGGCCCGCAACGCGGCGCGCCTCCCCCTCGACCAGGTCCTGACCGACTACCCCCTCGACCAGATCAACGAAGCCTTCATCGACCAGCTGTCGAGCCGCTCGACCCGGGCCTCGATCGTGATGCACTGAGGTCGGCCCGCCATCGGTCCGTCGGAGTCCTCGGAGTGGGTCGCCCGGTTCGCTGATCTCGTGCCGCCGGGCGGGCGGGTGCTCGACGTCGCCGCCGGCGGGGGGCGCCACACGCGGTTCTTCCTCGGTCGGGGGCATCCGGTGACCGCCGTGGACCGGGATGTGAGCGGGTTGGGCGATCTGGCCGACGACGCCCGGGTCGAAATCGTCGACGCCGACCTGGAGACCGGGGCGCCCTTTCCGTTCGAGGGACGGGAGTTCGAAGGAGTGGTGGTCACCAACTACCTCCACCGGCCGACCCTTCCGGACATCGTCGCCGTCACGGCCGCCGGCGGCGTCCTCCTCTACGAGACGTTCGCCCGCGGCCAGGAGCAGTTCGGCCCGCCCCACAACCCCGATTTCCTGCTCCTTCCCGGCGAGCTCCTCGAGGCTGTCCGGGGCACGCTCCGGGTCGTCGCCTACGAAGACCTGACCCTCGAAGGGCCAACCCCGCGGGTGGTGCAGCGCATCACCGCCGTAAGGTCCTAGCCATGCCGAAAAAGGGCGCCAAGAAGGACCGCGGGGCGGACGCCGCCGCCGCCACGATCCACCCCGACGGTGCCGAGCTGCTCGACCGCGACCTGTCCTGGCTGGACTTCAACGCCCGGGTCCTGGCGCTGGCCGAGGACCCGACCGTCCCGCGGCTGGAGCGGCTCAAGTTCCTGGCGATCTTCTCCGCCAACCTCGACGAGTTCTTCATGGTTCGGGTCGCCGGCCTGGCCGGCCGGGTGGCTGCCGGCCTGGGGGCGGCGACTCCCGGCGGCCTCGAACCGGTCGCCCAGCTGAAGGCCATCCGGGTCCGGGTCCTGGAGCTGGTGGCGCAACAGACGGCGATCTTTGCCGGGCTCGTGCCGGGCCTGGCCGACGCCGGGGTCCGCCTCGGCGACCCGAAGGGCATCGAGCCGGTCCACCGGGAGGAGCTCGGCCAGCGCTTCGAGGAACAGCTCTTCCCCGTCCTCACCCCGCTGGCGGTCGATCCGGGTCACCCCTTCCCGTACATCTCCAACCTGTCGTTGAATCTGGCCGTGATGGTGCGGGACGGGCGTGACGGGCAGCGGCGCTTCGCCCGGGTGAAAGTGCCTCCGCTCCTGTCACGGTTCCAGGTCACGGCCGACGGTGCCCGGCTCTACCCGCTGGAGCAGATCATCGCCGAGCACCTCCCGATGCTCTTCCCCGGCATGGACGTCGAGTCGGCCCACCCGTTCCGGGTGACCCGCAACGCCGATCTCATGGTCGACGACGAGGAGTCCGACGACCTCCTGGCGGCGGTGGAAATGCAGGTTCGGCAGCGGCGCTTCGGCCGGGCCGTCCGGCTGGAGGTCGACGCCGGCATGCCGGCCGGCGTCCGCGAGCTGCTGTTGCGGGAGCTGCAGCTCGGCGCCGACGACCTCTACGAGATCGACCAGCTACTGGACCTCGGCTCGCTGTCGGAGCTGTACGCCCTCAACCTCCCGGAGTTGAGGTATCCGGTCTGGGTGCCGCTGCCGCCGGAGGGCATCGGTCCCAACCCCGGTGACCTCTTCGCCGTCCTGCGGTCCCGCGACGTCGTCGTCCACCATCCCTACGAGTCCTTCGCCACCGTCGAGGGGTTCATCGATCAGGCCGCCGGCGACCCCGACGTCCTGGCCATCAAGCAGACGATGTACCGCACGTCCCTGGACAGCGCCATCCCCCGCGCCCTCATCCGGGCGGCCGAGGCCGGGAAGCAGGTGGCCGTCCTCGTCGAGCTCACGGCCCGTTTCAGCGAGGAGGTCAACATCGCCTGGGCCCGCCGCCTGGAGGAAGCGGGCGTGCACGTGGTCTACGGCCTTCTCGGGTTGAAGACCGGCTGCAAGGCCACGCTGGTGGTGCGGCGGGAGCGGGGGGAGCTCCGCCGGTACTGCCACATCGGCACCGGCAACTACGACGCCACCACCGCCCGCCAGTACGAGGACGTCGGCCTTCTGACCGCCGACGAGGACATCGGCGCCGACCTCAGCGACCTGTTCAACTTCCTCACCGGCTACAGCCGGCGGAACGAATACCGGAAGCTGGCCGTGGCGCCGGTGCAGCTCCGCCGGCGGATCCTGGAACTGATCCGGGAGACTTCGGCCGTACCGGGCGGACGCATCGCCATGAAGATGAACAACCTCATCGACGAGGAGGTGATCGCCGCCCTCTACGCCGCGTCGACCGCGGGGTGCGATGTCGATCTCGTCGTCCGGGGGATCTGCCGGCTCCGCCCGGGCGTGCCGGGAGTCTCGGAGCGCATCCGCGTCCGCTCGATCGTCGGCCGCTTCTTGGAGCACTCCCGGATCTTCGCCTTCGGCCAGGGGGGCTCGACCCGGTACTTCATCGGGTCGGCCGACCTCACGCCGAGCAATCTCGACCAGCGGGTGCAGCTGCTCTGCCCGGTGGAGGACGACACCCTGACGGCCCGCCTGGAGGAGGTCCTGGCCGTGAACCAGGCCGACACGACCCGCGCCTGGGAACTCGGGCCGGACGGGACCTGGACCAGGATCACGCCGCCGGACGACGGCGAGGGGCGCTCGACGCACCGTGAGTTGCAGCGTCTCACCCGGGATCGACAAGAATAAACCTCGATATCCAGCGTTCTATTTCAGTGAATTCGGGGCAGTTGATTCGCTTGACATTTTTCCGACAGAAGCTGACAATCTGCCCAGTAGGCTGGGACAATAAGGTTTGGCTGGGAATGTAGCGAAGACTTTTCTCCGCCGACTTCGGTGAAGTTCGGTCGGGGAATTGCTGTAAAAGTTCTGGGGACTTTCGGTGTTGCCGCTGGGGTGCCACCAACGACAACGGGGCCGCGCGCCGACCGTTTCGGGAAGGGAGCGACACGATGTTCACGTCAAGGTTCTGGAAGCGGGCGACGCTGGGTGCCGGACTCGTCGCCGTCCTCCTCACCGGAGTCCCTCACGCCAATGGCGCCGCACCGGGCCCCGCCGGGCCGGTCGGCGGCGGCCGACCCCCCCATGGCCACACCCCTCCCGCGCCGGTGGGTGGTCCCGTCAGGCCCGGCCCGGGTGGCCCTCCGGAGGGGCGCGCCTCGGCCGACCTGCAGCTGTCCAACACCTCGTCGCCCAACCCGGCGACGCAGGGCCAGCGGTTCGCCTACACCCTGACCGTCACCAACGCCGGTCCGGCGCCGACCTCCGACGTCAACGTGAGCGACCAGCTGCCGAGCGGCGTCCGCTTCGTCGAGGCCACCGCGTCGCAGGGTGTCTGCTCCACCGGATACCAGTACGTCCGCTGCGCCCTCGACACGCTGGCCGGCGGCCACACCGCCACGGTCACGATCACCGTCAACGCCACCCAGGCCGGGACGGTCTACAACACCGCCTCCGTCATGGGCCGGGAGTACGACCCCTACCAGGGCAACAACAGCGCCACCTCCGTCACCGACGTCCAAAGCGGCGGCCAGTACGGCGCCGACCTCGGCGTGGCCAACGCCGTCGACCGGGCCGAGGCCGTGCCCGGCGACAACCTCACGTACACGATCACGGTGACCAACGCCGGTCCGGCCGTGGCGGTGGGCACGCAGCTCAGCGACCAGCTGCCGCAGGGCGCCGAGTTCGTGTCGGCCTCGCCCAGCCAGGGCACCTGCAGCTCGTCCACCACCGACGTCGTCTGCGAGCTCGGAGACCTGGCGTCGGACGCCGCGGCCACGGTGACGGTGGTGGTCAAGGTCAACGACCCGGGCACAGCCGTCAACGTCGCCTACGTGACCAGCCGGATGCTCGACGAGAACAACGGCAACAACCAGGCCCAGGCGACGACCGAGGTCGCCGGCGGGAGCGGCGGCGGCAGCGCCCCTGGCCCGATCGGCCCGGGTCCGGCGCTCCCGGTCGGCCCAGGACCAGCTGGTCCGGCGAGCCCCGTCGGGCCGCCTCGCTAGGCCGGACGGTCCCGCTTCTGGATCCGGGCCCGATCGGTGGCGGCCAGCACGGCCTTGCGGAGGCGCACCGTCTTCGGCGTCACCTCGACGGACTCGTCGTCGGAGATGAACTCCAACGCCTGCTCCAGCGACAGGTTGCGGGGCGGCGGGAGGCGCACGAGCTCCTCGGCCGTCGACGACCGCATGTTGGTGAGCTTCTTCTCCTTGGCCACGTTGACGTCCATGTCCTCGGCCCGGGAGTTCTCACCCACGATCATGCCCTCGTAGACGTCGACGCCCGGTCCGACCAGCATCTCGCCCCGCTCGCACAGGTTGAGCAGGGCGTAGGTCGTGCTCTGGCCCCGGCGGTCGGCCACCATCGAGCCGTTGTTGCGGGTCCGGATCTCGCCGAACCAGGGCTCGTAACACTCGAAGACGTGGTGGAGGATGCCCGTCCCCCGGGTCTCGGTCATGAACTCCGTCCGGAAGCCGATGAGGCCCCGGGCCGGTACGAGGTACTCGATGCGGACCCAGCCGTGGCCGTGGTTGACCAGCTGCTCCACCCGGCCTTTGCGGGCGGCCAGGAGCTTCTGCACCGCCCCCAGGTGGTCGTCAGGCACGAAGACCGTCATGCGCTCCACGGGCTCGCAGAGCTTCCCGTCGATCTCCCGGGTGACGACCTGCGGCTTGCCCACCGTCAGCTCGAAGCCCTCCCGGCGCATGGTCTCGACCAGCACCGCCAGCTGGAGCTCACCCCGGCCCTGCACCTCCCACGTGTCGGGCCGGACGGTGGTGAAGACCCGCAGCGACACGTTGCCGACGAGCTCGGTGTCGAGCCGGCTCTTCACCAACCGGGCGGTCAGCTTGGTTCCGCCGCCCTGGCCGGCCAGGGGGGAGGTGTTGACGCCGATCGTCATCGACAGGCTCGGCTCGTCGATGCGCAGGACGGGCAGGGGCCTCGGATCGACCGGGTCGGCCAGCGTCTCGCCGATCGTGACCTCGTCGAGGCCCGCCACGGCGATGATCTCGCCCGGCCCGGCACTGTCGGCCGGGACCCGGGAGAGGGCCTCGGTGACGAATAGGTCGGTCACCTTGACCCGCTCGATCCGGCCGTCGGCCCGGCACCACGCCACCATCTGGCCCCGGGTGATCGTCCCCTGCCGGACCCGGCACATGGCCAGACGGCCCAGGTAGGGCGAGCGGTCGAGGTTGGTCACCAGGGCCTGGAGCGGGTGGTCGTCGTCGTAGGTGGGCGCTGGGATGCGCTCCACCAGTAGCCGGAACAGCGGCTCCAGCGTCTCCCCCTCCACCGCCGGGTCCAGCGACGCCCACCCGTCTCGGGCGTTGGCGTAGACGATGGGGAAGTCGATCTGGTCGTGGTCGGCGTCGAGGTCGAGGAACAGCTCGTAGACGTCGTCGACGACGGTCGCCAGCCGGGCGTCGGGGCGATCGACCTTGTTGATGACGAGGATGACCGGGAGACGGGCCTCGAGCGTCTTACGGAGCACGAAACGGGTCTGGGGCTGGGGCCCTTCGGCCGCGTCGACCAGCAGGAGGACGCCGTCCACCATGGCCAGGGCGCGCTCGACCTCGCCGCCGAAGTCGGCGTGGCCCGGGGTGTCGACGATGTTCAGTTTGACGCCGCCGAAGTTCACGGCCGTGTTCTTGGCCAGGATCGTGATGCCCTTCTCCCGCTCCAGGTCCGTCGAGTCCATGATCCGGTCGGCGACTTCCTGGTTCTCCCGGAACACGCCGGACTGCCAGAGCATGGCGTCGACCAGCGTCGTCTTGCCGTGGTCGACGTGGGCCACGATCGCCACATTGCGGAGGTCCAGCCGGACGGGCATATGCAGCAGGCTAGGGGCCGGTGGACTCAGCTCGCGCCTCCAGCTGAGATGTCACACCTTGTCGTTATGGTCCGATGGTGGGATGTCGGGCGTTCAGTTATCTCTTGCAGCCGACTGTCCGACAGGTCGCGGCCTTTGAGGCACTGCTCCAGGCGCAGCGTGAGCTATACAACGCCGCCCTGGAGGAGCGCCGAGGTGCCTGGCAGTGGGAGGGGCGGAGGGTGACGCGGTACGAGCAGTACCGGGAGTTGACCGCTCTGCGCGCGGTGCGGCCCGAGATCCTGACCTGGGGTGTCACGGTGTGTCGAGGCACTCTGGCGCGCCTCGATGACGCCTTTCAGGGGTTCTACCGGCGGTGTGCCCGAGGCCAGCGGCCAGGCTTCCCCCGGTTTCGGGGAGAGGGCCGCTGGGATTCGGTGCAGTGGCCCGACGACCAGGGCTGGCGCTTTGAGGCGGTCAATCGGCGGCTTTACGTTCAGGGGATAGGGCATGTCAAGGTGCGGGTTCATCGCCCGCTTCGAGGAGTGCCCAAGACTTGCACTCTGCGTCGTGAGGGGCGGCGATGGCGTGTCACAGTCTTCTGCACCCTGGTCCCCACCCAACCGCTGCCGGCGACCGGCCGGCACGTGGGCGTCGATCGGGGCGTCATCGCAGTGGTGGCGACCTCGGATGGAGAGCTGGTGGATAACCCCAGGTTCTTCAGACAATCCGCTGGGCGGATAGCAGATGCTCAGCGGAGGCTGGGCGCTACGCCGAAACGCTCAAGACGATTCCGTCGGGCACGAGAAGCTGTCGCCCGCCAGCAGCGTAAGGTCCGCAACCAGCGCCGGGACTTCCTCCACAAGCTCTCCCGTCGGTTGGTGAACGGCTACGACACGATCGTCATCGAAGATCTTCGGATCGCCAACATGGTCCGCCGTCCTGTTCCCCGTCCGAATGAACAAGGAGGCTATGACCCAAACGGCGCCGCCGCTAAGGCGGCGCTGAACCGTTCCATCCTCGACGCGGGATGGGGACTCCTCGATCGGATGCTTGACTACAAAGCGGAAGAGGCTGGCAGGAAGCTCATCCGAGTCGATCCCCGTCACACCTCCCAACGGTGCGCTGAGTGCGGCACAGTGGACGGAGCAAGTCGCGTCGGTGCCGTTTTTCGATGCCGGTCGTGCGGTCACATCAGTCACGCTGACATCAACGCGGCCCGCAACATTCTTTGGGCCGGGCTGGCCCGGGAGGAGCGATCCTCTGAAGTGAATACAGCCGCGTGAGCCCCATGCGAGCTGCTCATTCACAGGTCCCTAAAGGACAGGGCATGGGCCGACGACCACCGCCACACCGCGGTGGTCGGAACCCCGGAGGTCGAACCGGGCCGGTGAGGTCGAGCACCAGTCCCGGGGCACGAAGATGTGGTCGATGCGGAGCAGGAAGGGACGCCACAGGCCGGCCACGTACGTCGGGCTGGTCCACCGGGCCCGCATGGCGTCCCGGAACCGCCCGGTGATCCGCCGGTAGCCGATGCTGCGATCCGAGAAGTTGAAGTCGCCGGCCAGCACCACCGGCGCCGTTTCCGACCGGGCCGAGGCCAGGAGGGCGTCGCGCTCGCGCCGCTGGGCCGTCATCTGCCGGCCGAGCCGGAAGATGCGGCGGGGCCCGAGGTAGGGCCGCACGAGGTGGGCGACATAGACGACGACCCGGCCGCTCGGCGCATCAACCTCGAGACGATGGGCCCGGAGGCGGCGGGGCCAGTGCTTCGGGCGGTCGAGCAGCCGGGCCCCGAAGCGCGACAGATAGACCTGGTTGCTGTAGGTCGGCTGGATCACCGTGCCGTACTCCGGTGTATGTCCGATCCACCCGGCCTCGCCCGCCTCGAGGAGCAGGACCAGGTCGCCGCCCCGGCTGATGGCCTCGGCCGCCGCGTCGGCCCGGTCGGGGTTGTCGGAGCTGACGTTGGCGGCCACGATCCGGAACGCTCGCACCGGCGGCGGGAGCGACCGGGGGCGCCATGGCCCGACGACCGCCACCCCACCGGCCAGAAGGCAGGAGACCACGCCGACAGCCAGCAGGCGGTGTTTCCGGACCGCGGCGTAGGCGGCCAGCCCCAGGGCGGCCAGGGCGAACAGGACCGGCAGGCCGACGGCGACGAGATCGAAGGCGGAGCCGAGGTCCCGGACGGCGAACCACGTCCAGGGCGCCAGTGCGGCGATCCCCGCCGTCACCCATTGCCGTTTGGCCCGCATGGGGCCAGGAAGCTACTGCGCTTTGCGGTACTTCCGAACAGCGAGGGGCACCAGCACCACCAGCAGGCCGATCGTCCAGGCGAAAGCCTTGAGCGGCGAACCGTGGCCACCGACCATCAGGTTGCGGCAGGCGTCGACGACCACCGTCACCGGCTGGTTGTTGGCGAAGGCCTGCAGCCAGCCCGGCATGGACGCCACCGGCACGAACGCCGAGGAGGCGAACGTAAGCGGGAAGAGCAGCGGGAAGGCCATGGCCTGGGCGGTCTCGGCGTTGCGGGCCACGAGGCCGACGACGGCGAAGGCCCATGACAGGGCGTAGGCGAAGGCCAGGAGGAGGAACACGCCGCCCATGAACGAGAGGAAGCCGGTGCTGGAGCGGAAGCCGACGGCGACGCCGACCACGGTCATCAGCAGGACAACGAAGATGTTCCGGCACAGGTCGGCGGTCGTCCGCCCGGCCAGGACGGCGGACCGGGCCATCGGGAGCGACCGGAACCGCTCGATCAGGCCCTTCCCGAGATCGTCGGCCAGCCCGATCCCGGTGGTCACGGCACCGAAGCACACCGTCTGCACGAAGATGCCCGGCATGATGAAGTCGACGTACCGGAAGCCCGGCGTCGACACCGCCCCGCCGAACACGTAGACGAACAGCAGCACGAACATGATCGGCTGGATCGACGAGAACACCATCGCCTCGGGGATGCGTGTGTAGGCGATCAGGTTCCGCTGGGTCACGGCCCAGATGTCAGAGGTGCCCCAGTAGAGCCGCTCCCTGACCGTCATCACCGGCTTGGGCTTCGGAGCGGGTGCGGTGGGCGGCGAGCTCTTCTTGGTGGCCCCGGAGCCCTTCTTCTTCTCGGGGCGGCCGGTGGCCCTCCAGTTCGTCGTCGAGGTCATGCGGCACTCCCAGAGACGGCTGATTCAGCGGCGGCGGCATGGCCGGTGAGGGCCAGGAAGACGTCGTCGAGGCTCGGCTCCCGGAGTGTCACGCTATTCGGAGCGATGCCTTCGGCGTCGAGCGCCCGCAGGGCGTCGAGCAGGCTGCTCCCGCCGTCGGCCACGGTCAGCTTCACCGTCGTGCCATCGAGGGCCGGCGGCTGCACGCCGAGGGGAGCCAGCGTCTGCAGGGCCATCAGGGCGGAACCCTCGCCGGGCATGGCGATCTCGATCACCGTTGATCCGAGGCCGGCCTTCATGCCGGCTGGCGTGCCCTTGGCGATGATCCGGCCGTGGTCGACGACGGCGAGGTAGTCGGCCAGGCGGTCCGCCTCTTCGAGGTACTGCGTCGTGAGGAGGACGGTGGTGCCCTCGGCCACGAGGTTCTCGATGACGCCCCACAGCTCGCTGCGGCTCCGGGGGTCGAGACCGGTGGTGGGTTCGTCGAGGAACAGCACCGCCGGGCGGTGCACGAGCGAGGCGGCCAGGTCGAGGCGCCGGCGCATGCCGCCGGAATACGTCTTGACCGGCCGGTTGGCGGCGGCCGTGAGGTCGAAGCGCTCGAGGAGTTCGGCGGAGCGCTCCCGGATCAACGACCGGGGCAGGTGGGTGAGCTTCCCGACCATCCGGAGGTTCTCGAACCCCGTGAGGTTCTCGTCCACGGCGGCGTACTGGCCGGCCAGACCGATCGAACCGCGAACCGCCGCCGCGTCGGCGACGACGTCATGGCCCAGCACCCGCGCCTCCCCGGCATCGGGCCGGAGAATCGTCGTGAGGATCCGCACCGTGGTCGTCTTGCCGGCGCCGTTCGGCCCGAGCAGGCCGAACACCGTCCCGGCCGCCACGCTGAAGTCGATGCCGTCGAGCGCAGGGACGTCCCCGAACCGCTTGACGAGCCCGGAGACGACGATGGCCGCGTGATCCATAGGTCCAGTATCGGCCAGGTACTTGGACGAGCTAAATACCTTTTGCTGCCCGTTTCGTCGGGGTTTCGGGCGTTTTGCCCAGTTTTAGAGAAGGATGACAGAGTCCTTCGTGCCGAACCCGTTGTCGACGTACTCGTCGGCGTCGGGGTCGTCGACCCACCGCTCACCGTCGACCAGGTAGCGGTAGCGGTAGGACTGACCCTGCGGGAGCGTCAGGGTGGTGCTGAAGCGCCCGTCCTTGCGCTTCGTCATCGGCGTGGCCTCGGCCGACCAGGAGTTGAATTCGCCGCACAGGCAGACCTGCTCGCCGGCGTACTCCGCCGGAAGCTCGAAGGTGACCTTCGTCGTCCCGCCCTTCTTCGCCGGTGTCTTGGTGATCATGCGACTCCCTCCAGCACGGGGATCGGCCCCGCCGAACAGCGCGACTGTAGCGGCGGGCGCGACCGGCGTCTTACCGTCCCGGTTTCCGGCGCGTTACAGGTTCGGAAACGGACATATCGACCCCCGGGGCCGGTCCCTTGCGGGGCGAATGCCCGGTTTGTCCAGGGAGTTTGCCGCGGTCCTTCGCCTCGCGGCGGCGACAATGTTGCTCAATATGAACACTTCCCGCTCCCTCAGGCGCTCCGCCGCCGTCGTCGCTCTGACCGTGGTCGGCACGGTGATGCTGCCGGGCGGCGTGGCCCACGCCGACGGCCCCACCCTCGACGTCATCCGAGAGATCACCGTGACCGGCGAGGAGACGGCGATCCTGACGGCGACGATGTCGGAGACGCGCCCACCCCGACGACCATCAACGTGGAGGTACTCCCGGCCGCGGCGGGCCAGCCGGCCCAACCGGCCGACAAGGACGGTGACACGCCGAACACCCCCGACGGCCAGTGCGAGGTCGACACCGGCCAGACCGAGTGCACGATCAACCTGATCAGCAAGCAGGCCAGCATCAACGACGTGCGCGTCTGGATCGACGCTCAGGCGGCGGATACCGCCGAGGGCCGGCTGGCGAAGAAGTCGGTGATCCTCGGGCTGGATGGCGACTGCGTCGGCGACGAAGCGAACGTCCTGGGAGAGACCGAGTGCGAGAAGGGCAGCGAGGTCCCCGGCTCGACCCCGGAGCCTGACGCCACCGACGTCGTGCGGGTCCAGTGGCTGAACTTCGCCGAGGGCCGCCTGAACTGCGACGACGGGAACGCCGCCGACGGCGCCGACGTGACGTACAACGACGCCGCCGCCGGTGACCGGGCCGAGAAGTACCGCTGCACGCTGACGACGGTGACCGGGGTCCCCATCCAGGGCGCCTTCGTCGACGGCGAGATCGTCGACGGGGCCAACGAGAACAGCGCCGCGGACGCCGCCGACCTCCCCGACCTCTGTAAGACCGACGTGAACGGGCGGTGCGAAACCGGCCCCATCGAGATGCCGGTGGACGGCACCCGGACGATCTGCTTCTGGGGCGAGCCGGCCCACAAGGATGACGCCGCCAAAGGGGACGACGACGAGTTCCGGGCGCCGGGGCCGGCCACCGACGGTGGCGGCTGCAACGCCGAACCGGTCGACGAGCCGGAGAACAACGAGATGTCCGACGCCGTCCACCTCGACACCGGCGTGCCCCGCGCCGAGGGTCTCGACGTGACGCCGGAGAACCTCACCCAGGCCGGCGCCAGCCGGTTCAGCCTCCGGGGCACCGTCTTCGACCAGTTCGGAAGGCCCTTCACCGGCAACACCACGTTGCAGGCCAAGTTGTTCGCCGGATCGACCCTTGACACCCGCGACGACAACAACGTGTCGTCCCTCGACCCCAACCTGAAGTGCCAGACCGACAACAGCGACACGTGCACGATCTTCACCGCCGCCCAGAACGAACTCGGCCAGAACCTGGCCTGCGTCTGGATCGAGACCAAGGCCCCCACGGCCATGATCGGCCAGGCCGACCAGGACAGCGCCACCTGCACGGCACCCAAGGCGGCCTGGCAGTCGGCGTCCGACCAGGAGGCGCGGCTGGACGCCAGCCACGACGAGGGTACGCCGTTCCCTCCGACCGACGGTCTGGACGTGGTGCGGTTCGCCATGCAGTCGCGTCCGCTGGTCACCGTCGTCACGCCTCCGGAGCGCCGCCAGGACATCACGGGCGACGTCCTGGCCATCGACGGCGTGAACTTCCTGCCCAGCGCCGTGGTCACCATCTCCGGCCCCGGCGTGACGCTCGGGCCGACCGCCTTCGTGTCCGACAAGCGGCTCGAGACCAGCCTGGCGGTGGCGGCCGATGCACCCCCCGGGCGGCGCGACATCACGGTCACGAACCGCAGCGACGGCGGCAGCATCACCTGCGGCGGCTGCTTCCGGGTGATCGGCCAGGGCTACTGGCTGGTGGCGTCCGACGGGGGCGTCTTCGGCTTCGGCGACGCCAAGTTCGCCGGGTCGGCCGGCGGCCAGCCGCTCAACAAGCCCATCGTGGACATCGCACCGACGCCGTCGGGCCAGGGCTACTGGCTCGTGTCCTCCGACGGGGGAATCTTCAACTACGGCGACGCGGCCTTCGTGGGCTCGACCGGGGATCTCAACCTCACCAAGCCGATCGTCTCGCTGGCCCCCACGCCGTCGGGGCGGGGCTACTGGCTGGTGGCGTCCGACGGCGGCGTCTTCGGCTTTGGCGACGCCAGGTTCTATGGCGCCACCAGCCGCCTCACGCTGAGCAAGCCGATCGTGAGCATCGTGGCCACGCCGTCGGGGCGGGGCTACTGGCTGGTGGCGTCCGACGGCGGGATCTTCTCGTTCGGCGACGCCCGGTTCTTCGGCTCGACCGGCGACCTCGCCCTCAACAAGCCGATCGTGGACATGGCCCCCACCAGGACCGGGCGGGGCTACTGGCTCGTGGCGTCCGACGGCGGCATCTTCGCCTACGGCGACGCCACCTTCTACGGGTCGACGGGCGACATCGGGCTCAACAAGCCCATCGTCGGCCTGACGGCCACGCCGAAGGGCATGGGCTACTGGATGGTCGCCACCGACGGCGGCATCTTCGCCTTCGGCGACGCCGGCTTCTTCGGCTCCAGCGGCGACGTCCCCCTCAACCAGCCGATCGTGGGCCTCGCCCGCCGTTAGGAGCGGTCCAGGCCGTCGTCAGTTCTGGCCGTAGAAGACCCGCTCGACGACCCGCCGGGCCCGGCGGGTGAGCCGCCGGTAGTCGTCGCGTAGCTGGGTGACCGGCTGGTGGGTGTAGCCCATCAGCCGGGCCAGCCGCTGCGCTTCGGCGCCGTCGGTGGGGAGAGCGTCGCCCGGGGCGCTGGTCAGGAGGTACCGGAGGTTCCGGGCCCGTTCGCAGAACCGGTAGGCGGACTCCAGGGCCTCGGCGTCGCGGCGGGTCAGGTGGCCGCGCTCGGCCAGCCGGCCCAGCCCGTCCACGGTCGAGGTGGTCCGCAGCGACGGGTCGCCGGCCCCGTGGATCAGCTGGAGCAGCTGCACCGTCCACTCCACGTCCGACAGCGAGCCGCGCCCGAGCTTGAGGTGGAACTGCGGGTCCTCCCCTGGGGGGATCCGCTCCCGTTCCACCCGGGCCTTCATGCGGCGGACCTCCCGGATCGAGTCGTCCGGGAACGGGTCCCGGTAGACGTAGGGCTCGACCATGGCGCAGAACCGCTCGGCCAGCGCCGGATCGCCGGCCACCGGCCGGGCCTTGAGCAGCGACTGGAACTCCCAGGTGAGGGCCCACTTGTCGTAGTAGGTCCGGTAGCCGTCAAGGGACCGGGCCAGCGGCCCCTGCTTCCCCTCGGGGCGGAGGTTGGCGTCGATGCGGAACGTCTGGCCCTCGGCGGTGGTGGCGCCGATACCCGAGATGATCCGGGTGGCGGTCTTCTCGGCGACGTCGAAGTCGCCCGCTCCCGACCCGTCGTAGACGAACAGGACGTCGATGTCGGAGGCGTAGGTCAGCTCCCGCCCGCCGAGCCGGCCGACGCCGATGACGGTGAACGGCACTGACGGCGCCAGGTCCCGCAGGGTCGCCTCCACGCACGCCTCGGCCAGGCTGGCCAGCTCCTCGCCGATCTCCTCCACCGACCCGGACCCGAGCAGGTCCCGGGAGGCGATCCGCAGCAGCTCCCGTCGCTTGAAACGACGCAGGCCCTCCTGGCGCTCCTCGACACCCGCCCGCCAGGCCAGCGTCCCGAGCGCCTCCTCCACCAGCTCGTCCCGCGCTTTGGGACCGGCCAGGAACTCGTCTTCGGCCAGCGACGGGACGAACTCCGGATGGCGCCGGAGGGCGTCGCCCACCAGCCGGCTCGAGCCCAGCAGGCGGCAGACACGCTCGGCGGCGCCGGGCGCCTCCCGGAAGGCCACCGCCAGGGCGCCCGACCTCGCTCGGCCCTCGGCCAGCCGGCGGAGCTGGAGCAGGCCCATGTCGGGGTCGGGTGTCTCCGACAGCCACTCCAGCAGCAGGGGGAAGAGCTGGCCCATCAGCTGGGAGCGGCGGGACAGCCCGGTCGTCAGCTCGGCCAGCGCCGCCCGGGTGTGGTCCACGTCCCGGAACCCGAAGGCGGCCAGCCGCTCCTCGGCCGCCTCCTGGGACATCGGGCCGGTGCCGGCGATGGCTTCCAGCAGCGGGCGGAAGAACAGCTTCTCGTGGATGGAGCGCACCTGGGCCTGCTGGCGCCGGTGGGTGGTCTCGAACTGCTCCAGGGCGGTGGCCGGGCCCTCGTCCCGGTAGCCGAGGACCCGGGCCAGCCGGGTCCGGCCGGCGGCGTCGGGCGGGAGGGCGTGCACCTGGGCTTCGTCGACGAGCTGGAGCCGGTGCTCGACGGTCCGCAGGAAGCGGTAGGCGGCGTCCAGCGTGCGGACCTGCGTGAGGTCGACGTAGCCGGCCTGGCCGAGCTGTTCGAGGGCCTCCAGCGTGTTGGGCGACCGGATCCCGGGGTCGTGACGGGCGTGCACCAGCTGGAGGAGCTGCACCGCGAACTCGATGTCCCGGAGGCCGCCCCGGCCCCGCTTGATCTCCCGGTCCGACAGGCCCCGCTTCGACACCTCCTCCTCGGCCCGGGCCTTCATCAGCCGGACCTCCCGGACGGCGTCGGGGTCGAGCCGCTCGGGCCACACGTGGGGCTGCGCCGCTTCGAGGAAGGCCCGGCTGAGGTCGGCGTCGCCGGCCACCGGCCGGGCCTTGATCAGCGCCTGGAACTCCCAGGTCGAGGCCCACTCGGCCCAGTAGCCGCGGTAGGCGTCGAGGCTCCGAGACAGGGGCCCGGCCCGGCCCTCGGGCCGGAGGTCGGCGTCGGTGCGGAACACGATGCCGTGGGGGGTCGGCCGGGCCATCGTGGTGAGCAGGTGACGGGCGGTCCGCTCGGCGCCGGTGCTGTCACCCTCGTGGACGAAGAGGACGTCGACGTCGCTCGAGTAGTTGAGCTCCCAGCCGCCCAGCTTCCCCATGCCGATGACGGCGATCCGCGCTCCGCCGGCGGACGCCTGGGCCAGCCCCAGCGCCGCCTGGAGGCAGCCTTCGGCCAGCGACGCCAGTTCCCGGCCCACCACCGGCAGGTCGGACAGCCCCAGCAGGTCCCGGACGGCGATGCGGAGGAGTTGCTGGCGTTTCCAGCGCCGCAGTCCCCGCCCGGGGTCCTCGGCGTCGTCCTCCACCGCCCGGCAGGCCTCGGCGGTGTACCGGTCGTGGGGGCACTCCGCCGCCAGGCCCTCGACGTCGTCGAGGGGGACGAGCAGCCCGACGTCGGCGATGACCGCCTCCGACAGCGACCGGGAGGCGTCGATCAGCGCCACCAGGGCCGAGACGAAGAGGCGATCGGCGGCCAGCCGTTCGGCCAGCTCCGGATGGGCGTCGAGGAGCCGGGTCAGGACGAGGCGGGCCTGACCGGGCTCGGCGGCCCGGTCAATGACCTCGGCCACCTCCGGCGCCTTGAGGACGGTGGACATCCTGGCGGAGTGTCCCACGTCACGAAGCCCTCCCGGTCAAGGCCCTAATCTTCCGCGATGGCCCGCCTGCGCGTCGCCGCCGCCCAGATCGACACCACCGTCGGGGATCTGGCGGGCAACGTCGAACGGATCCTGGCGGCCATCGAGGCGGCCGAGGCGGCGGGTGCCGACCTCGTCGCCCTTCCCGAGCTGGCGGTCACCGGCTACCCGCCGGAGGATCTCCTGCTCCGGCCGGCGTTCGTGGCCGAATCGCAGAGGGCACTGGAGAAGATCGCCGCCCGCACCGGCCAGACGGTGGCCGTGGTGGGCTTCCCGCTGGCCGAACGGGACCTCTACAACGCCGCGGCCGTCTGCGCCGGCGGGACCGTCAGGGGTCTGTACCGGAAATGGCTGCTGCCCAACTACGGCGTGTTCGACGAGGCCCGCTACTTCACGCCGAACGACGACCCCGGTTCCCTGTTCGTCATCAACGGCGTCCGGGTGGCGGTGTCGATCTGCGAGGACGTGTGGACGCCGACGGGGCCGATCGCCGCCCAGGCGGCCGGCGGCGCCGAGCTGGCCGTCAACATCAACGCCTCGCCCTACTACGCGGGCCGCCAGGCCGAGCGGGAGACGATGCTGGCCACCAGGGCCGCCGACCACTCCGTCCCGATCCTCTACGTCAATCTCGTCGGCGGGCAGGACGAGCTCGTGTTCGACGGCGGTTCGTCGATCTTCGACGAGTCCGGCCACCAGGTGGCCCGGGCCCGGCAGTTCGAGGAGGACCTCCTCGTCGTCGACCTCGACGTCCGCCCCACGTTCCGCAAGCGGCTGCTCGACCCGCGGGGGAGGCCGAGCCGCCCGGCGCTGCCCGAAGTTCACATCTCCGAAGCCCGGCCGCCGGCGGAGCCCGCCCATCCGGCCCGGATGGAACCTCCGCTGCGCCTGGAGGCCGAGGTGTGGTCGGCGCTGTGTCTCGGTACGGGCGACTACGTCCGCAAGAACCGGTTCACCGACGTGGTCATCGGCCTGTCGGGCGGCATCGACTCGTCGGTGGTGGCGGCGGTGGCGGCCGACGCCCTCGGCCCCGAGCACGTGACTGGCGTCCTCATGCCGTCGCGCTACTCGAGCGACCACAGCATCGCCGACGCCGAGGGACTGGCCGCCAATCTGGGGATCCGCACGCTGACGATCCCCATCGAAGCCGCCCATGCCGCCTTTCTCGACCTGCTGGCCGAGGCGTTCGGTGGCTCGGAGCCGGGTCTGGCCGGGGAGAACCTCCAGGCCCGGATCCGGGGCACGCTCCTGATGACGCTGTCCAACAAGTTCAACTGGATGGTGCTGACGACGGGCAACAAGAGCGAGATGGCCACCGGGTACGCCACGCTCTACGGCGACATGGCCGGGGGCTTCGCCGTCCTCAAGGACGTCGAGAAGACCCTCGTCTATGGCCTGGCCCGCTGGCGCAACCGGGACGGGGTCGTCATCCCCGAGAACGTGCTGGAGAAGCCGCCGTCGGCCGAACTGGCCCCCGGCCAGGTCGACGCCGACTCCCTCCCGCCCTACGACGTGCTCGACCCGATCCTCGAGGGATACGTTGAAGGTGACCGGTCGGTAACCGAGCTCGAGGCCGACGGGTTCGACCCGGCGATCGTCCGCCGGGTGGCCCGCCTCGTCGACGTCAGCGAGTACAAGCGGCGCCAGGCCCCGCCCGGGGTCCGGGTGTCACCCAAGGCTTTCGGCAAGGACCGGCGGCTGCCGATCACCAACGGATGGACGGGCTGATGATCAACCGCAAGCAGGTGTCCGACGGCGTCACCCTCGTGCAGTTCGACCACGGGCCCGTGAGCGCCCTCGACCTCGAGTTCCTGCTCGCCCTGCGGGCCGAACTGGCCGAGCTGTCCGATACCGGGAAGGCCCTCGTCCTCACCGGGACGGGCTCGGCCTTCTCCGCCGGCGTCGACCTCTTCCGGATCCTCGACGGCGGTCCCGACTACGTGGCCCAGTTCATCCCCGCCCTCTCCGGCGCCTTCGACGACCTCTTCGCCTACCGCCGGCCGGTGGTGGCGGCCGTCAACGGGCACGCCATCGCCGGCGGCTGCGTCATCGCCGCCTGCGCCGACTACCGCTACATGGCCGACGGGAAGGGCCGGATCGGAGTGCCCGAGCTGCTGGTCGGCGTGCCCTTCCCGGCCATCGCCCTGGCCGCCGTCCGCTACGCCACCGGCGACGTCGGGGTGGCCGACCTCGTCTACTCCGGGGCGGTCCACCGTCCGGTCGAAGCACAGCG
Organism: uncultured Actinomycetes bacterium; assembly: GCA_963723985.1. Taxonomy (GTDB): domain Bacteria; phylum Actinomycetota; class Acidimicrobiia; order IMCC26256; family BP-133; genus BP-133. Next base: position 217,238 of record CAVRTC010000020.1, read on the forward strand.
CCGGGGTCTCGTCGACGAGGTCGTGCTCGAAGGCGAGCTCCTCGACCGGGCGATCGCCACGGCCGAGCGGCTGGCCCGGATCCCGGCGGCCACTTTTGCCCACACGAAGCGATCGCTGCGGGACCGGTACTGGACCGAGGTGGAGACGACCGGCCGTCAGCGCGACGCCGAGCTGCTCGAGGTGTGGAAGTCACCGGACACCATGGCCGTCGTGGCGGCCTACGTCGAGACGACGATCGGGAAGAAGTCGTAGCGGTGGCCGACCCGTCCGCCCCCCGCTCGCCCTTCGCTCCCTGGGACCGGCGTGAGCTTCCCGGTCTGTTCCCGGTGGAGGAGTCCGCCCGGCGGGTGGGCCACTACGCCTGGATCGAGATGCGGCTCTTCGAAGCGCTCGGCGGGTGGGTCGCCACGGTCCCCGAGCTCGACGCCAAGACGATGCTCGGCCGGCACTGCTACCACCACGCCTGGCACGCCGAGCTGTGGGTCAAGCGCCTCCCCGAGCTACGGGAGATGCGGCCCGAGCGGCTCATCCAGCCGCCCAACGCGGCCATGGAGGCCTTCGTCGCCGCCCTGACCGAACCCGAGGCCTCCGACCTCACGATCGAGAAGCTGGTCGGCGTGTACCGGGTGCTGATCCCCCGCAAGATCGCCGCCTACACCTATCACCTGGCCGCCACCAGCCGGATCACCGACGCCCCGACCATCCGATCGCTCGGCTTCATCCTCGATGACGAGACGACCGACTGGCGGGACGGCGAGATGCTCCTCCAGTCCCTGATCGAGACCGACGAGGAAGTGGAACGGGCCGCCCGTCGCCAAGCGGAACTGGAAGTGCTCATCACCAGGGCAGGCGGCATTGCCGGCCCCGGTAGCCTCGGAGAACCGAGAGCGTCAGATTCGAGAGTGGGGGCAGCATGAGGAAGAGCTTCCCGGCTGAGGATCTCGCCCGTGACGGCCGCTTCCGGCGGGCCCACATGGAGGACCGGTTCGAGGACCCCCGCACCCAGCAGCCTCCGTCCGGCGGTCGGCGAGGCGGCAAGCTCACCCCCGAGCGGCCCGACGCCGCCCACGCCGCCCGCCAGATGATGCACGGCATCTTCGTCGGTGAGATCCAGGCGCTGGAAGGCGCCGGGCGGACGGTGTGGGACTTCGACGACGACGAGGCCCCCTTCGCCCTCAAGCTCGACATGGCCCGTCAGTGCTGGGACGAGGCCCGCCACACCGAGATCTCGGTGAAGCTCAGCGAGCACATGGGCACCGAGATCGGCGAGTTCGCCGAGACCACGTTCCTGTACCAGGCCGCCTGCAACCCCGATCCCGTCCTCCGCCTCACCGGCGTGAACCGGGCGCTCGAAGGCCTGGCCATCGATGTGTTCAACACCATGCGGGAGTTCGGGCAGGCGTCGGGCGATCCGGTGCTGACCTTCTGCGAGGACTGGATGCTGGCCGACGAGGTCACCCACGTGAAGATGGGTTCCGACTGGCTCCGCCGGCTCACCGAACACGACCCGGAGCGCCGGGAACGGGCGCTCGAGTTCCAGCGGGTCGTCGACAAGCTGTTCAGCTTCCGGGGCTTCCGGGGCGAGGACGACGAGAACCCGATCCAGCTGGCCCGGACGTTCCGGCGGATGGCCGGGTTCGACGACGCCGAGATCGACCAGATCGCCGAGGCGTCCAAGGAGGCTGCATCCTGACCGCTGGGGCATCGGCGGGATGAACGTCACCGTCGATCCCTCGGCGTTCTCGATCGTCCACTACGACTCCGGGCGCATCGCGGCGGTCGTGGCGGAGGTGGGGAGGCTCGTCGGGCTGCCCGACGACGTGCGGCTCGAGATCGCCGTCGACGAGCAGAACCCCTTCGGCAAGACCTCGACGGTGGTGGCCAGCCGGACGGTGACGATCGCCGTGGAGGGCGGCGCCTTCGAGGATCCGCAGCGGCTGCGCCAGTTCTCCGAGGAGAACGCACGGCTCGTGCTGGGTCGGCTCCTCTTCCGGGTGGCCGACCGGCTCGACCCTGCCTTCGGTGACCCTCCTCCCGACCCCGAGCTGACACCGGCCGAGCACACCGCCTGGGATGCCTACGCCGTGGGCCGCTACGCCCGCCGGGCCGGCGTGGACGGCGGGCAGGGCCGGCGCCGCTACGCCTTCCGGATCCGACACGGCTTCAGCGACGCCTCCGACCGGGCCTTCGACCGCCTGTGGTCGGCGACGGATCTCAACTGGGGTGACATCGAGGCGATCTGCCGCGTCAGATGAGGTCGTGGGCGCTCACTGCCTCGAACAACCCGAGCTCGGGTGGGCCGGCCAGGAGGGGCAGGGCGGCGTTCGCCATCTCTTCTGTCACGGCCGACGTCAGATGGTCGCGCTGGTGGTCGGCGCTCTCCCACTTCTCGTAGATGAGGAATCGGCCCGGCGTGGTCAAGGAGGCGACGAGGTCGATGTTGCGGCAACCCGGGCTGGTGCGGCTGACCACGACGTAGTGGGCCAGGACGGCGCCGAGAGCCGCTTCGGCGCCCGGGCGGGCGTCGAATACGCCGGCGACGATGGCCAGCGTGAGATCCGGGCGGTTTGCGGGTTCAGTTATCGCGCTCTCCGGGAAGTAGTGCTCACGGACGGCGCGAAACAGTGGTTGACATCATCCTGTAACGCCCCGAGGCTGACTGTTTGGCAGGAGATGTCCGGATTGTGCCGAAATTGCGAACAGATAGACAGGTTCTCAGAAGAGTCCGGCGGAACGATCCGGAAGTCTTGACCGGCCCGGTATCGTAATGATCAAGGTGGTGTTGGATGCTGGGTGGCGATGCCAAGCCCACGCGCGCTCCACGCGAAACCCGGAAAAGGAAATCCGTGGCCAAGGAACGAGTTGAGCGGGACGAGGAAGATCTCGTCCGTCTCTACCTCACTGACATCGGGCAGTATCCGCTGCTTACGAAGGATGACGAAGTCCGCCTGGCCCAGGCGATCGAGGGTGGGAATGCCGCCCGATCCGAGCTGGAGAAGGGCACCAGCATCTCGGCCAGCAAGAAGCGCGAGCTTCGCCGCTCGGTCACCGAGGGTGAGCAGGCGCAGCGGACGTTCGTGCAGTCGAACCTCCGGCTCGTCGTCTCCATCGCCAAGAAGTACCAGGCCTCGGGTCTGCCCCTCCTCGACCTGATCCAGGAGGGCAACCTCGGCCTCATGCACGCCGTCGAGAAGTTCGACTGGCGGAAGGGCTTCAAGTTCTCGACCTACGCCACGTGGTGGATCCGTCAGGCGATCACCCGCGGTATCGCCAACACCGGTCGCACGATCCGCCTCCCCGTTCACGCCGGCGACACGCTGGCCCGGCTCCAGAAGGCCCGGGCCCGCCTCGAGCTCAAGCTCGGGCGGCCTGCCACCCTCTCCGAGCTGGCCATCGAGGTCGACATGCCGGAGGACAAGGTCACCGAGGCGCTGCGGTTCGCCGCTGAGCCGCTCTCGCTGTCCGAGCCCCTCCGGGAAGACGGCGACGCCGAGCTCGGCGACATCGTGGAGGACCGGTCGGCCGAGTCGCCCTTCGAGGTGGCGGCCACGGCGCTCCTCCCGGCCGAGATCGAGAAGCTCCTCGCCCCGCTCGACGAGCGGGAGCGGCAGATCCTGGCTCTCCGCTTCGGGCTGGACCGGGGCGAGCCCCGGACCCTCGAAGAGGTCGGCGAGTACTTCAACCTCACCCGGGAGCGGATCCGCCAGATCGAGGCCCGGGCGATGTCGAAGCTGCGGCACCCGTCCTCCGACACCGGCGCCCGCGACCTCCTCGCCGTCTGACACCCGACGCATCTCGTGCGAACGGCCGCCCGTCAGGGCGGCCGTTTCGCATTTGGCGGAGGTGGCAGGAATCGAACCCACCGGACGGGGATCACCCGTCCCACTCGTTTTGAAGACGAGGGGGCCCACCAGGCGCCCGTTCACCTCCATTTCCTGTGTTAGCAGGTTAGAGTCGCCGGGTCACCTCACCCCCCGAAGGAGTTTTGGATGAAGAAGCTCATGCTGCTCGTGATCGTGATCGCCCTCGGAGCCGTCGTCGCCAAGAAGAAGCTGGCGGCCTGAGGGAGCGCACCGACCGGCAACGTCCGGCGGGCCCACGCCGGCCAGAGCCGCCGCTGCCGGCGTCCTCCTCGTCGGCGTAGCTCCAGCTACGCCTCCTCGTCGGTCCTTGGCAGCGACGCCTCTGGCTCGCCGTGGACCTCGCCGACGTCACCGGCCGGAGCGCTGGTCAACCAGTCGCTGTACGAGCCGGCGAACAGCGCCGGTGCGCCTCCTGTGTGCCAGAAGAGCACCGAGCGGCGGTCGCCGAACCGGCCCTCCCGGGCCCAGCCGATGAGGCCGGCCAGGGCCTTCCCGGTGTAGACGGGGTCGAGGATCAGCCCCTCGGTCCGAGCGGCGGCGTAGATCGCTTCCAGGCACTCCGGCGTCGGCTTCCCATAGCCGGCGCCGAAGCGCGTGTGGTCGATGTGGATCTCGCCACCGGGGGCGGGCCGGCCGGTGGCGGCGGCGGTGGCGGCCGCCAGCTCCGGCACCCGTTGATCGAGATCGGGTCTGGTCCCGACGTCGATGCCGAGGATCCGGGTGGGCCCGTCCAGACCGGCGAGCAGGCCGGCGTGGGTACCGCCGGAGCCGTCGGCGAGCACGATCCAGTCGACGGGCTCGGCGAGCTGGTCGGCCAGCTCGCGGGCGGCGTCGACGTAGCCGAGGGCGCCGGTCACGGAGGCGCCCCCGACCGGGATCGCATAGGGCCGCCCGCCGGCGGCCCGAACGTTCTCGGCCAGCGCCTCGATCGACGCCTCGATCTCGTAGTACTGGCGGGCGCCGGACGGGTGGAGCTCGGCACCGAGCAGGTGGTCGAGCAGCAGGTTGCCGGTCAGCCGATCGGGCCTGTCCCCGGCCAGCGCCAGGTGGCAACGGAGACCCAGCCGGTTGGCGGCGGCGGCCGTCATGCGGCAGTGGTTCGACTGCGGCCCACCCCCGGTGACGAGCGTGTCGCACCCCTGGGCCAGCGCCTCGGCGCAGAGGTGCTCGAGCTTGCGGGCCTTGTTGCCACCGAGGGCCAGACCGGTCTGGTCGTCCCGCTTCACGAGGAGCCGGGGGCCGCCGAGCCAGTCGCTCAGACGGTCGAGGGGCTCGATCGGGGTCGGCCGGTGCGCCAGCGGGAGCGGGGCCGGTCTCAACCGTTCTGTCGGTTCTGGGCCCAGCGGTAGCCGGCGACGCCGAGACCGACGGCGGCCAGGACTCCACCGACCGCCGCCGTGGGCGCCGGCGACGGTGTCGGTACCCGCCGCCGGAGCCGGACGGGCTGATCGAACTCCCGGACCTCCCACTCCCGTGAACGGGCCAGGCGGGCCAGCTCCCGGTCGGGATTGACCGCCACCGGGTGGCCGACGAGCTCCAGCATCGGGGTGTCGGTGATCGAGTCGGAGTAGGCGTAGGAGCGGGCCAGGTCGATGCCGTCGCGCTCGGCGGCGTGGCGGATGGCGGCGGCCTTGTGGGGCCCGTAGGCGTAGAACTCCAGCTCGCCGGTGTACCGGCCGTGGGCGTCGACGCGGGACCGGCTGGCGATGCACCCGTCGATCCCGAGGTAGTCGGCCAGGTGGGAGACGATCTCGATCGGTGACGACGAGACCAGGAAGATCTTGCGGCCGGCGTCGAGGTGCTCCTCGAACAGCTCCAGGGCCTCGGCGTAGATGATCGGCGCGACGATCTTTTCGAACGTCTCCCGCACGACGCCGCTGACCCGGGCCTGTTCCCAGCCCCGGGTGATCGAGAGCATCTTGTCGCGGGCCCGTTCCATCCGGGTCTCGTCGGCCCCCCGGAGCCGGTAGATCGCCTGGTTGTAGGCGCTTTTGAGCAGCGCCGAGCGGGACAGCAGCCCCTCCCGGTAGAGCGGCCGGCCGAAGGCCAGCACCGAACTCTTGGCGATGACGGTCTTGTCGAGGTCGAAGAAGGCGGCCTCCATGGAACCCGAGAGCATAGGAGCGCCGTCCGCAAAATCCGTTGCGGCTCCGTGAACGGAGTGCGTACGTTGCCGTGCCAGCGGAACGCACCTCCCCGGTTCTCTTCCCCCTTCCTGACGTCGATCCCGTGGCTGCGCCGTGAAGGCGGAGCCACCCCGTCCGAAGGGGGACCGGCTCGTGCTACTCGCTCTGTGGTCGCCGAAAGGCGGCTCCGGCACCTCAGTGGTGGCCGCCGCCGTGGCCCTCGTCGCCGCCGGTCGGGTGGCGACCCGCCTGGCCGATCTGGCCGGCGATCAACCGGCCATCCTCGGCCTGCCGGCCGCGGCGTCATTCTCGGCCCTACCCGACGACGGGTTGGCCGCCTGGCTGGACGCCGGCCCGTCTGCTCCGACCGAGTGGCTGAGCGGCATGGAGGTCCCGGTCGTCCCGCGCCTGTCGTTGCTGCCCCGGGGCGGCGGAGACGGCGGTGGCGCCGACGCCGCGGCGGGAGCGGCGCTGGGGGTGGCGTTGCGCGACGGCGGTTTGAGCGTCGTCGATGCCGGCGCGGCGGTCACTCCGGCCGCTCGGGCGGTGGTCGAGGTGGCCGATCGGGCGCTGATGGTGATCCGGCCGTGCTATCTGGCGTTGCGGCGCGCCGTGGGCGATGCCCGGCTCCAGTGCTCGACCGGAGTGATCCTCGTCGAGGACGCCGGCCGGGCGCTCGATGCCGCCGATGTGGCCGCCGTCGCCGGGCGGCCGGTCGTGGCGCGGTTCCCCGTCCGGGCAGAGATCGCCCGGGCGGTCGACGCCGGCGTCCTGCGCGACCGCCTCCCGTCGCCCCTGACCGCTCCTGCCTCAGCCGTCCTCACTGCGCTGGGCGGCGACATCAGCGGGAGCTACGCGGCATGAGGACGAAGCGGCTCGACCATGACCGCGACCGGTCGCGCTTCCTCGACTGTGAACTGGGCTTTTATCCCAAAGCGCGACCGGTCGCGCCAGTGGACACGAGGACCCGCCGTTCTGGCTGTTCGCCCGAGGCGCGGCGAGGTGGGCGGCATGAGGCGAGGGGCTGAGGCGGGCGGCATGAGCGACCAGGTGAACGGTCTGGAGGGTCTTCTCGATGACCCGGAGATCTCTGAGATCCTTCTCAACGGTCAAGGGCGGGCATTCGTCGAGCGGGCGGGGCGGCTCGAGCCGGCGTCGGTCCATCTCGACGAAAGCGAGGTCCGCCGGATCGTCGAGCGGATCATCGCCCCCCTGGGGCTGCGCCTCGACCGGTCGTCCCCGATGGTGGATGCCCGGCTGCCCGACGGCTCCCGTCTCCACGCAGTCCTGCCGCCTGTGGCCGTCGACGGCACCTGCGTCGCCATCCGCCGGTTCGGCGCCCGACGGTGCGGGCTGCCCGACTTCAACGTGTCTGCGCCGGCGGCCGAGCTCCTGCGCTGGATGGTGCAGGCCGGCTGGAACCTCCTGCTGTCCGGTGGCACGGGCGCCGGGAAGACGACCCTGCTCAACGTCCTGGCCGGTGAGGTGCCGGCGGAGGAGCGGATCGTCACGATCGAGGAGACGGCCGAGCTGTCGCTCGGGCAGCCGCACGTCGTGAGGCTCGAGGCCCGCCCTGCCAATGCCGAGGGCGCAGGCGCGGTTCCGGTGCGGGCGCTGGTCCGGGCCGCCCTTCGATTGCGGCCGGATCGACTCGTTGTCGGGGAGGTTCGCGGTGAGGAGGCCTTCGATCTCCTCCAGGCCCTGAACACCGGCCACCGCGGCTCGTTGTGCACCATCCATGCCAACGGACCCGCCGAGGCCCTGGCCCGCCTGGAGAGCCTGGTCCTCCTGGCCGGCGTGGGTCTCCCCCTCGACGCCATCCGCGCCCAGATCCGGGCCTCGATCGACGCCGTCGTCCACGTGGCTCGCACCCCCGACGGCCCACGCCGCGTCGTGTCGATTGCCGAGCTGGCGGCCCCCACCGGCCTCCGCAACCTCTATCCGACCGGTCCTGAGCTGGCAGTACCCACTCGGCTGCCACGCTGCCACGGAGCTCGCCCCTTTCTCACGGACGCGGCTCGATGACCGGCCTTCGGGTCGGCGGACGAAGGGCGGAGGGCCGGCCAACCATGGGTCGGTTCCCGGAGTACTTGAGGGCGGCTGTGGACCGGCGCCGGCGGGATGCCGTCGTCGGGGCGGCGCTGTCCGACGTGCTCGAACGGGTGGCGGGCGGCCTCCGGGCGGGGGCGGCACCGCTGGTCGCGATGGCCGAGGTGGCCGAGGGCCCCGACCTTCCTGAGCCGCTCGCCGCCGATCTCCGCCTCGTTGTTGAGTGCGGTAGGGAACGGGGACTGGGCCCGGCGCTGGCCGCCTGGGCCGAGGAGCGGACGCTGCCTGCCGTCGCCGCGGTGGTTGCCGGCCTGGCGGTCGCCGTCGATGCCGGGGGGCCGGCCGCGCCGGCACTCGACGGGCTGGCTGCCGGCCTGCGCGACCGGCACGATGCGGCGGCCGAAGTCGCCGCGGTTTCCGCCCAGGCGCGCCTGTCGGCGATCGTGGTCGGCGCCGCACCCCTCGTCTCGCTGGCTCTCTCGCTACTGGCCGATCCCCGGGTGGCGCCCACCCTCGTGGGCACGGCCCCCGGCCGCGCCTGCCTGGTGACCGGGGTCACCCTCGACGGCCTGGCCGCGCTGTGGATGCGCCGGATCGTGCGATGCGAGCCATGAACTTGAGGTACCGGTCTGCACGGTCCGACCGGGCACGGTCCGGCCGGCACTCGCCCGATCACCCGGCTTTTGTGGTCACCAGACGGCGTATATCGCCGGTTCGTGACCACAGAACGCTGAGGGGGCCGTCGGGGTCGGCGACTCGGGTTCTTCGGGCCGAGGACGTGGCGGTGACGGCCGATGTCCTGGCCATGGCGGTGGCGGCCGGGCTCACGCCGTTTCTGGCCCTCGAGGTGGCGGCCCGGTTCGGGCCCCCACCCGCCCGCGACCGGCTGGTCGCGGTTCTGACCGCGGTGGCGGGAGGGCGCCGTCTGGCTGAGGCCCTCGACGGCGAGGCCGACCGCAATCCGGCGCTGGCGCCCCTGCTGACGCTGCTGGCGGCGTCGGAGCGCTCCGGGGCTCCGGTGGGGGCGGCCCTGACACGTCTGGCCGCCTCCACCCGGGCCCGGGCCCGGCGGCGGGCCATGGCCCGGGCCCGGACGGTTCCCGTCCGGTTGCTCTTCCCCCTCGTCTTCCTCGTGCTGCCGGCCTTCCTGCTGCTCACCGTGGCTCCGGTGGTGCTGGCCAGCCTCACGCACTGACGCGCCTCTATATGTAAGGAGAAAGTTCCATGGATATCCCCAACCGCGCCCGGATGCGGGGCGCCGCCGGTCAGACCACCGCCGAATACGCCCTCGTCATCCTGGCCGCCGCCGCGCTGGCCACCATGGTCATCGCCTGGGCCACCCATTCCAACGCCATCGGCCGGCTCTTCGACGCCGTCCTCGACAAGGTCCTCGGCTCGGCCGGATGAGGCCCCAGGCGGCTCCGGCGGTCCGGCGCCAGGCCGGGCAGACGACGGTCGAGCTGGCCCTCACCTTCCCCGTCGTTCTCCTCCTGGCTCTGTGCCTCGTCCAGGCCAGCCTGGTGCTGCGCGACCACCTCGCCGTGACCAACGCCGCCCGGGAGGCGGCCCGGGCGGCCAGTCTCGACCCGGACCCCGCCCGGGCCCAGCGGGCGGCGGCCGCCGTCCTGCCCGGCGCCACCGTCCGCTCGGAGCCCCGGCCGGCGGTGGGGGAGCTCGTCACGGTGCGGGTCAGCTACCGGAGCGCCACCGACCTGCCGCTGGTCGGGCCCCTGGTGCCCAACCCGACCCTGGAGGCCCGGGTGGCGATGCGGGTGGAGCGGTGAGGGGGCCCGCCCCGAACCGCCGGGCGGGCCAGGCCGGCGCCGCCGGGATCCTGCTCAGTGGCCTCGTGGCCCTGACGGCCGCCCTGACCTTCGGCGTCGGGCGACTGGCCACCGCGGCCGCCACGGCCGCCCGGGCTCAAACGGCGGCTGACGCGGCGGCGCTGGCGGCGGCGGGCGAGCTGGCCGCCGGCAGGAGCCCGGGGGAGGCGGAGCGAACTGCTTCCGTGACAGCGGCTGCCAACGGCGCCCGGCTCCTCAGCTGCGACTGCGGAGGTCCAACGGTCGTTGTCGCCGTCACGGTCACCCTGCCCTCCTCCGGCCAAGTGTCTGGCCTGGTCAGGGCAGCTGCCCGAGCCGAGCTTCACCCGGAATGTCCGGGTTGATCGTCGCTTCGAGGGCAGGAATCCGCTCCGCCGAGAGCGAACACACACGTTGCGAGCTCGCAGTGGCGCCGGAGGCTCGCGATGTACCGGCATCAACCAGCGGGTCCCGGCTACCGGGATTGGAAGGAGAACAGGAGAAGATGCGCAAGCTTCGCAGATTGGGGGTTGCAGGCGGGGCGGCTCTGCTCGCGGCGGCGCTAGTAGCGCCTGCGGGCGTTGCCCACGCCGACACCCACACCGTTACTGACCAGTACGGTGCTGCGGCGAGCAGCCAGGTGGTGGACCTCCACCTCCTCGGCCGGCACGTTTCCTTTGGAGCGGCCGACGTCAACAGCACCCTCGACGCCGTGACCAAGCAGGTCAACGCGGAGGCCAAGGGCCTTGGCACCCTGCTCGTCCCGGCCTCTCAGGCCATCGCCCGGTTTAACGACCCGGCGTCCATCAACAAGGCCTGCGCTCTGCCGCAGGTCGAGCAGATCACTGGGATGCTCAGCGGCACCACCCAGGGTCTTCAGCTGCCGATCCTCAACGGGGCCGGCCTTTCCCTCGGTGGGCTCCTGCCCAAGCTCGACATCAACGTCGGCTGCGCCGAGGCCAACGTGGGTGGCAACGCTGAATCGTTCCTCGCGGAGTCGGTCGGCGGTCTGCTGCAGGTCCACGTGCAGATGCCCGAATTGGTGAGCGGCCTCGTCGGCACCGTTCGTGGGACCCTCAACGGTCTCACCGGCGCTGGCGGTGCTCCTGTCCTCGGCCTGCCGGTCGGCGACGTGCTCGGCAACGTCCCGGTCGTTGGAGGCCTGAACCAGGCCCTCGGCGGCATCCTCGGTGGCGGCCTGCTTCAGGGCCTGCCGATTGCCCAGGGTCTGGACATCGCCGGCCTCACCGGTACGCTCCTCGACCCCGCCAAGACGGTTGACGGCGTCCTCGCCAGCATCGAGCAGGGCGACATCCTCAGCATCGACCTGGGTGTCTCCACCGCTCGCAACGCCGGCGACCTGGCGTCCTACATCTCGCAGGCGGTTTCCGAGGGTGGTGCGATCAACGTCCTGCCGAACTTCCTCGGCTCGGGCAAGTCGCTCCTCAAGATCAACATCCTGAAGTCGTCCGCCAAGGTGACGGTCGACCGCAGCAGCATGAAGGTCATGCCCGAGGCTGCGCACACCACCGTGCGTATCGAGAGTGCTCTGCTCCCGGACCTCGGCCTGTCCAGCCTGCCGCTGGTGGGTGACCTGCTCGGTTCGACCGGCCTGCCGGTCCTCGACAGCGTCGTTCCCATGGTTGGCGGTCTGCTCGGTGGCGTTCCCGTCGCCGACGACATCCTCGGCGGCCTGCTGCCGTTCGACGCCACGGTCACCGGCCTCGGCCTGACCGCCGGCGACGGCTACGTCGAGCTTGGCCCCGGCATGAGCCTCTCGCTGCTCTGCGACGGCATTGTTGCCCCGCTCTGCACCGAGATCTCGGTTGGCGCCGTCAAGGCTCCCACGACGACTGACGACGGCCGGACCCGTATCGAGTCCTCCGCCGTCACCGTCCACCTGCTCAAGGGCCTCAACGACCTGACCGGCAACCTGCCGGTGCTGTCGGGCCTGAACCTGCCCATCAACCTCGGCACGATTCTCGGCAACGGGAGCCCGATCGGCGGCCTCGTCGGCGGCCTTCTGGGCGACACGCTGAGCCTCGGTGAGCCCTCGGACGTTCCCGGCATCAAGATCTCGCTGGCCCACGCTGTGGCCGAAGCTGGCGGGACCAAGGTGATGGGCGCTACCGAGGAGCGGGCACGTGACCTCGAGCCGGTGGCTGCGGCTCCGATCGCTGCCCCTGCTCTGCCCCGGACCGGCGGCCTGCCGGTTGACGCCACTGCCATCCCCGTCCTGCTCGGCGCCAGCGCCGGTCTTCGGGGTCTGCTCCGGCGCCGCAACCGCAAGGCCTAGTCCGTACCTAGTCGTACCGAACTACTCGAAGTAGGCAGTTGGGTCTGGGACCGGGGTCAACCCCGGTCCCAGACCTGTCGATATAGAACCTCGGATCGGAACTTGCTGGGACGGAGAGGACCCCCCTCGCAATGAACCTCAGGAACGACGGGGCTGCGCCCGCCTCCGGGCGGAGCGGTCGGATCAGTGACGGTGCATCGTTCCTTCTCGCGACCCTCCGGGCGCGGCCAGCCGCCCGCCGGATGCTCTCCGGAATCTCGATGTTGCTGGCCATCTTCGCCATCGGGCTGCTGGCCTATCCCCTCTACACCAACTTCTATCAGGACCGCCTGCAGTCGAGATTGGCCATCGAATTCAAGTCGCATGAGACCAAGCAGGCCTACAAGGCCGGCGAGCTGGCCAGCGGCGACCCGATCACCAAGATCTCCATTCCGGCGGCCGGCCTCAAGCCGACGGTCGTCGTCGAGGGCACCGGCGCCACCGCCCTGCGGGCCGGGGCGGGCCACTACCCCAACACCCCCCTCCCCGGTGAGGAGGGCAACGTGGCCATCGCCGGGCACCGCACGACCTACGGGAAGCCCTTCGCCAACCTCGACCACCTGAAGCTCGGCGACGAGATCCTCCTCGAGACACCGCTCGGGAAATACACCTACAAGGTCTCGAGGGATCCGTTCATCGTGACGCCGACGGACTTCAGCGTGATCGCCCAGACACCGGGCAAGACCCTGACGCTGACCACCTGCCACCCCAAGGGGTCGGCCAAGCAGCGATTGGTCGTCAAGGCCGACCTTGTGTCTCCGGTGGCCAACCAACCCGCCCCCGCATGATGAAGCGCCGCCTTGTCGCCGCGGTGGGTCTGGCCGCTCTCGGCCTCTCCCTGACCGCCCCGCTGGCCTCGGCCCACGACGAGCGGTATGTGCACGAGTTCGCCTGGGGAGCGAGCCCCAATCCCACGACGGCCAACGACGGCGCGCAGGTGTACTCCAACGACGAACTAGTCGCCGCCAAGGTCTCCATGACCGACGGCGTCCGCAGCTGGGACGTGGTGATCCGCCCGGCCAACGGCGGCCAGCCGTCGACCTGCCACGAAGATCTGGCCCAGCAGGACGGCAAGTACCCGTCGACGGTGTACATCAACTGCCCGTGGGACACGACCCGGGCCACGAACCACACCCTGCCCGGCGCGACCTCGCACAACGACGCGGCGAACGTCAACTTCGGGCGGACGTGGCAGTCGCAGGACCTCGGGCCCTCGGCCAACGGCAAGTACATGGTCGAGATCACCGCCTACAACTCCGGTCTGAAGTGCGGCCTGTTCACGTGCGATCAAGGCCCGGTCGAGCCGCACCCCCTGTATCAGAGCGGCTCGGACCCGGCCCGGTGGCGTGAGGTGTGGGTCGTCAACGAAGTGGCCCAACCGGCCGGACTGAACAGCTCCTTCGACCCGGCGACCAACCGGATCGCCGCCACCTGGGCTCCCAACCCCGAGCCCGACGTCTCCTACGAGGTCCAGGAGAAGGTCGGCGACGGCAAGTGGAACTCGGTGGGAACCATCCCGGGGAACGCCAGCCGGTACGAGCGGGCCGTCGAGCAGCCCGGGAAGTACCAGTACCAGGTGCGAGCGGTTCGACCGGCTCCGACCCGGAGCAGCGCCGATGCCGTCAAGCGGTCGGAGTACGCCACCGCCTCGGCGGTCGAGGTTGCCCAGATCACACCGCCCACCACCGCCGGCGCCAACAACGCCGACGGGGCGGGTGGCCCCGACCCGGGCGTCTTCATTCCCGAGGACACCACGACTTCCACCGGCCCGGCGGCGACCCCCGGTTCGGGCCCGGCCAAGGGCAAGGCCTCAGCCGCCCGACCCGGGTCCCGGCCGTCCGGCGCCTCCAGCCGGCCAGCCGGATCCGCCCCCGCCGCCGGTGAAGCCGAGGGCGAAGGGCCCGACGAAGGATTCTCGTCGGTGCTGCCCTACGCCGAGGAGCGGGAAGGGTTCATCGACGACCTCGGCGAGGGCGAGGAAGAAGAAGTCAGCATGATCCCCGGGATGCCGGTGCCCCAGCCCCGCGACACCCGGGCGCTCCTGGTCCCCATGGCCGCCGGCCTGGCCCTGTTCGTACTGGCCATGCAGGGGATCGTCTTCTTCCGGCGGCGCCCGGCGATGGTCGGTGCCGGGGACGACTTCGACGACTTCGACGACTGGATGCGCTACTAGTCCGCACTGTTTCTGCGGCAGTACCGAAAGAGGGCCCGGGTTACCCGGGCCCTCTTCCGTTTTTGTCCCTTTCGTGGACTAAGGCAACAGGAGTAGCGTCTAGTCCGGTGACACCGGGTGCCTCCCATAACCGCCCGGAGTGAATCGCTATGGACGATGCGCGCGACTTTGACCCTTTTTTGCCGGGTCGCGTCATAAACGATTGCAAACAACGTCAATGAACTAGTCTTTACGTTTGTGACGGTATAGGACTATCTTTAACAAACGTCACAAACGTAGTCATCCGGCTACGTCAGGTAAGAGAGGAGCTGAGGATGCGCAAGATCCACTCGCTGGGGTTGGTCGGCGCAGTGGCCCTGGTGCTCGCAGCTGTCGTCGCGCCCGCAGCGAATGGTGCTGTTACCCGGGTCGAGACCGATCAGTTCAGCGGCGTAGCCAGTGCCCAGGCGCTTGACCTGTCCCTGCTGGGTCGCAAGTTGACCTTTGGGATCGCGTCGGCGGACAGCGCTGCCAACGTGGTTGCCAATACGTTGAACCAGAAGGCCTCGGGCATCGGGACGCTGCTCAGCCCCAAGACCGCCATCACGGCGGCCCAGGGTGAGGCGCCGGCCGAGGGTGGTCGGGCCTGCTTCCAGCCCCCGCTCGGTGAGGCGCTGGCCGGTGCGAACTTGCCAAGCCTGCTGATCGGCGAGGTCGCCTGCGGTGAGGCCATCACCAAGGGTGACGTCACCTCCTTCGAGGCCATCGGGACGGGCACGGTCGCCAGCCTGAAGCTGAACGCCACCCAGATCCTCAAGCCGGCCCTCGACATTCTGCAGCCGCTCCTCGGTACCATCGGCAACACGCCGGTCGGCGAGCTCCTCAAGGCCACCGACGCTCCGGCCCAGACGGCCGTGACGACGCTCAACGGCGTGCTCGGCAGCCTGCTCGGCCAGGGCAGCGTGGTTCTGCCGACCCTCGAGCCCTCCCAGACGGTGACGAACCTGGTGGACCGCCTCCAGGACGCCGACCTCCTGCGGGTCAACATCGGTAACGCCATCGCCAAGAACACCGGTACGCCGGAGACGTTCGTCTCCGAGTCGCTGGCCCAGGGCGGCACGATCGAAGTGCTCCCGGCCTTCCGGGGTCTCGGCCTCCCGCCGCTCCTCAAGATCACGACCGGTGAGTCGGGTGCCTCCGTCAGCTACAACCGCGGCGAAGCCAAGGGCGTGGGCGCGGCCAAGAACACCCTCGTCCGCATCGAGAGCGAGCTGCTGCCGACCCTCGGCCTGGGCCAGATCGGCCTCGCCGGCGTCAAGCCCCTCGAGACCCTGACCGGCGCCGTCGGCCTCAAGACCGGCCCCGGCTTCATCGAGCTGGCCCCCGGTCAGAACGTGACCCTGTTCTGTGACGGCGCCCTCGGCGTGCTCGGCGCTCTCTGCACCGAGATCTCCGTCGGCACCCCGAAGGAGACCAAGCTCCCCGACGGCGGGATCAAGGAAGAGTCCGCCGGCGTGAGCGTCCACCTCTTCAAGGGCCTGAACAGCCTGGTGCCCGGCCTCAACCTGGGCTCCATCCTGGGCAACGCCGCTCTCGACACCGTCCTCGCCCCGCTCTCCGGTGCCACCGGCCTGAGCCTCGGCGAGAAGACCGACGTGCCCGGCATCCGCCTCGCCCTGGCCCAGACCGTGGCCCAGGCTGGCGGCAAGAAGGCGCTGGCCCAGGTCGAGGAGCGTCAGCGGGCGGCGGCGGCCGAGACCCCGGCGGTCGCTCCGGTCCCTGCGGCGGCCCTGCCTCGTACCGGCGGCCTTCCGTTCTCGACGGCGATCCCCGCTCTCCTCGGTTTGAGCCTTGGGGTCGGAACCTTCCTGCGGCGCCGCCGCTAACCAGATCGTGAAGGGGCCCCGCCCCTGATAACACTCAGTAGCACCAACAACACCTTGTAACATCGGTAACCGGGGTCGGGACAAGAGAAGTCCCGGCCCCGGAACCGTCTCCCGAACGAGTGAGAATTGCGATGTTGGGGAGCTGCAGCATGACCGACACCCCTCTGGTTGCCGACAAGCCCAGCCGGCTCCGCGACGGCAGCCGCTTCTTCTTCGAGTCGCTCCGGTCGCGGCCCGCCGCCCGCCGGATGCTGTCGGGCTTCTCGATCATCACCGCCGTGGTGGCGATCGGCATGCTCGCCTATCCCCTCTACACGAACTACATGCAGGACCGGCTGCAGTCGAAGCTGGCCATCCAGCTCCGCAGCCCGGAGAGCAAGGCCGCCTACAGCGCCGGCGACACTTCGGAAGGTGAGGCCCTGACCCGCCTGGTGATCCCGGCCCTCAAGGTCGACACCGTGGTGGTGGAGGGGACGGGCGCCAGCGCCCTGCGGGCCGGGGCCGGCCACTACCCCAACACCCCGCTGCCCGGTGAGCAGGGCAACGTGGCCATCGCCGGCCACCGCACGACCTACGGGAAGCCCTTCGCCAATCTCGACCGCCTGGCCGAAGGCGACCAGATCGTCCTCGAGACGCCCATCGGGCAGAACGTGTACAGGGTCAGCCGCGCACCGTTCGTGGTGGCCAACAATGACTTCAGCGTGATCTCCCAGACCCCCGGCCGCACCCTGACGCTCACGACGTGTCACCCCAAGGGCTCGGCCCGTCAGCGACTGATCGTCCGGGCGGAGAAGGTATGAACGGAGGGCGCATGCGCAAGATCCCCCTCGCATCCGGAGCCGTGCTGTTGGCCCTTTCCGGCCTCGCCGGCACGGCCGGTGCCCAGAGCACCAGCGAACGGCCGGCCTTCGTCCAGTGGCAGTCCCCCGACGAGGGCGCCCGGCTGGCCGGCCAGTCCGTCCACATCAAGGCCAAGGTGGGTGTGTACGGCGGCGTGAAGGGCTGGGCGGTCGAAGCGGTGGCCCCCGAGGGCGCCGACTACCCCGGCTACGGCACACTGTGCGAGAAGGTCGAGGGCGGCTCGCCCGCCTCCGTGAACATCGACTGCGTGTGGGACACCACCGGCTACCCCGACGACGGCGGCTCGGCCCAGAACCGGCCCTACGTCGTGCGGATCTCGGCCCACGGCTCCCGCAGCGGCAGCACGTTCTCCTCCACACCGCATCAGGAGCAGCGCAACGTCACCGTCTCCAATCCGGTCTCGGCCCCCCGCGACGTCCGCCTCGGCTGGGTCGACAACACCCGGCAGGCGACCATCCGCTGGCAGCCGAACCCGGAGCCCGACATCGCCAGCTATGTCGTCCAGGAGCGCCTCGGTGACGGCCCCTGGAAGAACGTCGGGCAGGCCGGAGGCAAGGTGACGACGTTCACCCGCGACCTCTCGGCACCCGGCACCTACCGGTACCAGGTGGCCGCCCTCCGGTCCGCCGGCAGTGGTACCGACACGATCCAGTCGGCGTGGGCCGGCCCGGCGGCCGAGCCCAAGCAGGTCGTGGTGCCGGAGCCGAAGCGCCCGGAGACGACCACGACCACGACGCCGCCGTACTCGGCCGACGGCGCCGGCGCTCCCGGCGACTCCGGCCCCCCGGCCGACCCGGCCGTGCCGTCGCCCGGGGCGGCGCCGGGCGCCGCCAACGACCCGGCCACCGGATCGCCGCCCCCGGGATCCGCCGCCGGCCAGGGCGGCCTCCTCTCGCCCATCCAGCCCGGGTCGCCCGGGAGCGTGAAGTCGGGCGGGGCCACGGTCGGCGGAACCGGCCCCGGTCGGCCGGCCCAGCCGGGACAGCTGCCCGACGAGCCCGAAACGGAAGAGCCCGACACCGGGTTCTCCTCGGAGCTGCCCTACAAGCAGTCGGGCGAGACCGCCGAGGACGGCGACGTCGGGCGGATGCTGGTGGCGCTGCCGGAGGCCATCGGCGGCGACGAGACCCGCCAGGTTCTCGTCCCCCTGGCCGCCGGGCTGCTGCTGTTCGTCTTCGCCATGCACGCCCTCTACCTGGCCCGTCGGGCGGCGCCCGAAGCTCCCCTCGACACCGAGTAGCGCCGCTTCTCAGGCGCCCAGCATCCCCCGCATCAGGGCGACGGCGGCCCGCTTGTCGAGGTACTCGTTCCAGTTGCCGCACTTGGGGGACTGGACGCACGACGGACAGCCGGCGGCACAGGGGCAGGCGGCCACGACGTCGAGGGCCGCGGCCACGTGGCGGTCGGCGGCGTCGAAGGCCAGCTCGGCGATCCCGGCGCCGCCGGGATAGCCGTCGTAGATGAAGATCGTCGCCTGCCCGGTGGCGGGGTGCATCGCCATCGAGACACCGCCCACGTCCCAGCGGTCGCAGATGGCGAAGAGCGGGAGCATGCCGATCATGGCGTGCTCGGCGGCGTGGGCGGCCGACAGCACGGTCACGGCATCGAGCCCGGCTCCCACGACCACCTCCACCGGGACCGTGTACCAGCCGGCCCGGGTCGACAGCGTGCGGGGTGGCAGGTCGAGGTCGACCGTCTCGAGGACTTCGCCGCTGCCGATCCGGCGCCGCTGGTAGGCGTCGGTGGTGGTCGTCACGAGCACCGATCCGAGATGCAGCGTCGACCGGCCGACCGGGCGCTTCGCGTCCTCCCCGCTGATGGAGATGTCGATGTCATGGTGGGGCTGGGTGTACTCGTCGGCCTCGATGGGATCGAGGAGGGCGTAGGCGTCGTCGATGTCGAGGTGGTCCACCCGGTACTGCCGGCCCTGGTGGAGGTAGATGGCCCCCGGATGGGCGATGTGGAAGACCCGGGCGCCGTCGACGGTGCCCACCAGCCGGCCCGACCCGCTCTCGTAGAGGCGGTATTCGACCGAGGAGCCGGTCCGCAGCCCGACGCGGGGCGCCGGCGCCTCCGGCCGGGCCCAGTACATCTTTCCGGCCCGGGGTTTCAGGGCGTCGGCCAGCACCAGCTCCCGGACGGCTTCGTCGACGGCCTCGCCGAAGGCTCCGGAGTCGGCGCCGAGGACCGGATCGTCGGGGGCCAGCGGCAGCTCGTAGGCGGCGCAGCCGACGTGGGGCTCGGCCACGAACGGGTTCTTCGGGTTGACCACCGCCGGCTCCAGCGGTCGGGTGAACAGCTCGGTGGGATGGTCGAGGTACCACCGGTCGAGCTGGTCGTCGCCGGCCACCAGTACCGCCAGGGACGGCTGGAGGGCCCGGCCCGCCCGGCCGACCTGCTGCCAGAACGAGGCCAGGGTGCCGGGGAACCCCTGCAGGACGACGGCGTCGAGCCCGGCCACGTCGATCCCCAGCTCCAGGGCGTTGGTGGCGGCCACCCCCAGCAGCTCTCCGGTCGACAGGGCCTTCTCCAGTGCCCGCCGCTCCTCCGGCAGGTAGCCGCCCCGGTAGGCGGCGACCGCCTTGGCCAGCCGGGCCGAGCCCATGTCGTGCTCCAGCCGCCGCTGCGCCTGGCGGGCGACCAGCTCCGCACTGCGCCGGCTGGGGGAGAAGGCGATCGTCCGCAGGTCGCGGCCCACCAGGCGGGCCACGATCCCTCCGACCTCGGCGGTGGCCGACGCCCGGATGCCCGCCGCCGGGTCCACCATCGGCCGGTCGAGCAGCGCCACCGCCCGCTCGCCCTTAGGGGAGCCGTCGTCGTCGACGGCGTCGACCGGGACGCCGCACAGCTCGGCGGCCAGGGCGGCCGGGTTGCCGATGGTGGCGCTGGCGAAGCAGAACGCCGGCTCGGCACGGTAGTGGAGGCACACCCGCCGGAGCCGGTGGAGCAGGTGGGCGACGTGGCTGCCGAAGATGCCCCGCAGCGTGTGCAGCTCGTCGACGACGACGTAGCGCAGCCGCATGAGGAACGTCGCCCAGCGGTCGTGGTAGGGGAGGATCCCGGTGTGGAGCATCTCGGGGTTGGTCAGCACGACGTTGGCCGTCCGCCGGAGGGACGCCCGCTCCTCCACCGGCGTGTCACCGTCGTAGGCCACCGCCCGCATTCCCGGGACCAGCCACGACCGGAGCGAGCGCAGCTGGTCATGGGCCAGGGCCTTGGTCGGGAACAGCAGGAGGGCGGTGTCCTTCCTGCCGGACAGGACTGATTCGGCAATGGGGGCCTGGTAGCACAGCGACTTCCCCGACCCGGTGCCGGTGGCCAGGGCGACGCTCCGGCCGGCCCGGAGGAGACCGATGGCCTCCGCCTGGTGGACGTAGAGGCGATCGGCCCCCCGGGCCGCCAGCCGTTCGAGCACCTCGGGGTGGAGGGGTGTCTCGGTCTCGCCGTGGCGGGCCGGTCGGGCGGGGACGACCTCGAGGCGCGTCAGCCGATCCCCGAACTCGGGGTCGGCGGCCAGCGCACCCAGGGCTTCGATGGCGTCCACGGCGAAGCCGAGGGTACTGACGGGTTGAGACAAGTCGGTACGCTGGGAGTATGGGTGTGAAAGATCTGGTGAACCGGCTGACGAAGCCGGTCGAGGAGCACGACCGGGAGAAGCTGGTCCAGTTCTGCTCCTCCCTCGGAGGCTGCCAGCCGTGCGATCAGGTGCAACCCCGCACCGTCACCAAGGTGGTGGGCGAGGTCTCCTCGGTCCGGATCGTCCCCCGGGCCGGCGCGCCCTCGCTCGAAGTGGCGGTCACCGATGGGCGGGGGACCGTCACGGCGGTGTTCTTCGGCCGGAAGAAACTCGGGGGCGTGACACCGTCGCCGACGCGTGGTTCTCGAGGGGATGGTCGCCCCCCTCGGCAACCGGATGTTCATGTACAACCCGGTCTACGAGCTCCTCCCATAAGGGATTTGGGGGGTTCTCGGGGGGCGGAGCCCCCCGAGTGCGGGCTACTTGCCGGTCAGCATCCGGCGGATCTCGTCCTCCGAATCCGGTGTGACCAGGGCGATCACCTCGTCGCCGGCCTGGAAGACGGTGTCGCCCCGCGGCACGACGACGTGCTCCTCCCGCAGGATGGCGACGAACGTCGCGTCCCGGGGCACGTCGAGCTCCCGGATCGAGGGGCCGATGACCGGGGAGTCCTCGGCCAGCGTGACCTCCACCAGCCCGGCCCGGCCCTTCTCCAGCTGGAGCAGGCGGACGAGGGTGCCGACCGAGAGAGCCTCCTCCGTGAGCGCCAGGATCAGGTGGGGGGTCGACACCGACACGTCGACGCCCCAGTTCTCGTTGAACAGCCACTCGTTCTTCGGGTGGTTGACCCGGGCGATCACCCGGGGCACGGCGAACTCCTGCTTGGCCAGCAGCGAGATCACGAGGTTGTCCTCGTCGTCACCGGTGGCCGCCACCACCACGTCCACCGAGCCGAGGTCCGCCTCCCGCAGCGATGTGACCTCGCAGGCGTCGGCCGTGCGCCACTCGATGCTGCCCCCGTCACCTTGAGGCCCGCTGAGTGCCGCCGCCGACCGGCTGACCACGGCCGGGTCCTGCTCGAGCAACAGGACCTCGTGGCCGTTCAGGGCGAGGTCGTTGGCGATGAACTGGCCGACGTTGCCGGCGCCGGCGATGGCGACCTTCATCGGGGAGACCCCATCAGTGGTCCTTCCCCGCCTCGAGGCGCTCGGTCAGGGCATCGAGGGCTTCGGCGGCGGCGGTGAAGGTCACGACGTCGCCCTCCTGGCCCACGACGCCGGTGTCGACGACCCGGGCGGTGCCGAGCCGGGTGATCGCCGTGAGCCAGAAGCGGCCCGGTTCGTTGAGCCCGGCCAGCTTCTTGCCCGCCCAGCCGACCGGCAGGGCCCGCTCGACCACGCAGATCTTCCCGGTGGGGTCGGCCCAGTCCGCCTTCACCTCCCCGGGCAGCAGCCGGCGCAGCACCTGGTCGGTGGCCCATGTGACCGTGGCCACCGTCGGGATCCCGAGACGCTGGTAGATCAGCGCCCGGCGCGGGTCGTAGATGCGGGCCACGACCCGTTCGATGCCGAAGTTCTCCCGGGCGATGCGGGCCGTGAGGATGTTCGAGTTGTCGCCGTTGGTCACCGCCGCCAGCGCGCCGGCCCGGTCGACCCCCGCCTCCAGGAGGTGGTCGCGATCGAAGCCGAAACCCACCACCGTCGTCCCGCCGAAGCCCAGGGGAAGTCGTCGGAATGCATTGGCATTCTTGTCCAGGACGGCCACGCTGTGGCCGTCCTTCTCCAGCGTGCCGGCGAGCTCGCTCCCCACCCGGCCGCAGCCCACGACGACGACGTGCACGGACGGGGATCGTAACGCGGCACGGCGTCCGCAGGCCGGGTCCGGCAGGTGGCATGCTGACGCCCGTGATTTCGGTCCTGAAACGCCTGCTCGTCGGGCGGCCTCTTCCGAGTGCCGAGCAGGAGCACCAGAGGCTGATCAAGACGATCGCCCTGGCCGTCTTCTCCTCCGACGCCATCTCCTCCACCGCCTACGCCACCGAGGAGATCCTCCACGTCCTCGTGCCCGTCGCCGCCATGGTGGCGCTCGGCTACCTCGTTCCCATCTCGTTCATCGTCATCGTCCTGCTGACGATCGTGGCCATCAGCTACCGCCAGACGATCTTCGCCTACCCCGGCGGGGGCGGCTCCTACGTCGTCTCCCGCGAGAACCTCGGCACCGGGCCGTCGCTGGTGGCGGCGGCGTCGCTGCTCACCGACTACGTCCTCACGGTGGCGGTGTCGGTGTCGGCCGGGGTGGCCGCCATCGTCTCCGCCGAACCGGACCTCGTCGACCACCGGGTGGAGATCGGGCTGATCCTCGTCGGCCTGCTGACCGTGGCCAACCTTCGCGGCCTGAAGGAATCAGGCCGGGTCTTCGCCGTTCCCACCTACGTCTACATCGTCATTCTCGGGGCGCTGATCGGGTGGGGACTGTTCGATTTCTATTTCGGCGATCTCACCGCCCTCCCGACGAACGAGGAGGCACTCCACGAGTTCACCAAGGGCAAGGAGGTCCTCACCGGGGTGACCCTGTTCACCCTCATGCGGGCCTTCTCGTCGGGCGCGGTGGCCCTCACCGGGGTCGAGGCCATTTCCAACGCCGTCCCGGCCTTTCGGCGTCCCGAGGCCAGGAACGCCTCCCGGACCCTCATCGCCATGGTCGCCATCCTGGGGACGTTCTTCCTCGGCATCTCCGTGCTGGCCCAGAACCTGCGGCCCACGCTGAACGAGAACGAGACGATCCTGTCGATCCTGGGCCGGGCGGTCTTCGGCGACGGGGTGCTCTACGTGGTGCTCCAGGCGGCCACCGCCGTCATCCTGATCCTGGCCGCCAACACGGCCTACAACGCCTTCCCGGCGGTGTGCTCGATCATCGCCAAGAACCGGTTGCGATACTTGAGTTGCTCCGGGTGGTACACACCGCGCTGATGGTAGAACAGCGGCTTGTTCGCCGCGATCGCGAGCTGGGCGCCGACGCGGCTCGGATACGTATAGGGCATATGCGTGTGGACGATGTCGACGTCCGGCAGCATCGTCTGCATTACGCCGCGAAGCGCGGGCGTGTACATGTACCCGGATCGATCGCGACAGGTATTTAAACCAGGGCAGATGATCCTCGTTGGCTGAGTCCGGCGGAAATACCAAACCTCGACGCCGTCGACCTCCACCGGCTGGTCGACGGGGACATCCAAGTCTTCGTCAAGATTGCTGTTGGTGGCGAACACCGTGACCTTGTGCCCGCGCCGCGCCATTCCTTCCGCCAATGCCGACACCGACCAGATCGGACCGCCGAGCCGGTACGCAGGCTTGTAGCCATAGGTAATGTAGAGAAGTGCATCGGAGAATCTGTCTGTCGGCGTTCCGGAGCTGTGCGACGGTCAGCGGAGCCGCGAGCCGCCATTGCCACAAACGGCCTTTCCAAGTTCGCTGCTAACGCGCGCCATCCCGCTGAATGAGGTGAGAGCCCAGGACCAGCACGTCCATCTTGGTCCTCAGGAAGCAATCGAGCGCTTCCTCGGGCCGGCACACCACGGGCTCGTTTTCGTTGAACGACGTGTTGAGCACCATCGGAACGCCGGTGAGTTGCCGAACGTCTCGATCAGGCCCTAATAGCGCGGATTGGTGTCGCGGTAAACGGTCTGCAGTCGGCCGGAGCCGTCGACATGGGTCACCGCGGGGATGATCGGCGCGCTTTTCCTCCCGGATCTGGATAGACCTGCATCATGAACGGCACGTCGTCGTCCTGCTCGAACCATCCGGTACGTGCTCGCGCAGGATCGACGGCGCGAACGGGCGGAAGCGATTCGCGCCGCTTGATCTTGAGGTTGAGAATGTCCTTCATGTCGGCGCGGCGCGGGTCGCCGAGGATCGAGCGGTTGCCGAGCGCGCGCGGGCCCCATTCCATGCGGCCCTGAAACCAGCCGACGACCTTGCCATCGGCGACGGCCTGCGCGGTTTCGCGGCACAAGTCGCTCGGAATCGACTGAAAATCGGGCAGTGATTCCTACAAGGCGTTGCCATTGATTTCCTTCTAGAAGGCGGCTTTGAAATCGGCTTCACCGAATTGCGGCCCCCAATGGGCATGCGCCATGCGGGGACCGCGCCGTCCCGATCAATTGCATGCCAGACTCATGGCTGCGCCCAATGCGCCGCCGAAATCGCCGGCCGCGGCCTGGACGTACACGTTCTCGAGGTCTTTTGCAGACGTATTTTGCCGTTGGCAACTGAGTTCTTGCCGCACCCTCCCGACACTGCGATGATCTTGGAAGGAAACTCCGTTCAAATTCGCGCGCAGCATCTGGAAGAACGCTCCTCGTACATCGCCTGAGTGGTGCGGGCGATATCCTTGTGCCGCTGATCGAGCGGCTCATCGGGCGAGCGGGGCTTTCCTAGCAATTCTTCCAGGGCCGGTGAGTACATCGTGCCGATCGTCGGCGCGCAATCATCCCACTCATACGTCACGGCCTCGGTTTGGTGGATGAAATATCGCAGATCCATTTTGAACAGCCCGTCCGAAGTCGGCGATACCACCGACCGCAGCTTGGGCAGAAAGGTCGGCTCACCGTACGGAGCCAATCCCATGACCTTGTATTCATCGCCGTAATGCGGAAAGCCCAGAAACTGCGTCAGCGCCGTGTAGAAGACGCCGAGCGAGTGGGGAAAATAGACGCGTTTGTGGATATCGATATGGGTGCCGCGTCCGGATCCGATGGCAACGCTGCAGAAATCGCCGAAGCCGTCGACCGAGATCACCATCCCCTCGTCGAACGGGGCGCCGTAGAAGGCCGAGGCCAGGTGCGCGCGATGATGCTCAACCATGTGCAGACGGGCCTTTGGGGCTGACGTTTGCAGACCTGCTTCGAGCGCGTGTTTGATCGTTCCGAGCTTGCCACGGTTGCGGACGCGGCTGCGCACCAATGCCATCTGCGGTGCCTTTGTCACCGCGTCGGCAAGCTTCTTCAGCAGATTGGCGTTGGGGTTGCGATTGACCGCGATGTGATCGACGTCGGCCAGCGTGAGGCCGGCAGATTGAAGGCACCATTTGGCTGCTTGCGCCGGCAGGCCGGACCAGTGCTTAACGCGATTGAGACGCTCCTCTTCAACCGCGGGCACAATTCGATCGCCGACCAGGAGAACGGCGCTTGCGTCTCCGTGATAGGCATTGAGCCCCAGTATCACCGCCATTGACACTTCTCCACTGGGGCTCCGCGAAACGCCTCAAGGCCCTCAGGCAAAATTGATGTTCGTCCCGTGACATACCTTTGTCGCGGGGCCGACCGCAACCGGCGTACGACCAAGTACGTAATCGGATGCACAATGTCAGCCGGATCATGGCAGGACAAGTTCCAGGCTGTCGACCAGCCTTCTCACAGCTTCTCTCGGACATCCGCAGACGTGCCGGGCGGAACACCGGGACCGGATGACGGCTGACGCATGACAGCCATCCTTCATCGACTGATCGAGCAGAACGCACCCTTGCACGACAGCGGAACTACTTCCTCCGCCGCGCGGGGATCGTGGCATAGACCTGCTGATAGGCTTCGGCGACGCGGTCGATGCGCGCTTCGCTCGCCCGGGCGAAGGCTTTTTCGCTGCGCGCGGCCTTCTTCGTTGGATCTGCTGGCGTGGCCGCGATCACCGCCGCGACAGCGGCGGGGTTGTGGTAGTCCCTCACCAGCAACGCCGAGTTCTCGTCCAGAATTTCACGGTGCTCGGGAATGTCGGAAACGACTAGCGGGCACCGCGCCGCCATTGCCTCCAACACAGCATTGGGCCGGCCCTCGAACGCGCTGAGCGAGACGAACACCTGCGCCGCTTCGCGGGCGGGCCAAACATTGGGCATGAACCCTGGCAGGCGGATGCGGTCACTGGCTTCGCTTTGGGCGATCAGGGCCTCCAGTGAGGCGCGCAGCGGACCCTCACCGCAAATCACGCCAAGCGCGGGCGTTTCCGCGGCCAGTCGCACCAGCGCACGGACCAACACTGCAGTATTTTTCTGCTCATCCAAGCGCCCAACGGATATGACAATCGGGTGTCCTGCCGGAATGCCCAAGTCGTCAGGTCGCGCAGAGGGCACGGCTGCTATTGCATCGACCGGCACCGCGTTTTCGACGACGAAGCGCTGATTTGCGGGCTTGTGCCCTCGCCAATAGGCATCTCCGCTCATAAAAATAAAGCAACAGCTTCAGCAGTCAGTGCGACCCATAAGCGCGGTTTCGCTTTCGACGTCGTGGCCCAATACACGCCGTTAGTAGGCTCCCGCAGCAGCCATGGAGTGCGCGTGATGAAGGCGGCCAATCCCGCCAGCACATCCATCTGCAGCAGCCACGTCTGCACCAGATCCGGCTGCACCGCGCGGATCAGGCGGATCAGACGGACGAGCAGCATTCGATAATGCGTTCTACGGTGCTTGATCGGATGCAGCCGGATATTTGCGTCTTGAAGCGCGTCGGGTATCGATCCCCCGGCTAGATAGGCGATGTGTACCTCATGGCCGGAGCGTGCGGCGTCGCTGGCGAGGTACGACAATTGACGTTCGGCCCCACCTCCTATCAGGGTGGGGATGCAGTGAAGCATACGCACGGGACTTACACAGTCGGGGGGTTCCGCCCACGGGCGATGACGCCATTCGGGCCATATTCCACTGTGATGCCGACGAAACCCGCCTCGTCATACCACCCCCGCGCACCGTCTGCAAGGTCTGCGGGTGGTCGTCGCGGGCGCGTAGATATCGAACGTGTCAAGCACCGCCCACTCCCCAATTCAACTCGGGAGGCGGTCAGGAAGTGCTGATATTGGCTGATCGGCAGGAGGCGCGCACAAAATCGTCCCGCCACGCGATAGAGGAACGCGGATAGTGGCACCAGCGGCGGCGCCAGCGCCGAGATCGCCCGATACAGAGCGCTCCTCGTTGATGCATTAGTAAGGGCAGTGGCGGGTACCGCCAGGAGATCAGCGAACGCAGCCGTGCAGCATAGACGTCGATGACCAGGTCGCCGCCAGGACGCACGTATTTCGCAAGGCGGGCCGGGAAGCTGGCCTCGGGATCGGGCGTATGCTGGATCACTCCCAGGCACAGCACCTTGTCCATGGACGCGGGAGGAATCGGAATTTTGGTGATGTCCGCCTGGAAGATGAGGAGGTTCGAGTTGAGCCCATTGTTGACATGATCCGCCTCCACGGCAGCCCGACAGGTCGAACGACAAGACACGCGCACCCGTGCTCACCAGAACTTCGGTGAACCGCCCGGCGCCTGATCCTGCTTCCAGTATCGTTTCCCCCCGCAGTTCCTCCGGCCACCCGGATACCTCGAACAGGCGAGTACGGGGACATCGGAAGGCCGGTATGGCTATCGAGTTGGTCTGCGGATGAATATTCACCTGCGTGCCGAAGGATCCGGCATAGTGCTCGTGCGGCGCAAAGCGCGGCACGCCGTTCACTATAGGGTAGACTATGCGGCAATGGGAGCAGACAAGCTGCCTTGCTCATTCACCTGCCGGTTCGATTGTTCCGTGCCGGCAGGCCGGACATTGCAACAAGCTGACCAGTTCGGTTTTCATCTGCCCCTACGGACCCAATTCACTGGGCTTTTCTCTTGCATCGCTCGCTCGGCCGCGCAACTCCCCGAGACCTGTCCGCACCATCCGATCAAGATCACGGCGCAGGGCTGGACTGACAGCCAGGACGGCAAGGCTTGCCGCTATCCAGACGCCCAGGAGGCAAAGAAAAATCGCGATCCGGCTCTCGGCGGCAGGCAGCAACAAGCGCGACGCGAAACCAACAGCCGCCGCTGCTATTACCGGCAGGCCGAGATCGACCAGATACCACCTCGCCCGATCCGCCTGAAGCATGCGGCGGTGGAGGAACGCGGGGCGGGATGA
This sequence comes from uncultured Actinomycetes bacterium, assembly GCA_963723985.1. Classification (GTDB taxonomy): domain Bacteria; phylum Actinomycetota; class Acidimicrobiia; order IMCC26256; family BP-133; genus BP-133. The sequence goes on from CAVRTC010000020.1 coordinate 245,751, forward strand.
TGAAATGCGATACGCCTGACAGCACCCAGATCATTGCGGCGCCGGAAGGCCCGAAGCGCTGTGTCAGCAACGACGCTGAGCGGCAGCGCCGCCAAAGTAAGCATGTTGGTATAGAGAGTCGCGTGCGGCCAACCTGCTGCCGTGCGCAGCGCGTTTGGAACGCAGGAAAGGCCGAGAAGTACAGTTCCCCCCATCAGCAGGGGCACCAATATCCTGAACTCAGCGGCCGCGCGGACATCTCCCGTCCACAGGAGAACCAGCGCTTCGGCATGGAACACCGCAATGCTGGCGGCCGGGAGGAGCGCAAACGACACGAACTGGCTGGCGAAATGGAACAGATGACGGATTTCCTGTTTCACCTCGATTTGCCAGCAGCCCAGTAAACCGCGGCACCAGCGCGACGTTCACGGGCCCGATCACCGCCCAGGTGAGATTCGCGATCGTGCTGGCGATGATGTAATAGCCGAACACGTCCAGCGGCAATAGCGCGCTCACGATCAGCTTGTCTGCTGCAAGAATTAAGACATAGACGAGGGCGTTGCCCGCGAGCGCCGGGGCGTAGTGCGAGGTGGCGCGCAGAAGGGAGAAACGGAAGCGCGCGGGCAACCCGGTCGCCGGCAACGCGTGCCAGACGACGAAGAACGCGAGAATGAGAACAAGCCCAACAGCCAGCAATTGCGTGATGAAATCGGCGTGCAGAGTCGCCGAGACGAACAACAGAACGAGCAGCGCGGCAACGCCGCGCACCAAGGCGGAAAATATCGTGAGAGAATTGGACTGGATTTGTCGCTCCATTCCATTCAACGCGCTGACGTACAGGCCGAAGAGCAGCTGCAGCGAGATCGTCCAGCCCATCGCAATGAGACACTGCACGACCGTGCCGCGATCAAGTCCGGTGCTCGTGAGCCAAATGCGGGCGATGGCAGGAGCGGCAAGAGACACCGCAACGCCGACGACCAGTGCAAACAGCGCATAGATGATCTCGGTGGTCCGTATGAGATTGCGCTTTTCCTGCAAATCATCAGGCGAAGCAGAACGCCTCGCCAGTTCGCGCATGACCACCGTGCCGAGCACATATTCCACCACGCCGAAGACCGTGAACAACATCCCATAGAAGCCGATTAGCCCGACGGCTTCGATGCCCAAAATCTTCGAGATAGAGCGGCAGGAGAACGATGCCGATCACGATGCTGCTGGCGCGGCCCGGCGGAGCTTAACGGCAACGTTGTATCTCACCCGCATGGAATGACCCGCTCGGCGCAACAGGCAGATAGTGGTGTCGAGCGGTGTGTCGATGTCAACCAACCGATCGAGCGACTAAGCACGCCGCGGCGCCGGAGCGTCAGCTTCGTCGAAAAAATTGCCGACCGAACGAGTTCCGCCCTATGCTCGAAACGACAAAACTCGTTTGCTTGATGGACGTGCCTTGAAATGAAAGCAGCAATGCGACGCAAGGATCTTCCGGCTGACCCGGCGCTCAGTTCTCGGTCGCACTGCGTTACTCTCGGTCCCTCAATCGGCAGCTGTTTTCGGAACGACCGATGCAGTTCCGCTAGACGCCTGCAAATCATTCAAACGAAGTAAAAGTCACCGGGATGGGCTTGCATGCCCGCCTTGGTTACACCAGACCGAAGGTGTGGATGTTGTCGACGTCAAACGTAATCACCGCGCCATTCGCACTGTCCACCGTGTGGTTCATCAGGTCGTTGAAGTCGGTGAACATTGCACTAGAGAACGATAGTGAGTTGGAAAGGACATTAAAGTCCGCAATTCGGTCGATGCCGAAGTCGAGCCCTTCCACGAAGTGATCGTTGCCGCCTCCTCCCGTCAATACGTTATTGCCGGAGTTGCCGGTGATCACGTTGTTGCCGCCACCCCCGGTGCCGTTGATATGCCCGGAGCCGGCCAGCAGCAGGTTTTCGACATTGTCCGCCAGAATAAAATTCACATACGTATAGACAATGTCTGTGCCCCCGCCTGGGTTCTCGATAAGTTGACAGCCTGAATTGTGGACGACGTAGTTGTCGTTTCCGAAGCCCCCAGTCAAAATATTAACGCCGCTGTTGCTGATCAGCGTGTTGTCCGAGGCGTTCCCGGTCCCGTTGATGTTGCCTGAGCCGATCAGTTGCAGGCTCTCTCGTTTGCCGTCAATGTGTGACTGACCTTGGCGTAGACGGTGTCGTTGCCCTCTCCGGGATTCTCCACCACCAAGTCTCCGGCATGATCGACCCCATAGCTGTCATTGCCGACCCCGCCAACCATGCGGTCAACGCCGGCCTGACCATCAAGCAAGTTGTCGGCGCCGTTGCCTGTAAGCACATTGCCGCCAGCGTTCCGAGCCCGTTGATCTTACCGGAGCCGACGAGCAGCAGATTTTCCACGTGGTTTGAGAGGGTAAAACTTGCGTAGGCATAGACAGTGTCGTTGTTGCCTTCGCCCGCTTTCTCGATCACTTGATCGGCTGAGCTGTGCACAACGTAGCTGTCGGTTCCGAGGCCGCCCGCCAAGTTATTTCCGCCGCCGTTGCTGACCAGAATATTATCGAGCGCGTTGCCGGTGCCGCTGATCTTGCCGAAGCCGATCAGCTGCAGGGTCTCCACGTTCGGCGCCAGCGTATGGCTCACTCCGGCGTAGACCGTGTCGGTGCCCCCGCCGGAGATTTCCACCACCACGTCTCCTGCATGATCGACCACGTAAGCGTCGTTTCCGGACCCACCGACCATGCGATCCGCGCCAGCGCGGCCGTCAAGGAGATTGTCGGCAACATTGCCCATCAGAACGTTGTCGCCAGCATTGCCGGTGGCGTTTATGAGACCCCATCCGAGCAGCTGCAGGTTCTCCACGCTTGCCGTCAACGTGTAACTGATGCGGGCAGAGACGGTGTCGCTCCCCCGTTGGCGCCTTCTACGACGACGTCTCCTGCATGATCGACCACATAGCTGTCGTTGCCGCCGCCGCCGGCCATGCCGATCCGCACCACCCCCGGCCATCAAGCACGTTAGCGGCGGCATTACCGGTAAGCGCGTTGTCGCCACCATTACCGGTCCCGTTGATGTTGCCGGAGCCCACCAACTGCAGATTTTCCACGTGATTGGCGAGCGCAAAACTCACATAGGCGTACACAGTGTCGCCGTTGCCCTCGCCCGCTTTCTCTTTCACTTGGTCGGCTGAACTGTGCACGACGTAACTGTCAATTCCGGCCCCGCCCGCCAGGATATTGCCGGCTCCATTACTGATCAGGATATTATTAAGCGCGTTACCGGTGCCGCTGATGCTGCCCGAGCCGATCAGCTGGAGATTTTCGACATTCGCCGTCAACTTATAACTCACGCCAGCATAGACGGTGTCGCTGCCCCCGCTCGGGTGCTCCACGACAGTATCCCCCACATCGTCGACCGCGTAGCTGTCGTTGCCGGCCTCGCCGGTCAAAAGGGCCGTCCGAGACTGACCATCGAGGATGTTATCTGTGGGGATTCCCTTGGATTGGAGTCGCAATTATCAGGTTGAAATGGTCAGAGGCGGAGAGCGTGTCAGCGCTGGCCGTCACCTTGAGTGCCAACACTCCGGTGAAATCGAGCGGCGGCGTTCCGCTGAAGGTGCGGCTCGCCGCGGCGAATGTCAGCCATGACGGCAGCGGACCCCCATTCTCGAGGGCAGCCGTGTAGGCGAGGCTCGCGCCGTTGACATCGGAAAACGTGCCGGCCGGAACCTAATAGTCCCACGCGGCGTCCTCCAGAGAGATCTGTGGTCCGGTAGGATCAGAGACCTGTGGTCCGATGAAGACGCCTTGGTTCGCCGTTTAAGTTGGCAACAAGGGGACCGGCCCAGCGCCCTCGTCCACATATGCGTTCCCCGACACGGTCCCGTTATGGGACCCCGGGCCGACGATCAGGACTCGCGAGAGCCCAGCCGGTGTCGAGGTCGCGAATTGATTGTCGTCAACTGCGAAATCATTGGCGTTGTCCAAAATTACTCGAACGGAACCTGGCTGCCTACGAATCCCAGTCCAAGATCTGATTGTCCGTAAGGGTGAAATAAGCAGTGTCCCAGACGCTTATTCCATAATTTCCTGCATCTTCAACTGTGTTCGAACTCAATTGAAAAGTTTGACGAAAAAAGTATATCCATCCCGTTTGAATTTTTGGCCGCATCATCGACGTCGACACGATTTCCCGAAAGAATGAAATTCTCATAACCGACAATGACGGCGGTATCACCGATAAAATCATTGT